>NZ_CYSG01000012.1 GCF_001457775.1 Phaeobacter sp. CECT 5382
ACACATTAGTGGCCGTTGGAGGCGCGAAAACGTCAAGTTACTTGGGAAATGCGGGGTATAGGGAGAGCGCCACCAGAAAGCGGTTAGGATAAAAATTACATAGATGACACCGCTGGCAACACCAAAAGGTGTCATCAGGTCAAAGATTGCTCCGTCAATTGCCACAGCCGCAGATGCAAAAATCCACTTTTTATTCATGGGCAAAAAGCGATCCGAGATCGGAAGCTTACCTTTTGAGTTCATCACATTGACCTCAATCACTCAACTATGTCAGTGTCAACTGGCTGGTATCTTCATAAAGAAGGTTCGTTATAATTACCATTAGGTGATTAATTTTTTTACCGCCATTGAGAACTATTATAATTTTTCAAAGGCTTTGCAATACACGCTTTGAGGGATCTTACGTAAAGGCGATGCCAAAGGGGCGGTCCCCTTGTGTTTGGCGGAGCGCGCCTGTTGCCAGGAACTGGCTTCCGCTAAACCTCAGGTTTGATGAAAGGTGCGGCCCGCCTGATAGGCCACTGCAGTGGTTTGTGTGGCATTGGCAGGTTACGGGCTTTGCCCTCTTTTGCCGGAGTTTCGGGGCTCTGAAGGGGCCCGAAATATAGTGCCTGGATTGGGCCCCTGGCACTTGAAAACATGGGGTAGCAAATAGATGAGACGGCAACAGTCGCACGCTTGAAAAAAGGCAGTTCGGGCCTGTAGGAAATGCAACTTAAGGGGGGGGGTGTGCTAATGTAGTCAGCAGCCGATATCTCGCTGAAACCAAGGCGAAGGTAATGGCGCGGCCTTAAAGGCTTTTGATGGATCGCCTCCAGACTCCTTGGGCGATTGTGTCGTACTTCGCATGCCAAAGGCGCTGGTCGTTCAACATTCTCGCAAGTCGTAGCTAAGCAGTTAGATGCCTGGATCCTCCGGCATTTAAACGTTGTGGCGCCGTCGGATGGTGTCAGGGCGTCCAGGCAGTGACAGTGCGGCATCTCCGCGTGCCGATTTGGCAATTACTTTGCCTTTTGAGACAACCGCCAATCGGGCCGGGCGGAGGCGTACAGCTTCGGTTGGGGTGGTGGCATCGACCACGACCAGAGAGGCCAGTGCGCCAACTTTCAGACCATACTCCTGCAAGCCTATGATCTGGGCATTGGTCTCGGTGACCATGGTGAAACAGCGTGCCATCTCGTCCGGGTGGGTCATCTGCGCCACGTGCAGCCCCATAAAGGCTACATCCAGCATGTCGCCGGTTCCCAAGGAGTACCAGGGGTCGCGCACGCAGTCTTGCCCCCAGCCGACCGGGATTCCCAGCGCCTGCATCTCTTTGACCCGCGTCAGGCCGCGCCGTTTCGGATAGCTGTCATGGCGCCCCTGCAGTACGATATTGATCAGTGGGTTGGGGATGGCCGAAATTCCAGCCTCGGCAATCAGCGGCAGCAGTTTGGAGACATAGTAGTTGTCCATTGAATGCATCGAGGTCAGATGGCTACCTGCAACCCGGCCCTGCAAGCCCAGGCGCTGCGCCTCGTAGGCGAGGGTTTCAATATGGCGCGACAGGGGGTCATCGCTTTCGTCGCAATGCATATCCACCATCAGGCCCCGCTGGGCCGCAATCTCGCAGAGGTCTTTGACCGAGGCGGCCCCATCGGCCATGGTGCGTTCGAAATGCGGAATACCGCCGACTACCTCGACCCCCATATCCAGCGCACGCAGCAGGTTCTCGCGGCCATTGGGCGCGCGGTACAGCCCGTCCTGCGGAAAGGCGACCAGCTGCAGGTCGATGTAGTCTTTGACCTTTTCGCGCACCTCCAGCATGGCGGTGACAGTGTTGAGGTGATCCGGCGTCGTGTCCACATGGCTGCGGATCGCCAGCAGGCCCAGGCTGGCAGCCCAGTCACAATAGGTGAGGGCGCGCGCGACCATCTCATCAACTGTGGCCTGATCACGCAACTCTCCCCAGAGCGAGATCCCTTCGAGCAGCGTGCCCGAGGCATTCACTCGTGGGAGGCCATAAGACAGCGTCGCATCCAGATGGAAATGCGGATCGACAAAGGGAGGCGAGACCAGATCGCCGGTGGCGTCGATGACCTTGCGGGCTTCCCCCTCGATGGAAGGGGCAATGGCAGCGATCCGGTCGCCTGCGATGGCGATATCGCGTTGGGTGCCATCGGGCAGGGTGCCGCCTTTGATCAGCAGATCAAACATCATCTCTCTCCCTTATTGAAGGGCACCATCAGTGCCGCGGGGACTTCGGCGCGGCGGGACATGACCACCAGCGCCAGAATGGACAGGAAATAGGGCAACATCAGAAAGACCTGATAGGGCACCACGGCACCGATGCCGGTCTGCTGCAGGCGGATCTGCAGCGCGTCAAAGGCGGCAAACAGAATGGCCCCGAGAACTGCCTTGCCAGGCCGCCAGGCCCCAAAGACGACCAGCGCAATGCAGATCCAGCCACGGCCGTTGACCATGTCGAAAAAGAAACTGTCAAAGGCCGAGAGAGTCAGGAAAGCCCCACCAACAGCCATGAAGCCTGACCCGACAATGACCGCGCCCATGCGAATGGCTGTGACCGAAAGCCCCTGTGCTGCCACTGCCGACGGGTTTTCCCCCGCCGCGCGTACCGCCAATCCCAGTGGGGTGCGATACAGAACCAGTGCAGTGAGCGCGGCGAGGATAAAGCCAGCATAGGTCAGCGGTGTCTGCGAAAACAGCGCTGGGCCAACCAGTGGCAGATCCGCCAGCAGCGGGATCTCATAGGGTTGAAAGGCGGTGATCTTGGGCGGCGATGACACCTCGGGTAGGACCACGCGATAGGTATAGAAGGTCAGCGAGGTTGCCAGCAGCGTCAGACCAATGCCGACCACATGCTGTGACAGGCCAAAGGGCACGCTGAGGATCGAATGCACCAGCCCCAGCATCATGCCGGTCAGCATTGCGACAGCGACCCCACCCCAAAGAGGGAGCCCGGCCCAGACGGCGATCCAGCCGGCAAAGGCGCCTGCCACCATGATGCCTTCGATTCCAAGGTTCAATACACCCGCGCGTTCGCAGATCAGCTCTCCAAGGGTGGCAAAAATCAAAGGCGAAGCGATGCGGATGGCGGCAGCCCAGAAACTGGCCGAGAGCAGAATATCGAGAAGATCCATGTCAGTCCCTCCGCAGGCGGAATTTGGTCAGCAGGATCGCCAGCACCATGAACAACAGGGCCGAGGCCAGCATGATGTCGGCAAGATAGCTCGGCACGCCCGCAGCGCGGCTCATACTGTCGGCCCCGACAAAAATGGCCGCGACAAAGAGCGCCGCCAGTACCACGCCCAGCGGGTGCAGGAGCGCCAGCATGGCCACCACGATCCCCGTGTAGCCAAAGCCGGGGCTGAGATCGCTGGTGAGCGACCCCTTCAGGCCAGAGACTTCTGAGAAACCCGCCAACCCTGCTAACCCGCCGGAAAGCAGCGCGGTCTTGAGAATGACGCGGGTCACCGGAATGCCGGCAAAGGCGGCGGCTTGGGCGTTCTGGCCGACCGCGCGCATCTCATAGCCCAGCGTGGTGCGGGTGTTGATCACCCAGATCACAAGGGCTGCGATCAGCGCCAGGGCAAACCCCCAGTGCAGCCGCAACCCTTCGACGATGCGGGGCAGGCGAGCTTCTGGCAACAGGCGGGCGGATTTGGGCCAGCCCATGCCCATGGGATCTTTCAGTGGTCCTTCGAGCAGATAGGACACAAACAGCAAAAAGATGAAGTTGAACAACAGGGTTGTCACCACCTCGTCAACGCCCAACCGGGTTTTCAGCAGGGCAGGCCCCAGCAGTAGCATGGCCCCCGCCAGCATGGCGGCCACAGCGCACAGCGGCAATAGCAGATAAGCGGGCAGGCCAAGTGCGCCGGTGCCGAGCACCACGGTCAGCACCGCTCCGGCATAGAGCTGTGCCTCGGCCCCGATGTTCCACAGCTTGGCGCGAAACGCGACGGCGATGGCCAGACCAGTGAAGATCAGCGGTGTGGCACTGTTGAGGGTTTCCAGTAGGGCAAATTTCGACCCAAAGGCGCCCTTGAGGATCAGTCCCAGAACCGCAAAAGGATTGCCCCCGGCGACCATGGCAAGCAAGGAGGCGACAAGAACGGTCGCCAGGATTGCCAGCACAGGCGGCATAATGCGGCGGGCAGCACTGGGGGATGCAATGGGTTCAAGCCGCATCCGGGCCTCCTGGGGTAATTCCGTGGCTGTCAAAACCATGACCGGCCATCCAGCTACCGAGCTCTTCGGGGCGCATCGTACCCCGCGCAAAGGCAGGGCTTAGGCGGCCTTCGGAAATGACGTGCGTGACATCAGACAATCGCATGATTTCATCCAGATCTTCAGAGATCAGCAGAACGGCCGCACCTCGATCACGGGCCTGTGCCAACATGCTGTGGACATAGTTGACAGCCCCAATGTCCAGACCGCGAACTGGCTGGTTTGCCAAGATGATATCCGGGGCCTCTTCCAACACTCGGCCCAGGATCAGTTTTTGCATATTGCCGCCAGACAGCAGGCGAATGCGAATATCGGGCCCCGGACAGCGCACATCGTAGGTTTTAATGAGGCTTTCAGCAAACGCGCGCGCCTTGGGCCAGTTCATCCAGCCGCGACGGCTGAACCGGGTGGCATAGGTTTCCAGAATGGCATTTTCGGTCAGGTCGAAATCGGCAATGGTGCCGGTTTTGTGGCGATCCTCGGGGATGCGGGCAATGCCATTGGCAATGGCGGTGCGTGGGCTCCAGCGGTGCGGTGTGGTGCCGTGAAGCTGCATCTCACCATTGGCGGGGCGGATCAGCCCGGATAGCAGGTCAGACAGCGCGGCCTGGCCATTGCCAGACACACCTGCAAGCCCGGTGATCTGTCCGGCGCATAGATCCAGATCCAGTGCCTTCAATCCCGGTGCGGCGCCCTGATCGGGGGTACTGACCGCGCGCAGCGACAGAAGCGGTGCGCCGGGTGGGCTGGCCGCAATTGTAGGGGCGCTGACCTCGGCCCCGACCATCAACGCTGCCAGTTCCTCTCGGTTGGTGGTATCAGTGGCGCGTTCTGCCACCAGCTTGCCATGACGCAGCACTATGACGCGATGGGAGATCGACATCACCTCGTGCAGTTTGTGGCTGATGAAAATCACCGCAAGCCCGCTGGCTATGGCTTCACGCAGGGTGGCAAACAGGGCCTCGGCCTCTTGTGGGGTCAGCACTGCCGTGGGCTCATCCAGGATCAGAATCCTGGCGTCGCGATAGAGCGCTTTCAGGATTTCGACCCGTTGGCGTTCGCCGACGGTCAGCTGCCCAACACGGGCATCCGGGTCGACCTTGAGATGAAACCGCTGTGACAGATCGCGGATACGCGCCTTTACCTCACGCGGTTTCAGCGAGGGCGCGGTGAGGTGATCAACCCCAAGCACAATGTTTTCCCAAACTGCCAGATTGTCGGCCAGGGTGAAATGCTGATGCACCATGCCAACACCTGCATCCAGCGCAGCCCGAGGCGCGCCGGGCGGCAGAGGAACACCGAACAGCTCAACCGATCCTGCATCAGCCGTGTATTGGCCAAAGAGAATATTCATCAGCGTGGTCTTACCCGCCCCGTTTTCGCCCAGCAGCGCGATGACTTCACCACGGTGTAGATCGAAGCTGACGTTTTCATTGGCGGTGACTGGGCCAAAGCGTTTGGTCACGCCCTGAAGGCGCAGGACAACCTGCGCCTTTTGAGTTGTGCTCATGTGATCAGACCCAGATCAGGAGGATTTGGGCTCGCTGTCGTCAATGGCCACCGTGAAGGAGCCATCTTTGATCGCCGCTGTCCGTTGTGCCACCAGATCAAGGGCGGCCTGCGGGATCTTGTCTTTGAAGGTGCCATAGGGGGCCAGCGAGCAGCCGCCCTGGGCCATAAAGGAATAGGTGCCATAATCCTTGGCGGTGAAAGTCCCGGCCTGTACGGCGGCAATGGCCGCATCCAGTGTGGGCTCAAAATGCCAGATCGCCGAAGCGACAACCGTGTCCGGATAGTCCGACTGGGTGTCGATGACATTGCCAATGGCCAGCAGCCCCTTTTCCTTGGCGGCGTCCGACACACCAAAGCGTTCAGCATAGAGCACATCAGCGCCATTTTCGGTCATGGCAAAAGCGGTTTCCTTGGCCTTGGGCGGATCAAACCAGGAGCCGATGAAGGAGACCTGGAATTTCATATCCGGGTTCATTTCGCGCGCGCCGGCCATGAAGGCATGCATCAGGCGGTTAACCTCGGGGATCGGGAAGCCGCCAACCATGCCGACATTGCCGGATTTTGACATCGCACCTGCAATGATGCCCGACAGGTAAGAGGCGTCCTGGATATAGTTGTCAAAGACCGACAGGTTTGGAACGGCCGCGTCTTCCTTGAAGGAGGAGCCCATCAGGAAGGCCACGTCCGGATAGTCGGCCATGACTTCGCGGGCTTCGGCCTCGACGCCAAAAATCTCACCGATGATCATGGTGTAGCCGCTTTCGGCATATTCGCGCATCACGCGGGAATAGTCGGAGTTCGAAGTGTTCTCGGAATAGGTATAGGCAATGTCGCCCCGGTCCTGCGCGGCTAGGGCGGCGACATGGATGCGGCTGACCCATTGCTGTTCGACCGGAACAGTATAGATGCCGGCGACTTTGATCGGCTCCGCAGCCAGCAATTTGGCTGGGGAGAGGCCGAGGCCAGCAGTCAAAGCGGCAGCGGCGCTGGTGGTCAGAAAATGACGGCGTGACAGCGCGCCCAAGACGGATTTGGTCATGAAATTCCCCCGATTTGAAATGCCGATCCTTGGCGGATCTTGTCCAAAGGGTAAAAATTTCTGCGAGCTGAGGCAAGGAAGGTTTCCCAAATTTCGTAGCTATCTGGAAGGAATGACTATTTTTTACCCAGTCGACAGGCTTCTTACGGAATGTTGTGCGCCTTTTGCACAATTCTGCACCTGCGGAGAGTTCTATAACACTGCGCGGCATGACGGGGGCTGTGATGCCGGGCTGTCGGTTTTGGAGTCGATTTTGTCCAAAAGTGACGCGGTCTAGTCGTGGGAAAACAGGTCAACTGATCGCGCGATTAGTGAGGGTAAAATGGCCTATTCCGGACTGAGAATCATCAAGGAAGCCTTGAGCGGGCACAAAGGGTGGAAACCCGCATGGCGTGATCCTGAACCCAAGGGGCAGTATGATATTGTCATCGTGGGTGGTGGTGGCCACGGGTTGGCGACAGCCTATTATCTGGCCAGCCGCTATCAGACCGCAAAGGTGGCGGTGCTGGAAAAAGGATGGATCGGCGGCGGCAACGTTGGGCGTAACACCACCATCGTCCGTTCCAACTACCTGCTGGATGGCAACCAGTCCTTTTACAATCTCAGCCTGCGTATGTGGGAGGATCTGGAACAGGATCTGAACTACAATGCCATGGTCTCACAGCGCGGTATTCTGAATCTGGTGCACACGGATGCGCAGCGTGATGCGGCGCGCAGGCGGGGCAATGCGATGCTCCTGGCGGGCGATGATGCCGAGTTGCTGGATACCGAGGGCGTGCGCGCGCTTTATCCCTTTCTCAATTTTGAAAACGCCCGCTTCCCGATCAAGGGCGGTTTGCTGCATCGGCGTGGCGGCACCGTGCGCCACGATGCGGTGGCCTGGGGCTATGCTCGGGGTGCGGATCGGCGTGGCGTCGACATCATCCAGAATTGCGAAGTCACCGGCTTCAGGATCGAGAGTGGCAGATGCCTCGGCGTGCAAACCACACGCGGCTTCATCGGCGCGGGCAAGGTGGGCGTTGCCGTGGCGGGCTCTTCCAGCCGGGTGATGGAAAAGGCGGGTCTGCGCCTGCCACTGGAAAGCCACGTATTGCAGGCCTTTGTCTCCGAAGGGCTGAAGCCGGTTATCCCTGGTGTCATCACCTATGGCGCGGGCCATTTCTATTGCAGCCAGTCGGACAAGGGCGGGCTGGTCTTTGGCGGCGATATCGACATGTACAACACCTACGCACAGCGCGGCAATCTGCCAGTGGTCGAGGACGTGCTGGAAAGCGGTATCTCTCTGATCCCGGCGCTGGGCCGGGTGCGCCTGCTGCGCAGCTGGGGCGGCATCATGGATATGTCGATGGATGGGTCTCCCTTCATCGACCGCACCCCTATCGATGGCCTCTATTTCAACGGGGGCTGGTGCTACGGCGGCTTCAAGGCGACGCCTGCCTCGGGTCTGTGTTTTGCCCATCTGATGGCGACGGATACCCCGCATGAGGTGGCCCGTGCCTATCGTTTGGATCGGTTCCGTACCGGTCACATGATTGATGAAAAGGGCCAGGGCGCCCAACCCAATCTGCATTGACCCAGAAAGAAGGATTTTGAGCGATGATGATCGACCATCCCCTGTTGGGTCTGCGTGACGCACAGGAATTCACCTATCTGGGCGACGCCAGCCTGATCGACCGCCCCGACTGGCAGGCCGAGGACGCGCAAGAGACGTTTCACGACTATCTCTACCTGCGCGAAAACCCGGCAGGTGAGCACCGCGAGTTGTGGTTTCACGAGACTGGGGATCGCTCTTGGCTGGTGGTGACCCGCAATACTCTGACCCATGAAATCACCAAGGTAGAACTGGCCCGCGATGTGGCCCGAGCGCGAGGGCGCAGCAAATGAACCAGATCAACCGACTGACTGGCGGCCAGATCAACCGCAACAAAGAACTGAACTTCCGCTTTGACGGTCGCAGCTTCAAAGGGTTCGAGGGCGACACGCTGGCCTCGGCTTTGCTTGCCAACGGCGAGCGCCTGATGGGCCGGTCTTTCAAATATCACCGCCCCCGCGGCGTGCTGACCGCTGGCTCAGAAGAGCCCAATGCGCTGGTCGAGCTGCGCCAGGGCAATCGGCAAGAGCCCAACACCCGTGCCACCGTGGCCGAGCTGTTTGAGGGGCTTGAGGCCAATGCTCAGAACGCCTGGCCCTCGCTGCGTTTTGACGCCATGGCGGTAAATGACCGTTTCAGCAATTTCCTGACCGCAGGGTTCTACTACAAGACCTTCATGTGGCCAAAACCGTTCTGGGAAAAGGTCTATGAGCCAATCATTCGCAAAGCCGCCGGCCTGGGCTCTATCTCTTTTGAGGAAGACCCGGATCTCTATGACAAGGGTTTTCTGCATTGTGATCTGCTGATCATCGGTGCCGGGCCTTCTGGTCTGGCCGCTGCATTGACCGCCGGTCGTTCTGGCGCGCGGGTGATCCTCGCAGATGAGGACTTCCGCATGGGCGGACGTCTCAATGCTGAGACCCTGACGCTGGGCGATGCATCCGGTTCTGACTGGGCGGCTGAGGCCCATGCGGAACTGGCCAGCCTCGACAACGTGCGTCTGATGACCCGCACCACTGTCATTGGTGCTTTTGATCATGGTATCTATGGTGCAGTCGAACGCGTGCAGGATCACCTACCGCAAACCATTGCCGACAAGCCGCGTCAGATCCTCTGGCGGATCTATTCGCGGAAGGCGATGCTCTGCGCGGGTGCAATGGAGCGCCCGATTGCCTTTGCCGACAATGATCGCCCCGGTGTGATGCTGGCCTCGGCTGTGCGGTCTTATGTGAACCGCTGGGCTGCAGCTCCGGCGCAGGAGATCGCCATCTTTACCAATAACGACGATGGCCACCGTACGGCTGCGGATCTGATCGCCAAGGGCGTCAAAGTACCTGCCGTCATTGATGTACGCGCGGATGCGTCTGCAGTTGTGGGGGCTGAGCTGCTGGCCGGGGCAGAGGTGATTGGCACCGAAGGCCGTCTGGGACTCACGTCTGTCACCGTGCGTCTCGCCAATGGGCAGACCCGCAAGATCAACTGCGGTGCCCTGGCTGTGTCTGGCGGTTGGAACCCAAATCTGCATCTGACCTGTCACCAGCGTGGGCGACCGCAGTGGAATGCCGACCTCGCGGGTTTTGTGCCCGGACCCGATCTGCCAAGTGGCATGTCGGTTGCAGGCGCCGCCAATGGTCAGCTCTCAACCGCGCAGGCCCTGGCGGGCGGCGCTATGGGGGCAGTCGCTGCTCTGAACGCGCTGGGCATTGCAGCTAAACCCGCTGAGCTGCCGCAGGCGGAAGATGCGCCGATTGCTTTGAAACCTTTCTGGCATGTTCAGGGCGGCAAATCCCGTGCCTGGGTCGATCAGCAGAACGATGTGACCGTCAAGGATGTGAGGTTGGCGCATCAGGAGAACTTTGTCTCTGTTGAGCACCTGAAGCGCTATACCACGCTTGGCATGGCCACGGATCAGGGCAAGACCTCAAACATGCTGGGGTTGGCTGTGATGGCTGAACTCACTGGCAAAACCATCCCTGAAACCGGCACCACCATTTTCCGCCCGCCCTACACGCCCGTGCCCATGGGCACCATGGCGGGACGCGCCACGGGCAAGCACTTCCACCCGACCCGCAAGACGCCCTCACATACCTGGGCCGAAGAGAAGGGCGCGGTTTTCACCGAGGTGGGCGACTGGCTGCGGGCGCAGTGGTTCCCCAGACAGGGCGAGACCCATTGGCGTCAGTCGGTGGATCGTGAAGTCTTGCAGACGCGCAAATCGGTTGGTGTCTGCGACGTGACCACCCTGGGCAAGATCGACGTGCAGGGCAAAGACGCTGCCACCTTCCTCAACAAGGTCTATGCCAATGCCTTTGCCAAATTGCCGGTGGGCAAGGTGCGCTATGGTCTGATGCTGCGCGAAGATGGCATTGCCTATGACGATGGCACCGCCGCGCGTCTGGCCGAAGATCATTTCGTCGTCACCACCACCACCGCCAATGCGGTGCTGGCCTATCGCAATATGGAATTTGCGCGTCAGTGTCTCTGGCCTGATCTCGATGTGCAGCTGATCTCCACCACCGAGGCCTGGGCGCAATATGCCGTGGCCGGTCCCAATGCCCGCAGGCTGTTGGAAAAAATCGTTGATGCCGATGTGGACATCTCCAACGCGGGCTTCCCCTTCATGGCCTGCGGTGAGATCACCGTTTGTGGGGGGCTGCGGGCGCGCCTGTTCCGGATCTCGTTCTCGGGTGAGCTGGCCTATGAAATCGCGGTGCCAACCCGCTATGGAGATGGTCTGGTACGCGCCTTGATGGAGGCCGGAGAAGAGTTCGATGTGACACCCTATGGCACCGAAGCCTTGGGCGTGATGCGGATTGAAAAAGGCCATGCTGCCGGCAATGAGCTGAACGGCACGACCACAGCACTTAACCTTGGCCTTGGCCGGATGGTCAGCAAAAAGAAAGACTGCATCGGCAACACCCTGAGCGAACGTTCGGGGCTGAGCGATGAGAGTGGTCTGCGCCTGGTTGGCTTTAAGCCGATCAAGGCTCATGATCCCGTGACAGCGGGTGCACATCTGATGAACGCCAGCGGCGAGATCAGTGCAACCACCGATCAGGGCTATGTCACCTCGGCCTGTTTCTCACCCAACTTGGGCTGCTCGATTGGCATTGGTTTCCTCAAGGATGGGGCCAATCGCCTTGGCGAGGTGCTGCGCGCGGCAAACCCGCTGGAAGGCCAGACTGTTGAGGTCGAAGTGGTCTCGGCACATTTCATCGATCCGGAAGGGGAACGTCTTCGTGCATAATCTCAAACCCATGACCGCCCTTGGTGCGGACACACCCCAGATCGATCAGTTTGACGGGTTGGAGATCTCAGAACGCCCCGATTTTGCCCTCGCCAGCCTTTCGATAAGACTGGGGCGCGACGTGCAGTGTGCTGAGCAGGCAAAAGCCTATCTCGGCTTTGATCTGCCGGAACCGGGGCAGGGGCATTTATCTGATCCCTTTTCTTGTTTTTGGATGGGACCGGTTCAGTGGATGATCTCGGCCCCACATGACAGCCATGAGGATCTGGCGGTGGCCTTGAAACAGGCCGTCGGTGATGCTGGCTCTATCAGTGAACAAACAGACGGCTGGTGCCGGTTTGATCTGTCTGGTCCGGGGCTGACAGCGGTCCTGGAACGGCTGTGCAATGTTGATCTGGCCAGTCTGGCAAGCGGTGATGCCCGTCGGGTTCGGTTGGAGCATCTGGGCTGTTTTGTCTGGTGCCTGAAACCGGCGGAAGCGGTGGCTGTGCTGGGGCCGCGGTCTTCGGCAGCCTCGCTGCATCATGCGCTGGTTGGCGCGGCAAAATCAGCACTTTGAGGCGCTGCAAAAATCCTACATCGACGGCAGTACGCTGTCGTCGGTGATTTTTAGCGATGTCTTGGCCTGGCGTTCCTTTTGCGGGCTGATGCCATAGATTTCGCGGTAGTGGCGCTGAAAGGCGGCAGGTGAGCTATAGCCAACCGTATAGGCAATGCTGGTGATGCTGTCGCGCCCATAGAGCACCAGCTGCCGTGCCTCCTTCATGCGCATTTGCCGATAGTACTTCAGTGGGCTTTGGCCAGTGGCACGTTTGAAACTGCGTTCAAGACTGCGCGATGACATATGGATTTCTTCAGCGACCGCGCTGATCTGGATTGGCTCTTCGATGTGGCGGGCAAAGACCTCGATTGCCTGCGCTACTTTGGGGGGGAGCATGTCGTGGCTGGCGGCATTGCCCAGAGCAGGCAATTTCTGACGTACCGAGGCACCGCGCACAAAGGGGTGCTGAAACCAGCAGGCGGTTTCTGTGGTGATGGCCGGACCCAGACGGGCCTCGATATGGTTGAGCATCAGATCAAACACCGCCGCCGCACCCGAGGCCGTCTGACAGGCGCCCTGATCGCTCAGTACAGTCTGCAGGATGTCGATTTCGGGGAATTCAGCCTGAAAAGCGGCCTCGTAACACCAATGGACCGACATTGGCTGGCCAGCCATCAAACCACTGCGCGCCAGCGGGAAAATACCACCACTGAAAGCTCCAATGCGGCCCCCGGCACGCAGGTGGCGCTGCAGAGCGGCGTTGGCCTTGATCGGGTCCTCAAAGCACCCGTCGGGACTTGCGACAAAGAAGACATGATCCAGCGCTGTTTCGGGTCCAGTGGCCTCTGCCAGGCGCAGGTCCGGGGCAAAGCAGACACCGGCAGAAGAGGCAATAGGCGCATCATCTTCGGCCAAAATTTTCCAGCGAAAGGCCTCTTCTCCGGCGATTTCATTGGCGGCCCGCAGCGGTTCGATTGCCGAGGTGAGACAGGCCATTGGGAAGCCGGGAAAGATCAGGAAACCAAGGGTGATCGGTTGGGTGGCCGACTGTGGGATCGTAGAGGGCCCTGAGCTGCAGGGAGAGAGGGACGGGGAGGGGCTGGATTTCGACCGGGACATCTAAAGCACCTGCATTTGATGCGAAATGGGAGCGGGGATCGGCGGGGTCAGATCTGCGACGGTGGGAATGATTTTGCGCTCAAGTTCACGCGCTGCCGGTGAGGCAGGCGTGTCGGATTTGCGCAGCAGGTGAATTTGCCGCCGCGCGGTGATATCGGCCAGAGGGCAAAAGGCCAACCCGGATGATTCGGCCAGATCAGCCGTCATTTCCGGAAGCAATGTCACGCCAAGACCAGCGCGGACCATGGCCAGGATCGAGGTCATGTTGTGAATTTTCAGCAGCGAAGCTTCGTGTAGCTCCTGTGACTGAGGGGCTGAGATCTGTGCTGAAAGCTCATTGGCAATGAACCGGTGTGGCGTGATGTCTTGCCAGCTCAGCGGTACCCCTGATCGGGCCTGCGCCAAGGCCAGCGGATGGGCCTTGGGGCAGACCAGACCAAAAGCATCCGAGATCAGGTTCTGACGATAGAGATTAGCACCATATTGTCCCACAGTCGCCAGTCCGATGTCGACTCGTTCGCGCGCCAGTTCGCGCAGAACTGAAGCGGAATCCATGTCCCGCAGTTCGATCTTCACGTCGGGGAAGTCTTTGGTGTAGCTCAGAATTGCCTGTGGCAGGATGCTGCCGGCCACCGAAGGAACCGCAGCGATGCGCACGTGCCCTTGCCGGGCCGAGGCAAAGCCTTCGATTGCCTGAACTGTGCTGTCAAACTGGCGCAGCTCATGCTCAGCTTGTTCTAACACAAACTCTCCCAGCGCGCTCAGCTTGTTCTTGCGGTCGGTCTCAAACAGCGGTTCGCCCAGGTGGTTTTCCAGCTGCTTGAGCATCATCGAAACGGCCGAGGGTGTGCGCCCCAACTGATCAGCCGCTTCGCTGAGCTTGCCGCGACGCGCCACAGTGGCAAAGCAGCGGAGCATTTCGATTTTGATCGACACTTCAATTTTCCTGAAATTAACTTAACTTATTTTAGTTTGAATGAATCCGTTTCCAGAGTCCATAAGCATCGAACGCAATTGCATGCTGACTGATACGCTGACTGATACGGGGACCCTTCTCATGAGCGAACTTCAAAAAAACCTGATTGCCGGCGAATGGCTGGCTGGCGAAAGCGAGATCGAGAACCGCAACCCGTCTGATCTGTCGGATCTGGTCGGGATCTTTGCGCAGGCGTCTTCGGATCAGCTGGAAGCAACCCTGGATCAGGCCCGCGTCGCCCAGGCTGAATGGGCCGCCTATGGGCTGGAGCGCAAGCAGGCCGTCTTGAACGCTATTGGCAACGAGATGATGACCCGCGCCGAAGAGCTGGGTACATTGCTGTCGCGCGAAGAGGGCAAACCGCTGGCCGAAGGCAAAGGCGAAGTTTACCGCGCCGGTCAGTTTTTCACCTACTATGCTGCTGAATGTCTGCGTCAGCTGGGGGAAAATGCGGATTCCGTCCGTGACGGCGTCGAAATCGATGTACGCCGTGAACCTATCGGCACTGTTGCTATCATCAGCCCTTGGAACTTTCCCACAGCGACTGCGTCTTGGAAGATCGCGCCGGCCCTGTGCTATGGCAACGCTGTGGTCTGGAAACCCGCCAATGTGACGCCTGCCTCTGCTGTGGCGCTGGCGGAAATTATCGAACGTCAGGACATCCCCAAGGGGCTGTTCAGCCTTGTGATGGGTGCCGGCCGCAGCGTCGGTCAGCGTTTGGTGGAAAGCCCCAAGATCGACGCGATCTCCTTCACCGGATCGGTTCCTGTTGGCAAAGGTATTGCATCCGCCGCTATCCAGAACCTGACCAAGGTGCAGATGGAGATGGGATCGAAAAATGCGCTGGCCGTGATGAATGATGCCGATCTTGATCTGGCTGTGACCCTGGCCCTGGGCGGCGCCTTTGGTGGCACCGGTCAGAAATGTACCGCCAGCTCCCGTCTTGTTGTGCATGCCTCCGTACATGACGCCTTTGTGGAAAAACTGGTGGCAGGCACCCAGGCGATGAAGGTTGGGCACGCGTTGAAAGCAGGCGTGCAGATGGGCCCCGTCGTGAGCGAGCAGCAGCTCAGCGAGAACCTGGCCTATGTGGATCTTGGCAAATCTGAAGGGGCTGAGCTGGCCTGCGGAGGACAGCGCCTGGAGATGCCGACCGAGGGTTTCTACATGTCGCCTGGTGTGTTCCTGAACACGACCAACGATATGCGCATCAACCGCGAAGAGATGTTTGCGCCGCTCACCTCGGTGATCAAGGTTGGCAGCTACGAGGAAGCGCTGAGCGTGGTCAATGACACCAACTTTGGTCTGACTTCGGGCATTGTCACCCAAAGCCTGGCCCGCGCCACCCATTTCCGCCGCAACGCGCGCACCGGTGTTGTCACCGTCAACCTGCCGACCGCTGGCACCGATTATCACGTGCCCTTTGGCGGCCGTGGCGACAGCTCCTATGGCCCGCGCGAGCAGGGCAAGAACGCGGCTGAATTCTACACCACGGTCAAAACCGCCTATATCAGCGCCGGAAAGCCGGTTTGATGCAGCCAAATTTCAGAATTGACGGGCTGCAATATGCCAACTGGTCGGAAAAGATCTTCCGCCAGCTGCGGGCGGGGGGCGTGGATGCGATCCACGTCACCATCGCCTATCACGAGAACTTTCGTGAAACGGTTCTGAACTTTGAACAGTGGAATCGCTGGTTCGAACAATACCCGGATCTGATCATGAAGGGGCAATGGGCCTCTGACATCGATAAGGCCCGCGAAACTGGGCGCACCGCCGTGTTCTTTGGTTTTCAAAACCCCAGCCCGATGGAAGACGACATCGGGCTGGTTGAAATCCTGCACACATTGGGCGCACGGTTCATGCAGCTGACCTATAACAACCAGTCGCTGCTGGCGACCGGCTGTTACGAGGCCGAAGACGGCGGCATCACCCGCATGGGTCGTCAGGTCATCAAAGAGATGAACCGGGTTGGTCTGGTAGTGGATATGAGCCATTCCGGTGATCGCTCCACCATTGAGGCAGCCGAGATTTCAGAGCGCCCCATCGCCATCACCCATGCCAATCCACATGAGTGGTCGCCGGCCCTGCGCAACAAAAAGGATGATGTTATCCGGGCCGTTACGCAGAATGGTGGGATGCTGGGGTTTTCGGTCTATCCGCATCATCTGAAGGGCAAATCCGACTGCACGTTGGAAAGCTTTTGCGAGATGATCGCGCGGGCGGCTGAAAAATACGGCGCCGCGCACCTCGGGATCGGAACCGATCTGTGTCAGGACCAACCTGACAGCATTGTTGAATGGATGCGGGTGGGCCGCTGGAGCAAGGAAATCGACTACGGCGAAGGCTCTGCTGCTGCCCCCGGTTTCCCGCCGATGCCAACTTGGTTCCATGACAACCGTGACTTTGGCAACATTGAGACCGGACTCAGAGCTACCGGTCTGAGCGATGCAGATGTCGCCGGGATCATGGGTGGCAACTGGTACCGGTTCTTCCAAGAAAATTTTGACGCAGCAAACGGATAGCACTGACTTCCAGCTGCAAACGTGAGTGACGGGAACGCGCGACCCGTTTCCCGGGGAGGGGAAAACTATGTCTGATACAACGAATGATACCAAGGGGCAGGAGGGCTCGGTCAACAAACCGGTCTTTTTGATCTCAGGCGGCTTTATTGCCCTGTTCTGCATTGCTGCACTCGTCAATCTGGATGGGCTTTCAGCCCTGGTGGACTGGGGTTTCAATTTTGCAGCCACCTATTTTGGCCTCTACTGGCAGGTGCTGCTGCTGGCCACTTTCCTGATTGGCCTAGTGCTGTGTGTTCTGCCCGGTGGCCGCGCCATCATGGGGGGGCTGGCCGCTCCTGAATTCACCGTGTTCCAGTGGGGATCGATGATCATGTGTACCCTGCTAGCCGGGGGTGGTGTGTTCTGGGCCGCAGGTGAGCCGATTGCCCATTTTCTCTATTCGCCGCCGCTCTATGGTGCCGAAGGCGGCACTGAGGCCGCTGTGAACCCGGCGATTGCCCAAAGCTTTATGCACTGGGGTTTCTTGGCCTGGGCCATCCTTGGCTCGCTCAGCACCGTGATGCTGATGCATTACCATTATGAAAAAGGCTTGCCACTGGCACCGCGTACTCTGCTGTACCCCGTGTTTGGCGACAAGGCGATCAATGGTCCTATCGGCCTGATCGCTGATGCCTCTTCGATCATCGCCGTTGTTGCCGGCACTGTGGGCCCGATTGGTTTCCTCGGGTTGCAGATGAGCTACGGTCTCAATGATCTGTTTGGCATTCCCGACGTCTTTGTCACTCAGTTGCTGGTGATTGCTGGTCTGGCGGCGATCTATACGATTTCGGCAATGACTGGCCTGTCCAAGGGCATCCAGCTTCTCTCCAAGATCAACGTGATCCTGGCCGCAGCGCTGCTGCTGTTTGTGCTGCTTGCTGGCCCAACCGGCTTTATCTTCAGTTCCTTCTTCTCGGGTTTCGCCACCTATCTGGGCAACTTCTTCCAAATGGCGCTGTTCCGTGGTGATGCAGGCGTGTTTGGGGAGCCAGGTTGGCTGAGCTGGTGGACCGTGTTCTTCTGGGGTTGGTTCATGGGGTACGGTCCGCTGATGGCGATGTTCATTGCCCGCGTGTCCCGCGGCCGTTCGATCCGCTCTATCATCATCATGCTGTCGGTTATTGCCCCCATCGTGACCAACTTCTGGTTCACCATCATCGGTGGCACCGGCATTGCCATGGAACTGGCCGAACCCGGCACCATCTCGGCTGCCTTTGAAGGCTTCAACCTGCCCGCAGCCTTGCTGGCGATCACCAACAACCTGCCTATGGGCTTTATCATCTCCATCCTGTTCCTGATCCTGACCACCATCTTTGTGGCCACCACTGGGGATTCGATGAGCTACGTGATTTCGGCTACTATGAGCGACGGTGACAACCCACCGACAGCCGTTCGTGTTTTCTGGGGTATCGCAATGGGCGTCATGGCCGTGATCCTGATCTCGGTCGGCTCTGGTGGTGTCTCCAAGCTGCAAAGCTTCATCGTGGTGACCGCAGTACCTGTTTCGCTGATCCTGCTGCCCTCGCTTTGGGATGCCCTGCGCATCACCCTGGCGAAAGGCAAAGAAGGCTGAACCCCACCAAAAGACCGGGCACCCTAGGGGGCCCGGTCACAACTGACAAAAGGAGCTCAGGATGAGTGCAGTTCAGACCACCCCGTCCAAACCAGACCTGCGGGATCCGGCAGAAGTGATGCGCCTTGCCCGTCTGGGGTCCTTTCATCAGTCGCGTCTGTCCTTCATGCGGGTGCTGACCCGACGGATGAAGCGCGAAAACTGGCGGTTCGACCGCCCCGAATTTGAAATCGATGCCAAGGGTGTCGGTTATGCGGTCTATAGCGCCCATGGGCCAGACCGCAGCTACTCGCTGGTGGCTTTCGCCCATGATCTGCCGCCCGAAAAACGCTCTGACCGGGTGATCGCTGAGGCCTGGGACTGCACCTTTACGCTGTTTGACGGCATTCCGACCTCTGATGATATCGCGCGCCTGTCGCAGAATATCCCACTGCAGGAGGCGGGCCGTGTCAGCGGTTCTGAACTGTCTGTCTCGCGGGCCAACCGCTCGGTGCGCTTGTGGGAACATGTGGTGTCCTGTCTTGCCGCAGGCCAGCAGCCGGACGCGGATCAGATCAAGGCCGTGGGCTATCTGATGCGCACAACTGCGGTCTACGGATCCGGTAAGCTGGGAGCGGCGGATCGCGAGATGATTGCAGGCCGCTCTGAATTCTCTTCGCCCTTCCAGGTTGAGATGCTGTCAGTGTTTCTGACCCGGGCCTTTGTGCGGGATCTGGTTCAGTACATGGCCGACCAGCGCGCCACCCAGAGCGGGACCCGCGCGGCGAGTTTGGACGCTGAGATCGCCCGCAGTATGGGCATTGGCAATTCTACGGGCCTCGGGATGGCGCCATTTTTGCTGAACCATCCGGTCTTGTTCAGCAATTGGGTGGCAGCCCGCGAAACCGCGCTGCAGCGGGTGCGTGGCGTTTTGCAGGCCAGCGCGACCGAGCGCGCCGTCTTTCAGGATATTTTCGACCGCAACAGGCAATCTGTGGGCAACTGGTGCTCGCAGCATCCGGTTCAGATCGAAAAACTCGCGGCCCTGCAGACGGATATTGATCTGATAGCAGCCAAGATCGCGGCCGACGGGCTGGCAGACCAACAGCCCTGGGACAGCCTGTATCGTTGGGGTGCCGAGGAATTGACACTGGAAGGCCAGGAATGGCTGGTCTCGCTACTGCTCGAACCCTAGGGCGATCTGGTGGATGACCTTGCGGATGAAATGTCGGCCGAAAATACCGCCACTTTTCGCATCGCCGGTGCCATGACTGTGGGTCGTCTGCGCGAGGTGCTGTGCGATGTCTACGGCTGGGCGCTGGAAACCGACTGGTCGCTGCCCGCCAACAAAGCCCGCGCCTGGTATGTGTCCGAAGAAAAGTTGGAACCCCGTCTGGGTCAGCGCTTTGAGGAACCGATCGAGGAATATGAACAGCCTCTGGCACCTGGACGCGATGCGACACAGCTGTTTGCCGCCTTGGCTCATTGGCCGGACAAGACCCCCGTGGCGGAATTCCTGCTGCGCCATCCAGAGCACCGCCATTCGGTACGCCGCGCCCAAATCGCCAACCGCGCGCCCTATGCCGAAATCCGCGACAACACCATTTCCGAGGACGTGCTGCCGATTGATATGTTGCGCTGCAAGCTGGCCTTTTTTGGGGCGATGCATTTTGATCCGCGGTCGGACCGCTGGGTTCGGATCTGCATGTATGGCAACGCACCCTATCCCGAAGAGCTGTCGACGCGTGACGGTGATTTCTGGGTCTACCCCGATGCCAAGGAGAGCTGACGCAATGACCCATTCGCTGAACGAAATTGAAGCCATGAGCAAACGCGCAGCACGCGGCGCAGGCCTGCCCTGGGGCCTTGCGGAAGAGGCAGCCAAGGGCACGCGCTGGCTGTCTGCTTTCAGCTTCCCGGGCACGGAAATGCTGGCCGGGCTGCTGGTGCTGAATGATCGCCTTCCTGCGGTGGATTTCTCGCCGACGACCCTTGCCGATCATTGGTCGGCCCCCGCAGGTCGTATGAGCCCGCTGATCGCCGGTGCTGCCATGAGCGACTGCGCAACCCACATGGAAGCCGGTCAGGTGATCGAGATGGAAAATGTCTCTTTCCCGTTGTTGGTGGTGCCTTTTGCCGGCGGTGCGGCGCTGCGTCTCGGAGTGCCGGTCTCGGTCTCTTGGGAAGGCGCCAGGCTCACCACCGATGGGCAGCGTCTCTGTGTGCAGGGCGCGCGAACGGCCATTCTGGCGCCTCATGCCCCACAGCTAAGCTGCGCGGCCCCGGCTGAGATGACGGGTCAGAGCGAGCCGGTCATGCGGGCTGATGTTGATCCTGACGCCTGGGAAAAACTCGCAGGCTTTGCCCATCGCACCTATGCCCCTGCCACCGAAAGTTCGCGGCTGTTGGGGGCTGGCGCCGGCCTTAGCGACAATGACTGACGTGTCCTGCGTTCCAAAACTGCAAGAAGAGGAAACCTCCAGATGAGTGCCACTGAAACCCTGAGCCTGACTGACATCGAAACACTGGCCTATGACGCCCTTGTTGCGGCAGGAACCTCGCCTGAAAACGCCCGTCCGCTGGCTGTGGCCACGGCCATGACCGAGGCCGATGGCGTTGCCTCGCACGGGTTGGCCTATGTGCCGATCTACGCAGGCCATGTGGACTGCGGCAAGGTGGACGGAAAAGCTGTGCCCGTGCTGAGCCAGCCGCGCCCCGCTGTGGTCGCAGTAGATGCCGCAACCGGTTTTGCCCATGCTGCCATCGACAACGGCTTCGAGGCGCTGATCCCACTGGCCCGCGAACAAGGCGTTGCGGTTCTGGCAGTGAAGAACTCCTATAATTGCGGCGTTTTGGGCGTGCATACCCAGCGTCTGGCACAGGCAGGATTGCTGGGCTTTGGGTTCACCAATGCGCCCGCCTCCATCGCGCCTTCGGGCGGGGCAAAGCCGGTGCTGGGTACCAATCCGATCTCCATTGCCGCACCTGGAGCCAATGGCGAGGCACTTGTGCTGATTGACCAATCCGCCAGTACCATCGCCAAAAGCGAAGTAATGAAACATTCCCGCGAGGGCAAAGCCGTTCCCGAAGGTTGGGTTCTGGATGTTGATGGCAACCCCACCACTGATCCGGACGCGGGCCTCAAGGGCTCGATGGTGCCCTCGGGCGGCTACAAAGGGGTCGGCATCGCGCTGATGGTTGAAATGATGGCCGCCGCTATGACGGGGGCCTCGTTGGGGACCGAAGCCAGCCCCTTTTCCGGTCCCGTAGGTGGTCCGCCCAAGACCGGTCAGTTTTTCATTGCTATTGATCCCGTTGCCACATCCGCGGGCAGCTTTGCCGAACGTATCACCTCATTGGTCTCATCGATCCGCGATCAGGATGGCGCGCGCCTGCCCGGAGATGGCCGTGCCAAGGCCCGCGCAAAGGCGGCGAGCGAAGGTGTTGCGGTGAGTGTTGCGACTTTGGAAAAGGTCCGCGCCCTGTTGTGAGGCCTGTCTGACCGATGCTGAATCAAACGGCCCGCGCACCGGTTGGTGCGCGGGCCGTTTTGTATTCAACAAAAAAGGGATCAGGTCAGATATTCAATCCGAGCCGCCGGGAACTGGCCGACCAGACGTGCGGCGTCAGCTGAAGGCACCAAGCAAAGCGCGGTTGACAAGCCATCAGCCAAAGCGGCCCGTGGCGCGCTGACCGAAGCGATGCGGGACAGGTCCGCGCCATGTCCGGTGCGGGGGTCAAGGATATGGCTTTGCCCTACGCCTGTTTCAGAGCCCGCCCCGACCCGCGTTCCCGCCGCCGCCGAGGTCGCCAGCGCACGATCCGAAAGTGTCAGCCTGTGGCGCAAATCCCCACCCGGGGCAATGACGCCAACCTGCCAGTCGTCACCATCAGGACGTTGGCCCAAGGCGGCTACCTCGCCCATATCCAGCAGGACATCGCGCAGCCCTTCGGCACGCAGCAGGTCGGCGATCCGGTCGGTGATGAAACCCTGGGCGATACCGTTCAGGGTCAGGGCCATGTCGGGGCGCAGCATGCGCACCTCTGTGCTGTCAAATCGCAAATGCCGCCAGCCCGTGGATGTCGCATCTGCGGGCTGTCCAAGGGCGAGGGCCTGCCAAACTGGCTGAACGGTGGGATCAAAGGCTCCTTCGCTGGCTGCATTCAGGCTGGCCGAGAGGCTCAGCACATCCAGAAGTTCCGGTGCCGGAGCGGCAAGCTGGCCCGTGCTATTCAGCCGGGCCAGCTGCGACTGCGGATGAAACAGGCTGAAGATCTGTTCAAGGCGCTCCAGCTCGGCCTCGATCCGGGCAAAGGTCGGCGCGGCCTGGGTTTGATCCATGCCAGTGATCTGCATCTGGGCCGGTGCCCCCATGGCACGGCCCTGCCACTTTGCGGATGGTTGCGTAGTAGCCAGAGCAGGGCCTGCGGCGACAGTGGCAGCCGAAATGCTGAGAAACCGGCGGCGGGACAGGGCGGCATTCACGGGAGTGATCATGAGGGGGTCTCCAATTTTTGATCCAGATCTACCGGACCCAGCGCGGTTTCCATGGGAATATCCGCCAGCGATGTGACATGGCCGCCATAGCGGGCTGCAAATTTTTCAGCATCAGAGGCGTGGGCAAAAGGTACGATTTCTGGCGCGCCCATGCCGCCTGCGACGTTGCTGTCTATGACAAAGAAGGCCTCGTCTGCGGCGATCCAATTGTCAGTACCAGGCGCGGCCCAGCTGGGGGCTACCCCCATGTCACTGACATAGATCGCGGTGATGTCGGCCTCGCGTTCAGGCCCTTTCAGATAGGCAACAAGATCGCGCACCTGGGCAAAAAACAGCGGCGCCGGAAAGCCGCTCAGATGGATTTGACCCTTTGGGCCGCCGTGTTCAGCAATGTTCATCTGGCAAAAATAGCTGAGGGCGGTCTGCGTCAGCTCCACCGGGAGCGGGGGCAGGGCGGCCTCTTCTTCCTTGCAGGCGGTGAGCGCCAGCACGGAACAGGTCAGAGCTGCCAAGAGGTTCAAACGTTTCATGGTTCCACCTTTCGAAAGGCCGCGCGGGCGAGCAGAAAGCCGAGGACCGGCCAGGCCAGCAGTGATAGCGGTGCGGCCCAGCCGGGCAGGGCAGCGGCAGCCCCAGCCATGCCGCTGGAGAGTGCAACGGATTCGGAGGCCGCAATATTCCACAGCCGGAACGCGTCTGCCGGATTGGCCACCATCACCCAGGGAAAGATGCTCTGGGTAAAGGTGCCATCACTGTCCATGACGACTGCGCCCAGCAGCGCCAAATCATAGAGAACAACAAAGACCAGCCACAACCCGGCCGACAGCCCGGCGGCGGCGGTGGTGCTGCCTGCCAGAGCCGAAAGCGTGTAGCCTAACACCAGGAAGACCGCGCCCAGAATGATGGAGGTGGTCACCAGGCGCGCCAGCGCCAGCAGGCTGTTTGCCCCCGCTCCGCCAAACCAGGCAGCGATCACCCCGGCGGCCCCGAACCCAATCACCATGGCAATGGTCAGGGCCGCAATATGGGCCAGAAACTTGCCCGCCAGGATTTCGCCACGGCCGGCGGGATAGGTCAGCAAAAGCGCAAGACTGCCGCGATCCCGGTCGCCGGACACCGCGTCAAACCCCATCATCAGCGCCAGCAAAGGCGCAAGATAAACCGAGAGTGTCGTCATTGAGGCCACAGAAACCGTGAGCATATCAACGCCCAGCGTCCCGGTAGGGGCAGAGCCGGCAAAAGATAGCGCCAGAGCAAAGGCCAGCATGATCAGCGTGGCCATAAAGATCCACAGGTTGCGGCGCAGGATCAACATTTCACCGCGAAAAATTGCGAGGATACGCATCAGTTCAGCTCCTCATTGGAATAGTGGCGATACAGGTCTTCCAGTCGCGGCGGCACCATGTCGATATCGACCACCACATCACCCAGGGCCGCAATGCGGCGGAGCTCGGCCATCTTGTCTTGTGGGGCGCAAAGGATTTCGACTGAGGCGCCATTAATGCGCCGCCCGCCGGTTTGTTGTGCGATCTGGTCGGCATGAGACTCGGCAGCACGGATGCGCAGTTTCACCGGCAGACCGGCTTTTTTGGACAGATCGGCCAGAGTGTCATCGGCCACCTTCACGCCATGACGCAGGATGGCGATACGATCAGTACGCGCCTCCACCTCGGTTAGCGCGTGAGAGGCGATCAAAACGGCGGTGCCATTACCGGCCAGCTCATCGATGATGGCATAAAGGTCCTGGCGCGAAATCGGATCCAGCCCACTTGTCGGCTCATCCAGAAGCGCCAGTTTCGGGCGGCCCAGCAAAACCTGTGCGAGACCCAGGCGCTGTCGCATACCCTTGGAATAGGCTCCGATGCGGCGATGCATGGCATCGGCCAGTCCAACGCGCTGCAGCAGGCTCTTGATGTCGGGCTTTTCGCCTGAAAGCCGTGCAAACATTGCCAGTTGTTCATGCCCGGTGAGGGCTGGGTGAAAGCTGACTGCTTCGGGCAAAAAGGCCGTGTCTGTGCGGGCGGATTCGCTGCCGGGGTTTGCGCCACAGATACTGATTGTGCCGCCTTCGGTCTGGATCAGACCCAGAACCGCTTTGATCAGGGTGGATTTGCCGGCACCGTTGTGACCCAAAAGCGCCAAGCGTTCACCGGGCTTCACGCTGAGATCTACCCCGTGCAGAACCTGTGTCTTGCCGCGAAACTTGTCGAGGCCAGTGATCTTCAGGACCGGGTTGCCGTCTGTATTATCCATCATTCTCAACCTTTGTGGCGACTGCGGGCTTTGCGGGTCGCATCAGGGGGTTGCTGTCAATCACGCCACCAGGAAGTAGGGCGGGGAAGGTCGATTGCGACCACCGCACCAGCTGCACAGCCGGGGAGCCCATCAACATTTTGGCGGCAGGCTGGGTCCAGAGCACGTGATCCATGCTGTCATTGGGACGATAGGGCGTGTCGCCAATGCCATCGCCATCGACATCAAAGCCTGCATTGTCGGACCAGTAGTTGCCGCGGCCATCTTCGGACCATTCGACCCATTTAGAAGCGACATATTTTACCTGGTGGCGATTGCCGACAAAGGCATTGCCAACCATGCGGTTGCCTTCGCTGCCGGCGGTAAAGTGGATGCCGATTCCGCAGCCCTGAAACCAGTTGTCGGAGAAGTCGTTCTTGTGCGCGTTATAGAGAAAAGTGCATTTGTTTTTCGCACCTTTGACGTAGTTGCCGCTGATCACACCCTTGTTGGTGTAGTTCAGCATGACGCCGTGGTCGCGGTCATTGAACGAGACATTGTTCATCACCTTGACGCGGGTAGAGAACATCACCGCGTAGCCCAGGTGGTTGCCGATCGAGACATTGCCGGTGACTTCGGAATTGTCGGCATACATGTAGTGCACAGCAAAGCGCAGATCGCGAAACAGGTTGTCGCGGAAGATATTGCGTTTGGAAGAATTTACAAAGACGCCGTCGCGCCCCCAGCGGATATCATTGCCTTCAACAATGGCACCGGGTGCGTTCCAGACATAGACGCCGTTGCCGCGCATGTTCATGTGGCGGTCTTGTCTGCCCTCGATGACATTGCCAGAAACCAGCGCGTCGCGCGCGCCGTGGATATCGACACCGTAGAGATTGCCGAGCAGGATATTGTCGCGGATCACTGGCGCCTTGGCAGTTTTTGTCAGCTGAATGCCGCTGTCGATGGTTTGATGATCCGAGCCAGACCCCCGAACGGTCAGCCCCTGAACGATCACACCGGGGCCGGATACGGTAATGGTGCTGCCGGAATTGCTGCCATCGATGATGGCATGGCCCTGACCATCCAGTGTGACCGGACGATCCAGGGTCAGGTTTTCAAAATAGGTGCCAGGCGCCAGACGGAGGCTATCCCCGTCTGCCGCCCGCGCAAGCGCGTCCGCGATGGCCCCCGCCTGATTGGGGACCTGCCAATCGGCGGCATTTGCGCCGCCACCGATCAACAGAGCTGCAGTAAGCAGGAGCCAGCGCATCTTAGGCCCCCCGAGGCTCTACGAACATCCGGCCGCGCATTTCCATGTGCAGCGCGTGGCAGAACCACTGGCAGTAGTACCAGTGCACGCCAGGACGTTCGGCCACAAAGGTCACCGAAGCAGTCGCTTGTGGGCCAACTTCCATAGCGACACCAAAGTTGGCCATACAGAAGCCGTGGGTCAGGTCGTCGATGTCATCCAGGTTGGTGACAAAGACGGTGACCTCATCGCCCTGTTTGACGGTGAACTTCTCGAGGCTGAAGTTCGGCGCCTGGCTCGACATATAGACGCGGACCTTGTTGCCATCACGGATGATGGTGTCTTGATAGTCGTCCAGATCAACACCATCGGCCTCGGCCTGAACACGGGCATCGGCCCACATCGGATCGTTACGATCCCAGACATTGACCGGGTTCACTTTGGAGCGGTGCACGATGATGCTGTCGTGGGGTTCGGCAAAGGTCGGACCATCGTGGACGATTTTCATCGTGTCGCCAGAGATATCGATCAGCTGCTCGTTCTCGGGCTTCAGCGGGCCAACGTTGAGGAACCTATCTTTCGAGAACTTGTTCATCGAAATCAGCCATTTGCCATCCGCCTCGGAGGTTTCCCCCATCGAGGTGGAGTTGTGGCCTGGCTGGTAGTGCACGTCGATCTTTTCAAGGATCGGATCGGCGTCGCCACCGGCATAGGCTTCAATCGCTTTTGCGATGTCCCATTTCACCACCTGGCTGTCGAGGAACAGAGTGGTATAGGCGCGGCCCTTGTTGTCGAATGCCGTGTGAAGTGGGCCAAGACCCAGCTCGGGTTCTGCCACGATGGCAGAGCGCGGATCGGCGTCGTCGTTGAACAGGGCATCGACTTTTTCAACGTCGATCACCGAAACGGTGGGCGACAGCTTACCATTGATCATGATGTGACGCTTGTCGGGGGCCGCGTTCACGCCGTGCGGCGAGTTGGGGATCGGGATGTAGCGGGTATATTTGTTGCCCGCACCCTTGCGGCCATCCACAACCTTGACGCCTTTCAGCTCCTGGAAATCGCCGGCCTCGATGCCTTTTTCGATTTCTTTCAGGTTGAAGACAACAACGTGGTCCATCTCGTTCTCGGTCATCTCGGCCAGGTTGGTGCCCATTTCCGAGTTGTAGGAGGTCGAGAAGGCATATTTGCCCTGATAGTCACAGTCGGTGTTGTCGAGGTTGCCCGAGACGATCACCTGCCAGGCCACTTCCATCTCGTCGCCGTCGATGGCGGTGAAGATGTTCACATATTCCGAAGGTTCATCCAGGATCTTGCCGTCGTTGACCAGTGGTGCTTCGTGTTCGCCGTTGGCAAAAACATAGCCGGTGCGCGGGTATTTCTGTGGCCGCATGCCGTGGATGTCATGGGCGTTGGGGATCTCGATGATCTTGTCGCATTTCATCACGTCACAGCGTACACGGGCGACGCGGGTGTTGGCCTTGTCATTCATAAAGATGAAGCGACCGTCATAGGCGCCATCAGTGAAAGACATGTGAGGGTGGTGCAAATCACCGTTGTCGTAGGTCTGCTTGCCATTGGCGGCAAGGAATTCCTTGGTTTCGGGCAGCAGGCCTTCGGTGAGGATCTTCATCGACTCGTTGGTCTGGCCCCAGCCGGTGGCAGAGCAGCGGTTGAACACCGGGATGCGCATGAATTCGCGCATCGAAGGCACACCAAGAATGCGCAGCTCGCCGGTCTGACCGGAGGACCAGAAGCCGTAGTATTCGTCCAACTCGCCGGGGGCCAAGCTGGCTTCATTGCCCGAGGCTTTGGCCGGGCTGGCGCTCATCATCGAGGTGCCGACGCCGGTGGCGGCAAGCGCTGCGCCGGTGGCGGTAGCGCCCAACAGGCCGCGTCGGGTGACGGAGAGGTTGTTTTTCACTTCTTCAGACATGATGTCCTCCTTTGGGAAACAGGTGTCTAGTTCGCGTTGGGATGATTGGCCGGGGGGCGGCCAATGTTGAGGTCAGGACCGGGAGTGCCGGTCTTGGCGCGGCGTTTGATCTGCTTGATCACCACCGGGCATTTGGTCTCGGACTGGTAGAGAACCTGACAGTGCAGGCAGTTGACGCACTCATTCGGGTTGATTTCACCGGTGGGGTGGATGGCCTGAACGGGGCATTCATTGGCGCAGGTCTGACAGGGGCTGCCGCACTCCTTGTAGCGTTTGAGCCAGTCAAACATGCGGATCCGTGCGGGGATCGCCAGCGCACCACCCAGCGGGCAGAGGTAGCGGCAGTAGAACCGTTCGACAAACAGACCAGCGAGCAGCAGAAGCAGGGCGAAGACCACAAAGGGCCAGTCGCGCACGAATTTCAGAATGATCGCGGTCTTGAAGGGCTCAACCTCGGCATAGGTTTCTGCCAGCGGCATCGACACCATGGAAAGCCCAAACAGACCAAGGAAGATCATGTATTTCACCGGCCAGAGGCGCTCATGCAGACCCCAGGGCAGGGTCCATTGTGGAACTTTGAGCGCACGCGCCAGCTTGTTTGTCAGCTCTTGCAGCGCGCCAAAGGGGCACAGCCAGCCGCAATAGGCACCCCGGCCCCAGAACAGCAGGGCAGCGGCGATGGCGAACCATTGGATAAAGACCAGCGGATCCATCAGGAAGGCATCCCAGGTGAACCCAGAGCGCAAGCTGCCTGCCAGCGCCATTAGGTTGACCACGGAAAGCTGCGCATTGGCGTACCAGCCCAGAAACACCAGCGTAAAGCTGAGATAGCCGATGCGGAACCAGTAGAAGGTGCGGGCATTCATGGTCGCTTGGAACTGAAAGAAGAAGGTTGCGGTCAGCACCAACAGCATGACGCCCAGGATTGCGATTTCGACCTGTTTGTCGCGCCAGATCCGCTGCCAGAGTGCCGATTTTGCGGCAGCCTCGTCGGTTGCACTGTCGACAATCACAGGGGCTGCCGCCACAGGTAGTAGGTACTGTTCCGGCAGCTTATAGCCCAGATCAAAGGTCAAAAAGGTCTTGTCGATGGCACCTACAACGCGCTGCGCCAACAGCTGCAGGCGGAAGGGTTCTGCGGGATCGAATTCAGAATTTGCAGGGATCTTGAAGATATCGAGCTCTGCAAAGCTGGGACTGTCATCCGTGGCAAGCTCCCCCAGACGCCGCTGTTGCTTGTCAAAGAAACGGACCGAATTGTCGCCCTGGATCAGCTGAATACGGTCAAAGATACCGCCACGCACATACCCCGATCCTTTGAAGCTGTAGACGCCGCGACCCAACACCAGAATGGCCTGTTCACCCTCTTCCAGCCAGTCGGTCAGGTTGGTGTATTCGGCTTCACCCAGCAGGCTGAGGCCGATGGAGGGCACAGAGACCAGCGCCACATGCATGTCAATATAGGTGTCATCGGGCTCACCCGGTTCAGGGCGTTTGATAGCACGGGCGTCGCCGGTTTCCTCAAAGGCGGCATTGATCTGGCCGATGTCCAAAGTCATGCGTCGGGTTGTTCCGTCGCCTGCCATGGTGTGCCAGTCTAGAATTTCGCGCTGGGCCATATCGACTTCGCGCTTGGGGCCATCGGCGACATTTGGAGACAATCCACCCAGACCCAAAGCGCGAGAGACCTTGATACCGCCGCGCACCAGACTGTCATCAATAATCATGATAGTGACGGTGGCGCCCGAGATGATGTCGAGATCATGCGCCTCGCCGCCGGTTGCGGCCTCGGCTTTAAGGTCAAGCCCTGCGTAGCTTTCGGTCAGCGCCACCATCTTGGAGTTGGGAATACCGATCAGAACGATTGGCTCGGAGTGTTTCACCAGTTTGACGCCCGTCAGCACTGCGTCGGTATCAATGCCAGCGACCACGTGGATTGGCTTGCCGGAATAGCCGGTTGTGCCAACAAAATCCGAGGTCAGGAAGGCATAGCCGAGGGTCTCACCATCCTTGAGGATCGGTGCGACAGGGACATCGGCACGGATCGGGCCAAAGGCATCGGCGCCGGGATAGAGCTCTTCTGGTGTGAGGTCAGTGAGGAAGGAGGCGAGGCTATCTGCCTGGGCCGAGCTCGGGGCGGCGAGAGCCGCAGCGAGAGAGAATAGCAGGGCTGTGAACCAGCCGCGAAGGGTGCGCATCATGTCCACGGCGCCTCCTCCCTAAATTGAGTGGTCGCCATGGACGCGCCGCATGCGCGTGCCATTTTATCTATGTTCAGACGCGGAGGTCCGCGGCCATCATGCCAGAATTGCGCGGGATTTGACCCCACTTGTATCGGCCGCATCTGACCTGCGAGGGTTTTTGGCAGGACCAAGCGAGATGCGGAAAACGATGTCAGGCGTGCCTGGTCATTCTGCGCAGTACACATCAGGCAGATATCGCAATCCGGGCAATTCTCGGACTGGTCACTACTGGCGCTGTCACTGTTTACATCTTCGGTGATCTTGATCTCAATGGCGCCAAATTCGCTGCAGATCTCAATCCAGGTTTCGGCAGTCTGTGCTTTGCCGACACCAGGGAGCAGAATCTGTACCGCTAAGAATATGACTGTGACACATCCCACAAGGCGCCGGAAAAATCCGTCGCATGGTAAAAGTTTATGTCGCAGTACTTGGGGCATCAACACGCCAGAATCGTTACAGGTTCAAGGCTGACCCTACGCAGGCACGTTGGCAAGGGAATTGACCTGAGTCATGAAATTGGCATTTGAATAGATTTCTGCGCTGAAAAACGCATTTCCTGTACCTCAGATACCACATTCAATTAGTTGAATTTATTGGTTTTTTCAAAACTATCTATAGAATTTTTCTTTACTACTCAAGCATTTGGCAGGCATTTCAAGAGGGGGCGAGAAGGTCGAAATCACTCCCGGTTTTCAGGCGTTTGACGAGCCTCTTTTTGGAGTTTTTCCTCCTGTTGACGCATCAAAAATTTTTGAGGCTTTCCGGTTATTGTCATCGGCAGCTCTAAAACGATACGAATCTTGCGTGGAATTTTGAAATGGGTGATTTGTCCCTGGCAAAACCGCGACAGCTCTTCTGTCGTGAGCGTCTCACCGGTGTGGCCGACCACCCAGGCGCAGACCTCTTCGCCGTAAGTGGCATCTGAAATGCCAAAAACCTGTACCGCGCTGACCTTTGGATGGCTGGACAGGAAATCTTCGACCTCGCGGGGGGCGATGTTTTCACCACCACGGATAATCATGTCTTTGATACGCCCCGTGATGGTACAATACCCGTCTGCATCCAGAACCGCCAGATCGCCGGTATGCATCCAGCCATCACGAATGCTGGCACTCGTGGTATCGGGATCCTGCCAGTAAGATTTCATCACCGAATAACCCCGTGTGCAGAGCTCCCCGGGCTGGCCGACCGACACAATCTGGCCTTTGGCATCGACCAGCTTGACCTCTAGATGGGGATGGATGCGGCCAACCGTTTCACAGCGCCGGTCCAGCGGGTCTTCGGTGAAGCTCTGGAAAGAGACGGGCGCAGTTTCGGTCATACCGTAGCAGATCGTCACCTCTTTCATGTTCATATCGCGGCTCACCCGTCGCATGACATCAATCGGGCAGGGGGCGCCGGCCATGATGCCGGTGCGCAGGCTGGTGAGGTCGCGCGGGCTGCGGTCCAGTTCCTGCAACATGGCGACAAACATGGTGGGCACACCATAGAGCGCGCTGCATTTCTCGTTCTCGAGACAATCAAGCACCTGTGCCGCGTCAAAGCCTTCGCCGGGAAACACCATGGTGGCGCCTTTGCTGACCGCCCCCAGGACCCCCATCACCATGCCAAAACAATGATAGAGCGGCACCGGAAGGGCGAGACGATCCTCTTCGCTCAACCGGATACGACCAGTCACAAAGCGCGCATTATTGACGATATTGTAGTGGCTGAGCGTGGCGCCTTTGGGGCTGCCAGTGGTGCCGGAGGTGAACTGGATGTTGATGGCATCATCCGGCGAAAGCTTTTGGTCGATCTCGGGCAGGCGCAACTGTTGTGCCGGGCCGCCCAATGCGCTGAGCTGGTCAAAACTCCAGACACCTCCCGGCCAGACACCTCCCGGAGTATCGCTGTCCTCCCCCTGCATAACCACCACGTGGCGCAGGGCTGGTAGTCTAGCACTGTGAAGGGCGCCGGGTTTGCAGCTGGCAAGCTCCGGGGCAAGCTCCTGTATCATTTGCAGGTAGTTGGAACTTTTGAAACTTGGCGCCAGGATCAGGGCAACACAGCCGCTTTTGTTCAGGGCGTAGTCCAGCTCTGCCAGGCGATAGGCGGGATTGATATTGACCAGAATGATGCCGATCCGGGCGGTGGCAAACTGCGTGAGCACCCATTCCAGCCGGTTGGGCGACCAAATACCCAGACGGTCGCCCTTGGTCAGCCCCAGCGCAAGAAACCCGGCGGCGAGCTGGTCGACCGCGCGGTCCAGATCATAGTAGCTGAGTCGGCGCTCCTGCTGTGCAAATACCAGAGCCTCGCGCGGGCCAAAACGGGACACGGCATCGCGCAGCAACTGCGGAATGGTTGAATAGCTGAGCGGTGGCGTTTTGGGGCCTTGGAGATAGGACATCCCGTTTTGCGGCAGCAGGGTTTCAGCATCGTCTGCTGATGGGCCGCCAAACAGGGCGACCCTGTCGGCCAGGCTTTCGTTCAGAATGCTCATCTTCGCTGCTCCCTCAATTACATGTCACGCCAGTCGCCGCTTTGTTCAAAGGCATGTGCCGCCTGATAGATCTTCATCTCGCCGTAGTGCGGCCCCACAAGCATCATGCCGATGGGCAGCCCCTCCAGAAAACCGCAGGGCACATTCATTGCAGGCAGGCCTCCATTGAAGGGGGCGGTATTGGCGACCATTTCAAAGGCCCGCTGCACATAGAGACTGATCGAGCAGTCGGCAGGCGGGATCTCCTGGGGTTTCATCGGCACAGTTGGCATCAAAAGCAGGTCATATTGCTTGAGGGCTGCCAGATAGCGTTCATTGACCAGTCGCATGATGTTCTGGCCCTTGCCGTAGAAGCGGCCGCGATACTGGGTTTGGAAGAATTCTCCGACAAACATGCTGACCTTCAGCGAGGCGCTCAGCTCATCTGCGCGATTGCGCCACTGCGCCATGTGATCGGTCATCGAGGGCAGGAACAAACCGCGGTAATTGCTGCCGCCAGAGTTGCCCCACATCATATGGTCCTGCATGCCTTCCAGTGTGATGGCGGTCCAGGCGTCAATGGCGGTGAAATGTTCCGGGATCGAGACCTCTTCGACCCGCGCGCCAAGGTCGCGAAACCGCTCGCCGGCCTGCATGACTTTGGCATCTACATCAGCTTCGCTGACCTCATGGCCAAATCCTTCTTTCAGGATGCCGATGCGCAATCCCTGTGCACCGCGCCCCAGGGCCTCGGTGTAGCGGTAGGTTTGGGGGTTGTACTGTCGTGGATCCAGCCCGTCTTCGCCAGAAAGCACTTCGAGCAGCAACGCGTTGTCGGCTACGGTACGCGACACAGGGCCGACGTGGTCGATGGTCTGCTCCACCGGCATCACGCCGGTATAAGGCACCAGCCCGTGGGTGGGTTTCATGCCATAAACGCCGCAGTTGGAGCTGGGAATACGGATGGAGCCGCCCTGATCGCCGGCGATTGCCATGTCCACCTCGCCAGTCGCAACCAGGGCCGCAGACCCACCAGACGACCCACCCGCCATATAGCCACGTTTCCAGGGGTTATGAATCGGGCCTTTGGCATTGGTGTGTGAACCTCCCGACAGGCAGAAGTTCTCGCAGTGGGCCTTGCCTGCGATCACAGCACCTGCATCCAGCATGCGGGTGACGATGGTGGCGTCGATCTCGGGCGTGTAGCCCTCCATGATGGAGGAGCCATTCATCATCGGAACACCGGCCAGGCAGACTGTGTCTTTCAGCGCGACGCGTTTGCCGCGCAATGGTCCATCAGGGGCACCGCGCACTTCGGTTTTCACATACCAGGCGTTCAGCGGGTTTTCCGTCGGGCTGGGGAAATGGCCGGGGCTGCGCGGATAGCGGACTTCGGGCAGGTTGTCGGGCATGGCGTCCAACCGGTCGTAGGACTGGATGTAGGGCTCCATCAGCTCGGCGTATTCTGACAGGTCCGCATCCGTCAGATTCATGCCAAAACGGTCGGCCATCTGACGCATCTGGCTCAAGGTGGGGCGTTTGATTGTCATGGCGGTCATCCTGGAGGGCTGGGGCTGTGGAGGTTGTTCATTCTGTGAGGGCTGGGTCAATGAGGGGTGTTGCGGTTTGGGCTGCTGTTGAGATCCGGAGGCTGTAAGATCAGAAGTGCCCCGCGTGGCACGCGCGGCACCAAAGCCCAGGAACTGGTCGACCTTTGACTGATCGTGCAGCTCATCGCGGCTGAGCGCACCTGTCAGACGGCCCCGTTCCAGCACCAGCACTCGGTCTGACAGATCAGCGATAAAGTCGAAATTCTGCTCGACCAGCAGGATCGACAGGCCCCGGCTGGCACGCAGCGCGTTGAGCGTTTCGGACATTTCTTCGATGATCGAGGGCTGGATGCCTTCGGTAGGCTCATCCAGCAGCAACAGATCAGGATCGCCCATCAGGCAGCGCGCCAGCGACAAAAGCTGCTGTTCACCGCCCGAAAGGGCGCCGCCCTCGCGGCCCAACAGGGGTTTCAGGCGGGAAAAATCTGCCAAAACGGCTTCCATCACCTCGGCCTCGGTGCCGCCGGAATAGGGCTGCCAGGCAAAGCGCAGATTGTCGCGGACTGACAATTGCGGAAAAATCCCCCGCCCTTGTGGCACATAGCCAAGCCCCAGACCGGCGCGATCAAACACCGACAGGGTTGTGATCTCGGTTTGGTGGTAGCGGATCTGTCCGGTGCTGGCGGGTAAAAATCCCATCAAGGTCTTGAGCAACGTGGTTTTGCCCATACCATTGTGGCCGAGTACGCCAACAACTTCGCCTTCGGCCAGATCAAAGCTGATGTCATGCAGGATCGGCACCCGCCCATAGCCCCCCGAGAGCGCATTTACTGTGAGCAGGGTTTGAGGATCATCACCCATGGTCAGCCTTTCTTTCCAAGATAGACAGCGCGCAGGGTGGCATCCGCCATGACGCGATCAACGTGGTCTTCCATCAGCACTGAGCCCTGATGAAACACCGTCACAGTCTCGGCGATGGCGCGGATAAACTGCATGTCATGTTCGACAATCACCACGGCGGCAGTGCGGGTGAGGTCATGGATGATCTCGCTCATGCGGGCGACGTCTTCAGCGCTCATGCCCGCTGCGGGCTCGTCCAGCAGCACCAGCCAGGGATCGCCCACGGCCACCAGTCCCAGCTCCACCCTTTGACGCTCGCCATGGGCCAGCATGCCCACATCCGTGCGCGCAATCGGCCCCAGCGCCAGACGTGCAATCATCGCATCGGTGCGCGCCGTGGCCTCGGCCACATCATGGAACCGGCGGGCGGCGAGCCAGATGTTTTCAAACACTGTGAGTGCATCCATCACATTGGGCGTCTGGGTTTTGATCCCCACGCCAAGGGCCGCGATCTGATGCGGCTGCCAGCCGGTGACCTCTTGGCCGCGCATGTAAATGTGGCCTTCGCTAGGGGTGAGTAGGCCACTGACGCATTTGAAGAATGTGGATTTTCCCGCCCCATTGGGGCCAATCAGGCAGCGCAACTCGCGCGATTGCAGTTTAAAATCGACGTTATTGCTGGCCACCACACCGCCAAAGCGCATGGTGAGGCCACGGGTTTCAAGCACGGTTTCAGCCATGGTTGGATCTCCTCATGCGGCGGTTTTGGGGTTTGCGGCCAAAACGGCTGCGGCCAATGCTGGCGCGCCACAGTTGCGTCAGGGCAGGCAGCAGGCCCTTGGGCAGGAACAGCACAAACAGCACCAGAATGAGGCCGGTAATCAGCGTGTTGTCCACCAGGCTTTGCTGGCCCAGAAGGAATTTCATATAGGCCAGACCTGCAGCCCCCAACACCGGCCCAAAACGGGTGCCAAGGCCACCAACGATGCACCAGATGATGATCTCGGCGGATTGGCCCAGCGAAAACAGACCCGGTGTGACGATCTCGCCCCAGTTGGCAAACAGCGCGCCTGCAAGGCCTGCGATGCCGCCGCCAATGGCAAAAAGAACGGTTTTTCGCGCCGCCACATCATAGCCCATCAGGGACATGCGGGTCTCGTTTTCGCGAATGCCCAGTGCGACGCGGCCAAAGCTGGAGCGTAAAAGCCAACTGACCAGAAGATAGACCAGCACCAGTGTCAGTGCACAAAGGTAGAAATATGCGTCCCCCCAGATATAGGCATCAGGGTCGCCGGGCACGTTGAGGGTCTGAAAGCCCGGGATACCGTTGAACCCACCCAGACGCGCGGAACCGATCTTGTAATGCGGCGCGGCGGTGGAGTTGATGAATTTGAACAGGATCAGGGTCACAACCAGGGTGATCACCCCGAGATAGACATCCGTGAGCCGCCCGTAAAACATCATCGCCCCAAGCAGCAGCGCAAACCCGGCAGGCACGAGTACGGCCAGCAGCATCGGCAGGGTGCTTTCGCCGATATTGATTGCGGCGATGGCATAGGTATAGGCGCCCAGCCCAAAGAAGGCAGCTTGACCAAAGCATAAGATACCGCCAAAGCCCCAGATCAGGCCCAGGCTCAACCCCAGCATCCCGTAGATCACCAGAACGGTCAGCGTGTAGGTGCCAATCAGCATCGGCATCAGCCAGATCAGCCCTGCGGCGACGGTTAGCGTCGTCAGGGTCTCTTGTTTCGCAGAGCGGTGCATCAGAGCTTTCCCTTGAAGAAACGGCTGGTGATCCCCTGGGGCATCAGGCGCAGCAGGATGACGGCGGCGACCAGCAGGGCGACCTCTCCCATCACCGGCGATACCGCAAAGGTGAAGATCTGACTGACAATCCCAAAGGAGGTGGCAGAGCTGATCAGCCCGGCAATCAAGGCAGGCCCGCCCGCGATCACGGTGATGAATGATTTGGCGATATAGGCTCCGCCCGAGGTCGGCACGAGGCCCACCAAGGGCGCCAGCACAGCGCCCGCCAGCCCGGACAGGGCCGAGCCGCAGAAAAACGTCGCCATATAGATGCGGTCAGGGCTGTAGCCCAAGGCGGCGGCCATATCAGAACGCTGCATGGCCCCACGGGCAATAAGCCCGGCGCGTGATCCTTTGAGCACCGCCAAAAGCGCCAGCACCAACGCGATGGCGACCAGAATGATAAAGAAATTGTAGCCGTTGATCTGATAGGCTCCGACGGCAAAACCGGGGATCGGGGTGGAAATCCCGGTGGTTGTATTGCCAAAGATCATCGTGGCGGCCCCGATGAAAAACAGGCTCAGCCCCCAGGTCGCCAGCATGGTATCCACCAAACGTCCATAAAGATGGCGGATCACCAGGCGTTCGACCACCAGCCCGATCAGGCCGACGATCAGGGGCGCAATCACCAGCATCGCAACAAAGACATTCACCCCCAGGCTGGTCGCTGTGATGGTGGCATAGCCGCCCAGCATCATGAATTCACCATGGGCGAGGTTGATGACCTTCATCATGCCAAAAACCACCGCTAGCCCGGCGCTGATCAGCACCAGCGTGGCCACGGCATAAAGCATTTCTATCAAGATGACGAAACTGAGATCCATAATTGTGCCAGTCTTCCTATACGTTCCCCGTTTTGGTCAGGGCCGCTTGATGCTGCCCTGACCTGATGCATGTGACAGCGGGCGTCAGATCTGGATTTCGTATTGGGTGTTGTCATTGGGATTGGTGCCCAGATCGCAGACCGCCTGCGTGTCAATCGGCTGGCGCTGCGGCAGGGTTTCGATCACCTGCATCTTCTGACCCTTGAACTCCATCAGATGCACGTCAAGCACCGCATGATGGGTTTTGGCATCCACGGTGATCTTGCCGCTGGGCCCATCGATCGAGATGCCGCTCTCCATCGCTGCGATCAATGCGTCACGATCCAGCGAGCCCGCCATATCCACGGCTTTGGCCCAGGTCTTGACGCCCTGATAGGTCGACACGGCTGTTTCATGGATGTTGTCGCTGCTGCCATAGGCTTTAGCCCAGGCCGCCTTGAAGGCGGTGTTGGCGGGTGTGTCCAGTTCCTGGCTGTAGTTATAGGCGACCATGATGCCGTCCCCTTCTTCGGCAGTCAGCACCTTTTGCTCGTTGCCAACCCCCAGCGTGGTCGAGGCCAGCGGGATTTTGCCCTTCATGCCAGCGGCAGCCCATTGACGGAAGAAGCTTAGATGTGCGCCGCCTACGAGTGGGGCGATCACCAGATCCGGCGCCGCGCCCTGGATTTTGGCCAGGGTGGAGCCAAAGTCGCTGACGTCCAGTGGGAAGAAGTCAGTGCCGACAACTTCGCCGCCATTGTCGGCAACAAATTTCTGGATCCAGCGCGCGGTGATCTGGCCGTAGTTGTAATCAGCCGCAAGAATATAGACTTTTTTGCCGGCCGCTTTGCCCATGGCATAGGGCACCAGGGCTTCGACCTGCTGCGCCGGGGTGACGCCATTGATGAAGATGTTGCGATCGCAGACGCCGCCTTCATAGAGCACGTTGTAGAAATAGGGGGTTTTGGTCTTGCGCATGGTCTGGCGGATCGCCTCGCGCGAGGCAGACAAGATACCACCATGCACCACATCGACGCGATCCTGACGGGTCAGCTGTTGACCATATTGCGAATAGAGCGCCATGTCGGATTGGGTGTCATAGGCAAAAACCTCGACCTCGCGGCCAAGGATCCCCCCGGCGGCATTGATCTCTTGTACCGCCAGGCGCACGGCCTGATCCATCGGTTTGCCGTAGGCATCAAAGATGCCAGAGGTGTCGTGAATGGCCCCCAGTTTGATGCTGTCTGCGGCAAAAGCTGCGCGCGGCAGTAGTGGGCTGGCCGTGAGCGCCGCAGCGGCGCCAAGGAAATTTCGTCTGTTCAGAGACATGGTATCATCCTCCGTTAGGGTCTGTTGGGGGTTGGAAAAAAAGGGGTGACTTTAGGCGTCACTCTTTGGGTTTGTCAGAAGTGGGCGGAGCAGGCTTTGTGTCTTTGGCTCTGATGCGGTTGGCATAATCCGCCGTGCGCCCGGCAAGATTCGCGTCAAAGTCGAGACCGATTTCTTCGCCCATCTGCTTCATCGCGGGCAGGCGCACCGCCATGCCGAGGATCTGATCCATTGCTGCCCCAAAGGCTCCGTCGACGCCTTCGACTGTACCGCCTGTGCCGGTCTGGCCACCCATGCCACCGACACCGCCGATCTGGTTGATGCGGATCGAGTCGATTTTCTCGACGGGTTTCATCATCTGGGTCATGATTTCCGGCATCCGGTCCAGTTTGCGCTCTTCCAGACGCATGCGGATCACGGCATCGCTCAGGGCGTTTTCAGCACTGTGAAGCGCGGCGCGGCCTTTGGCTTCGGCCTCCATCACCTGCTGCGTGGCTGCGGCCTCAGATGCCTTGGCTTTGGCATCGGCCTGGGCGCGTGCCAGTAATGTTTCGACATCGCTTTTGACGCGGGCCGCCTCCAACGCGCTGTCTTTGTCTTGCTGCATCAGGGCCATTTCACGCTCGCGGGTATTGATGGCCCGGTCTTTTTGCGCCTGCACTTCTTCGGCGGCCAGGATGACCTGCGCCCGAGAGGCTTCTGCGGCAGCCTTCGCTTCGGCCTCCTCAGTGCGTTTGCGCGCCAGCTGGATTTCAGTGTCGATCTTGGCCTGTTCCAGCGTTAGAAGGGCGGCCATTTCTGCCTGTCGCAAGGCCTCGTCGCTGTGTACCTGCGCTGTTTTCGTCGCCTGTTCCTGCGCAATGCGAGCTGCTTCGGCATCCTGGCGGGCACTGGCGTGGGCTTCGTCTGCGCGGGCATTGGCCAGAGCTTCGGTTCGGGCGAGATGCTCCGTCTGGGCGATTTCTGCCTCGCGTTCTGCCTGGTGTAATTCCAACTGGCGCTGATGCTGTGTCAGGCGATATTCCCGCACGGCAATTTCAGCGCTGGTTTCTGCGGCAACACGGGCCTTGCGCTCATCCGCGATCAGCTCTGCCAAATGGCGCATTCCTTTGGCGTTGAAGGCGTTGTTTTCGTTCATCTGCGCAAGATCGCTTTGATCGACGCTCACCAACGAGGCGGAAACCAGCGTCAGGCCAAGCCGCGCTGCCTGATCCTCGACCATAGCGGCGACCCCACTGGTGAATCCGGCGCGGTCCAGGTGGATTTCGTCCAGATTGCGGGTGGCTGCCAGTGTCTGGATCGCATTGCTGAGCGGGCCTGCGAGAACCTCGGAAATGGCCTCGCCGCTGCGGGCAATGCGGTGACCCAGCGCCTGGGCTGCGGTGGCGATGCTGTCGGCCTCCGGAGCGACACGCAGCTCAAACTCCATCTCGATATCGGCGCGCAGCTGGTCGCGGGTCAACACCGCCTGCGGGCCTGTTCGGGTGCTGTTCAATGCGGTGGCTTGCATCGACACCCGCTGCAGCTGATGGAGGATCGGCAGGGCGATACAGCCACCATCCGTGAGAACGCGGCGACCGCCTAAGCCGGTGCGTACCAGTGCTGTCTCGAGGCTCGCCTTGGCGAAGAAATTCTGTAGAAACCAGATGCCAATCAGCGCCGTGATAATGAATGCAACAAGTGCCAGTGCCCAGATCAAACCCGTTCCTCCCAATCCTGTCTGACCCAATGCAATTGCGCAGTGGGCCCGGTTGACCTAACGGTGGGAGAATTTAGTTTCCAATTCAAGTAAAATGTTTGAATTGGAAATTAATAATTGTAATGATATGATTTATAACATTTTTACGATGTTAAACTGAAGTCCATCGGCCCGTGCTAGATAGACCGGTGCACGGCTGTTGCCAGTTTGATGGCCCAAGTGGCGCCCGCTTTTATGCGCAACCGGCAGCGGATCATGGGCGCCTTTTTGCTGCCAAACCCCCGGATGCGCCCCGATCAGGCCCGCAAGATAATGCACCCCCTCATAAGTCGACTGACCCAGAGCATTGAGCACCGGCGCCTGCGGGCCATGCAGGGCGTAATAGCGCTCTTTGAAAGCGGCATTTGCCTCGGTGGGCAGGACGCCAAAATAGGTCGAAGCCGAAAACAGACGCTGCAGATTGGCGGAGCCACAGGCCAAAAGCCCGTTTTCCTCGAGCGCGCAGGACAGCCGGATCATGCGCCGATGCAGATCTGCCCGCCCAAAGGCGCGATTGAAATCAACGGCGTCCTGACCCACCAGTGACAGCAAAACCGCCTCGGCACCCGAACTGGCCAGCTCTTCGACCAGAGCATTCATCCGCCGCAGCCCAAAGGGAACATAGCGTTCCATAGCGAGACCGGCCCCCATGTCCTGCAGGCAGGATTTGGCAAAACTATGCGAGCTGCGCGGCCAGACATAATCGTTGCCGATCAGGGCCCAGGATTTGGGGCGGTAGGTGTGCTGCAGGTGGGTGAGGGCCGGGCGCAGCTGTTCCGCCGGGGTTTCGCCAATGGCATAGAGCCCGGCGGTGGTTTCACCGCCCTCATAGAGTGGCGTGTAGATATAGGGCACCCGCTGGCGCACGACCTTGCTCAGCTGTTGCCGGACCGCGCTGATATGCATACCGACGATGGCGTCAATTGCTGCGGTGTCGATCAGCCGGTTGATCACCTGTTCGATGGGTTCTTCGGCTTCGAGTGCTGCGTCAATCATGATCAGCTGAACCTTGCGCCCGGCGATGCCACCGCTGGCGTTCAGCTCCTTGGCCGCGACCTGGGCGCTGGAAATGCAAGACGGTGCCCAGATCCCGGCAGAGCCGCAGAGCGGTATCAACAGGGCAACCCGAAAGGCTTCGTTGCGGCCAAGATGGCTACGGCTGTGCAGATCCGCCAGCTCGATCGGCATTTTTGGTTGCATCAGCGTCATTCTGCCCAGGGCCCCTCAACCCGTTTTCGCGGCCGTTTTCGCGAAACAGTGACCGAGATCGCAACATTGCAATTGAAATTACTTTCCAAGTCAAATAAATTCGACCTGTCAGCGTTCAGGTGAGATCCATGACCCTTCAAGACAGCCCATTTCACAGGCAGATTTCCTACGCCCTAGCGGCGGCGCACCGCAAAGTTGCGCAGGGGTTGACTGCGCGTCTGAAAAAACACGGGGTCCAGATTGAAGCCTGGCGGGTGATGGAGCTGCTGGATGGCGATGCGCGCCTCACCATGGGGGAGCTGGCCAAAGCGGCCTTGATCAATCCGCCGACGCTGAGCAAGCTTGTGGATCGTATGGTGTCGGATGGGTTGGTGCATCGCCAGATCGCGGATGAGGACCATCGCCAGATCAATCTGTTGCTCACGGATCTAGGTCGTCTGCGCATGTTGCAGATCCGCGAAGATGTGGTGCAACAGGATCTGCAGTTGCGCGATCAGATGGCGCAGGAAGACAGCAAACAACTGCTGGAGCTGTTGAGCCGTCTGGCCGGGTAGCTGCCGCTGGGAGCAGCTGCACAAACCGGTCTGGCGGTCTGGTTTCGGGCAAAATTATTACAGCGCTATTCTTCTTTGAAATTCTGACGCAATATCCGACGGAAACGCGCCGGTGTTCCGTGTCTGGTTGTGGTGCTCTTTTACCTTGGGCACCCGCTGAGCTGGACCAATGTCAGAAAGTAGCCTTGATGAACCTTCGCCCCCTTCTTGTTATTCCCCCTGTTGTACTTGGTGTTCTGGGGTTCATATGGATGACCTCCCGTCCGGTCTCAGAAGGGGCTGCCCCACCAGAGACGGCATTGGTGGTTCGGGTGTCGCCCGTGGAGCCGCGCGCGATCATTGCCACAGCCACGGGGTTCGGTCGGGTGGTCGCCGAGCACAGCTGGTCCGCCATCGCAGAGGTCCAGGGGCGGGTTACCGGGGTTTTGCCGGGGTTGGATATCGGTAGCATCGTGGAAAAAGGCACGGTGCTAGTCGAGATTGATCAGACCGACAATGAACTGTCGCGGCAAAAGACCCTGGCCAATATCACAGCAGTTCAGGCCGACCTGGCAGAGCTGGCCCGACAGGAAGAAAACTCAGAGCGTCTGCTGAAGGTCGAAACCCGTATTCTTGAAGTGGCCGACGCAGAGCTGGCGCGGGTGCAATCCCTGTTGGAGCGAGGCGCAGGCACTCAGGCCACTGTAGATACAGCGGAAAAAGCGCTTTTGGCGCAGCAAACCTCGGTCACCGATCTGGCCAATACGCTGGCGCTATATCCGGCTCAGGAGGACGCGTTGCGGGCAACCCTTTTGGTGCGTCAAGCGGAGCTCGCGGAAGCAGAGCGTGCCTTGGAAAAATCGACCATCGTGGCCCCGTTTCGCGGTCGCGTCGCCAGTATGGATGCCGAGGTCGGCCAGTTCGTCGGCACTGGAGACAACCTGTTGTCACTGGACAGCACCGCGGCTGCCGAGGTGACAGCCGAAGTGCAGCCCACCAGTTTTGGCCCAGTTGTCTTTTCGGCGATAGAGACTTCTTTTCTGGAACAGGGCACCTTTGATACCAGCCAATTTATCGAAACTTTGCAACGCCTTGGCGTTCAGGCCAGAGTGGAGCTGACCACCTCTGATGCGTTTGATGGCTGGGAGGCAGAAATTGTTCGACTGCGCGGGACGATGGATGCGGAAACCGGCACTATGGGTATTGTTGTCCGGGTGGCCGATCCGCTGACCTCGCAGCCCGGAATGCGCAGGCCGCCGCTTCATACCGGCAGTTTCGTCCGCGTGGTGTTTTCCAGTGCCCCCCGTGCAGGCAGCATAGCCGTGCCCCGACATGCCGTTCATGTAACAGATCAGGGGCACCCCTTTGTCTACATAGCAGATGTCGAGGATCGTCTGGCCATCCGCGAAGTCACACTGGGCCAGGTGATTGGCGGCGAGGTTCTCATCCGGTCCGGGCTGGCGGGCGGCGAAACTCTGATACTGGGACAGCCGAGCCCGCCGGTGTTGGGCATGAAGCTGACACCGATCTCTGATGCGCAAACTGGGGCGGATAACACCGCAGCGGTTTCGGGCGAAGGAAACTGATATGATTTCCTTTTTTGTGCGCCATCCGGTTGCGTCAAACCTGATGATGGCCCTGCTCTGCATTCTGGGGTTCAGTGTCCTGAGCAGCCTGGAACGCGAGACCTTCCCTGAATTTACCGCCTCGACCGTCGGGGCAACGGTTGTCTATCCCGGTGCCTCGGCGCGGGATGTCGATGAAGAGATCTGCAACCCGCTTGAAGATGCCCTGACCGGCACCAATGGGTTGACGGAACTGACCTGCCTTTCGGTGGATGGCTCCGCCACTGCAACAGCAGAGCTGGAGGAGGGGGGCGATCTCACCCTGTTTTTCAACGATGTGTTTTCGGCAGTCTCCGGCATCAATGATTTCCCGACCGATGCGGAAACGCCCACCGTTGAAATCCTTGCCCGCAGCGATCTGGTGGCCCTGGTTGCCGTCTCGGGCGTGCATGGAAAACAGGGGTTGATTGAATATACCGACCAGCTGGCCGACCGGTTGCAGACCCTGCCGGGGGTTGCGGACATTGCGGTCTCGGGGATCACCGACCGCGAACTTCAGGTGGTGTTCAATGAGGAAACCTTGCACCAATATGGGCTGTCGACCCGCGACATCGTTGATGCGATCAGCGCGCGCAGTCTCAGCCAGCCGCTGGGCAGTGCAGAGCTGAATGAAAACAGCATTGTTTTGCGCTATACTGATACCCGTCGCACGATTCAAGATCTGCAGGATCTGATCGTGCTGCAAAATGACTCCGGCAGTTTTGTGCGCCTCAGGGATCTTGCCGAGGTGCATCTGATGGATACCGATGAAAACATCGAATCCTTCATTGATGGTGATCAGGCCGCGATCATTTCGGTCTCCAAGGCCAAGGAAGTCGACAGTATCCGGGTCTTTGAGGCGGTGCACGAAGTGCTTGAGGCGGAGCGCGCAGCCTATCCCGATCCCTTTCGGCTGACCGTGACCAACAACATGACCGAACTGGTCGAAGAGCGTCTGAACCTGATCGTGCAGAATATCGCGCTGGGTCTGGTGCTGGTCTTTATCACCATGTGGCTGTTCTTTTCCCTGCGCGAAGCTCTGTGGATTTCGGCAGCTCTGCCGGTTTCGTTCCTGGGCACATTGTTCGCCATGAGCGTCTTTGGCATCACCATCAACATGATCACACTGGTGGCGCTGTTGATGGCGGTGGGGCTGATCATGGACGATTCCATCGTCATTGCGGAAAACATCGACAAATGGCGCGCACGGGTCGGCCCCGAAGAGGCCTCGGCGCGGGGGGCACTGGAAGTGATGCCCGGCGTTGTGTCGTCGTTTCTGACAACCGCCTGTGTCTTTGGGCCTTTGATGTTTCTGTCCGGCGATCTGGGCCAGATCCTGCGCTATATCCCGTTTGTGTTGCTGATCACCTTGGCGATCTCCCTCTTTGAGGGGTTCTTTATCCTGCCGCATCACCTCAACCAGGGCACAAAAGGCAAGCCTGAGGTCCACAAGACCCGCATGGCGGCGCGCGGGTTGGAGTGGCTCAAGGAGCGTTGTGTGTTGCCAATCGCGGCTAGGCTGGTGGCGGTGCGCTACCTGACGCTTGGGTCAGTAGTTGCCATCTTTATATTGACGGTCGGCCTGATCGCCTCGGGCTCGGTCAAAATGATCGGCTTTCCCGCCACAGAAAGTGACACGCTGACGGTCCGCTTTTCGCTGACCTCGGGGATTGCACGGGATCGGACTGTGGCGACTGTTGACCAGCTGTTGGCAGGGCTGCGTCAGGTGGATGCGGATCTTACACCAAAAACCGAAAGTGGCGCACCACTGGTCGAACGGGTTTTGGTACAATATGCGGTCAACTCAGAGGTTTATGACAACGGATCCAACACCGCGACCATTACGGTGGATCTGCTTGAAAGCTCCAAACGCAATGTGCTCGCCGATGATGTACTCGTGGCCTGGCGCGCTGCGGCGGGGCCAATCCCGGACCTGATCCAATCGTCGTTCTCGCAATCTGAGATGGGGCCGGGTGGCTTTGATCTTGATGTGGAACTCACTGGCTATGATCTGCAAGAATTGGAGGCGGCCTCGACCGCGCTGCGTAGCGCCGTTTTGCATCGCCCCGATGTGTTGGAGGCGTTCCAGGATTTTTACGGCGGCCGCCAGGAGGTGCAGTTGGCGCTGAACGAATATGGCTATCTCGTCGGGTTGACGCCACAAGGGCTGGCCGATCAGCTGCGCAGCGCCTTTGAGGGCACCGAAACGGACAGCTTTCGCTCCAACCAGTCCAATATGGCGGTGCGGGTCAAACTGGATGACACCGTGGCACATCTGACTGAGCTGGAGCAGTTCCCGATCCTTGTGGGGACTGGTGAGCTGGTCTCATTGGCGACCGTCGCCAATATGACGCTAAGCAAGGGCTATCCCACCATCACCCGAAAGAACGGCAAGGCGTTGGCGCGGGTCCGGGGGCAGATCGACAATGCCACGATCACCTCGGCGCAGATTTCTGCGGTGATCACCGATGAGATCGGTCCGGCCATTCTGGAAACCTATCCGGGGGTCGATATCGCCATCTCCGGGGCGACAGAAGAGCAGCAGGAATCGCAGTCGTCGCTAATGACACTGCTGATGCTGGGACTGATCGGTGTCTATATGGTCTTGGCCTTCCAGTTCCGCTCCTACTCTCTGCCGGTGGTGATCATGCTGTCGATCCCCTTTGCTCTGATCGGTACCATTCTGGGCCACTGGGGGCTGGGGATGAACATCTCCATGCCGAGCCTCATTGGCTTTGCCTCTTTGGCGGGGATCGTGGTCAACAATGCGATTTTGTTTCTCACCTTCTTTCAGAACCACCTCGAAGGCAGCGACTATGTTTCCGCTTCGCTGAATGCGGTGCGTGCACGGTTCCGACCGATCCTGCTGTCGACCTCGACCACCTTTGTCGGGCTGGTGCCGATCCTGTTCGAAACCAGCCCGCAGGTGCAGACGCTGGTGCCGACCGTGGTCTCGGTGGCCTTTGGTCTGCTGGCCTCGATGGTGCTGGTGCTGCTGGTGCTGCCCGCATTGATTTCGATCTATTTCGATTTCGTTGATGTGCGCAAATGGGTGGATCAGTTCGAGCCGGATGAAAACGTGCTCTGACTGTCTCGTTTGCGCTGAATGAAACGGGGCGCCAGAATATGGCGCCCCTCGGTTTTCAAGTGATCGGACGGTTTCAAAGGCCAAGATCCGAAAGGCCGGGATGATCGTCCGGGCGGCGTCCCAGCGGCCAGTGGAACTTTCGATCATCCTCTGCGATGGGCAGGTCATTGATGCAGGCAAACCGGTTCTGCATCAGGCCATTCTCACCAAACTCCCAGTTTTCATTGCCGTAAGAACGATACCAATTGCCGCTGTCGTCGTGCCATTCATAGGCATAGCGCACCGCGATGCGGTTCTCTGTAAAAGCCCAAAGCTCCTTGATCAGGCGATAGTCCAGCTCGCGAATCCATTTCGCCTCGAGAAAGGCCTGGGCCTCGGCCCGGTTGGCGACAAAAGTCGCGCGGTTGCGCCATTTGGTGTCGGGCGTATAGGCCAGCGCCACCTTGGCGGCATCGCGGCTGTTCCAGCCATCTTCGGCAAGGCGCACCTTTTGAATTGCGCTATCACGGGTGAAGGGCGGCAGGGGAGGACGGGTTTCCATTGGGGCTTCCTTTTCGGATTTTGGTGTTAGAGATCAAGTTCAAGCGGGGCGCTACCCTTGGCCAGCCGGGCGGGGCGGGCGCAGCACAGCAGCACTTCATCAGCTTCATGAGCGGCAGTGGGCGTCTTGCGATAGCTCACTGCCCCATGGCGCAGCCGGGTGGCGCAGCTGCCGCAGGAGCCTGTGCGGCAACTGAAGGCGGGGCTGTGACCATGGGCCTCGGCCAGCTCCAGCAGGGTGCCATCGGCGGGGCTCCAGCTATGTTCCGTGCTGGATCTGTTGCCGGTTGCCCCATCCGTTTTGGCAAATGTGACCAATGCCGCGTTTGCCTCATCCGCCGCAGGAACATCCTGATCCGTGGGCTGCGCGGTTTCATCCAGCCGCCGGGTCAGGCTGGCAGGGCCAAAGCCCTCGGCAAAGATCCGAACGTCCGCCACACCAAGATCGCGCAGGCTGTCATAGACCCCCTGCATGAAAGGCGCAGGCCCACAGAGGAAAAAATCATAGTCATCCAGCGCCAGAACCTGGCGCAGGGTATCTGCGGTGATGCGACCGGTACCGTTGTAATCGGTGCCTGGCTGTTCATCTGCCTTTGGGGCACTGACAATCGAATAGTAGCGGATCTGCCCCTCTGAGGTCTGCTGCAGGGCGCGAAAATCATCGGCAAAGGCGCGCTGGGCGCTGTTCTTTGTGGCATGCAGCACCGTGAGTGGACGCAGATGGCGGGTGCGCAGCCCTTCGCGCAACACGTGATTGGCCATGGAAATCATCGGTGTTATGCCAACACCGCCTGCCAGCAGCACGGCCGGGCGGGTCTCGGCGGCATCAATGAAAAAATCACCGCGTGGGGATTTCACCTCGAGCATGGCGCCGGGAATGATCTCATCATGCAGCAGGCGCGACATCGTTCCTTGTTCTTCGCGTTTGACCGAAATCCGGTAAAAAGCCTCTCCCGGGGCGGAGGAGATCGTATAGCTGCGGGTGAGAATGCCTTGGCTGGAACTGGCGCGCAGGGTCAGGAACTGACCGGCTTGGAACGGCAGAACGGGTGCGCCATCCGCAGGCTCCAGATAGAAAGAGCGGATGACGCTGCTTTCTTGCTGCACCCGCGCGACACGAAAGCTGCGCCAGCTGTCGCGGCGCGTTTCCAGCGCCGTGCGTTGGGCGGCCTCTCCCCAGGTATCGGCCAGCAGGGAATTGGGCGAGGCCGCGCCACGTTTGGCCCGAAAGGGCAGCGCATCGCGCAGCCACAGCCCATGCGACAGGGTAAACCGCCAGCCGCGTTCGGCGCCGCGAAATCCTTGGAGGGCGGGGTCGTCTTTCGCCAGCAGCTCGGTATGGCCGGTCAGGGTCAACATGGTGCCGGTTTCAAAATCAGGGAATACCAGCCCTGCTTTAGGGTTGAGCAGGAAGTTTCCGAAGGTGTTGAAATGATTGTTGCCAGGGAAATCCGGGATCAACAGTGTGTTGCCCTCAACCTTGATGAAACCGGGGCGTCCGCCGCGATGCGAGACATCAACGCCTTCATTGACGGGGTTGTCGCGGGCCGGGATGGCGCTGGCGACAAAAAACACATCTGCCGAAGCAATCCGGCGGCGGGCCTCGGCGTCAAACTTCTGAAAGATGGCAGAAGCGGAGCTAGGGCTGGTGTCTTCGGGCGCGCGCAAAAATTTCACATCGCGATGCTGGATGTATTGCGGACAATTGCCAAAGGACTGATCGACACGCAGGCGCATCTGGTCTGGTTCCAGCGATGTCACGCGCCCATTCAACCGATTGCGGCGACGGGTCTCAAGCTCGATGCCTAGAATGCCTAGGGGGGCACCGGGGCGCAGTGCCTTGCGGACCGGATCACTGGCAGGCGCGTTGAGCGCGATATCCAGATTTTGCGGGTCCGGCGATTGGGCAAAACCGGGGGCGCCGGGCAGCAGCGTTGCCCAGGGCCAGCCATCGGCATCGACCGCGCCGACCGCCAGAAAGGGCAGTTGCGCAAAAAAGGCGCGGTGCTGGTCGGGCATATAGGGGCGGATCACCTTGCGGCCAAACCGCTCCATCATCTCACGTTTGCCGTTTTCGGCCTGCAGGGCCTGCTCTCCGGCGTGAAACGGAGACGCGTCGGAAGCGAGTGTAGCGTCAAGAGTGGCGTCAAGCGTGGGGCGGTTCATGGCGGACCTCGTGAAATGACAGGGGCGGCAAGGGCGAAAAAAACGGTGTCTCTGGGGCAAAGCGGCTGCCCCAGAGAGGGAGGTGGGCTGCGGGATCAGGCGGCAGCAGCAGACAGGCCGACCGGGGTTACGGGCATCGGCTTGAAGCCTTTCAGTCCTTCGATATTGGCGAGCAGGCGGCGCACATTCGGATAGGCCTCCAACGAGACATTCCCTTCGGGGGCATGTGCCGTGTAAGAATAGATCGCCACATCCGCGATGGTGGGGGTGGCGCCGACCAGGTAATCACGCCCCTCCAGATGCGCCTCGAGTTTGTTCAGGAACCGATCCGCAATCATCTGGCAGAAATCGGCATCAAATGGCGCGTTGAAGACAGTGATCAGCCGTGCGGCAGCCGGACCAAAGGCCAGATCACCTGCCGCCAGTGTGAGGAACTTCTGCACCTCGGCCTCGGCTGCCGGATCACTGGGCAGATAGGCAGGGGCATACTTGCGGGCCAGATAGACCAGGATGGCGTTGGAGTCGGAAATCACCACCTCGCCATCTTCGATCACCGGCACCTGGCCATTGGGGTTCAGCGCCAGAAAGGCGTCGCTTTTCTGAGCGCCATTGGCGAGGTCAACATTGACCACCTCATGGGCGATGCCGGCGAGGCTGGCAAAGAGTTCAACCCGGTGGGCGTGACCGGAGAGGGGAAAGCTGTGGATACGCAGTGTATTGGACATTTGGATCTTCCTCGACTGAGCCCCGATTGAAGGGGATGCTGGGGCATTGGTGGTATGGGTGGCAGCAGGGATGGTGCCGCCGTTTCGATGAGGAAGAGATACATTCGGAATGGTCAGGTGATAATTGACTTTCTTGTGGAGTGAGTGTGTACATTTTGTGGATAGTTGGCCTGCAAGGCGCAGCTGAAACAGTTGGAGACCGGATCGATGGATACCCTGGATTGTATGCGGGCCTTTGTGGCGGTGGCGGCTCAGCACTCGTTCACGGGCGGTGCGCGTCAGATTGGCATCAGCACCAAACTGGCCAGCAAATATGTCGCCCGACTGGAGGAGCGTCTGGGTGCGCAGCTGTTCAATCGCACCACACGATCGGTCACACTGACAGATACCGGGCAGGCCTATCTCGAGCGCTGCATCCCCCTGCTGGACCAGATCGACGAGATGGAAGGCGTCATTCAGGAGCGCCAGTCAGAGCTGGCCGGTCCGATCCGCATCACGGCCCCCACCGGCTTTGGCAGCCGCGAGCTGGTGCAGGCGGTGACGCCGTTTCAACAGGCCCACCCCAAGGTTCGGATCGAGATGCTGCTGTCGGACTATCACGCCCCCATCGTGGAAGAGGGGATCGATCTGGCGATCCGGTTTGGCACCCTTCAGGATTCAACGTTGGTGGCGCGCAAACTATGCGATATGCGTCTGGTGGTGGTGGCTGCCCCTGATTATCTGGCGCAGCATGGCGAGCCGGGCCACCCACGGGCGCTGGCCACCCACAACTGTCTTCTGCTGCTGTCTGCGGCGCAGCCGGATCAATGGAAGTTTCAGACGGATGATGGTGTTCTGACGGTGCAGGTGAACGGGCATTTTCGCGCCAATTCACCGCGTGCGGTGGCGCATATGGCGGCAGGCGGGCAGGGCATTGCCCGTTGTCCCTACTATACCGTCAAACCTTTTGTTGAGGCAGGAGCGCTGCAGCTCTTGTTTGCGGATCAGGAGGCCGGACCACTGCCGCTATATGTGGTCTATCCGCCCAGTCGTCACCTGACGGCGCGGATTCGGGCGTTGATCGAACATCTGGCGCAGTGGTTCCAGTCTGCTGAACAAAACCAGTGGGCCCCCTAGGGCAATTTCCCTTGATCTCAGGCTGTCGGTGTTGGTGACGCAAACAGTGGTGCCGCACTGGTAAGGTCAGCCTGGATGCGGATGAAATCCACCTCCGCCATGCCAAGGGCTGTGCTATCGCCTTGCCAGTGCCCAATCACCTGCCGCGGTGTGGTGACGGCGGCCGCCAGGGCCTGATCCAGCGGCAGATCGCAACTGTGCTGTAGGTTACGCACGGCTGTGGTGAGGTCGAGATCGGCCCCGGCCAGCGTGCCATCTGCCAGCGTCAGACGCCCGTTGCGGCGCGAAATCCGGCGCCCTTCGAGCTGGAACTCATCCATGTCGGTGCCCGCAGGGGCCATGGCATCACTGACCAGAAACATTTTGCCTGTCGGCGGTGGGAGCGCCGATTTGCCGACGCAGGCCATCCATGCTGCGCGCAGGCTGGCCGGGTGGACATGGATGCCATCGGCAATCACCCCAGCATGGAGGCCGGGCGCGGTGAGGGCCGCCCCCACCAGACCGGGCGCGCGATTTCCCATCTGGCTCATGGCGTTGAACAGATGGGTGACGCAAGAGACCCCAGCGGAGGCATAGGCCATGGCTTGCTCAAAATCCGTATCACTATGGCCGAGCGAGACCAGCACACCGGCCTGCACCAGACGGTGCACCTGTTGCAGGCTGACGTTTTCCGGAGCAATCGTAACCATCAAGGTTGGCAGCGTTGCCGCTGCCTGTAACAGCAGGTCCAGATCCGTGTCGGTCATTGGCCGGATCAGAGCGCCATCATGGGCCCCCTTGCGTGACAGCGCCAGATGTGGCCCTTCGAGATGCAAGCCGACAATGCCGGGCACCCCGGCGGCAATGGCCTGCTGAACCGCCTGAACTGCCTGCGCTGTCTTTTCCGGCCTGTCGGTGATCAGCGTTGGCAGGATCGCAACCGCGCCAAGGCGACGGTGTGCGCTGGCAATGCGTTGCAATCCGGTGATGGTCGGGGCTTCGTTCAGCATGATGCCATCCCCGCCATTGACCTGAAGATCCAGATAGCCGGGGCTGAGGAATGCGCCTTTCAGGTCGACAAAATCAAGCTGGTTTTCCGAAAGCTGTTCCGAAAGGTGTTTCGGCAACTGTGAATAAATGCGCACCAGTCGTCCGCCCGAAAACTGCGCCACGCTGTCGCTATGCAGCCTCTGGCCATCAAAGATGCGGCCCCCACCATAAAATCGATCGGTTCCGGTCATGAGCTCTGCGGTCCCTGTTGGGCGCGGTGTCGGGCAAATTTGCGCGCTAGGGTGAGGGCCCCATCCAGAGGAGGCCCTGCGGGCGGTGCAATCTGCGCCTGCATCTCGGTCGGCAAGTCGTCGCGATACTGGGTGGCAAGCCCCCCGGTGAGGCACAGGGGCATCTGCGGCGTCCAGCCAATCTGGGGCAGCCTCTTTGCGATTTCTTGCGCGCCTGCCTTGAGGAGAGCCCGAGCAAGAGGATCTTGCCGGTCTGCGGCAGCTGTAATGCGCGGAGCCAGGGCGCCCATCTCGGCCGGGGTGGCCTGGGCGGCAAAGGCAACAATATCGGCGGTCGTGCCAAAATGGGACAAAAGCTCGTGGCTCAGCCGGCTTGCGGGACGGGTGCCATCCTCGACCTCCAGACAGGCAGACAGGGCGCATCGCCCCAGCCATTGCGCCGAAGCTTCATCGCCCAGAACCGGCCCCCAGCCGCCGATGATACGGCGCTGACCGCTGATCAGGCTGGCCAAAAAGGAGCCGGTGCCGCAATGGGCAATCGCGCCATCCCGGTCTCCAAGAGCGCCGCAGAGGGCTGCAGGCCTGTCATCCTCGACCTGGCAATGAACAAAGGGCAGCGCCGCGCCTATCCGCTGGGCAATATCCGCACTGATGACCCCCGCCAGACCAAGGTAGACGGGTATTTCTGCCAAATCCATCAGCGTGCAGTCGGCCTCTTTGGCCAGTTGAGACAGGCCATCTTTTAGCGCCTGCACAGTGGCAGAAAAATCGGAGGAGGCATTGGCAGCACCGGCTTTAGCCGTGATGCGCTGATCACCCTGCGCCAGGACGAAACGGCAGTGGGTGCCGCCGCCGTCAACGGCAATGATCGGAGCTGTCGGGTCAAACGTCATAGGAAAACCTTTGCAATACCTCCTCTCGGAATGGAAGTGGCTTTCTGTCGTGCCAGCGCAGTTGCGCAACCGCCATGCCCGGACCGTCTGTTTGTGCAGGGAAGTATTGGAGGGAGCATAGCCGGTGTTTGTTTCAGTTTTCTATGTGCAGAGGGTCGCAAATCTATCGTGAAAAAACTCAACTTTGCGCCAGGAATTCTCCTGAAAGCTTGATCAAATTAGGATTTGGCTCTCACATAACGAGACGCCGTCTCATTATGTGAGGGTTTTTCAATGCATCTTGATCGCCTGATTGAAGTTCTGGAAGTGGTTGCCACCGCTGGGCGGCCAGTGACGGCTCGCGAGGTGCAGCAGGCCACCCGGATCCCAAAACCAACGAGCTATCGTCTGTTGCAGAGCCTGCAGGATCAACGTCTGTTGCAGGCGCAGGGCGGCGATGGCGGCTACGTGATTGGTGACCGCCTGATCCGTATCGCCCTTCTGGGGAAATCCGATCTGGATGTATGCCAGGTCGCGGCCCCATTGTTGCAGGGGGCAACGGCCGCCTTCAATGAGACGGTGTTTCTGGCCCGGTTCCGTAACAGCCGGGTTGAGCTGATCCATGTGGAAACCCCGCGTGATCCGTCTCGCGCCTATATCCATCCCGGCCTGGGAGAGCGGCCGCTGCACGCCTGTTCCTGTTCCAAGGCGATTGCCGCCTTTGCGGAACCTGACTTTCAGGATTTCATCCTGCGCCGTGCCATGAGGAAATATACCGAGCACACCAAAATCACAGCGGCCCAGCTGCGCCAGGATTTCGACCAGATCCGCGCGCAGGGCTTTGCCGATTGTGATCAGGAGATCGACATCGGCGTCGCCAGCGTCGCCGCACCAATCATGGTTGGCAATATCGGTGCCTCTTTCAGCGTCGGCGCGGTGGGTCCCATCCGCCGCTTTCAGCCGCAGTATCGCCGCCAGATCGGCCAGGAACTGACTGTTCTGGCGACAAAAATTAGTGGGGCCATTCAGCTGTGTCCGGCAGCATAACTGTCTAGAAATAAATCTTTAATCACAATGGAGGGTGCAGAGAATTTTCCCGAATACCGGCCCCGGAGGAGCAGCATATCCACGCTGTCGGGCCCAAGAAAACGTTCAAAGACGTAAGACATTCAAAGGGAGGAAATAATGAATTTACGACCAGATCCAACATTTCACGCCTCGCCCAAATTGGCGATGCAGGCCCCGGTTGAGAACTACGCCTTCACGGTGATGCTCAGCCCTGATGGTTCGCAGTCCGACGGCATTGCGGTTATCGATTTGCAACCAGACTCAAAGACATATGGCGAGATCGTGCATCAGGTGATCGTGCCCTACAAAGGCGACGAATTTCACCATTTCGGCTGGAACGCCTGTTCCTCGTCGCTGTCGCCTCTGTCGGGTCATGCCTTTTTGGAACGGCGCTATCTGATCGTGCCGGGCATCCGGTCTTCGCGGATTTACATCATTGATGTGAAGGAACCGCTTGAGGCCAAGATCCACAAGATCATCGAGCCGGAAGAGGTTTTTGAAAAGACCGGCTATTCGCGTCCCCATACGATCCATTGCGGTCCCGAAGGCATTTATGTCTCGACCCTGGGTGGCGGTGGCGAGGATGGCACAGATGGCCCACCCGGCATCTTTATCATGGATTGCGAAACTTTTGAGATCATCGGCCGCTACGAGATGGATCGCGGCAAGCAGGACAAGCACTATGATTTTTGGTGGAACCTGCCGCAGGACTACATGGTGAGTTCGGAATGGGGGCTGCCGCCACAATTTGAGGGCGGTATAGTGCCCGAAGATCTGTTGTCGAACAAATACGGCCATTCCATCCATTTCTGGGATCTGCGCGCGCGCAAGAACATCCAGACGATGGATTTTGGGGACAACTATCAGATGGCGCTGGAAATCAGACCGGCCCATGATCCGACCAAATCCTACGGGTTTTGTGGCGTGGTGGTGGATACCACCAATCTGCAGGGAGCGATCTTTACCTGGTGGCGCGATGACGATGGTACATGGCAGTCGAAAAAAACCATCACCATCGATCCGCGCCCGGAAGAGGCGGACAACCTGCCCGACCTGCTGAAAGGATTTGGTGCGGTGCCGCCACTGGTCACCGATATCGATCTCAGTCTGGACGACCGGTTTCTCTATGTGGCTTGCTGGGGGCTGGGAGAGATGCATCAATACGATGTCACTGATCCGATGAACCCCAAACTGGCGGGTAAGGTGGAGCTTGGCGGTATTGCCCGGGGCACCAAACACCCCAATGGCAATGGGTTTGCCTATGGGCCACAGATGGTCGAGATCAGTCGCGACGGTAAGCGAGTCTACTGGACCAACTCGCTCTATTCCAGCTGGGATGATCAGTTCTATCCGGGCGACAGTGGTGGGCAGATGGTGATGGCCAATGTTGGCGCGGATGGCGGGCTCAAGCTTGATCCGGATTTCTACGTCGATTTTCCCAAAGGCTATCGCAGCCATCAGATCCGGCTGGAGGGCGGCGACTGTTCGACAGACAGTTTCTGCTACCCCTCGGTCTAGAGGGAGGTCGCCTGAATGGACGTTGGCGGTCTTTCGGAGGCGGCCCTCTGGGGGGCCGTCATCCTATCCGGCATCTATCACGGGGTGAACCCGGGCATGGGCTGGCCGCTTGCGGTTTCAGCCGCTTTGATGGAGCAGCGCGGGTTGGCGCTGCTGCGCGCCTTTGGACTGTTGGCGCTGGGGCATTTCCTGGCGATGCTGGCGATCCTGCTGCCCTTTTCGCTGATGATCGTTCTGGTGCAATGGCAGATAGAGATTCGGGTGGTGGCCGGGGCGACGGTGATCGCCATGGGGTTGTATTTGCTGATCAATCGAAAGCATCCGCGCATTCTGGCACGGGTACATCCGGCGCGGTTGGCGCTCTGGTCGTTTTTGGCGGCCATGGCGCATGGGGCCGGGCTGATGCTGGTGCCAATTTTCCTGGGTCTTTGTGCCATCGACCCTGCCGAGACCGGACATCTGGCGGCCCAGAGCCTGATGGCAGGAAACTTGCCGACCGCCCTTTGGGTCGCCGTGGCGCATACGGCTGCGATGACCCTAGCTGGCGGCAGCGTGGCTCTTGCGATCTATCTCTGGCTGGGGCTCAAGTTTCTGTCCAGAACTTGGTTCAATCTTGATCTTGCCTGGGCCATGAGCCTGGTGTTGGTCGGGGCGTTTGGGATCACTTCGGCGCTTGGGCATGGCTAGGCATGCGCCCGGAATTAGGTGGGTGCCCTGAACTACATTTCAGCGGCCCAGGGCGGGTTTGCTCCGGCCCTGGAAACCGTGACCGCAGCAGCTCGCGCAGCATGCTCAAGCGCCTCTTGCAGTTGTGCAGGCGACAAAAAGGGCAATTTGGCTTTATGTAATTGGCCAAACTCTGACAGCATGGCCAGCAGTCCTGCATTGAAGGTGTCCCCGGCGCCGACGGTGTCGGTGACTTCGACAGGTGTTGCGGCGACATGCACCTGGGTGCCATCAGCCAGATAACCGCTGGCGCCCTCGCGACCGCAGGTCAGGATCATGACCGATGGCCCCATGTCCTGAATGGTTTCGACCTTTTCACGCCGGGACAGCGGAGCGGGCAGGAGCCAGGCCAGATCTTCGTCGGAGAGTTTCACGATATCCGCCTGCTGCATCATGCGCGCCAATCGAGCCCGGTAGAGGGCGGCGTCACGGATGAAACCGGGGCGGATATTCGGATCGATCATGACGGCCCTGTCATGACCGTCCCGTTCCAAAAGGGCCACGTAGGTCTCGGCCCCCGGCTCGCAGACAAGGCTGATCCCCCCGAAAAAGAGCGCGGATACCTCTGGCGGCAGGGGGTGCAGGGCGTCTGGTGTCAGCATTCGCCCGGCTGAGTTTTCGTCAAAAAAGCTGTAGTTGGCCTGCCCGTCGACCAGTTGCACGAAGGCCAGTGTCGAGGGGCGGTCGGATGTGATGATGAGAGATGTGTCCACATGACTGGCCTTGAGAGCGGTACTGAGCTGTTGCCCGAACATGTCGCGCGACAGGCCGGTCAGCATCCCGGTGCGCGCACCAAGCCGCCCGAGTGCGATAGCCGTGTTGAAGACCGCACCACCTGTATGGGGCACGAACCCCGCCTGCCCGGACAGGGTCGGGCCGGGGATCATATCGATCAGCGCTTCGCCGCAACACAGGATCATAGAATTTTCCTTTCCCAGCACGGTCTACTTTCGCAGTCCGGTTTCACGGTCAAACTGAATGTATCAATGCTTTCTCGGGAGAAAAGTTCACTGAGCGCCCTTTCGGCGAGGGGTGTTATTTCTGCCTTTGTGATGACCTCGGCCATCCACGTAGGAAATCAGATGCCGCAGAGCTTGCTCGTCGAGATGTACCAGATGAGACAGCTTGGAAAGCTGCAACGCCTTTAGATTGTTCATAATTTCCTGGGTGCGCAGTTTTCTGGCTGAATGAAGTGTGCAATGCAACATCCTGATCTGAAAAGTTGCGCCAAGCAGAGCACCCGGTCAGGCGCATAAGCTGGTTATTCAGGCCAAGCGTGATTTTTTATCTGAGGAGAAGTAGTGGTGGCGGTACAGGGACTTGAACCCCGGACACGCGGATTATGATTCCGCTGCTCTAACCAACTGAGCTATACCGCCACGGTCTGTGAGGGGCGATTTACGGAATGGCGCCTCTGGGGTCAAGATGGAAATGCAGAAGAATTCGGTTTTCCGGAAATTTTTTTCACCGCACTAAGATTTACGGTGTCTTGTCAGGGGCTTGTTTTCATGTGGGCAGATTTTCCAATGTGTCGCGTATGAAGCTCTCACAGATATCGGGGGCGTTGATCGGCAACATGTGTCCCCGCCCAGGCACGATCTGGCAGGGCAGGCCAAAGGCCTCCATTACATGCCCCTGGGCCTTGGCGTCGAGAATCGCATCTGCGTCGCCAAAGAGCACGCGACCTGGTGTTTTCAGCTCTTGGGCGTAGCGGGCTGCCTGCTGATCAATGGCGGGATACAGGAACGAGGCATCGGCAGAGGCTGCAACAAAGCTTTGCGGTCTGAGCCCGAGCGCACCACCGGCCTTGATCAGGAAATCATCGGGACAGAGCTCGGGAGCGAAGATCTGGTTCAGCACTGAGGCCGCCGTGCGCTGCGCGGTGGGCACGGCCACTGTCTGCGCCATCAAGTGACGCATGAGGCTGGAATGCACGATCAGCCCCTTGAAAGCATCCGCTCCCTGCGGCGAGGGGTGGGTAAGTGGCGCAAGGAGGGCCAGCCCGCGAATTTTTTCCGGCGCTTGCAAGGCCATGGCAAGGGCAACAGCCCCGCCCAGCGAATGTCCGACCAGCAGCGGATTAGCGATGCCAAGCTGATCGAGGCAGTCCAGCAGCGCCTGTGCCTGCTCTGGCAGGCGGGCCATGCTGTCGCTGGGCCGGGTGGAATAGCCACAGCCGGGCCGGTCCAGGGCAATGATGCGATAGTCCTGCGCCAGTCGCCCCGTTAGGGCATAGGTGAAATGCTGCAGCTGACCGCTCAAGCCGTGGATCATCACCAAAGGCTGTGCGTCGCGCGGGCCAATGTCGATGTAGTGGATCCGGCCGCGTGCAGTGTCGCAGAACTGTCCCGTCGGCGGCACCAGTGCTGCGGCTTCGCGGGCGAGTTTGCGGGTTTTGATATGCGCAGCCCCAAGAAGCGCCGCCGGGGCGGCAAGAGCCATAAGGGCAAGACTGCTGAGGGCGGACATGACATACTCCGATAAGCTTTGATTTCCCTAGTTGCCGGTCGCAAGGTCCAGGGCAGGCGGGCTGGGCTGTGGCAGGGTGTCCAGCAGTTGGAAAACACGGGCGCGACAGGCCTCACCGAGCCAGTCGTCGGGGTGAAAACTCTCTGGCAGATCGGGGTGCCGCAGGGCAATGCGACGCCAGTGATGCACGATCAGGGTGCGCAGGGTCGCGATTTGCACCGGCGTGATTTCAGTCGCTGACCTCAGCGCGGGGGCAATTGTGGTCAGGGCCTGTTCAAGGTTGCGACAGGATTGCACGAGATCGCCGGGAAACAGCCGTGACTGGAGCCAGCGCGGGGCTTTCAGATCTGAAGCCGTGACCACCAACAGATCCTCAAAAGCCCGTGCAGCGCTGCTACCTCCACTGCCCTGACCCAGTGCTGTGGTGCGGTTTATCGAGGTGTACTGCGGCAAAAGAAGTGCATCTTCGAGCGCGCTTTGCCCACTGCCGTCTTCGGCAATCAACAGATGCCAGGCCTGTGTTGCAGGGGCACTGCGGGCATAGATTCGCGGGGTGACGGCGGCGGATTGGCTGCGGCCGAATTTGGTCAGATAATGCACTGAGACGCGGCCGGAGCGGGCGCTTTCAATCCAGCCATCCTTGCGCAGCCGGTGCAGCGCCACGCGGATGGCTTCGGGTTTGATCCCCATCGGTGTGATGATGCGGGTCAGCGCCCCACCGCTGATTTGGTCACCCGGCTTTTGCGCCAGATCGCCAAACAGCGATACGATGATCGACCAGACCCGCAGATTCTGCGGGTCGTTCAGTTGGGCGATACTGTCTTTGAACCAGTCTGGGGCGTCATGTGTCATAGCTCCAGAATAGGCCGGGCGGACTGGATAGACCAGCCCGCCCGGATAAAGATCTTTGCAATATATGCCTTTAGAAGGCGTTCATGGTCAGAAGTTCGTATTCCGCAACCTTTTCATCATCCTGATTGGTCAGGGTGACATGCCAGCGCACCTCGCCGTATTCTTCGTTGCGCGGCGTCTTTTTCTTTACGCTCAGGCGCACCTTGATGCTGTCGCCAGCCGAAACCGGCTTCATGAAGCGCAGGTTGTCCAGGCCGGTATTGGCCAGCACAGGACCCTCATTAGGTTCCACAAACAGACCAGCCGCAAAGGACAGCAGCAGATAGCCATGCGCTACCCGACCGGGGAAGAAGGGGTTCCGCTTGGCGGCGGCGTCATCCATGTGGGCATAGAAAGTATCGCCGGTGAACGTGGCAAAATGCTCGATATCTTCCAGCGTCACCTCGCGCGAGGGACTGTTGAGGGTCTCGCCAATCGCCAGCTCGCCGTATTTGCGGGTGAAGGGATGCGCCGGAGCCGGGATTTCAGTGCCGCCGGGGACCCATTGTTCGCCGATGGCGGCCAGAATGTCGGGGCTGCCCTGAATGGCGGTACGCTGCATATAGTGTTTTACACCGCGCACGCCGCCCAGCTCTTCGCCACCGCCGGCACGACCGGGGCCACCATGCACCATATGGGGCAGGGGTGAGCCATGCCCGGTGCTTTCCTTCATTGAGGCGCGGTTGTTGAAATAAATCCGCCCGTGATAGGCACCGGATCCCAGCGCAACCTCGCGGGCCACTGCTGGATCATTGGTGATGCAAGACGCCACCAGCGAGCCCTCGCCGCGATTGGCCAGTGCCACGGCATGGTCCAGATCGCGGTAGCCCATCACGGTGGAGACGGGGCCAAAGGCTTCGGTGTCATGTACGCGCTTGGCGGCGTCGGGGTTTTCACAGTGGAACAGCATCGGCGGCACAAAGGCGCCTTTTTCGGCATCGGCACCCTCAACCGCAAAATCATCAGGGTTGCCGTAGACGCGGGTGGCCTCAGTCGCGAGGATCGCGGCCTTTTCCAACACGTCGCGTTTTTGACTGCTCGAGACCAGCGCGCCCATGCGGGTGCTTTCCAGGCGTGGATCGCCGATTGTGGTCTTGGCCAGGCGTGCCGACAGGGCTTCGATTACGGCTTCGGTCTGGGCTTCTGGCGTGATGATGCGACGTACCGCGGTACATTTCTGACCCGCTTTGGTGGTCATCTCGCGGCTGACTTCTTTGATGAACAGGTCAAATTCCGGCGTGCCGGGAATGGCGTCGGGGCCCAGGATCGACGCGTTCAGGCTGTCCTGTTCCGCCACAAAGCGGATGGAGTTTTCCAGAATCACCGGGTTCTGGCGCAGTTTCAGCGCGGTCTGCGCCGAGCCGGTAAAGCTGACAATATCCTGCATGGTGAGGTGATCCAGCATATCGCCCAGACCACCTGAAACCAGCTGCAATGCACCTGCGGGCAGAATGCCGCTGTCGAGCATCAGCCGCACAGCCAGCTCGGTCACATAGCAGGTGGCGGTGGCGGGTTTGACGATAGCAGGCACACCGGCCAACAGGGTTGGGGCGAGCTTTTCCAACATACCCCAAACCGGAAAGTTGAAGGCATTGATATGCACCGCAACACCCTGCAAAGGCGTGCAGATATGCTGACCCAGGAAGGTTCCGTTGCGCGACAGCTGTTCGACCTCGCCATCAAGGTAGACCTTGGCATCAGGCATTTCACGACGGCCTTTGGAGGCAAAGACAAACATGGTGCCGATGCCGCCGTCGATATCGATCATATGGTCCGCTTGGGTGGCGCCGGTCTCAAAGCTGAGATCATAGAGCGCCTGTTTGTGTTCATTCAGATGCGCCGACAACGCCTTGAGCATACGGGCGCGGTCATGAAACGTCAGTGCACGCAGGGCGGGGCCGCCTACGTCGCGGGCATAAGACAGCATGGCCTGCACATCCAGCGCGTCATTGCCGGCCTGCGCCAGTGGAGCACCGGTGACGGCGCTGGCGATATTGCGGGCGCCGGCACCCGGGGCGATCCATTGACCGGCGGCAAAACTCGATACGTCTAGAAGGCTCATGCTCTGTCCTTTTCATCCTGTGGCTGAGGCCTGGTCCTCCGTGGTGAGACGACTCGCCGCGCTGGGGCCTCAAATTCGTATTCAATGATATATTGACCGACCAGTCGGTTTATGCAAGAAATTTGTCAACGGAGTTTTGCAGGGAAGTTTTGCAGGCCGCTTGTTTCTGACTGGTAGTTTCAGGCAGGCGGGCTGCCAGACGGGACTGCACGAGGGAGAGAAAGATGTCCGATTCAATTCTGGTCGCGGATCACAGCACTTGGGTAGAGATCACCCTGAACCGGCCGGATCGGCTCAACAGCTTTAATGATGAAATGCACTATGCCCTGCGCAGCGCTATCGAAGCTGCCCGCGATGGTGGTGCTCGGGCGATCCTGTTGACAGGTGCGGGCCGGGGCTTTTGTGCGGGGCAGGATCTGGGCGACCGCGACCCCAGCAAAATGGACGGTCCACCCGATCTCGGCAATACCGTGCGGACCTTCTATGCACCCCTGGTCAATCTGATCCGCTCGTTGGAGTTTCCAGTGATCTGCGCCGTCAATGGCGTGGCCGCCGGGGCAGGCGCCAATATCGCGCTGGCCTGTGATATGGTTTTTGCCGCCGAGAGCGCCAAATTTATCCAGTCTTTCTCAAAGGTTGGCCTGATCCCCGACACCGGTGGCAGCTGGCATTTGCCGCGCCTCTTGGGCGAAGCCCGCGCCAAAGGCCTGGCCTTTACCGCACAGCCGCTGCTTGCCAAACAGGCCGAAGACTGGGGTTTGATCTGGAAAGCCGTGCCGGATGCCGACCTGATGGAGACCGCCCGCGCAATGGCAGAGCAGCTGGGCAATGGTCCAACGCTGGGTCTGGGGCTGAGCAAACACTGCATTCAGGACGCAGCTGTCGCCACGTTGCATGATCATCTGGAACAAGAGGCCGACGCGATGAAGACCTGCGGCGAAAGCGCTGATTATGCCGAAGGGGTTGCCTCCTTCCTGGAGAAACGCGCGCCAAAGTTCCAAGGTAAATGAGACTGGGCAAATGAGCATGACACCAAAACAACGCGCAGAGAAATCCGCCGCAGCCATGTGGGCCAGCGATAATGCCTCGAAATGGGCCGGGATGGAGATCACCGCGATTGACGAAGGCAGCGCCACGCTGGAGCTGACGGTCGAGCCGCATCACTGCAACGGCCATGGCATCTGCCATGGCGGCGTGACTTTTATGCTGGCCGACAGCGCCTTTGCCTTTGCCTGCAACAGCCGCAACCAATCCACGGTGGCGCAGAGCAACAGCATCACCTTTACCGCCCCCGGCAAGCTGGGCGAGCGGCTGATTGCCCGCGCTACAGAGGTCTCATTGACCGGGCGCAGCGGTATCTACGATGTGACAGTCCAAAACCAAGACGGCCAGATGATCGCAGCCTTTCGTGGGCTTTCCCGCGCGATCAGGGGCCAGTTGTTTGAAGAATAAGTGAGGAGAACGCCATGAAAGATCTGACCCCGAATAAGGCCGACCTCGATGCGATCGAGATTGCCTCGATTGATGAAATCCGCGCGGTTCAGCTCGAGCGGCTGAAATGGTCGCTGCGTCATGCCTATGACAATGTACCTATGTATAAAGAACGCTTTGATGCGGCTGGTGTGCACCCGGATGATTTGCAGCAGCTGTCAGATCTGAGCAAATTCCCGTTCACCTATAAGAACGATCTGCGCGACAACTACCCCTTTGGGCTTTTTGCGGTGCCACGCGAAGAAATCATCCGGCTGCACGCCTCCTCTGGTACCACAGGCAAGCCGACCGTGGTGGGCTATACCGCCAATGACATCTCCAACTGGGCTGATCTGGTGGCGCGGAGCTTGCGGGCTGCGGGTCTGCGCAAAGGCAATATGGTGCATAACGCCTATGGCTATGGGCTGTTCACAGGCGGCCTGGGCGCGCATTACGGCATTGAACGCCTTGGTGCGACTGTGGTGCCGATGTCCGGCGGCCAGACCGAAAAGCAGGTTGGCCTGATCACTGATTTCCAGCCAGATGGCATCATGGTGACGCCCTCCTATATGCTCAATATCCTTGAGCAGTTTCACAAGGTCGGCATGGATCCGCGTGAATGCTCGCTGCAGGTTGGTGTCTTTGGCGCTGAGCCCTGGACCGATGCCATGCGCCGCGAGGTGGAAGCCGCCTTTGATATGCATGCCGTTGATATTTATGGCCTGTCGGAAATCATGGGTCCGGGTGTGGCCAGCGAATGTGTTGAAACCAAGGATGGCCCCGTCATTTGGGAAGATCACTTCCTGCCGGAAATCATTGATCCTGTGACCGGTGAAGTGCTGCCAGATGGCGAAATGGGCGAGCTGGTCTTTACCACCCTCACCAAAGAGGGCCTGCCGATGGTGCGCTATCGCACCCGCGATTTGACGCGCCTGCTGCCCGGCACCGCACGCACGATGCGACGGATGGAAAAGATCACGGGTCGCTCGGATGACATGATCATTCTGCGCGGGGTCAATGTCTTCCCTAGCCAGATCGAAGAGCAGCTGATGGCCACCGGTGGTCTGGCGCCGCACTATCAGATCGAGCTGTACAAATCGGGCCGCATGGATGCGATGCGGGTCTATGTAGAGGCTAACCCGGATGCCACTGATGAGATGTCCAAGACCGCATCCGCGCGGATGTTGACCAAGCGGATCAAGGATATGGTTGGCGTGTCGACGGAGATCATCGTAGGCGACCCCGGCGAGGTCGAGCGCAGCCAGGGCAAGGCCAAGCGCGTCGTCGACAACCGCGATAAAGACTGACCCGGAAGAGAGTTGAGCCTATGGCCCGCACCATTGCAAAAGATCACGACGCCAAGCGCAGCCAGATTTTGAAATCTGCGGCCAAGGTCTTTGCCGAGGCCGGCTATGACCGCGCGTCGATGACCCAGCTGGCGCGCGAATGCGGGATCTCCAAGGCCAATATCTATCACTACTATGACAGCAAGGAGGCCGTGCTTTTCGGCCTCCTTGATACCTATCTATGCGATCTGCGCGATCGGGTTTGCAGTGTCGATCTGAACGGGGTCTCCCCCGATGATCGCCTGCGCCGCGTCGTGGCAGAGGTGCTGCTGGCCTATCAGGGGGCTGACTATGAGCACAAAGTCCAGTCCGGCGCCATGGGGGCTTTGCCGGAAGAGCAGCAAAAGCTGCTGCGCGCCTACCAGCGCGAGATGGTACAGTTTCTGAGCGACACCCTACAGGCGGTGGCCCCCGAGGTGTTTGAAGATGACGCCGAGAAACTGCGTTCCGCCACCATGTCGGTCTTTGGCATGTTGAACTGGTACTACATGTGGAATTCCGGCGCAGGCCCCAAGGCGCGCGAGGACTACGCCGAGCTGGTCGCAAACCTGACCCTGAACGGGGTGCGGGGGCTGTAGAACAATGTCTGCTTTGAGCCCTTTGTTGCCAATCATGTTGCCGATGAAAAACCTTGCCAAACCCAATCGTTCATTACTTTGGCGTTCAGACCGGGCCAATACGCCCGCTTGAAACTGCAGTCCCACTCTTCCCAAAAAACGATTTGAAGTTGCTCTTTCTCTCCATTCGATATGGCACGAATAGCGGCGTAGAAACCTTCAAACATGAAAGAGCGTGTATAATGCTCAACCTCTTGCAAGGGCAGTGAAAAGTCGTGGTTCTCCTCAGGTTCATTTGGATAAACCCAATAAACTCGGCAGGATGGGTTACAATCTGACAAGTACGAAAGAATGGGAGCAAGAAACTTTTTCACGGCATTTTCAAATTCAGGATTGGACAAGCTTTACTCCTTCGTAGAGAGAGCAAGATGCAGGTCACTATCAATGAAAGTCAACGACTGCTTCGTCCGCATAGCTACCCATTAAAGTCTGCAGTAATCGGTCCATGCGCCAATTGCCAAAGCCTAAGCTTTGGCAGCGCCCGAACCGCCCCCACGGGGCGGGCGCTTTGCTTCCCACCCCTCGGTTCGGACGCGGTGATTTTCTGAAAAATGTTTAAAAGCAGCACAGTTCGCATAGTGGCTTTGGCAAAGGCCTGATTTGTCGTCATTCTGGTTGTGTGCCTTTAGGAGCGCTTAGACGCGCTATCTCGTCAAAGATGTGCGTAGCGCTTCCCATTGCCGTCGCGAGATGCGCTCTTTGGAGGCCAATAGCCAGTAACTTTCGTGATGGGGCATCACGGCCTCGCCGACCCGCGCCAACACGCCGCTGTCCAGATCCGTCTGACACAGAGGCAGCGAGCCGAGCAAGACACCCAACCCGGCGCGGGCCGCTGCCAGGGCCGAGGCAAAGGTGTCATAGCGCAGGGCGGTTGGCGAAGTGGTTGGCTGGCCAGTGAATTCGCGCCAGTTGCGCCAGCTGGGGCGGGGCCCCGAGACCGAGAGCCGCGGCAGATCGCGCCAATCCTTGGTGGTGTGCAACAGAGCGGGTGCCACCATCGGCGCGATGCGTTCCTCAAACAGGGGCGCCTTGTAGAGGCCCGGCCAGTCACCAGCGCCATAGCGGATCTTGACGGTGCCATCCTCCTCGGCGGCATCGCCTGACAGCACCATGGTGTTGATGGTGATCTCGGCACCGCTGGCCGCCAGCAAGTCGGCTAGGCGTGGCGTGATCCAGTGCTGCACGATGGAGGAGGAGGCAGAAATCACGATCTTGTTGCGCCCGGCGCCAAACAAGGCTTCGGAACTGTCGCGCAGAGAATTCAGCGCCGCCTGCACATGCGGCAGCCAGGCCTCGCCTTCGGTGGTCAGATGGATGGCGCGGGTCTTGCGCACAAAGAGCTTGGTGCCCAGCTGGTGCTCCAGATTGCCGATGCGCTGGCTGATGGCGGGCTGGGTCAGGCCCGTTTCGCGCGCCGCTGCGGTAAAACTGCCCAGCCGCGCGGTGGTTTCAAAGGCGCGGACCCATTCTAGTGGTATCGAATCAAATTTGGAATCACTCATAACGAAAACCGAGGCTCATGTGGGATTTTGCTAATTTGATTTTATAGGGGGGAGGGGGGAGACTGTCACCCGTGAATAGATCAGCTAGGACCTTTCAAGCGATGACTTCCGTATCCCTCTCCCCTAATGGCGACTTCCTGACCCTTGACCTGAAGGGCCAGCCACGCCGTTTTCATGCCATCTGGCTGCGCGACAATGCCCAGGATCCAGAGACCCGCGCGCCGGGCAATGGCCAGCGCCTGCTGGCCCTGCGCGACATTCCCGCCGACACCCACTTGGTGGCAGCAGAGATTGCAGGCGACACCCTGCGCGTGAGTTTTGCCCCCGAAGACAAGACCGTGGAGTTTGATCTCAGCTGGCTGGTGGCCAATGGTTATGACAAAGCGGCCCCGGCGCAGATCGGCTGGGTTCAGGATGAAATCACCCCCTGGAACAGCGATTTGATGTCGGATGTACCGGTGGGTGATTTTCAACAGCTCTCCAAGGGGGGCGCCGCCCTGCGCGACTGGCTGGGCAAGGTCAACCGCTACGGCTTCGGTAAGATTGAGAACGGCCCGACCGAGGATGGCGCGCTCTTTACGGTTGTCGATCTGTTTGGCTATGTACGCGAGACCAACTATGGCCGCCATTTTGAGGTCCGCACCGAGGTGAACCCGACCAATCTGGCCTTCACCGGCCTTGGCCTGCAGGCCCATACCGATAACCCTTATCGTGATCCGGTACCCTCGATCCAGGTGCTTTACTGCCTCGAAAGCTCTGCCGCCGGGGGGGAAAACATGGTGGTGGATGGTTTTGCCGCCGCCCTGCGCCTGCGCGAAGAAAACCCTGCGTATTTCGACGTGCTGGCGAAATACTGCGCCCGTTTCGAATATGCCGGCGACGCCGATACCTGCCTGCGCGCGCGTCGCCCGATGATCGAGCTGGCCCCCGATGGAGAACTGATCGGCGTGCGCTTCAACAACCGCTCCTTGGCGGCCGTCAATGACGTGCCCTTTGCGGAGATGGCCACCTACTATGCCGCCTATCGCCGCCTTGGCGAAATCATCGATGATGAGGCGATGGAGGTCACATTCCGGCTGGAGCCGGGTGAAAGTTTTGTCGTCGACAACACCCGCGTTCTGCATGCTCGCAAGGCCTATTCCGGTGCCGGCACCCGCTGGCTGCAGGGCTGCTACGCTGACAAAGACGGGCTGCGGTCCAAATTCGCAGCACTGTCTGCACAGTCAGGGGTGAAACCATGAGCAAGCCAGACATCGCCAGCCTCGACAGCAGCAATATCGTTGATTTCCTCGGCTCGATCTTTGAACGTCGCGGCGGTGAAGAATACCTGGGCGAGCCGGTCACCATGGGCGAGCACATGCTGCAAGGCGCTACCATCGCAGAACAAAACGGTCAGCCCGAAGAGATCATCGTGGGGGCACTGCTGCATGATATCGGGCATTTCACGTCCGAGTTCGGCACCTACCATCCGGATGATACCGAGGATCGACATCACGAGGACGCCGGCGCCGAAGTGCTGGAGCAGTTTTTTCCCAGCGTGATCACCGATTGCTGCCGCTATCACGTGGCCGCCAAGCGCTATCTTTGTGCCACCAAGCCGGAATATTTCAAACGGCTCAGCCCGGCTTCGGTTCATACGCTTGAATTACAGGGCGGACCAATGAATGCCGGTGAAGTTGCAGAATTTGAGCAAAACCCCAACCTGAAAGAGATCATTGCGGTGCGCTACCTCGATGAGGCAGGGAAACGCGAGGGCATGGAGACGCCGGATTACTGGCATTTTGCCCCAATGGTGCAGCGCATGGTGGATCGCCACATCGCCGCCGCCTCGTAGCAGACGCCTACAAGACCAAAACAAGCCCACTCATTCGAAACTAAGCCCACTCACAAAAACAATAAAGGCCGCCCAAGTTATCTTGGGCGGCCTTTGTTATTTCGGATAGACAGGTTCTGTCTGGAATCAGACCTCAACCGGCGGCACCATGCCGACGATCTCGTAGGTCTGGCGCAGGATCGGTGCGGTGATGGCGCGGGCGCGCTCGGAGCCGCGGGTGAGGATTTTGTCGATCTCATCCTGGTGCTGCATCAGGCGGGCCATTTCGGTAGAGATAGGCGCCAGTTTTGCCACCGCCAGATCCACCAGCATTGGCTTGAACTCAGAGAATTGCTTGCCGCCAACGTCGGCCAGAACCTGATCGACCGTCTGCTCATTGAGGGCGGCAAAGATATTAACCAGGTTGCGCGCCTCTGGGCGCTCGTCCAGACCTTTGGCCTCGGATGGCAGGGCGTCAGGGTCCGTCTTGGCCTTGCGGATCTTTTTGGCGATGGCCTCGGCATCATCGGTCATGTTGATGCGGCTGGCATCTGATGCGTCGGATTTCGACATCTTCTTGGCGCCATCGCGCAGCGACATAACACGAGTGGCAGCCCCTTCAATCACCGGTTCGGTGATCGGGAAAAAATCAACGCCGTAGTCGTGGTTGAATTTGGCAGCGATATCGCGGGTCAGTTCCAGATGCTGCTTCTGGTCTTCGCCCACAGGGACATGAGTTGCGTGGTAGACTAAGATGTCAGCCGCCATCAGCGCCGGGTAAGCAAACAGGCCGAGCGATGCATTCTGCGCGTTTTTGCCGGCCTTGTCTTTGAACTGGGTCATGCGCTGCATCCAGCCCATGCGGGCGACGCAGTTGAAGATCCAGGCCAGCTGCGCGTGTTCCGGCACCTGGCTTTGGTTGATCAGGATGGATTGTTCCGGATCGAGCCCGGCGGCGATGAAGCCGGCGCAAAGCTCGCGGGTGGACTGCATCAGGTCCTTTGGGTTCTGCCAGACGGTGATGGCATGCAGATCGACCATGCAATAGATGCTCTCGACATCGCGGGCTTGCCAGTCGACAAACCGCTTCAATGCACCAAGGTAGTTGCCCAGGTGCAGGTTGCCGGAGGGCTGAATGCCGGAAAAGACGCGCGGCGTAAATGTCGTATCGCTCATGAGGGCGAAACTCCCGTCTGGAATTATGATCCCTAGTCGCTTACCCATGGGCCAGCGCAGGGTCAACAGGGCAGCCAAAATAGGGCCACACCAGTGGGCGGGTTGTAGAAACGGGCGAAAGCCGGTGCCTGACCGATACGAGGCCGTTAAAAGACCCGCGAGCAGGTCAAGGAGCAAAATGAAATGAGTGATGATCCGAACCTTTCTCCGGTCAACCCCCTGCCGCCGGCAGTGGTGGCACTGGTGCTGGTGATCATGGGTGTCGAGGCGGCGTTCTCGTTGGGGATGCGCGGCATCATTGGTGGCCCCGAGGCGATTGGCTGGCGGCTGGAGGCTTTTCAGTCCTACGCGTTTTCTTCGGAGATCTTCTGGTGGATGGTCGAGACCGGGCAATGGCCCGTGGAGCATCTGATCCGGTTTCTGTCTTATGCCTTTGTGCATGGGGCCTTTACCCATGCGCTGTTTGTCTGCGTCTTCGTGTTGGCCATGGGCAAGATGGTCGGAGAGGTCATGGGCGATCTGGCCATGGTCCTCATCTTTGTGTTGTCCGCTGTTGGTGGCGCGCTGGGGTATGCGGTCTTTCTGAATGCGCCGGTGCCGCTGATCGGTGGCTTTCCCGCCGTTTATGGCTTGATCGGTGCCTTTACCTATATCCTGTGGCGGCAATTGTCGCTGGTCGGCGCGCAACAAAGCCGGGCCTTTTCGCTGATTGCCTTTCTGATGGGCATACAGCTGATTTTCGGGCTGTTGTTTGGCGGGCAAAAGGACTGGGTTGCGGATCTGTGTGGTTTTGCCACCGGCTTTGGGTTGTCGTTTTTTCTGGCGCCGGGTGGCTGGGCGCACATTCGCAGCAACATCCGGCGCGACTAAACAGAGAAAGGGGGGGCTCCCGCCCGTCTTGCGGCATTGAAAATGCCACATCCCGTTGGGCATGGCGCCGCGCTGACGCGCGGCGCTTGGCGTTTGGGGCAACTGATTTGCCCTAGTTGGCTGGGGGCTTCCCCCGGCGCAGGCTTGATTTCAGCTCTGACAGGGAAAAGGCCCCAAGGATCTGGCCAGTGCCAAAAAAAATCACCCCGCCTGCAAGAACAAGCCCGAACAGGGCCAGATAGCGCCAGCTTGGCAGGGTGAAAACCCAGCTGAACTGTTGCACGCCGAGGTACAGAACACCCCCCATCACCAGAGCCGCGATGAGCGCGCGCAGGGAACGCTGATAGAAGCGGGTGTCAAAGCGGGCGGCCTCTCCCATGCGTCCAGCCCCAAGCCAGAGCAGCGCCACCATAGCCCAGCCTGCTGCCGACGCGGCAATGGCCGGGGCCACCCAGCCGACCAGAGGTTTCAGCCCAACTGCCAGTGCTGCATTCACCACCATGGCAAACAGCGCATAGTAAAATGGGCTGCGGGTGTCTTCGCGGGCAAAGTAAAGCGGTTGCAGAACTTTTTGCAGGATGAACGCAGGCAGGCCCGCACCATAGATGGCCACAGCGAGGGCGATGGCGGCGACGTCCTCGGGGCCGGTGGCGCCGCGCTCGTAGAGTACGGAAATCAACGGCAGGGGTACCGCCATGAAGGCAACCGCTGAGGGCAGGGTGAAGACCAGCGAGAACTCTCCGGCGCGGGACAGGGCCTCACGCGCGCCTGTGTCATCGCCACCGCGCAAGCGCCGGGTGAGATCCGGCAGCAGCACAATGCCCACCGCAACGCCGATAACACCGAGCGGCAGCTGATACAGCCGGTCGGCAATGAACAGCCAGCTGACCGCGTTTTCTATATCCGAGGCAACCAGTTGCCCGACCACCAGATTGACCTGCGTGACCCCCATGGCCAGAGCCGCCGGCAAGGCGACACGCATTAGCCGCCGCATTGCTGGGTTGATACGCGGAAGGCCAGGACGCAGGTGAATCCCGGCCCGACTGGTGGCGACCCAGACCAGCGCCAGCTGCGCCACACCGGCGACCGGAATGGTCCAGACCAGCCAGGTGATCACCTCGCCACCCAGAGCGGCCCCAAGAACCATGGCCCCGCAGGCCAGGATATTGAGCATCACCGGAGCAGCTGCGGCGGCTGCAAAGCGGCCGGTGGCGTTCAGCACACCGGAAAACAGGGCCGCCAGCGACATGAACAGAATATAGGGAAAGACCACATGGCCATATCCCACGGTGAGGTCAAAGCGCGCATCGCCCTGAAAGCCTTCGGCGGTCAACCAGACCAGCGCAGGCATAAAGACCATGCCAAGGCCAACCAGAGCCAGCACGGCGCAGGCCAGCAGGTTAAAGGCCTCCTGGGCAAACCGCTGCGGATCCTCGCCGCTTTCCAACCGTTTGGAAAACTGCGGCACGAAGGCCGCATTAAAGGCGCCTTCAGCAAAGAACCGGCGAAACATGTTGGGCAGCCGGAAGGCGGCAACAAAGGCATCAAGAACCGGGCCGGGGCCGATATAGGCCGCGATCAGGATTTCGCGGGCAAAGCCGAGAATGCGGCTGGTCAGAGTCCAAAAACCGACGGTCATGAAGCCCGAAAGCAATTTTACAGGTTTCATGAGCGCGCCCGTTTGGCACCTTCAGAGATGGCCTCGCGCAATTTGCGCTCCAGGGCGTTTTGCTTTGACAGCGTGTGGTATTTCAAACCGAACATGTCCTTGACGTAAAAGGTATCCACCACCTGTTCGCCATAGGTCGCAATCACCGCATTGGCGATATAGACATTGGCGTCGGCCAGAGTGCGGGCCAGATCATAGAGCAGCCCGGTGCGGTCGCGGGTGTCGACCTCGATGATGGTGTAGATCTCAGAGCCTTCGTTATCAAAGGTGATATGGGTCGGCACCTTGAAGGCCTTTTCGCGCTTCTTGATCTTGTCGCGGGACACCAGAGCCTCGCGGGTGATGACTTCGCCCTTGAGGGTTTTCAGGATCATCTGGGTCAGCCGCGGCAGGCGCGAAGCCTCAAACGGATGGCCCTCGGCGTCCTGGATCCAGAAGGCATCGGTCACATAGCCATCCTTGGTGGTATAGCTGCGGGCATCGACCACATTGGCGCCAACCAGGGCCAGTGCGCCCGAAACACGGGCAAAGATGCCGGGGTGGTCTGCCATTACGAAACAGGCGCGTGTGGCGTCGCGATCATCGTCCGGATAGAGACGGATCACCACTTCGCCGGGGTCATTCAGCGCCTCGAGGTCTCGCAGCATTTCGGCAAAATCAACATGTGCGGTGACATGTAGTCCCTGCCAGTAGGGATCATAGTGACGAGAAGTTTCGCGTTTCAGATCTGCTTTGGGCCAGTCGGGCAGGGCGGCGCGCAGCGCCTTTTTGGCAGCGGCACCGCGATGTTCGCGGTTCAGGGCCTCCATGCCGTTGTCCAGCGCCTCGCGGGTCTGGTTATAGAGCGCGCGCAGCAGCGCCGCTTTCCAGTTGTTCCAGGTGTCCGGGCCAACACCACGAATGTCACAGACCGTGAGCACCAGCAGCAGATCCAGCCGTTTCACCGATTGCACCGCTTTGGCAAAACCGCGCACGGTACGCGGGTCGGCGATGTCGCGTTTTTGCGCCATATCCGACATCAGCAGATGGTTGCGCACCAGCCATTCCACAGTTTCGCTGTCGGCCTTGTTCAGCCCCAGGCGCGGCGCCACCCTGCGTGCGATCTGTGCGCCAAGAATGGAATGATCCTGCTCGCGCCCCTTGCCGATATCATGCAGCAGCATCGCCACCAGCAGGACCTTGCGATTAAGCCCCTTGCGGATCACCTCCGACGATAGCGGCAGTTCGTCTTCCAGCTCGCCCTTCTCGATGGCGGTTAGGTTGGAAATCACCTGAATGGTGTGCTCGTCTACGGTGTAGGAATGATACATATTGAACTGCATCATCGCCACGATGGGTCCGAACTCCGGGATAAAGGCGGACAGCACACCGAGCTCATTCATCCGACGCAGGGCGCGTTCGGGATTGCCGTGCTTCAGCAGTAGGTCCAGAAAAATGCGACGGGCTTCCTTGTTGGCGCGCATCTCGTCGTCGATCAGATCAAGATTGGCAGTCACAAGACGCATGGCATCCGGGTGGATCAGCATGCCTGTGCGGAGGGCTTCCTCAAAAATCCGCAGCAGGTTCAGCTTATCCTGCAAGAAATCGTCAGGGTCCGCCACGTCCAAACGGTTGTGAATGACCTTGTACCCGGGTTTAACTTTGGGGCGGCGGCGAAAGATCCGTTCCAGCAGCGGCGCGCCCTTTTGCTGGCTGGCCTCCAGTTTTGTCAGCAAAATTCGCGTAAGATCGCCAACGGTCGTCGCATAGCGAAAATAGTCCTGCATGAACAGTTCCACCCCACGCCGCCCGGCGCGATCTTTGTAGCCCATGCGGCTGGCAACTTCGACCTGCAGATCAAAGTTGAGCTGCTCTGTTGGGCGTCCGGTGACCAGATGCAGATGCGACCGTACTGCCCAAAGGTAGTTCGCAGCCTTGGCAAAGGTGTCAAATTCTTCTGGGGTAAACAGACCCAGCGGCACCAGTTCGGCGACGTCTTGCACCTGATAAAGATATTTGGCGATCCAGTAGAGCGATTGCAGATCCCGTAGCCCGCCTTTGCCCTCTTTGACGTTGGGCTCCACCATGTAGCGTTCGCCCTGTTTCAGATGTCGGGCATCGCGTTCGGCCAGCTTCGCCTCGACAAATTCCTGCGCATCGCGCGAGAAAAGATCACTGCGCAGGCGCTCTTCGAGCTCCAGTGCCAAAGCGTGATCGCCAATCAGAAAACGCTGCTCCAGCATAGCAGTGCGAATAGTAAAATCTTCGGCGCCCAGACGGATGCAATCCTTGATGGTGCGGCTGGAGTGTCCGACCTTGAGCCGCAGATCCCACAGGATATAGAGCATCGATTCAATGACGCTCTCGGCCCAGGCGGTTATCTTGTAGGGAGTCAGGAACATCAGATCGACGTCTGAGAAAGGCGCCATCTCACCCCGACCATAGCCGCCGACCGCGATCAGGGCGATACGTTCGCCAGAGGTCGGCGTGGCCACCGGATGCAGATAGGTGGTGGCAATGTGGAATGCCGTCATCACCAGGCCATCGGTCAGATAGCTATAGGATTGGGTCAGGGCACGGGCCGCAAAAGGTGCCTTTGCAAAGTGCTCGGCAATGGCTGCACGACCCGCCTTGTTGGCGGCCTGCAGCAGGGTCACGCATTCACCGCGCAGCGTGCTGTTATCGACATCCTGTGCCAGGACAGCGATCTGCGCCTCGATGGCAGTGCGGTCGAATATGGTCTGTGCGTCGCAGATCAGCCCCTGCTGGAGCTTGGGCTGATCTGGAAGGGCGGTCAGGCTCGGATCAGAATCCGGCGCCTGAGAAGCTGCTGGGGGCTGAGTCAATGACGACCACCTTCTGTTCTTTGATCGTTGCAATGGCCAGACCGCGGTCATTGGTGCCATCGGGGCGGAGGCGGAAGATACCACCGGTGCCTTGGAAGCCCGCGCCCTGGGTCAGCGCGGCGGCGGTTAGAGCGTCTGATTTTCCGGCACCGACCAGGGCACCAATCGCGGCGATACCGTCATAGGCAAGACCACCAATCGAATGTGGTGCCCCGCCATAGGCGGCTTCATAGCGATCACGGAAAGTTTTTGCCTTGCCGGGGTCGGGCATAGCGAACCAACCGCCCTGAACACCGGGCAGGGACAGGGTCTGTGCAGGCACATCCCAGCGGGTCAGACCGATATACTGCACGTCCGTGGGTTTCACGCCGGCTTCGGGCAGCAGCTGCGTCAACAGGGGCAGGGCACCAGCGGTGGTCGCGGTCAGAAACAGCGCATCGGCGCCATCGGCACCGGTGGCGTTGCGGATCTGTGGAATGGCGTTGATCACGCCTTTTTGCGACAGCTCATAGCCGACGCTGCCAGTGATGGTCACGCCCGACTGTGCTGCTGCATTGCGGATCGCGGACTGGCCAGCAAGCCCGGCGGAATTGGTGCCGCCAGCGATCAGGATCTTGGTTTTGCCCTGTGATTTGGCATAGCTGGTCAAGCGACGGGCCGTGTTGTCAAAGGTTGGCCCGAGAATGAAAACATTGCCCCCGGCAATCGAGGTGGTGTTGGAAAAGGCCAGAACATTGACGCCCTTGCGTGCGGCTGCAATGCCAGCAGCATTGGCGGCTTCGGCATAGACCGGCCCGAGAATGATCCGGGCACCGGCTTCAACTGCTTCGGTGGCGGCAGCGGCGGCGCGGGTGGGATCCCCTGCGGTATCATAGATGCGCAGGTCAATCTGTACGCCCTGCAAATCGGCAATCGCCAGACGGGCCGCGTTTTCCAGGCTTTGCGCCAGTACGCTATCGCCAGACTGGGAGGATCCGCGCGGCACCAGCAGCGCCACCGGAACAGGTTTGGAGGTATTGATTGTGGGACCGCCGCCAATAGAGATCGGATCACAGGCGGCCAATGCAAATGTCGAAATCGCCGCAACGGCTGTCAATGTTGCCTTGCGGGCCCGTTTGAAAACAGCAAACATAATGAACTTGAAACTCCCCTTGTCCGGCATGGTGTCCGGCCTGTTGTCCGGCGTACAGCACCGTGTTGGTTCAGGGGCAGATAATAAACGACCAAAAAGGCGGGTCCAGCGTGAATCATCAGATCGTCAATTTGTTGCCGGGATTGTATTTTGTGGCAACACCTCTGGGCACGGCGCGCGACATCACGCTGCGGGCTCTGGATGTGTTGGCCTCGGCGGATCTGATCGCCGCCGAAGACACCCGGTCCCTGCGCCGCCTGATGGAGATCCACGGGATTCCCATGCGCGATCGTCATGTCATTGCCTATCATGACCATAGCGGGGCGGCTGCGCGGGGCAAATTGCTGGCTGCACTCGCATCCGGGCAAAGCGTTGCTTATGCTTCCGAGGCAGGTATGCCGCTGATTGCCGATCCGGGATACGGGCTGTCAAAGGCGGCTGCCGAGGCCGGGCATCTGGTGACCTCGGCACCGGGGGCGACAGCAGTGACCACGGCGCTGGCACTGGCTGGCCTGCCGACGGATGCGTTCTTTTTTGCGGGATTTTTGCCCAATGCCAGTGGCGCGCGCCGCAAACGGCTGGAAGAGGTCCGCGCCATCCCCGGCACCTTGGCGTTTTACGAATCGCCCAAACGAGTGGCGGCTTCGGTGGCCGACATGGCCGACATCCTGGGCAATCGCCCCGCAGCACTCTGCCGCGAGCTGACCAAGAAATTCGAAGAGGTACGCCGCGCTCCCCTGCAGGAACTGGCTGCCAGTTTGGTTGAAAAACCGGTCAAGGGAGAGATCGTGGTGTTGGTGGACCGGGCCTCTGCCCCGGAGGTGAGCGAAGGCGATATCGAAAGCGATCTGCGCGCCGCGCTGCAGGACAACTCAGTCAAGGACGCGGCGGCCATCGTGGCCGAAGCTCATGAGATGCCGCGCCGCAAAGTCTATCAGCTGGCCCTGAAATTGGCCAAGGAAGACTGAAGAAGGAAACACCAAGAAAGGACGCCTTACGCCATGCCCGAATCACGTAGCATCACTGGCCTGCGAGCACATCTGGCGGGCGGGGCGGCCGAAGAGCAGGCCGAACGCGCCTATCTTGCGCGTGGCGCCAAGGTTCTGGAGCGACGTTGGCGCGGCGAAGGCGGCGAGGTTGACCTGATCGTGCGAGAAGGCGACGTTGTGGTCTTTGTCGAGGTGAAATCCGGGCGCAGCCGGGACGCGGCGCTGGCGCGGATCACGCCTGCGCAGATGCGACGGGTACAGGCCTCGGCAGGCTTGTATCTTGATCGCGAACCGGCAGGTGCGCTGGCAGGTGCGCTAAGCGAGGCGCGCATTGATGTGGTGCTGGTCTTTGGCACCGGTGAGGTCGAGATCCTGGAGAACGCCTTTGGTCAGGGATGACGCCGGAGATCTGTTGCGCCACAGGTTATTGCACGCGACATATTGAACCCGCGCCGCCGCTGCGCCATCTATGGCGAAACCAAAAGGGATACTGCCATGAAAATCGCCTTCCAGATGGACCCGATCATGGGCGTGGACATCAACGCTGACAGCTCTTTCCGCCTCGCCGAAGAGGCGCAGGCCCGAGGTCATGAGCTGTTCTTTTATGGCCCCGACCAGCTGGCCTATCAGGAAGGCCGCATCACCGCGCGTGGTCAGGACATGACGGTGCAGCGGGTGGCAGGCACGCCTGCCGTTCTGGGCGAGATGCGCGAAGTGGATCTCGCCGATTTTGACGTGGTCTGGCTGCGTCAAGACCCGCCATTCGATATGCATTACATCACCTCAACGCATCTGCTGGACCGTCTGAAAGACGACTGCCTAGTGGTGAATGACCCTTTCTGGGTGCGCAACTACCCCGAAAAACTGCTGGTGCTGGACTTCCCGGACCTGACGCCACCCACTGCGATTGCCCGCGATCTGGACACGATCAAAGCCTTCAAGGCGCACCACGGCGATATCATTCTGAAGCCGCTCTATGGCAATGGCGGTGCGGGGGTGTTCCGGCTGGACGCGAATGACCGCAACCTGACCTCGTTGCACGAACTGTTCACCGGCTTCAGCCGCGAGCCTTTGATTGTGCAAAAATTCCTGCCTGATGTCAGCAATGGCGACAAACGGGTAATTCTGGTCGATGGCGAACCTGTCGGGGCCATCAACCGGGTACCTGCCGCAGGCGAGACCCGCTCGAACATGCATGTGGGGGGGCGGCCCGAAAAGATCGGCCTGACGGATCGGGATCTGGAGATCTGCGCCGCCATCGGTCCGTTGTTGAAAGAAAAAGGTCAGGTCTTTGTCGGCATCGATGTGATTGGCGACTACCTGACTGAAATCAACGTCACCTCCCCCACCGGTATCCAAGAGCTGGAGCGGTTTGACGGTGTGAATATCGCCGAAAAAATTTGGCTGGCCATCGAGACCCGCGCCGCTGCCCGAACAGCATAGGGTACTTGCTGTAAAAACAGATTCACAAACTCATGCGCTCAGACGAAAGCTGAGCGCCTCTGCCACATGCGGGCGTTGGACCTGATCTTCCTGCGCCAGATCGGCGATGGTGCGCGACACGCGTAAAACTCGGTGATAGCCGCGGGCGGTCAGGGAAAACCTGTCTGCGGCGCGGCGCAACAGATCGCGGCTGTCAGGGTCCAGCTGCGTGGCCTGCTGCAAGATCTCGCCTTCGGCATCGGCGTTTTGCCAGACCTCGGGGCTGTCGTGGTAGCGTGCAGCCTGCATGTCACGCGCCTGCGCCACACGGGCCGCGACCTCTTGCGATCCTTCTTGGCTGCCGGGCAGATCAAGATCCGAAACCGCTACGGGCGGCACTTCGATGCGCAGATCAAACCGGTCCAGCATCGGGCCCGAAATGCGGCCCAGATAGTCCTCGCCGCAGGCCGGTGCACGGGCGCAGGCGCGGGCGGCATCGGCCAGATAGCCGCATTTGCAGGGATTGGCCGCGGCCACCAGCATGAACCGGCTGGGGTAACGGATATGCGCATTGGCGCGCGCAATCATCACCTCGCCGCTTTCCAGTGGCTGGCGCAGAGTCTCCAGCGCCACGCGGTTGAATTCCGGCAACTCATCCAGAAACAGCACACCGTTGTGAGCCAGGCTGATCTCACCGGGCTGGGCCCGCCGCCCACCGCCGACGATGGCCGCAACTGAGGCGCTGTGATGGGGTTCACGAAAGGGACGGCTACGGTTGATGCCACCGTCTTCGATCAAGCCACACAGGGACTGGATCATTGAGGTTTCCAGTGCCTCGCGAGGCGACAGCTCTGGCAGGATCGAAGGAAGGCGTGCGGCCAACATGGATTTCCCCGATCCCGGTGGGCCAACCAACAGAATATGATGCCGTCCGGCGGCGGCGATCTCCAGCGCGCGTTTGGCCTGTTCCTGGCCCTTGATGTCGCGCAGATCCCGCAACCCCTGCGTCTGGCTGACTTCGCCGGGCTGGGCGCAGGCCAGTGGTGCTTCGCCGGTGAAATGGCGCACAACGTCGCTAAGGCTGGCCGCGCCAGTAACCAAGGCATCCCCCGCCCAAGCTGCCTCCGGGGCGGAGGCTTTGGGGCAGAGCAATTGCCGGTTCTGCGCTGCCGCCGACATGGCGGCGGGCAGGGCGCCGATCACCGGCATCAGCAGCCCGTCCAGCGACAGCTCGCCCAAGGCGATCGTGTCGGCGATGGCCTCGACAGGGATGATGTTGATCGCCGCCAGCAGCGCTAGCGCTATGGGTAGGTCGAAATGACTGCCTTCTTTGGGCAGATCCGCAGGCGAAAGATTGACCGTGATGCGTTTGGCAGGCAGCGCGATGGACATGGCGGCAAAGGCAGCGCGCACCCGCTCGCGCGCCTCGCTCACGGCCTTGTCCGGCAGGCCGACGATGGCAAAGGCCGGAAGGCCTGCGATCATCGAACATTGCACCTCAACCGGGCGCGCCTCTATGCCCTGAAAGGCAACCGTGTGGGCGCGGCTGATCATCGTAGGTTATTCTCCTGTTCAAATAGAAGAAAACCATAGGGATCGTGGTATCGGAGTCGTTAACGATCTTACTTGCTGGCCTGATTTTATGTGGATTTTTCGCAGGGCCTTCAGGCAGGCCATTTCTGCGGGCCGGGGGCCCACCCCCATCCCGCAGGCTGTCAGAGCGGAGCGATCGGCCAGGGCAGGCGCGGCAAATCAAGTGCATAGGGTTCCGGGTCATATGAGACCTCGCGCGCCTGCTTTTGCCAGCGCAACACGGCGGGATCCGACATTAGCAGCTCGCAATAGGCGCGGGTTTCGGGGCGCACTGGCAGGTCGTAGCCGATGATCCGGGCCGCCACCGGCGTGTAAAAGACATCCGCTAGGCAATAGTCACCAAAAAGATAGCCAGTCTCGCTGCCGGATAGGTTTCGGGCGTGGGCAAACAACTGCTCGATCCGGGCAAGATCCGTGAGTACGGCATCAGAAGGGGCAAAGCCCTGCCAGACATGCGACAGCTGCATGGGGCAGTCACCGCGCAGGGCGGAAAATCCCGCGACCATTTCGGTGCACAGCCAGCGGGCGGTGGCGCGCAGCGCTTCGGCGCGCGGCCACAGACCTGCAGTTGGGTGCTGCTCTGCCAGGGTCTCTGCCATGGCAAGGCTTTCGCCCACCACCAGCCCCTGATCCGTTTTCAGGGCTGGAACCAGTCGTGCCGGGGTCAGATGCGCCATGTCCTGCGCCATGGTGCCAGAATAGAGGCCGACGAAACGGGTCTGATGCGGGATTGCAAATTTTTCGAGCATGAGCCAGCCGCGCAACGACCAACTGGAATACATGCGATCACCAATATAAAGTTCATATGTCATGATCGCAGGCTAACAGTGGCGCGGAGGTGGAAAAATCTACAATTTGTGCGCCGGTGCATCACGGTAGGTGATTGATACCTGCGCTGCTCCAGCGCCCTTTGGCAAAGTGCAGCTCGCTGACCGACAGATTGTCGATGCGGTGGGAAAAGGCAGCCTCTGCGCTGAGACCCTCGGCGCGTTGGATCTGGGTCAGGATCTGGCCGAAATGGCCGACGATGACCAGATCCTGGCCTGCATGGGTCGCAAGCAGCTGATCCACGGCATCATTGACGCGGGCGCAGACCTGGTTCCAGCTTTCGCCACCGGGTGGTGTGGTTTCGCCGGGGGTTTCCCAATAGGCACGGATGCGGGTGGGGTCTTCGGCGTCGATCTCCTTCCAGCTGCGCAGCTCCCAGGCGCCGAAATGGATTTCGCGTAGGGCTGGCAGATGTGGCAGTCGGCGGCGCGCGCCCTGAATGGCGCTGGCGGTGTCAACGGCGCGGATCAGATCGGACGAGACCACCAAGGCTTCGGGCGGCAGATGTGCTTTGAGGCGGGCGATTGCGGCAGTATCAGAGAGATCGGCCGGCAGATCGGACCAGCCAACCATGGTTTTGGCATGGGTCGGGCCATGGCGCACCAGAAACAGACGCGAACTCATAGCGTGCCTTTCAGAACCAGTGGAAGGCCAGCCGTGACCTGGACCACGGTATCGGCGCGTTTGGCCAGCACGATGTTGAGCCGCCCCTGCGCCTCGCGGAACCGGCGCGCCAATGCATTTTCCGGCACGATGCCCAACCCGGTCTCGTTCGAGACGATCACCAGCTCGGCAGTGCAGGCGTCGATCGCCTGAACAAGGGCGGCCTGAGCAGCGTCGATATCAGTGCCGGCCAGCAGGTGATTGGTCAGCCACATGGTGGCGCAATCCATCAGGCAGATCTTATCCTGTGTCAGATGCGGCAGAACGCGGGATGCGTCCAGAGGTTCTTCATAGGTGGTCCAGCCCTGCCCCCGCTGCAGCAGATGGCGGTCGATCTTAACTTGCATCTCTTCATCAAGTATTTGTGAAGTCGCCCAGTAAGATTTTGATTTCCCTGCGTTAACGCAGATTTCTTCGGCGAATGCGGACTTGCCCGAGGCTGCGCCGCCCAGAATGAATGTGACAGGTGCCGACAAGTTCTTTAGCCTTAGTTATGAACGGTTTCGCCATTCTGCGTACCCGCTGGAACGCCCCAAAACAAGGGCGAAGGCGGCGCAGGACCTTCATTGCGACCGCGACCTGTTCAAACCGGCGGCTCTGCAATCCTGGGCGGCCAGAACAAGGCAGCTCCCGTAGGTGCGGGTGGCCTTTCGTTTGATCACAGGTCTTACAACGCCGCGATAGTGATCGGTGTTGATACTGCGGTGGCTGACATAGCAAGAGGCGAGACTGTGCCGTGGCACAGCGCTGCGGAATTGCGGGACGACCGGCAAGACCACATGGGCCTTTGCGTGTGACGCTATTGATGGCTTTGTAACAAACCTAAAACTGCCTGCCGACTTTTTCCGCGTTTTCAAGACGACAGATTCCGGGGGAAACAATGGCGCTTGACCACATCACTGCAAACCCACTGCCGAAACAGGCGATGAAGGCTGAACTGCTGGATGCCGAGACCGAGCGAGCACTGGCCTATGCCTGGCGCGACGAACGGGACGTGCAGGCGCTTCACCGCCTGATCAATGCCTATATGCGGTTGGCGATCTCGATGGCGTCAAAATACAAACGTTATGGCGCGCCGATGAATGACCTGATCCAGGAGGCGGGACTGGGATTGATGAAAGCGGCGGACAAGTTCGACCCGGATCGCGGGGTGCGGTTTTCCACCTATGCGGTCTGGTGGATCAAGGCCTCGATCCAAGACTATGTTATGCGCAACTGGTCCATGGTGCGCACCGGGTCGACCTCGTCGCAGAAATCGCTGTTTTTCAATATGCGCCGGGTGCAGGCGCAACTGGAACGTCAGGCCGATGTTGAAGGGGACAAGCTGGACAAACACCAGCTGCATCAACAGATCGCCAGCGAGATTGGTGTGCCGCTTCGGGATGTGGAAATGATGGATGGCCGCCTTTCGGGCGCAGATTTTTCACTAAATGCCGTCCAGTCTAGCGAGGCCGAGGGGCGTGAATGGATTGACGCCCTGGAAGACGACAGTATCCAGGCGGCCGAGCAGGTCGAGGGCGATCACGACCGGCAGCAACTACGCAAATGGCTGGTGGAGGCGATGCAGGGGCTTAGCCCGCGCGAACGCTTCATTGTTGTGGCACGCAAACTAAAAGATCCGCCGCGCACCCTCGAGGATCTGGGGCGTGAGTTGCAGCTGTCAAAAGAACGTGTGCGCCAGCTGGAGGCGGGTTCTTTTCAGAAAATGCGAAAAACGCTTGAAAGACGGTCCCGTGAGGTGCAAAACCTGCTTTCATGAGAAAACTTAGTTTTTTAGTCGGAATTGAATCCGCACTGTCGTTCGCAAAGTCCCCGGTCGCCTCCCTGTTAGCGCCCCCGGCAGTGTCCGTGTCAGCCCTGCTCTGGGTGGCGGGCTTTGCCCTGTCAGTCCCTTTTACCCTGTCAGTCCCGACTGTCGCGCAGGCTGTGGAAGCCGCGACTAAGCCCCATGATGGGGTGGCTCTGGGTCAAGCGGAAGTCGCGGGGTTGGCTGAACAGCTGGCCCAAAAGCTGTCTGGTGCGGATGTCATTGTCTTGGGCGAGGTCCACGACAATGCTCAACACCATGCGCTTCAGTCGCAGCTGGTCCAGGTCCTGCAGCCATCTGCCGTTGTCTGGGAGATGATCACGCAGGCGCAGGCGGAGACCCTCACACCGGAACTTTTGCTCAGTTCTGAGCGGACTGCGCAGGCGCTGGACTGGGATACATCGGGCTGGCCGGATTTTGCGCTCTATGCGCCGGTGTTTCAGGCGGCAGCCAATGTTCCGCACTATGGTGCGCTGGTGCCGCGCGCTGCATCACAGGCCGCGCTGCAGGCGGGGGTTGCCAGTCATTTCGGTGCTGATGCCGCGCGTTTCGGTCTGGACCGGCCCCTGGCAGAGGCCGAGCAGGCCGAGCGTGAAGCGGACCAGCTGGCCAATCACTGTAATGCCATGCCTGCTGAGATGTTGCCGATGCTGGTTGATTTTCAACGCCTGCGCGACACCAGCCTTGCTGCGGTCGCCGAGCGGGCATTTATCCAAAAAGGTGGCCCGGTGGTGGTGATCACCGGCAATGGCCATGCCCGCACGGATCGCGGCCTTCCGGTCTACTTGTCCAGAGCTGCACCGGATCTGGTGATCCACAGCCTCGGTCAGATGGAGGCGGGGCAGATCAGCGGGGTCTTTGATCTTTTGGCCAATGCGCCTGCTGTTGACCGTCCGGATTCCTGCCTGGCATTTTCAAACAGCAAATAGCCAGCGCAGCTCCCCCGCTGTCTGACTGCCCCGGCGAGTTCTGCGATGCCTGTGGTGGGTGGATCCGCAAAAGCGTTTCACACTTTGCTGCGCAGGCGGTAGGGTCGCTTTTGACTTCGGGGCCTGGCTACAATTGGGCCCAAAGAAGATCGGGGTGGGCAAATTGGGGCAAATTGGGGTTGAGCATGGCGCTGGCTGGAAAACACATTCTTCTGATCATTGGCGGCGGCATCGCGGCCTATAAATCTCTGGAGCTGATCCGTCGCCTGCAGGATCAGGGTGCTTCGGTCAGCCCGGTCCTGACCCGGGCAGGCGAAGAATTTGTCACGCCGCTGTCGGTCTCTGCTCTGGCAGGACGCGCAGTACACCGGGATCTGTTTGATCTGACCTCTGAGGCCGAGATGGGCCATATCCAGCTGTCGCGCAGTGCGGATCTGGTGGTGGTGGCCCCGGCCACGGCAGATCTGATGGCAAAGATGGCGCAGGGGCTGGCCAATGATCTGGCCTCGACCCTGCTGTTGGCGACCGATACGCGGGTTCTGGTGGCCCCGGCGATGAATGTGCGCATGTGGGAGCATGCGGCGACCCAGCGCAACATAGAGAGGCTGCGCGGCGATGGTATCGAGTTCGTTGGTCCTAATGAAGGCAACATGGCCTGTGGTGAATTCGGCCCCGGCCGCATGGCCGAGCCGGATGAGATTGTCGTGGCGATTGCCGCGCATTTCAATCCAGAGCGCGTAGGGAAAGGTGCACTGACTGGGCGCCGTATTCTGGTGACCTCTGGCCCGACACATGAGCCGATCGATCCGGTGCGCTATATTGCCAACCGCTCCTCTGGGGCGCAGGGCAGCGCATTGGCCCGTGCTCTGCGCGACCAAGGGGCGGATGTGGTGTTTATCACGGGCCCGGCAGAGGTCCGGCCCCCCGAGGGGGTAGAGGTCGTGGCGGTCGAGAGCGCGCTTGAGATGGAGGCGGCAGTGCAGGCCGCGCTGCCTGTGGATGTCGGTGTCTTTGCAGCTGCGGTGGCCGATTGGCGCGTCGCCAGTGCCTCTGATCGCAAGCTAAAGAAATCAAAAGACGGCTTGCCCGTGCTGGAGTTTGCCGAAAACCCCGACATCCTGAAAGCTGTGTCGCAGATGGGCGCGGGGCGTCCGCCGCTGGTTGTCGGCTTTGCCGCCGAGACAAACGACGTGGTCGAAAATGCCACTGCCAAACGGCTGCGCAAGGGCTGTGACTGGATTGTCGCCAATGATGTGTCACCTGCAACCGGCATCATGGGAGGCCGCGAAAACGCGGTGGTGCTGATCTCGGAGCAAGGCGCTGAAGCCTGGCCGCGCATGGGCAAGGACGAAGTCGCTGTCAGATTGACGCAAAGAATTGCTGAGGCGCTCGAGGCCTGAGGTCGACCCGGTCTGGTAACGCGAGGGAAGGGCAGCTTTCAATAATCGGCTAGAATAGTCAGCACAACACGAGGATATGACATGGTTGAAATCCGTGTGATCTATGACGAAGGCGCGGATCAGAACCTGCCTTTGCCTGCCTATGAAACCCCCGGCGCTGCCGGTGCAGATCTGCGGGCCAACCTGCCGGATCGGCAGAAAATTACTCTGGCACCCGGTGGTCGTGCTCTGGTGCCGACGGGGCTGCGGATTGAGATCCCCGCAGGCTATGAGGTGCAGATCCGCCCGCGTTCGGGACTGGCGCTGAAACATGGCATCACCCTGCCCAACAGTCCCGGCACCATCGACAGTGACTATCGCGGGCCATTGGGTGTTATCGTGATGAACGCCGGTGAGGTCGCGTTTGAAATCAGCCACGGCGACAGAATTGCCCAGATGGTTGTGGCGCCAGTTGTGCAGGCGCAGTTTACGCAGGCAACGGCGCTCGAAGACAGCGCGCGTGGCAGTGGTGGTTTTGGCTCCACCGGGGTTGGCTGATGCTGCGAATTCTGGCACTGGCGGCATTTATCTGGTGGGGCGGCGGCTTTCTGGGCTGGTCGCGGGCGCTGCGTGCGTCTTTGCTTTTGGTGCTGTTTACAGCTGTGCTCGCGCTACAGCTTACCCTGCCGCAGGGGCACAGCCTACGCGAAGCTACTGGCGGATCTGTCCAGCCATGGCTGATCCTGGGCACAATTGCCCTCTTGGCGGCGGGCTACGGGTGGATTATCTCAAAGCTAAAGAAGCGCGCGCAACCCAAAGCAAGCTTAGGATCAGCCAGTCGCATGTCACATACTCCGCCTCTGTTTTCCGACATCGAACTTAACCGCTATGCTCGCCACATCGTCCTGCGGGAACTGGGTGGGCCGGGGCAGAAAAAACTCAAACAGGCGCGGGTTCTGGTGATCGGAGCAGGCGGGCTGGGCGCACCTGCGCTGCAATATCTGGCGGCTGCCGGGGTTGGCACCATCGGTGTGATTGACGATGACGAGGTGGAAAACGCCAATCTGCAACGTCAGGTCATTCACCGCGATGCAGATATTGGCATGCCCAAGGTCTTTTCGGCCGAAGCTGCAATGAAGGCGCAAAACCCCTATGTCGAGGTGCGGCCTTTTCACCGGCGCCTAACCGAAGACATCGCAGCGGACCTGTTTACAGAGTTTGATCTGATCCTAGATGGAACGGATAATTTCGAAACCCGCTATCTGGTCAATCGCATGGCGGTGCGACTGGGCAAGCCGCTGATTTCCGGGGCTTTGTCGCAATGGGAAGGCCAGCTGAGCCTGTTTCACCCGAAACAGGGTGGGCCCTGTTATCAATGCATCTTTCCCGAAGCTCCGGCCGCCGGGCTGGCACCGTCTTGTTCTGAGGCCGGCGTGATTGGGCCACTTCCGGGCGTGGTCGGCGCCATGATGGCGGTCGAGGCAATCAAGCAGATCACAGGGGCCGGCGCGGTTCTGCGCGGCGAGATGCTGATTTATGATGCGCTCTATGGCGAAAGCCGCAAGATCCGCCTTTCTAACCGGCAGGATTGCCCAATTTGTGGGGCTGCGTAACCATAGCTGCGCCTGACGGTTTGCTTGCATGACCGCAGGCTTGTCTATTCTGCACCCCCCGGTTTCTGTACGCATTCGACCGGCCAAAAAAACGCAACCGCCGCGCGCCTTGGCGCGCGGCCACGCCCAACAGTAAGGCGGCATCTTTGATGCCGTTGGCGCTGGTGGGAGCCCCCCTGTCCAGATCTTGCGGTCCAGGCCCGGCGCTGATTTCCGCTGAGCTTTATGCTTTGATGAACCACTCGCGCGCCAGCGGATTGCGGCCATCTTCCATTGGGGCTAGCCTCCTGCGCAAAGGAGAACGCTTCGATGACAAACCCCCTCTTGGCCCATTGGGACACCGCTTTTGAAATTGCCCCTTTCGACCAGATTTCGGATGCGGATTTTGCCCCCGCGCTGGATGTGGCCCTCAGCCAGCACAAGGCTGAGATCGCGCAGATCGCCACTAACCCGGAACCTGCGACCTTTGCCAATGTGATCGAAGCGCTGGAAACCCCAAGTCGAGGGTTGGAGCAGGTTCTTTCGGTGTTTTTTACGGTCGCCGGGGCCGACAGCAATCCACAACGCGAAGAACTGCAGCGAGAATTCTCGCCCAAACTGGCCGCGCATTTCTCCGAAATCACAGCAAACAAAGCGCTTTTCGCGCGGGTAAATGCGGTTTGGGAACAGCGCGATCAACTGGATCTCACACCGGAAAAAAGCCGGGTTCTGATGCTGACGCATCGCGGCTTTGTCCGGGGGGGGGCAGCCTTGGAAGGCGCGCAGGATCAGCGGATGCAGGCGATCAAGGGTCGCCTTGCCACCTTGGGGACCGAATTCACCCAAAACCTGCTCGCGGATGAACGCGACTGGTTCATGGAACTGTCAGAAGCGGATCTCGAGGGGCTGCCCGATTTCGTGATCTCGGCGGCGCGGGCCGCCGGGGCGGAAAAAGGTGCCGCAGGCCCGGTTGTGACGCTGTCGCGTTCGATCATCACGCCGTTTTTACAGTTTTCGCCACGCCGCGATTTGCGCCAAAAGGCATTTGTGGCTTGGGCCGCGCGTGGTGCCAATGGCGGCGCAACGGACAACCGCGCGATTGCCGCCGAAATCCTGGCCTTGCGGGCGGAACGGGCGACTCTTTTGGGCTATGACAGCTTTGCTGACTACAAGCTGGAAACCGAAATGGCCAAGACACCGGCAGCGGTGCGCGCCCTGCTGATGGATGTTTGGAAACCGGCCAAAGCCCAAGCCGAAGCCGATGCCGAAGTGCTGGCGCGGATGATGCATGAGGATGGTGTCAATGGCGATCTGGAACCTTGGGACTGGCGTTACTATGCCGCCAAGCGCCGCAAGGCCGAACACGATCTGGACGAGGCGGAGCTGAAGCCCTATTTGCAGCTGGACCGCATGATCGAGGCCAGTTTCGCCTGCGCCAACCGGTTGTTCGGGCTGGAATTCGCGCCTCTGGATGTCCCGCTTTATCACCCGGATTGCCGCGCCTGGGAGGTCACGCGCGATGGTAAACATCTGGCGGTGTTTATTGGCGACTATTTTGCGCGTGGATCGAAACGGTCGGGGGCCTGGTGTTCGGCGATGCGCAGTCAGGCGAAGTTCCCAAAAGAGCAGACACCGATTGTCATCAATGTCTGCAACTTTGCCAAGGGCGACCCAGCGCTTTTGTCCTGGGATGATGCGCGGACGCTGTTTCACGAATTTGGTCATGCGCTGCATCAGATGCTGTCAAATGTCAGCTATGAAAGCATCTCTGGCACATCCGTGGCGCGTGATTTTGTGGAACTGCCCAGCCAGCTTTATGAACACTGGCTGGAGGTGCCGGAGGTTCTGGGAGAGTTTGCAACCCATGCGCAAACCGGCGCGGCAATGCCGCCGGAACTGCTGAAAAAAGTGCTTGGCGCTGCGACCTTTGACATGGGTTTCCAGACGGTGGAATATGTGGCGTCAGCACTTGTAGATCTGGCCTTTCATGAGGGCGCGGCACCTCAGGATGTGATGGCGAAACAAGCAGAGGTGCTGCAGGATATCGGCATGCCCCATGCCATCGCCATGCGCCATGCAAGCCCGCAATTTGCGCATGTGTTTTCGGGCGATGGCTATTCGTCCGGCTACTACAGCTACATGTGGTCCGAAGTCATGGATGCCGATGCCTTTGCCGCCTTCGAAGAAGCGGGGGGGGCGTTTGATCCGGAACGGGCTGCAGCCCTGGAGAAATACATTCTCTCTACCGGTGGTTCGGTAGATCCAGCCGAGCTGTATACCGCCTTTCGCGGCCGTTTGCCGGGCGTAGAGGCGCTGCTCAAAGGGCGCGGATTGGCGGCGAAATAGGAGTTCTTGTGAGCCGGGGGAGGGGCTGTGCACCCCACCAAGGGGCGGTATGGGCTCTGCCCCCGGTCTGCGACTTCCCCCGGAATACTTTTAGAAGGTAAAAGTCCTCGGTGGGTACTGCTTCATGGCAATCAGTATCCCAGTTCTCGGTCGACCTGATTGAGAAAGGGGGCACCTGCCTCGCCGCGCTGGATGTTTTCGGCAATCATCTGTGCTGCAGTCACGGCGCGGGTTTCGGCGGCAATATGCGGCGTCACAGTGACCTTTGGATGTGCCCAATAGGGATCTGTGGCGGGCAGTGGTTCCACGCGAAACACGTCCAGCGTCGCATGGGCGATATGCCCGGTATCCAGTGCCGCCAGCAGTGCTGCATCATCAATCAGAGGCCCGCGCCCGGGATTGATGATCCGCGCGCCCTTTGGCAGCTGCGCCAGGGTTTCGGCATTCAGGATGTTTTCGGTGGCCGGTGTATCTGGCAGCAACAGTACCAGGATTTCCGCCTGCGAGAGGGCCTGGGTCAGACCATCTGGGCCGTGTTGGCAGATGATCCCAGAAATCTCCTTGGGGGAGCGCGACCAGCCGGTGACGGGAAAGCCAAACTTGGCCAGCCCCTGGGCGCAGGCAGCCCCCAGTGCGCCGAGCCCCAGAACGGCTACCGGACGTTCCTGCGCTAGAGGTGGCACCACCGGCTCCCATCGGTCCTGTGTTGCGATGCTGCGGTCGATATCGAGGTGATAGCGCAGCACATGGCCTGCGACCCATTCCACCATACCGGCCGTGAGGCCGGGATCGACCATCCGGCACAGCGGCATGGTCAAGGTTTGGTTGCCAGTGATCTTTTCCACCCCCGCCCAGAGGCTGAGCACCGCCTTGCAGCCTGTGTAGGGAGTAAAATCCTGTAAATCTGAATTGGGCGCATAGACGACATAGTCGACATCAGCCGGAGCGTGATCCTGACGCAGGTCCACGTCCAACCCTGCCTTTTCAAAGGCGGCTGTCAGGGGCGCTTGGTAGCCGGTCCAGCGTTCGGGGCGGGCTGCAAATTGAACCTTGATCATGCGGGGAAAGCTCCTGCTATGTGTGCGTTTTATTGTGTGTTTGGCGGGTGGGGATCAATCAGCTAGCGGGGGCGATGGATATTGGCGCTTTGCACCAGGCCAAAGGCCGCCAGAAGCACCAGCATTGCTGAGCCACCATAGGAGACCAAGGGCAGCGGCACACCCACCACCGGGGCCAGTCCCATGACCATCGACATGTTGACGGCAAAGAACAGGAAGAAGGTGATCGCCACGCCTAGCGTTACCAGCGATGAAAACCGGTCCTTGGCGGCCAGTGCGGTGGCGACGCAAAAGACGATGATCAGAATATAGAGGCTCAGCAGGGTGAAGCCGCCGATAAAGCCGAACTCTTCGGCCAGGGTGGTAAAGATGAAATCAGTATGTTTTTCCGGTAGGAAATTCAGCCGTGACTGGGTGCCCTGCATGTAGCCGCGCCCGGACCAGCCACCCGATCCCAGTGCGATTTTTGACTGGGTGATATGGTAGCCTGCCCCCAGCGGATCCTGCGAGGGGTCGAGGAAGGTGTCGATGCGGCGGTACTGGTAGTTCTTCAGCAGCTGCCAGTCAGTGCCCCGGCTTTGGAACACGGCCGTGACAAGGCCTACGCCTGCCGCGATGACGGCGGCAAAATAGCCCCAATGCACGCCCGCCAGAAACATCACGCCGCCGCCTGCGGCCAACAACAGGATCGAGGTCCCGAGGTCGGGCTGGCGCAGCACCAGAAAGGTGGGGAACAGGATCATCAGTACCGGCACCAGCACCCATATCGGGCGCGAACTGCGCTCGGCCGGGAGCCAGTCGTAATAGGCGGCCAGCAACATCACCAGGGTGATCTTCATCAGCTCTGAAGGCTGCAGACGCATAAATCCAAGGTCGATCCAGCGCTGAGCACCCATGCCTATGGTGCCAAAAAACTCTACCGCCAGGAGCAGAACGATGGACATCAGATAGGCCAGCACCGAGATATTGCGCCAGAACCAGATCGGCACCATGGCGACCACCAGCATCACACACATGCCCAGAAGGAAGCGTTTGAACTGGGGTTCTGCCCAGGGCGAAAATGAACCGCCGGCAACGGAATAGAGCATCAGAAATCCAACCCCCGCAACCGAAGCCAGCAGCAGCGTCAGTGGCCAGTTGAGATAGAGGATCTTGCGCAGGCCGGTGGGCGTGGATTTGGCGTGGTACTCAAGATAGCTCATGCCTGATCACTGTCCTGACTGCCGCCGCGCTGAAGGCGTTCGCGTTCCAGCCGTTCCTGTTGCGCCTTGATGCGGCTGCGGTCGCCCTTGGGATAAGCTGCCAGCGGCGGTGTGCCATCGTAAAGAGCCTGCAACATGACATCGCGTGCAATCGGTGCCGCCGCCTTGGAACCGCCGCCGCCATGTTCGACAATGACTGAGACGGCGAATTTGGGGTTGTCAAAGGGCGCAAAGCAGACATAGAGCGCGTGGTCGCGGCGATCCCAAGGAAGGTCTTCGTTGCGAATGACACCAGCGGCACGTTCGGCAGCGGTAATGTTGCGCACCTGGCTGGTGCCGCTTTTGCCGCCCATGCGCATGCCTTCGGCAATGATGCGCGAGCGATAGCCGGTGCCACGCCGGTCGTTGCTGACCGAATACATGCCACGCCGCACCATACGCAGATTGTTCTCATTCAATCCCAGGGACTCGCCTGCGCCCGAGGGCTGTTCGACGCCATCAATGGATTTGACCAGTCGCGGCGCGATGCTGCGCCCGGTGGCCAGACGCGCGGTCATCACCGCGAGTTGCAATGGAGACGCCAGAATGAAGCCCTGTCCAATCGAGGCGTTGACGGTATCGCCCACCAGCCAGTCCTGACCGCGCACCCGTGATTTCCACTCGCGGTTTGGTGCCAGCCCGCTGGCCACGGCCGACATCGGCAGGTCATGACGCATGCCCAGACCCAGCCGGTTTGCCATCGCCGAGATCTTGTCGATACCGACCTTGATGGCGAGGTCGTAGTAATAGACATCGCAGGATTGTTTCAGCGAGGTATTGAGGTCGACATGGCCGTGTCCGGCGCGTTTCCAGCAGTGAAACCGCCGCCCCGAAACCTCCAGATGTCCGGGGCAATAGACCGTGTCCTCGGGGCCAATCAGCCCGTCTTCGAGGGCGGCCATGACCGTGACCATTTTGAAGGTGGAGCCGGGAGGGTAAGTGCCCTGCACAGTCTTGTTGGCCAGCGGGCGGTAGGGGTCATCGGTGAGCATCCGATAGTCGGCCACCGAAATGCCGCGCACAAAAAGATTGGGATCAAAGCTTGGTGCCGAGGCCAGAGCGCGCAGATCACCGCTTTCGCAATCGACAATGACTACAGCCGCGCTTTCCTTGCCCAGACGCGCCTGAACATAGTTCTGCAGGTCGGCATCCACCGTCAGCTGCATATCGGCGCCGGCCTGGCCTTCCTTGCGGTCCAGCTCGCGCATGACGCGGCCTGTTGCATTGACCTCGACCCGTTTGGCCCCGGCGGTGCCGCGCAGAACGTCCTCGCGTTTGGCCTCAAACCCGACCTTGCCGATCTGAAAACGCGGGATGCGCAGGATCGGGTCGGGCCTGTCCAGTTTGCTGAGGTCATAGTCAGAGACCGGGCCGACATAGCCGACTACATGGGCAAAATCATCCAGCTGCGGATAGATCCGCGTCAGGCCGACCTCTGGCGTGATGCCGGGCAGGGCGGGGGCGTTCACCGCCACCTTAGAGATGTCTTCCCAGTTTAGCTGATCGGCAAGGGTGATCGGCAAAAACGGCGGTGAGCGGCGCATCTCGACCAAGGCGCGTTCGACGTCTTCGGGGTCCAGCGTGATCAGGCGCGATAATTTGGCGATCACCTCGCCAACGTCACCAGCATCCTCGGGGACAATGATGATCCGGTAGGAGGGCGAATTATGGGCCAGGGTCTGGCCGTTGCGGTCAAAGATCTCCCCGCGCGCGGGCGCCAGCAGGCGAATATTGATACGGTTCTCTTCGGCCAGTAGGCGGAACTGATCGGCCTGATCCACCTGCAGATAGCGCATCCGTGCCGCCAGACCGCCGGCAAAGCCCAGTTGCAACCCGCCGAGCAGCAAGGCGCGACGGCTCAGCTTGCGGTGGGCCCCTTCGAGTTCCTTGGCATTGCGTTTCACTAGCGGGCTCCCAGGGCTTCGGCCTCGGCGGGCGACAGTTTGCGCACGCCCAAAAGGCCCTGACTGAACAGAACCACCAAAGGATAGGTGGCGATTGTCGCCAGCATTTCAATCACCGAAAGGCTGAGCGGCGCCTGTTCCACCGCAAAGGCCGACAGAATGAAACGATTGAGCAGGGTGATAACAGTCATCACCATAGCCACCAAAAGCCATTCTGCGACAAAGGTCGTCTCCTGATGGGGCTGACTGCGGGATTTCAGAAACTCCACGCCCAGCACCACCAGCAGGGTCAGCAGGCCGGGGGGGCGGTGAAACAGCATATCTGCCATCAGCATCACCATGACCACCAGTGGGACCGGAACATAATCGGGGCGGCGCAGCGCCCAGGCCATGGTCAGCGCAATCAACAGATCCGGTGGCGCCCAGTTGCGGGGCAGGGTGTCGAGCGGCAACAGGCGAAAAAAGATCACCGCCAGCGCCAGCCCGGCAAAACCGCAGCGCATGAGTAGGATCCTAGCAGGCGTGTTTTCAACCATTGCCAGCTCCGTCAGAGCTGTCCTGACTGTCGCTGGCCTCTCCTGGCGCAGCATTCGGAGCAAGATCACCGGGGCGCGCGCGTGGCGTGGTGGCGCCGGGGGCGGGCACAATCAGCCCGCCGGGGTCGCGGATTACCTGCGTTCCGTGATGGCGCAGCACCCGCAGATATTCGAGCCGCTCATAGTCGGCCGACAGCCGTACCCGCATGCGTCCACTGCGGTCCTGGGTCACCTGACCCACGAGCAGCCCAGCCGGAAACACATCGCCATCGCCTGAGGTGATCACCCGATCACCGGGACGGACCAGATCGGCGTTTTCGAGAAAGGCCATCAGGGGGGCTGCGCTATTGTCGCCAGTGACCAATGCGGTCTGGCCCGACGGCTGAATGGTCACCGGCACGGCACTGGCCGCATCGGTCAACAATACCACCCGTGCAGTGTTGCGCCCGGTGCCGGAAATCCGCCCCACAAGGCCAATGCCATCCATGGTGGCCCAACCATCCTGAATACCATCGCGCGCACCAACGTTCAGGATCACCGATTGGCGAAACGGAGAGCCGCTATCGGCCATCACAACGCCGGTAATATAGGTGAGCTGTGGATCTAGCCGCACATTGTTCAGGTCCAACAGTCGGGCGTTTTCCTGTTCCAGCTGCAGTGCAGCTTCTTTCCACGCCCGCATCTGGCGCAGCTCAGAGCGCAGCTCGCGATTCTGTTCGGCCAGGCGCTGATAGCTTTGGAAATCGCGAAACAGATTGACTGTTCCGGTGACGGGCACCATGGCCCAGTCCATATTTGGCACGACGGCATCAATCAGCTGGGCGCGAAACCGTTCAACCCGGGGGCTGTCGATGCGCCAGACCAGAAACAGGGCGGCAAGCAGCAGACATAGCACGACGACCAGCAGGCGGCGCAGCGGGGTTGCATAGTCTTCGCGCTGGGAGCGGTCTTTGGCCAAGGGGCTCCTTTCGGGCGCCTGTCAATGCCCGCTCCCAATTACAGTGGCGGGCAGGCAGGGCTTAGCTGTCGTAATCGATAGCGTGACGCAGCTGCTTTTCGTATTCCAGGGCCTTGCCGGTACCCAGGGCCACGCAGTTCAGGCTTTCATCCGCGATAGAGATCGCCAGACCCGTGGCTTCGCGCAGGGCCAGATCGAGATCGCCAAGCAGGGCGCCACCACCGGTCAGCATGACGCCGCGATCCACGATATCGGCAGCCAGGTCCGGCGGCGTGGTTTCCAGCGCGGTCATCACCGCTTCGCAGATCTGCTGCACGGGTTCCGCCAGCGCTTCAGCCACTTGGGCCTGGCTGATTTCGATTTCTTTTGGCACCCCATTCAGCAGGTCACGACCACGGATTTGCATCGACTGGCCACGGCCATCGTCGGGCATCCGGGCGGTGCCAATAGAGGTCTTGATACGTTCGGCGGTGGCCTCACCAATCAGCAAGTTCTGCTGACGGCGCAGATATGAGATGATCGCCTCGTCCATGCGGTCACCGCCGACGCGCACCGAACGGGCGTAGACGATGTCACCCAGCGACAGAACCGCCACTTCGGTGGTGCCGCCGCCGATATCGACAACCATATTGCCAGTTGGGTCGGTGATTGGCATGCCAGCCCCGATGGCGGCCGCAATGGGTTCTGCAATCAGCCCGGCGCGCCGCGCCCCAGCCGAGAGAACCGACTGGCGGATCGCACGCTTTTCCACCGGGGTGGCGCCATGGGGCACACAGACGATGATTTTGGGTTTTGAGAAGGTCGAGCGTTTATGCACTTTGCGAATGAAGTGCTTGATCATTTCCTCGGCGGTGTCGAAATCGGCAATCACGCCTTCGCGCATCGGGCGGATAGCTTCGATGGAGCCAGGTGTACGGCCCAGCATCAGTTTGGCGTCTTCGCCAACGGCCAGGACCTTTTTGACCCCATCCTTGACGTGATAAGCCACCACTGAAGGTTCCGACAGGATCACACCGCGACCTTTGACATAGACCAGCGTATTTGCCGTGCCGAGGTCGATGGCCATATCCGAAGTGAACAAGCCGCCAAGATTTCCGAAAAACGACATATAAAACGTGATCCTATTGAACTGCAGCAGGGGCGACTCTGGAAGGGTCGCAGATCCCCTGCTTATACCAGTGCAGCCCCGTCGTGAAAGGGCGTTTTATGGTCGACTAGCGCCTTTTCGCCGGCGTGATGTGGCTGTGGCTGCCAGGGCTTGCACTTTGCGTCCAGACGTCGAACGCTACCAGAGGTGGTCTAAAGAATCCTGCTGTGAAATCAAAGGCACTGGGGTTTGTGGTTTCTTGTTGTCGAAATACACGCTAGAGGGCGCATATGCTGTCATATCAACATATCTATCACGCCGGAAATCTGGCTGATGTGCAAAAGCACGCGCTCTTGGCCTGGATGCTGTCCTACCTCACGCGCAAGGACAAACCGGTGAGCTATATCGAGACCCACGCGGGGCGAGGCCTTTATCATCTGGATGCGCCCGAGGCGGTGAAAACCGGTGAGGCGGCGGCAGGTATCGACCGGATCCTTGGTAAAGCCAGCCTCGACCCGGAGCATCCGCTGATGCGCGCACTGGCGGACTGCCGGGCAGAGCATGGCGAAACCGCCTATCCCGGCTCTCCCCTGATTGCGGCCAGCCTGCTGCGCGACAGCGACAGTCTGCATTTTGCCGAACTGCATCCCGGTGAACATGCCGCCCTGCGTACGGCGCTGCCATGGCGTCGCGCCAAGCTTTATCTGCAGGACGGCTTCGAGATGGCGCAATCGCTGGCGCCCCCAACCCCACGTCGTGGGCTGTTACTTATTGATCCAAGCTATGAGATCAAAAGCGACTATGACCGAATTCCCGGCATTATCGCAGCACTGCATCGCAAGTGGAACGTCGGGATCATCGCGCTGTGGTATCCGATCCTCAAGGATGGTGCACATGGTGCCATGCTCAAGGCGCTGGAACAGCAAAACCTGCCTGGGGCGATCCGCCACGAAGTGCGTTTTCCGCCCGCGCGCGAAGGGCACAGGATGATTGGGTCGGGCATGTTTCTGGTCAACGCCCCCTATGGCGCGGATGCGGAATGTGCGCGGCTGGACAGATTGTTTGCCGATCTGCAATAGATCAGGTGTTGGCGTCGATTGATGCTGCACAGGTATCGGGGATTATACCTGCCTGAACGTAGCGAATGGGCCTGACTAGGGGGTGGATAATGCGGCGTCTTGCGCCTCCCATGCCTTGATCCAGTCCCAGCCGCCCAGAGCCTCGATCAAGGGGGCCAGCTGGGCTTCAAAGGGTTTCCATTTGTCCAGCCCGGAGCGGTTTATGCCCTGTCTGACCTGCGTCAGCGAGGCGGTTTTGACTAGGCCCTTGGTGCTTTGCGGTGTCAGGCAGGCAGGATCCCAGTCGAGATCAAGGCGGGTCAGCAGGGCGCGCATCTGGGCTTCGGGGTGTTCGACCAGTTGGCGATAGGATTGCAGCTGCAGGCGTCCGCCCAGTTTTGGAATGTAGTCGATGAGGGAATCGTAGTTGGCGCGGATGAAATGGCCGATCCAGCGCAGATCCTTGCTGTAGGCGTGCCCCTCGTGAAAATTAGTGGTGAACAGCGACAGGCCGATATCCAGCGGATGGCGCATCATGAAGATAAACCGGGCTTCGGGCAGGATCATGCGGGCATAGCCCATCTCAAACAGATTCTGCGGCAGTTTGTCGATGGAAATTCGGGGCGCTGTGGCTTCCTGCGCAGACAGATGCGCCAGATAGGCATTGCGCCCGGCGCGGGCCAGAGCGGGATCGGTGTCGCTGCACCAGCTCCAGTCCTGCGCGACTGCGTTGTGCTGGCGCAGATAGGTCTGGATCGCCTTGCGGGATTCGATCAAGGCGGGGCTTTCGCCAATTGTGGTCACGTCCGGGTGGGCGTTCAGCATGGATTCCAACAACGTGGTGCCAGAGCGGGGCAGACCGACGATAAACAGAGGCTGGGCAGTGTCGCCGGTGATGGGAACCTCAGGGAGCCGTGCGGGGTCGAAGGCCTGCGCCTGCGCTGTGACCTTGGCGGCGGTTTTTGCCGGATCATACTGGCCGGAGGTCGCGTTTTTTGCCTCCTGAAAATACTGGAACGCGATGTCAGTATGTCCAGAAGAGAAGGCGACTTGTCCGAGGGTGTTGTTGACGCTCGCCAATTCAGTCTGGGTAAGATTGCCCGCAGCTATGAGCTGACGCAACCGTGCGCTGTAGGAGCTGTCCCAGGCATAGGGCGCGGCACGATAGAGTGCACTAAGGGTCAGGGCTGAGTTGGGTGTGTGCGACAGGATCGTGTCGAAGGCCTGTGCTGCGCGGGGCTTGTTGCCATTTTGCAGGCTGCGTACCGCGAGCTTACCCCAGGCGGCCAGATTGTCAGGCCAGGTTGAGACAATAGCCTCCAGAACCTCGATGCCGCGATCGGCGCGTTCAAGACCGAAATAGCAATCAGCAACCAGATCGAGCAAGCCGGGATCAGGCGGGCCACCGGCCACCAAAGGCTGCAGTGTTGCCAGAACATCCTGAAACTTCCGACTTTTCAGGAGCGGTTCATACAGATTTCTGTCAAAAGCCGCAGGTGGGATTTTGTGAGAGCTGGTCAGGGGCATGCCGAACGCCGATCACGAGAGGAGCATAAAGAACCAGCATAGCAGAGGGGTCTTTCGATGGCGTAAACGCCTGACGAGCTGAGGCTCAACAGCCCGCATCGCAAAGTACCACCAGCCCAAGAAAAAGCCGCCCATCTCCTGTGGATCAGGACCGGGCGGCTTGCTTGGGAACCATCTGACGGGGCCGCAGTCAGAGAAATTGCATCTCGTGGAGCGGCGTCAGGTCACGTCTTTGTAGGAGATCTCGCGGGTATCAGCACCTTCGCCGACCTTGCCGCGGCGCACGATGACCCGGTTTAGCGCGTTGATATAGGCCTTGGCCGAGGCCACGACCGTATCGGTATTGGCGCTTTCACCCGTAGCAATCAGGCCGTCTTCTTCCAGCCGGACAGAAACAGTCGCCTGGGCATCGGTGCCTTCTGTTACCGCGTTCACCTGATAAAGCTGCAGGCGGGCGGTGTTGGGGTAGATCTTGCGGATCGCCTTGAAGGTCGCATCAACCGGGCCGTCACCCTCGGCAATCTCGGTAACATCCACGCCATCAACTTCCATCTCGACGGTGGCCTCAGCAGGGCCGCCGGTGCCGCAGACAACCTTCATTGAGACCAGCTGCAGATGATCGTTTTCGGCATCCTCACCAGACCGCATCAGCGCGATGATATCGTCGTCAAAGACTTCCTTCTTGCGGTCGGCCAGTTCCTTGAAGCGCACAAACAGGTCTTTGAGCTGGTTGTCGCCAACCTCAAACCCCAGAGTGGAGAGTTTATCGCGCAGCGCCGCGCGGCCCGAGTGTTTGCCAAGCGGCAGCGAGGTGCCGGACAGGCCCACGTCTTCGGGACGCATGATTTCAAAGGTTTCTTTGTTCTTGAGCATGCCATCCTGGTGGATGCCGCTTTCATGGGCGAAGGCGTTTTTGCCGACGATGGCCTTGTTGAACTGCACCGAAAAGCCCGAAACCGTGGCAACGCGCCGCGAAATATGCATGATCTTTTTGGTGTCGATGCCGGTCTTCCAAGGCATGATATCATTGCGCACTTTCAGCGCCATCACCACCTCTTCGAGCGCGGTATTGCCGGCGCGTTCGCCCAGACCGTTGATGGTACATTCGATCTGACGTGCGCCACCTGCGACAGCCGCCAGCGAGTTGGCGGTCGCCATGCCAAGGTCATTGTGACAATGGGTGGCAAAGATCACTTCATCCGCGCCAGGAACCGTCTCGATCAGGCGTTTGATCAGATCAGCGCTTTCCGCAGGAGCAGTATAGCCGACAGTGTCAGGGATATTGATGGTGGTGGCACCGGCCTTGATGGCGATCTCGATCACCCGGCAAAGGTAGTCCCATTCGGTGCGGGTGGCATCCATCGGCGACCACTGCACATTGTCCACCAGATTGCGGGCATGGGTGACGGTCTCGTGGATCTTGTCGGCCATCTCATCCATCGAGAGATTGGGAATGGCGCGGTGCAGCGCTGAGGTCCCGATAAAGGTGTGGATGCGCGGCTGGGCCGATTTGCGCACCGCTTCGGCGCAGCGATCGATATCCTTGAAATTGGCGCGCGCCAGTCCACAGATCACCGCGTTCTTTGACCGCTCAGAAATCTCGCTCACAGCTTTGAAATCACCTTCAGAGGCGATCGGGAAGCCGGCTTCGATGATGTCGACACCCATATCATCCAGCAGCTCGGCAATTTCGAGCTTTTCGTCATGGGTCATGGTGGCGCCGGGGCTTTGTTCACCATCGCGCAGGGTGGTGTCGAAGATCAGCACGCGATCTTTATCAATGATATTGGTCATTTCAGTAACTTTCTTGCTCTGTCCGATATGCATGTGCCGCGATAGTTCTGGGGCTGCATGTCTTTGGGTACATTTCCTGGCGCGCAAACCTCCTCCTCTGAGCGGACGCGCCGAAAGGCACGCTCAGAGGCGGATTAGGAGCAGTAGGCCACGCAGAGACGCGCCGCGAGGAGCGGCGTCGGTCATTGGGATATCTGCGTAAACTGTCATGGGGCGATTTATACAGAGGCACCGGTGAATGAAAAGAGGGAATTGCGCCCAAACTGCAGACTTCTTTGAGGCGAGCCGCCACCTCTGCCAGCAATCTGGCAGCAAAAGGAAAGCAAAAGGAAGGGGCCACCTCAGATCAACAATGCCAGGTGGTGCGGCCAGGTGGTGAGGCAGGTATTGGGACGGCTGCCGGAATTAGTTGCCCGCTGCCGCCGCCGGAGTGTCGCCGGTGTCGGCTGTCTCGCCGTCAGCCGTGCCATCAGTCGCATTCCCTTCAGTTGCGTCCAGCGCGCCATTGTTCCAGGTGCCGCTGGTTTCCTGACCGGTGGAATAGGTCATGGTTCCAGGGCCCTGACGCTTGCCATTGACGAAATTGCCAACATAGACATCGCCATTGGCGTAGGTCGCTGTCCCCTTGCCGCTGATCTTGCCTTCGCGCCATTCGCCCTCATAGACAAAACCGCCGGGCATGGTGATCTTGCCCTGCCCGTGGCGCTGGTTGTCGGCAAAGTCGCCTACATAGATTGAGCCGTCTGGGTAGGTGACTGTTGCTTGGCCGTGGCGTTTGTCGTTCTGCCAGCCGCCCTCGTAACGGTAGCCGCTGGCGTCGGTCATCACGCCCTGGCCATGATTGCGGGCATTTTTGAACGCCCCCGTGTAGGTGATGCCATTGGCATAGGTCGCGGTGCCGGTACCTTCGATGACTCCGGCAATCCAATCGCCCTCATAGGTGGAGCCATCGGGGTAGGTGATCTTGCCTGTCCCATGCGACAGGTCGTCCTGAAACTGCCCGACATAGACCGATCCGTCGGGATAGGTGACGCGGCCTTCACCCTCGATCTGGCCTGCCAGCCAGTCGCCGGTGTAGGTATAGCCATCGGTCTTGGTGAAAGTGCCGGTGCCATGGCGCAGGTCGTCTTCGAACATGCCCTCGTAGGTGTCGCCGTTGGCGTGCGTCTGCAGGCCGATGCCCTGACGGCGTCCCTGATCCAGAGGCCCCGTATAGGTGTCGCCATTGGGTTGGGTCAGGGTGCCGGTCCCATGCATCTGGTTGTTGGCCCAGCCGCCCTCATAGCGCAGCCCGTCGGGCATCTCCAAAAGGCCTGTCCCGTGCAGCTCGCCGTCCACAATCGCACCGGTGTAGCTGGCCCCGTCGGGATAGGTGATCGTGGCTTCGCCTTCTTTGCGGCCCTCGATCCAGTCGCCATTGTATTCATAGCCGCCGGGGTTCTGCATCACGCCCTTGCCGTGGTGCTGCCCGTCAACAAAGTTTCCCTCGTAGCGCACGCCGTTTGCGTAGATGGCAACGCCTTGACCATTGATCACACCGTCGTGCCATTCACCCTCGTAGGTGCCGCCGTCCGACAGGGTGATTTTGCCGAGGCCTTCGGGTTTGCCCTTGGCGAATTCACCCTCGTAGACGGACCCGTTGGGAAAGCGCGCCACACCGGTGCCGCGAATTTCGCCATCGATCCACTGACCAGAGTATTCATAGCCATTGGGCAGCTTATAGGTTCCGGTGCCATGCTGCAGCCCGCCTTTGAAGGTGCCCTCATAGACGCCGCCGATTTCATCCTGTCTGGTGATGACCTTGTCATCCTGTGCCCGGGCAGGAGTCGCCAGGGCCAGAACGCAGAGTGTTGCAAGGGTGGTGCCGAAACGAGTCATGTAAATCGACATGTGAACCGCCATGAAAACCTCTATCTGCCCCGAACCACCTTTGGGGCGGGTGGGGGATTGCTTCTGCGAATGGGTTACTTGCTGGGAAACTATGCGAGCGCAAAGCTTGTCGCAATGTCTTTTGCGCTCGCCCCTTTTCCTTGGCTGATGATCTGATACACGACAGGGAAGAAGTTTTGCAAAGGGCATGTGCAATATGGCAGATCGTTTCCGCGTGACACTGGCGCAGTTGAATCCCACGGTTGGGGATATTGTCGGCAATGCCGCCAAGGCGCGCAGGGCCTGGCAGGCCGGGCTTGCAGCAAGCGCTGATCTGGTGGCGCTGCCCGAAATGTTCCTGACTGGCTATAATACCCAGGATCTGGTGATGAAGCCGGTGTTCCATCAGGCTGCCATGGCTGCAGCGGCGCAGCTGGCGATTGATTGCGCCTCAGGACCAGCCTTGGCAATCGGCTGCCCCTGGGCCGAAGATGGCAAGCTGTATAACTCCTATCTGATCCTCAAGGATGGCAAAATCGCCTCGCGCTGCCTGAAACATCACCTGCCCAATGAGACGGTTTTTGACGAGGTGCGGATCTTTGATGCCGGCCCTCTTGGTGGGCCCTATGCTGTCGGCGACACCCGGATCGGCAGCCCAATTTGCGAGGATGGCTGGCATCCTGATGTGGCGGAAACGCTGCAGGAGACCGGCGCCGAATTTCTGTTGATCCCCAATGGGTCGCCCTATTTTCGCAACAAGATGGAAGTGCGGCAGAATTTCATGGTGGCCCGTGCGGTCGAGACTGGCCTGCCGGTGATCTACCTCAATATGGTGGGCGGGCAGGATGATCAGGTCTTTGATGGCGGCACCTTCGTGGTGCAGCCTAATGGTGCCCTAGCGTTGCAGATGCCGGTCTTTGACGAGGCGATTACCCAGCTGGATCTGGAACGCACCTCCGAGGGCTGGCGCGCGGTTGAGGGAGAAAAAGCGCATCTGCCTGATGAATGGGAGCAAGACTACCGCGTCATGGTCGAGTCCCTGCGCGACTACATGGGCAAGACCGGTTTCAAAAAAGTGCTGTTGGGGCTTTCCGGTGGGGTGGATTCCGCCATTGTTGCCGCCATCGCCGTCGATGCCCTTGGCGCCGACAATGTGCGCTGTGTGATGCTGCCGTCGGAATATACCAGCCAGGAATCGCTCGACGATGCCGAAGCCGTGGCCAAGGCGCTGGGCGTGCACTACGACTATGTGCCGATCTCGGAGGGACGCAGTGCCATCACCAATACGCTGGCGCCGCTGTTTGCCGGGCGCGAAGCAGACGTCACCGAGGAAAACATCCAGTCCCGCCTGCGTGGGCTTTTGCTGATGGCGATGTCGAACAAATTTGGTGAGATGCTGCTGACCACCGGTAATAAATCCGAAGTCGCCGTGGGCTATGCCACCATCTATGGCGACATGAATGGCGGCTACAACCCGATCAAGGATCTGTATAAAACCCGCGTGTTTGAAACCTGCCGCTGGCGCAATGCCAATCACCTTCCCTGGATGATGGGTCCGGCTGCTGAGGTCATTCGTCCCAATGTGATCGACAAGCCGCCCACCGCCGAGCTGCGCGATGATCAGAAAGACAGCGACAGCCTGCCGGATTACCCCGAACTGGATGCGATTCTTGATATTCTGGTGGATCAGGAGGGCTCGATTGCGGATTGCGTCGCCAAAGGTTTCGCGCGCGAAACAGTCAAACGGGTCGAACATCTGATCTACATCAGTGAATACAAGCGCTTTCAATCCGCCCCGGGTGCCCGGCTGACGCCGCGGGCCTTCTGGCTTGATCGTCGCTACCCAATTGTCAATCGTTTTCGCGATGGCAGTTAAGAATTTCCTGTGACGAAACGGCATCCCCTTTCGGTGCGAATGAGGGTTTTTCATTTGATTTAAAAGGTTTTTTTCTGTGTTCTTGAGGCTGAAAAGCGTAATGATGCGTCTCAAAAATCACATTTTGTTCCCCAGGGTCCGGAGCGCGGTTTTGTCCCCTAGACCCAGGGCGCATGGCGCGGCATAGACCTGCGCATGCCTGGACCTAAGCTGCCTCATTTCCAAGCCGATCTTGCTCTGCCCAAACGCGTCGATGCGGTTGTTATCGGCGGTGGCATCATTGGTGCTTCCACCGCGCTCGAACTTGCCGAGCGGGGCCATTCCGTTCTGCTTTGTGAAAAGGGCCAGATTGCCGGTGAGCAAAGCTCGCGCAACTGGGGCTGGGTGCGCATTTCACAGCGTGACCCGCGTGAATTGCCGCTGATGGTTGAGGCGATGAAGATTTGGGAAGGTCTGGACGCCCGCACCGGTCAGCCAACCGGATACCAGCGCTCGGGTATCGTCTATACCGCAGAGCGCGCCCGCGACGAGGCCAAGCTGGAAGCCTGGGCACCGCATCTTGCGGAAATGGATCTTCCTGCTCAAATGCTGCGTGGCGAACAGTTGCAAAAGGTTATGCCGGGCCACCAGGGCAAGGTGATTTCCGGGTATCATACGCCACTGGATGGCCGCGCGGAGCCTCAGCTGGCAACCCATGCGATTGCCACGGCAGCACAGGCGGCGGGCGCGCGGATCATGACAGAATGCGCCGTGCGTTCGGTCGAGACCGAAGCCGGGCGCATCAGTGGTGTGATGACCGAACGGGGCCGGGTGGCTTGTTCGGCGGTGGTTGTTGCTAGTGGCGCCTGGTCACGTCTGTTCTTGGGCAATGCGGGGGTATCGCTGCCGCAGTTAAAAGTGCTGAATTCCGTTCTTCGCACCTCGGCGGTGCAGGGGGGGCCGGAGACGGCGATCTGGACCGACGGGTTTTCGCTGCGCAAGCGACTGGATGGGGGCTATACCATCGCCAATGGCACTGAAAACATTGTGGATCTGGTGCCTGACAGCCTGCGACTGGGGCTGAAATTCCTGCCCAGCTATCTGCAGGAATGGCGGTCGCTTCAGTTCCGTCTGTCGGGGCGCTGGCGCGAAGAGGCCAGCCAGGACCGACGCTGGTCGCCGCATCAGACCACTCCGTTTGAAAAAACACGGGTGCTGGATCCTGCACCCTCACAAAAGGCTATCAAGCAGGGCTTGGAAGCCGCGCAGAAAGCCTTTCCGGTCTTGCAGGGCGTCGACGTCGTGCAAAGCTGGGGCGGATTGATTGATGTGACACCAGATGCGGTGCCGGTGATTTCACAGGTGGATGATCTGCCAGGCCTGTTCATATCCACCGGTTACAGCGGCCATGGCTTTGGCATTGGCCCGGCTGCAGGACGTTTGACCGCGGATCTGGTCACTGGCGACGCGCCGGTGGTGGACCCGCATGCGTTCCGCCTGTCGCGTTTTGGCTGAAAAGCTGACCGGGCAGTGGTGCAATTGTACCCGGATCAGTTGATCTATGGGGCTCAGCCCATCATCTGATAGCTCACCGGCACAAAGCGAAAACCGGAGCCCCGTGTTTCCACAAAACCGGCAGCCGGGAAGGGCATGTGATAGCCGATCATCGGCGTACGCGTGCTGGCCAGCATGTCGAGTATCTTGCGACGTGATGTGGTTGCCGCCTCTTTGTCCATGTCGAATTTGACCTCCCATTCAGGATGGGCAAAGGACCAGACATAGTGGTTGGCCAGATCCGCTGTCAGCATCAGCTGCTGCCCGTCGCTTTCCAGCATATATCCCATATGGCCCGGGGTATGCCCAAAGCTGGCCATGGCATTGATGCCCGACGCGACTGTGCCGCTGTCCTCCAGAAACGAGAGCTTTTCAGCAAAAGGCGTCACTTTCTGAGCCATCAGATCGCCAATGCGATGGCCTTCGTCTTGTGCGTGCCAGAAATCATATTCCTGACGGCCGGTGACATAGCGGGCCTTGGAGAAGGTTTCCGCCCCATCCGTGGTCATGCCGCCAATATGATCTGGGTGCATATGGGTGATCACCACAACGTCGATATCCTGCGGTGTCAGACCAACCTCAGCGAGGGCCATCTGGATGCCGCCCTGACCCAGACCGGTATCAAACAGGATCTTTTCTTTGCCGGTATCCACCAGTGTCGGCGTAAAGAAGAACTGCGCCTGATCGGTCGGAATAAAATTCTGCGCCGAGGTTTCGGCGAATTCTGCATCACTTGCCCCGCCGCCAAAAATGGCCTTGGAGTCCCCCACAGGGCGGCTGCCGTCCAAAAGGGCGGTCACCGTAAAGCTACCAAGTTTGAAGCTGCGCGTATGAGATGCCGGGGCTTTTGAACCCGCAGAGCTGGCGGAACTGGCACTGCGGGCGGTTGCGGCCAGGGGGAGGGCAGCAGCGGCGGCAAGGGCGGTTCGGCGAGTAAATTTCAGTGTCATGAGAAGTCCTCTCTGCAGGGGCGCGATGGGTAGGCTTTCGTGTTTAGTGGCGTTTCCAAGTTTGCCAGGAATTTAGCTTGTGCAGTTGGTGGTGTCTTGCTTGCCGGTTGTGAGCTTAGCTCAGCATGGCATAAAACCAAGCTGTTTGATGCGGATTTCACGCAACTGTGTGCTTGAAAAAAGTGCTTGAAAAAACGAGCCCCTGATCCGCGCTACACCATCGGAAATTGGTAAAGGCATCATAGACAGAAGCGCAGACTTTGTTGACGGTTTGAGGGGGGCGGATACAAAGGGCCATGGCTTGCAAAACTGGACAAAGCCGCGCCCATGTGAGATGGGCAAGGCAACAGGAGACATGTGATGACCACCACCCGTTTTGCCCCATCGCCCACTGGCTATATCCATGTAGGCAACCTGCGCACCGCGCTGATGAACTATCTGATCGCCCGCAAGGCTGGCGGCGAGTTTATTTTGCGCATCGATGATACCGATCCTGAGCGGTCGAAAGAAGAATATGTCGATGCCATCAAACAGGACCTGGAATGGCTTGGCCTGACCTGGGACCGGATCGAGCGCCAGTCTGAGCGGCTGGAGCGTTATGTCGCCGCCGCAGATGAGCTGCGCCGCATCGGTCGCTTTTACGAGGCCTTCGAGACCCCGACCGAGCTGGATCTGAAGCGCAAGAAGCAGCTCAACATGGGCAAGCCTCCGGTCTATGACCGTGCCGCCCTGGCACTGTCGGAAGATGAAAAAACCGCCCTGCGCGCTGAGCGTGGCAATGGTGTCTGGCGCTTCAAGCTGGATCACGAGCGCATTGAGTGGTGCGATGGTGTGCTGGGCGATATCTCGATTGATGCGGCCTCGGTGTCGGATCCGGTGCTGATCCGCGGCGATGGTCAGTTTCTCTATACGCTGGCCTCTGTGGTGGATGACACCGAGATGGGCGTGACCAATGTTGTGCGTGGCTCGGACCATGTGACCAATACGGCGACCCAGATCCAGATCATCAAGGCGCTTGGTGGCACTGTGCCCGCATTTGCCCATCACTCGCTGCTGACCGGACCACAAGGCGAAGCGCTGTCCAAGCGGCTTGGCACCCTGGCGCTGCGTGATCTGCGCGAAGCAGGCGTGCAGCCGATGGCTCTGCTCAGCCTGATGGCGCGTCTTGGTTCGTCCGATCCGGTGGAAGTGCGCGGCGAGATGGCAGAGCTGATCGAGGGCTTTGACATCAACCGTTTTGGTGCGGCCCCGACCAAATTCGATGTCGAGGATCTCTATCCGCTGACCGCGCGCTATCTGCAGTCGCTGTCGCTGGAGGATGTGAAATCTCATGTGGAGGCCCTGGGCGTTCCGGCTGAAAAGCAGGCGGATTTCTGGGCCATGGCGAAAGAAAACATCACCACGCTGAAGGATCTGGCGGGCTGGTGGGAGCTGTGCCGTGATGGTGCCGAGCCTTTGGTCGACGAGGAAGACAAGGACTTCATCGCCGAAGCCATGGCGCTGCTGCCGGCAGGTCCCTACGACGGTGACAGCTGGAAAACCTGGACCACTGCAGTGAAAGAGGCAACCGGCCGCAAGGGCAAGGGTTTGTTCATGCCACTACGCAAGGCGGTCAGTGGTCGCGAACGTGGTCCCGACATGAGCGCGCTTCTAGCACTGATGGAAGTCGTCCGCGCTCGCGGATGATTTAGGAAATCGGTATCCATTGCCGACGCAGGAAATATGGAAGGCGGCCCCGCACGGGGTCGCCTTTTTTCGTAACTTGAAACGTACCGGTGGGGCTCCCGCCTGTTCTGCCCCATTCAAAGAATGGGACGACACAGTTGGGCCCAGCGCCGGGCGGAGCCCGGCGCGGTCGGCGGTGGCAAGCCGGGCTAAGCTTTCAACACTGAGCTTTCAACAGTGAACCTTAGAAACGGCGCCTTCAGTCGAGGATGCGGGCCTCGAGCAAGGCAAGGTGGTGATCTACCAGTTCTGTCTCGGTCGCGGACATGCGCTGATGCCGCGGGTAGCGGGGCTTGGCGCGGTCATTCAGGATCGGACTCTCCCAGCCCTGCGTTGTGGCAAAGAAATCCGCTACGCCGGTCTCACCAAAAACCTCCAGATAGCCCTGAACCACCACATCCAGATAGCTGAGCAGGATCGGGTGACGCAGACTGCCCTGATCCTGGTGGCTGGACCGCACTGCATAGACAGAGATTTCGGCTGTCTGGTCTAGGCCGTGTTGCACGGCAGCGCTGGCCGGGACCCGGTCGTAAGCGAATTCGCGGGCATCCAGTGCCTGCCAATCGGCACCCGGGACGGCGGCGATCAAGCCATCTATTTCCTGCTCGGGGGCCGGAACCGCTGTGAGAAAGGCAACATCGCGCAGGCCCGTATGGCACCAGCTGCGTTGCCAGCCGCGCAGGCGGGCGGGTTGCGGATCCAGGTAGTCATGGGTCGCAGTGTTCACCAGGCTGCCATAGCCAAAGAAGTAGGGGGTGCTCATCGTCTGTGCTGCCATTTGTGCTGCCATTCCGTTTTTTGAAGCTTGTCCAATTGATGTATGTCAAACCGCTTTTTGTTGACCCGTGCAATAAGAGACCACCTTAACTGTTGCGGGAGCTAAGCCATGCGCATTACCAAAAGGACCAATATCGCCGTCCGCCTGCTGATGTATTGCGCGGCGAACGCGGGCCGTCTGGTGACCAAATCCGAAATTGCCGAGTGCTGCAATATCTCGGAAAACCATCTGGCACAGGTGATCAACCAGCTTAGCCAGCTTGGGTATTTGCATACTCAAAGGGGGCGCAACGGCGGGATGAGCCTGGGGCGTGCGCCTGCGGAGATCCAGATCGGTGATGTGTTTCGTCATGTCGAAGGTGCCTTGCCGATGGTGGAGTGTTTCGCCGATGCCGATAATACATGCCCGCTGACGGATGCCTGTCGGTTGCGGCTGGCACTGGCGGATGCAGCGCAGGCTTTTTATGCTTCACTGGATGATATCACATTGGAATCGCTGGTCTGCGACAACCATGATCTGATGCGTATCTTGCAACCTGTGGCCTGCGGCACTCGGTAGTTCGACCCTTTCAGTAATGATTTCTTGCGGTCTTTTGATCGTCCAAACCCAGGCTTTGATGCGCCTGGGTTTGTTTTATCTGGGTTCGTGTCGCGCCATAAACCCCTAATCACGGGCGCGCAGAATGCGGGCCGGACGAGCCGCCAGTGGCCGCCAGGCAAAGACCAGCCCCGCCAGCAAGGTCGTCAAAATGCCGCCAGAGATCACAGCGATAGCATTTGGCCAAATCACCACATAGCTGGTTTCAAAGACATAGACGTTGATGGCCCAGGCTCCGGCGATGCCGGCGCTCAGCGCGACCAGACCGGCGCCTGCGCCCAGAATGATCGAGCGCAGCGCAAAGCTGGCAAGGATGCGCGCGCGGGGCGCCCCGAGAGTTTTCAGCAGGGCTGCTTCGTAGCGGCGGGCGGGCTCCCCTGCGGCGGCGGTGCCCAGCAGGACCAAAAAACCGGTGAGCAGGGTCGCCGCAGCGCCATAGCTGGTGGCGGCAGCCAGCTGGCGCAGGATATCCGACACCCGGTCGATGGCATCGCGCACCCGGATGGCAGTGATATTGGGCATCTCGCGGGCCAGATCCCGTAGGATCTGCGCCTCTGCCTGGGTTTCTGCATAGACCGTTGCGATATAGCTGTGCGGCGCTCCGGCCAGGGCAGCCTCGTTTAGAGTGAGGACAAAGCCCATACCGGCGGTGGAGAAATCCACATTGCGGAAACTGGTGATTTCGGCCTGAATGTCGCGCCCCAGCACGTTGAGCGTGATGGTGTCGCCCAGCGACAACCCCAGCTCTTCGGCCTCTTCAGCCGCAAAGCTGACTTGGGGCGGGCCGGTGTAGTCCTCGGCCCACCAGCTGCCAGCCACGACCTCGGTGCCCTTGGGCTGGGCGGCGGCATAGGTTACGCCACGATCGCCGCGTACCACCCAGTGATCGCCGGCGACCTCCTGTGCGGGGGTGCCGTTGATCTTGGTGATGACGGCGCGCAACATCGGAGCACTTTCGACCTTGCTGACGGCGGGGTCGTTTTCGACACGTTGCAAAAAGGCGGGCATCTGGTCGCGCTGGATATCAACAAAGAAGTATGAGGGTGCCACATCGGGCAGGTTCCCTGCGATGGCGCGGCGCATATTGCCGTCGATCTGGCCAATGGCGGCCAGCACCGAAAGCCCCAGGCCCAGGGCCAGAACGGCAGGTACGGCCCCATCGCGCGAGGTGCCGATGGCGGCCAGCGCCCAACGCAGGGCGGGGCGTCCGCGCGCGATGTGTGATCCACGCCGGGCCAGCCAGCCGAGGCCAAGGGCGGCAACTAGCAGCACCAGCAGCGCACCTATCAGGCCGCCAGCCGTCCAGAGCGTCAGCTGTGCCGATCCGGAAAACCAGGCAGCAGATCCCACCAGGGCAGCCAGTGCCAGTGCGGTTGCCAGCATGTAGCGCAGGGCGGGAAGGCGGCTCACCTCGCCCAAGGCGCCGCGAAACAAGGAAGCCGCGCGGATGCGTTCGGCGCGGGCCAAGGGCCAAAGCGCAAAGATGAAAGCGGTGAGGAAGCCATAGAGGGCTGCTTCAACCAGTGCAGAAGGATACAGCGAAAAGACGGCCGGAAAGGGCAGCTGCGCCGCAATCAGTGGACCAAGCAGAACCGGCCCCAGCCCGCCGAGGGCCAGACCAATGAAGACCCCCAGAAGCGTCAAAGCGCCGATCTGTAGGAAATACGTCACAAAGATCACCTGACGGTCCGCGCCCAGGGTGCGCAGTGTGGCGATGGTTTCGGTCTTGGTCGCGAGGTAAGCGCGCACGGCGGCAGAAACACCAACCCCGCCCACGGCCAGACCAGACAGCCCAACCAGTACCAGGAAACCACCCAGACGTTCGACAAAGGTGGCAATGCCGGGCGCACCGTTGCGGGCATCGCGCCAGCGCATACCGTTGTCTTCGAATTGGGCGCGGGCCTCGGCCTGCAGGCTATCCAGATCGACATTCGCAGGCAGCGTCAGCCGGTATTTGGTGGAAAACAGTGAGCCCGGTGCCAGCAGGCCAGAGCCTTCGAGTGCGGGTAGGGCAACCAATGTGCGCGGCCCCAGCGCAAAGCCGGAGGCAGCAGCGTCGGGCTCAGCCGTGATGGTGGCCATCAGAACAAAATCGCGGGTGCCAAAGCGCACAGTATCACCGGGGGCGAGGCCAAGGCGATCAGCCAGAACCGGCATCATGGCAACACCGGGCAGGGAGCCATTTCCGGCCAGCGCATCTGCCAGTGAGATATCCGGCTGCAGCTTGAGTGTGCCTGCCAGCGGATAGGCGGTATCCACAGCCTTCACCTGCGTCAGGGCGCGTTCCTCTCCCAGGGTTGCCATGGATCTAAACTCGACCACCTGCGATACGGCACCGGCCTTGGAGGCCATCCAGGCGCGCTCTTCTTCATTGGCAAAACGATAGGTGAAGGTCATTTCCGCATCGCCCCCCAAAAGGCTTGCGCCTTCCTGTGTCAGTCCCGCCTCGATCGAGGCGCGGATGGAGCCGATGGCGGCGATGACGGCCACACCAAGGGCGAGACAGGCGAGAAAGATACGAAACCCTTTGAGACCGCCGCGCAATTCGCGCAGGGCAAAACACCAGGCCAGACGCAGCGACGAGGGGGTCATTCGGCCGCCTCGGTTGTTGCGGCAGAAACGGTATCTGCGAGGCGGCCATCGCGCAGGCGCACCACACGGTCGCAGCGTTCGGCGAGCTCGGGTGCATGGGTGACCATAACTAGGGTCGCGCCGGACCGGTCACGCAGCCCAAACAGCAGATCCATTACAGCGGCACCATTTGCCTCATCCAAATTCCCTGTGGGCTCATCCGCGAGCAGAATTGCGGGGCGCGGCGCCAAGGCGCGGGCCAGGGCGACGCGCTGCTGTTCACCGCCAGAGAGTTGCGCCGGAAAGTGCCCGGCACGATGGCCAAGACCCACGGCCTCGAGCTCTGCCAGGGCGATGTCAAAGGCATCGCTGCGGCCTGCCAGTTCCAGCGGTGTTGCGACATTTTCCAACGCAGTCATGGTCGGGATCAGATGGAAGCTTTGGAAGACGACGCCCATGTGATCACGGCGAAACCGCGCCAGTGCGTCCTCGTTCATGGTGGTGAGATCCTGCCCCAGCGCCGAAATATGGCCGCCGGTTGCCAGCTCCAGCCCGCCCATCAGCATCAGCAGCGAGGATTTGCCCGACCCAGAGGGGCCGATCAGGCCCAGCGTCTCTCCCTTGGCGACATCCAGCGAGATATCCTGAAGAATTCGCACCGGTCCGGTATTGCCATTCAGCGTCAAAGACGCATCTTTGAGGTGAAGAACGGGTGGGGATGTCTTTGTCATTATGCCGCGCCTGTTGAATGCAATCTTTCCGATATGGAGTATTTGTGGCGATGCACAAGGTTTGGACCCTGTTGGGTTTTTTTATTTTTACCAGTGTGGCTGTCTTCATGGGCGGCAAAGCGCATGCCGAAACCCTTCGGATCACCGTTTTTGGCGATAGTCTGGTTCAGGGCTATGGCCTGCCACAGGGCGAAGGGCTGGTGCCCCAGCTGGAGGCCTGGCTGCAGGATCAGCAGCTTGATGTGGCGCTGGTAAATGCCGGGGTGTCTGGGGATACCACTGCAGGCGGCGCGGCGCGGATCGACTGGACGCTGGCGGATGACCCGCAGGGGTTGATCGTGTTGCTGGGGGGCAATGACCTTTTGCGCGGGTTAGGGCCGGATCAGGCAGCGGCCAATCTGCGCCAGATCATGATGGCGGCCCAGGCGCGGCATGTTGCTGTCTTGCTGGTGGGCATGCAGGCGCCGGGCAACTACGGGCCAGAATACAAGGCGCGCTTTGATGCGATCTATAGCGCATTGGCGGATGAATTCGGAAGTCTGCTGCACAGTGATGCCTTTGCCGGTATTCGTGCCGTTGCCGGCAGCGATCCGGCGCAGGCTCAAGCCTATATGCAACCCGACAATATTCACCCCAATGCCAAGGGTGTCGCCCTGAATGTTGCGGCTCTGGGCCCGATGGTTGCTGAGCTCGCCAGTCGGATCAAGACCGGCGGATAACCGGCGCCGTCATTCTGGCGGGATCCAGCAACTCAAAGCATCAATTCATAACGCCGACGGCTGGGCCAAAAGCAAAAGCGGCCCCAAACAGGGGCCGCCAGATAGGGCTCGCAGGCGAGCAATGTTTGGCGGTTTACAGTAGTGCGAGATCAACTGCAGATTCACGACCGTCACGGCCGGGCTGCATCTCGTAGCTGACTTTCTGATTGTCTGCGAGGCCGGTCAGGCCGGACCGCTCAACAGCGGAAATGTGAACAAATACGTCCTTGCCGCCATCATCGGGGGCAATAAAACCAAAGCCTTTGGTAGTGTTGAACCATTTGACGGTGCCTGTGGCCATCGTCTCTTCTCCTAGTCTTCTCTCAATTCTCTGCCCGCAGCATGCGATAGCAGGGCTGGTCAAACCCATGGGGATGACCGCGCCGGTAGGGAACGGTACCGCCATTTCGTAACCTTGCGATGACAGCATTGGACAGAAGAGAGCCCCGCGCAAGAAAAATTCGCAGTGTACTCTCTTTGCGCAGGTTCTGGCACCGCTCCGTGACTGCCCCGAAAGAGGGCTGCCGGATATCTGCGCAGAACTCTAAAGGACCGTCACTCTGGTGCCGACAGGAACCCGTTCATAGAGATCGACAACATGGTCGTTCAGCATGCGAATACAGCCATTCGAAGCTGAGGATCCGATTGTTTTTGGCTGATTGGTTCCATGGATGCGGAAGTAGGTGTCGATGCCGTTTTGGTACAGATACAGTGCCCGCGCACCCAAGGGGTTTTCCGGCCCGCCGGGTTGAACATAGCGATTGTCGACAAAGCGGCTGTAGCTGCCCGGACTGCGGTCAATCATCTCGGCTGTTGGCCGCCAGCTGGGCCATTCTCTCTTGCGCTGGATGACCGCCTCGCCGGTGAACTCCAGCCCGGCCTTACCAACGCCGACCCCATATCGCACCGCCTTGCGCTTTTCGGTGACGAAATACAGATAGTAGGACTGCGGCAGGATCAGGATCTCACCGGGTTCATACTGTTTCTTGATGCGGACAAATTGTGGCGTGGGGTCAAATCCCTCTTCGTTTGCTGCCTGAACCTGCGCGGGAACGGCAAACCCGGAGGCGGCAGCAACCGTGCCGACTGCCAAGGCGTTAGCGGTAAAGGTGCGGCGGTTAATCATTAAGAGCCTCATATTCTGGAACATTGAGTAGCACCAGTCTGCGAAGCCAGACGCCCAAGGTCAAGTTGCAGGGCGGCCGGTTCAGGGCAGGATGACCGGGGGCGGGGCCCTTGCATGGGCTAGGGCAGGGTTTATATGCAGGTTGATCAATGTGATCGAGGAATATGATCGGAGATGTCTCATGGGTGCAAAAACCCTCACTTGCCTGTCCTGTGCGCAATTGAACAGGGTGCCAGAGGAGAAACTCACCTCGGGTCCGAAATGTGGCAGTTGCGGTGCCCCTTTGATGCCGTCCGGACCTGTGGATGTGGATCCTGCTGTTTTGCAAAAGGCGGCACAAAATGACGACTTGCCGCTGGTAGTGGATTTCTGGGCGCCATGGTGTGGCCCCTGTAAGATGATGGGGCCGGAGTTTGCTAAGTCCGCCAAATCACTGGCGGGGCGGGCACGGCTGGTCAAGCTGGACACGCAAAAACACCAATCCACAGGCGCGCGCTACCGGATCAAAGGGATCCCGACGCTGGTGGCCTTTGAACGTGGCAAAGAGAAAAAGCGCCAGTCAGGGGCTCTGCGCGAAGGCCAGATCACCGGTTGGGTCAAAGCGCTTTGACAGAAGTTGAGGTCCCGGGGGCAGTCGCAGGGGGCGAGTTTTCGGAGCGAGAGTGTCAGAAGTGCAAAGTGGCAGCATTGATGGGATTTTAGCGTAGCTGGTGGTATGCAACTGCCTGTGCGGCCACGTCTCAAAGCGACGTTGAATACACCCCGTCAGACCCTTCGGGCTCGGCTGTGGCCATTGTCGTTTCCTGGGCCACGTCCTGTACTGAGCGCAGGACGAATACCGTGAACATGATTGTGGACATGCAGATGGCAAAGACCGGATAAAGCAAAAGACTGAGCCATAGTGGGAAGCCGAATATGATGCTGGCAATCACTGTTGCTAGAACTGCGACGATCGCCCCAATGCCTGCGCTTAGCCAAGCCAAAACGGTCACTCCCCTTGCCCACCCAATTGCTCACCAAACCGGTGATTGGGGTCAAGGATGAAGCATTTGCTCCCGTCTTACTATCACTCCCAAAAGGTATAACGCCTATCCTAAAGCTTAGTTGGGCGCTGCTTTTAGGTAGGAAAGCAACCTGAGGGAGACGTCTCTTGAGGCGTTAGGTCAGGTGCTGTTCAGGTCGTCGCCGGGGTGACTTTGGCCGTGCCTTGGCCGCGGTTGGTCTGGCCGCGGTTGGTTTGCGCCTTGTTCGGTGCACTGTCTTGCGGACCGTTGCGCAGCAACAGGGCAAGAATGGCCAGAACAGCAACCAGAGTACCTGAGGCAGAATAGAGCAGCAGCCCCTGCCAGATGTGCAGATCAAAGACGGCAAGACCGGCAGTGGCCGAAACAAGGCCCACAAAGGATCCCAGGATGATGCTTGCAAACGCCATGACACAAACTCCCTCAACTCAAAACCGCAGACTAAATTTAGCGCGACGTGGCCCATTCAATACAGCAAGTAATGATTAATATTTTGTTCAAATTAGGGAGGGCATACGGCCAAGCGGTGAAAAGCGGGGCCTTTTCGGGTGATTTGGGGAAGGTTTCATGCAGGGCGGCGGGCCGCACCTGACCTTCCCGTCGCGCCCGTGGCATGCTTCCAGCACGACGAAGGCGCATTCGCACCTCCCCAAGGTCAGACGCGGGCCTTTTATTGGTCGGCTGGTCCAGCTAACTGACTTACTCTTTCAGAAGGTGTTCTTTCCATTCTCCGTAGTTCAAAGTCTTTCCTTGAACCTGCCAATCAGTCCGCCCATTGCGTGAAGTCCCGAAAAGAAAAACAGCGGCAGCACTCGGGCTGGAGAATGCAATGTCTTCTAGTAATTCAAAAGTTTGATCGCCGACCTTAGAGATTTTCCCAACGGTTAGATGTTGGTCCCTTAGATTTTTCAATCTTTCATGAAAAGATGCGGCTTCCTTGAGATCGCCTGTTGAACCAGCAAGCACAACGAACTCGCCTTCAATTTCCCTGGCAGTGGCTGAAATACCTTTCCGCTTATGCTGGATCGTAAAGGCTGGGGCTTCGGCAGAATCTGCCACGAAGTTTCCAGCTGGAGAAGATGGGACTTTTCTAAAGAAATCTACGCCGACCACTGGTAAAACCAGCTGCAGTTGCTCAAGAAATGACTCCATATCTGAAATATCGGCCTCCGGAAGCCTATCAAAATTCGGGTCAGTCTTATTTGTTACTTTGGACTTCTTGGCCTCTTTCAACAAGGTAATAAGGCGGCCTTCTAGGTATTTCACATGGGCCTTTGTAAGGTTCATATCCTTGTTTGTGACAGCGATGAAGCGTTCCCAAAAAGCTTTGTCATCATCCCTTGAATGGCTTGATAGTCGTGCGGAGATGTCATCTCCTTCACCAATGTAAACCATGGGAAGGTCCGCGTCTAAAGGCGACCCATAAAGGATGTATATACCTGTCTTCTTCAATTCGCTTCGCTTTAGTGCCGTTTCTAGGCGGGTGCGTGGAGCTGAGAGGACATGACCTGTCCAATTGACGATTTCGGCAGTTAGAATCCCTGTGGGCGTCCCTTCCGCTAAGAAAAGTCGTACAGATCGTCCTGTTGGCATGCAAAATACCTTTCCAAGCAAAAAAGCCCCGCCAAGAGGCGGGGCTTAGAATTTCTACCGCACAAACTTCTTGTGCTTCAGGCGTTTAGGCTCCAGCGCATCTGCCCCGAGGCGGCGTTCCTTGTCTTCCTCGTAGTCCTCAAAGTTACCCTCGAACCACTCCACATGGGCGTCGCCTTCAAAGGCCAGCATATGGGTGCAGATCCGGTCGAGGAAGAAACGGTCGTGAGAGATCACCACGGCGCAGCCGGCAAAATCCACTAGCGCGTCTTCGAGCGCACGCAGGGTTTCCACGTCCAGATCGTTGGTCGGTTCATCGAGCAGCAGCACGTTGCCGCCCTCTTTCAGCAGACGCGCCATGTGGACGCGGTTGCGTTCCCCACCCGACAGCAGGTTCAGCGGTTTTTGCTGATCGCCGCCCTTGAAGTTGAACGAGGAACAATAGGCGCGGGAGTTCACCTGCGCGTCGCCAAGTTCAATGATCTCGGCACCGCCAGAAATCGCTTCCCAGACGGTTTCATTGTCTTTCAGATCGTCGCGCGACTGGTCGACATAGGACAGTTTGACTGTGTCGCCATAAGAAACGCTGCCCTCGTCGGGCTGCTCCTGGCCGGTCAACATGCGGAACAGGGTGGATTTACCCGCACCGTTGGGGCCGATCACACCGACGATACCGCCGGGCGGCAGATCAAACGACAGGTTCTCGACCAGCTGCTTGTCGCCATAGTGTTTCGAGATGCCGTCGACCTCGATCACCTTGTTGCCCAGACGCGGGCCGTTGGGGATGACGATCTGCGCGCGGGTCAGTTTTTCGCGCTCTGACTGTTCTGCCAGGTCGTTATAGGCGTTGATCCGGGCCTTCGATTTGGCTTGCCGTGCCTTGGCACCCTGACGCATCCACTCGAGTTCGCGTTCCAGCGTCTTTTGCTTGGATTTGTCCTCGCGGGCTTCCTGGCTCAGACGCTTGGCTTTTTGCTCCAGCCAGTCAGAGTAGTTGCCCTCGTTGGGGATGCCTTTGCCACGGTCGAGCTCAAGGATCCAGCTGGTGATGTCGTCCAGGAAATAGCGGTCGTGGGTGACGATCAGGATGGTGCCTTTGTAGTCGATCAGGTGCTGTTGCAGCCAGGCGATGGTTTCTGCATCCAGGTGGTTGGTTGGTTCATCCAGCAGCAGCATTTCGGGTGCTTCGAGCAGCAGTTTGCACAGGGCCACCCGGCGTTTTTCACCGCCCGAAAGATTGGCGATCTCGGCATCGTCAGGGGGGCAGCGCAGCGCCTCCATCGACACATCGATCTGGCTGTCGAGATCCCACAAGTCCTGCGCGTCGATCACGTCCTGCAGCTCGGCCATCTCGGCGGCAGTCTCATCCGAGTAGTTCATCGCCAGCTCGTTATAGCGGTCAAGGATGTCCTTTTTCGCCTTCACGCCCAGCATGACGTTTTCCCGCACGGTGAGATTTTCATCGAGCTTGGGCTCCTGCGGCAAATAGCCGACGCGCACGCCTTCGGCAGCCCAGGCCTCACCGGTGAAGTCTTTGTCGAGGCCGGCCATGATCTTCATCAGGGTGGATTTACCGGCGCCGTTGACGCCGACCACACCGATTTTCACGCCGGGCAGAAACGAGAGGTGGATGTTTTCAAAGCATTTCTTGCCACCGGGGTAGGTCTTGGAGACACCCTGCATGTGGTAGACGTATTGATTGGCGGCCATGTGACTGCTCCATGATGGGGGAAATCTTGCTGGCTGGTGTGATAGCGGATGGGAGGGCGGGGGGCAATCATGGATGCAACGCCAACATTGTGGGAGCTACCAGTGCGCGATCCATGCGGCGTAACGCCTCCATTTTTCGGACATCGTCCCGGCACATGTCCAATGGGTGTGCAGGCCTTAGGCTGCGGCGTGCCCATTCCACATGCGTAAAAGCCCATCGAAAAAAGGCCTGTTTGTAGATAGGTATCCCAGTGCTCTACCAGGTTGACAGGGCAAGATATTTGGCTGATACAGCCGAAAGAAGAGCGGGCCGTTAGCTCAGCTGGATTAGAGCAGGGAACTTCTAATCGGATGGTCAAGTCCAGATTTTGCTTTGAATTAAAGGTGATTAGCAAGTAGTAGATTATCGCGGACTGTTTTACAGACTGCTTTCAGCGGCTCCGTAGCTCAACTGGATAGAGCAAGGACCTTCTAAGTCCGAGGTTGAGGGTTCAAGTCCTTCCGGGGCCGCCAAAATCTAAGCTTGTTGGGATATTAGCGTTTCATCGCGCAATGTCAAAACCCCATGTGCACGACCTCTCAATGAGAAGCGTTGTATGGAGCAACTACCTGATCAATACGAGGAGCTCCACGCGCTCCGTGACAGTATCGAAGGCACAAACTGAAAAATCAGTGAGTCGCGTGGAGTTATCAATAGCCTCGCAGACTTTTTCCAGGTTTGCAGATGTTGATTGCAAATCGCAGCGACCGTCAGGTTGCAGCCCTTCCTGGACGTTCATTCCGCCTGGCGCGACAGGTTCGCTGCAGATGCGAACTACTAATGCGGTTTTCCCGAAAGCGGACGCACAGTGTACCATGGTAGCATCAAGTGATGCTGCAGACTGCTTAGATGTCGGCTTTACGGGGTGGCTTCAACGGGTCGCTGCAACACGTTAATCTTTTTGAAGAGATGGAGTGTAAGTCATGCGCTATCGGAAGCGGATATTTTCACAGATAAACAAAAGTCGGGTATTCGCCTCTCGAAGGAACCACATGAGCAACCGCCTTATCGTTGCGCAAGGCGCATGGGAAGACGTCCCGGATTGGATCGCGAGAGGTTGGCGACATTGAAAGTCAGAGCCTCTGTACACCGCCCAAAGGCAAGGACGGCCCGACCCACATATTGCTAGGCGGCGCTTGCAAGATGTCCGCAGTTGAGGGGGGGTGGTCTTGCACCTCGGAGTGTGGGTGGTCGTTTCAGGTTTCGCTGGCCGTTTTTTTCAAGAAGGCACAAATAAACTGATGAAAGCGACCATCAATCTTTTTCAGCGGTCCCCGGTAGTTGAAACACCGCCTCGAATCCCTCCGTCCCGCCCGGTAGCGGCGAGTGCAGCACCAATGTCGCTTGCGCGCCATCGGCAATTGCTTGCACAATGGACAAGCCCAGTCCGCTGCCTTTACCGCTCGTCTGCCCGCGCTCAAAACGCGCGGTTAATCGGGCCAGTATTTCGGGTGAGACTGAAGGACCATCGTTGATCACGTGGAAGGTGCCATTACTGTTCAGGCGCACCTTAATTGCGGTGTCGCTGCCGCCATGACGCAGGGCATTTTCGACTAAGTTTCGGACGACGATGGCGAACGCATCAGGATCAAGGTCCGACAGTACCGGTTTGGCTGGGGTTTCAATTTCAATACGGCCTGGTCCTGCGGCTCGGTTCAATTCAGTGAGCGCCATTCTTAGTATGGGGCGCAGATCTGAGCTGTTGTCGAGCCGCAAGCGTCCGCCTTCAGCGCGCGCCAATTGCATGAGCTTCTCTGACAACCGGGTCAGTCGTCTGAGCGACACTTCGATGTCGGCAGCCCTTTGGCCGACATTGGCATCAGATGTTTCACTCATCAATCGTTGGGTCTGTGCCAGCGCTGCGGCAACCGGAGTGCGCAATTCATGCGCGGCGTTTGCGGTAAAGCTTCGTTCGGCTTCAAGCGTGCGACTCAGCCGATCCAGAACGTTATTCACGGCTTTAGCCATTGGCTTGATTTCCTCTGGAAGGTTATCATCGCCAACCGCCGAAAGATCGCGAGCGCCTCGCCTGGCCAAAGCATGGCTAAAGCGTCGTACCGACCGCAGACTGAGCCGGACAATCAATAACACGCCGATCAAGCCAAGCGGAATGACCACAGACAACGGCAAGATTAACCCAATTGTAACTTCGCGCGCGACATCGGCACGATGGCTCAGCGGCTCAGCGACTGCAATAGTGATCGAACCTTGCAGCGCGGCATCATAATAGAGCCTGTGGGTCGCAGTTTGGCGGAATCCCAACCCCTCAAACGCGGGAAAATTCGCATCCTCAGCGGCATGCGATCGCAGCAGGACATGACCCTGATCATCGCGCACAATATAGGTGAAGAACTCTTCGTGCTCGTGCAGTGTGGAGATGCGCTGGCTGACTCCCCCCTCGCGATTGATCGTATCGAGAACCGCCAGAGGCAGGATTCGTTGTGCGGTTTCCTCCAATGTGGAATCAAATACTTCGCCCATCTCGGCTCTGAGAAGTGTGCTCGTAGCCCAAGCCGTGACCAGCCATAACAGCGTCAGCGACAACCCCAGTGCGAGGGCCAGTCGGCCTTGTAGAGAGCTGGGCATTTTCATGCCGCACCCAGCCGGTAGCCTAAACCGCGTACTGTCTCGATCCGTTCATGCCCCAGTTTTTTGCGCAAACGACTAACGTGGACTTCAATCGTGTTGCTCTCGATTTCCGATCCAAAGGAATAGAGACGCTCCTCTAGCTGGGTTTTGGACAATAGCTGCCCGGGCCGTTGTACAAAGGCCTCAAACAGCACCCATTCCCGGGCGGTTAGCGGCACCAACTTGCCAGCGCGGTGAACCGAACGCGCGGCAAGATCCACCTCCAAATCGGCCAAAGTGACCAGCGGGTTGGGATTGCCTGAATACCGCCTGGCAACTGCACCGACCCGGGCTGAAAGCTCGGCCAGATCAAAGGGTTTAACCATATAATCATCAGCCCCGGCGTTCAGTCCTTCGATCCGGTCGCTGATCTGATCCAGAGCCGTCAAGATGATCACAGGTGTTACATCCCCCTGCTTTCTAAGACGGCGTAAAAATGGCTGCCCCCGACCATCGGGCAGCATCAGGTCGAGCAGAATTAAATCATAGGCGGCAACCGCCAAAAATTCGCTTGCTGCGTCCAGTCGTGTCGCCCAGTCAACGGAGTAGCCATCAGCGACGATCTGATCACGTACCGCAGCCCCAAGCACTGTGTCATCCTCGATCAACAATACGCGCATATCTGTTTAGCCCCGTTTCATCTGTTGTCCTTTTATCACCGAAAAGGCTGATGTGCACCTTAAGCACAAAGCCAATGCACTTCAGGTTGGCGTCAGGTCGATGGGCGACAAAGCCTGAGAGAAACCAGTTTCAGGAAATGAAACAATGAAGACGTATTTGAACATGGCAACCCTACTTGCAGGCCTTGTCGCGGCTGGCGCAGCACTGGCTGATGGCGATGAGTGCCACGTCCCCATGAGCCAATGGCAACCCCGTGAGGCGCTGCTGGCAATGGTCGCAGACCAAGGCTGGACTGTCCGCCGGATCAGGACGGAGGATGGTTGCTATAAAATCAAAGGTCGCGATACTGAAGGCCGCGAAATAGAGGTCAAGGTCGACCCTGCCACGCTGGCCATGGTTGATTTTGAATTCGATGATAATGATGATGACGACGATCGTGGCCGTGGCCGTGGCAATTCCGTCGTCCCGACCGAGGCCCTGGCACCGCCTGCCAATGAGCTATTTGTCCCCAGTAGATCGCCCGTAGTTGAATAATGGTCCGCGTCTGGGATCCGCTGGTGCGTATATTTCATTGGCCGCTGGTTCTGGTCTTTGCGATTGCCCGGCCAAGCCAGACGCGTGGGCTCAACCATGCGCCAACCAGTAAAGGCTGTCTCTGACAGGGTTTCAAAGATCGCCACGATCATCGCCGCCCCTGCAGGATTGTGGCCTGCATATCGCGTCTCGCGGCCCTGGAGAACGGTGCACAGATAGAGTTTCACCGCGCCCGGTCCAAACAGGAATCGCGAAAACCTGCCCTAACGGGAACCAATCAGCCCCCAGATCAATCGCAGGCCAATCAGGCCAACGGCGGCATAGCCAGTCCAGATGTGCCAGCTTCCGCATTCATCAGCGGTATCAGCCGGACATACCACAGATCGTTGCCCCAAGCGCGGCCGGGTCTTTTACTTTCCGCCAGAACCTTACAGCAGGCTGAAGCAAGTTTTTGCTTCCCGTCAGGAAGGCTTCAGACGGCGAGGACATATAGAGTTCGAAGCGACCCACACTGGGGCTTCCACCGATGAAAACGCAACTTGGAAAGAGAACGTGAGATGAAATATTTCAAGCTTATCGAGCCCAACATCGATCCTGCGCCCTACTTGCAGGAAATCTCTGGTGTGGAGGACGCCTGGTCTGTCTCGACGGGTCGGCAAGACAAGATCAAGGTTCAGCGCGAAGCGCTCGCGATACCGTTGCGTGGATTGCGTAAATCCGCGATTGGTGATCGCAAACGCCGCGATGTGCATGAAAGCCGCTGGACCTCAGGGTCGTTGAAATACCCGACGGCCCGCAAGTTTCTTGAAGCGTTTGCAGCCAGTCAAAACTCCATTCTGGGACGCGCCAAGATTGTTTGTCTGCCGGCAGGGAAGCGGGTCTACCCCCATATCGATAATGGCGAGTATTACCGCGTCCGTGACCGCTATCACTTTGTCCTGCGTTCGACCTCGGGTTCCTGGATGAAAACCGGCGATGAGGAAGTGCGCATGAAAGAAGGCGAACTTTGGTGGTTCGACAACAACGTGATGCACGAAGCCAGCAATGATGGCGACGAAGACCGCATTCATATGATTTTCGACATGCTCCCCGAAACATTGGCGGATCAGGTCTTTTCGAACGCGAGTTAGTCATCGGATTGGGGAGAGACGAAAATGTACATGAACAACCCTGACCTGTTTGACGCAGCGGCTGGCTCTCTGAAAGACCCGGAAGTTTCCGCAGTTTTTTTGCCAGCACCCAGCGTATGCGGCTTGCCGTGCTGGGTTGCCCTCCCCGAGGCGAGCGGTGCCTATGGCCCGCCTGTTGTGGCGGTCCATGGGATAAAACGGGGCGCAGAGGTACAGGCAGAAAAACTTGCCGCCCACGCGCGAAAAACAGGAAGACCCGTTATCGCCCCGCTATTTTCTGAGCAAACATGGCCGAACTATCAGCAGGTTGTCAGAAAGGGGCGTGCAGATCTGGCGCTGTTCGGGTTGATGAAAGAACTGCGTGCCAGGGGCATATGGCAAACAGATGCATTCGACCTGGCTGGGTTTTCCGGTGGCGCGCAGTTCACGCACCGCTTTGCGATGCTCTATCCCGAGACTGTCGGACGGCTAACCGTATCCTCTGCGGGCTGGTTCACTTTTCCCGACAGTAGCCCGTTTCCTTATGGTGTCGGACCTCGCCGGGGCCGTCACAACTGGGGCCCCGTTATGGAAGACAGACTGGCAGCATTCCTCAAACTGCCAATTCTTGTGACGGTTGGAGAAAGGGACTGCAAAAAAGACCGCAATACCCGTTCCGGACCAGCAATTGATGCACAACAAGGTCTTCATCGATTGGAACGAGCGAAAAGTTGGGTGGAGGCCCTGCATGTCGCTGCGGCTTTGCGTGGCCTTCCAGCCCCCGATGTAACCCTGAAAATCCTGCCGCGCTGTGGGCACGGCTTTGTTGAGTGCGTCGATAGGGGAGGCCTGGCGGATCTCGTATTTGCCAGTGATCCCAGACCGGGCCGCGTACCAAATGTAGCCTAACACTGGTTCCAAATCCAATTCGAGCAGAAAAGGAAGAACAGAATGTCAAATGGACAAACCGAAACCAATCTGATCTCAAACGCAAAATGGGCGTTTACGACCCGCCGCGTCGATCGGCAGGATTGCACCCGCCTTACAACTGATTTTGCCGCTGCAAACCCAGGCGACCTTGTCTTGTGCGAGGTTCAAAAGATCGGCTCTCATAAACGTGTCCAACTGAACGTGGGCCGGTACTCTACGCTGTATCCCGGAGACACTGTTGTGCTGGCTTGTGGTGCACGCTATGCGCCGGACCAGTATGAAGGGATTGCAGTTATTGATGAAAGCAGCAGTGATATGCTGGCCGGCGGTGGCGTCATCGGGACAATGCGGAAATCCAATCATCGAATGTCCGGGCCCACAAAAGTAAAGCCGCTGGGTGTCATTTCGCGCAGCAACGGCGCGCCGGTCAACATCGCTGACTATGCAATGGCAAATATGGTTCTGCCGATCAACCTCACGATAGTTGCTGCTGTCGGCTCGTCCATGAATGGTGGCAAGACAACAGCTGTCGCAAGTTTCGCCCATGGCCTGTCAAAAGCGGGTCACAAAGTTGCGGCCATCAAGGTGACGGGTACCGGGTCTTTCGGAGACTACAATGCTTACCTCGACACTGCGTCGCATTTTGTTGCCGATTTCGTCGACGCCGGAATGGTATCAACCTATCAGTTGCCTGTTTCCCAGATCATTTCTGGAATGAACAGCCTTCTTGGTCACGCGTCAGCCGCCGGATGCGACGTTGCTGTTATTGAGTTTGCCGATGGCATTTTCCAGGCCGAGACGGCCGCACTTTTGAAATCGCCAGAAGTGCGCCAAATTCTCGACGGGGTCATATTTGCGGCACCCTGTGCGGCCTCGGTGGTCGGTGGATGCGAGGCGCTGCGGTCCATGGGAATTGAGCCTTCGATTGTGACCGGCAAGGTAAGCGCCTCCCCCATGGCCGTCGAAGAGGCAGAGAAAGCTGCGGCCGTCTCAATCGCCACCAAAGAAGAACTTCTCTCTCCGGAGGCAGCAAGGGGGCTGCTGGAATTTATCCGTAATTCAAACAGGGATCAGGTCCTTACAGCCTGATTCTGGTTCGGAGGTGCGTCATGAGTAAACTACCGAAGCTCACAGGAAATGGCCGCGCAAGAAAGCTGCTTGGGGTTGTTGCAATTGCCTTAGGGCAAGCATTTGCCGCAGGTGTTGCGGCCTTTGCTACACGCAATGTGTTTGTCCATTTGCGCCTGAATGACTCTCCGGTCCCGGTGCAGCCACTGCTGTTTATCGCTGCGGCGGGCCTGGCCATTGCCGCCTTGCGATATCTGGAGCGCGTGCTGGGTGAGAGGATAGGGCAAGATTACGCATCCGATCTCAGGCTGCGGCTGTTTCGGCATTTATCACGTCTTCCCAACCACGTGTTGGAAAAGCGCCGACGCGGCTTTGTCACCTTGCGGTTCGTTGGCGATCTCAGTGCCATTCGCAACTGGATCAGCGCTGGAATTGCGCGACTGATCTCATCCAGCATTGTCCTGCCAACTGCGACGCTTGTTGTGTTTCTCATCAACCCGTTGCTGGGCATGGCCGCGGCTATTCCGATTGCGGCAGGCATCCTTGTCATGCTTGTTGTGGCCCCTCGACTAAACAAGGTTCACGGGCGACTTCGGTCAAGACGGGGCACTCTTGCCGCCGATATGAGTGAAAGGGCCCCCTACGCGGCAGAATTGCGCTTGATGGGGCGTATGCGGATCGAACAAAATGCGTTGCTGCGGAAGACTCATGATCTGATCACGGCTTCTGTCGATCGAGTGAAAGCAAAGTCATTCCTGCGTGCCGTTCCGGATGCAGTTTCTGCCTTGGCTGCGGCCTCTGTCTTCTATGCGGCTTTTCAGGCAAACATACGTGCTGCCGAAGTTGCCGGAGCCCTTGCGGCGGTCGGCTTGATGATCCAACCCATGCGCGATTTGGCAGGCGTCTGGGATCGCTATAAGGCTTGGGTGGCGGCGCGCGATAAATGCCTGAACTTGCTGCGGCAATCTACTTTGGACGCCCCAGCCGCGCCAGAGGCCAAGTTTGTTTGTGAGCCCAAACCCTTGCGATTTTCCAATGCGTCCTTTGGGATCCTGGACAAGATCGATATTGAAGCCCCCAAGGGCAAAAAGATCGCAATTTTAGGGCCAAATGGCAGCGGTAAATCCACCTTACTGAAACTCGCGGCAGGATTGGAGGCGCCCGATAGCGGGCAGGTTCTTCTGGGCGACAGATCGCCAATCAGTCTTGGCTCAGGCGACCGGAAACGCATGATCGACTATATGAGCATGCGAACCCCAATTCTGTCGGGTAGCTTCAGACGTGCGCTCACAATGGGCATTGCTCAAACACCCGAGGACGTTGAGATCGAGGCGATGGCAGAAGCCTATGGGCTGGGTCAGGTTCTAGAGCGGGTTGGAGGTCTGAACGGAAAGATTGCTGAATGGGGCACGAACCTTTCATCGGGGGAAATTCGTCGGGTCATGCTGACAAGAGCGGCCTTGTCCGGAGCTCATTTGATCTTGCTGGATGAACCTGACGATGCCCTGGATTCCGAAGGCCCGCAGCTTTTGCTGAAGTTATTGAGCGGTTCCGAAGCGACGACACTTCTTATCACCCATAATCAGGCCGTCGCTCGGAAGATGGACCAGATCTGGTTCTTAGTTGATGGAAAACTAGTCGACTGCGGCACACCGAGCGAGCTCTTTGACCGACCTGGCCCTGTTGCAAACTTTTTCACCCCCAGGTCGGCCGCGTAGAAACGCAAATGAACACAGGCTTTGGGCTCTCTGAGGCTGGCGCTGGCGCTGAAAAATATCTCCAACCATATGAAATTAAATTCAAAAAAGGAAAAATCCAAATGAAAATAGCTATTGCCTCTTGCATTGCCGCTATCAGTCTCACCGCATGCGCAACCACGTCCCAATCCCTTGTTGCTAGGAATTTCACAAAGCTTACAGGGAGTGAGATCCGCACTATCCTACCCGGCAATTCCCTGAAGGGTACTGACAAAACCGGACAGTATACAATCTACTACACGTCCCAAAGGACAATGAAGATTATCCGAAATGGCCGCAATGACACGGGTCGCTGGCGCATTGACGGTGATATGTACTGTCGGCAATGGACCAAGCTGGGCAAAGGCAAGGAGCGCTGCGTGACAATGTTTCGGCGGGGTGATGCGATTCAATGGGTGCGAAATGATGAAATCACAGACGAAACTGTCTTGTTGAGTGGTAACCCCGATGGTTTGTGATCCTCTGTCTCTTCGATAGCTTTTGGGGTCTGCAGATTAGAGGCTTTTGGGGACGTAAGCTGCTCCCCTGACAAGCCCGGCGTCTAGGAGTAGTTTGCTCTGTACCTGAGAAGAGAAGCCGTTTCAGCGAAGAACAGATTGCTGGGCTACTAAAGGAGGGCACCATTTCTTTCGCAACCTCAGCGAACGGCAGCTTAGACGGGCCGCACAGCAGCAGCGAGCCTTTGACCTGAGCCCCAAGTTCCCACCAGCTTTACGCGGAGTCCTTGGGGTTAAATCTTTGGCGTTAGGCCGCCATCTTGTCCATCGCTTTTCTCTGTAAAAATTCCATGGGTGTCAGGTTGCCCAAGGCTGAATGTGGTCTGCGCCAGTTGTAATCCTCCTGCCATTCTTCGAGCGTTTCGCGCGCATCGCCTAAGGTGCCAAACAGTGTTTCGTTGAGGCATTCATCCCGCAGTTTACCGTTGAAGCTTTCAATGAAACCGTTCTGCTGGGGCTTTCCAGGCGCAATGTAGTGCCAATCGATACCTGTATCCTGAACCCACTTCAGAATTGCCATGCTGGTGAACTCTGTGCCGCTATCAGAAACGATTGTCTTTGGCATGCCTCGCTCAGCGATCACGCGGTCCAGTTCACGCGCAACCCGTTGGCCCGACAAGGATGTATCTGCGACCAGCACCAAGCTCTCGCGGCTGAAGTCGTCAACAACCGCAAGAATGCGAAAGCGGCGGCCATCCGTCAGCGCATCGGACACGAAATCCAAACTCCAGCGCTGGTTTGGGCCGTCTGGCAACACCATCGCTTCCTCGTGCCCAATGCGCACTTCCTGCCGCCCCTACGGCGCACCTGAAGCCTCTCTTCGGTATAAATGCGTCTGACCTTCTTGTAGTTCACGACAAAAGGCGGCGAACGAGTTCAAAGACAAAACAACTGCGATCAACCAGCTTTGGCAAA
>NZ_CYSG01000013.1 GCF_001457775.1 Phaeobacter sp. CECT 5382
CTCGTCAGGCTCATAACCTGAAGGTCGTAGGTTCAAATCCTACTCCCGCAACCAATATAAAACATACAAAACAAGCGATTACAGCCACCTGCGGGTGGCTTTCTGCATTTGCGCCAAACGCCCGGTGCTACGGTGGTGCTACAGCAGGGAGCAAACAACAGCACCATAGATAGGGCGTGAAAACACCGAATCTAACGGCTTTGGAATCCTGAGCTTCCTTAGATCCATACTCCCGACGCGTATTCACCGTCGGCACTGTCAGCACTGTCAGCCAACGGGACTTCAAGACAAACCGGTAATTGCGGTCACCTTCGGGTGGTCGTTTGCGTTTGGGCTGTCCGGATCTGTGGAAGCACTGTGGAAGCAAAGGGGCCGCCGTGAAGGTACTTTTGCCAGCAGGTAGTATGCCGAAATGAAAAGCGCCCGACCGTTGCCGGTCGAGCGCATGAGCAGTTTTTGCAATGGAGGATGTCTTAGCTATTGGTCAGCTCTATCATTCTCATTCCAGCTTTGCCGGTGCGGTTGAAGCTGATGTTCAGACCCTGACGGCGCAATACTGGCTGGACCCTACGCAGAGCCGCGCCAAATCGTGCATCAGACCTTGGGAAGCTCTGGCTGTCTTCAGTCATGGCAGGGAAGCGTTCCCGCAGGGTTTGCCGCAGGTCAGTTGCCGTGCCGCTCCAATGCGTACGGCCATCCAAAAGAGACAGGATCGCCAGCGCTACAGGGTTACCTTCAATCGCGGCTTGGTCGCTTCGGCTCCGATTTGCCCCGTAGGAGTCCAGAAACGCTCCCTGAGTCCATCCTAGCGATGGTTCGGCGGCTACCACCCATTTTGCGAAGTCCGCCATTCTGGGGGCTTCTGAGAGGCTCACAGAGTCAATCCGCCCTAAGGCGCAAGACACAGCGTCTAGCAAAGCGCCCAAAATGAAGGGTTTGGCCTTGGCAAAGTCGCGGTTGAAGGCTCCCAGGGTCTTGCGCTTAGCGGCTGGAATTACTGGCAGGTGAATGCCGATAGAACGGTCTGCCAAGTCAGGCCGTGCTGCCAGATCGGGAATGCCGTTCAGCAGGCAGGGCCGGGTAGCGTTGAATAGGACTTCGTCGCTGTCACTGTGTAGCTTGCGGGTGCCGAAGCCGCCACCGGTTGCGATCCGGCAAAAGGCATCGGCCATGGCGGGACGAACGGTTGAGAGGTTGTCAAAGCTTAAGACGTGGTTGTGCATCGCAGCAATCACCAAATCCTGTTCCGAATTTGGCGTGCTGCGGGTACTGGGCTGCGCTGGGTCGATCAGATCACGCAGGGTTTGCGCGGTGGTGCTTTTGGCGCTGCCTTGTTCACCGGACAGGATCAAAATGGGGTAGGGGCCTTTGGGATGGAAGCAGCCAAGCACCCATGCCACCAGCATGCGAAAATCATCCTCGCTGCCGACATTGAGAAACTCACGCAGCAGGTTGATCCCGTCGGGGTGACGTTCCGGTTTGGGGAGCCCTTGCATGGCTGGTGAGCGACGGAACCGGGCGGGCGAGTGGCTGACCACTTGCCAGCCTTCAGAAGTGATCGCGACGGATTGCCAATCATCATCACCGAGGTCGAGGTAGAGCGTACGTCCGATAGAGGCGACACGGCTAAAGACGGGGTGGGTCTCGCCCTCAAAGCGGGCCATGCCTTCCAGCATCCGGCGCTTGTCGTCCAGTGTGGCGTTCGAGGGGGCTTTGCCTTCGGTCTTGTAGTGAGCGTAGGCCAGATAATCCCGAAAGACCTTTGATCCTGTAGCCCAGTTCTCCAAATGCCCTTTCCTGCGTAGGGTTACGTAGGGCTCGCCCTGCGGGTTCTTCCACAGTTCGAGATCGTCCACTTGCGCGGCAGTATCTCCCGTACGTTTAGTTAAAGGGGGCTGCGTGTCATTCGCGGCTGGCTCGGTTCGTTTAGTTAAGTAAACGGCAGTGGCATCCGGCAGATTGCAGAAGGTCTTGTTGACGAGGGCGTCAATCTCACCATTCCCCCAGCCTGCGGCAATCGCGTCGGCAACGTCCCAGCCCTTAGGTAGGTAGTTAGGAATGATCCCGGTTTGATCATGCTCTTTAACAAGGCCTTCTGTGATCGGCAGGATTAGCGGAGTTGCGCTATGTAAGGTCACAAGATCTTCTGCCAGTTTAGCCGCGTAGGCATGTCCCGGCTCGTCGTGATCTGGCCAGATTATCACGGTTCGGCCCGCCAAAGGAGACAGGTCAGTTTTTGCCAGCGCTTTACTGCCGCCAAAACTGGTTGAGGTCAGATAACCCAAAGCTGCGAGCGCGTCGGCGCACTTCTCACCTTCTACCCAGATTACGGGTTGATCAGGTTGAGCCTGTGCAATCCGATCCAGATGATAGATTGGGCGGGATAGTGGTGCTTTCCACGCGTCCTTGGTCACATCATATGGCAGGAAGAATTTGCCCTTGCCGTTACCTTCGTACCGATTGGCGACCAGCATAGGCGCGCCAGTCGTATCAGTGTAGATGTGCCGTGTATCAGCGCGACCCGCAGAGGGGTGTCGTAGGTCTTGCAAGGTGTTCATGCCTGAACCCCCAGACGTTGTGCAAGTGCCCGTGCAGCCTGCCCCTGTTGCAACCCATTCAGGTAGGCAAAGAGGCTGATTGCATCACCGCCTTTGTCGTCCGTGGCAAAGTCAGCCCATAGGCAGTTGTCCATATTGATCCGAAACGAGCCGGGGGAGCGATCCGCACGGGTGGGGTTCAGTGCCACCCATTCGCGTCCGATGCGTCGCCCATCGGGCAGCCATTCGGCCAACAGGTCGATCAGATTTGTGAGGGTCATTCGCTTCTCCTTCGGTTGTGGACACACAAAAACCAACAACAAGATGAGATCGGTGGCCTGCTACGGTTGGTCGTTTACGCCCGCACAGAGAGGATCTGTGCGGGCGTCTCTGTTTGGGCGGCGCGCTGACATCTGTAGCAGCAGAAGGATCGCCAGCGCGCCTGACGCGGGGTGTCTAAGCCCGCGTGTCTCTGAAAATCAAAGGCTCTGACGCAACGCGTCCAAAGCCTCCTGCGCGTGCATCAGGTCGTGCACGGCTTGCAGGGTCTCGTAGAGCTCGAAGAACATAATCATTGCGCGGCCCAGCTCATCCGCCCGCGCTGTTGTGCGCGTCTCCTGCCAGCAGGCAGGTGCCGAAACGTTGCACTCATCATAGTCGCGGTGCTGATGCACAGTTGTGCCCTTGTCGATCTCCCGGGTGAGGAAATCCATCTGCACGTCCAGTTCCTCCAGGATCTCTGGCTTGAAGATCTGGCGGGCTTCGATGATCTTGATCAGCCGCTCAATGCCGACGCGTTCCAGCGGTTGAATGTTGTGCAGCACGTCCATCCTGATCGCCGTGATGCAGTCACGGGATTTGGCAAAAGCTGCCGCGGCGATGGCTTCGATATTGTCATATGTAATGGGCAGAAGTTGGTGGGTCATACGAGACCTCCTTTGAGTTTGGGGGTGATGGCTGCGCGAGATGCGCGGTTCCGCTCCAGGAAACCGCGCTCTTCGCGTAGCCTTCGCGCCTGTTCCTCCCGACGCTCCCGCCGGGCCTCGGCCTTGATGTCTGCCTCGGCCTGCAGGCGGGCGCGCACGTCGTTCATACGGTCCAACAGGGGCGGATCGAGCCGGCCAATGAGGGGGCTGCGCTCCTCGTCGCCCTCAAACCCGGGATGGTTGACACTGACGATCACGCGGCGGGCACAAACAAAGCGGGAGGGGCGATCCAGCCCCGCCGCGTGGCAGGAGGCAGTGTTTCCAACGCGGACCTCATATCCTCTGTTGGCCTTGGTGCGGGCGGAGGTGCCATAGGCGAGTTCGACAAACTTGGTGCCGTTCAGCTCAAAGACATCCAGCACGAGGCAGGGGCGCCGCTTGGGCTGCTCTGCCGGACCTTCGGCATCCTCGTTGGTCGGAAAGGCGAACAGAACAACCTCACCACGCTCGACGAGGTCTTTCCAGTCGAAGTCCGGCACGAAGGATTGGGGGGAGTAATACATCTGGGATCTCCATTGATGTGATTGAAAATCGACACCAGCTTTGGAAACCTAAAAGGCCTCCCGTTTTGCTGCGCGTCACAAAAAACGCGCAGCAAAACGGGAGGCTAAAAGAACAGGGAGAGCGGCGAGAGGGTGACCCTCTCGTCAAATTTGGAACGAGAGGAAGGAAGGGCGGATTCCGGACCTTCTCTGCGAGTGCGAGACAGACATGTCGGAAAGTCGGAAGCCGACATTCCGGCAGCGTCGAAATATGATCTCGTTCTGCGCTGCGGCAGGTCGTTTCAGAGCCCTAACCGAGAGTGTCGAGTCATTGCCGCGAGCGCTTACAGCGCCTACCTTGTCGAAACTGCGCCAAAATTCACGCTGCTCGGCAGGTCGCTATGCGGTCTTTGAGGCCGGGCGCAGCGGAGATTGGGCAAGCGTTGGCCCTATGGCGAACAATGCGGGCTTACGTCACCTGCGCTCCAATGACGTACATGCGACGCAGGCTTGCCGGTTCGCATCAACGTTTCGACGCGCAAAGAACGGCTGTCGTGACCCCGTGGAGGGCCACTCAGCCGCCCGCTTCGATAGAGCGGCGGAAGAGGAGGAGACTGACAACCAAGAACACGGCACCGAGCCCGGCGATTGTCACGATCTTTGGCCAGACCACATCAAGGCCGACGGTTCGCAACAGAACGCTTTCGGCGAGGGCGAGATAGTGCCGCGAGGGCAAGAATCAGGTGATGTTTTGCAGGTACCCAGGCTGGTTTTCGACCGGGCTGACACCGCCGGAGAGGATCAGTCGGGATTTCATGGGGGTTTCTCCTATTCTGGCGGGGAAGCGGGCGGCGAATACCGGGTTTGGCACCCGCCGCCCGAGATCTGTGCTATTCCACCACTGTACCATTCACATAAAACCCCGTTTCGATCGGGGTTTTGTTCTCAAATGCGTCCCCGGCAAAACAGGCTCGCAGGGACAGGCTGAAATACTCCTCCAGCGCCTCCCGGGGCTCAGAGCTGTTCACCACGATCCGCGTCTGCACGTTGTCGGTGAAGCCCGCCATATCCGCTGTCATAAACCCGTCCTGGCGATAGTTGAACTGGTGCTCGACCCGGTAGTCGTCAATATCTAGCTGCAAGGCCATGGGCACAGCAGCCAGCTGCGTCATCAGACAGTGTGAAGTTCCGGCGGTCAGGTAGTCGAGCGAGGTCGGCGCCTTGTCGGTGCGCGTCGCGCCATAACTGTCATCGGCAAAAAGTTCCCATCCGGTATAGCCCTGCTGCAAGGCCCGAACGTTGATTTTCTGAAGATAGGGCTGTTCGGCGTCACCAGCGGAAGTGACGATGGCCACGACCGAGAATTCCACGACATCAGGGGCGCTCTGGAAAATCAACATGTCCAGATCTTTGCCCAGCGTGAAACTTTCCGGGCTTGGAGTCGGGATCTTGTGCGACAGTGTCATGCCGTTGTCGACCGAGACCGGATCGGGGACGTTGCCGGGCACAGCGCCTTTGTGTTCCCAATGTGCACCGTTCACGGCGAGTGCGGTCTCGATCTCGGTATCATTGGCCAGCCCCTCACCAGCGACCCAGCCGCGCAGTGCCATCTCTTTTAGTTCGGTCAGTTTTTCGGGAGGCTCGTCGCTGACGATCAGGATATTGGCGATGACCTTATCGGTGAACCCGTCCCAGTCACGGGTTCCCGGGACGTCATAGCGATAGAACACTTGAACCTCGACCTTCATGTCGTCAATCGATAAATCCATCACCTCGGCTGCACGCTGCAGGCTTGTATAGAGGTTCGCGGAGATCCCAGAGGTCAGGTAGCTCAACGGATTAGGAGCAAGCTGCTCATGTTCGACGCCGCCTTCATCACTGGCAAGCTGCCAGGCGCTAAAGCCCTCGGCACCCACCGGCTGCACTGTGGTGTATTTCAGCATGGGGTTGTCGGGAACAAGAATGCGTTCTGACACCGACAGGACATTTTCGGTGATCGCGCCGTCGCGCGGGGCGGCGGCAGTCGGGACAAGCGCCGTCGGCGCTGCGCTGCCTTCGATCCGGGTTACGACCAGATGATCAACCAATGCTTCTTCGGCGAATGCGATCGTAGAAAGCGCGGCGAGGGAGGCGGCGCTCATCAGCGCAAGTGTCCGGGTTTTCATTGTCTTTTCCTTTTCATCTTACAGAAGGTGGTTGCATTTGTGGGCGCGGGCTGACCGCTCTCCTAGCCAAGCTGACTCACTGGGACGGCTCTGGTTTCCACGTGATATCAAGGTCTTCTCGGAAGGCAAAACGCTCCAGATGTCTTTGAACCACGTCTTGCATCTGCTCCAATTGCTCGGATGTTTGAGCTGTTAGCGACAAGGTCAGCGATGACCCGTTCGCCAGCAACTCCGCGCGCCCCATCGGCAGTTCGACCCAACCGCTTTGGTCGTCATAATCGGCTGGAACCTTGTGTTGAAAATGCTTGCAGAGCTGCTTGAGGTAGCGCTCCGACTTTGGCGTCTCGATATGTGCTTCTGACTTCATGATGACCTCTATGACCTCTCGCTCATCGTCTCACCTCCAGTATATTGACTTCCAGAGTAGTGAGAAATACGAATTGATGAACTTCATTGTTCTGGAATTCGAACAGTATGATTGACCAGATCCGCGCGATGGCCATCTTTGCCAAGGTTGCTGAAACCGGCTCCTTCCGAGGGGCTGCGCGCATTCTTGGCCTATCGCCTTCGGTGGTCAGCCAGCACGTCGCCAATCTGGAAACGAGACTTGACGCGGCGTTGATCTATCGCTCTACGCGCAGCTTTTCGCTAACCCCTGACGGGGTAAAGTTGCTGGGATCGGCGCAAAGAATGGTCGCCTCGGCTGAGGAGGGACTTGGAGCCTTTTCTGATATTTCCAGTGAACCGGTTGGTGTGATCCGCGTGGCTATGCCCGAGCTTCTGAACAATCCGATCATGATCCGCGAATTGACGTCCTTCGCCGATCTTTACCCGGGCATCGCCTTGCGCATCAGTTTCTCGGACATCCAGAGCAACTTGGTCCGAGATGGTATAGACTTGGCTTTTCGTATCGGACAATTCAGGGACAGCACCCTGAAATCCAGGAAAATTTCCGACGTTCCTAGGTGCCTTGTGGCCAGTCCCGGCTACGTCGCCCGCCACGGGAAACCCAAAGAGCCTGCTGATCTGGAGAGTTGGAAGTTCATCCGGCTGGACGCGATACCGGACGAGACGCTTGTGACCCATCCCAGCAAAGGGAAAGTCACCGTCCACGGAGAGGATCAGATTTCCGTGGATAGCTCTGCAGCTCTTGTCGCGTTCACTCTGGCCGGTTCCGGGGTCGCCGCCATGCTGGAATTCGCTGTACGGGAAGACATCGATGCAGGACGTCTGGTGAAACTTCTACCCGACTGGGAGATGAGCAAACCGGGCCTCTATGTCGTTTGGCATCCCAATGCATCCCGCCATGGCCTGGCCCGAAAGTTGCTTGATCACCTGGAACAGGAATTGCCCCCCCCTTAGGGTGCGTGCTCCGAGTTTCAGCGCGCAAATAACGTGCTGAATTCTCGCATGTCGGGCTTTCTCAAACATGCCATACTATCGCCGAGTGCGTCTCGTAGAGGCGAATGTGGCGTTGCGGACTTCGCTGGATCGGCTGCCACGGTGTGCCGATAGTTGCTATTCGGCGAATTCTCACTTCGTCCCGCTCAGTGTGAATTGACTAAACCCTCAGTTTTGCTGGCGCAGCGAATGTCGGCAATGCGGGCTGCTACCGCAGCATGACAGCACCACGTCGAGTGACTGGTATGGGCCGTTCGAGTTGATCGACACCATGGGCGGAGAGCTGCCGTTCGCCGCGAATGCCGCATGAATTCGCAATCCTCGATAAAGCGGACAACAAGAACTACGATTTCTGTGCAACCAAAGGCCTTTTGTCTTTTCGTAGAACGTGCGTTCCGCTTAACCCCGCATAAGTGCCCGGCCTTCGGCCTTGAGCTTCTTGTTCAGGATCTGGCGCACCTTTATGCCAGCTCCGTCAGCCCCCAGAGTGACTTCCAGGAAGTCCAGGCCCTTTGGGTCGGCCTCGACACTCGCCTGGAGTTTCTCCAGCAGGTGTTTGTCCTCGTCAAAGGCGGCGGTTACGCTCTTGCGGGTTTTCTCTGCCACCTCATCCGTCAGGCTGGGCACATCAAACGCCGCCATCCAGAAATAATGCGTTTTGCCCCGTTGTGCCGGTGTCACGATATGGCACCCACGCACGATGAAATCTGATTGCCGCCCCTCTTCCGGGGCGGGGTCGTGGACGTTCCAATCGGAAAAGGAAATCGCCAGCGATGGCATCCGGCCCTTCTGCACCCGTTTGATCGGCTTGTCCTCGGGCAGCCCCATTCCGGCACAAAACAGCGGCGACAGCGGCGCAAGGTCGAACTCTTGCTCGTAACAGATCGTCTCGCCATCCATGTAGGTGTCTGGCGCGGTGATCCAGTCATCCTGCTTGAAGGTATTCTTGTGCAGGAATGCGATATGGGTCAGATCCAGCACGTTCTCGCGGATCAGCACCCAGTTTGCGGCCACTTCATAATAGCCATGGACCGGCGTCCAGCCGGGATCGGTCTGGTAGCCCACCTCGGGCGGGTCGCAGTCAATCGCCTCCCTGTCGCCCATCCAGATCCAGATGTAGGCCCCGGCCTCGCGCACCGCGAAGGATGGGATTTCGGCCGTCTTCGGCTTCATATGCTGTGTCGGCGCCTTGGTGCAGCGCCCGGCGGTGTTGAACTCCATCCCGTGGTAGGGGCAGATGATCTTGTCACCCTCCACATGGCCCTCGCTGAGCGGCGCCCAGCGATGCGGACAGCGGTCATATAGCGCCGCAGGCGTGCCATCTTCGAGACGGTACAGAACGACGGGTGTCTCCAGCAGCCAACGGGCCAGTGGTTTTGTCGTCACCTCATCGCGGTGGGCGGCGACCCACCACATGTTGCGGGGATAGTTGTCCTCCAGCATCCCGTTGGGAATGGTCTGGCCATTTGTCCGCTTTGCATCGTCTTTCATGTCGCATCCTCCCTGTTCAACAGCGCGGCAAACCGCTCGATTTCTTCGGGTTTCATCCGATAGCTGTGGTCAGCGTCCGGAAAACGCCCTGACCGCACATCCTCGGCATAGGCCGCAAAGGCATCTGTCGCATCCTGGGCAAGGCTGGCATAGCGCTTGGCGAACTTTGGCTTGAAGGTGTCAAAAGCCCCAAGCAGGTCGTAGCCATTCAGCAGCTGACAGGTGCCCGCCGCGCCTGCGCCGATGGAAAAGGTAAAGATGTCCACGGCCTCATCCACGGCCTTGCCAACCTCGTAAGGCATGGCTTCGATCTCAAGGCCGATGGCGCCAGCCGCTTCTATCGCGCGCGCATTCTCGACGATCTCCATCGCGGCCTCAGCCGTGCGGCCCTGCATTCTGAAACCGCCCATCTGGTGGACCTTATGCGGCAACAGGCCGACATGGCTCATCACCGGTACGCCAGCATCTGCGACAGCGCCGATGATATGCGCGCCTTCGCGGCCCAGCTGCAGCTTCAGCGCGTCGGCGCCACTTTCTTTCATCATGCGCACCGCGTTTGTGACCGCCAGCTCGGGCGTCGCGTAGGAGCCGTAGGGCATAGACACGAGGCACAGCGTATTGGGCGCCCCGCGCCGGACCGCCTGCGTGTGCATGATCATCTGATCAACGGTCATCGCAAGGGTGTTTTCATGGCCATGTAACGTCATGCCCAGACTGTCGCCCACACCGACAATATCGACGCCTGCGCGCTCGGCCCATGTTGCGGTCAGCACTTCGCCGACGGCGACCATGACCAGCCGTTCGCCTGCGGCTTTCTTCTGCGCCAGCTCGGGCAGAGTTAGTTTTTGACGTGTCTCGGTCATCTGGCTCACTTGCGACAAGGGAGGGTCGTTTTTATTGTTCCATTTGGAACAACATGCGCTAAGAAGATGACCGCTGGCAATAGCAAATCCGGCAGGGAAAGAATCGACAGGCACAAAAATGACCGATGTAAATACCCCAGATCTGATGCAGATATTCGATACCATCGAATATCCCGAAGCCTATCGGATCACCTATCTGGCCAATGCCATTGTGTTCCCGGCCTATGCCGATATCAAAAAGGACTTCGGGCTTGTGCGCGCCGAATACATCCTGCTGGCCTGCCTGTCGCATTTTGATGTTTTGACGGCGCAGGAGGTTGCCCGCATATCTCGTCGCCCGCGCAACACGATCAGTCGTGCGGTACACAGGATGCTCGACGAGGGGTATCTTGACCGCGCGCCCGATCCGCATGATGGGCGTCAGGCACGGCTGCGCATTACCTCCTCGGGGCGCAAACTGCATGACAAGATATCCGGCTATCTCAGCCGCAGACAGGACGAGGTCTTGGGAAATCTCAACGCCGATGAACGTCAGTCTTTAACCCATCTTCTGAAAAAGGCGGCCCTCCATGCCGCCAATCTCGATAACTGAGGCTCTTGCTATGGCTGAAATCGGACCCAACACCCGTCTGCGCGTCTCGCCTTTCTACGAGGCCACAATTCAGGCGGGGGTCACCGCCTTTTCTCCTTACAACTCGATGCTCATGCCGGTGTCCTATGGCGCCCCGGATGCTGAATATGACCGGCTGATGAACGGCGTGTCCCAATGGGATGTCAGCGTTGAGCGCCAGGTGGAAATCAAGGGACCAGATGCCGCGCATCTGGTGCAGCTTATGTCCGTACGAGACCTTTCGACCATTGACGTTGGCAAGGGCAAATACATCCCGATGTGTGACCATCGCGGTGTGCTGATCAATGACCCCGTGGTCCTGAAACACGAGGACGGGACCTTTTGGCTCTCAATTGGGGACAACAATATCCTGATGTGGGCACGCGCCATTGCTGCTGAACGCGGCCTGAAGGTTCAGATTTGCGAGCCCGACGTTTCGCCCATGGCGGTGCAAGGCCCCAAAGCCGAGGACGTGGTTGCAGCGGTGTTCGGCGACTGGGTGCGCGCGCTGAAATACTTCTGGTTCGCCCCGGCGGAACTCAACGGCATCCCGCTGATCATCCAGCGGTCGGGCTATTCCAAGCAGGGCGGTTTTGAGATCTACCTGCGCGACGGCTCCCGCGGCACTGAACTGTGGAACATCGTCAAAGAAGCCGGCCAACCCTGGGGCATTGGCCCCGGCAACCCCAATCCGATTGAGCGGATCGAAAGCGGCTTGCTGTCCTATGGCGGCGACACGGACGATCAAACCAATCCGTTCGAGGTGCGGCTGGGGAAATACGTCGATCTTGACCTTGATGACGATGTGGTCGGCATCAAAGCCCTGCGACAGATCAAAGCCGAGGGGATCAAGCGTCAGCAATTGGGCATCGTGCTGGACAATTCGGAACGCCACCCCGGTCACGCGATTTGGTATGACCTGCTGAAAGACGGCCAGCGCATCGGGCATATGACCTGCGGAGCGTGGTCGCGCCGCGCGCAAACAATGATCGGCTTCGCTCTGGTGGACAGCAAATGCCGCGTAGGTGATGCCATCGACGTCAAACGGGGAGGCTATATGGATCACGCAAGCCTTTGCGAGCTACCCTTCTTTTAATGCTGAAAGAGCAATGTCTCCTTCGACGGGCCGCACCGCAGCACTTGAGCCCCCTATCGGAAGGCCGGTGTAGGCCGAAAGCGCTTATGATGCTCTCGGATTTACCGTCGGAGACGCGGGACAGGGTGCAGGGATAGACGGCGAGTGGTCCTTGCCTTGGAGTGTCCAGAGAGGGGAAGGCCCCTCTTTGGTCCCAGCTGGACAGGCTGCCAAGGGGTGCAGGGGGGGGCTCGGCGAGTGCCTACCTGCGAGTGGGGATGAAAGGGGTGGGCGAAACCTCCCTTTCTCGGGCTGAAAGCCCCGTGAGGGTTTGGGAGAGTTGGACGTCTCCTAAGGCCGCCGCAGGCGGCCAGGGTCCAGGGGCGCGTCCCTGGCGAACGCGCAGCTCGAACGGAGAACCGAAGGGCCGGAGTGCGAGCTGCTTAGTGAGTAAATGACCCGCGCTTTGAACAGGAATACAAGTCACTTACGGCCCGGATTTGCCGTTCGTGCTGAGTGAAAACAATGGCCGGTTTAGAGCCACTGTAGCCTGGTATGCCGGGCGCTGATCGTTATGTGTTCACCTTGCCTCCATCGACGTTCAACGTCTGGCCGGTGACGAAATCGCTGTCGGATGATGCAAGGTAAAGCAGGGTGCCCAGCAGGTCTTCGGGTAGCATGTCACGCTTGATTGACCGGCTTGCGACGGTGGGGCCGCGTGCCATGTCGAAACCGGAATTACCACGCAAGCCTTCGCTTTCGGTCAGACCGGGGGCGATGGCGTTGATCTGAATGTTCTTGTCGCCCAACTCGCGCGCGTGGCAGCGGGTCAGCGCGATGACCGCACCTTTTGAGGCTGTGTAGTGCGATAAGCCCGGAGGGCCGTAATAAAAGGTACCGGACGCGATATTGACGACCTTGCCGCCGCCCTGCGCAATCATGGTCGGAACGATGGCGCGCATGACCTGATGCACGCCCCGCGCATTGACCCGCATGATCGTGTCGAACTCTTCGTCGGTGATCTCGAAAAACGGTTTGGGCGTCAGCGTGGCAAAGATCGAGGCGTTGTTGACCATGATGTCCAGCCCGCCCATGGCCTTGGCTGCCTCGACCATAGCGGCAAGGTCATCATTGTTGGTAACGTCGACTTTCATACCCTGCGCGACTCCACCCGCATCAGTGATCGCCTGAACGGCGGCCCCCGTGTCCTGCACATCCGTCACCAGAACTTGCGCGCCGTGTTCCGCCATCGCTTTGGCCATCAATGCGCCGATGCCCTGTGCAGCACCGGTGATGACGGCGGTCTTTCCTGTCAGTCGTCCCATGGGTTCCTCCTCCTTTGGTGCCTTATCGCTTCGCAGCTTGAGGCCTTGTTCAAATTTCGATTTCAAGGATCTTTGCGACCTCGGGCCAGCTCTTGGCGCCGTTGTTTCGCAGATCGTTTGTCAGGTCTTCGGGCACCCAGTCGATCAGGCACCGTTGGAAATTCGGGCGTGCCCCAATCCGTGCGAACCATTTTTCGACATTGGGCATCCTTTCGCCCTCCCACAACCCACGCATAGACATCATGGCAAGGCGATTGACGTAGGGCGTCATGGCGATATCGGCGATCGAAAACCTGTTGCCAACCAGCCAGTCATTGCCGTCCAGCGCGTCCTCCATCTTGTGCAGATAGCTATCATAGAGCCGGACCTTATCCGCAGCCCCCGGAGCATCGAAACCGTAGCGGACGTAGCTGTCCTTGAGATCCTTCCAGTTCGACGTGACCGAGGCCTTGGGGGTGGACGCGAGGAACGTCTTCACGCCGTCTTCACCAAGATTTTTCAGCACCGTGTGACGGTGCGAACAGACAAAGGTGACCGCGCCGCAGGCCGGGTGCAGGTCCTCGTCCACGGCTTTGGTCCAATAGCGCGCTTGCGCCCTTTCCCACGGGTCGGTGGGGTGGACGGATGTCTCGGGTGCAATCTGGTCGAGGTATTCGATGATCACCGTGCTGTCGGGAATGACGGTGGTGTCATGCATCAGCGTCGGCACGACGCCCTTGGCGTTCAGCTTAAGGTATTCAGGCGTGAACTGCTCACCCTTGAGGATGTCGATATAGACTCCATCCCAAGGCAGCCCCTTTTCATCCATCGCGAACCGTACCTTGGCGGCGCAGACAGAGGACCCGTGGTGATAAAGTGTGAATGTCATAGCTGCACCGTGACCCATTTCAGTTCTGTCATCGCTTCCATGTCGGCATCCGTACCTTCGCGGCCCACGCCGGATTCGCCATTGCCGCCAAAGGGCACATGCGCCTCGTCATGGATGGTGGGGCCGTTGATGTGGCACATGCCGGCGCCGATGTTGCGGGCGAAATGGAAGGCGCGGTCGATGTCTTTGGTAAAGATCGCAGACGACAGACCGTATTCGGTGTCGTTGGCCTTTTCCAAACCTTCTTCATAGCTGTCGACGGGATAAATTGCAGTGACCGGTCCAAAGGTCTCGGTCCTGCAAAGTGTCATTTCTTCGGTCACGCCGGTCAAAAGTGTCGGTTGGCACCGATTGCCTTCCCATTCGCCGCCCGCAGTGACAGTCGCCCCCTTGGCGACTGCATCGGCGATATGATCCTTCACTCTTTGGCGTTGTCTATCCGAGATGATCGGCGCAATCACGGTATTCGGGTCGCGCAGGTTGCCCATACTGACCTTGCTTGCGATCATGGCAAACCGGTTGACGAACGCCTCGTAGATCGGGCGTTCGACGTAAAACCGGCTGGAGCCGATGCAGGCCTGCCCACCGAACATGAAGATCGACCGCGCCGCCAGCGGTACCGCCTTGTCCAGATCCGCATCGGCAAGGATCAGGGTGGGGCTTTTCCCGCCCAGTTCCAGCGTGTTGGGTGTCTTGTTGCGGGCGCAGATCTCGGCGATGTGTTGGCCGACCACCGTTGACCCCGTGAAAGTCACGAAATCCACATCCTCGTGGCCAGTCAGAGCATCACCGATCTCTGCCCCGTAACCTGTAACCACATTGTAGGCCCCCTTGGGGAAGCCAGCCTCTGCCACGATCTGGGCAAACAATACCGTCAGATGCGGTGCCATCTCTGACGGCAGATGCACGACGGTGTTGCCAACGGCCAATGCGTTGGCGACAAGGCGCGTCGTTTTGATCAGCGGCACGTTGAAAGGCGTGATGACCGCAACCACGCCCAGCGGTTCCCGTACCGACATGGAAAATGTGCCGGGCCGGTCCGAAGGAAAGGTTTCCCCCCGCACGTTACGACACATGCCAGCGGCCGCGCGCACCATGGTCAGACCCTTGTCAAATTCGAACATCGCCTTCTGGATGGGCGAACCAATCTCGTCGATCAGGCAATCCAACAGCTCCTGCTTACGGTCTTCCATGATCTCGGCCACGCGGAGCAGCCAGCGCTCGCGCTCTTTTGGCAGGGTGTCGCGAAAGTTGACAAATGCGGATTTCGCGGCGGCAACGGCGCGGTTCATGTCCTCTGCGCTGCCCCGCGCCGCACGGGCATAGGGGCTATCGTCCAGCGGGTTGAGCACCTCGAAGGTCTCACAGGCTGCGGCGTCTGCCCAATCTCCGCCGATGAAATGCTGCAATGATTTGATGTCTGTCTTGGTGTCCATTTCGAGTGTCCTGTGTTTTGCTATCCGCCAACGATCGTCTGCGGCAGGAAAAGCGCGATCTGAGGGAAGAGGATGAGAAGACCGATCATCGCCGCCATTGCGAACCAGAAAGGCCAGATCCCACGAAAGATCGTGCTCATCGGTACATCGGGCGCGATGGATTTCACGATGAAAACATTGATGCCGACCGGCGGGCTGATCATGCCCATTTCAAGCACGATCACGATGATGATCCCGAACCAGATCAGGTCCCAGTCAAGGCCGATGGCGATGGGGATCACGACCGGAATGGTCAGCACCAGCATCGCCATGCTTTCCAGGAACATGCCGAGAAACATATAGGCAAGGATGATGACCAGCAGCACGCCGACGTCCCCAATCGGCAGCGAGGTCAGAAGTATGACCAGATCCGCAGGCAGTTCGGTCAGCGACATGAAGGGGATAAAAACGAAGGCCCCGATGATGATCAGAAACACCGTTGCCGTGGCGTTCATGGTTTGCAGGATCACCGTCCGCGCTGCGCTGAGCGTCAGAGACCGGCGCCAGATGGCGATCAGCAGCGTGAAGAACGCGCCCACCGACGAAGCCTCTACCGGGGTGAAAAACCCGGTGTACATGCCTCCGATAGTGACCAGGACAACACCAAGGATTGGTGCGGCGCGCCCGAGGGAGGCCATGCGTTCGGCCCGGCCAGAGCGTTCGCCGCGCGGCCCGGCTTCTGGGTTGCGTGACACAACGATGTATATCGCACCGATGAACAGCAGCGTCAGGATGATGCCCGGAAAGACGCCCGCCATGAACAGCCGCCCGATGCTCTGCTCGGTCAGGACGGCGTAGATGATCATGCCACCCGACGGCGGGATCAGAAACCCAAGCGTGCCGCCCGCAGCGACCGCCCCCGTGGCAAGGCTGTCGGAATACTTGTACCGCTTCATTTCCGGCAGGGCGACGCGGCCCATGGTGACGGCAGAGGCGAGCGAAGATCCGGACAGAGCCGCGAAGCCCGCACAGGCCGCAATGGTGGCCGAGGCCAGCCCGCCGCGCAGATGCCCCATCCAGCGGTAGGCCGCGTTGAACAGATCATTCGACATGCCCGATACTCCGGCAAGGTTTCCCATAAGCACAAACATCGGGATCACGAGCAGATTGAAATTCGATGCGGCCTCGAAGGTTTCCCCGGCAAGGTTGGAATAGGCGATCTTCCACCCGCGCGCCCATGCCTGGTCCGCGCCCATGCCTACGTTGATGAACTTGTTGGCATTGGCAATGATGGTGCCGACGAAACCAACCCCCAGCATCGACAGGGCAACGGGCATCCTCAGAGCCAGAAGGACGAAGAGAGTGAGCAAGCCCAAAAGGCCAAGGACGGTCATGTCAATCATTGCAAGTCACCGTCGATCCGCAGCAGCGAGACCGCGCGACCGCTCATCAGTCGAACAATGTCCAGCACCAGCACCACGGCATAAAGGGCGATCGAAATCGCCAGCATGTAATAGAATGGCTGGTACGAGATCAGCAGTTGCTGTGTCGTCTCGCCAAACCGTTCGGCGCTGTCGCCCGCATGCCAAAGCTGCTGCGCCATGACGACCAGCAGCGCGAGGCCAAGCAGTTTGACGAAGATCATCGACCAGCGGGCAAAACCCTGCGACATGGCGCTTTCCAATACCTCGATCTCGATATGTGCACCGCTTCGTGCGCCAAACGGAATCGCCAGCGCGACGACCGCAACCAGCGACAGCACCAGTAGATCCTCGGCGCCGACGATGGGGTTGTTCAGCGCCTTGCGCATGATCAGCACGTTCCAGACCGAAAACAGTGTCATAAAGGCCAGCGTCAGTCCGCCGCCGATCAATGCGACCCAGGACAGGACTGCATCCAAAAGCCCGGTCACGCCGGGGGGCCTGTGGTTGAATATCATTGGATTCCCCTCTCTGAGGTGGCTCGGGGCCATGCGGCCCCGACGCCGGTCTTAGCGGTTGATGGCGTTGTAAATCGCTTCTGCATTGTCGATGCCGCGATCAGCGTAGTCGGCAAAGATCATCTTCAGGCCTTTGGTCACCGCTGCGTCCATCTTGGCGCGCTCTTCGGCAGATACCTCGACCAGTTCGTAATTCTTGCCGGTGGTGTCCCGCATCATAGACAGCGACTTTTCGTCCGCCCCGTCAAAGCCTTCTGCCAGCTTGAAGGACGCCGCTTCGCCAGCCAATTCATCGATGATGGAACGGTGTTCGTCGCTCAACCCTTCGTAGCGTTCGCGGTTCATCACGACAAAAATAACGGCGTGTTGCACCGGGACGTTGGTCACGAAATGCGAGGCGACATCCCAGAAATTCCACGGCGGCGTCATGTTGTTGTAGGTGGAATAGGCCCCGTCAACAGTGCCGGTTGACAGGCCGGTATACATCTCTGTCACCGGCATTTGTACCGGCACGCCCCCCATTGCCTCGATGATCGGAGTGGTCAGCGCGGCATAGGGGACCACTTTGGCCCCTTGCAGACCGTCCATGGTCGACACGTCACGGGTGGCGGCAATTCCGATTCCGGCGGCGGTGGTCAGGGCGATCACCTTTACGTCTTCGTATTCGTCTGCAAGGTGTTCATCGAAAACGGCCAGCAGCCGTTCCGTCGCCTCGTGCGAGGTTTCGGCCTTGCCCGGCGGGATCATCAACATGGTCTTGGGGAAAAGCGCTGGCGTATAGGCCGAGACGCCGAATGTTATGTCAGCCACGCCTTCGACGGCACGCTTGTATTGCTGAACAGGACCGGCACCCAGTTGACCCGCTGGGTATAGCTTCATTGTCAGATCTCCGCCCGAGCGTTTCTCAAGTTCCTCCCCGAACCATTTGAACATTACCGTGTTCGAATGGTGCTGCGGTGGCACAAAGGTCGCAACAGATAGCTCCTCTGCGCTGGCGGTTTGTGTAGAAATGGCAAGCCCGGCAGCAAGTGCCAAGGCGGAAGTAAAGCGTGCAAAAGTCATAGTGTCCTCCCTTGATGGATTTACGATGCGACGGTGCATTTGGGATCCCAACCTCGAAACAGCACCACCCACCGCGACCGATTCTCGTCGTGTCATCGGTAGGAAACACTCTTTTGGGATCCCAAATCAAGCAAATTCTGCAATTTTTTGGATCTCAATACTATAACGCCTTGACTTTGGGATCCCAAGTGGAGTGAATGCGTTCATGGATTCAATTGATACAGAACTCGCCGCGCGCATTCGGAACGACATCATCACCGGCACCTATGCCGAGGACGAACGCCTGTCCGAGGCGCAGCTTTGCAAAACACACAACGTCTCACGCACGCCAGTGCGGCTGGCCCTGCGTCTGCTTGAGCGCGAGGGCCTTATCCGAAGGAACGAAGGACGCGGGTATATCGTTCATAGTCCGAGCGTTGACGACATTCTTCAGGCCGTACAGGTTCGGGGACACCTCGAAAGCCTTGCAGCACGCCTGATGGCACAGGCGTCCGATCGTGCCGATCACCTGCCCGACATGGCCCAGGCCATCGAAACAATCGACGCGCTGATCGAGACTGGCAGCGTCAATGACGAGATGATCCGCAAGATGCAGGCGGCAAACCGTCAGTTCCACAGCACCATATTGAAAGCCTGCGGCAACAACTACGTCGGCTACACGTGCGAACAGATCAGTCATCTGCCCATGCTGGCAGTCGGCTCGATGGTCTTCGACCGCGCGGTGTTCGAGACCCCTGAACAGCTCGAACGTGGGTTGTTTCGCCTGCGGTTGGGCAACGCTCAACACAAGGTACTCTATGAGGCCATTGAGAAGGGTGATGCGGTGCGTGCCGAAGGAATGATGCGAGAACATTCGCATACCATGATCGAGTACATCCGAATTTTCGAAAAGCGCGACGCAAATCTGACCGTCGCCGATCTGATCGCCTTTTCCGGGGGCGCGCACTGATCGCCCCGTCATCATCATCCACAAGGAGGACACCCCATGCCACAGGGGCCAAATATTCTTGCCGAAAGCGGTAAGCCGCTTTTCTTCGAATTGCTCAACGCCGCGGACGTGGGCATCGTCCCGCCCGAGACCCGCATGGGGGACAGCCTGCGCACATGGGTGCGGTCCCTGTCGGTCTTCCAAAAAGAGGCACTGGTGGCGTCGTCCAGAACCGGCAAGGTCTGGCGGCTGGCATCTGATGAAGGCCCGTATCTGGACGGGCACGATGAAGCGCCTTGCCCATTGGCCTTCCTCAGCGCCGGGATGGTCGCCAGCTACATGAACGAGATCACCGCGCTGGCGAAGCAGCAGGGCGTTACGATCCGCAAGCTGAAGCTGACGCAAGACAATTATTACACCATGTCGGGTTCCATGCCGAAACGCACCATGGTGGGCGGCGCGCTGCCTGTGGAACTGCTGGTCGAGATCGATTGCGATCTGGACGATGCGGCTCTGAACCAGTTTCTCATGAATGCAGTCCACGCCTCACCGTTGAACGGATTGATGCGGGGGCACCTTGAAAGCCTTTTCTCCCTGTCCAAAAACGGGGTCGAACTGGAACCGGACAAAGCGCTACGCATCAAAGGGCCGGTGTACCCCGATCCCGGCGATCATTTTTCAAAAGCGCGCCCCGTTTCGGACCCCGCGATTGAGCGACTGTCCTGGCCCGAAGGGATCACTCCCAAAAAGCCAGTCACCGGCGGAACAGCGACCGCGGGATCATCATTGGCAAACGAGCAGAACAGGACGCTGAACATCGGCGCGACATGTACCCTGCGTGAGGACGGAATGAAGGAGATCGTCCAACTGCAGTATTCTCCACATGGGACTTCGTTCAATTTCATCTCGGAAGAGGCGCCGGAAAACGGAGGGCAAGGCCGCGCGCCGGATGCCAACACCTATATCAGCGCCGGGATCGGATTTTGCTTCATGACGCAGTTCGGGCGGTTCGTGAAGATGCTCAATCTTGATCTGAATGATTACCGGATTGTTCAAGACAGTCATTTTTCCCTCGGGGGAGCCTCGGGCGGAACCGGCGAGGCCGGTAAGGCGGATCCGCTTGAAACCCATGTCTACCTAGAGACAGGTGAGAGCGACGATGTCGCGCGCGAAATGCTGGATATATCGGAGCAAACCTGTTTCCTGCATGCTTTTTGCAAGACAGATCTGAAGACAAAACTGAAAGTCCAGCGCGTCTGAATAATCACGGGCGGCCCACGAGGGTCGCCCGGTCACTTTCGGTCACGTCGGTTGCACAGGCTTTGGGCGCAGGTACCAATACCAGACGCGGTAGGCCTCCAGCAGCCCGAGCGGGACAAAATGAACAAGCGCCGGGCCAAGCCCACCCCAGTCATGCAGTGCCGCCCAGTGCAGCAGCGTCAGAACCGCCGCGGCATAGGTCATGCGTTGAAGTGTCTTCCAGTTGCGGCCCATCTTCCGCACGAAGTAGTCCGACGAAGTGATAGCCAGCGGCACAAAGATCAGGAAGGCGACCCAACCGGTCCAGATGTAGAGTTTCGGCAGGTCCGCCATGACCTTCTGCACCGTGCCCAGGTCGATCAGGTACAACACCGTATGCGCCAGCGCGTAAAAGAAGGCGGCAACGCCAAAATAGCGGCGGTTCTTTTTCAGCCAACGCGGCCCACGCCAACCCCTGAAAACCAGCGCCAGTGGTGACGCCAGCATGGCAATGATCATGAACCGCGCGCCGAATTCACCGGTGGGATGCAGAGCAGCGTGAATGGCATCTGCATCGGTAGCGTTGTGAATGCCTGCAAAGACTCCAATGCCGGGCAGCGCCAATAGCGCCCACAGCCAATAGGGAGAGAGTCGTGGCAACATGTCGGTCACCTTTCGTAACGTTTACAGCAAAGAGATCCGGGTAGTTAGTTGTTGTACGCCGAGACGCAGTCTTTCCGTCGCGATCAGGCACCAAGCGACGTGAAATAATCCTCCCAGGATTGATGCGGGCGTCCGACAACTGTCTCGAAATCACCGGGACGGTCATAGACACCTTGCCGGATGCCTTCATAGATCCCACCGATGATCGGGCCGAGGAAGTCACCAAGCTCGGCGCTGCGGTCGGCGACGAAGGCTTCGGGCGTCATTTCGCGGTAGTTCAGGTCGGTGCCGAAGGTCTGGTTCATGTATGCGACCAGTTCTGACTGAGTGATCGACGTACCATTCAGATCAAACGTTCTTCCGTTCAGGTCGTCACGCGTCAGCAGGGTGGCATAGGCATGGGCCAGCTCCGACCTTGTGGTGTAGCCGCATTTGCCGTTACCGGCGCTATTGGCGATCTCGCCGCGTGCCTTATAGCTGTCGATATATTCGATATCGGGTTCGATATAGATGCCGTTGCGCCCGATGGCCCAGTCAAGACCGCTGGCCTTGATATCCTCTTCGGTCTGGCGATTGCTCTGCACCACGGGGGAAAAGCCTGTGCCCTCCTCGGGGCCGATGATGCTGGTATAGACCAGTTTTTGCACCCCCGCCGCACGGGCAGCATTGATCACGTTACGGTGCTGCTGGATGCGATCCTCGGGCGCCGCCATGCCGGAGACGATCAGCAGTGCGTCGACCCCGGCCAGCGAGGTCTGCAACTGCTCCGGTTGGTCATAATCGCCCGGGCGCACCTCGATGCCAAGGTCGGTGACCTTGCTGGGCCTGCGGGCCAGCCCGATGACGGGCGTGCCGTCCGGCAGGGCGATGAGTTTTTTGGCGATTGCGCGGCCAAGATGGCCCGAGACGGCGGTGACGGCATAGGTCATGGTCTGTCCTTTATCTGAAATGCGGGTGGACGGAGCCGCGGGATAGCGCGGCTCCGCCAAGGGTGGGCAGGTCAGCCGTGGTAGGCTTGGCTGACGGCAAAGCTGTCCTCGAACCAATGCCACAGGATCACCTTGCCATCTTTGACCTTGGCGCGCAGGGCAAAGGTGAATGGGCCGGTTTCCTTTCCGGAATGCGGGGTGATGCCGTTCATCTTGCCGAAGACGGCGACCGTATCGCCCGAGCCAAATGCATCGGTATTTTCCCATGCGGTGGTCTGGAAATTCTCGGAGAACGTGCCGAGAAAGGCGAAGACGTTTTCCTTGCCTTCCGCGCCGCCGATCCACGGCAGGGTGGCGTCGCCTTCGTTGTGCCAGACCATGTCATCGGCCATCAGCCTGCCCATGGTCTCCATGTCACCCGATCCCATCGCGCCCATGAAGGCCATGACGGTGTCAAAGCTGGCTTTTGTCTGTTCGTCCATTGTCTGTGCTCCTGCATGTTGTCCAACGATGATCGCGAGCGTCGCGCCCAGCGAGGTTTTCAGTAGGGTTCTGCGGTTCATGTCTTGCTCCGTGCTGGCACCCAGAACTGGCCCGGGTGCCGGGTTGCGATCAGAATTTGCCGGCTTCGTTATGCGGGGCATCGGGGGTGGGCATCGGCGCGATGACGTCCCAATGCTCGACGATCAGCCCGTCTTCGAGACGGAAGAGGTCGTAGAAGGCGGTCGGCTCACCCCCCAAAGCCCCTTCGGACAGGGTCAGCACAAAGTTTCCCTCGCCGATCACCTGGTGGATCTCGGTGTAATCCATGGTAATGCCTTGGCTGGCCATCTCGGCCATGAAGGCGCCGAAGCCTTCCAAACCGTCGGCCACCATCGGGTTATGCTGCGCGTAGTTGGCGGGGTTGATGTATTTGGTGTAATCGAGCTGTTCGTGCTCGATCAGCGCCTTGGTGATGAACTCTTCGACCTTGGCCTTGTTCGCCTCGGTCTTGTCCAGGTCGGAAATCGCGGTCGCGCCGTCGATCTGGGTGCGGCCTGAGGGGTTCGCGGGCTGCTCGGGGATCAGGTTGTCCCAGTGCTCGGCGATCTTGCCGTCCTCGACGCGGAACACGTCGAACGCGATCATCGGCGTTTCGCCAAAGCCCTCATAGCGGGCATGCACGGCGACGAGGTTATCATCCGCGATGACGCGCACATACTCGGCCTTGAAGCTGTCATTACCGGCGAGAAAGCCGATGACGCCTTTCTGCGCCGCGATGCCGTTGGCGAACAACTCGTTGTGCTGGATGATATCCTCGGCGAAATACTGATCGACCGCCGACACGTCGCCCGCCAGCAGAGTGTTTTCCAGTGCTTCGAGAACGAAGGCTTTGGTGTCTGCACTGTCGGCTTGCGCCGCAAATGGCAGGGTCGCGACGATTGCCGCCGATGCAAAGAGTTGGGTGAGTTTCATTGTGGTCTCCTCGGGTGTGTTCTGGACATGCCCTCTCTGGTCGCGCTCCGGGATGGGGCGCGTTCGGACATGTCCTGGGGTGAAAGGGTGTTAGCGGGCGGTCCTCAGGCCTTGGCGCCCTCGGTGAAGGTCCATGTCAGCTCGGGATTTTCGCGAAAGGCAAAGCGGTCGAGGTGGCTGGAAATGACGTCGATGATCCTGTCCAGCGTGGGACGGTCGCTGGCCGTGGCGGTCAGGCCCAGCCCCGTGGCATCCGCGCGCAGTTCGCACCGGCCGAAGGGCAGTTCGATGCGGCCTGCGCCGGGCTCCTGGGTGACCGGAACCTTGTGGCCGAAATGCTTGCAGAGGGTGCCCAGATAGCGTGGGGCGTTTTCGGTGGTGAAGAATGTGCTGGCCTTCATGGTGTCGTTCCTTCGTGTTGCAAAATACATCTATCCCCGCCGCATTGATCCGGGTATCCACCCTTTGCGGAAGTCATAATTCGGGCAGGCGGAACAATGATCGAGCATCTGCGCCACATGGCGATCTTTGCGCGGGTCGTCGACGAGGGGTCGTTCCGGGCGGCGGCCAAGGCCATCGGTCTGGCCCCGTCGCGTGTGAGCGAGACCCTGTCAGAGCTTGAGGCGTTCCTTGGCGTGACGCTGCTGTATCGAACGACACGCAAGATCGCACTGACCAACGAAGGGCGCATGTTTTATGCCCGCGTGGCGGAGATGCTGCGCAGCGCCGAAAACGGCTTGAACGAACTCAACGCCCTGTCGCTGGAACCGGTGGGCGCGCTGCGCGTGTCGATGCCGGCCTTCATGTCCTCATCTTCGCTGGCCACGGCCATGGCCGAATTCGTCCGGCGGCACCCGCAGGTCGCGCTTTCGGTCTGTTTCACCGACGGGCGCACGGATCTGCTGGAGGATGGGTATGACGTGAACATCCGGGCCGGGTGGCTGGACGACAGTTCGATGATGTCGCGCAAGCTGGGCGAAAGCCCCCGGGCGCTGGTGGTGGGGGCAGACTACGCCGCGACGCGCCCGCGACCCGCGCATCCGTCACGGATGGAGGATTGGGACTGGATCCGCTACCGGCATCGCTCCGAATACACCAAAATGGTTGGCCCTGACGGTACGGAGGTAAAAATCCTCGGTCAGACCCGTCTGGAGGTCGACAGCGTCGACGCGCTCTATCACTTCACCTGTCAGAATCTCGGCGCGACGGTCCTGCCCGAACACCTCGCCGCCCGGGGCGAGGCCGCGGGCGAACTGGTGCGCCTGTTCCCGGACTGGCGGTTGCTCCCGCTGGGCATCTTCGCCGTCTGGCCGGACACCTCCCGCCGCGAGAGCCTGACGCTGTTGTTTGTGCGCTTTGTCGCGGAATGGCAGGTAGGCATGGTGCCCCAATCAACGGGCAATTGATTGCCCGAGTGATCAAACCCGCATCGACATTGCGCATCCAATACGAGGTGTATGGATGAAACGGCATCAGCGTTTACCTCGTTCCTGACCAGATCTTGCGTCCTCGCATTGGAAGTTTGCCGAACATTCCAGACCTTCACACAAAATGCAGCGAACTTCAGCTTCCCGCCGAATCCACCTGCGTTTGACCGGCCCATGTCAGTCCATCTCTGAGGTGATTTCTTTCACCTGAAAGCTTCGACGTGTCCAAATTATGGTCTCGAAAACCGCATAACCATTTTTTCGTCTCCACCACCAAGGAGATGATAAAATGGATGGTTCACACTTCGAAACACGCTACCCGGTTGTCCTGTGCTTTGAGGGCATCGGGCCTGAACACCTCGCAGGCTATGAGAAACACCGCAAGCGGGTCGGCGGTGACATCGGCCACATTCTTGAACATCCGCCAGCGCCAAATCGCTTGCTGATCGGAGGCGAGGACTGGGCTGCCAATGCCTTGGCGGAGATCGCAGCTATTAAGGCGCAGAACTTTGCGGCAGAACTGGAAGCCCTGGAGCAGCGCAAGCGCAAAAAAGACATTCAGAAACGCTTGGCAGAAGGGCCGCACAACCCCTGGCGGCCAACGCGGCACGGGCCGATGCGCGAGATGATCTTGACGGTCAACAAGGCGTGGTTCGATGCTGACCCCGCAGCTGTATTTGGCGAAGGCGTCGAGCACAATCAACGGATTGCGGATTTTGAAGAGCGGTCCATCGCCTGGCTGAAGGATGCATTTGGCGATGATGTCATCCACGCCCGCGCAGACCTTGATGAAGAGGCCTACCACATTCACGCTGTGATCATGCCGCGCGTGCAGGTTGAGATGACACGAACGGACAAAAAGACCGGCGAGAAAAAAGTCATCGCCACCCGGCTGATGCTGCAGCCTTCCAAGTTTGATGTGATCGAAGATTATGAGCACGCCCAAGATAGCGTTGGCGAATGGTTCTCCGAGATAGGTCTTGACCGTGGGGAACGGCGTAAGGCGGCATACCGCGAGGCCATCGCCAAGGGCGAGACACCGCCTCCAAAGCGGATGCACAGTAAAACACGCGACTGGCGGCGCAAGAAGGACCTTGAGCTGGCCAAGCGTGAGCGTGACCTTGAGACCCGCTCGGCCGTCGTCGAAGAGAAAGCGGCGGAGGCAGAGACCATCATTGAAATCACCGAGGCAGTGGCGCAGGGCGCGGTCGATCCTGTTGCGCAAACCGCTGAGGGGGCGTTGGCTCCGGTCAAAGGGCGTGAGCAGGACGAAGTGTTCTTGCGGGCGCAGCGACATGCGCAACGTTCACCCAAAGGGGCATCGCGCATTGCAAAGGCGTTCCGCTGCGGATGGGGCGCGATGTTCGAGACGGCGCGCAAAGAAGCGCTTGCGCGGGTCAATGCAGACTTCCGCGCCGCCAATAAGACGCTTGAAGAGGTGAGGGGGCTATTGGCCAAGATTGGCGGGACTTTGGGAGCCGATCTGTCGGGCAATATCAGCAAGCTTCCAGACCTGGCCCGACGCCTGAAAATGACGATTTCGGCAGGAAATCTTTCACATGAAAGATCCACGGAGAGCCGACGGACAGTGCGGAAAAAATATTGACAATACAGAGGGTTGATCCGAACACAGCTGATTTTCTCGGAGAAAAACGATTACCCGCAGAAAATCGTTTTTATCTAATTGTTACGCCGCCGGGCAACCCCGCCCCAAGGTGAAAACACCAAACCAAAGGACCCTAAAATGAGCAAACGTATGTTCCGCAAGCCCGTCAAATCTACCCGTAAGAACCGCGCTGCGGCTCCGATGACCCCGGCGCTCCAAGCTGCCGTGTTCCAGGTCGCGAATGTCGCGGCGAATATGTCCAGAAAGGACGAGGCCACACAACAGGCCGCCCGCAAGGCGATCGCCGAGACGATCGAAGATTGGATCGGGTTTTTGGCCGAGGACCAGCCCGAAGTCGTTGAGGTTTTTTACTACGAGGTCTGCATGCTGGCGACCGCCGGCAATCGCCGCCGCATCGCAAAACACAGCCCTATGCCTGAGGGCGTCTTCGAGCGGGTTGAAGATGATCTGCGCGAGCAGAAGGAAGAAGCAAAACGCGAGGCTGAACAGCAGAAAGGCACTGAAGACGATACCAAAGAGCTGGTCTCGGAATAAGTCTCAGCCACCGATAGTCAGAAAAGTTCGCCAAAGTCCAACTCCACCTCCCGCAACCAAAAAATATAACAATATCAAATGCATAGAGCCCCAAGGGGCGCATTGTGCGTTTTGGGAACCAATTCCGTGGAAGCACTGTGGAAGCATTTGGAGGCAGCTCGCGTTGTGGTAACCCTGCCACATGGGGAAATAGTCGGATCAAGGGACGATCCTCGCTTTGCGGCCATCCGCCAAATTTTCAGAGAGCTTTAGCTCCTCTAGAGCTGCCGTTCAGGGGGCCTCAAACACTGGCCCCTCGAACCATTCATGCTGAACCAGCCCCAATTCAGCTTCTGGTCCTGTCGACAATCGCAGGAACAATCCGTTTCGGTATCGCAACTGCCAACATAGCGCACGAAGCTTAGCGTGGTCATGTTCATCACCGATGGGATTGGTGGATTTCTTCACCTCGATGACCAGGAGGTTGCGAAGGTTATGTCCTCGTTCATGCACTATGATGTCTGGAAGAACTCGACCGGTCGTCAATACGCCGTTCTCATCTGGCATTTCGATGTCCTTCGGCTCCAGGCCTAGGCCCTTGCGATTGTATTCAATGTCCACGCTATATAGAGGGAACATTGGGGCCATAAGCATTGCCAGTCGCCCGCATATTGCTTGCTCACCGATGTCTTGAGCTAGGATCTGCCCATCTTGATTGTAAAGCTCTTGCAAGCATTTTCTCACTATTTCATCGAGCTGATCACGGTTCAAATCTGTGTTTCCTGTGAATGCTTGTAAGGTGTTTGGGGGGAGAAGGGGCTAGTTCAATTGATCAAGTGGGAGTTCTTCAACCCCTTCTGGCCCAAATAGATGCGTCGCTGCCTTCAGCGCAATTTCAGACATAGTCTGGGTCGCAAGTACCGCTAGACGTTTCCTTGGGCGGGATATCGACACGTAGAACAGGTTTCGAGAGCGGTAGTAACTTTTGGATTTGTTTTTCGGTATCTTTTTTGTCTCCAAAAACTCGAGCAATTGGGGCCAGTTGTAGTGGTTCCATCCGCCCCCCAAGACAACGAGAACATTCTCGAACTCGGCACCTTTAACGCTGTGCTGGGTGGCGAAAGGAGTGGCCCCCTCAACGAACTTCGCAACTTCAAGGATCTCCGAATAGGGAACTTCTCGCAACGCGGCATGCCTTTGTAACGCCCCCATTTCTTGAGGGATCGATTCATCCTTAAGTACATCAAGATCGTTCTCCCTCCTTACTATGCGTGACGCGAGAACCGGTCGTCCTGTCTTCTTAAGATGATCAAGGACTTGGCCGATGCTTCCCTCTCTTCGCAGTTTGACGAGTTGATCCATATCGGCGCGCCAGGACAGTTTGTCTGCATGGCACTTAATGGATGGGGCGGCCCCTTGAATTTGGAACATTTCCCCATAATTTCCTGCCAAATAGGCTGCGCACATTGGCTCGATGACCTCGGCAGAGAACTTGACGACAGGATCCTCTTTCCTAACGAACTGATCATTCCTGCCCTTGAAGACTTCGGCAATGCCGGGATAGCCCTGCTCGGCGGCAAGCACGCTGTGGGTGAGCATCAAGACTTTTGTCTTTTCTGGCACCCAACCTTCGGCTTCCAAGCGCGCCATAAGCTTGATCCTTACAGCTCTTGCCATTTCGGAAGGCAAGTCCTTCTTAGAATGAGCGGAGTTAGTTCTCTCTCCTTTGTAGGCATTTGTGTGGAAAAACCGCGCCTCCCCAGGGAGTTCAGGGTGACTAACTACCTGAGGTAGCTCAGGGTCGAGATGACCCTCTCGGGATCATGATCATGCTTCGCATAACCCTGCCGGGCAGAGGATACATTGTGTGAAACAGCTCGGGCAGAGCGTCATGGCCCGGGACTTCGACCGGCAGGTCGCAGAAATCCAAGTCCGCATGGCCGTGCTCAACCGTTACACTGCTCTTGGAATACCCGTCACAGAGGCCGTAGGATAAGTCTGTCCGGGGAAAGGGGGAGTACGTTCAAAACCCGATTTGTGCTACAAAGCCGAGCGGTGACCTATTTCGGTCACCGCCAAACAAAGGATTGAACTGTCCCAAATCAGCGACCTATTTCAGTCGGTCAATAGAGCCGCAGAACCTGACCTGTTCCTGGTATTGGAAGCGAAACTTCAGCAACACAGGGTTTATGAAGTTTCTTGAAACGATGGGTCAAGGCCACAGGGGAGGGTGAGAAATGGCTTAGGCTGTTTTCACCATTGGCCCGTCATCGCCCAGAATGTACTCGTCATCAATGGTCTCCGCGATGGTCTCGTCAGTTGAAAAACCACTAGCCAGCTGATCGACGTGATCGTCTTGAACGTAGTCGGTTTCGGCGTTCAGTTCGTCATCAAAATCGTCGTGTTCAGTGCGCAGCACAAACTGTCCAACGAGCTGATTCAGACCGAGAGTTTCGCTGTTCATCGACTGAATTGCGCTGCTGGAGTCTTCGACCATTGTCGCATTTTGCTGAGTGACCTGATCCAGCTGAGAGACACCGATATTGACTTCGTTGATACCGTTAGCTTGCTCGACCGAGACGTTGGAAATGCCGGAAACCAGTTCTGAGATATGGGCGACCTGACGTACAACTGCCGAGAGTGCCTTACCGGCGCCATCTACCTGCTGAACCCCATCCTGAACGTGTTTAGAACTGGTGCTGATCAGGATCTTGATTTCGTTCGCGGCTTCAGAAGAGCGCTGTGCCAGCCCACGGACCTCCGAGGCTACAACTGCAAACCCTCGACCTACTTCTCCGGCACGTGCCGCCTCGACGCCTGCGTTGAGAGCCAGAAGGTTGGTTTGGAAGGCGATATCATCAATGACGCCGATGATCTGCGAGATGCGGCTAGAAGAGGCCTCAATTTCATTCATCGCTTCGATTGCGCCTTCGACAACCCGTCCGCTGTGTTCCACATCAGCCCGGGCTTCTATCACGGCTGCTTCGACGTCTTTGGTGTTCTGGGCGGCGGTATTGACACTGTTCGTCATCTGCTCCAACGCAGCCGCAGTTTCTTCGAGTGTAGCGGCTTGGCTGGCGGTGCGAACCGACAGGTTTTGCGAGGCTCCGTGAATTTCTCCGGACCGCGCCTGAATGCCGTTGCTGGACTGGACGACCTGTGACAGCAGCTCGTTCAGTTTGTCGACGGTTTCATTGTAGTCTACCCGCAGTGATTCATAGTCATCGTTGAAGGTTCCTGAGATCCGGTCGCTGAAATCACCTGCTGACAGTTTGCGAAGACCGGTTCCCAGCCGGGTGATCACACGCTCGCTTTCGCTCCGCAGTACATTCTGCTCTTCGAGGGTTTTGAGAACACGTTCCGAGATCATATCGATATCATGCGCAATCTCGCCAAAGTCATCAGCTCGCATGCGATCAGAGATCTTCAGGCCAAAGTCTCCTTCGGCGACGTCTCTCAGGGCAGTGCGCAGACGTTCAATTGGTCTTGTGATCGTCAAAGTCACTTTGCGGGCATTATGCAGAACTAGAGCAATTGTAACCACGGCGACTGCCAGCAAAAGGTAGAGCATTTGCATATCGTGGGCGCGAGCTGCAAGGGCAGATTCAGCAGCAAATTTTTTCAACTCACGGCCAAGCGGGTGCAGCATTTCATCCAGAGCTTGGAAAGTCCGGTCAAACTCGGGCAGCGCCTCGAGACCCTGATCCCGACCGGAGAAACCAATCAGCAGGGTCTTCTGGCTGGCAGCAATGAATTCCTCACCCAAGGGTATTGTCTGATCTACCAGCGCAGTGATTTCAGGAGATATATCCATGTTTCGCAGTGCGATCAAAGCGGAGCGGAAAACCTCGATGTCTTCTTCGAGGGCGGTCTGTATAGAGGCTCGCTTGGTCGCAGAAGCCCCCGGGCCCTTCAACAGCCCGTAGATGACCCGCGCGTCCATGGATTCGTGCTTCAAATCTGCAGTCAGTTCGTGGTGAGTCGCCTCGGTCATTTCGATCTGGCGCTCCAACTCCAATTCACTTTGCCAGAGGCTATATACCGAAATGGTCGCTAACGTGACAATTGCCAGAATTGAAATTACGCCGGAAAGAACCAGCCGCTTTTTGATGGGGAGAGTACGAAACATAACTAATTACACCATACAGTTGTTTTGAGTGACTCTATGGGTTGTTCATTAAAAAAGTGAAAATGGGATTTCTGAAAGAAAGTTTGCGGGGCGCCAGAGGGCTCTGGATCGGTTGGAACGGGCCGGACGAAAAGACACGAAAGTTGATGACGAAGCGCGTCGACAATTATTTTGATCCGGATAAGTCACTCGGATGCACAAGAAAATATGCACCGCGAGAGAGTGGACCTCTCGTGGAATACCACACCTCGACGGAACTGGAAGGCGCCCTTTCTCTCTTGGCCAAGCAAGATATGAGCATAGTTGCAGGTGGCACGGACCTACTCCTAAAGGAAGGGGGAACTCCGGCTGGAGGCTGCTCTTGCCAGTGTGCTGCCCAGGTGTACCGGTCATCAAATAGTTCTGGCGGTAGTATGGGTCGCAGGAGGGCCGAATGCGGGCCACAATCAGGTAGAAGAGAACCCGGTGCGGCCTTATACTTCGGGGCAGGTGGTATCTCCGTGATGGATGATGTACCCAAATTTTTTGCAGCGTCTTTGGGCTATGTGTCGGCGCAGGCCTTGGTCACTCCGATCGAACTCACCATGCGGGTCGGTGACTATACCGCTTGAGGGCCAAAGGGATGAACTCAGAGCCGTAGCGACGGTGACCTGCGAGCGAATTCGCATGGTGGTCCCTGACAGTGACCTTGGCGCAGGCCTCGCCACCCCCTATTGCCCGCTGCTTGCCGCTCTGGACATTGCGTCAGCCCTCGCAGTCGGAGGTCAGCGGGGGCAGTCTCTTGTTAGGGCTGGACATATCCATGCCGCTGCTCTTTTCCTGAAGGGAGAGACCCATGCCATTGGGTGTGCAGGGGTCACCGTAACAGATAGGACATGTCTACATGCCTGAGGTCATTGTTAGAAAAACGGTTTTCTCGCTTGAAGAGATCTTTCACGAAGGTGGTCCCGTTGCCAATCAGCCTTTGATGCGCGGCGCGGTGCTGGCGATCATCAAAAACCCATTTTCCGGAGGCTATGAGCCAAGTATTCAGGGGTTCATGGAAGATTTGAAACCGCTGGGGCTAGAGATGGCGCGGCGGTTGATCGATCTTTTGGGCGGTGCTGACCGGATTGAAGGTTACGGCAAAGGGGCGCTGGTTGGTGCGAGCGGCGAGCTGGAGCACGGCGCACTCTGGCACGCGCCGGGCGGCTATGCCATGCGCCAGCTATTGGGCGATGCCAATGCCATTGTGCCGTCGTCGAAAAAAGTTGGCGGTTTGGGCGTAAGACTTGATGTGCCGATCACCCATATCAACGCCTCCTATGTACGGGGTCATTTTGATTCCATGGAGGTGGGCTGCAACGATGCGCCACGGGCGGATGAGCTGGCATTTGTGCTGGTGATGACGACGGGCGCGCGTATCCATTCGCGGTCCGGTGGGCTGGAGCTGCAGGACGTGAAAGGTGAGGATGGTTTGCGATGAACGCGAGCAGCCGCAACGATCGCCGTCGTTGATAGTGGACGCCGATTGCCGCGTGTTGGCGAGATGACGACAGCACAAGCTGTCGGCAAAGACGGACAGAAAAAAGCATCCAACGTCTAACCGCCTGAGGTGCAACACCCAAGGGGCCAACAAGGAGAAATGAAAATGAGCATGCGTCGTTTGCTGCTCGGGTACTTTCCTGTCCAATATTGCCTTGCGGTGGCGGATTTTGCCAAACAGAAACAGGTGCTTTTCCTGGCATCAGAGCCGCTTTCGGATGCGATCTTCAACGTGACCTTTGGTGGTGATCTAGCCAAATTCGTGCGCGAAGGCTCGATCCGCTATCTGTTTGAAGACCGCGCCGTGGTCTCGCTGTTGACGGGGGAGCCGGAATACCTGACGCCGCTGGGCGCGGAAACACCCGATGGCTGGATCGTCACCGGCTATCCCGGCGCCGACATTGCAACCGAGACGCACGAACGTTTTGCCAGCGCCTATGTGGCAAAGTTTGGCGAAGATCCCAAAACAGGCTCAATCCTGGGCTATAACTCAGTGCTGACGATTGCAGCAGCCCTGTGCAAGGCGGGTTCGACTTAGACCGAAGCGCTGCTGGCTGCCATGGGCGGTTTGCAGATTGAAACCAGCCCAACCGGGCCTTTCATGTTCCGCGCGGCAGATCACCAATCCACTATGGTGGCCTATGTTGGCAAAACTGCCCTGGTCGATGGTAAGTCCAAAATGGTCGACTGGAGCTATGCCGATGGTGCCGCTTATCTGCCTTCAGAGGCTGAGGCGGCAAAACTGCGCCCGGCTGACTAAAACGACCCAAGAACAATAAAACAAAAAGCGTTGGAGCGGGGAGCCCGCTCTGACGCGGATTGCCAGCACAGCAGGGACAGCACGGCATGGGTTAATATTTCGCACAATTACTGACCGGGCTGGCGAATGCATCGTCGTTGTTTCTGATCGCCTCGGGTCTTTCGATCATCTTTGGCGTCACGCGGATCGTGAATTTCGCCCATGGCTCTTTTTACATGGTGGGGGCCTATCTGGCCTATTCCCTGGTCACCACGCTGAACCTTGGTGTTTTTGGCCTTTGGTTCTCTGTCCTTGCGGCGGCGCTTTTTGCGGTCTCGTTGCATTTCATGATGGGGATTGGTGGCATGGTCAGCTTTGGTCATGCCGCCTATTTTGGCGTCGGGGCCTATGGGGCTGCACTGGCCGTGAAGGTTCTTGGGCTGGGCATGCTACCCGCCCTGGCCCTAGCCCCGGTTGCGGCAGCCGCTGTGGCCCTGTTCTTTGGCTGGTTCTGCGTGCGGCTGTCAGGGGTCTATCTTGCGATGCTCACCATGGCGGCCGCGCAGATCCTGTGGGGAGTCACGTTCCAGTGGCAGGATTTCACCGGCGGCGATGATGGTATTCTGGGCGTCTGGCCTGCCCAATGGGCCAGATCGGATCAGGCCTATTTCTATGTGGCCATTGTTTTGTGTATCGGCGATACTTGGTTCTTACACCGTGTCGCTCATTCTCCCTTTGGCTACACCCTGCGCGGCATTCGCGACAGCAAGATCTGGCGCATGGGGGGCGGGCGCACCTTTCAGATCACCGAGACGTTTCAGTCGATGACAGTGCTGGAAAACATCCAGATGGCGCTGATCTCGCATCATCGCCGCAGCCTTGATCTGTTTGCCCGCGCCACCCGGCTCTATCTCCAGGAGGTCGAAGAGCTGTTGGCGCTGGTATCGATGCAGGAACACGCGGCACGCTCCTGTTCAGAGCTGGCTTATGGTGACCTGGAACGGCTGGAACTGGCCATTGCCCTGGCGCATGGGCCGGATCTTTTGCTGATGGACGAGCCAACTGTTGGTATGGCGTCCGCGGAACGGCTTGCCTTGATGGCCCTGACGGCAAAGATCGTCGCCAGTGGCAAGGTTAGCGCGGCCTTTTCCGAACGCGACATGGATGTGGTCTTTGCCCATTCCCACCGTACTCTGGTGCTCAACCGTGGTGAGTTGATTGCCGAAGGCATCAGCGCCGAAATCCGGGCCGATCCACTGGTGCAGGAGGTCCATCTTGGCGGTGGTTCGGTGTTTGAGGCCAAGCAGGAGGCGAGCTATGCTTGAGGTCGAAAATCTAACCTCTCGCTACGGACGAGCCCAGATTTTGCATGATATCTCGCTGACCGTTGGGGAAACCGAGGTGGTGGCCTTGTTGGGGCGCAAGGGCGCCGGGAAATCTACCACGATGAAATCGCTCATGGGGATAGTGCGACACAAAGCCGGGCGTATTCGCTATGATGGGCAGGATATCATCGACCGCTCCAGCCACGTGACTTGTCGCGCCGAGATCGGCTATGTGCCTGAGGGACGCCGCATCTTCAGTGGCCTCACGGTCGAAGAAAACCTCGAAGTGGGGCGACGCGACAAACGTGCGGACACGCCGGAATGGACGCTTGAACACCTGTTTGTGCTGTTCCCCAATCTGCGCGAGCGCCGCCGCAACCTTGGCAAACATCTCTCTGGTGGCGAGCAGCAGATGCTGACGATTGCCCGCACGTTGATGGGCAATCCAAAACTTGTGCTGCTGGATGAACCCTCCGAAGGGATCGCGCCGGTGATTGTCGAACAGATGGCCACTGTGATTGCGGAACTCAAACGCGAAGGTCTGTCGGTGCTGATTTCAGAGCAGAACCTGCATTTTGCCCGGCTGGTTTCAGATCGGGCCTATATCATCGAAAAAGGCGCGTTGCGCTATGACGACAGCTTTGCAGATCTTGATCACCACCCAGAGGTGAGCCAGAAATATCTGGCAGTTTAGGGGATCAAAGTCTCGCGAAATCGGCTTGGTTAAACCCCGTTTCCGGTCGCTGCCAAGTGTCCAGTTTCCGCAGCTTCCCTCTACGGGCCACATAGCCACTGGCGAAATTGACAGCGTATTCGTTTGAAGGGCGGGCGGTGTCAGGAAAAACTGGCTTTGAATAGCCACCGTTTTATCGGGATTCAGGTGCGCCACTTTGCAGGGTCATGGCGACAAACTGCAGGTGTGTCTGCATGGCATTGGTTGCGGCATGGCCGTCGCCGCGCAGAATGGCCTCTGCCAGGGCCCGGTGTTGTTGCCCCAGACGGGCGGTCACTTCAGGAGAATATGTGGCGGCGCGCTGCTGCGTCCAACCCGCTTGGGCACGGACAGATCGAATTGCCTCGTAGACGGTCAGAAACAGAGGGTTCTGTGCCATTTCTGCGATCATGTAGTGAAAGATGTCATCGGCGGCATCGTAGGCCGCCTGATCGGGCGCAGCCCATGTGGCGTCTGCAGCCTGTGCGAACTTGCGGCGGGCCTGATCATCTGCGCGCAGTGCGGCCAAACGGGCGAGGGCGGGTTCGATTTCTAGCCGAACTTCCATCACCTCCTGTGCGGTAACACGTCCCGCCAGGCTTTTGAGCCGAGCCGCATCGGTCGCGGGCGGTGGCTGGACGAATGTGCCCTGACCGCGACGACGAAACAGGCACCCGTCGCCTTCCAGCTGGTCCAGAGCCTGACGCAGGCGGGCGCGGCTGACGCCGAACTGAAGCGCCATTTCTCGTTCTGGCGGCAGGCGGTCGCCCCTTTTCAAGACCCCGGCAGCAATGTCGCGCCGCAAAATTGCAGCGAGATCATTCTGCGCCGAGACCGCATCAGACGGGGGCGACGCAGACTTGGAGGGCTTCTGTTTGGCTGGAGGCATCAGAAGGCTAAAACCCGATGAGATCGCTGAACATACGCAGGGAGGTTAGCATCAGGAACAGGCCAAAGGCCAGCCGCAAGGCGCGGCGGGGAATGCTATGGGCCAGCTTCACGCCGACGCGTGCAAAGCTGGTGCTAAGCGGGATGATCACAGCGGCGCAAAACAAGTTTACATACCCCAATGAAAACGGCGGCAGTCCTTCGGCGCCAAATCCCGTTGCCATGTAGATCAGCGCACCTGGCACGCCGATGACAAAGCCAATGGCGGCAGAGGTGCCGACGGCCTTGCGAATGTCATAGCCCAGAAAGTTAAGCAGGGGCACGCAGACGGTGCCGCCGCCAATGCCCATCATTGCTGAGATTGCGCCGGCAACAACGCCGAAGGCCGCCCAGACCGGCTTGGAAAAACTCTTTGGTGTGGCGCTGTCTGCGGCTTTGCGAAAGATCATGTCCAGCGCCACAAGGGCCGCGACGCTGGCAAAGACCGCGATCAGCACCTTGCCCGACACAATGCCACCGAGAATGCCGCCGATGACCACCCCAACCAGGATCGAAGGGGCCCAGAGTTTCAGCAGCGCCATGTCGATGGCGCCTTTGCGATAGTGACCGTAGCCTGATGACAGCGCAGTAAAGACGATTGTTGCCAGCGAGGTGCCGACCGCGACCTGCATGGTCAGCGCGGCCTCCATTCCGGTGAGCGAAAGCGCCAGATAAAGGGCGGGGACAATAACAATGCCACCACCAACGCCCAGCAGCCCGGCCAGAATGCCGCCCGCAATACCAGACCCAGCGGCGACGGCGGCCAGGGTGATCAGGGTCTCGGTCTCAAACATGCGGGTTTTTCCTTTTAGTCTGTTCTAGCGGCTTGTGAAAAACGGTCAACATCTAGCGTCCGACCGCATAGGCCTGCATCAGGCGCGGTGTTGCAGCCGCCTGCAGGCTGCCATCGGGGTGGCGTAGGGCAGCCGTGAGACGACCGACTGTCCAGTCATCCGCCACGGTGATGATATGCCCACGGGCGCGCAGATCGGCAATGACGTCCTTGCCTACTCCGCGTTCGATCATCATCTCGCCGGGCAGGGCGGCACGGGGGAAAAAGCTGCCCTGAAAGTGCATCGTATGAAACAGCGGCGCGTCCAGTCCTGCCTGCAGATCCAACCCGTGATGTACAAAGCGCAGGAACCAGATCAACTGCCATTGGTCCTGTTGATCCCCACCGGGTGTGCCAAATACCAGCTGTCTGCCGTCGGCGTGTTCCGCAAGGCTGGGCGTCAGGGTCGTGCGTGGACGTCGCCCCGGTGCTAGCGAGGTCGGCAGACCTTCCTCAAGCCAAAACATCTGCGCACGACTGTTCAGCGGAAAGCCGAGGCCGGGAACTACCGGATTGGACTGCAACCAGCCCCCCGAGGGTGTCGCTGAAACCATATTGCCCCAGCGGTCGATCACATCGAGATGCACGGTATCGCCGCGTTTTTCGGTCAGATGCGCCATTGTTGGCTCTTGAGGCGGGGCGTCGGTGATGCCGAAATCCCGCGCCGCGCGCGCCATATAGGCCTCTGCCTGCTGTTCAAATCCAGCTAGGCGCCCGGGGCGTTGTTCCAGCGAGGCCTGATCTGTGATCAACCCGGCGCGCTGGGCGTTGTAGTCATCCGACAGTAGCTGCTCCATTGGCACCGCGCTGTGATCGGGGTCGCCATAATAGGCCTCGCGGTCGGCATAGGAGAGCTTCATCGCCTCGATCACCGTATGGGTGAACTCCGCGCCCATGGGATCCATTGCAGCGAGGTCAAAATGCTTCAGGATGGCTAGGCTTTGCAGCAGGACCGGTCCCTGCGACCAGCACTGGGTCTTGTGCACGCGCCAGCCATGGTAATCGTAATGCAGCGTTTCTTCATAACCGGCACGCCAGCCTGCGAGATCCTGACGAGTGAGAACGGCGCGGTTCTTTTGCTCGGAGACATCATGGACATTGGCGACGTCCAGAAATTCGCCAATGGCCTCGGCGACAAAACCTTCGGCCCAGGCGCTGCGGGCGGCGTCGATTTGCACCACGCGGTCGCTGCCTGCGGCCTCGGCGGTATCGACGAGACGCTGATAGGTGGTTGCAAGATCGGGGTTTTTGAAGTTGGCGTTTGGTGCGGGCGGTTTTGCACCGGGGCACCAAACTGCTGCTGAGCTGGGCCATTCACGGGCAAAATAATCTGCTAGCCCAGCGATGGTATGGGCCACGCGGGGCAGAATGGGATGGCCGTCGCGGGCATAGGCAATAGCCGCTTCCATCACTTGCGCCAGAGTCATGCTGCCATGATCACGCAGCATCAACATCCAGCCATCAAAGGCGCCCGGAATGACGGTCGACAACAGGCCCGATCCGGGGATCAGCTCCAGTCCCTGGGCACGGTAGTGTGCGATGGTTGCCGCTGCTGGTGCCGGGCCTTGGGCCGCCAGCACCTGTGTTTTGCCGCTGGCGTGCACATGAAAAATCGCGGGCAAATCACCGGCTGGCCCGTTCAGGTGTGGCTCGACCACCTGCAGCACCAATCCGGTGGCGACGGCCGCGTCAAAGGCATTGCCGCCCCGTTCCAGAATGCCAAAACCGGTGGCCGAGGCGATCCAGTGGGTCGAGGTGGCAACGCCAAAGCTGCCGCGAATTTCCGGGCGGGTAGTGAAGTCTTGCATGCAGGCACCCTGTACGTCGGTCTGAACCAATTCAACATTGGTTCAATGCGCACCAGAAATCGCTCTGGATGTCAAGCTTCGCGCAATTGGCAGGCAGCCTTTGCCAAGGCTTCAATCGCGGCCCAGTCCCGTGCAACGATCAGATCCGCTGGGGCCACCCAGCTGCCGCCCGCACAGATGACATTGGACAGGGACAGGTAGCTTGCGGCATTGCTGGGGCTGACGCCGCCTGTGGGACAAAAGGAGATCTGCGGCAGGGGCGCGCCAATGGCCTTGAGAGCGGGGGCGCCGCCAGAGGCTTCGGCGGGGAAGAATTTCAGCATGTCATAGCCCCGCGCCAGAAGCCGCATCGCTTCGGTGGCGGTGGCGGCGCCTGCCAACAGGGGCAAGTCGGCCTCTTCACAGGCGTCGAGCAATTCATCTGTTGCACCAGGGGAGACGCCGAACTGGGCACCGGCTTCGACGGCGGCAGTGACATCTTGGGGCGTGATCAATGTACCGGCCCCGACAATGCCCCCCTTGACCTGTGACATCTCGCGGATCACCTCCAGCGCGGCAGGGGTGCGCAGGGTGACTTCGAGTGCGGGCAAGCCACCTGCCACCAGAGCTTCGGCCAGAGGGCGGGCAACTGCGGCGTCATTGACGACCAGAACCGGGACGATGGGGGCCAGCCCACAAATCTCGCGGGCGCGTTTACTTGCGTCCTGTGGTGTGATGGGCATGAGGGCAACGCTCCTTATGATTCTGGGAGGTCAAAAACTGTGGCGCCGGTATCAGCAGAGGTCACGGCGCGGCGAAACAACCCGAACATCTCGCGGCCTGTGCCATGCTGATAGGCGCTGAGGTCTGCGGTGATCGCCACGCGATCCTCTACGCCGGGTGTCAGGATCTGCAACGTGCCTGCCTTGGCATCCAGCCGGATGATATCGCCGTCGCGCACCTTGGAAATAGTGCCGCCATCCAGCGCTTCGGGCACGACATGGATCGCGGCAGGAACCTTGCCGGACGCGCCAGACATGCGGCCATCGGTGACCAAGGCCACCTTGTGGCCCTGTCCCTGCAGGATCCCCAGCATCGGTGTGAGACTGTGCAGCTCTGGCATGCCGTTGGCTTTGGGGCCCTGAAAGCGCACAACCACGATGACATCGCCGGTCAGATTGCCAGCCTTGAAGGCCGCTTTGGCCTCGTCCTGGTCGTGAAAGACACGAGCCGGGGCTTCGACCACATGATGGTCTTCGCTGACGGCAGAGACTTTGATCACGGCGGTGCCAAGATTGCCGGTGAGCCGTTTCAGCCCGCCGGTTTTCTGAAATGGTGCATCGGCGGGACGCACGATCGCCTCGTTGAGTGAGATCTTTGTGCCGGGTTGAAAGATCAATCCATCATCGCCCAGAAACGGCTCTTGTGTGTAGTTTTCCAGGCCTTCACCTGCGACGGTTTTGGTATCTGCGTGCAGAAAGCCTGCGTTCAGCAGCTCGCCTATCATGAAGCCAAGGCCGCCCGCTGCGTGGAAATGGTTCACATCTGCCAGGCCGTTTGGATAGACCCGCGCCAAGAGCGGCACCACGTCAGAGAGATCTGCAAAATCCTGCCAGTCGAGGATAATTCCACCGGCCCGCGCCATGGCGATGAGGTGGATCAGCAGATTGGTTGAACCCCCTGTGGCCATCAGGCCAGTGATCCCATTGGCATAGGTTTTTTCGTCCAGCACCTCGCAGACGGGCGTGTAGCTGTTGCCAAGCGCACTGAGGCTGAGGGCGCGTTTGGCCCCCTCCAGCGTCAGAGCCTCGCGCATCGGCGTGCCCGGATTGACAAAACTGGAGCCAGGAAGATGCAGTCCCATGAACTCCATCAACATTTGGTTGGAATTGGCGGTGCCATAGAAAGTACAGGTGCCGGGGCCATGATAGGCGGCCATCTCGGCCTTGAGCAGCTCATCGCGACCGATTTCACCGGCGGCGTATTTCTGGCGGATCTGCGCCTTTTCGTCATTGGCCAACCCGCTGGTCATCGGCCCTGCAGGCAAAAACACGGCGGGGATATGGCCAAAGGCCTGCGCACCGATCACCAGTCCGGGCACGATCTTGTCGCAGACCCCCAGATAGACGGCGGCGTCAAAGACATTGTGGCTGAGCGCGATGCCGGTGGCCATGGCAATGGTGTCGCGCGAAAACAGGCTCAGCTCCATGCCGGCCTCGCCCTGGGTGACGCCGTCACACATGGCAGGCACCCCGCCGGCCACCTGTGCTGTGGCACCGGATTTGCGCAGGGCGTCGCGGATCAGGGCGGGATAGGTCTCGAACGGCTGATGCGCTGACAGCATGTCGTTATAGGCAGTGACAATTCCCAGATGACCTGTCTCGGCTGTGGCAAGCCTGTCCTGATCGGTGCCGGTTGCGGCATAGGCGTGGGCCTGACCCGAACAACTGAGGTGGGCGCGGGCCGGGCCTTTGCCGGTCGCGGCTGCCATTCGGTCCAGATAGGCGCGGCGTGTCGGTGCGCTGCGGGCGATGATCCGGTCGGTGACCTCGGCGAGTGTAGTGTTCAAGCGCATCAGAGGGACCTTTCGGGTGTCAAACGATGGGTGACATCAAGAGAAATGCCAACAGAGGGAGACCGGAGCGTCATGTGCCAATGCCCCGCCAGCGGCGGTGATCACGGTGCATCAGCAGCAAAGAGTCATCTGGGCCAGAGCTGCCGGGATCATAGGCCTGTGGTGCCAGATCGCCGGACTGCTCCCAACTGGCAATAATGGGGTCGGCCCAGGCCCAGGCGGCTTCGACCTCGTCGCCGCGCATGAACAGGGTCTGGTTGCCGCGAATGACATCCATGATCAGGCGTTCATATGCATCCTGCGGGCGGCCCGCTTCCGGCAGGGAGTCGGCGAAGGTCATGTCCAGATTGGCAGAAGTCAGACGCATGCCGCCGGGGCCGGGATCCTTGATGGTGGTGCGCAGCGTGATGCCTTCGTCGGGTTGCAGGCGGATCACCAGAACATTGCCATGCACGCCTGTCGCGCCTGCAAAGATGTTATGCGGCGGGTCGCGAAAATAGACCGCGATCTCGCTTTCGCGGGCCCGCAGGCATTTGCCGGTCCGCAGGTAAAACGGCGTGCCGGCCCACCGCCAATTGGCCACTTCGACCTTCATGGCAACAAAGCTTTCAGTTGTGCTGGTTGGATTGCCCGCGTGATCCAGATAGCTGTCTTGTTTGGTGCCGCCAGGGCTGGCGCGGTATTGGCCGCGGGCGATATTGTCCAGTGAGACAGGCTCTAATGCTTCGATCACTTTGACCTTTTCGTCGCGCACCGCGTTAGGAGTGAACCGTGAGGGCGGCTCCATCGCGGTGAGACACAGAAGCTGCATCAGATGATTTTGCACCATATCCCGCATCGCCCCGGAGCGATCGTAGTATTCTCCGCGCCCCTCGACGCCGATTTTTTCGGCGACAGTGATTTGCACATGATCCACATGGGTGGAATTCCACAGCGGCTCAAACAGGGAGTTGGCAAAGCGCAGCGCCATCAGGTTTTGCACGGTTTCTTTGCCAAGGTAGTGATCGATCCGGTAGATCTGGCTTTCCTGGAAATGTGCCCGAAGGGCACTGTTCAGGGCCTGTGCCGAAGCCAAATCATGGCCAAAGGGTTTTTCCAGCACGACGCGGCTGTCTGCCGTGGCAATCTCACAGGAGCTAAGCCGACTGGCAATCGCAGGAAACAGGCCGGGACCTACCGACAGATAGAAGGCGCGGACCACATCCGGGCGCAAGAGTGACTTTAGCGCGCTCCAACCGGCATCCCCCTTGGCGTCCACTGGCACATAGTCGAGCAATTGCACAAATGCTGCGATGTCGTCCTCGCCAGTTTCCCCCGCCTGGCCAAATTCGCGGATCGCCGAGGCGACAAGATCTTGAAAACCGGCACGGTCAAGCTGGCTGCGGGAGGTGCCGATGATACGGCTTTGGGCATCGATCTGGCCGATCTGAAACCGGTGAAACAGGCTGGGCAGGATCTTGCGCCGGGCAAGATCACCGGTGGCACCAAAAAGAACCAGATCAAAGGGGTCAACGGGGATGACGCGGGAAACCATAACGAGATCAGATCCTAGAATGAGCGGAGCGCCGCAGGCGCGCCCCTATGTTGCAGGTTTGGGCGGGGTCAGTTTGGCCACCAGCCCCAGCGTAGAGCCGTCCTTGCTCTGGTCCTGGGCCCCTTGCACCAGCGGCAACAGGCTGAGCGCCAGCTCTTTGCCCAGTTCAACCCCCCATTGATCAAAGGAGTTGATGCCCCAGATGGCGCCTTCGGTGAACACGCGATGTTCGTACATCGCGATGATCTGGCCGAGGGCAAAGGGGCTGAGCTGCGGGTAGGCGAGGGTGACAGAGGGCCGGTTGCCCGGAAAGGTCAGGTGCGGAGCCATGCGATCCAGTTCGCGGCCTTCAAAGCCCCGGCTCAGGGCCAGAGCACGGGCTTCCTGTGAGGAGCGACCTCGCATCAGGGCTTCGGATTGTGCGAGGCAATTGGCCTTCAGCAGGTCATGATGATGCGCCAGTTCCGGGGTGTGACCGGTGGCGGCGATCAGGAATTCAGCAGGGACTACATGTGTGCCTTGGTGCAGCAGTTGGTAAAAGGAATGTTGGCCATTGGTGCCCGGCTCGCCCCAGATAATCGGTCCCGAGGCACGTTTCACCGGGGTGCCGTCATGGGTAACACCCTTGCCATTGCTCTCCATGTCGAGCTGTTGCAGATAGGCGGGCAGCCGTGCCAGATTTTGATCATAGGGCAGAACAGCGCGGGTGGCATAGCCGCAGATGTTGTTATGCCAGATGCCGACAAGGCCCAGCAAAACTGGCAGGTTGTGGCGCAGGCCGGTGGTTTGAAAATGCTGATCCATGGCTGCAGCACCGCTGAGAAAGGCGCGGAAATTGTCGCGCCCGACTGCAATCAGCACCGGGAGGCCGATAGGCCCCCAAAGCGAATAGCGCCCGCCGACCCAGTCAGAAAACCCAAAAACGCGCTCCGGCGGGATGCCAAAGGCCGCAGTTTTATCCAGCGCAGTGGAAACTGCGGCAAGATGCCTGTCGGCCTGATCCCCGAGATCGGCCCGCAGCCATTTGAGCGCGGTATCAGCATTGGTCATCGTTTCAATCGTGGTGAATGCTTTGGAGGCGATGATGATCAGGGTTGTCTGCGGGTCCAGCCCTTTGAGGGTTCCGGTTATGTCAGCGTCATCCACATTCGAGACAAAATGGCAGCGGGGGCCGTCGTGGTAGGGGCTAAGCGCCAGAGTCGCCATTACGGGGCCCAGATCCGAGCCACCAATGCCGATATTCACCACATCGGTGAATTTGGCTCCGGTTACCGATCTGTAATCGCCGCTGCGCAGAGCGCCGGCAAAGCCTTCCATACGTTGCAGCGTGTGGTGGATCTCGGGCATGACGTCTTGCCCCTCCACCAACAGGAGCTGATCGCTCTGGGCGCGCAGGGCGCTATGAAGCGCGGCGCGGTTTTCGGTAGTGTTAATGGCCTCGCCGCGAAACATCGCCGCGATCTTGGCTTCCAACCCGGTGGACGTAGCCAAAGAGACGAGCAGATCCAGCGCGGTTTCATCCAGGGAAGTTTTGGAGAAATCCAGTAACAGCCCATCGCTGTGAACAGAGAAAGAGGCGAACCGGGTGGGGTCGTTCTGGAATAGTTCGGCTATCGAGGTCTTTGAGGTTTTTCTGCGATGAGCGTTTAACTCTGTCCAGACGTCGTTCATTGAAGAATACCCTTTGAGAAACCATGTAGCCGAATCATACCTCCTGTTCTTATGCAATACAGTTAGCGCTAACAAAAAGGCAAGGTGTATATTCGTTTCCGCTTTTTCCAAAGGGTTGTTCCCAACGCGGTTCTTACTGCGGCAGATACAAGGCGGCAGAGGGAAGGAGATCGAGAAAAAATCGGCCGCAGACTTGAGCTGGGGATCAGAAGTGAATTTCCGGATAGGACGCTGAGATCAGCGGAACAACTGGTCTTACGGCGCTCTCTGTGTCCCTTCTTTGACCCTGTTTTCTGTCAGAGAAGGGACACAGAAAACTCGGGTTAAGAACTCAGGCCGAAAACTCAGCCTGGGATGCCCGGGCTAGGTCAACGTCAGAAAGGACAAAAGGCGACCCGTTACAGATCGCCTAAATATCAAGATATCAACCAGAGTGAGCCTAGCCTCGTTTCAGAGATAATAGCTGTCTGAAAAGACATGGTGAACCAACTCATCGCGTTTCAAACCGCGTCTGGCCAGCTCAGCATCGCTTTGGGCCATCAGACCGCGCAGCGTCTGGTCGCGGTGGTTGGCTTCGCCAATAGCGACAAGCAGGTTGCCAAAGGCCACGAATGGCTTGGCAAGAAAGCTCAGAACGTCATGGGCGACGGGATGTTGTGAGACGGTATGGGCCATTGGAGATCACTCCTGTTTTGTTGCTGTCTCCCTTGAGACACAACATAGGGATGAACTGCTGACCCAGCTAGGGGGTCCTGGGTATAGCCGCCATGCGTGGTTCGCAAAGGCAACTAATTCACCTCGATCATGCTGCGCAATTGATCCCGGCGCTGGCGGGTAAGTTCGGCCTTGCAGATCGTCACCATAAGGGGCTCGAAACTGCCACCGCGAAACTGAAACCCTTCGGCGATGCAGGCGGCATCGCGAAAGGGAATCCAAGCGCGCTGTGCCTGCAACAAGGCATCTTCTGCGCCTCTCAGGGTATCCGGCAGATCCCTGTCCAGATCATGCATGGACTGGCGGGCCGCCTTATAGGCGCGGTTCAATTCTGCGTCAGCAAGGTCAAAATCCTGCCCGGCGCAAATGCGCATTTCTCGGGTGGTCTGGGCGTCATCGCAGGCGGCCAGTGCAGCAGTTGCGAGAAGGCCGCTCAGTGGCAAGGCCAGACAAACCTGGATCAGGCCAGAGGTTGAAAATCGGTGGGGCATCAAAAGTTCCTGTCTGAAATACATAGGATGACATGCCCTGAAACAGCATGCTTTGGCACTGAACAGGACAGATTTCGCCTGCGTCAAGCCATGATTACTGTGGTTCTTACTGTGGTTTGCCGTGAGCGGCTGGCAGGCAAGGAATGTGCCAGGGGTGATGAGACATGCAGGATTTTCCCGCTTGCACTCTCGTTCTGGCTGTTGAACTTGGGGGCATGAAGGAATTGCATTGCCCAAACTGCGGCGCGTTGGTCAGCCCGGCGGTGGCCAGCGTCAAGATGATCACCTGTACATCCTGCAGCACGACATTGCTGTTGCAGGACGGGGGTCTGCGTCTGGCCGGGCGGCAGGGAGTTCTGCATGATGGGCCAATGCTGTTTGGGCTGGGTGACACCGCCACGATTGCCGGGATCGACTATCACATCTTAGGCCAGGCACGGTTCTCGTATGAGCGTGGTAGCTGGGATGAGTTCTGGGCTACGGATACCGTCGGAGCTGCTTTCTGGATCTCGGTGGACGAAGGCGACCTGATCCTGCAGCGCAGCCTGTCGCGGCAGGATTGGCCGAAATATGATGGCTACCTCTCCCTTGGCAGCACTTTGCGCCACCGGGATGAAGAGTTCACCGTGGCCGAGCAGGGAGACGGAACCTGTACCGGCCTGCGCGGCAGCTTTGGTCATGCGTTGAGCGTCGGGGAAAGCTATCGTTTTCTGAACCTGCAGGGCGAAGATGGCAGTGTTCTGTCGGCTGAAATCGAAGCCAGGCAATATGAATGGTTTCTGGGCCAATGGATCGACCCGTTTGATGTCACGGTGAGACGATCATGAGCCTAAATCCTGAGTTGAAGAGCATCAATTGCACGGCCTGTGGTGCCGGGCTTGATGTGCTGGGCGGTGGCCGGGTCACCACTCATGTCTGTGCCTATTGCGGCAGCGCATTGGATACGCTGGACAACTATCAGGTGCTACAAAAGTTCGATCTGCTAAACCGTCCGGAAAGCCCTTTCAAGATTGGCATGACCGGCACGCTGTTCGGGGTCGACTATACCGTAATCGGCATGTTGGAGCATGAAGAAGTCTGGGGCCCGCGTCGCTGGACCTGGGTTGATCATCAGTTGTTTTCCCCCACCCATGGCTATGCCTGGCTGACGCTTGAGGATAGCCATCTCACCTTTTCGCGGCGCTATCGAAAACCGGTGGGCTGGATGTCCGTGACCTGGGTCGAGACGGCGGAAACTCGGCCAAAGCTGCATGCGGGCGGGGTGGTCTACAAATACTATGAGACCTCCAGCAGTTCGGTAATCTTTGCCGAAGGGGAATTCACCTGGTCGCCAAAGACAGGCGAGAAGACCACCGCAGTCTCTGCCATGTCCGAGGATGCGGTCCTGTCGTTTTCACAGACCGGACAAGAGCGCGAAATCTACCGCACGGTCTATCTGGATTGGTGGGCGACGGAACAGGCCTTTGGGCTTGCAGCAGCGCGCGCGCCGCGCGGTGTCCATGCGCTGCAACCGGCCAAGTTCGGCCCCAACGCTCAGTTTCTAACCAAATCCGGCCTGCTGATGATGGCGCTTTGCTTGGTCCTGGGGATCTTGCTGTCAGCCTTTCAGGGCAGTTCAGCCTTTGGCACGCAGCGCTTTGACATTGCAGATCTGCCAGTGACTGTGCCCTTTAAGGTGGTGCAGCCAAGGCGCTTGACGCGGGTGCACCTGAAGGGATCTGCCCACAACAGTTGGGGCTATTTCGCAGTCGAGCTGGAAGACCCCGAAGGTGAGCTGCTCTTCGAAACCGGCCGTACGGTTGAGTATTATCAGGGCCGGGACAAGGATGGCAGCTGGAGCGAGGGCAGCAACCACGCGATGCTTGGCTTCTTTCCACCTGTCGCGGGCACCTACTCCCTGTCGCTGGCCCTGGAAGAGGGCGGGCTATGGGGGCCGAATTCAAGCGATGTGCATCCAACTGATCGTCCCATGCAACAGCTGGAGGTTTCCATTCGCAATGGGGTGTCCAGTGGGTATTGGCTGTATCTGCTGGGGCTTGGATTTGGTGTGATTGGCGGTCTGCCACTCATGCGTCGGTTTTTGCACTACAAAGCACGTTGGCGGGGCAGTGACTGGGTAGAAGAGGGGGACGATTGAGATGACTGTTTTTCGCCTGGTCTTTTTGCTGCTGTCAGCCTCGGCTGTCGGTGGAACCAGCTATGTGGCCTACCTGGGGCATGGCGGCGAAAGCCGTGATCTGGATCGCTCTATCCGGGCTGTCAGCGCTGGGCGGGGATTGAATGGAAGTATCAAATAGAGAGGGCTCTGATGGAGTATCTTGCTGCAATTCAACTGGCTGAGCTGATCAGCACCGTGTTTTACACCTTTGTCGGTGTGGCCCTGATGGGGGCAGTCTGGAAGGTGGTCGACTGGCTGACGCCATTTCCGATCATGAAAGAGATCGAGCAAGATCAGAACATGGCACTGGCGGTACTGATCGGGATGCTGTTCATTTCGATCGCCATTATCATCGCCGCCGTCATTGTCTCCTGATCCGGACGTGACTGACAGCAAAGCAGACGCATCGACGCAGGCGCAGGTGAACAGGGCAGCCCTGCGTCTGCGCGAGACCTGGCTCTTGGTGGCGACCTTTTTGGTGGCTGTGGCAGGCCTCATCTATGAACTCATCGCGGCGACGCTGTCGAGCTACCTGCTGGGCGATTCCATCCGTCAGTTTTCCTATGTCATCGGTATATTCCTGTCGTCGATGGGGCTGGGCGCCTGGCTGTCGCGCTATGTGGCGCAGCCGGTGTCCGGCTTTGTCTGGGCGCAGATCCTGCTGGGCATCGCGGGGGGCTTCATGGCGCCGCTGGTGTTTTTCACCTTTGCCTGGATGGAGAGCGTCACCCTGCCGCTATATGGGTTGCTGATCACCGTGGGGCTGTTGTCGGGCATGGAGATCCCGCTGATTGCCCGGGTTCTGAAAGAGATCGGCGCGCCGGAGTTTCGTTTTGAGAATGTTCTCAGCGTGGACTACATCGGCGCACTGGCGGCCTCGTTGGCCTTTCCGCTGCTGATTATCCCGCACCTGGGACTGATGCCGGCCAGCCTCACTTTCGGGGCGCTTAACCTGGTGGTGGCGGGACTGTCGTTGTGGATCTTTCGAAGCCAGACCAGTGCCCTGCAGGTTGCTGTCTGGGCACTGGCGCTGACAGGCACATTGGCAGCCCTCTGGCAGGCAGAACGTCTGGTGTCGGCCAGCGAGGCGGCCTTGTTTGAGGATGATATCATCTTCAGTGAGGCAACGCCCTATCAGCAGATCACCGTGACCCGCTATCGCACCCGCACCCGGTTGTTTCTGGACTATTCCATCCAGTTCGACAGCCTGGACGAGCATCGCTATCACGAAAGCCTGGTGCACCCGGCGATGGCGCAGGCGCCGCGGCGCAAATCGGTGCTGATCCTGGGCGGCGGTGATGGGATGGCAGCACGTGAGGTACTGCGCTGGGCTGCTGTCGAAGAGATCACGCTGGTGGATCTGGACCCCCGCGTGACGGAATTGTTTCGCGACCATCCGGATCTGTCGGCCCTGAACCAGGACGCGCTGCGCGACCCAAGAGTAACAATTCACAACACAGATGCCTGGCGTTTCGTCGAGGACAGCACCGCAGTCTTTGACGTGATCATCATTGATCTGCCGGACCCCAAAAACCTGTCCCTGTCCAAGCTGTATAGCCGCCAGTTTTACGGCACCCTGGTGGAGCGGCTCAGCGCGCAGGGGGTGATGGTTACCCAGGCAGGATCTCCGCTATTTGCCCGTGAGGCCTTCTGGTCGATCAAAACCACCCTCGCGGCAAGTCGTAATCCGAACCGTCCCGGACAGGGGTTATATACGCGCCCCTACCATGCCTATCTGCCGAGCTTTGGCGACTGGGGTTTTGTGATGGCCAGTGTAATGCCCCTTACAGACCGTCCAATTGGGCTTCCTGCGGGGCTGAAATATCTGTCACCCGAGGTCTGGCAGGCCGCGCAGGTCTTTGACCTTGAAACCGGACCGCTGGAGGTTTCAGCCAATACGCTGCAATCGCATGCGTTGGTGGGCTATTACCTGGATGGCTGGGCGCGCTGGTTCGAATGAAAACTACCTGTTCTGTCCAAAAAGCTGCCCCCGAATATGAGAAAGGCCCGGGCTGTTGCGCCGGGCCTTTTGTATTTTTTTTTGTGGATGTCAGGCTGAGCGCGCAGCCAGATCGATCCGAGCCTGCGGCAGCAGAAAGGGGATCTGGGCCGGTGGGGTGGTATTCACGGGTACCGGGCAGCCATAGGTGCGGGCCAGGGTTTCATCCGTCAGCACCTCAAACGGGGTGCCGGTTGCCGCAATCAGCCCTGCCTCCATCAGCACCACATGATCGGCAAACATGGCGGTGAAGTTGAGATCATGCATCACTGCCACCACGCCACCACCGCGTGTCGCATAATTGCGGGCCAGATCCATCACCGTGAACTGATGCCCGATATCAAGGCTCGCTACCGGTTCATCCAGGATCAGCCAGCGCGGAGTGCCGTCAACCACAGGCTCCCAGACCTGGGTGACAACGCGAGCCAACTGCACCCGCTGCTGTTCGCCGCCTGACAGATCCTGATACATACGCCCGGCAAAACCAGCCAGCCCCACGGCTTCGAGCGCCTGTAGGGGCACTGTGCTATCCGCAGCTGACAACCCGGCGCTGAGGCCAAGGCGCACGATTTCGAGCACGGTAAAGGGAAAGGCGATGCTGCTGTTTTGCGGCTGCACCGCGCGGATCGCAGCCAGTTGCCAAGGCTTCATATCGGTCGTGTCTGCACCATTCAGGCGGACTTTTCCCCGATGGGCTATCTCCCCAGTCATGGCGCGCAACAATGTGGTCTTGCCAGACCCATTTGGGCCGACAATTGTAGTGACACGACCAGCCGTGGCGCTGAAATCCACATCCTTCAGGACTTGGCGGCGCCCCAGTTTGACGCTGATGCCCTTGGCTTGCAGGGTGAATTCTTGCGTCATATCCCCAATCCTCCGCGGCGTTTCAGCAGGATCCAAAGGAACACAGGCGCGCCCAGGATGGCGGTAACGATGCCGATGGGCAGTTCTGCCGGGGCCACAATGATACGGGCGATCATATCAGCAGCGAGCAGCAATGTTGCCCCGAGCAGGGCCGCGTTGGGCAGAAGGCTGTGGTGATCAGGGCCAGTGGCCAGACGCAGCAGATGCGGCACCACGATGCCAATGAACCCAATGCCACCTGAAACCGCAACCGCAGCTCCGGTGGCCCCGGCAACGGCCAGAATGGCGATATTCTTGACGCGTTGCACGGCTATGCCGGTGTGACCGGCGGCGGCCTCTCCCAGCGCCAGCGCATTCAGGCCGCGCGCCAGAAATGGCGCGGTGGCCAGCGCCAGACCGATGATTGGCAGGGCCGTCAGAACCTTGACCCATGTGGCCCCGGCCAGGGATCCCATGCCCCAAAAGGTCAGATCGCGCAGCTGGGTGTCATCTGCGATATAGACAAGAATGCCAGAGGTGGCCCCGGACAAAGCCCCCAACGCGATCCCGGCCAGCAACATGGTGGCAACCGATGTCTGTCCACCACGGGTGGAGACCCGATAGAGGATCAGGGTCGAGGCCCAGCCGCCAAAAAACGCAGATAATGGCACAAGCGCAGAGCCTACGAGTTGCTGCACCGTCGCAGGCAGCAGGCTGCCCAACACGATGGCAGTGATCGCGGCGAGCCCGGCGCCGGCACTGACCCCGACAATGCCGGGATCAGCCAGGGGGTTGCGAAACAGCCCCTGCATCACCGCGCCAGAAACCGCCAGAGAGGCCCCGACGAGGATCCCCATGCACAGCCTAGGCAGGCGTATATCCAGCAGAACCACCCGCTCCATTGTGGACAGCTCCCGACCGGCCAGCAGATCCTGCAGCACCGCCCACAAGGAGGTGCCAGAAGCACCAGTGGTGAGCGACAACAGCGAGACCAGTCCCAACAGCAAAACCAGAAGTAGTGTGAGCTGCCGCGCCCGAATGCGGCGGTCCACTGCGGGGCTGATGAGCTCTGGCTTGGATGCTCCCGCCTCTGGATTGGCGATATCAGTGGTGGCGAGACTCACTGTGCTGCTCCGTAGATGGCTGTGGAAAGCTCTGCTACAGCAGAGGCCGTGCGCGGCCCGAAGCCCAGAAGGTGCAAGCCGTTCATCCGGATCAGGTGCCCGGATTGTGCGGCGGGTGTCAGGGCAAGGGCTGGCAGCTCCAACATGGAAGTTTTGGTCAATCCGTGATCCCCGCCGCGATCCATCGCCAGGATCACATCTGGCGCGGCAGCGGCAATGGCCTCGTCTGTCATTTGCTTGTAGCCACTAAACTGAGTGATGGCATTGATCCCGCCAGCCATCTGGATAATGCCATCTGCGGCGGTGTCCCGACCGCCGACCATGACGCGGCCACCCTGCGTTGAAAGCACAAACAGGATGCGTTTCGGGTGATCCCCTGCGGCCGCTGTTGCGCGCCTCTGCGCGTCAGCCAACTCGGTGGTGACACGCGCACTGAGCGCCTGCGCGGCTTCGTCCTTTCCCAGAGCTGTGCCGACGGTTTCGATCTTGGTCGCAACTCCGGCGGCTGAATAGATCTCTGGTACCTCGACATAGATGACATTGGCCTGTTTCAACACATCAAGCGTGGCTGGCGGGCCGGACCCTTCGGTGGCAATGATCATGTCGGGGTCCACCGACAGTACCCCTTCGGGGGACAGGGCACGGGCATAGCCGACATTGGGCAGCTCCTCTGCCGCTGCTGGGAAAGAGGAGGTTGTATCGCGCGCCACCAGCCGGTTCTGTTGTCCTAGTGCGTAGACAATTTCGGTGACGGAGCCACCAATAGACACAATACGGGTGGCACTCTCGGCGCGCCCCATCTGGGCCGCAAAAAGCGTGAGAATGACTATGTTAAGCCCGGTGAACAGACGAGAAAACAGGCTCATTCGGCGGCCTCCGAAGCGGTGGGTGTTGCTGAAAGATCGGCCACGACAGAGCCGTCCAGCGCAGGCAGGCCGGCAACGAGGTCATTCCAGGCGGGAGGGTGATCTTTGGCCTCGGTGCGGCGGCCAAAGACCTGCAGGATGATGGTCCCGTCCGCATCAAAGGCTTCGACCGAGATTGCCGCGCCGCGCTGCGTGGGTTTGTTGATGGCCCAGACTTCGGCAATGTGATCAAGACGCAGATGCAGATCAAACCCAGGATCGAGGATGTTTTGCCAGGGGCCCATGCTGCGCAGGTTTTTGATCGGGCCGGTGTGGATTTCGATGCAGCCCATATTGCCGACAAAGATCATAACCTCGATGCCCTGATCCTGTAGCGCGTGCAGCATGTCATCCACGGAGGTTGGGGCCAGCGCACGTGCCAGGGGTTCGCCTGCAATGCGGTAGGCGCCAAGCCGGTTCATTTTCAGCTTCGAGGTCAGCTGGCGGAACTGATGGGTATCCGTCATCTTGGCCCACTGGCGGCGCAACTCATCGGCCTTTTTTGGGTCCGCCTTGGCTGTTTCCGGTGGGGTGCGGGTTGCAACATCCAGCTTGTCATCCTGATCCGGCAACGCCAGGTCAGTGACCAGCGCCTGCCAGGCGGTCAGATCTGACGCGTCACGCAGATGCACCTTGTGGACGGCGTCGCCTGCGGCATCAAAGAACTGGATCGAGCGGCGGATGCCGGCATCGCTGCTGCGCTCGACCGCAAAAGCGAATTGAAAATGGCGGGGAAACAGGCGCAGGGCGATGGCGTCAGTCAGAAACATCGAGGCGTGGTTTCCTGGGGGGGAGTCATCATAGACGCCGAATTTTTTGATCACGCAGGATGCGTTGCGGGTCAGCGCCCTAACCTCACCCAGGGCTGCGAGCCTTGGAAAGACCTGATCGATATCTGAGGTGATACAGGTGACGCCTTCACCAACGAAGGCAGCGACCAGCTGGCCTTCGGTGATACCGAATTGACCGGCAAAATCGCGGTCGCGCAGCTTGGCGTTTTCATTGCGTGCTTGACGGATCGCCTGCGGTTCCAGGGTGGGGGACTGGCTCATGTTGGCCCTTTCGAGAGTGCAAGGTTTTGCGGGAAAGGGCTGGCTTTGGCCGCGCTAAGGGGCGCGGGTCAGGCTGGCAACTACATTTGTAGCAGGGTGGAATTTATGTTGACTGTTTTTATCACCTTTACTATCAGGCTCAAGCGGAAAGTGACGATTCCGCCAGGAACATAACAAACAAACTACCGCGCCAGCCTTTTGCAAGCACTCGGTCAAGAACGTGATGCAAAGGGACATGTGATGGGGAAAATACGGCTGAATCAGCATTTGCTGGGGACCGTTTCCATTTTGGGTTTGACCATGGGGTCAGGCCTTGCGGCGCAGGAATTGGCGGCAGACCAGTCGGAAATTCTGCCTGCAGAGATCCAGGAAGACGGGTTTCTGGGCACGGTTGAGCTGGGGCAGGGCAAGCGCGAAGTGCAGGTCAGCACAGCGGTGCCTGTGACGGTGATCAATCAGGAAGAAATCGACGATCGCCAGGCGGGCACAGTGGCAGAGCTGATCGATTCCGTTCCGGGGGTATCGCTGGTGAACGGCTCGCGCCCCGAAGGGTCAGGCATCAATATTCGTGGCTTTGGGGCCAATGGCACCTACGGCACCGACCAGAAGGTGGCAATTGTCATTGACGGGGCAACGACGGGATCAGAAGAGATCTACCGGATCGGCACGCAGCTGTTCACGGATCCATCACTGTACAAAAGCGTTTCGGTCATTCGCGGCACTGTCGGGTCCTTTGAGTTCGGTTCGGGCATTGTTGGCGGCGTGGTGCAGTTTGACACCAAGGATGCGTCAGATTTCACCGGCGGCGAGCTGGGCCTGCGCCTGCGCCAGACGCTAGGCTATACCTCCAATGGCCAAGGCTATCACAGCTCGACAATTCTGGCCTGGCAGCCGCTGGAAAACCTTGAGGTTCTGCTGAACTACACCAAGCGCGACAGCGATGCTTACAAGGATGGTGATGGCAATCTGGTCACCTATTCCGCAACCGAGCCATATTCCGGTCTGGCCAAGTTGAAATACACCTTTGGGGAGGCCAACGAACACGGGCTGACCTTCAGCTATCAGAAAACAGCGACCGATGAATTTGACGCGCCTTATGATGCTTTCAACGTGGTCAATTTCGGCAATGTGAACCGTCAGACGGAATCCGAAGTCGCCACGCTGAAGTACGAATACAATCCGGTCGGCAATGATCTGATCGATTTGTCGGTGCAGTACTCCTATTCGGATATCTATATCGAAAGTGAGCCGACCAACCCTGGTGGGTTTGCCGACTACCTGCTGGATGGGGATCACGACTATACCGTCGACAAGCTGACCTTGAAAAACGCGATGTACTTCCAGACCGGGGCGATCTCGCATGATCTGCGCTTTGGTGTGGAATGGATCAAGAAAGACCGACTGGAAAGCCAGGTGAGCCCGACCTCTGGCAGTGTTTCCGTCCCCGGCGGCACGGATGAACGCATTGCTTTGTTTGTGGTGGATGAAATTGATCTGGGCAACAACTGGTCAATCAGTCCAGCCCTGCGCTGGGAAGACCAGACCATCAAGGGAGCCCAGACCTACGCAGGCGATACCTATGACAACTCGGCCCTGATGGGTGGGATCTCTGCACGCTACGAATTCAATTCGGGTTTGGCGCTCTTTGCCAGTGCAGCCTATACCGAAAGCCTGCCGATCATCGATGATCTGAGCAACCCCACCTACATGACGCAGCCTGAAAAATCGCGCACCTATGAGGTCGGCGCTTCCTATGTGGCGAGCGATATCTTCACCGGCGAGGACAGCCTTCAGGTCAAGGCGAACGTCTTTGTGAGTGAACTTTGGGATATCACCTCCTATTCGGGCACCGGTATCGTCGAAAGCCAGGGTATCGAACTCGAAGCTACCTATGCCTTGGCAAATGGTCTCTATTTCGATCTCAACGCGGCCTATGGCGACTACGAGGCAACAAGCACGGCTGGTGTCACTGGCGACTGGGGCAACGCGCCTGCAAACTCAGCCCGTTTCACGGTTGGCAAACGCATCGCAGAGGCCTGGGATCTGAGCTGGGAACAGGTTGTGGCTGAAAACGGCAACAACAACTACGGCGGCTACGGCGTCAGCAATCTGCGCGCCACCTTCCGTCCACAATCCGGGGTGATGAACGGCGCCGAGGTGCGGTTTGGTATCGAGAATGCCTTTGACCGCACCTATCAGGCAAATCTGGCAACGGAATCCGCGCCTGGCCGTAACTTCAAGGTCACCCTGGCCAAAACCTTCTGATCAAACAGTCTGATCTTAAGTCATTCGAGAGGAAACCAATGGGATATCCGGGTAAAGACGCCCTCGCTCTGGCAGCCTTTGGGCTGTCAGTTTGGGCAGGTGGTGCAGCGGCACAGACGACTGCGGGAACTGTGACGGCCGCGGCAGCGGATAGGCCGGATATCTCCATCGAGCTCAGCGCGGTGGAAGAGGTTGGTGCGTCCTGCACCCTGTCTTTTGTGGTGAAGAACACCCATGCCAAAAACATCGTTCAGGCGGTTTATGAAACCGTGTTGTTCGATGCGCAGGGGCAGGTGGCTCGGCTGACCCTTTTGGATTTTCAGGATCTTCCTGCCGGGCGCTTGCGCGTGCGGCAGTTTCAGTTTCCCCATGCCTGCGCTGATATCAGCCGGGTGCTGATCAACGGTGCTGAAACCTGCAGCGCGCCAGGGCTGTCTGCAGGTGCCTGTTCCGAACATCTGCAGTTGCAAAGCCGTACAGAGATGGAGCTGTTGGGATGAGTTTGATCCGTGATGCCGTGATGCGTGTTCTGGATCTTGGGGGACCTGTGGTTTTGCTGCTCTTGGCGGTATCGGTGCTGACTGTGGCACTGGTACTGTACAAGCTGTGGCAATACCAGGCGGCACGGGTGGGGCGCCACCGGCAGCTGGCAGCAGCTGTCGCCGCCTGGGATCAGGGGCAGCAGGCACAGGCCCTGCAGGCCCTTGATCAGAGCCGGTCTTATCTTGGCCCGGTCCTGCGTCTGGCACTGACGCAGGCGCAGGACGCGGATCTTTCGGCCCGCATAGATGCCGAGGCCGAAGATCGGTTTGCCCGCTTGGAACGTGGGCTGGGCGCGCTGGATATGGTGGCGCAACTGGCGCCCTTGATGGGCCTGTTTGGCACTGTCATTGGTATGATCGAAGCCTTTCAGAAATTGCAATCCGCGGGCTCTTCGGTGGACCCGTCGCTGCTGGCAGGCGGCATATGGGTCGCTTTGCTGACGACCGCTGCCGGGCTGGCCGTGGCAATGCCCACCTCGCTGGTGCTGAGCTGGCTGACAGCCCGAATGCAGCGAGAACGGGTCTTTGCCAATCATGCGTTTCGGGTTGCTTTTGCCCCCCGTGTCTCCCTTGAGACAGATACAGCTACGGTTGGCGCGACGCAGCAGGCATCGGTGCCAGTGCAACCCGATCAAGGCGGATCATTGGCTCATGCCGTTTAAACTGCAGGGGCCAAGACGCGGGCGGATGTCGATGACCTCGCTGATTGATGTGATTTTTCTATTGTTGCTGTTTTTCATGCTGACCTCGACCTTCTCAAAATACGGCGAGGTAGAGCTGATGGCCGCCGGGCAGGCGCAGGGGGGAGCGGATCGTCAGATGCTGTTTGTCACTTTGGCCGCGTCGGGTCTGGCTCTGAACGGACAGCCCGTGGATCTGGGGAGGATTGCCGATTTGGTGCGGTCGCAGCCACAGGATGGCGGTGGACATCTGGTGTTGATCAGCCCGGACGATAGGGTAAGCGCGCAGGCGCTGGTTGATCTTTTGGCCACCCTGCGGCAGGTGGAAAAACTGCAAACCGTGGTGCTGGGCTGATGCAGTTGAAACCCCGTGCCACCAGTCAGAAAGAGCCGACGATTGCCCTGATCAATATCGTCTTTCTGATGCTGATCTTCTTTATGATTGCGGGCACACTGGCGCCGCCACTCGATAAGGATATCAGCCTGATCAAGACAGCGGATCTGGAGGGGCGGGAGCCTCCCGACACATTGGTGGTGCATGCTGATGGGCGTCTGTCTTTGCGTGGCGTTGCGGTAGCGGATGCTGCCGCCTATATGGCCGGGCTTGCGCCCGATGTGCGCGCTGAGGTGCGGCTGGTGCCGGATCAGGCTTTGTCTGCCAAAAAACTGGTGCAATTGGGCAATGCGCTGCGTGCGAGCGGCGCCCAGCGGGTGTTGCTGGTGTCAGAACGGGCCTTGCCATGACGGCTCTACCTCCATCAGCCGTCTGGCCGCAGAGTAGGCATCTAGAGCAGCAGTCGCGGTCTGTGCCAAGCTCCCGACTTGCGGCACTGGCAGCACTGGGGCTGGCCTTTGTCGCTCACGCGAGCTTTGCCTTTTGGGGGGCTACAGTTCCTGTTGAACAAGCAGGCGGAAATACCGCCTTGGCGGCGCAGGGAAACAGTTTTGCGAATATGGCAACCGGTGTGCAAACCCCGAAGCCTGCTGTTGACGCCCAGCAGGCACAAGAGCCGGAAAAACCGGCCCCTGAGCGGCCCCAAACCCCGGTAGCGTCACTGCCTTCTGCCGCTGAAAAGGTCACACCAATCAAACCTGTTCGGAATCAATGGCCAAAAGTTCAGACGCCAGCCAGTTCCGCTGAGGCGACCCTAGCGGCGCAGGGCGACATACCTTTGCTTGCTGCGAAGAGCCCCGAGACGACCGATCCTGTCGCCAAACCAATACGGCAGTTACAGGCACAGGCTCCGCCTGCACAGACATCTGGCCCTGAAGACGTTTTGCAGGTCGAGGCCCTGTCACCACAAATGGAAACGGTACAGAAAAAGCCGGTACATTTGTCACAACCGGACCCTGTCAAAGCGCGGCCTCCAGAGCCGCAAAGCCCTCAGGTAGAGCGATCACTACGCCCTCCGGAGCGGCCACAAACCCCTGACCCGGAACCTGTTCTGCAAGCACAAAGGAAACCTGCGCCGAAGACGGTACCAAAGACCGCGTCAAAACCGCAGGGCAACGGAGAGGTCAATGCAACCCGAGGTGTGGCACAATCGAGCCGCCAGAAATCTGGGGGGCAGGCGCAAAACACTGCAGGTCAAGCCAAGGTTCAAGGGAGTGCCGCAGCAAGCAACTATGCGGGCCTGGTGATGCGCCGGATCCAGCGTGCCAAGCGCCGGGCTGCTGTCAAAGGAGTCGCCATGGTACGGTTTTCAGTCACAGCCAGTGGTGCCTTGGCGGGAGTCAGCATCGCCCGCAGCTCCGGGTCGGGTAAACTGGATGGGGTCGCGCTGGCACAGGTGCGCCGGGCCGCGCCCTTTCCGCCACCACCAGCAGGGGCACGCACTACGTTTACAGTCCGGATCAAGGGCAACTGATCCAGGCTGCCCTCGCCGCAATTGTATTTTGATCAAATTCTTGCGGGCGGGTGTCTGCCTGGGCTAAGCATCGCTCAGAAACGTTCACCAAGGGGGCAATCCCCGTGCAAGGAGAGATGCCCTCATGACCACTAGATCCGGGACCCCGCTTTCTGGCCTCAAGGTTGTTGAACTTGCCCGTATTCTGGCCGGCCCCTGGATTGGGCAGTCACTGGCGGATCTTGGAGCCGATGTGGTCAAGGTCGAAAGCCCCGAAGGCGATGATACCCGCCGTTGGGGCCCTCCGTTTATCGAACGTGACGGCGACAAAACAGCCGCCTACTACTATGCGGCCAATCGCGGCAAAACCTGCGTGACGGCAGATTTCAGAACGGATGCGGGTCGCGCGCAGGTGCTGGATCTGATCCGCGACGCTGATATCCTGATCGAGAATTTCAAAGTCGGCGGGCTGGCCAAATATGGTCTCGACTATGACAGCGTTGCGCAGGTGAATCCGCGCCTGATCTATTGTTCGGTCACAGGGTTTGGCCAGGACGGGCCCTATGCCAAACGGGCTGGTTACGACTTTTTGTTGCAGGGGATGTCGGGGCTCATGTCGATCACTGGTGAGTCCGCGGGCCAGCCGCAAAAGGTCGGCGTGGCAATCACCGATGTGGTTACCGGACTTTATGGTACCATCGGCATTCTGGCAGCGGTGGAGCAGCGTCACAGATCCGGGCGCGGCCAGCATATCGACATGTCCCTGCTGGACTGCGCTACGGCGGTATTGGCCAATCAGGCGATGAATTATCTCGCCACCGGAGAAAGCCCGACCCGACTGGGCAATGAGCATCCCAATATCGCCCCCTATCAGGTCATGATGGTTTCTGACGGCCATATCATTCTGGCGGTAGGCAATGACGGGCAGTTCCAGCGGCTGTGCGATGTGCTGGGGTTGGAGGGGGGGAAAGCGGATGCGCGCTTTGCCTCTAACCAATCACGGGTTGCCAACCGGCAGGCGCTGACAGCGCTGCTGGAGGCGGTAGTGACGGGCTGGACGCAGACGGAGCTGCTTGCCGCACTAGAGGCAGCAACCGTGCCCGCAGGCCCTATCAACACGGTTGGTCAGGCCTTTGAAGATCCCCAGATCCAGCATCGTCAGATGCAGATCGCACCCGAGGGGATTCCCGGCGTGCGTGGTCCATGGAGGTTTTCGGATGCTGAGCTGGCGCTGGACAAATCCGCGCCGATCCTGCCCAAGTAAACTCTTCAAATGACCAGCGATCTAGTCTGCAGTGGGGTTGATGCTGATCGGCAGCTGGTCACCCAGCAGGCGGCGCACTTTTGGGTCCAGCTTGGCGCTTGCCTGTGGATAGGCCCCGGTGAGCGCCAGGGCTTCGCGGGCCGAGACCCGCTCGGGGATGCGCACCCAGACGGTGCGGGTGGAAAATGGCTGTTGGTCGGGGCGCGCGGAGACCCCAAGCGTCAGCCCCTGTAGGTAAGAAACTTGCTGCGGGTGTTCCGGCATCATGACTGTTTCGGACAGAAATCCCCCGTCGCGCCGCGGCGTTTCATACATGCACAACCGGTTGCCACGGAAACTCACCAGTCCCTGATAGCGCCCGCGCTGGCGTATGCTGCCATCACCAGAGGTTGCGCGTTCATAGGTATGCGACACCACATGGCCCTCTTGGGCGCGTAGCTGGATCAGGCTGCGCAGGATTTGCCCCGGCCAAGTGGGGGTGCGGAAATAGGCGTGATAGGCCCCCAGAAACCGGCGCAAAGGTCGGGCCTGATCCTGAAACAACGCATTGAACTGGGTGAGATGCGCGCTGAGGGATTGCGGCGCGCTCTGGGTCTGGGCAGCGCAGAATTCGCGGTGTGTTGCAAAGAGCTCTGCCTCTGACAGGCCGAAATATCGCGCGATGCGCCGCAGGTTATGCGCCGAGGGCAGGCCAGCGCCGCTGAGGTAGCGGTTGAACTGCTGACGATTGATGCCAATGCCACGACAGGTCTGGGCAATCGGCCCAGCTTCGGCACAGAGCCAGCGCAGGTTTTGTGAAAAATCAACTGGCACCAGCTTATCCCTTCGCGGTTTTCTCCAAAGTCGCTTACATTCGCGTCACATTACACACAAGTGCTCACTTTCCTTCAGTGCTGCCTTTCGGCAAGGCTGGGGCAAATGCCCTTGCCTGAAAAGAGACCGCCGGATGTCCCGTGCCCCCTGTCCCCCTTGTGCCTATGATCTGATAGAAACCACCTGGATCCCGCTGCCCGATGGCCGCCGCTTGGCCGCTCGCATGTGGTTGCCACAGGTCGATGGCCCGGTGCCTGCCATCTTGGAATATCTGCCTTATCGCAAGGGCGATGGGACTGCTCCGCGCGATGAGACCACCCATACTGTGTTTGCTACCGAAGGCTATGCCGGCATTCGGGTCGACATCGCTGGGACCGGCGACAGCGAAGGGGTGTTTGATGATGAGTATTCCGAACAGGAGCTGAGCGACGGCGAGGCGGTTCTGGCCTGGATCGCGGCGCAGGACTGGTGTGACGGCAATATCGGCATGATCGGGATCTCCTGGGGCGGTTTCAACGGCTTGCAGCTCGCCTTTCGCCGCCCCGAGGCGCTCAAGGCGGTGGTCTCCGTGGCCTCGACTACGGATCGCTATGCCGATGATATCCACTATATGGGCGGCTGCCTGCTGAGCGATAATGCCAACTGGGCCAGCCAGATGTTCGCCTATCAATCGCGCCCAGCGGATCCGGAAAACCGCCCCGACTGGCGCGCCGACTGGATCAAGCGGATGGAGGATATGCCTTTTATGGCCGCCGAGTGGCTGCGCCATCAGACCCGCGACGGGCAGTGGAAACATGGTTCGGTCTGCGAGGACTGGGCGGCAATCCAAGCGCCGGTTCTGGCGATCACTGGTTGGGCGGATGCCTATGTCAACGCACCACCCCGGCTGGCTGCAAACCTCAAGGTGCCTGCCAAGGCCCTCGTAGGCCCGTGGGAGCATCGCTACGCCCATATCGCTAAGCTGGATCCTGCGGATTTTCATGGCGAAGTGCTGGCCTGGTTCGACAAGTGGCTCAAGGGCGATGAGACGGGTGTCGAGAGCCTGCCGGATTACCGCACCTACATGCAGGAACACTTCAACCCGACCATGCAGAATAAGCCCCGACAGGGGCGTTGGATCGCCGAGGAAGAGTGGCCCTCTCCCAATGTGCGGGATCAAGTGATGTATCTTGGGGCGGGAGCTCTGGAAGAAGACCCCACGGCAGGTCGGCAGCTCGTGAGCAATCCTGCGATACTGGGGCAGGCCAGTGGCTATTTCTGCGCCGGTATGCGCTACGACAACGAGCTGCCGGGGGATCAGTCCGGGGACGACGTGCTTTCTTCCTGTTTTGATACCCCACCGCTGGCCGCGCCGTTGGAGCTTCTTGGCCGTCCCCGCCTGCGGGTCTCGTTCAGCGTGGACCGGCCGGTGGCACAGCTGGTCGCCCGGCTTTGTGATGTCGCCCCAACGGGAGTGTCGCAGCGCATCACGTTTCGTCCGCTGAACCTGACCCATTGCAACAGCCACGAGAAGCCCGAATACCTGGTGCCGGGGCAGGTCTACGAGGCCGAGATCGAGCTGAATGAATGCGCGCATCATCTGCGGGCCGGGCATCAGCTGCGGCTGGCGCTATCGACATCTTACTGGCCCATCGTCTGGCCTGCGCCCGAGGCGGCAGAAGTGACGCTGCATCTGGAGGGCTGTGCGCTGGTGCTGCCAGAGCGTCAGGTCGCACAAGAGATCGATCCGCAAAACCCGGCTGCGGCGCGAGACTACCCGTCTTTACAGTCAGAAGAGTTGCGCGCGCCCGGCGGCAGGTCAGAGACAAAGCTGCGCGCGGATGGAACGCTGGTGCTGGATACTTTTGACGACTACGGCAAGGCTGTGGATCCCTATCATGGGATGACAGTTGGGAGTCATGTGTCGATGCACTATGCCATCCACCCCGATGATCCGGCCTCGGCGGTTTTTGCCAGTGACTGGACCTTCACCTTTGCGCGCGGGGATTGGCAGGTCGAGATCGACACGGAAAACAAGATGACCTGTGACACAGAAAACTTCTATCTCTGGCGTAGGGTGACGGCCCGCGAAGGCGCGGATGGGGCAGAGGTTTTGGTCAAGGAATGGCGCGAAACCATTGCGCGCGATTTCCTGTGATTTGTACTCGTGAACTACCTCTGGTCAGGCCGCCTGCGCCTGACCATACCGTTGGTCCGATCTTTCCGATGGTCTGGGATTAAAAGTCCAACCCCAGATCCAGCGTCTGCGCCGAATGGGTCAGGGCCCCGGATGAGATGTAGTCCACTCCAGTGGCTGCGACCTCGGCGATGCGCTCCAGTTTCATATTGCCGGAAGCTTCTGTCACCAGTTTGCCTCGGGCCATTTCGACAGCGCGGGCCAGATCCGGGGTGCTCATATTGTCCAGCAGAACGACATCGGCGCCACCGGTTGCAAGCACCTCTTCGAGCTGCGCCAGGGTGTCGACTTCAATTTCCACTTTCATCATGTGGCTGACGCTGGCGCTGGCGGCAGTCAGCACCTGAGTGATACCCCCGGCGGCGGCGATGTGGTTGTCCTTGATCAGGATCGCATCCGACAGACCAAAGCGGTGGTTCGACCCGCCGCCGTGGATCACTGCCTGCTTTTCGACCATGCGCAGCCCTGGCGTGGTTTTGCGGGTGCAGGTGATACGGGTATGCGTGCCCTTGGCCTCGGCGACAAACCCGGCGGTGAGGCTGGCAATGCCAGACAGGCGTCCGGCAAAGTTCAGCGCCACCCGTTCGCCCGACAGGATCGCCGCGGCAGAGCCCTCAATGGTCATCAGGGTGTCGCCGGGCGCGCAGGCTGTGCCATCCGCGCGCGCGATGTTCAACTCCAGCGTGGGGTCTACCAAATGAAAGGCGATACGGGCGATCTGCATACCTGACACGACACCTGCGTCACGGGCGTTCAGGCGGGCCTTGTAGCGCGCCGAGGCCGGGATCACCGCGCGGGTGGTGATATCACCGTTCTGGCCGAGGTCCTCATGCAGGGCGGCGCGTACCAGCGGTTCCAGCAACAGATCGGGGAGCGGAGCAGAGAGGATCATGCGGTTTCCTTTCAAAGGCTGCGGGTGACCCGGTCGCGGATCGCGCGGGCCTCGGTGAGGGTCATATGGCTGCGCTGGGCGAGATCGGGGTCGGCCTGCGGATAATCATCGCGGTAATGCCCGCCCCGGCTTTCGCGACGCTGCAATGCGCAGGCGGCAATCAGGGTTGCAGTGGCGCACATGTTGAGAAAGGCTTCATCATTGGGTTGCGCAGCCTCTAGTTCAGACAGGGCAAGCAGCGCCTGTTTCAAACCAGCCTCGTCCCTGCGCATGCCTACATGGGTGGTCATGCACTGGCGCAGGTCTTGCACGGCTGTGCTGTCCATTTCCTGCCCGCCTGCGGCAAAGTCGGGGTGCAGCTCGGGTGCAGCTCCTTGCGCTGGGGGTGTCAGAGTGGCGGCAATATCGGCGGCAGCGCGGCGGGCATAGACAAGCGCCTCCAACAGGCCGTTGGAGGCCAGCCTATTGGCACCATGCAGCCCGGTCGAAGCGGCCTCGCCACTGACCCAAAGACGGTTCAGACTGGCGCGCCCCTGCAGATCCGTTTCGATGCCACCCATGTGGTAATGGGCGGCGACGGCCACGGGAATGGCGTCCTTTACCGGGTCAATACCGGCACGTGCGCAGGTCTCAGCCAGGGCAGGAAAACGTGTCAGGACGTCTGCCCCCAAGGCTTCGCGGGTGTCCAACATAGGACGTCGACCGGTCTGGGTTTCGGCAAAGATAGCACGGGCGACGATATCGCGTGGGGCCAGTTCTGCATCCGGGTGCTGGTCCACCATGAAGCGGATGCCATCGGCATTGATGAGCGTCGCCCCTTCGCCGCGCAGCGCTTCGGTTGCCAGGGGGGCGGGGTCTTCGCCGCAATCCACTGCCGTAGGATGGAACTGGACGAATTCGGCATCAGCAATTCGCGCCCCTGCACGGGCGGCAAAGCCGATCACCTGCCCGCGGATACGTGGCGGATTGGTGGTATGGGCAAACAGCCCACCAGAGCCACCACCGGCCAGCAGCACACCGGGGCAAGAGATCAGCACGGGGGCCGATGGGCGGTCTGCGCGTCGGATCCAGACGCCACACACGGCATTGCCGGAGGTCTCCAGCCGCAGGGCTTCGGTGTTTTCAAGCACCTGGATTGAATCTGTGGCGCGCACCTGTTCGATCAGGGTTTCCATGATCTGCTGGCCGGCCTGATCGCCCTTTACCCGCACCACGCGGGCCGCAGAGTGTGCGGCTTCGCGGCTCATGACGTAGTTGCCTTCGGCGTCACGATCAAAGGGGGCGCCCAGAGCCGTCAGGTCGAGGATATGGCTGCGGGCCATGCGGGTGACCATTTCGGCCACCTCTGCGTCGACCGTGCCGGCACCTGCGCTTTCGGTGTCGTTGGCATGGGCTTGGGCACTGTCGGTCTTTGCCATGGCCGCCGCGACACCGCCCTGCGCCCAAGCCGAACTGGCCCCAAGGCCCAGCGGTTCGGGAGAGATCATCAGAACCGGGTAGGGTGCCAGTTCCAGTGCGGCGTAAAGTGCCGCGAGACCAGCACCGACAATCACGATGCGATCTGTTGAAAGGGGGGTGCTCATGCAGGCAACCTCGCATCGGGTATCATCAAAGTGCCTGCAATCACGCGATCAGATACCCAGTTTCTGCGACATATCGATCATCCGTTGCACGGCACGGCGTGCGCCTTCTGCCACTGTGGGATCCACCTCGACCGGTTCCGACATAGTATGCAGCGACCAGAGGATTTTCTCCAGGGTAATCATCTTCATGTAGGGACACATGTTGCAGGGGCCGACAAAATCGACCTCGGGCAGGCTGTCAGCAATATTTGACGCCATCGAACACTCGGTGATCAGCAGCGCCTTTTCCGGCTTTTCGTCGGTGACGTATTTGATGATGCCACTGGTGGAGCCAGAGAAATCCGCCTCGGCCACCACGTCTGGCGGGCATTCGGGATGGGCAATCAGGCGGGTGCCGGGGTTCCATTCGCGGAATTCACGCAGATCCTTGGCGCTATATTGCTCGTGCACAATACAGGACCCTTCCCACCAGACAACGTTCTTATGCGGCACGTCTTTGGCCACGTTCTGCGCCAGATACTGGTCGGGCGTCATGATCACAGTGTCGCTTTCCATCGCACCCACGATCTGCGCCGCGTTCGACGATGTGCAGCAGATATCCGAGGCGGCTTTGACCTCGGCGGTGGTGTTCACATAGGTGACAACCGGCGCGCCGGGGTAGCGTTTGCGCATCTCGGCGATGCCCTCGGCGGTGATGGATTCCGCCAGCGAGCAACCTGCCTCCATGTCGGGGATCAGCACGGTCTTTTCCGGGCTCAGGATTTTGGAGGTTTCGGCCATGAAGTGCACACCGCATTGCACGATGACATCGGCCTCGACGCGGGTGGCTTCGATCGCCAGTTGCAGGCTGTCACCCACGACATCTGCGACGCCGTGGTAGATTTCCGGCGTCATGTAGTTATGCGCCAGGATCACTGCGTTGCGCTCTTTCTTGAGCTGCTGGATCGCCGAGACATAGGGCGCATGCATTGCCCAATCCATCGGCGAGACGACGCGGGCCATGCTTCCATAGGTCTCGGACATGTCCTGCGCCAGCGCCGGATTGGGCGCCAGGTCGTAGTGAGCGGCGAGCTGATCGCGCATTGTCTGCAGATCGAACATGGCTAATCCTCAAAGTTGTTTGCAGGATGAAACTTTGGGAGCGGCTTGTCTCATGTTCAATAGGTGCACGCAAGAGAGGCAGGAGGATTTGCACACTGGCTGCGATGATTTGGCGGCGAATGGTCGCGCAAAACGGGGTGAATGGGCGCATTTTGGCGGCAAAAGGAAACTGAAATTCGAAAAAAAGTCGCATTCGGCAGGTGGGACGTCCGATTTGCCGTGCTGCAAATGCAATTGGAAAGCTAAAACCGGGTGCCGGTTTTGACCCTGTTTGTTCCATGGGCTTTGCTGCCTGTAGACAAATTGTCCGAATTCCCGAAGTGGCGAAAATTAGTTCTGTTGTTAAGGACAAAGCTGTGATTTTGAACTGGGCATTGATCGGATGATGAGCCCTTAACTCTTATCTTTTGAGGAGAAAAACGCGCAAGATGGCGGATCTGTTGGACGGCATGCTTCGGGCTTTCTGGCTCGTGGTGACCTTGGATAGCGACCTGGTGGAAATCACCCTGCGTTCGCTTAGGGTCACTTTGACCGCACTGGCAATCGCGGCGGCGATTGCTCTGCCGCTGGCTGCAATGCTGTCGGTGCGCCGGTTTCGCATGCGCCGTGTTACCATTGCGGTGCTGAATGCGTTGATGGGGCTGCCGCCGGTGGTGGTCGGGCTGATCGTCTATGTTTTTCTGTCGCGGTCCGGGCCGCTGGGGGTGATGGGGTTGCTGTTCACACCAACGGCGATGATCATCGCACAGGTGATCATCATCGTGCCGCTGGTGGCCTCGATCGCGCATCAGTCGCTGCGTGAACTCTGGAGCGACTACCATGATCTGCTGATCTCGATGAACGCGACGCAGGTGCAGCGGGTGAAAGCCCTCCTGTGGGATGGTCGCCGGGCCCTGCTGACCGCGGCGCTGGCCGGATTTGGCCGCGCCATTGGCGAGGTCGGCGCCATCATGGTGGTGGGTGGCAACATTGATCATGCGACGCGGGTGCTGACCACGGCGATCGCGCTCGAGACCGGCAAAGGCGACTTTGCCATGGCGCTGGGCCTTGGATTCGTGCTGATCGCCATGGCGATTGCGGTCAATCTGGCGATCCACTGGCTGGGCCACACCGAAAGCGAGGGGCGCTGGTGATGGAGGTGCAGATGTTCCCGCTGGTGGCGCAACAGGCGCTGGTCCGCCGTCGCGGCAAGGTGCTGGTCGGTCCGGTGGATCTGACCCTTGCAGGCGAAGGTACGACAATCGTTATCGGCCCCAATGGGGCAGGCAAGACCACCCTGTTGAAGATGCTGCACGGGATCGTGCGGATGAACGGTGGGACATTGGACTGGGCCTGTCCCAAGGCAGAGGCACAGCGGCGTCAAGCCTTTGTGTTTCAGGCACCTGTGATGATGCGCAGGTCCGTTGTCGACAATATCGCATATCCTCTGCAGCTGATCGGCACGCCGCGCAAGGAGGCCCGTGCGCGGGCCGCTGAGTGGGCTACGCGGATCAATCTGGGCGACGCGCTGGACCGTCAGGCGACCCTGTTGTCTGGCGGCGAACGGCAGAAACTGGCGCTGGCCCGTGCCCTGATCCGCGAGCCGGATGTGCTGTTTCTGGATGAACCCTGTGCATCGCTGGACGGGCGTGCCACCCGCGAGATCGAAGAGATCCTGCAATGTGCTGCCGCCGAAGGTACGCGGCTGATCATGTCGACCCACAACATGGGGCAGGCGCAGCGATTGGCGGACGAAGTGATTTTTGTGTTGCAGGGGCGTGTTCATGAGTTTTCCAAGGCCCATAATTTCTTTGCCGGACCTGAAACCAACCAGGGCCGTGCATTCCTGAGAGGAGATATTGTCGAATGAAACACCTGCTATTGGGCGCGCTTGCGTCGCTGACCCTGACAACGGCAGCCTTTGCCGAAGAGATGAAGATGGCCGTTACCACCTCGTTCCACAATTCGGGGCTGGCGGAAATTCTGCTGCCCGAAATCAAGGCCGATCTGGATCTTGATGTGCAACTCTTGGTGGTCGGCACCGGCCAGGCCATCCGGTTGGGAGAGGCGGGCGATGTCGACGCCATTCTGGTGCATTCCAAACGGGCGGAGGAAAAGTTCCTTGCCGGTGGCAATGGCACCCACCGTCGTGAAATCATGTACAACGATTTTGTCTTTATCGGCCCGAAATCTGATACAGCTGGGGTGCAGGATGCAACTACAGCAGCCGATGCTCTGCAAAAGGTTGCAGCCGCAGCCGTGCCCTTTGTTAGCCGCGGCGATGATAGTGGCACCCACAAGAAAGAGCTGAGCCTGTGGCAGGCTGCTGATCTGGACCCCACCGGTTTTGACGGCTGGTACCGGGCGGTTGGCGCTGGCATGGGGGCCGCGCTCAATACCGCTTCGGGTATGGACGCCTATATCATGGCGGATCGCGCCAGCTGGCTGAACTTTGGTAACAAGGGTGATCTGGCGTTGCTGTTCTCCGGCGACCCCGTGCTGTTCAACCAATATGCCTATCTGCCGGTGAGCCCGGAAAAGCATCCGCATGCCAAGAATGATCTGGCCATGAAACTGGAGGCTTGGCTGGTTTCGGACAAGGCAAAATCTCTGATCAATGCCTATAAGATCAACGGTGAAACTCTGTTTGTATTCAACGCCAAGAAGTAAGTTTTCTGGTGAGAAATCGATGAGGCCTCTGCCATTTGGCGGGGGCCTTTGTTGTTCCGGACGTGGCCCTTGTGACACGATTGGGCGAAACCGGTGCAGCAGCGCTTGATTGCACCCAAGGCCCGACCTAACTGGACACTAACTTGAGACGTTGAAGCTCAAGCGATGGAGATTTTATGTCAGAGCCCCGGGCCCGCGCCCGTTCCTGATCGCGAATAGCTGATCGGGAACACCAGAAACCACAGGAACACTCAAAGCGTGACGCTGAGTGGACCTTTTTCTGTGCTCTCATGAAATCGAGACAAGACGTTGAATATATCAAAACACGAACAGCGTGTTCTGCATGAACTCGCGCTGGGCGGAGAGATCCGCCATCTGCGTGGCTCCAATGGTAAAATCCAGAAAATCACCTGCTTTACGCGTGACGGCCATGTTCTGGCAACCTGCACGCTCGAGGTTTTCTTTCGCTTGAAAAAACGGCGCTTTGTGCGGTCACAAAACGGCCAACCCTACCGCGCCTCGCGGCTTGGTGTGGCGTCAGTGCGCGCGCAACTCAATCAAAGGTGACAAGGAAAATGACAATGAATGACACGACATCATTGATCCGCGCCTACCAACCAGAGGACATTGAACCGGTGATGGCCGTCTGGGCTGCCGCCAATGCCCTGGCGCATCCGTTTTTGGAAACTGTCTTTGTTGTGGAGGTTGAGCGGTCGATCCGGGAGGATTTTCTGCCAATCTCTGAAACCTATGTGCTGGAGGACAAAGATCAGGTGATTGGCTTTATAGCGCTCATCGGTAATCAGATCGGTGGATTGTTCCTCGATCCGGCCTGTCATCGACGGGGGTATGGCCGCGCCTTGGTGGATCATGCTGTTACTCTCAAAGGCCCGCTCAAGGTTGAGGTCTTTCGAGAAAATGCGATTGGGCGCCCTTTCTATGAAGGCTGCGGGTTTGAGCGCATTGAGGATGAGTTTCACGCCCCATCGGGGCAGATGAATCGCAAGATGGCAATGCCCGGCGCGTAGGCTTTTGACACGGGGCCGCCCCGCAATCGTGGGGCGGTCTCAATTCTTCGGCCGGGTGTGGTTAGGCGTCCTGCCCATCAATGGTCAGGGTCACACGGTCGCCGGCAAACCATGTGCGTCCGAACTCGACCGGGCGCCCGTCGGGATCAATGTTGACGCCGGTGGTGCGCAGGATTGGAGCCCCTTCGCTGACCCGCAGATGCAGCGCCTGGGTGGCCGTTGCCAGTTTGGCAGTGATGCGGGTTTCCAGCCGGGTATAGTCCGCAACTCCGCAGGCCTTGAGCGCGGCCGTCACCGACTGCATCTCTTGTAGGAAGGTTAGCATCTCGGGCAGGGGGATCGCGGGAAAGACGCTTTGAAACAGCGCGATAGGTTGATCATCCGCGAGCGACAACCCGTCGTAGACATGCACCATTGCGCCGGGTTCCAACTGCAGAGCGGCGGCCTCGGTGCTGTCGGCCGCGCGGGTTTCCAGGGCCAGAATGCGCTTGGCTGGGGTCTGGCCGCCGCGAGTGATATTCTGGTGAAACCGCACCCGTTTGCCGATCGGATAGTCGGTGGGGGCAGCGGCCACAAAGACGCCGGATCCACGCCGGGCATGTACCAACCCCTGATCCGCCATCTCTGACAGGGCTCGCCGCACCGTGTGGCGATTAACCCCGAACCGTGCCGCCAACTGGGTTTCCGGTGGCAGTTTGTCACCGGTGCCATAGCGCCCCTGCGCAATGTCATCGGTCAGCGAAATGGCAATGGATTTCCACACAGCTGTACGGGGTGCGCGCGGCGAAGCCGGGGCTGGGTCTTGGGGCATGTCATGAAACTTTCACAAGGTTTCGATTGCGCATCAGGACAAGAGTCCGATAATATTTGTCTAGTTGTATAGATGATGTAGACAACCCGGCCAAGAGGCTTTGACAGATGAATACAGATTTTTCCCCTGAGGATCGCAAGGCTTGGATGAGCCTGCTGGCTCAGGCAGATGAAACCCAGCTTGCGGCGCTATGGCGCGACTTTGCCGATGTGGATGCTGCCGACACTGCGCGTGATCCCGGCTTCGACTGGCTGCGCCCACCAGAGGCAGGCGGCGTCATGGTGCGTGGTCGCATGGGCGCGGTTGGTGCGCCCTTCAACCTGGGCGAGATGACAGTGACTCGCTGCGCGCTGACGCTGCGTGATGGCACTGTCGGTCATGGCTATGTACAGGGCCGCTCCAAGCCCAAGGCAGAAATCGCGGCAAAGATTGACGCGCTGATGCAAACCGATGTGGCTGCTGATCTGCGTGCTGCCGTACTGGTGCCGCTACAGGCCAAAGGTCAGGCCCGCAAAGAGGCGCGTGCCGCCAAGGCCGCTGCCACCAAGGTGGAATTCTTTACCATGGTTCGGGGAGAAGACTGATGTCTGTCGAAAACAACACCAACAGTTTTGGCGGTGGGTTTGCGTCTCCGCCAATCGACGCCGCCCATGGGTTTCGCGCCGCGATGAATGCGATGGCGCGCCCCGGAACGATCCAGGCCATCACCGGTGCTGTGCCACCTGCCGGGATCTCGGCTGCGGCAGGAACCTTGTTGTTGACGCTGTGTGATCCTGAAACCGGCGTCTATCTGGCGCCGGATGCGGATAGCGTTGCACTGCGAGAGTGGCTCGCCTTTCATACAGGTGCGCCCATTGTGTCGGCGGATGCCGCCGATTTTGCACTGGGCAGCTGGGCGGCCCTGATGCCGCTGGATCAGTATCGCATCGGAACGGCGGAATATCCGGATCGTTCAACCACGTTGATTGTCGAGATGGCAGATTTTGGTACGGCGAATGCCAGCCTTAGCGGTCCCGGCATCAAAGATGTTGCAACACTGGCGCTGCCGGATGCTGCGGCCTGTCTCGCGGCCTGTCAGGGCAATGCCATGCTTTATCCGCTGGGCGTGGACTTCTTCTTTACTTCCGGGTCCGAGCTGGCAGCCCTGCCGCGTTCGACCAAGATTTCGGCAAAGGACTGACCGCATGTATGTAGCTGTGAAGGGTGGCGAACGCGCCATCGACAATGCCCATGCCTGGCTTGCCGAAGAACGCCGTGGCGATACCGGCATTGCGGAGCTCAGCCTTGACCAGATCCGCGACCAGATGAGCCTGGCGGTGAACCGGGTGATGGCCGAGGGGTCATTGTATGATCCCGATCTGGCAGCGCTGGCAATCAAGCAGTCGCGCGGTGATCTGATCGAGGCGGTGTTTCTGATCCGCGCCTACCGGACCACCTTGCCGCGTTTTGGCTATAGCGAGGCGGTGGATACCGGCGCGATGGCCTGTGACCGACGCATCTCTGCCACCTTTAAGGATGCACCGGGTGGGCAGGTTTTGGGGCCAACTTTTGACTACACCCACCGGTTGCTGGATTTCAAACTGGCCGCCGATGGCGAGGTGCCTGAAGCACCGACTAATGCGCCCCGTATGGAGACTACGCCGCATATCACCGAATTTCTGCAGGGCGAGGATATCATTGAACGCGAGCCAAGCTCGGACGTGACACCGGGCGATCTGACCCGCGAACCGATGAGTTTTCCAGCAGGTCGGGCGGTACGCTTGCAGTCGCTGGCGCGCGGCGACGAGGGGTTTATCCTCGGCATGGCCTATTCCACCCAGCGCGGCTATGCCCGCAACCACGCCTTTGTCGGCGAGCTGCGCATCGGCAAGGTGCCGGTGAAAATGGAGATCCCCGAGCTGGGCTTTGCCATCGAGATTGGCGAGGTGGAGCTGACCGAATGCGAAACGGTGAACCAGTTCAAGGGCTCCAAAACCGTGCCACCACAGTTCACCCGCGGCTACGGTCTGGTCTTTGGCCAGTCAGAGCGCAAGTCCATCGCCATGGCGCTGGTAGACCGCGCCCTGCGCTGGGAGGAGCTGGGTGAAGACAACCTTGGGGCCGCCGCACAGGACGAAGAATTCGTGCTCAGCCATTCCGACAATATTCAGGCGACAGGCTTTCTGGAGCACATCAAGCTGCCGCATTACGTCGATTTTCAATCCGAACTGGAACTGGTGCGTAAGCTGCGCCGTGAGGCGCAGGAACTGGCGGATGAAATGGCCGCACGGGAGGCAGCGGAATGATGTCAGAAATCTCAGTCATCAGTTGTCCCATCACCGTCGACGGATACATCGTCAATACCATGGGTAAAAGTGGAGCGGCTGCGCCCGCGTTTTGCCCGGCTTTTGGGCAGGAACAGGGCGATCAGGACTGTAGAAATCACCAGCACCACGATGAGCACGCCCAGAATGCTGCCCAGAACCTCATCAAAACTCATATCTCAAATCTCCTTTGGATCCCCACACCGGGGGAAAGGATCCACCATGGATGACTACAACTTTGCCTATCTGGACGAACAAACCAAGCGGATGATCCGCCGCGCTATCCTGAAAGGCCTCGCCGTGCCCGGTTATCAGGTGCCCTTTGCCAGCCGCGAGATGCCGATGCCCTATGGCTGGGGCACTGGCGGTGTGCAGGTCTCTGCCGCGACGCTGACACCAAAGGATACGCTTAAGGTGATCGATCAGGGCGCGGATGATACCACCAATGCGGTCTCGATCCGCAAATTCTTTGAGCGTACTGCCGGGGTCGCCACCACGGAAGAAACCACAAAAGCGAGCATCATTCAGACCCGCCACCGTATCCCCGAGGCGGATCTGACCGAAGATCAGATCCTGGTCTATCAGGTGCCAATCCCGGAACCCCTGCGCTTTCTGGAGCCGCGCGAGACAGAAACCCGCAAGATGCACAGCCTTGAGGAATACGGCCTCATGCATGTGAAGCTTTATGAGGATATCAGCCAGCACGGCGATATCGCCACTTCCTATGCCTATCCGGTCAAGGTGGAAGATCGCTATGTGATGGATCCCTCGCCGATCCCCAAGTTCGATAATCCCAAGCTCGAGATGGCAGCGATCCAGCTGTTTGGTGCGGGCCGCGAGCAGCGCATTTATGCGGTGCCGCCCTACACCAAAGTCGTCAGCCTCGATTTTGAAGACTACCCGTTCGAGGCCAGCAAGGCAGATCATCCCTGCGATCTGTGCGGTTCTGAGCACAGCTATCTCGACGAGGTGATCCTGGATGATGCGGGCAACCGGATGTTTGTCTGCTCTGACACCGACTATTGCCGCTCACGGCGGGCCGAGGGCCATGTGGGCCGGTTAGGCGACAGCGAAGGGGAGGCCGCGTGATGGGGGCTCAAGTGAAAGAACAGGATATGACACCGCTGTTGCAGGTGAATGCTCTGACAAAAATGTATGGGCCCCGGATCGGCTGCAAGGATGTCAGCTTTGATCTGTACCCCGGTGAGGTCATGGGCATTGTCGGTGAAAGCGGCTCTGGTAAGTCAACGCTGCTGAATGCCATGGCGGGGCACCACGCGCCGGATCAAGGCGAAGTGGTGTTTGACACCCGCGTCGACGGGCCAGTGGATACCCTGAAGATGTCCGAACCCGAACGCCGCATGCTGGGGCGCACCGACTGGGCCTTTGTCCACCAACACGCGCGTGACGGGCTGCGCATGTCGGTCTCGGCTGGCGGCAATATCGGCGAGCGGTTGATGGCCGTCGGCGGGCGTCACTATGGCGAGATCCGCACCCAGGCTGCCGACTGGCTGGGTCGGGTCGAGATCAGCGACAGCCGTATTGATGACCGTCCTTCGGCTTTTTCAGGCGGCATGCAGCAGCGGTTGCAGATTGCCCGCAATCTGGTCACCGGGCCGCGGTTGGTGTTCATGGATGAACCCACCGGCGGGCTGGATGTGTCTGTGCAGGCGCGGCTGCTGGATCTGTTGCGCAGTTTGGTGCGCGAAATGGGCCTCAGCGCCATAATTGTGACCCACGATCTGGCGGTGGTGCGGCTACTGGCGGACCGGCTGATGGTGATGAAAGACGGCCATGTCGTCGAAAGCGGTTTGACCGATCAGGTGCTGGATGACCCACAACATGCCTATACGCAGCTTCTGGTTTCCTCTGTGCTGCAGGTCTGAAGGATGAAGACGATGATTGAACTTGAAAACGTGAGCAAGAGCTTCACCCTGCACAATCAGGGCAGTGCGGTGATCCCAGTGATGGAACGCGTCAATCTGCAGGTTTCGGCGGGTGAATGTGTCGGACTGGTGGGCGCCTCAGGCGCGGGGAAATCGACCCTGATGCGGCTGATTTATGGCAATTATCTTGCGGCCTCGGGGCGGGTCATGGTGGGCGATCTGGATGTCGCACAGGCCGAGCCACGCCAGATCATTGCGCTGCGCCGCGAAACACTGGGATACGTCAGCCAGTTTTTGCGGGTGGTGCCGCGTGTCGCTGCATTGGATGTGGTGGCTGAGCCGCTGCTGGCCGTTGGCACGCCGCAAAACAAGGCGCGCGACAAAGCTGCTAGCTTGTTGGCCGAACTGAACATCCCTGAACGGCTCTGGTCGCTCAGCCCGACGACCTTTTCCGGCGGAGAGCAACAGCGGGTGAATATCGCGCGTGGTTTTGCCTATGACTACCCCGCGCTGCTACTGGATGAACCCACTGCCAGCCTGGATGCCAAGAACCGCGCCACAGTGTTACGCCTGATCGAAGGCGCCAAGGCGCGTGGAGCGGCCATCATCGGCATTTTCCATGACGAGGCTGCCCGCGATCAGGTCTGCGACAGCTTTATTGATGTCTCTGCCTTTTCCCCAAAGGTGGCTGCATGACACTCCAAAGCCAAAAGGGGCCGGTCATCGCCGTTGTCGGCCCCTCGGGCGTGGGCAAGGATAGTCTGATGGAGGCACTGGTGCGTGCGGACAAAAATCTGCATCTGATGCGCCGCGTGATCACCCGTGCCCCCGAGGCCGGTGGTGAAGACTACGACGCCGTCTGCGAGGCCGAATTTGCGGATATGGCGGTATCAGGTCATTTTGCCCTGCATTGGTCTGCGCATGGGCTGCACTATGGCATTCCACGTCAGATCGAAGATCTGCGTCAGAATGGGCGGGGCGTTCTCGTCAACCTCTCACGGGCGGTTCTGTTGCAGGCACAGGAGAGTTTTGACGATTTTGTCGTGCTTTCGGTCACAGCTCGGCCAGAGGTTCTGGCCGATCGGCTGACCAAGCGCGGGCGCGAAGACAGCGCCGAGGTTCAGCGTCGCCTTGCCCGCGCATCGCAGCCCCTGCCTGCGGGGCTCCGTCGCTTGTACCAGATTGATAACAGTGCGGCTCTGGCTGATGCTGTGACCTCTGCCAGAGCCGTCATCTACGCGGCGCCATCACCTGTGAGGGCATAACGTTGGATCATGTGAAACCTCCCACCGCTGTCTTCCCCGACCAGCGCCAGATCCCGGATCTCAAACGGGGAGGGCAACAGCGGGATGAGGTGCTCTGTGAGGGCGGCCTCGACAGCTGGAAGAGAGGCTTTTGGCAGTTTGCCGGTAAGGGTTACGTGAAAGCGAAACTGATCCAGCACATAGGGGTAGCCCCAGGCGGTAAGGTTTGCCTCCTGCGCGGGGCTCAGGCCAGCCGCGCGCCGTTTGGCAAGCTCTGCCTCAGGAACGGGTGCACGAAGGGCGTCCAGATCGCGGACACAGGCGGTAGCCAATGCGTTGAGCGCGGCTTCATCACCGGTGACGCGCAGGGCCAGAAAACGCCCCAAACGCGCCAAATGCAGACCCTCCAGCGTGACCGGCGCCTGTCGCGCCGCAAGATCAGCGCAGGCCAGCCGCAGGGCTTCAAGGTTTTGTCCATCTGCAAGACGCATCGGCGGCTTCATCGTCGCATGCAGCCCGTATTTGCGCGGCACTTGGGTGACCGCGGCAAGATCAAGACCGGTAATGTTGAGACCAGGAATCTCGGGCTGCGTCGCGGGCGTTCCGCTCTCCATGTCCCATCCCAGCCAACTGGTTGCGAATTTCCCCCAGGCCGCCTCGGTCGGGGGAGCAAAATAGATCGCGTATCGCGTGAATGTCACATTGGCCTCCTATACGTGGCCGTTCCTATATCTCGAAAGTTGTGAAGTTCAGATGACAGATGAATTGATCCTTGCCAATGCCACTTTGGTGCTGCCCGATGAAACCCTGCGCGGAAGCGTGAAACTCTCTGGTGGCGAGATCACCGACGTGTCCACCGGGACATCGGTGCCCACGGGCGCGCTTGATTGCGAAGGTGACTATATCAGCCCGGGCATGGTTGAGCTGCACACCGATAACCTTGAACGTCATATTCAGCCGCGCCCCGGCGTTGACTGGCCCCATGCGGCGGCGATTATGGCCCATGATGCGGAACTCGCCGGCACCGGGATCACCACGGTGTTTGACGCCATGCGGGTCGGGTCAGTCAGTCGCAAGGAAAGCCGCTATGGTTCCTACGCACGCGAGCTGGCATCTGAAATGCTGGAGCTGCGGGCGGCGGATGCCCTGAAGATTTCCCATTTCCTGCACCTGCGGGCCGAGGTCTGTTCAGATACTCTGGTCGAAGAAATCTCGGCCTTTGGTGAGGCGGATCGCGTTGGCCTTGTCTCGCTGATGGACCACACGCCAGGGCAGCGCCAGTTTCGCGATATCTCCAAACTCGAAGCCTATGTGAAAGGCAAACATGGCTTTGATGAAGCGGCTTTTCAGGAGCATATCGCCCATCTGAAAACCCTGCGCGATACCTATGGTGATCTGCACGAGGTTGAGGCGGTCAAGGCCGCCCGCCGTTTTGGCGCAGTCCTGGCCAGCCATGATGACACGACTGCCGATCAGGTGGTGACATCGGCGGCGCACGGGATCCACCTGGCGGAATTTCCTACAACGGTAGAGGCAGCGCGCGCCTGTCATGCCTATAATATCAAGGTTATGATGGGGGCTCCGAACCTGATCCGAGGGGGATCACATTCCGGTAACGTAGCCGCGCGGGAGCTGGCAGAGCTGGAGCTTTTGGATATTGTCTCATCCGACTATGTGCCGGGCGCCTTGCTGATGTCCGCAGTGAAACTGGGCGAGATATGGGGCGACATGGCCCGTGGTTTGGGCACTGTGACCCATGCGCCAGCGGGTGCGGTGGAGTTGACGGATCGTGGCCGGATCGAGCCCGGCAAACGCGCTGATCTGATCCGTTTCAAACTGATCGATGGTACCCCAGCCTTGCGCGGCACCTGGGCGCGTGGTCAGAGGGTGGCCTGAGGTCAACTCTAGCCAATCCCCTGACTGTTTCTGCAAAGAAGCCCCCGCGCGATTTTGTTCGCTGCGGGTGGCGTTGTTTTATCTGTCTGCGAGATCAGGCGCGGTAGAACATATAGCGGCCTTCGGGTATGCCGTCGGGGCCTTTTAGCTCTTCGAACCCGACCAGTGGTTGGCCCGACACGACGACGCCTCCCTCGGCCATCACGCTTGCGATCACCGGCGACATTGCGGCGGCTTCGGCCACGTCCTTGTCCTTGACACCATAGCCAAAATCATAATGCGCTAGGGCGATTTTATGGCCTTCGGCGGACAGCCGGTTGAGCATTGGCACCGCTTCGCCCTGCAAAAAATCTGCCTCGGGTGGCACACAGGAGGGATGGCACTGCAGAACGCGGTCGATGACCCAGACGCGGCGATCCGGCAGGATCTCGCGCAGGTGGTCATAGGTGCGGCCATTGCCGAGCCCCATATCGAGCACATCGCCTGCCGTCCCCGCGATTTGTTGGGCGGCCCAGTTCAACCCGTCACGCTGGGCTGTAAAACGGCGCAGCATGGAATCCAGTCGGCTCATTCAAATCTTCCTTGTATCAAATTTCCAGACCTGTCCCGGTCCCTGAATGAGACGCGCAACCAGCGCCTCTGTAAATTGCCAGATAGCAGGATCATGCACCAGATGGTGTGTCAGAATACCATAGGGTTCCGCATTGTTGGCGCGGCCCAATCGACGGTCACGCAGCTGGTCACTGACCTGCGCAATCAGCCGTGCAGGGGGCACGAGCGAGCGGCTGCCTTTCCAGTCTATCGGGTCGAGATGGGTGTTGATCTGCTCCAGCCCGGGTGCGGCCTTGGCCAATCTGCGCGGCGTGAAGGTCGAAAGCGCCGTATAGCCGACGCCTGCCATCCAGGGCAGAAGCGTTGGCGCGATGCGGTTCCAGGGTGGCACAAAGATCGGCAGCAGAGCATCGCCAAACAACACGGACAGGCTGGCGAGCCCCTGTTCGATCTCGGCCAGAGAATCTTCAACAGGGCGCTGGGCGGCGAATTCGCATTTCTTCTCACCTTCAGGGGCTTGGTTCTGATGCGCCCAGCCATGCACCACAGGGATCAGTTCCGGGTGCTGTTGGACGTATTGCGCCAACGATAGAGTAGCCTCTTTGGGGATCACGGCCAGATGTACCGGCAGCCCGAGTTTGCGCGATAGGGCAGAGAGCTGGTCGAGCGCGCCAGTGGGGGCAATGGCATCATCGTCGCGCCACCAAAGCGGTAGCGTAAGGCCCGCATCCTGCCAGGCGGTCAGCTCAAGATCCAGCGAGGACCAGTCTATCTGCTGTGTGTCCTGGGTCATCTTGCTGCTCCTGCCACCAACTCATGCGCTATTTCCACGCTGCGGGTCGCGCCGTCAAAGTGCAAGTCACTGGCATCGCGGCGGGGCGCCACCATGGCGGCGTTCACTGCCGTCACCAGCCTTTCGGGTGTAAGGTCAGCGGTGCGCAGCATCTCGAACCCATGGAGCGGCAACAGGCTAGACGCGCGCAGCCCCTGTTCCACTTCGCGCCCGGCATCAAAGGGGATCAGCACGGCAGGCGTGTTGGCCTGCATCAGGTCCAGCGCGGTATTGTAGCCGCACATACTGACCGAGGCCGCCACATGCGACAGCATCTGTCGAAAGTCGGACCGGGCAGCTTCGATCCGGGCTGGTGACGGGATCTGTCGCAGGGCCTTAATTCGGTCACCTGCGTCATTGCCGCCAACCAGCAACCGCCAGGGGGTATCCGGCATCAGGCGCGCGGCCTGCAGTGCACAGTGATAGATCTCATCGCCGACGCTGCCGCCTCCGGCACTGACCAGGACCTCTCCGGCCCCCAGTGCCTGCGGGTGCAGACCAGCAGCGGCAGGCGCCACATAGCCTGTGTAGCGCAGCTTGCTCGCCAACATGTCAGAGACGGGCCAGCTGACCTCAAGCCGGGTGGCCTTGGGGTCGGAATGTACCAGCACGCCATCGTAGAATTCGGCAATCACGGCATCGGCCTTGGTGGCTTTTTCGGGCTTTGAGGGCGGCGCAAGAATATCGCGGATCGAGGCAAGGATTTTTGGCGGGCGGGGCAGGGCCTGTGCCATGCGCAACAGCGCCAAAAACTCCTGGCGGAGGGAGCGACGCCCAAAGGGGTAGAGTTCGGTAATCAGGATATCAGGCTGCATAGCCTGCAGCGTATTGCACAGTACCGCCTGCCGCGCGGTGTGATACTGCGCATCCACCGCAACGCCGTCTGGTGTCAGCAGTTGGGTAAAGTTGACCCCGTCAGAGCGCAGCGGTGGCAGTTGCACCAGGGTTATATCGCTGGTGTTCAGCTGCGGTGCAGCAAAGCCGCCTGACACCAGCTGAACTGTGTCGCCAGCGGTCTGAAAAGCGCGTGCTAGTGTCAGGGCGCGTGACAGGTGCCCGGTGCCCAGCAGATGGGTGACAACGATCATGACTTTCATGTGTCGTCACTCCGGATCAGGCGAACAGGGGCCGCCCAGGGGGTCAGGGTGGTGCCGTCGATCTCGACCACAAACAAGCGATTGCGTTTGATGCGAAAGGGGGCCGGGCCGTCGAAATTCCAGCCATGAGCGCGCGCCAGGATCATCCGCATGATGCCGATATGGCAGACCGCCACGGTGTCGCGTTGCAGGGTGTCGACCCAAGGTGCGAGCCGGCTCCAGACCTCGGCCGGGGTTTCCCCATTCGGGGGGCGGTAGTGCCAGCCCCACTGTTCAATATCGCGAAAGCCGCTGCGTGGATCGCTCTTCAGGTCGAGCCCCTTTTTGCCTTCCCAATCACCCCAGAACATTTCGGTTAGGGCTGGCGCGGTTTTGGGCGCGCGCCCGGCGACAATTTCGGCGGTTTCCACCGCACGGCTCAGCGGGCTGGACCAAAGGTCGGCCTGATCCCAAGGGGCGGGCAGGGTGAATTCGCTGAGTTCTACGCGGGCAGCCTCATCTAGCGGGATATCACTGCGGCCCTGAATCTGGCCAGCGCGGTTCCAAGCGGTATGACCATGGCGCAAAAGGGCGAGGCGGATCATCAGGCGGACCTCCTGATCAAAGGGGAAGCAGTTTGCCAGAAACGCTGACTGGCCGCTGGGGCAAGATGCAGTGCCGCGATCCTGTCGCGGGCGCCGCGCCCCAGTTGCGCGCGCAACTGAGGTGAAGCCAAGAGTTGCTGTAGCCGCGCGGTCAATGCTTGCGCCCCTGCGCCAGGGGCTGGATAGCTGCCGGGCGCCAGCACATCGCGCATGCCGGGGCGGTCCTGTGCCACAACTGGCAAGCCATGGGACTGCGCTTCAAGGTAGACCATGCCAAAGGCTTCGTTGACGCCGGGCCAGAAGAACAGGCTGGCTTTGGAATAAACTGTTGCCAGTTCTGCGCCAGACAGCTGACCGAGGAAGCTGACACGCTCACCAAAGGGGGACATCAGGGCTTCGACCTGGGCGCGGGCGGGGCCGTCGCCTGCAATCTGCAGCTGCCAATCGCCCGACAGACCGGCAAGGGCCTCGGCGATGATCTCGTAGGACGCCAGCTTGTCGCCCGGGCGCATCATACCAGCACTCAGCATCGGGCCAGTAAGGGGGCTGGCTGCGGGCAGGGTGTCAAAAGGCAAAAAAGGCGGCAAAGACACAAGCGCTTGATCCTGAAACCTGTCACGTTCGAGTGTGATCAGATCATTGGCCGTCAGATAGAAAATCGCCGTGGCGGCATCTGCGGCATCATGGGCCGATTGGGCAAACCCGGCCCAGGGCCCCTGCAGGCGGCGCGCGGCCCGGGTGCTTTCGATCTGCACATAGGGAATGGCGCGTGCCTGGGCGACTACAGGCCCGATCAGGTCCGGCGCCTTGTAGTAGTTATGGTAGGTCACCCAAAGATCCATATCTGGCATCTCGGCGATCAGGCGGGCGCTTTCCTGGGCCGCCTTTTCGCGCAGCACCTCCTGCAGCGCGACATCGCCAGTCTTGTCAAAGACCTTGAGCTCGGTCACCAGATCGACCTGGGCATTACCAGAAGAGATGATCGAAATCAGGTTGCGGGCCATCTCCCGATCCCCTGACGGAACTGGATGGCCTGGTGATTTCATCGGCGCATAAAAGGCAATGCGGGCGGGGGACAGGCGTGTCATTGCTCCTGTCACGAGGTCAGTCATGATCCCTGCAGCATGGCCGTCAGCCGCGCAGATAGCTGGGCAATGCCGGGATCCATGCCAAAGTCCTGACGCAGCCGCTGCAGCGCTGCCCGCGCCATAGTTTCGGCCATTTCCGGCTGATCTGCCAGGGTTTTGATCGCGGTTGCCAACGCTTCGGGGGTGTCGATGCTCAGCAGGCCATGGGTGCCGCTATCGATGAATTCTGGAATGGCCGAAACTGGCGTCGACAGGATCGGCAGCAATTGCGAGGCCGCCTCCATCAGAACATTGGGCAGCCCGTCACGGTCACCGTCGGCTGCGACCCGGCTGGGCAAGACAAACAGATCTGACGCGCGCATGGCAGCGATAACCTCAGGCTGATCACAGGCGCCACGCCAGGTGATGCGGTTTGCAATGCCCGCGTCCTCGGCCCGGTCTTGCAGCAGATCGCTGAGGCCACCACCGCCGATATGGGTCCAGTGCCAATCCTGATCCGCAGGCAGCAGGGCCAATGCATCGATCAGCCGGTCAAAGCCTTTCTTTTCAACCAGGCGCCCGACCGACATCAGGTGAAGGGGCGCATTGGCCTGCCGTGTCTGACGTTCCGGCGGGGGTGGAAAGCGGCTGAGATCAAGCCCGTGATAGATCAGGTCGATGCGATCGGGACTATCCGACATCTGTTTCAGATGCCGTGCCCCAAAGGCGGTGCAGGTGGCGCCAAATTGCGCCCCATGATGCTGGCTGGACAGCTTTTCAGAAATTTCCCAGTCCGGCGAGGTCCAGATGTCCTTGGCATGGGCGGAAAAACTCCAGGGCAGGCCGCGCATTATGGCCGCATAGCGGGCCACTGACGAGGGGGTATGCAGAAAATGCGCATAGAGCCCCAGCACCTCGGCGGGCATTTCGGCGGCCAGCACGCAGGCCTGACCAAAGCGGCGGATACGGTTGCGGCTGGGATCGCGGCGCAGATCAGCGCGCCAGATGCGATAGGCGGCTGCGTAGCCAGGCAGGGCTTGCGCCTGTGCGCGGGCCTGCCAGACGCGGACCGGCTCCTGATAAAGATACTCTGGCAGATAGTGCACGGCGGCCTGCAACCGGTCATGCAGCGGGTGTCGTTTCACATCGGTGGGATGGCGCAGCGACCAGATTTCAAAACTTTGACCAGCAGCTTCGAGCGCAACAAGTTCTTGGGCGATGAAGGTTTCCGAAAGACGCGGCCAGCCTTTGACCAGAACCGCTAGCGTGGCGGGCTGGGGGCTCATTCAGCGGCCTTTCGCGGCTCGTCCCGCAACATGGCGGACACGCGGGCGGTGACATAGGCCAACCCGTCCAACAGCCCGTCGGAGAAGGCCGAGGAAGGCGGGGATTGTTTGACCAGCCTGCGGATTGCCAGGATCATCGCCTCGGGCGTCCAGCCATCCCGGTTTTCGTCGAGCATGGCCACCAGGCCCAGTTCTTCGGCGCGGCTGGCACGGATCCACTGTTCCAGTCGCGGCGTGGTGCGCGGTACGATGACTGCGGGCTTATCAAAGGAAAGTACCTCGCAGAAGGTATTGTAGCCGCCCATGCAGACCACGCCCTGCGCGCCGGAAAACAGGGTTTCGATTCGCGATTCAAACCCGACTGTGGTGACACGGCCTTGCAGTGCTTCGACGCGGGCCTCAAAGGCCTCGCGGGTTTCGCCGGACAGGAAAGGGCCGTAGACCAGCACCGCGCGCGGCACCAGATCCGGGTCACGCTCATAGGCTGACAGAACCAGATCCACCATCATCGCACCATCGCCGCCACCGCCGGGCGTGATCAGCACATAGGGCTGCTCAGGCGGGGTATCCAGCGGGCCAAGATCCCGGCGCAGATAGCCAGTCCAGTGCATCCGTGCTTTGGCCGAGGTGCTAAGTTCCAGACCCTGCGTCGGGTTGTAGATCGAGCGAAGCCCGTAGACCCAGATGTCGTCATAAAATTCTTCAGTGGCCTTGATGGCATCCTTACGATCCCATTCGGCGGCCAGCACTTCGGGTTCATCCAGCACATCGCGCAGTCCCAGCACCATCTTGGTGCGTCCCTGACTGGCCAGAAGCTCCAGTGCGGGCAACAATTCTCCGCGAAATCCGGTGGGTTCTTTGTCGACGATCAACACGTCCGGGTCGTATTGCTCGGCCATGGAGCGGATCAGTCCGGAGCGCATCTCGGTGGTTTCTTCGATGCTCATGCCCATGGTGCGCGAGGCATAGCTGCCGTCGGATCGTTTGATTACGCCGGGCAGTCGCATGTGATCAACGCGGGTGGGAAAAGCAAAACGCCCTGCCACCGGGGATCCGGTCAGGATCAGGGCTGATGCGGCAGGGTCCGCTGCGGTTATTGCACCAGCCAGAGCCCGTGAACGACGCAAATGGCCAAGACCAAAGGTATCATGACTATAGAGCATTACACGGGGGCCGCGCGAAGTCTGGTCTCTGGAAGTCTGGTCTCTGTCTGGTGGGGCGTCTTGGGTAGGTGTCATTGGCCAGCCTGCAGGGTGCTATAAGGTGGTGGTGCAATAGGAAAATGCCGAAATCAAGAGGCTTAACCTCGGAAACACTCCTTTTTGACCGGATATGACGTGCAAAAGACAAATCGCTAATCACAAGTGGTCGATTTGTCTTGGGCCACCAGCCCGATGGCTTGTCTCCTTCCTCTTGGCATATATGAGGGGGCAGCCATCGCGCTGGCCCTTGCATGCGCGTGATTGCGTAGCTGCGGCGGTGTGGCTAACCTGTTTTCGATATTCAAGGAGATCCCCCGGTCATGATCGAGCGTAGTGTTTCGTTTCTGTTGGCAAGTTTGCTCTTCCTGGCGCTGTTTTTGACCCTGCCTCTTGCGGCGCAGGCGCAAGTGATATCGGGGGGAGTGGAGACCGAGACCAAAGACCCGGTTGCGCGCGCGGTAGAGCTGGCAGCGGAAAGTGGCCTTGGGGTTATCATTGTCGATGGCAGTGGCGCGGTGACGACAGCCACCGAACCTGCGGCACAGAACGCCGGGCATGCGATGGAAGGCGCCTCCGCGCTGATGAAGGCACAGTCTGAGTTCCAGGATTTTCGACAGGAGCTGCGCAGTCGCCTGGAGGCATTGCCCTATTCCATTTTCGAGATGAAATACATCCTGCGTCAGACCAGCCCGGATGGCCGGATCATGACCTATGTCGAGGTCCTGGGCTGGTCGCTTTTGTTTCTGATGATCGGGCGCTGGCTGTCGACCGAGATCTACGGCAAACGCATTGCCAAAGGCTATGTCGTTGCCCGCATTAAGCAACATCCGCAAGGCTACTATGAAAAAATGCCGTTCCTGGTGTTCCGCTTCATGATGGGGGTGGGCGGCACGATCTTTGCCATGATTTTTGCGCTGTCGATTTCCTACCTGATTTTTGGCGCTTCGGGAGACAGCTCGGTCGAGTTTACTGTAACGGCGATCTATACGGCCTTTTTCCTAGCCCGCACGGTGTCGGATCTGTGGCGTATGGTTTTATCGCCCTTTCTCAGTCAGTACCGGATGCCGGTGTTTTCCGACCAGGACGCCAGGCGGCTCTATATTTGTTTTAATGATACGGCGACCTCCGAGATCTACACCCTGCTTTTTGCCACCTGGGTTGGGGACTTCGGGCTCAATTATAATGTCTATGCCATGGTCTATGGCCTGCTGACCTTGGTCGGCGCGCTGGGCAGCCTGGCGCTGATCGCGTTCAATGCCCGGGCCATAACACATGCCATTCGTGCCGGGCGCCGCAAGGAAGAATGCTCTTGGCTGTTGCGGGCTCTGTCGATGGTCTGGGCGCCGGTGATGGTATTCTACGTCATCTTCGGCTGGTTCGAGCTGGCCTTTGACCTGGTGCTGGAGCGCGAAATGTCGGTGCCGCTGATGGCAGGAACCTATATGGTGCTGACTTCTATTCTGGTGGTCTATGGTGTTATCAACTACGCCATCGAAGCCTATACGCACCGCCGCCGCCTGCCTGAGATTCAGTCTGGCGACCGGATGGCTGGGCCCGGAATAGACCCCGAAACTGAGGGTCATACGGAGACTCTGGAAGGGGGACTTTCCGAAGGTGAAATACAGGCGATGGCGGCCAGTCCGGGGCATCAGATCGCTAGCTTCGAAGATCTGGCGCGACGGGTGGCTGGCATGCTGGCGTTTCTTGTGGGCGCCTACGCGCTGGTCATCGTCTGGAATCCGGATGCCAGCTGGTTGAAAACGACAGCGTCTGAACGGGTGATCGATGTCATCGTAATCTTGTTTCTGGGTTATATTGTCTATCACGCGGCGCGGATCTGGATCGACAGCAAAATTGACGAAGAGGTCGGGGATGTTCCCGAAGCGGAGTTGGGGGATGAAGGCGGTGCCGGTGGCGCCAGTCGTCTGGCCACGCTGTTGCCGCTGTTTCGTGGTGCCATTCTGGCGGTGGTCGTGGTTTCGATCATTTTGATTATTCTCCTGGAGTTGGGCATCAACGTCAGCCCGCTGTTTGCTGGTGCTGGCGTGGTGGGACTGGCTGTTGGCTTTGGCTCGCAGACCCTGGTGCGGGATATTTTCTCGGGGGCGTTCTTTCTGGTGGATGATGCGTTTCGCAAGGGGGAATACATCGACATTGGCGATGTCAAAGGCACGGTCGAGAAAATCTCGGTACGGTCCTTTCAACTGCGTCACCATTTGGGGGCGCTGCACACCATTCCGTTTGGCGAGATCAAAGTTCTGACCAATTATTCGCGCGACTGGGTGATGATGAAATTGCCACTGCGGGTGACCTATGACACGGACGTGGAGAAGGTGCGTAAACTGATTAAAAAACTGGGGCAGGAGTTGCTGAGTGATCCGGTGATTGGCGATAGCTTCATGCAGCCGTTGAAGTCGCAGGGTGTCATTGAAATGCAGGATTCGGCGATGATCATCCGGGTGAAATTCATGACCAAACCGGGCGATCAATGGTTGGTGCGCAAAAAAGTCTATCAGGACATTCGCGAACTGTTTGCGCGCGAAGGCATCAAGTTTGCGCATCGCGAAGTCACGGTGCGTCTGGCAGAGGATCAGGCAGATGACCTGCCACCACAAAAGAAAGAAGCTTTGGCGGGTGCGGTGCAAGCGGCCATTGATGAGGATATTCTCGACGTCAACGAAGGTGGTGATGATCGCTAAGGGTTTCTCCTAACAGAGCATTTCGGTCACAAGCGACGGGGGCTTCCGCCTCCAAGTCCGGACCGCTGGCGCGCTCCGCTTGGCGTTGGGCCGGGCGCCGGGCCTGCAGCCCGGCGTGAGCCCTAGGCAATGGTTGTGATGGTTTAAGCAGGGGGCTTTCACCTGAAACGCCGGGGAGCTCGCGGCTGTAGGACGCGGCTGAAGCGCTACAGTCGGGGCGCGAAAACCGGGCGGTCTGTCGGATTGGTTTGGGATCAGTTGCGGGGGCGAGGCCAGTAGGCTTCGGATGTACCGCACGCCCGCGCTGGGGCGTTCCAATGCATGTACGTAGACCCAATCGAGAGCGCAGATTTCAGCCGCAGGGCTGGTCCCCAGTCGCTGTTTTCGCGCCGCCTGTCATAGTCCTGTGGCAATTTCTCTTGTAGGGGGGATCCGCTTTCGCTGCGCGAGATCTCCGCCAGTAGATTGGCAGTCCGGGCCAGAGAGAGGCTCGCGTTCTGTGTCTCACCTGTGGTCAAAGCCTGGCGGAGGGCTGACAGCACGGCAGCGGCCATCAGATAACCGGTGGCATGATCAAGTGCTTGAACGGGCAAGGGTGTTGGCTTGTCGGCCTTGGCCCAGATACGGCCAGTATCTGCGATGCCCGCACTCATCTGCACCAGGCTGTCAAAGCCGCGGCGCCCGGACCAGGGGCCAGTCCAGCCATAGGCATTCAGGCTGACTTCGACCCGATTGGGCGCGAGGCGATCACGTGTCGCCAGATCATAGCCGAGCCCGTCCAGCGCGCCAGGGCGGTAGCCATGCACCAGCACATCGGCCTGCGCGAGCAGGGCTTCGAAACGGGCGCGTCCCTCGGCCGTCTGCAAGTCGAGAAAGGTCATGGATTTGCCCAGCGAGATATCTTGAATGACACCGGGTTCGTCCCAGCCTGGGGGATCTATGCGCAGTACATCAGCGCCAAACCCGGCGAGGGTGCGGGTGGCAACCGGACCTGCCAGCACGCGGGTAAGATCCAACACCCGAAGCCCCTGCAGGGGCCGGGCCTGTGTGGCCTGATGATTTGGCCGCAAAGCGACGGGGCGTTTTTGGTCCCAATGGATTAATGGTTCAGCCGCAAGAGCCTGCCCCTGAGGGTGCTGCATCCAGTCGGCACGACTGCGCATGGCAGCTGCAACGCCATCTTGATCTACAATTTCCGTCTCTAATGTGCCGCTATCCCAGTCACGCACTGCCACCCTGACGGCATCGGGACTTGCGGCGCAGCCCAGCACCTTGAGAGCTGCGGCGCGGTGATGAGGCAGGTTGGTGTGCAACCGGATCCAGCCGTCGCGACAGGCATAATTCCCAGCAATGGGGTCCCAGAGACTGGGCAGCTCCCACCCCTGAGGGGCAAAACTGTAGCCAAACCAGAGCGAGGCGAGACGTTGGTCAACGCAGACTGGAAGCACCTCCTGGCTCAGCCCCATGGCTTGAATCAGGGCGGCCAGCTCCTGCCCGACAGCGGCGAAGCTGGCATTGGCCAATTCGCTGACCGCATAGGCGCTGTTGTAGCGTTCATGCCCTATGACCACGTAGGCTTCCGGGGCGGGAATGTCGCGGATCAGGCTCATTGCTGATAGGGGTCAAGACTGTCGCGCAGCCCGTCGCCAAAGAAGTTGAACGCCAGAACAATCACAACAATGGGCAGCATCGGGATCGCGGTCCAGGGATAGATCTCGATCGAGGCGAGGTTCTGGGCATCATTGAGCATCACCCCCCAGCTGACCGCAGGCGCGCGCAGGCCAAGACCAAGGAAGGACAGCGCAGTTTCGCCCAGGATCATCGCCGGGATTGACAGCGTCGCCGATGCGATGAGATGCGACATGAAATTGGGGATCAGGTGCTTGCGAATGACGCGCCCCGATGAGGCCCCCATCATTTCGGCCGCGCGGACATATTCTTCTTCGCGCAGAGACAGGAATTTGGCCCGAACAGATCGTGCCAAGCCTGGCCAATCCAGAATGCCAAGGATCACCGAGATGATGAAAAACACTGCCACCGGCGACCAGTTCGACGGCACAGCTGCCGAAAGCGCCAGCCACAGCGGCAGTTCAGGCAGCGAGCGCAGAACCTCGATCACCCGGTTGATGACCCAGTCGATCTTGCCGCCGAAGTAACCCGCGATGGAGCCGAAGAAGATGCCAAGCACAAAGGACACTGAAATCCCGATCAGGCCGACAGTCAGCGAGAGCTGCGCGCCATAAAGGATGCGGCTGAATACATCACGTCCCAGCCGATCAGAGCCCCACAGAAAGACGGTGGCGTCTTCGGGGGCGCAAAACAGATGGGTGGTGGTGGGGATCAGCCCGGCAATGCGATAGCTTTTGCCTTCACATAGGAATTCCAGCGGTAGTGGACGGTTCAGATCCGGTTTGAACACCCATTGAAAGGTTTCCAGGTCGGCCTCTGAGGTCATCGGATAGATGAAGGGGCCGACAAATTCGCCCTCGTGGAAGAGATTGATGGATTGCGGCGGCGAATAAAGGTGTTCGCTGTGGCGCTCATTGGGCCCGTAGGGCGCGATAAAGCCCACGACCGGCAGCAAAACATAGCAAATCAGCAGAAAGGCACCAGAGATCAGCCCCAGCTTGTGGGTCTTGAACTTGCGCCAGATCAGCACCCAGTTGGGGGCATCCAGGTCCTTGCGCTCCAGCTCTTGCAGGGCGGCGGCGGGATCATAGGGGGCATCATCGACAAAACGTCCGTCAGGCAGTTGGGTCATGCGTCACGCCCCTCGTAGCGAATGCGGGGATCCAGAAGCACCAGCAAAACATCGGATATCATCGTGCCAATCAGGGTCAGCAGTGCCACGAACATCAGCACAAAGGCGGACAGGAACATGTCCTGGGTTTTGAGCGCGGTCAGAAGGGTCGGCCCGATGGTTTGCAGCCCGAGCACGACCGAAACCAGAACTGATCCGGAAATCATCGACGGCAGCAGGTTGCCGATATCGGCAACAAAGGGGTTGAAGGCGACCCGCAGGGGATACTTCGCCAGCATACGCGTGGGCGACATGCCCTTGGCGATCGCGGTTTCCACATAGGGTTTGCCCAACTCATCCAGCATATTGGCGCGCAGGCGCTGCATCATCGCCGAAGCCCCGGCGGTGCCAATCACAAAGGTCGGAACAATCAAATGTATCAGGATCGAATTGACCTTTGCCATCGACATTGGCTCCCCCTCGAAGGCGGGGTCCATCAACCCGCCGATCGGCAAGTTGAACCAGCGATGGCCATAGTAGAACAGGATCAGCGCCAGCAGAAAGTTTGGCGTGGCCAGGCCGAGATAGCCGACAAAGGCGGAGGTGTAGTCGACCCAAGTGCGCGCCCGCGCAGCCGCCAGCACACCCAATGGCAGGGCCACCACATAGACGAACAAAACGGCGGCCAGATTGACCAGAACCGTCAGCCAAAGGCTGTCGCCGACGATCTCGGCCACGGGGCGGTCAAATTCAAAGGACCAGCCAAAGTTGCCCTGGATCAGTCCGGAAAACCCATGTGGACCCGGCAGGAAACCAACCCAGATAAAATACTGCTGCCATAGGGGTTTGTCCAAAGCGTATTCGCTGCGCAGGAACTCGGCCTTGGCCACGCCCGCAGACTGTCCACTGGCGCGCAGTTCGGCGATCTGGTTGGACAGGTAATCCCCGGGGGGCAGGTTGATGATCACAAAGACAAGCACCGACACCACCCAGAGGGTCAGAAGCATGGTGCCAAACCGGTAGAGGGCGTAGCGCAGGATTTCCATCAGCCCTGCCCATCTTCAAAGAAGAACTCATCCGGTCGGTAGATGCCAAAATGTGCGCCGGGCTCCCAGGCCCAGATGGCTTTTTCGGGGACGTTACGCAAGCGATCCGACACCACCACCGGCTGTGGGGCAGCAGAGACGATACCAATACCGTAGACCTGATCGGCGTGAATTTTCAGCATCTCATGCCAAGCGGCGGCACGGCCCGCGTCATCGGTGGCGTTTTCCCAATCATGCATCAGCTCCATCAGGCGCTGAGCGGGAGCCATGTCGGGGGCCTCGCCGGCGGCACCGGCCGTCTGGTAATACTGCCCCCATTTTGGCCAGGCCAGAAAGACCTGATCCGTCGGCGCAAGGTAGGCAGGCGATGTGTAGTTTTGCGGCAAGCCATTGTCCCAGCCGTACCAGACCGATGCCATGGAGGAGCCGGAAAACACCCGGTTGCGCAGAATGTCGCGATCCAGAGGGCGCATGATCAGTTTCACGCCAACATCGTTCCAGTCGTCGGTGATGATCTGCAGCGCGTTTTCAACTTCCTGACGCTCGCCAGCGGTTTCCACCACCAGTTCCATCGGGCGGCCATCAGGCAGGCGGCGGATGCCATAACCGTCTTTTTCGCCAAGGCCCGCTTCATCCAACAGCCGATTGGCCAACTCCGGGTCAAAACTGGCCCAGGCCTTGCGCATCTCGGGATCAAAGAAGGGGCTTTGCTCCAGCACGGTCATGGCACCGGGTTTGGCCAGTTTGAAAAACAGCGCCCGGTTGATGGCGGCCCGGTTGATCGACACCGACAGGGCACGGCGCACGCGGACATCGCGCAGCACATTGCGCCAGACCGGGTCGGCCACGTTCAGGTTCGGATAGATCGCAATCTGTGAGGCCGCACCAGTGCCCCAGAGAAAAGTCTTGTAGCCGGCACCGTCGGTCTCTCCCTTGCGCAGGATCGGGATATCGCGAAATCCCAGACCACGGGCCTGCAGATCGGCCTCTCCCGCGTTGGATTTGGCGGCCACCAGACCGGCGGCGACGATCTCCATCTCGACCGTGTCGATATAAGGCAGTTGCACCCCCTTGCTGTCGACGCGGTGATAATAGGGATTGCGGACAAACTGATGGCGGATCTTTTTGCCGGCGGTGGCGTTGATCCAGGGCTGCAGTGTGGGCAGTTCGTGATTGTCGAACTTATACATGTTGTCGTATTTATTATGCAGCGCTGCCCAGCTTTTGACGCGGGCATAATCGACCTCTTCGGCCAGGGCTTCGGCGCTGGCGTAGTCTGCATGAAATTGTTTGAGATAGTTTGCCGGGCGATAGATGAATGGCGGCCGGGCTTGGGCCAGGTTCTGCAGAAACTGGGGATTTGGTGCGTCCCACTCGTAGATTACTGTGGTTGCATCCGGGAAACTGACCTGTGGCAGCGCACCTTCAGCATACATGAAATCAGGGGGGCCGGCCGGGCTCAGCAGTGGGTTTTGGGCGATGTCTTGCCACCAGTATTCAAAATCCGCCGAGGTGAAAGGATCTCCGCTGGACCAGCGATGGCCGGGGCGCAGATTCAGCGTGTAGCGCCGGTTGCCTTCGTTTTCAAAGCCAAGCAAAATATCTGGCTGCAGCAGATATTGCGTGTCGTAACCGACCAGACGGGCGTAGCCATAGACCACCATCTGGCGAATATCCTTGGAGCGGGTCACCATGGTGTTCAGAGTGCCACCTTGAACGCCAAAATCGCGTCCCTTGGCGGCAAGATCAACCACCAGTGGGCTCTGCGGCAAACGCTCTGTGACCGGGGGCATGTTGCCACTATTGACTTCATCCTGCCAGAACGCGCTTTCGACAAAGGCCGGACCGGCAAGACTGCTGAGCGGGGTCAGCAGCAGGGTGGCGGCGAGCGCCAGGATGGAATTGCGGGCGTTAAACATGGCAGCGTACCTTATGTCCGGGCTCAAGCGGCACAAGCGGCGGCGCGTCGAGACCTGAGAATCTGAATTGTTCGGGCCAGTCGTCCGGGCTGCCTGCCCCCTGTGCCACCAGTTTCAGATCAATTGGGCGATGGATATCTGGTTCCGGTTGGGCGGCGATCAGTGCCTTGGTATAGGGATGTTGCGGATTGTGAAACAGGGTCTCTGGGGTGGCCTGTTCAACGATCAGCCCCCGTCGCATCACTGCGACCTCGTCGGCGATGCGGGCGACCACGGCCAGATCATGGCTGATAAAGAAATAAGAAAGCTTTTGCTGGTCGCGGATCCGTTCCAGCAGCCGCAGGATCTGTTCCTGCACGGAGACATCCAGCGCCGAGGTGGGCTCGTCGCAGACCAAAAGCGAAGGGTTCAACATCAGAGCGCGCGCAATCGACAGACGTTGGCGCTGACCGCCGGAAAAAGCATGCGGGTATCGCTGCAGCATATCACGGCTGAGACCGACAGTATTGAGCATTTCAGCCGCGCGGTCGCGGCGCTCGGCCCGGGTGCCGATGTCGTGAATCTCCAAGGGTTCGGTCATGGTGTCCAGAATACGCATGCGCGGGCTCAGCGACGAATAAGGGTCCTGAAACACCATTTGGGCTTCGCGTTGAAAAGCAGTACGCGCGGTCCGGTCCATTTGGTGCACTTGGATCGCGTCGCTGCCTTCGCGACCCCGAAACACCACCGTGCCACCGGCATCGGGCGGTTCAGCCCCAAGCGCAATCCGGGCGGCTGTGGTCTTGCCGGACCCACTTTCACCAACGATGGCCAGGGTCTTGCCACGGGGCAGTTTCAGATCAACACCCCGGCAGGCATGGATCAGGCTGGGGGCTTTCCAGCCTTTTCCGGCGCGCATGCTGTAGGTCTTGGAGACCGCTGTCATTTCTAAAATGAGATCTTCCCGGGATGGCAGCGCTTGTGGCTCTGCTGCGGCAGGGATTTTTGGAGCAGCAGCGATCAGAGCCCGGGTATAGGGATGCGCGGGGGTCGACAGCAGCGGCTCGGCGGAGCCTGCCTCCATCACGCGGCCTTTGTGCATGACCACGACCTGTTCGGCCATGTTTGCCACAACGCCCAGATCATGGGTCACCAGGATCATCGCCATGCCGGTGTCGCGCTGTAGCTCTTTCATCAGGCCCAGCACCTGCGCCTGTGTTGTGACGTCGAGCGCGGTTGTTGGCTCGTCCGCGATCAAAAGCTGCGGTTTGGCGACCATGGCCATGGCGATCATGGCGCGCTGGCGCATGCCGCCCGAGAGCTCAAACGGGTAGGAGCTATAGGTGCGTTCCGGGTCGGGAAAGCCGACGCGCTCGAAACAGGCAAGCACTTCTTTCTTGGCTTCGGCTTCGCTTTTGCGACCATGCAGCCAAAGGACTTCGGCGACCTGATTACCGATCCGGTGCAGGGGCGACAGCGACCGCATCGGCTCCTGAAAGATCATCGCTACCTGATTGCCGCGAAGATCGCGCATTTTACGCTCTTCCAGAGTGACCAGATCGGTGGGGCCTTGTGCACATTGCATGTGGATGCTGCCGGACCGGATCTGGGCCGCCTTGGGCAGAATACGCAGGACCGCACGACACGTGATCGTCTTGCCGGATCCGCTTTCGCCGACCAGCGCCAGGGTCTCACCAGGGGCGACATCAAAGCTGACATCCTGCACGACGGAGTCATCTTTGCCAAAACCGATGCTGAGATTTTTGACAGAGAGCAGAGGCGCCATTCAGCGCTGCCCGTCGTTGTGTTTATATCCAGACATTATGTGTCCCGTTTTCCCCTGTTTTTTTGGTTCACCATCGCGCGCAGGCGTCAGTCTAGTCAAACCCCATTTACCATAGCACCGCTTTGCTGAAGAAAAATTGATCCAGCGGCACCGCAGGGCCACAATTTATGCGTCCGACGCTTGTGATAGATGGCAAGTGCTACACATTTGTGGCGAGATCTGGCAGATCAGAGCCAGGGTCAGCCATCCTGGCCATCCCGCGCACATTGACCATAGGAGACCTGGCATGAGCACTCGACTGGATCTATTTATCGATCGTATGGTGTCGCAACGCGCCTGCCTGGACTACGGGATCCGTGAAACAGCAGCGCTGGCTGGACCTGTGTTTGAACTGGGGCTGGGCAATGGTCGCACCTATCACCACATGAAACACAATATTTCGGGTCGCGATCTGTTTGTGTTTGAACGCGCGGTTGCGTCGCACCCGGACAGTACACCCCCAGAGGATCTGACCATTCTGGGCGATGTGCGCGAAACTCTTCCTGCGGCCCTGAGTCGCTTTGGAGCCACTGCCAGCCTCATTCATGCCGATCTTGGCGGGCACAACCGGGAAAAGAACGATGCCTTTGCGCGGCTGATTTCGCCGCTGGTCGAGCCGATTCTGGCGGTTGGCGGGCTGATGGTTTCATCGGACCGGATGTATTTCGAAACCCTGCGCGAGATGCCATTGCCGCCCGAGGCCGTCGAAGGCCGTTGCTTCATCTATCGCCGCGACGCCTGATCCGTCTGTCGGCAAAATAGTTTTGGGACGTTTGGTTACGCTGGTCTCTTTCGGGTCGGCCCTCTTAGGCTGCGGGCCGACCACTGATCGCCGAACGAGGGAGGCTCCTTGATGATTTTTTACGATTGTTCCACCGCGCCCAATCCGCGCCGGGCGCGGATGTTTTTGGCCGAAAAAGGGCTTGCGCCGGAAACCCACGATATCTCTATCGCCAAGGGAGAGCAGCTGAGCGCGGCTTTTCGCGCGGTCAACCCAGGTGCCACGATCCCGGTTCTGGTCACGGATGCAGGTACGGTTCTGACTGAAAACCTGGGCATCGCGGCCTACCTCGAGGCGTATCAGCCAGAACCCGCCCTGATGGGGCGCACCGCGGATGAAAAGGGGCTGGTTCTGATGTGGAATTCCATCGTCGAACAGCAAGGCGGCGCGCCCATCGCTGAAACCCTGCGCAAAACGCATCCCGCGTTTCAGGACCGTGCCATTCCGGGACCGGACAACTACGCTCAGCTGCCGGAACTGGCCGAACGTGGTGTAGCCCGCACCGCGCGCTTTTTTGACATGCTCGAAGAGCGTCTGAGCCAAAGCCCCTATCTAGCCGGCGAAGACTTTACCCTTGCGGATATTTCGGCCTTTGTCTTTGTGGAATTTGCCCGCGTCGTCAAACTGCGCATTCCCGAAGATAACAGCGCCACACTTGCCTGGCACGCTGCCATCAAGGCTCGCCCCAGCGCGCAGCTCTAAACGTTTGGCGCTATCAATGCGATCCGCAGGCAGACTGGACAAGCCTGGCTGTGGATCGCAGGATGCGTCAACTGAATGAGAGTGAAATGAGACATGTCGCGCAAGCCGCTTTTACACCGTGATGACCCCAGTGCCGAACCTCTGGTGGGCAATGTCAAAGTCACCCGCGAGGACTGGCTGAATGTGGCAATGGACGTGCTGATCACCGACGGGGTCGAGCAGGTCAAAGTGCTGGCGCTGGCCGAACGCATGCATGTGTCGCGCTCTTCGTTTTACTGGTATTTCAAATCGCGTCAGGACCTACTGGACGCGCTGCTGAAAACCTGGGAGCAAACCAATACTGTCGCCATGGTCGCCCGCGCTGAAGCTTCGGCAGATACCATCACGGCAGCTGTGTTGAATGTGTTTCACTGCATCGCCAACCCGGCGCTGTTCAACACGGCACTGGATTTTGCGGTGCGCGACTGGGCGCGGCGCTCCGGCAAGGTGCGTAGCTTGCTGGACCGGTCGGATGCGCGTCGGGTTGAGGCCTTGACCAAAATGTTCGCGCGCTATGGCTGCCCGGATCTGGAGGCCATGACCCGGGCTAAGGTGCTGTATTACATGCAGCTGGGCTATGACATGGCCGAACCCAATGAAAGCCACGCGCATCGTCTACAGATGACGCCGTATTATCTGAAGGTCTTTACTGGCGTTGAGCCGAGTGAGGAAGAACTGGCTGATTTTGCAGCCTTTACCGAGAAACACTGGGATCTGTAAAACGGGATCTTTGAAATCGGCAGCCCTGTTGGATGCAGGCAGGTAGGATGCAGACAGAAGAATGGCCCCAACTGGGGCCATTTCGTTTTTGCTGAAGGCTTGCCTCAGAGTTGTTTCAACAAGCGTTCGGCCGCGGCGCGATGCTTGTGAGCCGCATCCTGACGAACCGGGCCATAGCCTCGAATTTCCATGGGGGCGGTCAGGATATCGAGGCAGGCACGGTGTTTTTCGCCGTTGTAGCTGTTCGCAACAGTGCGAAGGGCCGCCTCATACCAGGCCAGAAGGCTGCGGTGCAGGCGGGCCTCTTCGTGATAGCCAAAGAGGTTGAGTGGCGTGCCGCGCAGGCGTTTGCCACGGGTCAAAAGCGACAAGGCCGGGCGCAGCCAGGGGCCAAAGGCCTTTTTGACGGGGCGGCCACGCGCGTCCTTTTTGCGGCTCAGAAGCGGCGGCGCCATGTGGTAGTTGACGCTGTAGTTGCCTTCGAATTCTTCGGCAATCTGATCCTTGAATCCCTCTCCGGTCATCAGGCGTGCTACTTCGAATTCATCCTTGTAGGCCATCAGTTTGAACAGGGATTTGGCCGCAGCCTGCGTCAGCTCTTCTTTGGCGTCCAGTGGCAGAAGGCTAGTGAACTTCGCCAGTGTTTCGCTGTAGCGGGCGGCGTAGGCGGGATCCTGATACCCGGTCAGAAACACCGCCCGGCGGTCGATGATCTGTTCCAGAGTCTCTTCGGCTACAGCTTCTTCGTTGTAAAACTGCGACACCAGATCCGGATCCACCGCCATGGCGCGTCCGATGGTAAAGGCTAGGCGGTTTTTCTCGATCGCAACGCCGTTCAGCTCAATCGCCTGATCGAGGGCTGCACCGCTGACCGGCACCAACCCCTGCTGCCAGGCAAAGCCAAGCATCATCACATTGGCAAGAACCGCATCCCCCAACAGGGCCTCTGCGGCCTCGTTGGCGTTAAAGCCTGAGAGGTTCTCCGGGCCGACGGCGGCGGCGATTTCGCGCTCGCGCAGGCCCGCCATCAGATCGGCGTCGCGGCGCAGTACCAGATCGCCGGTGGGCATCTCAGCGCGGTTCAGCACGATGCGGGTGCCCGCACGATAATGCGCCGAGGCTTTGGGTGCAGAGCTGACCACCACGTCGCAGCCGATCACCGCATCTGCGGCGGCCTGATCGATGCGCACCTGGTTGAGGCTCTCGGGGCTGGTGGAGAGGCGAATATAGCTGAGCACGGTGCCGAATTTCTGCGCAAAGCCGGTGAAATCCAGCACGCTGGAGCCTTTACCTTCGAGGTGCGCCGCCATGGTGATCAGCGCGCCAACGGTGACGACGCCAGTGCCACCCACCCCAGTGACCAGAAGATCGAACGGCTCCGTGAGTGATGGCAGTTCGGGGGCGGGTAGCTTGGCGGCCAGCGCATCACGGTCCAGACCTGCGGGCAGTTTTTTGCGCCGCGCGCCACCCTCAACGGTGACAAAGCTGGGGCAGAAACCGTTGAGGCAGGAAAAGTCCTTGTTGCAGCTGGACAGGTTGATCTTGCGCTTGCGGCCAAAGGCAGTTTCTTTGGGCTCCACGCTCAGGCAGTTGCTCTCGACAGAGCAGTCGCCGCAGCCTTCGCAAACCAGATCGTTGATGAAGGCGAACTTCTTGGGGTCTTCCAGCGCGCCACGTTTGCGGCGACGGCGCTTTTCGGTGGCGCAGGTCTGCTCATAGATCAGGCAGGTAACACCTTTTATGTCACGCAGCTCACGCTGCACCAGATCCATATCGGCACGATCATGGAAGGTGGTGCCGCTTGGGAAATCACCGCGATGGAATTTGTCGATGTCATCCGACACCAAGGCAATCCGCTGAACGCCTTCGGCACGACAGGTCTGGGCAATGCCGGTGACGCTGACTGGCCCGTCGACAGGCTGGCCGCCGGTCATGGCAACGGCATCATTATACAGGATCTTGTAGGTGATATTGGTATTGGCGGCGACAGCCTGGCGGATCGCTAAGGAGCCCGAGTGATACCAGGTGCCTTCGCCCAGGTTCTGAAACACGTGTTTGCCACCGTTGAACTGCGAAGCAACCGTCCAGGGCACCCCTTCGCCGCCCATCTGGGCATAACCGGCGGTGTCGCGATCCATCCAGCTGGCCATGACGTGGCAGCCGATACCTGATTTAGCCTCACTGCCCTCGGGCAGTTTGGTCGAAGTGTTATGCGGACAACCCGAGCAGAAATAGGGGGTGCGATTGGCACCAGCCACATTGATCAGCTTGGGTGGCTCTGCCAGCAGAGCAGCGGCCTTGGCGGGCAGGTTTTGGTCGGGGAAGAACGCATCAAGACGGGCCGCCACGATTGGGGCCAGCATCAGCGGGCTCAGCTCGCCGGTCCAGGGGATCAGCGGCTCGCCTGCGCTGTCGTATTTGCCGACCATCTTGTTGGGTTTGTCGCCGGGCCAGTCGTAGAAATATTCCTTGAATTGGCTTTCGATGATGCCGCGTTTCTCTTCGACCACTAGCACTTCTTCTTTGCCGCGCATAAATCGCAGGGCCTCGGGGCGGGCCAGCGGCCAGACCATGCCGACCTTGTAGATATCAATGCCCAAGGCGCGACAGGCATCTTCATCAAGGCCCAACAGACGCAGGGCCTCCATCAGGTCCAGATGGCCTTTGCCGGTGGTGACAAAGCCGAACTTGGCCGCGTCAACGTCATAGATGCGCCGGTCAATCGGGTTGGCCTCGGCAAAGGCGCGCACGGCTTTGATCTTGGCGCGGATGCGGGTCTCGATTTCGGGGGAGGGCAGATCGGCGCGGCGGATATGCAGCCCGCCTGGGTATTCGGGCAGCTCAGGATAGGTGAAGTCACGGTCCGTTTGCAGCTCCACGGAACGTGCACTTTCTACGGTTTCTGAGACCGCCTTGAAGCCGACCCAGGTGCCGGAATAGCGCGACAGGGCAAAGCCGTATTCGCCGTAAGAAAGGAATTCGGAGACATCCGCCGGGTTCAGCACCGGCATGAACCAGGACATAAAGGCGACGTCGGATTGATGCGGCATCGAAGAGCTGACACAGCCGTGGTCATCACCCGCCACCACCAGAACGCCACCCTTGGAGGACGACCCATAGGCATTGCCGTGCTTCAGCGCATCCCCAGACCGATCAACACCGGGGCCCTTGCCATACCACATGGAAAACACGCCCTCGACCTCGCAATGGGGGTCCAGAATGGCTTGCTGCGCGCCAAGAACGGCGGTGGCGCCCAGGTCTTCGTTGACAGCAGGCATGAATTTGACCCGGTGTTCTTCCATCCGCTTACGCGAGCGCCAGAATTCCAGATCAACGGCCCCCAGGGGTGACCCACGATAGCCCGAGACGAAACCGGCGGTCTTGTGACCCGCGCTTTGGTCGCGGCGGGACTGATCCAACATGATTCGAGCCAGGGCCTGGGTGCCGGTGAGAAACACCCGGCCGGTGGTGTTGTCGTAGCGGTCGTCAAGTTGGTAGCTGCGGAATTCGTGGCTCAGCTCGGTCATCGTGGCGTGTCCTTGCGCATAATCAGGTCTTTGCGGCAGGATATTTCACCTTGGGTGAAAAGATCTGTCTGAATTACTGGATTTCTGTCTTCAAATGGCTAAATGAACCGTATAAGCCCCCTTTTGTGGATGGAGTATTCGAAATGCAGCCGTTGGACGACCGTGACCGACAGATTTTGCGCCTTTTGCAGGAAGATTCTCGCATCTCGAACGCGGAGCTGGCAGAACGGGTCGGGATGTCAGCCTCGGCACTATGGCGCCGCGTGCGTGCGCTGGAAGAGACCGGTGTGATCGAGCGCTATGGCGCCGTGGTCAACGCACCGGCCATGGGGCTGGGGTTTCAGGCCATCGTGCATGTGCATCTGACCCGGCATGACCCGGAAAAACTGGTGGAATTCATTCGCGCGGTTGAACATAGCCCATTGGTACAGGAATGCTATGCCACTACGGGGCAGTCGGACTACCATCTGCGGGTGCTGGCCCCGGATCTGGAGGCCTATAACCGGTTTCTCGAAGATTTCCTGTTTCGCCTGCCAGCCGTGGCCAGTGCGCAGACCAATGTGGTGTTGCGTACTATCAAGCGGGATCGGCCTGTAATGCCGTAGAGTCTGGCTGGGGAGCCGTCAAAGGCGCTGCAGGCTATATCGCGACGCATTTGACCCACGCTGCGGTCATCGCGACATAGGTAAGCTGATGCAGGCATTGGTCGGTGCCCATGGCGCGCCAGAACACAGCGTTTTGCGGGGTCAGCTCTTTCTTTTCCGAGTAATGCGCTTTGCCATAATCGATATGGAAATGCACCACCCATTCCAGCAGGCAGATGGCCACGATAAAGTCGACTGACGCGCCCATGATTACAAAAACCGCAACGGAGCCAAGGGCATGAACACCTGCGTGCTGGGCGCGCCCGACGTGCAGATATTCATTCCGCCCGGATAGCATTTTGGGCGTTTGCAAAAAGAAGTCGGCAAACAGATGCTTGACCTGCAAAAGGCAG
>NZ_CYSG01000014.1 GCF_001457775.1 Phaeobacter sp. CECT 5382
CATATACTCCAGCTACCATGCTGGATTCACGAAATGAATCCCTCACCCGATTTGTACAACAAAGCCACGTGAAGCCCAAATCATCATCGAAAACTGGAGAAAATACTACAATACCAAACGACCCCATAGTGCATTGGGCTACCGCCCACCTGCGCCAGAGACCATCATCCAGATGGACCAACGGCCAATCATGCACTAACTTTCAAGTTGGACCACCCAAGTGGCGCTGCTCAAGGGCTCCCCCAAGTCAGCCTAGGTTTGACTTGGGTCAATGCGCATATGCGCGTCTCGACATATTCCCCACCATGAATGTGGAGATCTCTATGCGACAGATCATGCAAGCCCTGTGCGACCCGACCCGCCGCGCGGCTCTCGCTCCTCTCTGGAGTGGGGGAGTACTGTGTTTGCGAACTGATGGCGCGACTGAATGTCAGCCAGAGTCGGATGTCGCGGCACATGAAGGCGTTGCGCGAAGCCGGGCCCGTGCTTGATCGGCGCGATGCGCAATGGGTGCGCTACATGCGGAACCCGGATCTCGCAAAAGAACATGCCGCAGTCATCGACGCGGTTCTGATTGCCGAAAGCGTTTTGGAGGGGAAGAAAGTCGCATGACCATCGAAACACATGACACAGCTACCGATACCCCGGCAGATCGCGGGCTGGACGACTGGCGATGGGTTCTCGGCGTCTCCCTTGCGGGGCTAGTCCTCTATGTTCTGTATGGCCAGCTGATCCCCTTTTCCGAATGGGTCACCGGCTTGTTTCCGGTGGACCGGGAGAGCCATACAGGTGAAGCAATCGCCTTTTTTGTCTATGACGTTCCCAAGGTGCTGATACTGCTGACCGGTATCGTCTTTGTGACCGGAGTTCTGCGAAGCTGGTTCAGCCCGGAAAAGACCCGTGCGATTCTGGCCGGTAAGAGCCAGATCTGGGGCTACCCGCTGGCAGCCGCTCTGGGGGTACTGACACCGTTTTGTTCCTGCTCTTCGGTGCCGCTTTTTATCGGTTTCGTCTCTGCGGGCATTCCACTGGGCGTGACCTTTTCGTTTCTGATTGCAGGGCCGATGGTTGGGCCTGTGGGGCTTGGCTTGCTCTATGGCCTTGTTGGCTGGCAGATCGCCACGATCTATCTCGTCTTTGGTTTCAGCATCGCCACGGGTGCGGGGTTCGTCCTTGGTCGAATGGGTTTGGAACGCTATCTGCAAGACTGGGTCCGCGAATTGAACGCGGGGCCTGTCAGCGCCCTTCCAGAAGAGAGCCTGACGCTGGTTGATCGTCTCAGGATTGGCCTTGAACAGGTGCGCGAGATTGTCGGCAAGGTCTGGATCTGGGTACTGGTCGGCATCGGCATAGGAGCTGCGATCCACGGCTATGTGCCCGAAGAACTGATGCTGCGGATCATGGGTGGTGAGGCCTGGTGGTCGGTTCCTGCGGCTGTTGTCGTCGGCGTGCCGATGTACACCAATGCGGCGGGGGTCATCCCCATTGTCGAAGCTCTCTTGGGCAAGGGCGCGGCACTCGGCACGACACTGGCTTTCATGATGTCGGTGATCGCGCTGTCGCTCCCTGAAATGATCATCCTCAAACAGGTCCTAACCCTGCGCTTGATCGCGATTTTTCTCGCAGTGGTCGCGTCCGGCATCCTCGCCACCGGCTTCCTGTTCAACGCCTTGCTATAAACGGCGCTGCAGCGCGCGATTTTTGCCGCCCGGCAGGTCGACATCACACTTTGAAAGGCTATCCACAATGAAAAACGTCAAAGTCTACGGCCCCGGCTGCAAACGCTGTGAAGCCACAGAAACCATGGTCAAGGAAGTCGCCGCCAAGCTGGGCATGGAGGTCGCGGTCGAGAAGGTTTCTAACCCGCGCGAAATCGCCATGGCAGGGGTCATGTCGACGCCCGGTATTTCGGTCGACGGCAAGCTGGTCCATGCCGGTGGCCTGCCGGACGCGGCCAAACTCGAAGGCTGGCTCACAGCCTGATCGGAATTTTCTGGGAGGAAAACACTTGAAGATCAAATTGATAATCGCAGCGCTGTTGGCACTGCCGGGCCTTGCGATGGCCGAAAACCTGACCGGCAGTCTGACGGTACAGCCCGTCACTGACAATGTCTGGGCCATCGTCGGCGAAACCGCGCAACGTAGTCCGGCCAATCTTGCCAATAACGCAACCTTCGGTCTGGTTGTGACGCAGGATGGGGCCGTGCTCGTGGATCCTGGTGGGTCGTGGCAAGGGGCGGAGGCGCTGCATGAGGTGGTCCGCAGTGTCACCGATCAGTCCGTCGCTTACGTCATCAACACAGGCGGGCAGGATCACCGCTGGCTCGGCAATGGCTACTGGCAGGCCCAGGGGGCGACCGTGATTGCATCTGATGCGGCGGTCGAAGATCACCACGCCCGCGCCTCACAACACCTGAGCGCTCTGGCACATTTTCTGGGCGATGGGCTGGATGGGACCGAGCCTGCCTATGCCGATGTTACTTTCGCAAACGACTATCAGCTCGACGTCGGAGGTTTCAGCTTTGAAATCATCCATCGTGGACCGGCGCACACGCTTGGTGACAGTTTTGTCTGGCTGGAAGCGCGCGATGTGATGTTTACCGGCGATATCGTCTATGTGGACCGTCTTCTGGGGAATGGGCCCGCGCGCGACACGGATAGCTGGATCTCGGTATTCGACGCGATGGCAGCATTAAAACCTGCGCATATCGTACCCGGGCATGGACCCGCCACTAATCTGGCCACGGCGCGGCGCGACACCTACGACTATCTGGTCAACCTGCGCACACAAATCGGCGCGCTGATCGAAGATGGCGGTGATATCATTGACGCTCCAAAGATTGACCAGTCCGCATGGGCTCATCTGGCGCAGTTCGATGCATTGGCGGGCCGCAATGCTCAAGCCACCTATGAAGAGATGGAGTGGGAATAAGAGGCGCAGGCTGCTTAGCCAGCCTGCGCCTCTTCTCGATTGGGTCGCGATGCAAATCGCCCGCTGGGTGCCATAGTAAAGGGAAGCACGCCTTTAGGTGATCTCGGGGGCAAATCTGTAAAAGCTTAGGTCCCCCGAGCACACAAGGGCAATCAAGCCCGACGGTTGAGCATGGCGGTGCCCAGCAATGCGTCACTCAAACCTTGTCCTCGAGCAGTGGTCAGCATCATGATGATGGAAATCACCTGCAGAACCGGCACAGCCAGGGACAGGGTGTAGCCTGCAGTGTGCAGCGTGGCCTGAGCCGTATCCAGGCGTTGCCCGGAGAGGTTTCGCAACTCCAGCCCTGCAAACCGCATCCCCCATGTGGCGGAGCCATTCGCGATCGTGACGGTTCGGTAGACAAAGCCAACCACCAGATACAGAAGCGGCCAGATAAACAAGCCGAGAAAACCGGTCAGGGGGATTGCCAACAGACACAAGGCCACAATGACGATACTGTCCAACCCCCAGGCTATCAGCCGTTTGAAGGCAACCGAGGCGTAGAATTCGGCCTGATAGTCAGGGTCTGGCAGGGCGTTCATCGGCGGGGGTCCTTGTTTTGTGGGGGGGTTGGGAAGTTATGGGGGAGACTGGACAGACTGGACAGGTCGACCCTCCCCGTCCAGTCGGACGAAGAGGGCTCGAGGTCATCAAGACTAGTGGGCCTTGGCAGCTGCCTCAGCTTCTTCGGCGGATTCATCGGCTTCAGGGGCGGCGCTGCGTTCATCCATGAACTCGTCGAATTCGGCCTTGTCTTTAGCGTCACGCAGGCGCTGCAGGAAGGTCTCAAAATCGTTCTGCTCCTGTTCAAGACGGCGCAACGTGTCTTCTTTGTAGGCGTCAAATGCGGAATTCCCAGAGGGTTTCATTGCGGACATGCCGTGGCGAGCCCAGGGTTTCCAGCTGTGGGTGCGGCAGGATTTATTGAACATGCGTTTGCTCCAGATCATGTAGAAAAGAAGGGCGAGGCCGATTGGCCAGAAAAAGACAAAGCCAAGAACCATGGCGGCAATCCAGGCGCCTTTGCCTCTTTGGTCCAGCCAAGCTTCACTGCGGGTGAACCAGCCTTGATGGCTGGAGGAGGCAGGTGAGGTCACAGCGGTCATATTGTGTCTCCAGGTTTGAGTGAATGTAAATGTTGTTCACATTACTGGATATCGGTGTGGCGGGTCTCCTCTTCAAGTATCTATGTAAATCTTTTTCACATTATTCGTTTTACGTATTCTTTTTGTTGGAATATCTGCGAATGCCTCTGCGTGTGATTTAGCTGTAGCGGGGCTTTGTTGCACAAATCAGGGTTTGGACGTGCTTCCCCTTACCCCAGCCGGACTTAGCCTACAGGTTCCGTGACAGGTATACCAAGGGCGGTGTAGCGGTTCAGCACCGCGAAGCGGATTTGAATTTCGGCAACCTGCCGATCAAAATCCCTCGCCATCAACGATTGGCCGAGTAATTTTATACAATGCATCCACTGACCGGCAGGTGATGCCTGCATCACCGAGAGGGGGCCTTCACCTTCGGCTTTGATGCCTGTGCTGTCGATGAGGAGGTTCAGCGGTCCCGAGGAACCGCGATATGATAGGTTTACGTTCAGTGTCGTCTGGGTCTTCTGGCGACGGCATAAAGTGCTGAAATCGGGCACCACCCAATCCAAGCCAACCAACCGTAGCAGGCTCTGGACAAGCCCATTTGTTTGGCGCAGCGGCATGCCGAACAGTACTTTCATGGTCAGACAAGTTTGGATAGCCGCGTCACTGAATTGCCGTTGACGCCCCCGCTTGCCGCTTGAGGGCGGCGTCCAAACCATCTCGGGATCAAACCAGATCGACAACGACCCGCGCTGCTTCAAGCTGTCATTGTACGACGACCAATTCTTGGTCTTGTATTTCGTAGGTGCACAGCTGCCCATGCCTTCAGCTATCACGCTGGTTTCATACAGTGAATCCTATCAACCCATTTGTGCAACGATGCCTCGCTCATCCGTCCGAACCTCATCCCAGCAAGTAGGGATTGGTGAAGGTGTCGCCATCCCAGATGCCATCCGCCGCGTGGGCCGCAGCGTGCTGAGCTAGGTCGAGCGCATCCATCTCGGCATAGCTGCGCCCGGAAACGGTCAGATCCACAATATAAGCGCGCTCCAGAACTAGGGATGGGCCGGGCTGATTGTATCCACCCCAAGGCACTGTACGCAGGCGCGACCATGACCGGAATGCTCTGTTTTGCGTTTTTTTCAATTTTCTAGTGATCCAAAATTTGCCCTCATCCGTAATTTGATTATGATCACAACAACCTTAGCCCCTCCCCCTGTAGGCCGTCGGTATCATCGGCCACCAAAAACTGGATCTACTGTGCTGCAAGAACAGCAGAAAACGTCTCAACTGACGGTTTGGCTTGTTGCGGTCAGGGACCAGCGAGACCGAGCTGCCTTTGGTGAGCTGTTTGATTACTTTGCGCCGCGTCTGAAAGGATTTGTGATGCGCAACGGCAATGGTTCTGCACAGGCTGAAGAGATCGTTCAAGATGTCATGCTGACCGTTTGGCGCAAGGCTTCGTTGTTCGATCCCCACCGTGCCCAGGCCTCGGCCTGGATTTATCAAATCGCCCGTAACAGGCAGATTGATATTGTTCGGAAAGAAAACCGACCTATACCCGAGGAATTGGCCCACGATCCTGGCTCTGAAGCCGATGCCAGTCAAATCCTCGCGTTTGATCAAGAAGCCAAGCAATTAAAAGCTGCAATTGAACAGCTTCAGCCAGACCAAAAAGAAATGATCGAGAAGGCCTACCTTGGTGATCTTACACACAAGGAGATTAGTGTTCAAACCGGCCTGCCACTTGGCACTGTGAAATCACGCATTCGGCTGGGACTTCGCCGATTGCGAAAAGAGTTGAAGGGGTTGCGCTAGATGTCTGCGATCACACATCACATCCCGGATGCCATGATGGCCGCCTATGTCTCGGGAACCTTGCCACACCCATTTGCAGTGGTAGTTGCCGCCCATGTTTCGCTCTGCGCCGAGTGCAACGCCTCTCTTGGGGCGCATCAAGCCGTCGGTGGTGCATTGCTTGAAGGGGCCGATCATATGGCGGTGTCCTCTGGACTGAAAACTGATTTGATGGCGATGCTGGACGCACCCACCCGGCCCGAACCCGTCTATGATGCGCAAGGCTGCTATCCCGGCCCAGTCATGGCGGCGCTCAAAGGCAAACCACCCCGCTGGAAGCCGCTTGGAATGGGCGTCAAGCAAAGCATCCTGTCTGAATCCCACGGCGGATCTGTGCGCCTGCTCTATATCCCTGCTGGGCAAGCGGTTCCGGATCATAGCCACAATGGCCTTGAACTGACGCTGGTCCTGCAAGGGAGCTTTAGCGATGAAACCGGACGCTTTGGCGTCGGTGATGTTGAAATTGGCGACGAAGATCTGGAACATACGCCGATTGCCGATGCCGGGGACGCTTGCATTTGCCTTGCTGCAACGGATGCGCCCCTGCGGTTTAACGCTTTCCTGCCGCGACTTTTGCAACCTATTTTTCGCATCTAGCGACGGGCTGAACTCCACGTCGACAAAGACCCGCAACCTGCGGGTCTTTTTTTGTTAAACCCTTATAATAAATAACATTTCCGTGATCTCGAAATCCGCACCACGCCCCGAAACGTATCCTTTGTACGAACCTAAACTGCTAAGGGTGATACGCCCACAACGTCCAAGGAGACAGATTATGAAAACCAGTTTCAAATCCGCATGTGTAGCCCTCGTTTTGTCCGCCGCCGCCGTGAGCGCGCAGGCCGACACAATTGTCGAGATCGCCGCTGCTGACGAACGTTTTTCGACTCTTGTGGCTGCTGTAGGGGCCGCTGGTTTGGCCCAGGCGCTCTCTGGCCCAGGGCCTTTCACAGTCTATGCGCCAGTGAATGACGCCTTCGCAGCGCTGCCAGAGGGCACCGTTGAAACCCTGTTGAAGCCAGAAAACAAGGATCAATTGACCAATGTGCTTTTGTACCATGTCGATGACCGCAAACTGTCCGCCGACATGATCCCAGCCGGTTCAAACTATTTCAAACCACTGCTGGCAAGCGAACGTCTCTGCATCACCTCAGGTCGTGACGGTGTGAGCATTGCAGATGGTTCTGGTAAAATTGCAAATGTGGTGATCGCGGATATTCTGGCTGAAAATGGTGTGATCCATGTGATCGACAAGGTTTTGCTGCCTGGGAAGCGTCCGGCCTGTCACTAAGCAAAATCACGGGCCCCGTCGCGCTGCGCGGGGCCTTCCTATTTACCGCGATACACAATCCAGTCAGGTAGCAGATGCAAGATCTTGATGACCCAGGAAAAAGGTCGTGGAAAATCCGTTCTAAAACCTCGGCGCTTCATGGCCCTCAAAACATGGGCTGCCGCCATTTCCGCCGACATCAACTGTGGCATCGCAAAACTGTTTTTATCAGTGAGCCGCGTTTTGATAAAACCGGGATTAACAATACGTACAGTGATACCGCTGCCCTTCAGGTCGTGCCGCATCGTTTCCGCCAGGCTCATCAAGGCAGACTTACTTGCGCCATAGCCAATGGCAGCGGGCAAGCCGTGATACCCGGCCAGTGACCCAATCAGCGTGACATCCCCTTGTCCTTTGGAGACAAACTGCGGCACAACGTGCCCCAGAACCCGCAATGCACCAGTAAAATTCACCTCCAGCATTGCTATCGCAGCGCCGCTGTCCCACTCCTGACTGCGCATCGGTTCATAGGCACCGGCGTTGTAGATCACGCCATCAATGGAGCCCACGGCTTTAGCTGCGTTTTCAACGGAATGTGAATCGGTCACATCCATCACCAGAGGCCTCGCAGCCCCGAGTGTTTGAGCCAGGTCTTTCAGACGCACCTCAGAGCGTGCGGAAAGGATCACATGTGCCCCAGCAGCCACCAGCTCTTTGGCGATCTCGCGGCCCAGGCCTTCGCTGGCACCGACCAACCAGTAGGTTTTGCCCTGGAGCGGGTTCACGATCCTGTCCCACTGGCTTTGGCATCGGAGACAAGCGGCGTTGGCGGTTCGGGCTTTCGCAAAAACGGCGCTCCTTTGAGAAAAAGCTTCAATGCCTGCCAATAAATGAGTGCCACCACCCGCACCGCACCAAACGGGCGCCGAACTGCAGCCTTTGCCAAGGCACCTGTGGTTATTGGGGTTCGCAAGCCATTCAACGTCGCCAAAACGCCCTGATCACCATTTTTGTAGGAAATTCGGATATTAAACGCCTGCTCTGTCATCTCAAAGTTGAAGCCATACTGCCCGGCGACCTGCTGGAACGGTGAGACATGCATCAGCTTTCTCGCCTCGATCTGGTCTTCCCGCTTGATCGGGCGAAAATCCGCATGCGCACAAAAGTAGCAATGGCGATGGCCAAAGGTGTTGTTCACCTCAGCGACAAAGGCGCGCGGTGTACCATCGATGACAGCGATCCAAAAGCTCACCGGATTGAAATGAAACCATAGGAAACTGGGTTGAGTCAAAAGCAAGAGCTGCGCCTTTTCGAGCGGTAACCCGCGTCGTTGCAATTCTTTTTGAAACCAGGCGACTCCCTGCCCTCCTCCGCGCGGGCCACCATGATGCCGGTCCTGAATCGAAAACAGGTTGAACCGGTTGCGCGATAAAAGCGGCGGCGCGCCAGTTGCCATATCGGTCAACACATAGTCGACGCCATAGCGAAAGGCATTTTTCAGACTGCCACGACGGGCGTGATAGGTTTGGGCTGAGACAATTTCGATCATGGTTTCAATACGGAACAAAGCGGCGATCGGATCACTTCTGATCTTCGCTTTCTCAAACAATAAGTGATCCACTTTTCAAGTCCCTGCGTATTCCTTTTTGAACCTAAGCCAAAACGAGGACCGTATGCTGGATCAAACCCAAGGCCCGCGCCGCAAGATCGCCATCATAGGAGGCGGTATTTCCGGCCTCGCTGCGGCCTACTACCTGTCCTCTCATCATGACGTGACCCTCTATGAGGCAGCGCCGCAATTGGGTGGGCATGCACGTACTGTTTTGGCAGGAAAGACAGGTCAACAGCCTGTCGATACAGGGTTTATCGTTTTCAATTACGCGACCTATCCCTATCTGACACGCCTGTTTCGCGAGCTTGATGTACCAGTGATCAAAAGCGAAATGAGTTTTTGTGCCAGTATCGACGACGGCAGGATCGAGTACGGGTTGAACAGTCTCGCCGCGATTTGCGCACAGAAACGAAATCTTGCTAGGCCGCAGTTTTACAAAATGGTCTATGACATCCTGCGTTTTGGAAAAGAAGCCGAAGCCGCTGCGACGGATGATAACAAAACAATTGGTGAGCTGGTGGCGGAGCTGGGACTGGGGCGTTGGTTTCGCGACAACTACCTGATGCCGATGTGTGGTGCGATCTGGTCAACGCCGGTGACCGATGTGGATGCCTTTCCGGCAAAATCCTTGGTGCATTTTTTTCGCAATCACGCCTTGTTGGCTGGTGCCGGACAACACCAGTGGTGGACTGTGAAAGGCGGCAGCATTGAATATGTGCGCCGCCTTGAGGCCGCGCTCTTGGCACGTGGCTGCTCAGTTCACTCTGCGACACCAATCGAGCAGGTGAAGCGCGACGCCTCTGGCGTGACGGTGGTAGCGCAGGGGCAAGGGAGCCAAAGCTATGATGAGGTGGTCTTTGCCTGCCATTCCGATCAGGCGCTAACTATTCTGGGCCAAGACGCCACCGCAGAAGAAAGCACGGCGCTAGGCGCAATCCGCTATCAGTCTAATACTGCCGTTTTGCATTGTGACGATGGTCAAATGCCAAAACGACGGAGCTGCTGGTCAAGCTGGGCCTATCGCAGCCAGGATGGCGGCGTCGGCGTGACCTATTGGATGAACCGTCTACAGAGCATTCCCGAAAGTGACCCATTGTTTGTGACGCTGAACCCGACGCGTCCTATTGCTGCTGACAAGATCTACGATCAGGTCAAATTTTCACACCCCGTTTTTGACAAGGCCGCGTTGCAGGCACAGCGTGATCTGCGCGCCATGCAAGGCAAACGCAACACCTGGTTCGCCGGGGCGTATAACCGCCATGGCTTTCACGAAGACGGCATTGCCAGCGCCATGCGCATTGTCCGCATGATGAACGCCCCCACCGCCCTGACCCCCAAAGGATCCCAGCATGACGTTAACGAACAAAGCCATGACCTCGCAATTCCTGGAGACCTGCGCGCAACTGCGTGAAGGTCGGCTGACACTGCGCACACCGGATGGCGCGCGCTATCAGTTTGGAGATCACGGGCCAGAGGCCGAGATGCAAATCCGCGATTGGGCGGCGGTCTCGGCGATGGCGGCCCATGGGCAAGTGGGACTGGGCGAGGCCTATGTCCAGGGTCTCTGGGACAGCCCTTCGATTGAGGGCCTGATGACGTTGGCCATGTTGAACCGCGACCATTTGGGCAGCTATGATCAGGCAAACCCATTTCATCGCGCCAAATTCCGGATCATTGACCGCATGCTGCGGGCCAATTCCAAACGCGGATCGCGCAAGAACATTCGCGCCCATTACGATGTTGGCAACGAATTTTACCAGCTGTGGCTCGACGAAGGCATGTCCTATTCCTCTGGCATCTTTGGCGACACCGGTGATGATCTCGCGCAGGCGCAAACTCTTAAAAATGAACGCGTTCTGTCCCGACTAACCTCTGGTGAGAAGGTATTGGAAATCGGCTGTGGCTGGGGCGGATTTGCCGAACAGGCCAGCGCTGAAGGACGCGATGTGACTGGCGTCACGATTTCGCAAAATCAACATAGCTATGCAGACTGCCGCCTGGATGGACGGGCCGACATTCAGTTGCGCGACTATCGCGATGTTCAAGGTAAATTCGACAATATCGTGTCCATTGAGATGATCGAAGCCGTGGGAGAAAAATACTGGCCCAGCTATTTCAGCACGCTAAAACACAACCTGGCCACTGGCGGTCGGGTGATGCTGCAGGCGATTACGGTGCCCGATGACTTCTTTGAGACCTACCGCACCTCTTCGGACTATATCCGGCAATATGTCTTTCCCGGTGGAATGCTGTTGTCAGACCGGATCATTGAGGAGCAGGCAAAGTACTCCGGTCTTCAGGTCAAAAGCAACTTTGCCTTTGGTCAGGACTACGCCAAGACCTGCAGGATCTGGGCCGAACGTCTGGTCGGGCAGAAAAAAAAGATCATGGAACAGGGACACGACGAAGTGTTCTTTCGCAACTGGCAGTATTATCTGGAGATTTGTGCAGCGTCTTTTTCGATTGGGCATACAAATGTTGTTCAAGTTGAGCTGGCCCATGCGTAGTCTGATCCTCTGTGCCTGCCTGTACCTGGTTCCGCCTGCCGGTATCGCCGCGACGGTGCCCACAGCGTTGACCGGCGCCGAACAACGCGGACAGGCGACCTTTAGACACCTCGGACTACAAGTTTATGAAGCGCGCCTGTTTACCGAAGGTGGCGGGCCTTTGGATTGGTCACAGGATTTTGGACTGGAGCTGACATATCAGCGCAAGCTCAGCCAGAATGATTTGGTGGAGGCCACGCTGCGGGAAATGAAACCCATGAGCAATGTGCCTCCGATCCGTGCGCAGCTGGAGCGCTGTTATCAGGGCGTAAGACCCGGAGATCGATACCTGGCAGTGAGTAAAGGGCCGGATCAAGTCAGCTTTTGGCGCAATGATCGCGCGGTTTGCACTCTGTCCCAAAAAGGCATCAAAACTCACTTTATGGCCAGTTTTCTAAGTGAAAACAGTCGTTCTCCCCGCTTCACACGCGCGCTTCTGGGCCAGTGATGCTCTATCCGAGGATCAGCCTCTATGCTCTCATGTTGGCCAGTGCCGGGATTCCATTGTACATCCATCTGCCACAATTTGCTGCAACAAACCTAGGAATTGGTCTCGGCACACTTGGGGTGGTGCTGCTGGCGATACGGCTTTTGGATCTGATCCAGGACCCGTTGATAGGCTGGGCCATAGATCGCTGGCCGCAGACGCAGGCCGGTTTTGCGCTGGCCGCCGCTGCGGGGCTGACATTTGGCTTTCCGCTTTTGTTTGGATTGCGGGACGGCCCGTTTGTTTTGGTCAAGATGGTCATGATCCTAGTGCTGCTGTTCTCAGCCTACAGTTTGGGCATGATTTTACTCTACGGACGGAGCGCAACTTTAGCCAGATCGGCGGAACCACGTGCCCTGATGACCCTGGCTGCTTTCCGCGAAAGCGGGATGTTGATGGGGGTCATTTTGACGGCCATCGCTCCGGCTATGCTTGTCAGTCTGGGAGCCTCTGGCCAGGGATATACCGCATTTGGTTTTCTTTTGGGCGCGATCGCGATTGTCACTGCGGTTTTGACGCGACCGATTTGGGTCCGACCAGTTGTCATGGGGCGACAGCTTAGTTTTGCCGCCCTGCAACACTCTGGCGGCGTAAAACTGCTTATCCTGGCGGTGCTGAACAGCCTGCCGGTGGCTTTGACCTCAACCCTGTTTCTTTTCTTTGTGCAAGACTACCTGACCCTTGCAAAGCTGGCTGGACCATTCTTGGTCTTGTTCTTTCTATCCGCCGGAGTCAGCGTGCCTGGCTGGGGCGTCTTAAGTCATCGGATCGGGGCAAAAACCGCGCTGCTGATTGGCATGCCCCTTGCTATTGCCAGCTTTGTTGGTGCCGCGTTTCTTGCACCTGGCAATGCGGTTGGCTTTGCCTTCATCTGCATTGCCTCAGGTGCAGCGCTTGGGGCCGATATGGTGCTCTTACCTGCATTGTTTAGCATTGCGCTGGCCAAAGCCGGTCTGAGCGCAGGCACGGCCTTTGGGATATGGTCATTTGCCGGAAAGCTCGCCCTGGCTTTAGCTGCTGCAATTGCTTTACCCTTATTGGAAACCCACGGTTTCACGCCTGCCGCAGACAACAGTCCAGAAGCACTACGTGCACTTGTCATTGCCTATGCCATCCTTCCCTGTTTTCTCAAAACTGCAGCCTTCTGCTATGCGCTAAGGTTGCCCTCTGAAAGTTCGTCTCTATGAAACTGCTTGTCGCTTGTCTCTTGATTGTGCTTTTTGCCATGATTGCAAAAACCTTTCTGTTCAGTTTTCGGTTCCAATCGCCTAGCGATTACACTGAAACAGGCCCCGAGTTTGACCTGACGACACACCTGTCAGGCGAGATCCTGTCGGAAGGGCTGATTTTTGGCCCAAATGGCAAAATGACCAACAGTTTTGTCGCAAAAATGGTCGGCACATGGGAAGGCGACAGCGGCACATTGACCGAGGAATTCACCTATTCCAATGGCAAAAGCCAAAATCGTAAATGGTTTCTAACGCTTGGCCCGGGCAACACATTTACGGCCACTGCAGACGATTTGGTCGGAGAGGGACAAGGCATCATTTCGGGATCGACCGTTCAATTGACCTATGAAATTATCCTGCCCCAAGAATCTGGCGGCCATACGTTGCAAGCTACCGATTGGATGTATCTAACGGCGAATGGCGCGATCATAAACAAATCAGAGATGCGCAAGTTCGGCCTGAAAGTGGCGGAGCTGGTTGCAACGATGCGGCCCAATTAAAAAATCCGAAGCCGCACTCTGTCCGAAGCCGTACCCTGAAGGTGTCCAAAGCTGGAGCGGCGCATTCACCTAAAAACTAGGGGCATTGAAAGGTGGTGGCGGAAGGGAGGGGCGGCGTGAAAACGAAAAGCATTTAGTGCGGCACAGTTCATTTGGATCCTGAAGGAACGCAAAGCTGGTATGGGCGCAATGGAGCTTTGCCAAAAGCACCGTACCAGCGATGGCACATTATACAAATGGCAGATCCTCCATAAAACGGATCTCGATGTTCCCGTTAGCAGTGTTCCAGAACCACTGATTTTGCTCTTTTCCAGGCCTGTTGGATGGCCGATTTCTCAAGTGCCTGCATCTCGGTCGCCATCTCCACCTCCAAAAGGCAGGTGCGCAGGGAGGAAAGCCCCAAGACCGCCGCCGATCCGGCCAGTTTATGCGCCTCGCTGCGCAGGGCCGCGGTAAGTTCTGAGGCTGCAAGAAGGGTTTCAAGAAAGCTCTCGACCTCGCGATCATAGCTCAGCAGGAAGCCGCAGGCGCGCTCATCGCCCAGAGCTTCGAAGAACTGGAGAATATCTGACCTTTGCGACAGGTCCGCCGCTCCAGTTTCGGATCCGGTACGACTGGCAATGAGGTCCGTAAGCCTCTGACTGCTCACAGGCTTGGTTACCACTTCCACAAAGCCAGCTTTCAAGATCCGCGCATGATCTTCTGGCGCTGTATGGGCCGTAAGAGCAACGATATCGATCCCCGGGGCCAATTCCGCTGCCCGGATCCGCCTGATTGCTTCAATCCCATCCACCTCGGGCATGCTTATATCCATCAGAATCAGGTCAAAACTGTCCTGGCGACAGGCCTCCACCGCCTCGGCGCCCCCAGAGGCCGTGATCACGAAATGCCCCTGCCGTTGCAGCATGTGCTGAAGCAGCTCGCGGTTGATGTCATTGTCCTCGACCACAAGGATTCTGGTAGAAGAATGGTTTGGCCCGTCTGCATCCTCGCAGATTTCAGCTGCCGTCTGCCTTGGCACCTGAATTGTGCCCTTGGATCCAGTCGGGCATGGCGGCGACATGCGACCGGACCCAGATCCTGCCTGCGCCGTCATTTGAGCCGTTGGAAGCGGCAGGATCAACGAAAACAGACTGCCCTCGCCCGGTTCGCTCTCGCAAGTGATGGTGCCGCCCATCACCTGCACGATCCGTCGAGTGATGGCGAGCCCCAAGCCGGTGCCCTCGCTACCGCGTTTGAAACTGGAATCGAGGGTGATGAAATCTTCGAAAATGCGCTCGAGATCCTGTGACCCGATCCCGTGGCCAGTATCAGAAACATGAAACTCTACCATTCCCTGATCGGATCCGCGCATTACATCCACCAGAACTGCGCCATTGCTAGTGAACTTGATCGCGTTGCCGATCAGGTTGAGTAAGGCTTGCTGCAACGCACGTGGCCGCCCAGCCACCATTTCCCCTCCGGCGATATTAATTTGCAACGTCAACGTGTTTCCGCGATTGTGGGCATTCGCCTGCTGGCTTTCGACCAAGCCTGAAATCAGTTCTTTGAGATCAAAAATCTGCAATTTTTCCGGGGCGACTCCTGCCTCGAGGCTGGACAGCTGCAAAACGTCGTTGACATGATGCAGCAGCAGCTCTCCCGAGACCCGCATGGCATTTAGATAGCGGCTTTGCTCGGCGTCAGGATGCGTGCCTTCCAACAGATCGATCGCCCCAAGAACACCAGTCAGAGGCGTACGCATCTCGTGGCTCATCACCGTCAGCAGGTTAGCCTTGGCACGCTCCCCAGCAAGCGCATCATCGCGAGCGCGCCGCAGCTCTTCCTCAGAGGCCACCCGGTCTGAAATATCCCGAATGAAACCAACAAAGACCTGATCAGCCTGGCTGCGACTGATCGACAAGGAGACCTCAACAGGGAAGATTTCGCCGGATTTGCGTTGCGCCTCTAGCTGGATGCGCCCAGCCCCGGCGACCCGGGCTTCGCCCGTTTTCAGAAAGCGTGTCATTCCGGCACGATGAGCTTCGCGCAGATGCGGTGGGATGATCAATTCGTCCATGGCAGCGCCAATCGCTTCATCGCGACTATAGCCAAAAATTGCCTCAGCAGCGCCGTTGAACGCCTGTATCTTGTTGTTCTTTCCAACAACCAGAATCGCGTCTAGAGAAGAAGAAATCATCGCCTCCATTCGAGAGGCAGCCTTGCTGCGTTCTGCAGCCAGAACACGCCCCCGGCGATACATCCAGCCCAACAAAAGCGCCGTCACCGCCAGCGCCAAAAACAATGCCAGCACGACCCAGGCCAGTCGCAGCAGGATGGAAAACAGATGCAAACGCTTAGTTTCAGTCGCTTCGACCTGGATGACCACCCCAAAGAGCGCCAGCTCGCGCACATCATCGCCATTGTCCGCAAGCTTTTGCGAAACCTGTGGCAGATTCTGCATCAAATCAGCATCATCGACATCAATCAGGGTCGCCAGAGCTTCAAGTCGCAGCCACAACCGCTCCAGCAATCTGCCACCGGCGGTGTTCTCTCGCAGATCGGTAAACAGCGGGCTTTCCTGGAAGGTGTCAATGCGGCTGTAATAGATGTCGAATTGCCGCCGCAGCTGATACAGATCAGCAGGCGTTTTTACCGCGTGCACAGCTGCGTCCAGCTTGAGGAAATCAACTTCGGCCTGAGACAGCACCCATTGCATATTGTCGGTGGCGGCCGTCGAAAGCTCATCTAGGCGCTGCACTACTTCGTGCCCCATACGGACAGACTGCACTGTCAGCAGTGGCAGAACCAGCAGCACCAGCGCCAGCAAGAATTTGAAAACAGCAGACCCGTAACGCCTTTGCACCTTGGCCACGGCCAGCGACACGGCCCTGCTCGGCCCTGAAAACCTCATTCCTGAAAGCGACCCTTTATCACGGGCCCTGGTCTGATCGCCGACTGGAACATCCTCCAGATTTGAACCCTTACTCCAGACATAGGCCAAGCCATTTCACGTCGCTACAAATCTCTACTCGGTGACGGTGGCGATGCTGAGGCTCTCCAATTGCCAAATGCTGCGCGAATAGATCGCTTCGGTTTTATAGGCCGGATTGCTGTCATAAGGGTAAACGAGCCACAACGGTCCCTTGGAACGTAGCGGCATTGTTTTGCCATTGCGTTCATAGGCAATGATCGGGCCACCCTCGACGGCATCCGAAAGCGGGATCTCGATCATATAGTCATTGACCGCCCGCGCCTGAAGCACCCCTTGTTTTACTTCAAGCGGCGCGATCAGATCCACCAGCGGAACTCCGGTAAAACGCTGCACCCCTGTGGTCCAGATGGTCTCGGTCTCAAAACTTTCTGCTCCCATTGCGCGCAGCTGCGACAGGGTGAACTTCTGCGTCAGCCCGGCTTCGGCGACCACCTCGATTGTCAACAGGATCTCTTCGGAGGATTGGACACCTGCCGCATCCTGTTGAGAAACAGTCTCTGCCTGAGACGGTCCACCAAAGGCCACAAACGCGACCAGAGCAGCAATGGGAAGGAACTTTCCCCAATTGAACATGTCATTTCTCCTCATTCCGGCTTATCCCGCCACCAACTCAAATAGGTCAAGCCGCTCCCGCAATCAGACGAATGGATCAGATTGATAGGCTCGGCTCTCATGGCACTTCGAATAGAAATCAAGTGCCATTCGTCCGGCAAGTCTGACACAAGACACCGCCCGGCTCACCTGCGCCTGCGGATAGCCCTATATCCTTCCGTATAGGAGCCCGATCCACTGCAACAAACTGTTGCAACATAACCTGGCTCTTTCTGGATAATTTCCTATTAATCCTGTGCTAAATCGAGGTTCAAAGCAGCCCAGAATAAATTCAATTTCAGACAATGTCTTGGTGTCAAATACCCTTTTAACGTCCCTGATGTAACGTCCCTGATGGCCTATACAAAAGAGACAAGCCTAGTCCGAATGGCAGAAATCTTGATGGAATTGAAACGCTTGACCGCGTAGGCTTTGAGAAATCAATTTAAGCAACTGCAAGGTTATCATGCGTATTTTGCTGGCAGACGACCACGATATGGTTCGCGAAACCATTTCCGCCTACCTCACCTCCGAGGGTGGCGCTGAGGTATCACTGGCGACAGACCTTGCCGGTGCGCTTGAAATCATCAAACAACATGGGCCGTTTGACCTGGTTCTTCTAGACTATCAGATGCCCGGCATGCATGGGCTTTCCGGTATGACACAGGCGATTGCCGCCAATAACGGCAAGGGCGTCGCAATTTTATCCGGCAGTGCCCCGGCCAAGACCGCCCGCGAAGCATTGGATGCCGGGGCCATCGGATTCATCCCCAAAACCATGGGAGCGCAATCACTTCTTAATGCCGTGCGCTTCATGAGTGCCGGTGAGATCTATGTCCCTGTTGAGCTGATGCGACAGGAGGCAACAGCACCATCACATCCGCTCGCCGACAAACTCAGCCCCCGAGAGCAGGAAGTGCTTGAGGGTCTGTGCCGGGGCCTGTCCAACAAGGAAATCGCCCGCGAGCTGGATCTTCAGGAAGTGACCATCAAATTGCACGTGCGCACGCTCTGCCGCAAGCTGGATGCAAAGAACCGCACCCAAGCCGCGCTGACGGCAAAAGAGGCCGGTCTGTTTTAATCGCCTGTGGGCTGCCGACACTCATACCCCTTCGAAAGGGCACTTTTCTCACAGGCAGTGAGCCGAAAAGAAATTATTCAGAAACAAAAATCGGATCGCGGGATCGCGCGCCAATAGCCAGTTGAGCTTGCCTTCCTGTGTACCCGACCCGGAGTTGTCCACGCCAATCGACCGAGCACCCAGCCCGCTGTCATCTTGGCCCGCTGTCATCTTGGCCCGCTGTCATACTGGCCCGCTGTCATACTGGCCCCTGTTATCCAGGCCCCTGTTATCCGGTTGCCTGTCATCCTGCGCCCCGCCATTAAACTCAGCCCCGCCGAATTCCGCTTTCCTAAGCCCGCTCCAATCCAGCGGAGCGCTATCTGGATCCATATAGCCAAACCCGACAGCGCCATCTGGGCCATCTGGCGAAAGGAAATGCCGAACACGGCTCGCCCATTCAAACAGGGTGACGCCGCCATGAACCACTGACGTGACGCACAGCGTATAGGGCAGTAAGATCCATGGATTGCGCTGGTATTCCAGCACCAAAACTCCAAGTAGAACCCGGACGAGAAACACCAGGCTAATCCAGAAAGCGGCGAACCCTGGCCGCATCATTTCTCCGCTGAGCAGAACCAACGGCACAAAGATCGCCAGCAGGGCAGACAGGCGTAGGTCCACCACCCGCAGCCAGACAAAAGTCGGGATATTCACCGGCCCCATGGCAATCACTTGACCGCTGCGCTGCATCATCTGCCCCGACCAGCGCCGCAAATGCAGCGCGATCCGGTGCCAGCCAACCCCTTTCAGCAGGCTGATCGAATAGACGTGCACATCCGGTACAAAGAGCATTTTTCCTTTATTTTTCAGCAGGTGACACCAGGTAATTGAATCGGCAACCGACAGCCTGCGAAAGCGGCTCGCCTGCTCAAGCCCCTGTTGATGCACCTCTTGCGCGCAAATGAAGCTTTCGTCCAAAATATCGCGCGCGCGCAGAATGCGTATCCGCCCGGAAAACGGCAGGATCCGTCCTGACAGTGCCTGCGAGGACAGCTCCTGGCGCCGCTGTTCAAACCGCAATCGCAGCCAGGTGCAAATCCAGGAGGCCCCAAAGCAGATCGCTTTCTGATCGGTCGTTACAAGCTGCAACTCCATGTCCAGAGCAAACAGTGGCAGTGTCTTTTTCAGAACATCCGGCCCCAGGATGGTGTCATCATCAAGAAAGATAATCAGATCGTCCGGCCCTGCCCCCCAGCGACGGATCTCGCGCAGCACCTTGCCCATCGAAACAAAATGCCCAGCGGTTTGAAGCCTGATAAAAACCAGTTCAAGGCCCAGCTCGTCTTCGCCCAGTTCCCTCTCCCGAGCAGCCTCTTCAAACAATTCGTTCAAAATAGCTTCGTCATAAGCACTGGTGGTGCCGTAGTAGACCGTCGTGGGGATCGCTTCGTTGCGGATTTGTCTGACCAGTTCAAAGATGACTTGCCGCCCAAGTTCGGGTGTCTCAAAGCAGGCCGTGATTTGGATGTGCAGGCGTTCAGGGCGCCATCCCTTTGTCCAGATCCTGTCGGCGCGTCGCCGGAGCGCGGGCCAGTCGCTGGACGAGTAGCGCCTAGCTCGCCGATAGGTCAGTCCCGACCAAAACAGCCGCCAGGCTCCGAGCGCGGCGAGTCCCAGGGACAGCTGAAAAACGCTGGACTGCATAAGACCGGACTGCATAAGACTGTCCTGCAAAAAAAACTGCCAACCATAGGCCAGCGGCAAAACGATCAAGAAACTACAGACACCAACAACAAGTAATTGAGCGGTTTTGCGATTGGCCGGTTCGGCATCTTCTGACAGAACGGAGCGATCCCGATCGCGCTGCGCCAATATCTGCGCTTGCAGGTCCGCACCCCAGGTGCGCGTTGCTTCAGGCTTCCTCATACCGCCTCCTCAACCAACCAAACCAAACTGCGGTCTTTCCCAGTCCCGCAGGGCTGCGTCGAACCACCTATAAAAAACCGCACCCATGTTTCTGTTCGACCCGATAGCCCTGAATGACCCTCAATGACCCAGTGCGGCAGAAGCGACAAAAATGCTGGTTATTCCGGCTTAATTTGTTGGTTCGATCTGTTCAATAGTAGCATCCCCTTCACCCGTTCAACTTTTCGCGCATGAGCCAAAAAGTTCGCAAAAATCAACCCTTACGTGCCAAAATCATTCCTTCAGCAGCCCTGCGCAACCCAGACACGAAGGCGTTCTCCACTCCAGCTGGCAGCCAGAAGTTGAAGCCCGACAGCTCCCGCTGCCCCAGACGGGTTTCATGGTCTTTAAACTGAAATGCGCCTCTGCGATCCGCCGTCTGGGTTACCCCACTGATGAGCTGACAACCGTGTCTGCTAAATGGCGGATCAGCCAGCTTGCAGGCTGGCTGGAAGGTGGGCAAAGCCGCGAAAGCGTATGCGCCCACCCGGTTTTCGTCCCGTCAGAATTTCATAGCCGGGGAAGCGTGCCAGAAACCGTTCCAGCGCGATCTTGCCCTCCATTCTGGCCAGGGTCAGCCCGACGCAGACATGCGGCCCGCCCGCAAAAGCCAGGTGACGGTTGGGACGGCGTGCAATGTCAAACCGCTGCGGCTCCGAAAAGACCTCCGGGTCACGGTTGGCCGCCCCGATCACCAGATGCAGATTGCAGCCCCGGTCGATGGTGATCCCGCCGATTTCCACCATGGCCGTGGTTTCGCGATTGCCCAGCTGATTGGGCGAGCGAAACCGCAGGACCTCTTCGACGGCCGGTTTGATCAGCTCTGGTTCTGCCAGCAGTCGCGCCTTTTGGTCCGGGTGATCATGAAGCAGCGCCAAACCATTGCCGATCAGATTGGTGGTTGTCTCGTGACCTGCGTTGAGAATGAAAATACAATTCTGGATCAGCTCGATCTCGCTCAAGCCCTCTTCGCCGGGCTGACGTTGTTCATTGCCAATCAGTCGCGTCAACACATCCGTTTCCGGATCCCCCGGCCTGGCCCGGCGGCGCGCCACCAGATCTTCCAGGTAGGCTTTGAACTCATCCACCGCGCGATGTCCCGCCGCAAGTTGTTGCGCGCTGAGAGAGGGCTCAAGCGCGCCCAGAATGGCCAGTGACCAATCGCGCAACGGCGCACGTTCATCCATTGGCACATCCAGCAGGTTACCGATGATCTGGATTGGAATAGTCGAGGCAAAATCTTCAATCAGATCCACCTGTGCTGCGCCCTCCATCGCATCAAGCAGCTCATCCACGGTTTTGATCAGGCCCGGCTCCATCTTGGCAATTGCACGGGGCGTCAAGGCCGAGGTCATGATCCTGCGCACGCGTGTGTGCAGCGGCGGATCAGAGAACACCAACGAGGTGGTATGGTGTTCAAATAATGCAGATCCCACGCCAAACTTCGGGCCAAAAGCCGCCTTTTTATCCGAGGAATAGAGCGTCGTGTCCCGATATATCCTGTCCAGATCGTCGTGTCGGCTGATCAGAACCGACCCGTCTGGTTGAACCAATACCGGGGCCTCGACCAGCAGTGCATCGTAATAGGGAAAGGGATCCTCGACGAACCCTTGAGGCGGATTGGCCAGGTCAAAGCCGTGAATGTCTTCTGGTCGTATGGCCTTGCTGCTTTTCGACAAAATCGCCCCTCCGAGTTTTTCTTTCTGAGGCTCTGATAAGAATACTTATCTGTCAATCACATGGCATAGCAAAATTTCTTGCTCCCCAAGTGACAGAGGCGGGAAACGTCCCTATGTTCGCCATATGTCCACAGCTATCTCAACCATCCGCAATCTCGGCCCCGCCTACGAGGAATCTTGTAAGCGGGCAGGCATCCACACCGCGGAAGAGCTGCGCGCACTGGGTGCAGATGAAGCCTATGCGCGGCTCTTGGGATCCGGTAGCAAGCCCCATTTCATTGGCTATTACGTGCTGGTGATGGCGCTGCAGGGGCGTCCCTGGAATGATTGCAAGGGCGAAGAAAAAAAGGCATTGTGGCAGCGGTTTGATGCGATCAAAGCGCAGCGTTTTGACAACAACCGATCAGAGTTGGAGCGCATTCTCAACCAGATTGGCGTCATTGAGAAACCAGTCTAAATGTGACGCCGCGTTCCTGATGAGACGACCGTCAGGCATCCCGGCTGCGCAGGTTCAGATCGTACGCGCTGCGCACATGGGGCAGGAAACCTCCGCAAAAAAGGAAAAGGGCCGCACCGACAGTTCGGTACGACCCAGGATCAGCATCTCTGACAAGAACGGTGGCTTAGCCGACCAGCTCGAGGCCGGAGAAGAAGTAAGCGATCTCTACAGCTGCTGTTTCAGGCGCGTCCGAGCCATGTACCGAGTTTTCGCCAACGGATTCAGCGAATTCGGCGCGGATGGTGCCGGCAGCCGCATCAGCTGGGTTGGTGGCGCCCATGATTTCGCGGTTTTTCGCGATGGCGTTTTCACCTTCCAGAACCTGGCAGACAATTGGCTCGGAGGACATGAATTCGCACAGCTCGTCGTAGAAGGGACGCTCAGCGTGCACTTCGTAGAACTTGCCAGCCTGAGCTTTGGTCAGGTGAATACGCTTTTGTGCGACGATGCGCAGGCCAGCTTCTTCGAATTTGGCGTTGATTGCACCGGTCAGGTTGCGGCGGGTGGCATCGGGTTTGATGATCGAGAAAGTGCGTTGCAGAGCCATCGGGCGTTCTCCATTTAAAAGATCGGCGAGAGTATTCTCCGCGCCACAGATATCGCGCGCCGCCTACCATGCCTGCAGGCACATGGGAAGGGCAGAGTTGTGTTGCGCCGAAAAATGCGGCGCCGTTCCGTACCCTTTGCCAGGTTTCATTCTCAGGCGGTTTCGTTTTCAGGCGGTTTCTTCCAAAGGATCATGCTTGTCGAGCCAGCGCACATATATAGCAGAGGCCAGCGCGCAGAAGCTGGAGCCCAGGATGATGCCGAGCACGGTGAATGGCGCCGCTTCAGGCGTGACCAGCCCGCCTGTCAGCGTGGTCATGACCGCACCAAGCGCCACCACCAGAGCCCCTGACAGGCCCGACGCACTGCCCGCCAGATGCGGACGCACCGACATCAGCCCGGCGCTGGCATTGGCCACCGTCAGCCCATTGCCAAAGCCCACACAGATTGCCGATCCAAAGAAGGCCCAGATGGAGCCGAAACCGCTCAAAAACAATCCGAGCCCAACCACAGGCCCGATGGTGGCGGCCAGTCGCCCCGCCAGCACCAGATTGATCAGTTCCACTTTCAGGGCCAGCCGTCCGGTGACAAAATTCCCCACCATGAACCCACAGGTGATGATACCGATCCCCAATCCCAACTGCGCCGGGTTGAGGTCAAACCAGGCCGCGGCCACTAATGGGGCACCGGTGATAAAGGCGTAAAAGCCGCCAATGGAAAACGCCAGACACAGGCTGTAGCCCCAGAACCGGCGGGAGGCCAAAAGCTCTGGATAGCTGCGCATCTGGGCGCCAAAGGTGGCCGATCGTTGGTGGTTTGTCTCGCCCCAGTCCCCCCAACACAGGGCCAGCAGGCCAAACCCCAACAGCGTATAGAGCGCAAAACTGGACCGCCAGCCAAAGGCCATGTCCAGGCCCCCGCCCAACATCGGCCCCAGCATTGGCGCCAGCGCCATGGCCATGGTGACATAGCCCAGCTTGCTGGCAGCCTCTTGGGTGAAATGCATGTCGCGTAGGGCAGCACGCAACAGGCCCTGCCCCGCCACAACAATGCCCTGCAGCATGCGAAACCCCAGAAACACCCAGATGTCTTCGGCCCAAAAGCACCCCAGTGAGGCAACCGCAAAGATGAGCATTGAGCCCAGTAAGACCGGCCGACGACCGTATCGGTCCGACAAGGGCCCCATAACCAGCTGCAAAACGGCAGAAATCGCCAGATACCCCGCCAAAGACAGGTTCACCACGCCGTAGCTGGTGTCAAAATCCTCGGCGATGCGGGGCAGCGAGGGTAAGAACATATTAAGCGACAGAACCGCCAGAGCGGTGCTGAAAATCAGCGTCACAAGATGTGGAGCACTCTGTGCAGCGCGCATGAAATCACCTGAGTTTGAAAGCCTCGTTCCTCAGGTACCAGTATAAATCGACAGGAGCCAGACACGACGCCGCGTGCCGTGACCTGCACCCACCCGCCCTTCATCGAGTTGCCGCCCGGCTAACGTTCGACCGGCAGAACTTGACGATGGTCAAATCAGGTTGGATTGCCAAATCCGACAATTTAAGTCAGTTATTAAAAACCCTATTTCATCCGCCCCCTGGCTTTCACTGTTCTGCCGTCTCATCACAAGGAGTACCACCATGTCATTCCAAACCCACCTCTGCGCCGCCCTTGCAACCATTTTGACATGGGCCGGGGCAACCACGTCCGTTCAGGCCGGCGAGCCCGCCGCGGCACCCGCCCTGCCCTTGACCTACGAAACCTTCGAGGCAGCTGTCGCGCATATCGACCTCGAAACTTGCCCTGTTTCACTCCCACAGGCAGACAGCTTCTGCCGCGCCTCAATCCACCACGAAGAAATTCACGTCTTTGCCTTTTCGCTGCAGGGCGATAGCCCGATGGTGGGTTTTGCCTCCTTTTCTGCCGAGGGTCTTGAGCCACTGCTGAAATGAACGCCGGATATCGCCCGATAGGCCCGGATACACATTGACAAGTCTTGGGCACTGCGACAGTGCATGAGCCCATGCTACGTATTCAGGATATCACCTATTCGGTTGAAGGCCGCCCTCTGTTCGAAGAGGCCAGTGCCACCATTCCCAACGGCCACAAAGTGGGCCTGGTGGGGCGCAACGGCACCGGCAAAACGACCTTGTTTCGCCTCATCCGGGGCGAGCTGGCGCTTGAGACCGGCTCCATCTCACTGCCCTCCAAGGCACAGATCGGCGGCATCGCCCAGGAGGCGCCGTCGTCAAATGTGTCGCTGATCGACACGGTTCTGGCAGCCGCTACAGAACGCGCAGCCCTGATGGCAGAAGCCGAAACCGCGACCGACCCCGGCCGTATCGCCGAGGTGCAGACCCGGCTGGCCGATATCGATGCCTGGTCCGCCGAAGCCCGTGCCGCGTCGATCCTCAAGGGTCTGGGCTTTGACGAAGAGGCACAGCAACGCCCCTGCTCCGACTTCTCTGGCGGTTGGCGGATGCGGGTTGCCCTAGCGGCGGTCCTGTTCTCGGAACCCGATCTGCTGCTTTTGGATGAGCCGACCAACTATCTCGACCTCGAAGGGGCACTTTGGCTGGAGGCCTATCTGGTCAAATATCCCCACACGGTCATCATCATCAGCCACGACCGTGAGCTCCTGAACCGCTCCGTCGGTGGTATTTTGCATCTCGAAGACCGCAAGGTCACCTATTATGGCGGCAACTACGACCAGTTCGCCCGCCAGCGCGCCGCCAACCGCGCCAACCAGGCTGCTCAAGCAAAGAAGCAAGACGCACGTCGCGCCCATCTGCAAAGTTTTGTGGACCGTTTTAAAGCCAAGGCCAGCAAGGCCAAACAGGCCCAAAGCCGGGTCAAGATGCTGGAAAAGATGGAAACCATCCGCGCGCCCGAAGATGCCGCGCGCACCGTTTTCACCTTTCCCACACCCGAAGAGCTGTCGCCGCCGATCATCGCCACCGAAGGTGTCAAGGTTGGCTATGATGACAAGGTGATCCTCAGCCATCTGGATCTGCGCATCGATCAGGATGATCGCATCGCCCTTTTGGGCAAGAACGGCGAAGGTAAATCGACGCTATCCAAAATGTTGTCGGCGCGTCTGGCGCCAATGGGCGGCAAGATGAGCCAGTCCAGCAAGCTGCGTATTGGTTTCTTTGCCCAGCATCAGGTCGATGAGCTTTATATCGATGAAACGCCGCTGCAACACCTGATCCGCGAACGCCCCACCGAAGGCCAGCCGCGCCTGCGTGCCCGTCTTGCGGGATTTGGCCTGGGTGCCGATCAGGCGGATACCGCTGTGGGACGCCTGTCCGGCGGGCAAAAAGCACGGTTGTCGCTGCTGCTGGCCACATTGGACGCACCGCATCTGTTGATTCTCGATGAGCCGACCACCCACTTAGATATCGAAAGCCGCGAAGCCCTAGTCGAGGCGCTGACCGCCTATACCGGTGCCGTTATCCTAGTCAGCCACGACATGCATCTGCTGTCACTGGTGGCCGATCGGCTCTGGCTGGTCTCTAAAGGCACAGTCAAACCCTATGAGGGGGATTTGGCCTCGTATCGGGCCTTGCTGCTGGAAAAAGACAAACCTGCGTCCAAGGACAAGCCGATCAAAAAGGAAAAGCCAAAGCCCGCGCGCCCGACGCGCGATGCCATTCTGGCCCTGCGCAAAGATGCGCGCAAATCCGAAGAACGCGTCAGCAAGCTCACGCAGATGAAGGACAAGCTGGATATCAAACTGGCTGACCCGGAACTTTACGAGCCCGAGAAAAAAGACGAAGCTCGGGTTTGGCAGAGCAAGCACGCCGAAGTCATCGAAGCGCTGGATCGCGCTGAGCTGATGTGGATGCGCGCTCTGGAGAAACTGGAAAAAGCCGAGGCCTCATGATCGACACCGCCTTTCTGATCACCTCTTTTGTGACGCTCTTTGTGATTATTGATCCCATTGGCCTCACACCGATCTTTTTGGCGCTGACACAGGGGGCCACCCCACAGGAACGTCGCTCCATCGCGCTACGCGCGGCCTTTACGGCGATGTTTCTGCTGGCCCTGTTTACCCTCTTTGGCGAGGCCGTGCTGGGCTTTGCCGGCATCTCCATGGCCGCCTTTCGGGTTGCGGGGGGCGTTCTACTGTTCCTGACCGCATTGGACATGCTGTTTGAACGCCGGACCAAGCGGCGTGAAAACCAGGGCGAAGAGGCCACCGAAGCCGAAGATCCTTCGATCTTTCCGATGTCGATCCCGCTGATTGCCGGCCCTGGCTCAATTGCGACCGTGATCCTTCTGGCCGGGCAAAAGCCCGGTCTCGAAGGGTTTGCGCTGGTCATGGGCGTGGTTGTTGCCGTGCTTTTTGTGATGCTGCTGATGTTTCTGGCCTCAGGCATGCTCGAACATGCGCTCGGCAAGACCGGCATCAATGTGGTGACCCGGCTTCTGGGCATGCTCTTGGCCGCTCTTTCGGTGCAATTTGTGCTGGATGGTCTGCGCGATTTTGGCTTTGCCGGCTAGGCATTCGCCGCAGCCCGCTTAGATAGTCAATAGAATCGCAATTTCGCAGGGACCGCTTTCGCAATGGAAGATTTTGAATTCAGCCGCCTGATCTATCTTGGCTTGCTGCTTGTCGCGGTTGGGGCTTGGGTCTTTGTCGAGAACCGCCAATCGCTGGGCAAGACGGTACAGCAACTGGCAGTCTGGGCTTTTATCTTTCTGGGTGTGATTGCCGGATACGGCCTTTGGGGAGATATTCGCCAGACCCTGCAACCACAGCAATCCGTAATGAGTGAAACGGGTCGTGTCGTGGTGCCGCGTTCCGCTGACGGCCATTATTATCTGACGCTTCAGGTAGACGGCGCCGACATCCATTTCCTTGTCGACACCGGTGCCAGCGAAGTGGTTCTGACGGAACGTGATGCACGACGGGCCGGGATCGATCCTGATAAGCTGGCCTATCTAGGGCGTGCCCGTACCGCCAACGGCGAGGTGCGCACCGCATCGGTGCGTGTCGGAGAGATCTCCCTAGGCAACATCCGGGACGAGAACCTGCGGGTCTGGGTCAATGAGGGCGAGCTGGACAGTTCCCTTTTAGGTATGGGCTATCTGCAGCGTTGGTCCAGTATTGAGATCCGCGATGGCGCGCTGGTGCTCACGAGATAGCGCGGACGCGAACAAGGCCGGGGCGGTCGGTTTCGTCTTTTGGCCTATCCGAATGCAGTTGCCCGAATAGGCCCTTTCCGGCCTACGCCGCCTAGTGGGATATCTCTTCAGCCAGCCTGCACCAGCTGATCCAGCTGAGCACGCTCCATCAGCGTTTTGAATTCCACGCCAAAATAATTGCCGTTGCGCCACAGCACCCGTGCAGGGATTGACCATCCGGCGTAGGTGACGCTGTGATCTGGATAGACCAAGGTCTTTTCGGGAACATTCACTTCGACTTCGGCGCCGACCGGACAGGTGACTTCGGATTTCACTTTGGCGCCCAGCTGGCTGACATCAATGATCTGCGCTTCGATCACTTCCTCCTGTTCTGCGGGGTGGACCAGACAGGAGGCATTGCAGACAAAGCGTTTCTTTTTGCGTGAATTGAGTTTGTTGATCCGGTCAAAGATCAAAAACGCAGCCACTCCGAGCAACAGAACCGTAATGGCACCGATACTAGCAATCTTACTAGAGACCAGATAGTTTTCATCGGTAAATGTGCCGGCCACCGAACGACCGTTTCCGTCCAGGCAGGGCAAAGCCACTAGCTCGCGCCGATACGCATCGAGCTTGGCCCGCAAGCGCAGCTTTCGCGCGGTTTCGGCGGCTTTGAACTGGCCGCCAATGGCGCGAATTTTCAAAAGGGTCTTTTGCTGCGCCATAAACTTCGACGTCGCCCCACTGATGCTGTTCAAGCCATTGTCATTGAGGCGCATGCGCAGTTCCACAACAGACGTATTCTTCAGGAAGCGCGTCAACTTGGCCCGCGCCTTGGGGTTGGCGCCGGTTTCCACATTGTCCAGAAACAACTCACTCAGATGCACCAGGGTCGCAAGCTCATCAAAGACCGTGCAGTTCATATCGCGGGCAAGGGCAGGATTGCCGCCCCCGAGAAGCAGAAAGGCGGAGATCAGCCAAACTGCAATGCAGCTGCGGGCAATTCGCCCGAGCCTCACGCGTCCGTAAACTAGCATGGATCGCCATGGTCGACCGGGTTTTGCGGGTTTTTCGAGGTTTCCAGGGCGCAGGGCGAGTCTGGTGGGTTTGGATAGACCAGTGTCTTGCAGTGAATGGTCTAGCCGTGACTGAAGCACTGCCTGCCAACCTGAGCGCAGCCCGTGGACCCGGCCCCTGCCCCGTCGTGAAACCTGCGGGACGGCCGCATCAATCGCACCTTCAGCCCAACCATGTGCTACGCAGTTGCCCATTTCACCTTTACCTATATCAGACCCTCCAGCATTGCCTTGCAGCCTGTACACACTTTGTCTTCGTCACTGTTTCCAGCAGACCAGTCTGACAAAAGCCAGAAGTGAGCAGTCTAAACCAAGACGTCACTCCGCCCTTTGCTACCGGTCTCCTCAGACCGATCTCCGTTTTGGTTGCACTGGCGTGATTAAGTCAGAGGCCTTCGCCTCTGTAGCTTGAGCTGCCAACAACCAATTCGGAGACCCCAAATTGAGTACTGTCACTATTGGCGAAACTATCTAAGAAATGATTACATCAAAGAATAGCGCCATTCACGCCGGCGCAATAAAATGGACAAGTAGGAATTCTGGTTTCTTTGCAATCTAATCGTCCCCTCCACTTTATGGGATTGAAGCGGGAATTCATAAATTCGCCTGCCATTAAATCAATTATATATGGCTCTTCCCGGCAAAGGGCGGGGGCGGAGTTTGCAAAACCTGCGGGGGCCGACAGACAGGCTGGCATTTCGAAAAACAGATAGCGCCAGGCTGCTTTGCAGGTTTTGCCAGGCTTGGCAGAGCCGGGCAGCTAGGGCCCTGCTGCGGCCGGATCGCAAAGGTATCAGAAAATCATCTCGATACCGGATCGCATGATCGCTATCGCACGATCGCTAGAGGCATCATCTGATGTCGAAGATGGGAATCAGATCGGCCTGCTATGTTCAGTCCCAGCGACAGCATCTCAGGCCAGCTGAATTAGGTTTCGGCTTTCTTTTCCCAGCGCCCGGATTCTTCGGACCAGTATTGTGCCGAACAGCCCGCATCCGTCAGGGCCTTCCATTGGCCGCGGGCCTGCTGCACCGCCTGTGGATCAGTCCCATCAAACAAGATGCAGACCCGCGCCAGGGATTGGACTTCTTCGGCCTGCACCTCGGCCCCGTCCACCGCCATCACACAATCCGGTGCATTTGCGGCCTCTTGGCTGGTGGTCAGCAAAACGGGTTGCAAGGCATCATGGGGGCCGCCCGCCAGACCGTGCGCCAAAAAGCTGTCGTCAGCCCCTTGCCACAGGCTTTCGTCCAGCCAGGCCATCCGGTCCTGCATCTGGCCGCGCACGGCTATGCGCCAGCCTGCCCCGCGCGCCTTTTCCAGCAACACCGGCAAGGTGTCCTGCAGCGGGCGGCGGGTCAAGTGATAGAAATAGACGGCCCCCATGGTCGCGTTACTGCGCTTCGAACTTGTCGCGCACCAGACGGTCCAGCGCCATAACGCCCCAGCCGGTTGCGCCTTTGGGCGCATAAGTCGTTGCGGATTTCACCGAGGCAACACCGGCGATATCCAGATGGATCCAAGGCATATCGTCTTTGATGAACCGCTTGAGGAACTGCGCCGCCGTGATTGATCCGGCCGGGCGGCCGCCAACATTCATCATATCCGCGATGCGTGATTTCAGCTGGTCATCATACCCCTGCCCCAGTGGCATCCGCCAAGCGCCTTCATCGGCGGCCTTTGCCGATTTAAGGAACCCATTGCACAGGGCGTCATCATTGGAAAAGACACCGGCATTTTCATGGCCCAGACCGATGATCACCGCACCAGTCAAGGTGGCCAGATCAATCACGCCACTGGGATTGAACCGCTCCTGCGCGTACCAAAGCACATCACAGAGCACCAGACGGCCTTCGGCATCGGTGTTGATCACCTCAATGGTGTCGCCCTTCATGGATTTGACCACATCGCCAGGGCGGGTGGCATTGCCGGAGGGCATGTTTTCAACCAGACCAACCAGACCAACCACATTGGCCTTTGCCTTGCGCAGAGCCAGCGCTTTCATGGTGCCAGTCACCACACCAGCGCCGCCCATATCCATGGTCATGTCTTCCATGCCCGCAGCAGGTTTCAGCGAAATGCCGCCAGTGTCAAAGACAACGCCCTTGCCGACCAGGGCCAGCGGAGCTTCACCCTTGGAACCACCGTTCCACTGCATCACTGCAACCTTGGACGGGCTGTCAGAGCCCTGCCCGACACAGAGCAAGGCGCCCATGCCGAGCTCAGCCAGGGCGGCCTCGTCGAGGATTTCAACCTCCAGGCCGATGTCAGACATCTCTTCGATACGGCGGGCAAACTCCCTGGTTGTCAGCACATTGGCCGGCTCATTGATCAGATCGCGGGTCATGTGCACCCCTTCAGCCACAGCCGCCAGAGGCGCAAACAGAGCCTCCATATCGGCAGCCGCCTTATGGGCGATGGTAATCACAGTCGGGGCGGCGGTTTTGTTGTCTTTTGGTGTTTTGTGGTTCTCAAAATCATAGCTGCGCAGGGCCATGCCCATTGCTAGCTCTGCCGCCTTGGGCATTGATCCCGCCATCACCGTCATCGCCTTGCCACTGGTGCCTGCGATCAGTTTTGCACCAGCCTGACGCGCCTCTGTCGGAGTGACTTTACGCGGCATCACCAGCACGTCCAGCGCTTCGGCCACCATGCCCGCAGGCCAGGCCAGAGAGATCACCGTGCCGGTTTTGGCCGCTTTGAAACCTTCGGAGTCCACCAGCCTTGCCAGGGCACCTTTGGTCATCCGGTTGGCGCTACGGCCCGCCTGATCCATGATGCCTTCGGGGGTGATCAGCACCACCACACGACCGGTCATTCCGGACAGGTCTTTGGGCTCATAGTCGGCAAAGCGGATGGTGGGCAAAGGGCTCATCTGTAAATCTCCTGTCGGGATCGTATCGGGATCGTGTCGCGGAATTTTTCCGGGCTTTAGCAGCAACAGGTAGCTTGCCGCCACGGCAATGGCCACCCCTACGAGACGTCAGCCCTCAGATCAGTAATCCGCAAAGCCCCGCCGATGCTGCAAGTCCGCTATCACAGAGGCGCAGATTGCAGTTTTCCCCCGCAAACAATTCCTCTAAGGTCAGGCAAAATAACATCGACAGGATCTGGGGGGATCGAGTGTCACGCTACGACAGATACGTCCTGTCGCAATATCTGCTGTTTTTCGGCTTCTTTGCGCTCATACTTGTGGCCGTGTTCTGGGTGAACCGGGCCGTTGTGCTGTTTGACCGTCTCATTGGGGACGGGCAGTCTGCGCTTGTATTTCTGGAATTCACCGCACTGACCCTGCCCAATCTCATCCGCATGGTGCTGCCGGTGGCCACCTTTGCCTCTGCGGTCTGGGTGACCAACCGGCTACAAAGCGAAAGCGAGCTGACGGTGCTGCGCGCCACCGGCACCAGCCCCTGGCAAATGGCCCGCCCTGCGCTGGCTTTTGGCATCGTCACTGCCCTGATGATGTCGGCGCTGACGCATTTTCTGTTGCCTACCTCGATCAGTCAGCTGGAGCTGCGCGAACAGGAAGTGTCGCGTAATGTCACCGCCAAATTACTGACCGAAGGCAATTTTCTGCACCCGACCAAGGGCGTGACCTTTTACATCCGCAAGATCGATGCCGACGGCACCCTGAACGATGTCTTCCTGTCGGATCGACGCAATCCGAAACAAAGTGTCACCTATACCGGTGCACGCGCCTTTTTGGTGCGCAATGAAGGCAAGACACATCTGATCATGGTTAATGGCATGGCCCAGCGTCTGGATGTTGCCGCACGGCGCCTTTCGACCACCAGCTTTTCCGATTTCTCATATGATATCAGCTCACTGGCACAGAAATCCGCATCTCAGACGCGCAATATCCGGGCCATTCCCAGCCTTGAGCTGATGACCCAACGCGCCAGCATCACCGAAAAAGAAGGCTATAGCCCCGGCCTGCTGGCCGAAGAGCTGCACCTGAGATTTGCGCGCGCCTTGATCTGCATCGCTGTGGCTCTGATCGGGTTTTCGGCATTGATGCTCGGGAGTTATTCGCGCTTTGGGGTCTGGCGTCAGGCCATGCTCGCCTTTCTTTTGCTGATCCTCGTCGAAGGCCTGCGCGGGGTCGTCTCGGACCCGGTTCTGAAGAACCCGGACCTGTGGCCACTGGTCTATCTGCCCGCAGGGATTGGCCTGGCAATCGCCGTCGTCTTTTTACAACTGGCAGCGCGCCCTTCGATTGGCCTGTTGCGCCGCCGCCAGGCGCCAACCACACCGGAGGCCCAGGCATGAAGCTTGATCTCTACTATGCCCGCCGGTTTCTGCAATGGTTTCTGATCATCTGTGCAGTCCTGATGACCCTTGTGGTTTTGATTGATCTCAACGAACAGGTGCGCCGGTTTGATGCCTTTGACCTCAGTGCCGGTCAGCTGTTGGGGCTGACGCTTCTGAATGCACCCGCAGCGCTGAGCGAGTTTCTACCGCTGATCATGATCCTGACCACGATCGTGCTGTTTGTGGGCCTGGCCCGCAGCAGCGAACTGGTGGTGACCCGGGCCATCGGGCGTTCGGGCATTCGCGCCCTGGCGGCACCGGTTCTGGTTGCCGCCCTGATCGGCGTTCTGGCTGTCAGCACGCTCAACCCGATCGTGGCAGCCACCACAAACCGCTATAAATCCCTGGCAGAGACCTATCGGACCGGGGGCGCTGCGGCCCTGTCGCTATCGGGCGAAGGGCTGTGGCTGCGACAGGGTAGCCCCCAGGGACAATCGGTCATCCATGCGTCAGGCTACGGAGGCGGCAGCGACGATATCGTTCTGCATGGCGTCACCATTCTGGCCTATGCCCCCGGCGGTGGCCCCATTCGCCGTATCGTCGCCCAAAGCGCCATGCTGGACGGTGAAGACTGGGTTTTGACCGAGGCCAAAGTCTGGCACCTGACCGCCGGGCTCAACCCGGAGAAATCGGCCGTAACCCATGACAGCCTGCGCCTGCCGACCACTCTCACGCAGGATCGCATTCGTGACCGACTTGGCTCTGCCGATGGGATCTCGGTCTATGATCTGCCTACGACCATCCGGGAGCTGGCAGAGGCCGGGTTTTCCACCAAACGCTACCAGGTCTGGTATCAGGTGGAGCTTGCCCGCCCGCTGTTCTTGATTGCCATGGTTCTCGTCGGCGCTGCCTTCACCATGCGCCATGCCCGCTTTGGCGGCACCGGCCTTGCTGTGCTGGCTGCGGTCCTGTTGGGATTTGGCCTGTACTTTATTCGAAACTTTGCGCAGATTTTGGGTGAAAATGGCCAGATTCCCGTCGCTCTGGCCGCCTGGGCGCCGCCCTTTGCCGCTATACTGTTAACCATGGGACTGCTTTTACATGCCGAGGACGGATAATATGCGCCGCGCCCTGATGCTTTCGGTGGTCCTTCCCTGGATGGCTGTGGCAAGTCCCGTGGCCACGCAAGAACTTGCCGCACAACCGGAACCGGTCGCGGTTCAGCCCGCCGTTCTAGTGGCAGACCAGCTTTTCATCACCCAGGACCGGACCCTGATTGCTCAGGGGAATGTTGAGGCCTTTCAGGAGGACATTCGCCTGCGGGCCGAAAAGATCACCTTTGATCAGGCCAGTGGCACTCTACAGATCGAAGGTCCCATTCGGATCGATCAGGGTGGCGAGATCACCATTCTGGCCAGCGCTGCCGAAATGGACCGCTCGCTGCGCGATGGCCTGCTGACAGGCGCGCGCATGGTCTTCAAGCAGCAGCTGCAGCTTGCGTCTGTACAGATGAGTCGTGTCGGTGGACGCTATACCCAGCTCTATAAGACCGCTGTCACCTCTTGCAACGTCTGCGAAGATGGCAAACCGCCGCTCTGGCAGATCCGGGCTGAGCGGGTCATCCATGATCAGGTGGAACAACAGCTCTATTTTGAAAACGCCCAGGTTCGTATTCTGGATGTTCCGGTGTTCTACTTTCCGGCCGTCCGCCTGCCGGATCCCAACCTGAAGAGGACCAGCGGTTTTCTGGTCCCTTCGACCCGCACCACATCCAACCTCGGGACCGGGGTCAAGGTGCCGTATTTCTTTACGCTGGGCGAAAGTCGGGACCTGATCCTGTCGCCTTATCTTTCTGCAAAGACCCGCACGCTTGAAGCCCGCTATCGTCAGGCTTTCAGGCGCGGCGATATAGAATTCAACGGCGCCTACACCCGGGATGATCTGCAACCAAACGAGGATCGCGGCTATTTCTTTGGTGAAGGTCAGTTTGACCTGGGGCGCGGCTATCAGCTGGAATTCGACTTCAAAACCGTATCGGATGACGCCTATATCGCAGACTACAGCCTGCCGGATCTGGACCGGCTGCGCTCTGAAGTCAGTATTACCAAAGCGCAGCGCGACAGTCTTTTGCGTGCCTCTCTGATCAACTTCAAAACCCTACGTGACAGTGAAAACCAGGATCTGATCCCCTCCACAATTGGTGATATCTCATACCAGAAACGGTATTTCCCAACGGTGATCGGCGGAGAAAGCCGGATGACATTGGAAGCGCATGGCCACAACCGCACCTCCGATCTGGAGGGCAATGCAACCAGCGAAAACGGTCGCGACCAGGGTCGCGTCACCGCCGATTTCGACTGGCGTCGCAGCTGGCACATGGCCGGTGGCGTGGTGGTGAAATGGGAAATTGGTGCAGCAGCCGATGCTTTCACCACCTATGATGACACCTATTATTCCGAACATAGTTCGCGGTTCACGCCACGCTCGGCGCTGACCTTCCGTCTGCCAATGTCGCGGATCGACAACACTGGTGCCAGCCAGTTTTTCGAACCGATCCTGCAGCTGGGCTGGAGCAATGTCATCGGCGCTGATGCCGCCAGCGACGAAAGCAATTTTGTTGAATTCGACCAGGGCAACCTGTTGTCTCTGTCCCGGTTTCCGGCGGCCGACGCCCGCGAAGACGGCTTTACGCTGGCCTATGGGTTCAACTGGGCCCGCTACGCCAATAGCGGCTGGCAGGCCTATGCCACTATGGGTCAGGTGTTACGTCAAAATGCAGACAGCCGGTTCACCAAAAGCTCTGGGCTTGGCGAAACAACATCCGATATCTTGCTTGCCGGGCAGCTGAAATTTGATGACAGCATTGCACTGACCGCACGCGGTCTGCTCAATGATTCCCTGAACTTTTCCAAGGCAGAGGTACGGGGAGACTGGTACCGGGACGCAGTCGCGGTTTCCGGCAGCTACCTGTGGCTTGGCACCGACCCGGCCGAAAACCGCAGCGAAGAAACGTCAGAAGTCTGGTTCGATGGCTCCTACGAGATTTCCCCCAGCTGGAAGGCCAGCGCCAACCTGCGCTACGATATCTCTGATGCCCGCGCCACCCGGGCTGGACTTGGCCTTGCCTACAGCAACGAGTGCGTGACGGTCGACCTTTCGGTAAACCGCCGCTATACCTCAACAACAAGTGTTGAGCCTTCAACGGATTTCGGGTTTACCATTTCCATGAACGGGTTCTCCGTCAACAACGGCAGCAAACAGTACAGGCGATCATGCAGACAATCCTGACCCCAGCCTTCCCCGCATTTGTGACCCGACGCGTCGTCAAAACCGCCGTCGCACTGACCCTGGCCTTCGCTTTGTCCACGACAGCGATGCCCGCTACTGCGCAGGGCTTGTTTGCACCGGCGATCACCGTCGATAGTGCCGTCATTACCAATTACGAGCTGGAACAAAGGGCCCGGTTCATGGGGGTTTTGCGCACGCCAGGAGATCCCCAGGTCATGGCGCGCGAAGAACTGATCAAGGACAGGCTCAAGATGGCTGCTCTTGAAGACGCAGGCATCGCGCCCAGCGAAGAAGAGATCACCGCCGGCATGACCGAACTTGCCGGGCGTGCCAATCTCTCCCTCAACGAGTTTCTCCAGGCGCTGCAACAAAATGGGATCGCGCCGGAGACCCTGCGTGATTTCACCAGCGTCGGTATTGGCTGGCGCGAATATGTTGGCTCGCGTTTCCTGTCCCGTGCCCGTCCAACCGAAGCCGAGATTGATCGCGCTATGGGTCAGGCCGGATCCGGTGGGGTGCAGGTGCTGCTTTCTGAACTGATTGTGCCGATCAACGAACAGAATGCTGCACAGGTCAATCAACTGACAGATCAGGTCGGCGAACTGACGAGCTTCGCGGCGTTTTCCTCTGCCGCGACCCAGTATTCCGCTGCTGACAGCCGCACCAATGGCGGACGGCTGCCCTGGATGAACCTCACCAAACTGCCACCGCAGCTGCAATCTGTCGTGCTGGCCCTGCAGCCGGGTGAAATCACGGAACCATTGGCGCTGCAAAGCGCGGTCGCCATGTTCCAGATGCGCGGTATCCGCGAAGTAACCGGTGCCAACCAGCGCTTTGCGGCAATCGAATACGCCGCCTACTACATCCCCGGTGGACGCAGTGCAGAAGCCCTGGCGCAGGGTCAAAAGATCGCCAATAGCATTGATAACTGCGATGATCTCTATGGTATCGCAAAGGCGCAGGATCCCAGTGTTCTTGACAGGCAAAGCCTGGTTCCGGCCGATATCCCCCGCGACATCGCCATTGAACTGGCTAAACTGGACCCCAACGAGACCTCGCTGACACTGACCCGCAACGAGGGTCAGACCTTGATGCTTTTGATGCTCTGTGGCCGAACCGCTGAGTTGGGCGAAGGGGAATCGCGCGAAACCGTAGCCAATGCCCTGGTGCAGCAGCGTCTGGCTTCCTTCGCTGACAGCTTCCTGGAACAACTACGGGCGGATGCGCGGATCATCGAAAAGTAGGGCCTGAAAGATGACCCGCGAAACGGAGATCACGGAGATCCAGGCACCAAGGCCCATCGCTCTCAGCTGCGGAGAGCCCGCCGGCATTGGCCCTGAGATCGCAGCGAAGGCCTGGCAGCAGTTGAAAGACAGCTGCCCCTTTGTCTGGATTGGCGACCCGCGCCACCTGCCTGCGGACTGCCCCTATGGGACTCTGTCAGACGACATATTGTCTGACCCCAGCGCCATCTTGGCGATTTCGACGCGCGCATTGCCGGTTCTGCCTTTGCACTTTGCCGGAAATACCATCAAAGGCACCGCAGATCCGAAAAATGCACCGGGGGTTATCGCCTCGATCGAAAAGGCCGTTGGACTGGTACAGTCTGGCTGCGCCTCCGCCGTTTGCACTGCGCCAATCCACAAGAAGGCCCTGATCGACGGGGCCGAATTTGCCTATCCCGGCCACACCGAATTCCTGGCGCATCTGGCAGGCCGGTCGCAGGTGGTGATGATGCTGGCCAGCCCGGCGCTGCGGGTGGTGCCCGCCACCATTCATATCGCCCTTGCGGATGTGCCAAAGGTTCTGACACCTGATTTGCTGCGCGAGGTCATTGCGATAACCGCCGAAGGCCTGCGACACCAGTTTGGCATTTCCCAGCCACGTATTGCCGTCGCAGGACTGAACCCACACGCCGGCGAAGGCGGCGCCATGGGACAGGAAGAACTGCTCTGGATCAATGATCTGGTGACTGACATGCAGGCAGAAGGCTATTCCCTTAGTGGCCCGCACCCGGCGGATACCCTGTTTCACGCCGCCGCCCGCCGCCGCTATGATGCGGCCGTCTGCATGTATCACGACCAGGCCTTGATCCCGATCAAAACACTGGATTTTGATCATGGCGTTAACGTCACCCTCGGCCTGCCTTTCATTCGCACCTCACCGGATCATGGCACCGCTTTCGACATCGCTGGAACCGGCAGCGCCAATCCCTCCAGCCTCATCGAGGCTCTGAAGCTGGCTCAGAGCATGGCGCAAAGCAAGCAGCCATGAGCCTGCACTTGCCACCCTTCGCTTGCCCCCTGCCCTTGACCCGGTAAGGCCAACTGCCTATCCCGGCCTCATCCTCTTTTTGACAGGCGCACCGGATCGGACTGCGCCGCTGGTAAACGTAGCGGGAACACATACATGAGCGCCATCGACAGCCTGCCCCCCCTGCGTGAGGTGATCGAAACCCACCAGCTTCTGGCCCGAAAATCACTGGGTCAGAACTTTCTTCTTGATCTCAACCTCACCGCCAAGATCGCGCGCCAGGCAGGCGATCTGACACAATGTGATGTGCTGGAAATCGGCCCTGGCCCCGGTGGTCTGACACGCGGATTGTTGGCCGAGGGCGCACGCCGGGTTCTGGCCGTGGAAAAGGACAGCCGCTGCATGCCGGCATTGGCCGAAATCGCTGAGGCCTATCCAGGGCGGCTTGAGTTGATCAATGGTGACGCGCTCGAGGTTGATCCATTGGCGCATCTGACGCCACCGGTCCGCATCGCGGCCAACCTGCCCTACAATGTCGGCACGGAGCTTCTGGTACGCTGGCTCACGCCGAAAGAATGGCCCCCTTTCTGGCAAAGCCTGACGCTGATGTTCCAGCGGGAAGTCGCAGAGCGCATTGTCGCCCTGCCCGGAACCAAGGCCTATGGCCGCCTGGCATTGCTAGCCCAGTGGCGCGCCGATGCAGCTATCGTGCTGTCGCTGCCCCCAGAAGCCTTTAGCCCGCCGCCCAAAGTGCACAGTGCTGTCGTACACCTGACAGCCCTGGCAGAGCCGCGTTATCCGGCCGACGCTGCCACCTTGTCCCGGGTGATTGCCGCCGCTTTCAACCAGCGCCGCAAAATGCTGCGCGCCAGCCTAAAAGGGGTGGCGCCGGGGATCGAGGATCATCTTAAGGCGGCAGGAATTGCCCCAACCGAGCGCGCGGAACAAGTGAGCCTTGAAGAGTTCTGCGCTCTGGCACGCAGCATAAAGCCACTCACATAAGATCACGGATCTAATCTGTTCTGCCCTAGCTTGTCATGGCTTGTCCTCACAAACCAGACCTAGCTAAAAATGCAAATGAACCGGCCCAATTGACTGGGCCGGTTCATTTGTTCAAATCGTAAAGTCAGGCTTATTCTGCTGCTTCTGGCGCGTCTTCGGCCTTTGGCTTGGGCCGGGGCTTACGCGGCGCGCGTTTCGGCTTGGCAGGTTCGGCAGTTGCCTCAGCGCCCGCTTCCGTAGCCTGTACCGGCGTAGCTCCTTCATCCGCGGCTTGAGCTACAGGCTTGCGGCTACGGGGTTTGCGCGCAGCGGGTTTCTTGGTCGCCTGCTTTTGCTCCCCCCCCTTGCTTTCGGGGGTCTCCACCAAACCACTGTCCTGAGCGCCAGCCGCGCTGTCACCAGATCTATGCGCATCGCGCGGATCGATCACTTCGGGCTGCGGTGCATCGGCCAAATCCTGAGCTGCCGCAGGGGTCGCCTGAGGTGCCGCTGCAGGAGCGGTTTGAGATGGCTGTTGCGCAGCAGCGGCAGCCTGATTGGCGCTGGCTTCGCGTTCCTGACGCTCCAGACGTTCAGAGCGTTCGCGGTCGCGGTCGGCCTGACGTTCCCGGTTTTGCCGTTCCTGTTCTTCACGACGGCTGTCGATCTCGCGCTGCGCCTCGTTCAACAGGCGCAGATAGTGCTCGGCGTGCTGTTGAAAGTTTTCGGCAGCAACACGGTCGTTGCTCAGCTGAGCATCCCGCGCCAGCTGGTTGTATTTATCAATGATCTGTTGTGGCGTGCCGCGCACCTTGCCCTCTGGGCCGGAGCTGTCGAAGACACGGTTTACAACATTGACCCCATTGGGGCGGTTCCGGTTCGACTTGGAACGCGAACGTGATTTTGACGATCTCATATGCCTAACGTCAGCCTTAATTACATGTGTCGTGGATCCAATTCAGCGCGATCCTGCGCCGGATGATCGACTATTTTGGGCTTGATGTCGCTGGGAGGTAGAGCAACCTCGCCTTTTTTGAGCGACAGTTTGAGTAACCATTTTCCACCCCCTCAGACAAGGGGTAGAGGTCACTTTTCGCTGTTTTTTCTTTCAAAAATGAAAATTTTTGACCAAAAACCGTGATTATTCGGCCCTCACGGCCAGAACCACACGATCACGGCCATCCAAATCAGGCAAAACCTGCACCTGCTGCAATCCGGCCTGTTGCAACATCTCGGCGACAGCTGCCCCCTGTGTCGGCCCGATCTCAAGGCAGATCCGCCCGCCCGGTGTCAGATGCTGCATCGTGCCTGCGGCAATGATGCGATAGGCGCCCAGCCCGTCGCCACCATCCGTCAGTGCCATGTCAGGCTCATGGGCGCGCACTTCCGGCTCCAGATCCTCCATTTCATCCAGCGCAATATAGGGCGGGTTTGCTGTGATCAGATCAAATTGCCCCGTCACATTTGAAAACCAATCCGATTGCTGGATATCAATACGCGCTTCAACCCGGTGCAACACCGCATTGGCGCTGGCCTGTAGGCAGGCGGCTTCGCTCAGATCAACGCCAAGCCCGGTGGATTTCGGATTTTCCGCCAGCAGCGTAACAAGAATGCAGCCTGAGCCGAGACCAAGATCCAGCACCCGTTCAAACGGCTGCGACAGCGCCACCTCGATCAGGGTTTCGGTTTCGGGGCGCGGGTCCAGTACGTCTTTTGAGACCTTGAACCGGCGACCGTAAAATTCCCGCTCGCCAATCAGATGCGACACCGGCACGCGCACCGCCCGCAGCGAGATCAGCTGTTCATAGCGATCAGCCACCTCGGGTTCCAGATCTTCGGGGGCGATCAGCGTGACGCGACTGGCCTCGATCCGGGCGGCATGGGCCAACAAAATGCGAGCATCACGCGCCGGATCCGGCACCCCTGCCGCCCTAAGCCGGGCCGCGGCTGCAGCCATGGCCTGCGCCGCAGTCCCACCAGATGAATCCGATGCGGTGGCGCTCATTGTCCCATCTCTGCCAGAAGCCGCGCCTGGTTGTCTGCCGCCAGCGCGTCGATGATTTCATCCAGGTCGCCCTGCATGATCTGATCCAGCTTATAGAGCGTCAGATTGATCCGGTGGTCAGACATCCGCCCCTGCGGAAAATTATACGTCCGGATCCGCTCTGAGCGGTCGCCAGAGCCAACCTGGCTGGCGCGATCCGCTGAGCGTTCGCCGTCAATCCGCTGACGTTCCAGATCATAAAGCCGCGCTCGCAGCACTTGCATGGCAATTTCGCGGTTGCGGTGTTGGGATTTTTCGGCGCTGACCACCATCAACCCGGTGGGCAGGTGGGTAATGCGCACAGCCGAATCCGTTGTATTGACGTGCTGTCCGCCCGAGCCAGAGGCGCGCATGGTATCGATGCGGATATCACCGGGATCGATTTTGATATCCACGTCCTGGGCTTCGGGAAGCACAGCCACAGTGGCTGCCGATGTGTGAATGCGACCGCCGCTTTCGGTGACCGGCACCCGCTGCACCCGATGCACACCGCTTTCGTATTTCAGGCGACCAAAGACATTCTCACCCTTGATATGGGCCACAACTTCCTTGATGCCACCAAGCTCCGACGCCTGTTCTTCGATGATCTCAAACTTCCAGCCGCGCGCCTCAGCGTAGCGCTGATACATGCGCAACAGATCAGCCGCAAAGAGCGCGGCCTCATCGCCGCCGGTTCCGGGGCGGATTTCCAGCATCGCGGGCCGGGTGTCAGCGTCATCCTTGGGCAAGAGCGCCAGTTGCAGCGCATGCTCTGCCTCGGGCAAGGCCGCCTTCAGAGCCGGGATTTCCTCTTCGGCCAGCTCCTTCATGTCAGGATCCGACAGCATGGATTCGGCCTCATCCAGATCGGACATCAATTGCCGATAGGCACTGATCTGTTCTGCCACGGGTTTGATCTCGGAATATTCCCGCGCCAAATCGGCGATCTGCGCGCCACTGGTGCCTTCGGCCATCGCGGCTTCTAGATACTGAAACCGTTGCAGGATTTGCTCTAGCCGCTCTTCGGGGATCATCCGCGCCTCATTGGTCAACTGGGGTTATTGGGGTCTGTAGGAGTGTCATCGTGCCACTTTGGCAGCTTGTTGCTTCTGTGATATGCTAGCTCCATGCAACATGCCAGAGCCCTTATTGCATTCATCCTGGTTGCCGCTTTTGGCGGGCCGCAACAGTCTGCCTTTGCAGATGTTGTTGGCCCCGGAGGCAAGGTCATCGATTGCTATTGCACCGACAAGACAGGCACGCGGGTTGAGCTGGGCGAATTTCGCTGCCTAAGCGTGGATGGCCGCCAATTCATGGCCCAGTGCCAGATGTCGTTGAATGTGCCGATGTGGCGCGAGGTGCAAACGACCTGCCTCTCGGCCAGTCTGCCGACCAGTCTGAATTCGAACACAGAAGCATCATTCTCGGACCGGCAATTGGCCAGCCCGGCCTTTTCGCGCCCAGTTGGGCCTCCTCCGGTTTTGTGAGCACACTGCGCAGGCAGGCTGAAAACACCTATTTGAGCCTAAATCAAAATCTCCTGAGGTCTCTTGCGGCGCTCTATTCCGCAGCCGGTGGCATTTGCCCCAACCAACGGTCAATCCGCGTCTTGTTGACGCCAAGATCTGAGCGGCCAAAGCGCAGGCGAGCATAAACCTTGAGCAGATCACCGTCCTGGCGCGCCGTTGTATAGTCCGGAAAGCCGATCACCTTGGTACGGGTCACATAGGTTGCCATGCCATCTTCGACAGATCCGGCCAGCAATTTGGTCCGGGGCGCGGATGTTGCAATCTGGTCGAACTGGCGCAGTCCTTCCGGGCCAGAGCGTACGACTTTGAAAACACCGCCACGAAACTCTTTATCCTCAGACAGTTCGGGTTGCGTGTTCCAGTCGAAAGGATCCACGGGCGCCAGCCGGATAAAGCCTAGAACCACTGCGGCCGCAGCCAGAAGAACCCAAACGAGCATCATGATCTTTCCCATCTTGCCTTGGCCCTCTCCCTGAACTGCCGGGATACCCTGACGGATGCCCCTTAATGACAGCTTAGCGTGACTTTACGCCAGGAAGAACGCACATCATCTCATAGAGCAAATTAGCCGCAGTCAGGGCGGTATTGCCTGAGGTATCATAGGGCGGCGAGACCTCGACAAGATCACAACCCACGATATTGAGCCCCTTCAGCGACCGGATCAGCTCCAGCGCCTGCGGTGTTGTCAGCCCGCCAATTTCCGGTGTGCCGGTGCCGGGCGCATAAGCCGGATCCAGACTGTCGATATCATAAGAGACATAAACCGGACGGTTGCCGATATCACGACGGATCTCGGCGCCCATATTATGTAGCTGCCGTCCCCAAAGCTCCTGCGCGGGAAAATGCTGAAAGCCCCAGCCCTGCGCTTCGGTGAAATCATCGGCGCCATAGCCGGTGCCGCGAATACCGATCTGATAGGTCTTGTCGGCAACGATCAGACCTTCCTCATAGGCGCGGCGGAAAACGGTGCCATGGGTCTCTTTTTCGCCAAACATGTCGTCATTCACATCGGCATGGGCATCGATATGCACCAGCGCCACGGGTCCGTATTTGGCCGCAATTGCCCGCAGGATCGGCAGGGTGATCGAATGATCGCCCCCCATCGCCATCGGGATAACGCCACCGGACAGGATCGCGTGATAGCTGTCTTCGATGATGCGCAGCGATTCTTTCAGCGAAAACGTGTTGATCGCAAGATCACCGATATCGCCTGCATTCAGACTGTCAAAGGGGGCAGCCCCCGTGGCCATGTTATAGGGCCGCAGCATCGCGCTCTCTGAACGGATCTGTTTGGGGCCAAACCGTGTTCCCGACCGCCACGAGGTGCCGATATCCATCGGAATGCCCAAAAAGGCCACATCCAGCCCCTCAAGCGAAGTCGCTTGCGGCAGCCGCATAAAGGTGTTGGGCCCGGAAAACCGGGCCAGATCATTGCCACTGATCGGTTGGTTAAAGTCAGCCATTCTATGCTTTGCCACGTTCTTTCAAGTTCCAGCCCAAGAGGCAGATGATTTCCATCGCCACATGGGCGCCAGCTATAGCAGTGGCACCGGTTGTGTCAAAGGGGGGAGAAACCTCCACCACGTCACCGCCCTTAATATTGATGCCGGCGATTTCACGCAGGATCCGCGACGCCTGCGCCGAGGTCAGCCCGCCCCAAACCGGCGTGCCTGTGCCAGGTGCATAGGCCGGGTCGAGCCCGTCAATGTCAAACGTCAGGTATGTCGGGCGGTCTCCAAGGATTTCCTTGATCCGGCGCGCGGTCTCAACTGGACCGATTTCATGCACCGTAGGCGCATCAATGATGTTGACCCCAAGCGTATCCTCATTGGTGGTCCGAATACCGACCTGCACCGACGTCTTGGGATCAACAATGCCCATTTTTACGGCTTTGTAGAACATGGTGCCGTGATCGATACGGTCCATATTATCGTCAGGCCAGGTGTCCGTATGGGCATCAAACTGCAGCAGCGAAATGGGCCCGTATTTGTCGGCATAGGCTTTCAGGATCGGGAACGTGATGTAGTGATCCCCACCCAACACGACCGAAGCAGTATCATGCGCCAGAATTCCGCGAATATGCTCGGTCAGCGCTGCAGGAAAGGCCGGAACATTCGCATGATCAAAAGCAAGATCGCCATAATCGGCAATCGCCAGGGTGCTCAGGGGTTTGTGCGGCCAGCCATAGGGCTCATCGGGGCTTTGCAGCGTGGACGCTTCTCGGATCGCACGGGGTCCGAGCCGTGTTCCGGGCCGATTGGTCACCGCCTGATCAAAGGGCACGCCAGTGACTGCAATATCCACACCAGTCAAGTCTTTGGTGTATTTGCGCCGCAGAAACGAGGTCGCACCCCCAAAGGTGATTTCAAAACTCAGCCCTTTCAGATCTTCGCGCGTAAAGGCTTCGTCGATTGAATGCTTCGCATCTTCAAGTGCCATGGTGCTATTCCCCTGCTCAAGCACTTGCCCCGGCCCAGGGTTTCTTATTCCCAACCGGCGCAAGTATAATTTGATCATATTACCAGATCGGAGATACCCAGTTTTTCATTCATTGTCACCTCCGGTCACGCCCCCTCAGCCCAAAGGCTGAGCCCGCTCAACCAGGCGGGCGAAAAACGACGCACCTATGGGGGAAATATCATCATTGAAGTCATATTTCGGGTGATGAAGCCCGGCGCTGTCGCCCTGACCCAGAAACAGATAGGCGCCGGGGCGCGCGTTCAACATATATGAGAAATCTTCCGCCCCCATTTCGCGCCCACCATCAGCCTCGACATTCTCTGCGCCAGAAATCTCGGCCGCGACATCCACCGCAAAACGGGATTTTTCGGCATTGTTCACGGTCGCCGGATAGCCGACCTCATAATCCAGTGTCGCCGTGACGCCATAGCTGGCCGCCTGCCCCGCGACAATTTCTTCCATCCGGCGCATCACCATAGCCTGCACCTCTGGGTTAAAGGTGCGCACAGTGCCGTTGATATAGGCGGTATCGGGGATCACATTGTCCACGGTGCCTGTGTGGATCTGCGTGACCGAGACCACCAGATCCTCCAGCGTGTGATGATTGCGGCTGATGATGGTTTGGATCGCCTGCGCAATGCCGCAGGCGGCCATCACCGGATCCCGGGTTTCATGCGGCATCGCCCCATGCCCGCCAAGACCCTGAATATGCACATGAAACGTATCTACCGCAGCCATCAGCGCACCGGGCGCGGTCAAAAAAGCCCCGACAGGCAGGCCGGGCGCATTGTGCAGGGCATAGACCTCGCTAATGTCGAATCTGTCCATGATGCCTTCTTCGACCATGATGCGCGCGCCGCCTATGGCCTCTTCGGCGGGCTGAAAGATCAGGGCCACTCGGCCCGCAAAGTTGCGCGTCTCGGCCAAATATTTCGCGGCCCCCAGCAGCATGGTGGTGTGGCCGTCATGGCCGCAGGCATGCATATTGCCGCTGTGCTGCGACAGATAGTCAACGCCGGTTTCCTCGGGGATCGGCAGCGCATCCATATCGGCGCGCAGACCGATGGTCGGCCCCGCCTCCTGCCCGTTGATGATTGCCACCATACCGGACATCGCAATGCCCTGGTGCAGCTCATCGACGCCAATCTCGCGCAGGCGTTCAGCCACATAGGCGGCGGTTTTGGGCAAATCCAGCGCCAGTTCGGGGATCTGGTGCAGATGCTGACGCCAGGTCTTCATCTCGGTGGCGTAGTCAGCAATGCGGTTGACGACCGGCATGGGGTGGACTCCTGTCTCAGGTTAGGGATTGATGCATCTGACACTGGAACAAGAGCAGCTGCAATGCCTGACACGCCCCCTCTCCCCTCTTTTGATGCAACGCTGATCCATGACGAAAGCGCTGGAATCGAACGCCTTTTGGAAATCATGCGCGCTCTGCGCGACCCGGACAAGGGCTGCCCTTGGGATATCCAGCAGGATTTCGCCAGTATCGCGCCCTACACAATCGAGGAAGCCTATGAGGTGGCAGATGCGATCGAACGCCAGGCCTGGGATGAGCTGAAGGGCGAGCTGGGTGATCTGCTGTTCCAGTCGGTGTTTCACGCCCAGATGGCACAAGAAGCCGGGCATTTCTCCTTTCAGGATGTGGTCACCACCATGTCCAACAAGATGGTGTCCCGCCATCCACATGTTTTTGGCGATGAGAACCGCGAAAAATCCGCCGAGCAACAGACCTCCGACTGGGAGGCGATCAAGGCCGCGGAACGCGCAGGCAAGCGCGAGACTGGCACGCTGGATGGTGTCGCCGTCGGCCTGCCTGCCCTGCTGCGGGCGTATAAACTACAAAAACGCGCCGCCCGCGTCGGCTTTGACTGGCCCGAAACCGCGCAGGTCATTGACAAGATCAAGGAAGAAGCCGCCGAGCTGGTCGAGGCCCGTGATCAATTGACGCCCGACGAGGTGGAAGAGGAATTCGGCGATCTGATGTTTGTCATGGCCAATCTCGGTCGCCATCTGGGGCTGGAGCCAGAAGCCGCGCTGCGCCGCGCCAATGCAAAATTCATCCGCCGATTTGAAGGCGTCGAGGCCAAGCTGGCGGCGCGAGGCAAAAAGCCCGAAGACAGCGATCTGGCCGAAATGGATGCGCTTTGGGATGCGGTCAAAGCAGACGAAAAGACAGGGGCGTGACCTCCGACTTCTGCGTGTCAAAAATAGATTCTTCTGATCGGCCATGTTCACATCGGCACATGTTCACATCGGTAATGGACATTTACACGCCGCACTGCGATTTTCAGCATTTGCCGAACAGGACATACCTATGAGCGCGCGTAAAATCATCATCGACACCGACCCCGGCCAGGATGATGCGGTCGCAATCCTGTTGGCTCTGGCCAGCCCGCAAGAGATCGACCTTCTGGGCATCACCTGCGTGGCCGGTAATGTGCCTGTGTCGCGCACCCAGATCAATGCCCGCATCATCTGCGAGCTGGCAGGCCACAGACAGATCAAAGTCTTCGCGGGACGCGCAGCCCCGCTACGCAGACCGCTGGTGACAGCAGAATATGTGCATGGCAAAACCGGTCTGAATGGGCCAGAGCTGTTTGAGCCGACAATGCCGCTGCAATCGCAAGGCGGCGTCGAGTTCATCATTGAAACCCTGCGCGCAGAGCCTGCAGGCAGTGTCACGCTCTGTCCCCTTGGTCCGCTGTCCAATATCGCCGAAGCCTTTCAATCCGCCCCCGACATCATCGGGCGGGTGCAAGAAGTCGTGTTGATGGGCGGCGCCTATTTTGAAGTGGGCAACATCACCCCCGCCGCGGAATTCAACATCTTCGTGGACCCCGAAGCGGCTAATATCGTGCTTAAATCTGGGGCACCCATCACCATGATGCCGCTGGATGTGACACACAAGGCGCTGACCACGCGCCCTCGTATCGAGGCTCTGCGCGCCCTGGACACCCCGGTCGGCCATTTCACCGCAGAAATGCTGGATTTCTTTGAAAGGTTCGACATCGAAAAATACGGCTCCGAAGGTGGTCCTCTGCATGATCCCTGCGTCATTGCCTATCTGATCCGCCCAGATCTGTTCAGCGGCCGCCATATCAATGTGGAGATTGAAACCCAATCAGAGCTGACCCTTGGTATGACCGTCGCCGATTGGTGGGGCGTCACGGATCGCCCGGCCAATGCGCTGTTCATGGGTGATCTGGATGCCGATGGCTTCTTTGACCTCATCACCCAGCGTCTGGCCCTGCTATGAGTGCGGCACTGCATCTCGCCCGGCCGGAGCATCTGGAAAAGCTGCTCACCATGGTGGAGGCCTTTCATGCAGAGGCGGGCCTGCAAAGCGATGATGCCCATCGGCGCGCCGGTATTGCACCGCTGCTGGACGGCATCCCCTATGGTGCTGTCTATATCATCGGCCCCACCCGCGCGCCGATCGGCTATATCGTCGTAACCTTTGGCTGGTCGGTGGAATTTGGCGGCATGGATGGCTTTGTCGATGAAATCTACATTCGTCCTGCAGTGCGCGGGCGTGGCCTTGCGGCCGAGGTGTTGATCGAGCTGCCCAAAACCCTGGCCGAAGCGGGCATCAAGGCGCTGCATCTCGAAGTGGATCGCAACAATGAGGCGGCGCTACGGTTGTATCAGCGCTGCCGGTTCGAGCCGCGTGACAGATATATGCTGATGACCAAGGTTCTCAGCTCCTGATCCCATCAGGCGGGGTTTTGAACTCCAAAACTGCGCTGTCGAGATTTTTTTCCACTTCTTGATCCAGAACAGTACAGCCCGTCTTTTGACGGGTGATGATGTGATGGAAGACATGCACGTAAATATGGACAAGGAGAAACTCGATGAAGTCTCAAATAGTCGCCATCACCGCAGCTGCCCTTGTGGCCCTGTCAGGCTGCGATAATCTGACAGAAGACCAGCGCACCGTGGTCGGCGTGACCGGCGGGGCCGCTGCTGGGCTGATCGCTGCCGAAGCACTTGACGCCAATAGCAACTGGCGCATCATCGCGGCCCTTGCCGGTGCTGCAGCTGGGACCGTTGTTGCCCAGAACAATGCCACCAAGACCTGCGCCTATTCCCGTGGCGATGGCACCTACTATGAGGCGGCCTGCCCGTAACGGCTACACGCTCCTTCCTTATCCGCCAAACAGAGTTGCCGGATAAAACGGTCTGACAAAAACGCCCCGCGCCTAGCGGCACGGGGCGAAAAATATTTTGTCAGATCCAACTCTGTCCAAAACCTCTGGAGAGCCGCAGCAGGTTTACCCTTTCAGGATCGAACGCCCTGCATATTCGGCCACTTCGCCCAGCACTTCTTCGATGCGGATCAGCTGGTTGTATTTCGCCAGCCTGTCGGACCGTGCCAGCGAACCCGTTTTGATCTGACCACAGTTGGTGGCGACGGCAAGATCGGCAATGGTTGCATCTTCGGTTTCGCCCGAACGGTGCGACATCACATTGGTGAAGCCCGCGCGATGCGCCATATCAACCGCTTTCAGCGTCTCGGTCAGCGTGCCGATCTGATTTACCTTGACCAGCATCGAATTGGCGCTACCGCGTTTGATGCCTTCGGCCAGGCGCGCAGGGTTGGTCACGAACAGATCGTCACCTACCAGCTGAACCTTGTCGCCAAGGGCGTCAGTCAGAGCTTTCCAGCCATCCCAGTCATCCTCGCCCATGCCATCTTCGATCGAGATGATCGGATAGTCATTCACCAGCGCTGCCAGATAATCGACATTCTCTGCCGATGTCAGGGTCTTGCCCTCACCTGACAGAACGTATTTGCCGTCTTTGTAGTATTCGGTCGCCGCACAATCCAGCGCCAGATAGATCTCCTCACCAGGGCGATACCCAGCTTTTTCGATGGATTTCAGCACGAAATCCAGCGCTTCACGGGTGGAGGCGATATTGGGCGCAAAGCCACCCTCGTCACCGATCCCGGTGCTAAGGCCAGCCGCCGAAAGCTCTTTCTTCAGGGTGTGGAACACTTCGGCGCCCATGCGCACGGCATCACGGATATTGTCCGCAGCCACTGGCATGATCATGAATTCCTGAATATCGATGGGGTTGTCGGCATGTTCGCCACCATTGATGATATTCATCATCGGAACCGGCAGCATGCGGGCCGAGGTACCACCGACATAGCGAAACAGCGGCTGGGTGGTGAAGTCGGCAGCCGCCTTGGCCACCGCCATCGAAACACCCAGAATGGCATTGGCGCCCAGGCGGGCTTTGTTTTCGGTGCCGTCCAGCTCGATCATGGCGCCATCTACAGCGACCTGTTCGGTGGCATCAAAGCCGACCAGTTCTTCAGCGATCTCACCGTTGACGGCAGCAACGGCTTCCAAAACGCCCTTGCCCAGATAGCGGCTCTTGTCACCATCGCGGCGTTCAACTGCCTCATAGGCACCGGTCGAGGCACCTGACGGCACAGCGGCGCGGCCCATGGTGCCGTCTTCGAGGATCACATCAACCTCAACCGTCGGGTTACCCCGGCTATCGAGGATTTCGCGGGCGTGAATGTCGATAATGGTGCTCATTTGGACGGTCCCTGACTGCTGCAAAAGATGCCTGCGTCATAGCAGTCAGGGGCCAAATGTAAACAGTGATCGTTATCGCTAACAGGGGTTATTTCACGGGGTTAGGGCTAACATTTCGCTGTTTGCGCCACCGGTATCGCTGCCAATCTGAGATCCCTGCTCAGGATGGGACATCAGGCCGCAGCCTGACCCGAGGCGATGTCACGCGCCTGCCGCTGGGCGCGCCGTACCAGCCGCCGTTCGCGCACAAAGGTATATAGCCCAGACCCGATGATCAGTGTTGCCCCCGCAAGGGTCAGCGCATCCGGGCGTTCGCCAAAGACCAGAACCCCAACCAGAATCGAAAACAGCAGACGGCTGTAGCGAAACGGCGTGATGGCCGAGGCATCGCCAATCCGCGTCGCCACCACGATGGCATAGTAGCCGGCCACGCCAAAGGCGATCCCACCCAGCATCATCAGCGCCTGCCGCCCATCGATTGCTGTCGCCTCCCCCGGAGTGAACGCCAACAGCAGCCCCCCCGCCGCGATCAGCGACGCGAAGGCCTGAAAGCTGACAACGGCAGAGGACACCGTTGTATCAACCAGCCGGGTGAGCAGATCCCGCGCCGCGATGGCAAGCACGGCAAACAGCACCAGCAGCACCGATGGATCAAACCCGTCCAGCCCGGGACGGACAATCAGTAACACGCCTGCAAAGCCGACGCAGATCGCGCTCCAGCGTCTCCAACCGACCTGCTCGCCCAGAAACAGCGCCGCTCCCATGGTAATGACCAATGGCAAGGCCTGAAACACCGCAGCGACCGTAGAGATATCCACCACCGCCAGCGCCGAGGCAAAGGCCATTGCCCCCACGGCCTCAGAAAGGGTGCGCAGGATCGCAGCACCGCGCCAGGCGGCGGGTGCAAAGAGGTTATCCCCCTTGTAAAGCGCCACCGCTGCAAATACAGCGCCCGAGCCAAAGCCAAGCATGATGAGGATCTGCCCCACAGGGATCTCACCAGACAGTCGCTTGATAAACATATCTTCCATGGTGAAGGCTGCCATCGATGCGATGACAAACAGAATTCCATTGAGATTGTTCATAACGGCCCCTTTCCGAAGAAAAACGGAGCCCCTGCCGCCAGAAAACAGAGCTGGACAGTCAAAGAGCACCTGCTGGTCTGGATGCGACCAGCGCAGAGCATCCGCAAGTCTCTTTGCGACAGTTTTAAGCGACCAGCACAACAAGTTGTTGCGTAAAGCATCACGACTGATGATGAGTCTCAGGCGGTACACGAAAAATCATGACAGAAAAAAGCAGGGCACATTTTGAGCAAGGGCTTCGCAAAACGGCTCCAGAACCGGTGCTGTCAGCCTAGCTCTTTTTCAGCGGAACGCCGTAAAGCTCCAGCTTGTGCCCCTTCAACTGGTAGCCCAGCTTGGCGGCGATCTTTTCCTGCAGCGCCTCGATTTCGGGATCACAGAATTCGATCACCTCGCCGGTGTTGATATCTATCAGATGGTCGTGGTGATCACGGTCGGCATCTTCATAGCGGGCCCGGCCATCGCCAAATTCAAGGCGGTCCAGAATGCCTGCCTCTTCAAACAGTTTGACCGTACGATAGACGGTCGCCAGCGAAATACCGGAATCCAAGGCACTGGCCCGGGCATAGAGCTCTTCGACATCCGGGTGGTCCAGACTGTCCTGCAGGGCACGGGCAATCACCCGGCGCTGACCGGTCATCCGCAGGCCCTTGGCCTCACATCGGGCGATAATCGTCATGGCGTTTTGCTTTCCGTCCACTCGTCGGTCCATTCATCTGGGCTCTCTGTGTAATCAATGATTGCGCCGACGAAAACCGGAATTCCGCATCTGGCACGCATTGACTTTATCCACAGAAACCGCCATGTGAGCGGCAGGTATCCTTCCCTGCCGCGTGAGCAGAGACCCCCGGACGCGCCATGATAGCGCGAAACACCCCGGCGTCTAGTGAAGTGCCAAGGTTCCCAAAATCACGCGTGGGGCACTCGCAAAACCCAGCGGACTGGCGCTCGCCAGCCCCCGCCCGAGGGCTTTGCCCCACCAGGCGCCAGCGCATCCTGCGACTGGCACAGACGGTTTTGCACGCGATGCAGGACCGCGAAAGGACGATACGTGACTGAATTTTCAACAATGGGCCTGCCCGAACAAGTTCTGGCCCGTCTGGCCGATATGGGTCTGAAAGAGCCAACGCCAATCCAGGCGCGCGCTATTCCCCATGCGCTGAACGGCGAAGACGTGCTGGGCCTGGCCCAGACCGGCACTGGCAAAACCGCCGCCTTTGGCGTGCCGCTGATTGCCCGGATGCTGGACTATGGCCGCAAACCTGCCGCGCATACTGTGCGTGGTCTGGTTCTGGCCCCCACCCGCGAGCTGGCCAACCAGATTGCTGCAACCCTGAAGGATCTGACCGAGGGCACTCCGATGAAGATCGGTCTGGTTGTCGGTGGTGTGTCCATCAACCCACAAATCCAGCGCATTTCGCGTGGTACCGATATTCTGGTCGCCACCCCCGGCCGTTTGATCGACATTCTCGATCGCAAAGCGCTTGACTTGGGCTCTTGCGATTTTCTGGTGCTGGACGAGGCCGACCAGATGCTGGATCTCGGCTTTATCCATGCCCTTCGCAAGATCTCCTCGCTGCTTCCTGAAGAGCGCCAGACCATGCTGTTTTCGGCCACTATGCCAAAGCAGATGAACGAGATTGCCAATTCCTACCTGCAGCGTCCCGTGCGCATTGAAGTCACCCCTCCCGGCAAACCTGCTGCCAAAGTGACACAATCGGTGCATTTCATCGCCAAGGCCGAAAAGCTGAGCCTGCTGAAAGAGCTGCTGGGTGAGCACAAGGATGAGCGCACGCTGGTCTTTGGCCGCACCAAGCACGGCATGGAAAAGCTGATGAAGGTGCTGGAAAAAGCCGGTTTCGCTGCCGCAGCCATCCATGGCAACAAAAGCCAGGGCCAGCGCGAACGCGCGCTCGCAGCGTTCAAATCAGGTCAGATTAAGGTGCTGGTTGCCACTGATGTTGCCGCCCGAGGGCTCGATATCCCCGACGTGAAATATGTCTACAACTACGAGCTGCCCAACGTGCCGGACGCCTATGTGCACCGGATTGGCCGGACAGCGCGTGCCGGCAAGGATGGCCAGGCCGTTGCGTTTTGCGCACCAGACGAGATGGAAGAGCTGAAGGCTATTCAAAAGGTGATGAAGATCACCATCCCTACGGCCTCAGGCACGCCCTGGGAGGTCATGCCTGATCCCAAGGCCTCCCGCGGTGGCCGCCCCGGTGGCAAACCAGGCGGCGGGCGCCCCGGCGGCAACCGGGGCCGTCGTAACGGCGGCGGTGGCAGCGGCGGTGGTCGTGGCAAATCACAGGGCGCTGGTGGCGGTCAGGGTGCAGGTGGCGGCGCTCGAAGCGGCGGCAAGCCAGCAGGTTCGTCAGCTGGCGGCCAGCGTCGTCAGGCGCGCTAGGTTTCAGGCTCACCAAATATTGCAGACCCGTCCGCAGTCACAGTTAAATGACTTCCGTCGGAATTGGGGCTGCTTTCCAAAATGAAGGAGCGTCTGGTGCAAACCGGGCGCCCCTCTTTGCTTGGCAAGAACAAAAGCGGTGCCTACAGCAGACACACAGCGGCCCTTAGTCACCCCAAAAGCCTAGCTCGGGTACAGATCCGCCCAGACCGGCAGGTGATCCGACGCAATGTGGGCGGGTTGGGCAGAATGCACTCCCGCCTGTGCGGCTTGCAATCCCTCGCTCAGGGCAATGCGATCCAATGATGCCAGCGGCCGGAGCGCCGGAAAGCTGGGTTTGGCAGGCAGAAACTGCATCTCCGGTGCCAAAGACAGAAAACTGGGTTGGCGCGCCCAATCGTTGAAGTCTCCGGCCCAGACCGTCGGCACATCGGTCCATTTTCGGGTTTGCTCTGCCAGTCGTTGTACCTGTTCACGACGCGCCCCCCCCGTGAGACCCAGATGTGCGCCCACGACGCGAAAACTGCCGATTTCGGTGCCAAACTTGGCCCAGACAGCGCCACGTGGCTCAAGCCCCGGAAGGGTCAGATGCCCCTGTTGCTGTAGCTGGATGCTTTCGCCTTTCCACAGAATGGCATTGCCATGCCAGCCAAGAGAGCCCGCCCCGCCCAGATCAACCACCTGCCAGTTCGCCTCGTTCAAAACAAAATGCGGTAGGGCCGCAGGCCGCGGCGGCAGGCGTTTGTCGGCCTCCTGCAGCAGAACGATCTGCGCCCCGATCCGGTCGAGCACTTGAAGGATACGCCGCGGCTGGCGGCGCAGGTCCAGGCCGATGCATTTCTGGATATTGTAGCTGGCCAATCGAAGCGTGGGTGTCGGCATGGAGCCTCCTGAAACAACTTGGTTTTAGTGCCGCAGTTTTCTCCCGAAATCCACCACTCCCTTCGTCGCAGCCCCCAAAGCCCATTTTAAGAGTGCGCCGCCCAAGCCGCCCAAGCGGCAAGCGCTCCCGCCCAGCGCCGTCGCATCATAGATGCAACATTGCTGGTTGGGCGTGGCGCCGTGCCAAAGGCACGGCGCCACGCCCAACGGGAGGTCAGCTTTTTGTCAAAAAAGGAGGCCGACGGGCGGGAGAGCTACGCCTCATGGGGGGCTGCCTCAGAGCCACTCAGGTACCGCAGAAGGTCGCGCGGACAACCTCATCAGGCTTGGGTGGCTGGCGATATGCCACCGCGTCGGGTTGTTCCTCATAAGGGTGTGCCAAGATCTTGCTCAGCTGATGAAAGGGGGAAAAATCATTGGCCACTGCGGCTGCAATCATCTCTTCGATGCGATGATTGCGCGGAATGAAGCAGGGATTGGTCGCACGCATGACCGCCTTCGAGTCCTGCTCAGCCTGTTGCCGCTGCTTCCAGATAGTATGCCAAGCGTCAAACGCGGCGGGATCAGTAAACTCTGCCCGTGCATTGCCACCACTCAACGCGCGAAACGTGTTGGTAAAATCCGCCTGGTTCTCTGCCATGCGTTCCAAAAGGTCCGAAATCAAATCCAGATCACCGCTATCTACCGTCACCAGACCGATCTTGCGCCGGAACAGGCGCAGCCACTCCACCTCGATCAGCGATGGCATAGCATGAATGATCGCGGTTGCCTCTTCGACGCCGTCTTGCGGATCCTCCAGCTGCTGGATCAAAGCGGTGGCCAGCTGCGCCAGGTTCCACACCGCAATACTGGGCTGGTTTGCGTAGGCATAGCGCCCCATCCGATCGATCGAGGAAAACACCTGTTCCGGATGATATTCGTCCAGAAAGGCGCAGGGCCCATAGTCAATCGTTTCGCCGGAAATACTGCAGTTATCCGTATTCATCACCCCGTGAATAAAGCCGACCGACATCCAGGCAGCAATCAACCCAGCCTGAGCATCGCGCACCGCGCGCAACAGCCCCATTGGTCCCTTGGCATCCGGGTAATGGCGGGCGATGGCATAATCAGTCAGCTGTTTCAGCGCCTCAGTCTGGCCGCGTGCCGCAAACAGCTGAAAGGTTCCGACCCGCAGGTGGCTGGCAGCGACGCGCGTCAGAATGGCGCCTGGCATGCCGCCTTCGCGCCAGACGGTTTCGCCTGTGGTCACAGCCGCCAGCGCGCGGGTGGTGGGAATGCCCAGCGCGTGCATCGCCTCCGAGACGACATATTCCCGCAACACCGGTCCCAGCCAGGCGCGCCCGTCTCCCTGACGGGAATAGGGCGTACGTCCCGCCCCTTTGAGCTGGATATCATAGCGTTTTCCGTCCTGCCCCAGCACCTCGCCCAACAGCAAGGCGCGGCCATCGCCCAGTTGTGGATTGAAATTGCCAAACTGATGTCCGGCGTAGGCCTGCGCCAATGGCTCAGCCCCCTGCGCCAGTACATTGCCGGCAAAAACCTCTGCCATTTCAGGGATTTCGCCGGGGGCTATCTGCAACATCCGGGCGAGATCTTGGTTCAAAGCGATCAGATGCGGCGCCTTCACAGGCTCCGGCAGCTGAGGGCTGTAGAAATGCGGCGCAAGGCGCGCAAATGTATTGTCAAAGGGGATATGCAAGCTCATGCCTCAAAGATATGTCACAGAAACGAATTTACCAGCATCAAGATGAGGCCCCCCATGACTGCAGATGAAATCATAACAAAACTGCAACTTATGCGGCATCCCGAAGGCGGCTGGTATCGCCAGACCTGGATTGCTGCAACTCCAGAAGGCTCTGACGAACGTGCCTCGGGGACCTGCATCTATTTCCTGCTGCGCGCAGGCGAAGCCAGCCATTGGCACCGGGTGGATGCTACCGAGATCTGGCTCTTTCACTCTGGCGCACCGCTGGTTTTGTCGCTTACGCAATCCGATGCAGGCCCAGCCCGCGATCACCTGCTGAGCCCCGACCTAACCGAGGGCGAACCACAGATTATCGTCCCCGAAGGCCACTGGCAGGCGGCCCGCACCACCGGAGACTACACATTGGTCAGCTGCACCGTGTCACCGGGGTTTCGTTTTGAGGGATTCGAGCTGGCAGAACCGGGGTTTGATATCCCACGCTGAGGTCAAATCCCTCGGCCGCCCTACACGGGTCAGTCTGCTTGTTGTCGTAGTTCTTTACGTCGCGCATTTCAGGCACAGGCACAGGCAAGGTCTATTTATAGCTGGGCGGCTTAGTGCAAGGCCTTTTCTGGCTGGCTGATCATGCCCCCGCCCACAGAAGCACGCACCCCGGTGGTACTGGGACAAGAGGTCGGCAAGCCGCGCGCCACCCGTACAGCCAGATAGGCAAATGCCTGTGCTTCCAGCATATCCCCATCCAGTCCGACTTCTTCAATGGGAGCAACCGGACAATCAAGCGAAACCCTGAGCATTTCCATAAGCACCGGGTTGTGACGCCCCCCTCCGGTGACCAACACCTTTGTGGGGGGTGTTGGGCAATGCTCCATCCCCTGTGCTACAGCTGCGGCACACATGGCCGTCAGCGTCGCCATGGCATCGGCATCACTCAATTCCTTGACCAGATCGATCATTTCCGCAAAATCATTCCGGTCCAGCGATTTTGGCGGCATCTTGGCAAAAAATGGCTCGGCCAGGAACAGCTCCAACGCGCCGGTCTCCACCGTGCCTTTGCTGGCAATGCGCCCATCCTCATCGCAGGGCCTGCCCAGACGCGCCTGCATCAGATCATTCATCGGGGCATTTGCAGGCCCGGTATCAAAGGCAAGCAAGGCCCCAGGCTCATCCGGATCAGCAAATCGCGGATCGACATAGGTAATGTTGCCCACGCCACCCAGATTAAGAAAACAAAGGGGGGCGTCAGCTTTGATGTGTTTGGCGCAGGCAAAATGGAAAAACGGTGCCAAAGGCGCGCCTTCGCCGCCCATGGCAACATCATCAGAGCGAAAATCCCAAACTACCGGGCGCTGCAGCGCCTCAGCAAGGGCCGCACCATTGCCGACTTGTAACGTACCCTGCAGCCGCGGCGCATGGGCGAGGGTCTGTCCGTGAAACCCGATGAGATCGACATCCTCATAGCCCGCAAGCGCTTTTAGGTGAACCGCCTCCACCACCTCGGTCGCCGCCTCTACAGCCGGGCCGTGCCACTGACCAAGAGCCGCCCGCAAGACGGCACGCTCTGCGTCACTAAAGGAGCAATAGTCGCTTTGGCCAAAGCCCGCGATTGTTATCCCGTCCGTTTCAACCACAGCCGTGTCGACGCCATCCAGCGAGGTGCCACTCATGGCCCCCAGCGCACGCACCATACCCGTTTTTGCAATCACCTTGCTCATTGGCGGCCTCATTTTGTTCTAGTCTTGCGGCCCAAAGGTGTCGCGTTGCGTCCCCCGCAGTGCCGTGGTTCATACCTGTGCGCATCTCAGGCGGTTGTTTGCAATGATACAGCGGCAAATTAGTCGGGAAAACAGGTTCCATGTGTTCCATTTGCGTTTTATACACCACGGCGCACACCAATAGCCGAGGCATGTTATGACCTATCACCCAAAATCGGACTTCATCGCAGTCATGATGGAACGCGGGTTCCTTGCTGATTGCACCGATTATCAAGGCCTTGATGAGGCCCTGATGCAGGGTGTGCGCCCGGCCTATATCGGCTTTGATGCCACGGCCAAATCTCTGCACGTCGGCTCGCTCATCCAGATCATGATGCTCCGCTGGTTTCAGAAAACCGGACATCAGCCGATCACCCTGATGGGCGGCGGCACCACCAAGGTGGGTGATCCTTCGTTTCGCGCCGACGAACGCCCGCTGCTGACCGAAAGCCAGATCGACGACAATATCGCCGGCATCAAAAAAGTGTTCTCGGCCTATATCGACTACGACAGCGATGCGCCAAACAAGGCGTTGATGCTGAACAATGCCGAATGGCTGGACGGGCTCAACTACCTGGAGTTTTTGCGCGACATTGGCCGCCATTTCTCGGTGAACCGGATGCTGGCCTTTGAATCGGTCAAATCGCGTCTGGACCGTGAACAGTCACTTTCGTTTCTTGAATTCAACTACATGATCCTGCAGGCCTATGATTTCTTGGAGCTCAATCGCCGTTATGGCTGCATCCTGCAGATGGGTGGGTCTGATCAATGGGGCAATATCGTCAACGGTATCGACCTGACACGCCGCGTTCTGGACAATTCCATCTATGGGCTCACCTCGCCGCTGCTGACCACATCAGATGGCAAAAAGATGGGCAAAAGTCAGGATGGCGCCGTCTGGCTGAACCCGGACATGCGCTCTCCCTATGAGTTCTGGCAGTTCTGGCGCAACACCACCGACGCTGACGTCGGCCGCTTCCTCAAACTCTATACCGAGCTGCCTGTCGATGAATGCGACCGTCTGGGCGCGCTTGAGGGGTCGGACGTCAATGCCGCAAAGGTGATCCTCGCCAATGAGGTCACCAAACTGCTGCATGGTGCCGATGCTGCCGCGACAGCCGAGGCCACCGCGCGCGAGGTCTTTGAAAGGGGCGGTGTTGGCGATGATCTTCCGACGCTGACCTTGTCCCCAGCGGATCTTGGCGACGGGATCTCGATCGTTCAGTTGATTGTAAAATCCGGCCTGGCGAAATCCGGCAAGGACGCCAAGCGTCTGATTGCCGAAAACGGTGCCAAGTTGGATGACCAGCCCCTGACGGACGCGGGTCTGTTCCTCGACGCCACTGCGCTCTCCTCTCCGATCAAACTATCGGCGGGTAAAAAACGCCATGCGCTGGTACAACTTGAAGGCTGAACCTTTTCAGGCTGACAAATAGACTAGACACAATAGGACCAGACAGAGAGGAGCCTCAAAGGCTCCTCTTTTTTTGCGGCTTACATTTGCCCCACCGTCAAATGGCGAGACAACCGGCTGCGCTTTCATTTTTCCCAAAATTCCCGGAGTGTGAGGCAGAGCCTTATAAAAACAGCCAGTCCAACAGGCTCAACAGCACAAAGACCGGGATCGACAGAGCTGTCGCCACCAGAAAGGCAGCGGTCTTCGTCAGACGAGGATTGGGCGCAACCTGCCCCATGATTGTAGACTTCTTTTTCATGACTTCATTAACCCTCATTTAGGTTTCTGAATGGTAAATGAATCCATGTTCGATTTATCGCCAGCTGATGTCATGCCCCGATCCGTGTCCCGATCTGACTTGCAAAATTCGGCGCTGCGCGCTTTGCCGCAAAGCGTCGAATTCCAGCGCGCCATGACTGCCTATGGACGCCCACCTTTGGTTCTGCCAGAACATGACAACATGGTCGTCACGCGTCGCACATTGCTGGACCGCTTTGATGTCGCCATGATCAACCGTGCACCTCTTGCTGAACCACAACAGCTGTTTTCAACCCTGCGTCAAAGTGTTCTGAAACGGGTGCCGATCATTCTGTCACCGGAGCGTCCAAGCCCGGAACTCGGCAGTTTGGGGGCAGTGCCCCTGCTCAGCCCTGCCAGTGTCGCGCTGCTGCAGATTGCGCCCTGCTCCGACACGCGGCGCGCTGGCCTGCACCAAAAATGGCGCAACCGGCTCAACCATGCGACGGGCCATGACCTGCGCGTTACACGACAGAACATGCCGGACAACAGTGAACACTGGCTGTTCAAGGCAGACCTCATACAGCAACACCAACGTCAGTATCGCAGCTGGCCTGTGCCCCTAACACTTGCCTATGCGCGGGAAAACAAGGGACAGGCAAAACTGTTTCAGGCCCTACAGGGCAAAGAAATCCTGGCCGCTGTCCTCATCCTGCGCCACGGCGACAGCGCGAGCTATCACATTTCTCATACAACCGCGCTCGGCAAGGTTCTGTCGGCCCACAATCTTTTACTGTGGGAAGCTATAAGCTGGCTGGCGCAGAAAGGCTGTCGGCAGCTGGATCTGGGCGTCATCAACACAGAAGACGCCCCCGGCCTGGCCCGCTTCAAACTCGGAACCGGGGCAAAGGTTTCCCAGCTGGGGGGCACCTGGCTCTTTTGGCCACCTATGGGACGCCTGCTGGCGCCGCTGGCCAGATGGGATCGCAGGATGATGTCCGCCACCCCTTGATTGCCACCTGTTGACCGCCACGTCGCGCTAGACAGCGCATCACCTCTGGTGTTTATTGAACAAATGTTCAGATACCTGGAGGAGCCCATCTCATGAAACTCGCACAGACCTGCGCCATCGTTACCGGCGGCGCATCCGGCCTCGGCGAAGCCACAGCGCGCCACTTTGCCGAAAACGGCGCCAAAGTTACCATTCTGGATCGTGACGCAGAGCGCGGAGCACTGGTCGCCGGCGAAATCGGTGGGCATTTTGTTCAGACAGATGTCACCGATGAGGCTTCGGTGGAGGCAGCCATCGCCTTTGCAGTAGAGAAAATGGGGCGCATTTCGGCCTGTGTAAACTGTGCAGGTATCGCCTATGGCATCAAGACCATTGGCCGAGACGGGGCACATCCTTTGGATGCCTTTCAACGCACCATCGACATCAATCTGGTCGGCACTTTCAACGTCGCCCGCCTCGCAGCTGTCGAGATTGCCAAAAACGACCCTGAATCCGATGGCGGGCGCGGCGTGATCATCAACACCGCCTCCATCGCAGCCTTTGACGGCCAAAAGGGCCAGGCCGCCTATGCCGCCTCCAAGGGCGGTGTGGTTGGCATGTGCCTTCCCATGGCCCGCGATCTGGCCTCCAGCGGTATTCGCGTCATGACCATTGCCCCCGGCATCTTCATGACACCGATGCTGGCCGGCCTGCCCGAAGAAGTACAGCAGCAGCTGGCCGCAGATGTGCCAAATCCCGCCCGCCTGGGTGATCCGGCCGAATATGGCCAGCTTGCGGGCTTCATTGCCGAGGCAGGCTATCTGAATGGTGAAGTCATTCGCATCGACGGCGCCCTGCGCATGCGCTGATATCTGCGCCCCCCGCCCAACCGGTGGGGGGACATTTCCACAATTTCGCGCCAGTTTACCGCAAACCGGTACATCGCAGAAGTATTGGTACCTCTCCAGTCCATGTCCTACCCTCATAGCTTGATATTGACCTGCCCGGGGACCTGCCTCTAGTTGGGGTATCAAACAGGGGCGCGATCATGGGAAAATCAGAACGGCAGAAGATGGCAGAGGGCGCCTGGTATTGCTGCCGCGACCCAGAGTTGGAAGCCCTGCAACATGCGGCACGTCTAGCCCTGCATCAGCATAATTCAGCCCTTCCAGACCCCGCATGCACCTTCAGCCCACCACTGGCCGGGCTGTTTGCCAGCCACGGGACCGACTGCCTGATCGAACAGCCCTTTCACTGCGCCTATGGGTTCAATATTTCACTGGGGGATCAGGTCTATATGAATGCAGGCTGCACCATTCTGGACACCGCCCCAGTACGCATTGGCAACCGTTGCATGCTGGGGCCCGGCGTGCAGATCTACTGTGCACAGCACCATCTGGACCGCGACCTGCGCGCCAAAGGGTTGGAACAGGCGCATGCCATCACTTTAGGAGACGATGTCTGGATCGGCGGCAGCGCCATTCTGTTGCCGAGCGTCACCATTGGCGACGGGGCGATTGTTGGCGCTGGCGCCGTTGTAACGCGCGATGTGTCGGCTGGGGCCACCGTAGTTGGCAACCCCGCCCGCACGATCAGCAAGTGATCCGAAAAGGCCTGCCCGCCTAGCCTTCGGCTTTTTCTTCCAGTTCCAGCCATTCTTCTTCGCTGGCCGCCAGTTTTTCCTGACGTTCCACAAGGGCTTCGCTGGCCTTTTTGAACTTTACCGGTTCCCGGGTAAACAGGGCCGGATCGGCCATCAACTCCTGCAGTTTGGCAATCTCCTGCTCCAGCCGTTCCATTTCACCCGGCAGCGCCTCAAGACGATGCTTTTCCTTGAAGCTCAACCCGGATTGCGGCTGGCTGTCCTGTTTCGGCTTTGGCTTGGCTGATTTTACCTTGCCAGCCTTGCCTGCCAGATCACCTCCTGGCAGGTCGCCACGCTGGCTGAGGTAATCAGTCCAGCCACCGGCGTAGGCCGTGACCCTGCCTTCGCCCTCCATGGCGATGGTGGTGGTGGCCACCCGATCCAGAAAATCCCGGTCGTGGCTAACCAAAAGCACCGTGCCATCGTAGCTATCCAGCAGTTCCTGCAACAGATCCAGCGTTTCCACGTCCAGATCGTTTGTCGGCTCATCCAGCACCAAAAGGTTGCTTTGCCGCGCCATCAGACGCGCCAGCAGCAAGCGCGCCTTTTCGCCGCCCGAAAGCGAGCGCACAGGCGCGCGGGCCTGACTTTCGTCGAACAGGAATTCTTTCAGGTAGCCGACAACATGTTTGGGCTGTCCGCGCACCATAACCTGATCCGCCTTGCCGGAAATCCCCAGCAATGGATCACTGGTGAGGTTTTCCCAAAGGCTAGCATTTGGATCGAGCTGGTCGCGGGTCTGGTCAAACAGGGCGATCTCCAGGTTTGTACCCAGCTTTACCGTGCCCTCATCCGGGGCTTCCTGTCCCAACAGCAGCTTGAGCAGCGTCGTCTTCCCCGCACCATTGGGGCCGACAAAAGCCACCCGGTCGCCGCGCTGCACCTTCAGGGAGAAATCGCGCACGATGTCTTTGTCACCATAGCTTTTGCACAGCCCTTCGGCCTCAATCACCTTGCGGCCGGATTTGGGACCAGCATCCAGCGCCAGCTCCGCAGCCCCCTGCCGTTTGATTTGCGCGCCGCGTTCCGCCTTCAAGTCATGCAGCGCTCGCACCCGGCCCATGTTGCGCTTGCGCCGGGCCGAGATACCTTCGACGGCCCAACGGCTTTCGCTTTTGATCAACCGGTTCAGCTTGTGGCGCTGCTGATCTTCTTCTTCCCAGATCTTGTCGCGCCAAGCCTCAAACCCCTCAAAGCCCGTCTCCTGACGGCGCACCTGACCGCGATCAACCCAAAGCGTGGCGCGGGTGAGCGCGCGCAAAAACGCCCGGTCATGGCTGATCAGCACAAAGGCGGCGCGGGTCGATTTCAGCTCTGCTTCAAGCCAGGTGATCGCCTCGATATCCAGGTGGTTGGTCGGCTCGTCCAGCAGCATCAGATCCGGCGCTTCGGCCATCAGTTTGGCCAGGGCTGCGCGACGTCGCTCACCGCCCGATGCGGTTTCAACCGGGCGGTCGGGGTCGAATTTCAGCCCCTCGCCCGCGCGCTCCACCTTGTAAAGCTCTCCGGGATCCAGGCCACTGGCGGCAAACTCGCCCAAAGTAGCAAACCCCGTCATCTGCGGATCTTGCTCCATATAACCAACAGAGCGCCCCTGTGGCACCACAAGGGTCCCTTTGTCGGCTTCAACAAGTCCGGCCATCACCTTCATTAGGGTGGATTTTCCCGAGCCGTTACGCCCAACAAGGGCGACCCGGTCGCCGGGTTGAACCACCAGATCAAGGTCTGAAAAAATGGGATCTCCGCCGAAGGTCAGCGAGATACCCGTCATCTGCAAAAGAGGAATACGTGCCATGGCAGCCAGCTACCCCCCGCAGGAGCTGGCGTCAATCTATTGCCGCCATTCTGGCTACAGACGCGCCTCTATCCTGCATGTGCCCAGCTTCGTCAGCCACCTGTCGGGCACTTGTCAGGCCCCTGTCACGCCCCTGTCACGCATCGATCTCAGCCACGGAGCGCAGCAAGCGTTTGCGCGCCGGGGAAATGGCCCCAATCTCCAGCCCGGTAAAGACGTGCAGTGTCTTCAATTCTGGGTCGATCACCAAATGGTCACTGACCGCCCCCCCCATGCTGAGATAGCTGCGCAACAGGGGCGGCAGCTGCGCCAGCCCCTGTTTCAGATCAGGTTTGACCTTCTCGGTTTCGGTCGATTTGGAGTCGGCTGCCAAGATCTGCTGAAACCTGCGACCAAGGGGGGACTTTAGACCCGGTCGCCAGTTCTCAGGTGCCAGATGGCGATACTGCAACAAGGCAAAAGCCGCATGGTACTGACTGATATCGGTTCCGGCAAAGGACGAGCAGCCAAACAGCAAAGCCACACCAGCCTGATCCACGAGCTTTGTCACAGCCGCCCAGGCCAGACGCAGAATGTCAGGATCGCGGCTCTCTGGTGACAGGCAAAACCGCCCCAGTTCGGCCAGCGGTTCGGCAAAGCCTTTCAGACCTGACAGGTCGTAGAACTGGGCAGAATAGCTTTGCTCCACATCCCCGCCAGTCTGGAACAGGCGCAGGCGAAAACAGCACAGGACCACACCTGTCGCCCTGTCTTCGACCAAAACATGTTGAGAGCACGCGTCAAACTGATCTTGATCCAGCACCTCGGTCTGAAAGCACTGACTGCGAAAGGCGCGCGCCGCCGCCAGATCTGTGGCATCCTGCGCCAGACGCACTCTGTAGCGCCCCTTTTCCAGCAGTGAGCCCGCAGGGCGAATGGCAGCCTCTGTCATCGCAACCTCCAGCCATTCTCGACCATGAATCATGGTCGACAGGCATTCGCTGACAAGTCTCGGCCAGAATGGCTGATTATTCCAACAGATTACCCGGATTGAAATTGCCAAGGCTTCCCAACAGCTGACGCAAGAAGGTCTTGTCCTGCACGCTAGAACTGGTCACCCGGCGCTCCAGCGGGATGACACGGCCATCCTCAAGGCTGTAGCGTTCGACCCCCGAAACAACATCACGCGAATCAAAATTCACCGCAACCAATGAGCGCGACACAGGCTTGACCGCCCCGGCACCGCGTGTGCGCATCAGCGTCGCGACATAATAGTAGCCGCCGTCGTTCAACACACCCGAGGCAGAGGGCACGCCGATGCTCTCTGCCACCGAATCTTTGGTATCCACACCGACAACGACCTCGGCCAGTTGTTCTTCGGTGGGCACATAGCCATGACGCTGATAAATCGGCGAGCAGGCCATCAAAGCCAATCCGGCGAGCGCCCAAGTTGCATATTTCACCGCTGACGTCAGCTGATCTGCCTTTGCACCCATGATGCTCCCCACAACTCTATCTTGACCCGACTTGAACAGGCCTTTGAACCCGATTACCTAATGCAAGCTTCCTGTTCAAGAAACGAAAGTTCCCATGATGACTGATAACACCACTGTGCGCGTGGCCGATCTGCCGCAGAACAGGCCCACGACCTTTGATATTCAACCCGACGCCGAGACGCTGGGCGCACTGGCACAAGAGCTGCACCTGAAGGGGTTGCGCAAGCTGCGCTTCAAGGGAGAGATCAGCACCAAGGGGCGCCACGACTGGCAACTGTCAGCGATGCTGGGAGCCACCATTGTACAGGATTGCGTCGTCACCACCGATCCTGTGACCACGCGAATCGATGAGAAAGTCCAACGTTTCTTTGTCTCTGACCTAGCCGAGCCGGATGACCCGGAACGCGAAATGGAAGAAGATGAGCGCGTCGAACCGCTTGGGGTCACCATCCACCCCTACGAAATCATGCTCGAGGCATTGGCCCTTTTGATCCCGGCCTATCCGCGCAAGGCCGGGGCCGAACTGGGCGAAGCCGTCTACAGCCAGCCCGGCGTTGAACCGATGCGGGACGAAGATGCCAAACCCTTTGCCGGACTTGCGGCCCTAAAAAACCAGCTGAAACCGGAAGGTGATGCGTGAAATCTGTAAAAAGGGGCTTTTCGCGCTGGTAACACAGCGCAAGCTCCCTTAAAAAACCGCTTGCGCCAGCGGGGATTCTCAGTATTTTCGCGCGCTCATCGGAATTTTTGGTTGGACATCGGACAGGCTGCGGCCTAAACGCTCGCCTACTGATCTAACGAACGAATGTGAAACGCGCCGCGGGCATAACCCCAAGGCCCCAATATACGAAGGTTGAGACATGGCCGTCCAACAGAATAAAGTATCCAAGTCGCGCCGCAACAACCGCCGCGCGCACGATGCACTGGTTGCTGCAAACCCGAACGAATGTGCAAACTGCGGTGAGCTGAAGCGCCCACACCACGTTTGCCCTTCCTGCGGTCACTACGACGATAAAGAAATCGTTGCTGTGAACGACGAAGTCGAAATCGACGAAGACGCGGCATAAGATCGCGACGATCACACATCTTGCGGGGCGGACTTTTGCATGACGGGTAAACCCGATCAATCAGTGTCAAAAGCCGACCGCATTGTGATCTCGGTTGACGCCATGGGCGGAGACGCCGGCCCCGCAGTTGTGGTGGCCGGTCTTGCCATGTCTGCAAAGAAGAATCCTCAGATTGCCTTTTTGTTGCACGGTCCGGCTGATCAGCTGAAACCCCTGGTAGCAAAGAGACGCATCCTGGATGGTCGCGTGGAGATTCGCGACGCGCAGAAGATCGTCACCATGGATGACAAACCCAGCCAGGTTATGCGCAATGGCAAAGGGACGTCGATGTGGTCGACACTGGATGCGGTGAAGGCCGGCGAAGCTGCCGGGGCTGTCTCCTGCGGCAATACCGGTGCCCTTATGGCGCTGTCGATGCTACGCCTGCGCAAGGTACCCGGTGTGAACCGCCCGGCCATTGCCATTCTGTGGCCCTCTAGCAATCCGCAGGGCTTCAACACCATGCTGGATGTTGGCGCTGATGTGCGAGCAGATGCACAGGATCTGTTGCAATATGCGCTGATGGGCACCTCCTATGTGCGCAATTCGATGGATATCGCAAAACCGCGCGTCGGCTTGCTCAATGTCGGCACCGAAGAACACAAAGGCCACGCTGAGCTGAAAGAGGCCCATGCGCTGATTGCCGAACACGCGGCGATTGCAAACTACGAATTTGTTGGTTTTGTCGAAGGCAGTGACATTCCCGGCAATGTGGCTGATCTGATCGTCACCGATGGTTTCACCGGCAATGTTGCAATCAAGACCGGCGAAGGCACCGCCAGCCTGCTGCGCAGCGCCCTTCGGGAAGCCTTTGAATACTCAATCCTTTCGCGACTTGCAGCGGTCCTAGCTTACACGTCACTGGGGCGGCTGGCGAAACGCATCGATCCACGGCGCGTGAACGGTGGTGTCTTTCTCGGACTCAACGGGACCGTGGTAAAATCCCATGGCGGTGCAGACGCGACCGGAGTATCGGCAGCCGTCAAACTGGCCTTCCGTCTGGCACAGCAGGGTTTTGCAGAAAAGCTGGCGGCGCGGGTTGCATCCGTGGTCGAGCTTACCCAAGATAAAGCTGTTCCCCAGGATGCTGAGCATCCCCCCCAATAAGACCAAAAGGCAGGCTAAGAATGACGCGACGTGCAGTAGTAGTTGGCACTGGACATTACCTCCCCGCGCGGGTCGTTGAAAATGCAGAATTCGAAGCCTCTCTGGAAACTTCCGACGAATGGATTCGCTCCCGCTCCGGTATTGAACGGCGTCATTTTGCCGCCGAAGGCGAGACCACGTCGGATATGGCCACAGCCGCCGCGCTGGAGGCCCTGAAAGACGCCGGGCTGGAAGTCGATGATATCGACGCCATTATCCTGGCCACCTCCACCGCCGATCTCACCTTTCCCTCCGCTGCGACCATGGTTCAGGCCAAACTGGGCATGACCAAGGGCTTTGCCTTTGACGTCCAGGCAGTCTGTGCCGGGTTTGTCTATGCGCTGACCAATGCCAATGCGCTGATCGTCTCTGGTCAGGCGGATCGGGTGCTGGTCATCGGATCGGAAACTTTCAGCCGCATCATGGATTGGACCGATCGGTCCACCTGTGTGTTGTTTGGAGATGGCGCTGGCGCTTTGGTACTGGAAGCCCAGACAGCGGCCGGAACCAAAGATGATCGCGGTATCCTGGCAACCGATCTGAATTCCGACGGACGCTACAAAGATCTGCTCTATGTGGATGGCGGGGTGTCGACCCAAAACACTGGCCACCTGCGTATGCAGGGCAATCAAGTCTTCCGCCACGCTGTTGAAAAACTTGCGAAAACCGCAAACACCGCGCTGGAGCGTGCAGAACTGACCACCGCCGACGTCGACTGGATCGTGCCCCATCAGGCCAATATCCGCATCATTCAGGGCACCGCCAAAAAGATGGGCCTGTCGATGGACAACGTGGTTGTTACCGTGCAGGACCACGGGAATACCTCGGCAGCCTCGATCCCGCTGGCGCTTTCTGTGGGCAAATCACGCGGCCAGATCAAGCCCGGTGATCTGATCGTCACCGAGGCGATTGGCGGCGGTCTCGCTTGGGGTGCGGTAGTGTTGCGCTGGTAGCTACGCTGGCGTGAAACAGAGCCACTTGCAATTCATTGATATTGACAGGGAAATTCCCCTGCCCCTATGCTTTGACAAACAACGGGGATTAGCATGGGCGAAAAAACTCTTACACGCATGGATCTGAGCGAAGCCGTCTTCCGCGAGGTTGGCCTGTCTCGGAATGAAAGCGCACAGCTGGTGGAAAGCATGTTGCAACACATGTCTGACGCCTTGGTGCGCGGCGAACAGGTGAAAATCTCTTCGTTTGGGACTTTTAGTGTGCGGGATAAATCCGCGCGCGTCGGGCGCAACCCAAAGACCGGCGAAGAGGTTCCTATTCAACCACGCCGCGTTCTGACTTTCCGTCCATCTCATTTGATGAAAGACCGTGTCGCAGACGGAAACCGTAAATAAGGTTTCTGGATAGGCAAAACTCCGGAACGCGTTTTCGACATCGGGTTTGCTCAGCCGGTCTACACCGCTTAATACACGCTCTTCCCAGGGCAATATCAACGGAACAAAATTGATGTCGAAATCACCGGATGCCTTTCGCACCATCAGCGAAGTCGCGGATTGGCTAGGCGTACAGGCACATGTTCTGCGCTTTTGGGAAAGCAAATTCACTCAGATCAAGCCCGTCAAACGGGCGGGCGGGCGACGCTATTATCGCCCGGCAGATATGCTGTTGCTGGGTGGCATTCGCAAACTGCTGCATCAAGACGGTATGTCGATCAAAGAGGTGCAGGCGATTCTGCGTGACCTTGGTATCAGCCACGTCAGTCAAATGTCGCACGATCTCGAAGCGGACGGCCCTCCCGGCGACGCCTCAGCATCAGAAACTTCTACAAACACTGCAGGATTCGGCACAGAGGCCGCACCCATTGCAGAGGTCGCCACAACGCCGCAAGAGAACTTCTTGCAGGTCGAATCCACCGAAAGCGCTTCACCTCCCTCGGCGGATGAACCTATGGCCGGGGAGCAAAGCCTTCCTGCTACAGATCCCCTGAGTGCACAGACGCCTGCACCTCGATCAGAAGCGATTGAAACAGACGTTCCTGCCGTTTCCCCAGCCGATGCAGCTCCGCAGCCCGCCCCTATACAGCCTCCTGTGCAGGCCTCTGTGCCAAGTGCCTTGGAACAGCAGCAAGGTGAACAACAGGGAGAGGCACAAACCGCTCCGCCGACGTCTGATTCTCAAACATCCCAAACCCTTGCCGACGGATTCGCTGGCGACCAACCCGCAGCCACAGCGCCTTCTGCCTCTCCAGTAAGCGCGACGCCTACCCCAAATCCTGACCAGGCACCTGCCCCGGCAGCAGACCAGGCAACAGACACACCCGAACAAATGTACATGGAATTGGATGCGCCACAGCCAGGGGCACCTGTACCGGCCTCGGACGCACCAGCTTCTCCTGTGACAAACGTCGATGCCCCCGTCGCCGATGCGCCAGATACGGTCGCGCCCGCTGCCGCCGACCTTCCTGCAACTGAACCCACACCCGAGGTTGCGACCACGCCTCTCGACCAGTCGCAAGTAGACCAGTCCCAATCTCATCCGGCTTTTGACACCGGCGCGCAGGACCAAGAGCCACAAGGCGAGTCCACAGCACATGAGGATCCTCAGGGCGAGACTGCCGTAAACATCCCTCAGGATACCGGCGCGCAGCAGGCAGATCCGGCAGTTTCCCTGGCTGGAACGTCGCTGCCTGAAACCCCAGCTGAACCTGCTATGCAGTCGGAGCCCGACCTGATCCTTGCACAGGACAACACCGGCCTTGCGACCGAACCTGAGGCCGCCGTGGCTGAGCCCGACGCCACATCGTCGGCGCAAGACATGCCCCTCGGTGCTGAGACGCCGCACCAAATGGAGAAGGAATCAGATAGCCCACCCGAGGGGGGTACTCCTTCTTCCAGCCCTACTGACGCCAATCTAGGTCCGGTTTCTACAGCTGCAACTGCACCGCGTGTGATTGATATCGCAGATGAGGATCCAGCCGCGCAAAACGCCCTGAGCCCAGGTATCCTCGCCCTTTTGTCGAAAACCAAAACCCTGCCGACACATCTGCACGCAGATATTGCAAATTGCGCTGCTCAATTGCGGGCGCTGACTGCCTAGGATCAAAATAATTGTCCTGACGGGAAAAAAGCAGAAATACCCCCTTGTCCCCGGCGGGAAATACAGTAGAACCCGTCATCAGCGGGCTATGGCGCAGCCTGGTAGCGCGTCCGTCTGGGGGACGGAAGGTCGCAGGTTCGAGTCCTGCTAGCCCGACCAAAAAACCGCCTGAGTGAGCTTCACTCGGGCGGTTTTTTTGTTTTCAATCGACAGATTTCACAGATTTTGCCAAATCCGCAAAGAGGTGATATCGATCTGCAATGTTGCCAGACCCGGCACCAAGGAGGATCGATCATGACCGGCGTATTGCCCAGCCAAACCATTGAAACAATGGTGCAAGATGGCGAGATTTCCATTAGCCAGCCGCTGGTGGATGGTCAGGTCCAGCCCGCCAGTCTCGACCTGCGTCTGGGTACTCTTGCCTACCGGGTCCGCGCGTCCTTTCTGGCTGGGCATGAGTGCAGTGTCGCCGACCGCATCGCCGAGTTCGAGATGCACCGGATCGACCTGACAGAGGGGGCCGTGCTTGAAAAAGGCTGCGTCTATGTCGTGCCTTTGATGGAAGGCCTCGCCCTGCCGCAGGATATTTCAGCTGTGGCCAATGCCAAAAGTTCGACCGGGCGGCTGGATCTTCTGACCCGTACAATCACCGATGGCGGTGTTGAGTTTGACCGGATCAAACCCGGCTATACCGGCCCGCTCTATGCCGAAATCTGCCCGCGCTCCTTTTCTGTGCTGGTCCGGCCTGGCATGCGATTGAACCAGATCCGCTTCCGCTCGGGTCAGGCTGTTCTCAGTGACGCTGAACTCTGCGCCTTGCACGCCGAAAGCCCGCTGGTTGATGGGACAGCCGTGATCGAAGACGGGTTGGGGTTTTCGGTCGATTTGCGCCTGCCCGGCTCAGATCTGGTTGGCTATCGGGCCAAGCCCCATACCGGTGTGATCGATCTGGATCGGATCGGGGAGTATGACCCGCAAGACTATTGGGAAGAAGTGCGCAGCACCTCTGGTCGTATCATTCTGGACCCCGGCGCCTTTTACATTCTGGTCAGCCGGGAGGCTGTTCATATCCCGCCCGCCTATGCTGCCGAGATGGCCCCCTATCTGGCCATGGTCGGAGAGTTTCGGGTGCATTATGCCGGCTTCTTTGATCCCGGCTTTGGCCATGACGCCGCCGGAGGTGCCGGCTCACGCGGGGTGCTTGAGGTGCGCTGCCATGAGGCTCCTTTTGTGCTGGAGCACGGCCAGGTCGTCGGCCGTCTGGTCTATGAACGCATGGCCGAGCTGCCAGAGCAGCTTTATGGGTCAGGTATTGCCTCCAATTATCAGGGCCAGGGTCTGAAACTGTCGAAACACTTCAAATCCCCTGAAAGAAAAACCCCTGAGACCAAATCCAAAGGCTGAAACAACAGCCTTTGGGTCAGCATATATCCCGCGCCCTGTTGGACGCCGTAACGCGGCGCCAGAGGCTATTTAACAAACAGCCCGTCGGAAAGGTCTTTGGAAACCTCTGCCTGAACAGAACGTTCCAGATGCGTCGACAGCGTTACATAGGTGCGGGTGCCCCGCACCCCTTCAACATCGTAGATCTGCGACAGCAACCCTTCCAGCGCTTGCGGCGAGGCCACACGCACCTTGAGAATCAGACAGGTATCACCCGTAGCCGAGTGGATTTCCTCGACCTCGGGCCAGGCATCCAGCGCCAGCATCGCCCCCGTCTTGCCCCAGCCGACCGTGTCAACATGGATAAAGGCCAGAAGCGGCTTGCCCACAGCCGTACCATCTATCTGCGCCACCGTCGCTTTGATCACCCCAGAGGCGCGCATTCGCTTGACCCTTTCGTGCACAGCCGGAGCTGACAGGCCCACGGCAGAGCTGATCGTGGCATAAGACTGCGTTGCATCGCAGCTCAGCTCACCTAATATTTTTCGGTCAAGTTCATCCATAGGTGGCCCCAATCCCCGCGTTGTCCGAATGATATATGGTTTTGCATCTGTTCACCCCAGGCTTTACCTTTGATGGGTTCACAGAATTATCTTCAGCATATACTAGCTTAGGCAGAATAAAATTCAAAGGTGAAGCATAATGCCCCTGCTGAACACAAATGCCTCCCATCCGGCGCTTTGGCAATCAGTGCTGATCCTGATGAGCGCCATTGGCATCATTGGCTCCAATTCGCTTTTGCTATCGCCTTTGGTTCTGGCTGTCGGTGCTGATCTTGCGGCCTCTCCGGCCGGGGTGATCCAGGCTGCCAGTTCTTACGGGCTTGGAGTCGCTGCGGCGGCGCTGACATTGGCACCATTGGGGGACCGGATCGGTGCCGGGCGCCTGTTGCGACTGGCCCTGCTGGCGCTGACAGCAGGTCTCACGGCCAGCGCCGCAGCGCCTAACCTTTGGGGGCTCATCCTGGCCCAGGGGTTCTGTGGTTTGGCCGGGGGTGCTGCCCTGCCATCAATCTATTCTCTCGCAGCACTTATTGCCCCCAAGGGGCGCGAGGCACGCACCGTAGGTCTTGTACTTACCGGCTGGACGCTGTCGATGGTGCTGGGGGTCAGTCTCAGCGCCTGGGTTGCCGATCTCGCCGGATGGCGGTTGGTCTATCTGGCATTGGCGACCCTGGCTGCGGTGCTCTGGCTCAGCTCGGACGGGCTGGCACGGATCAAAGCCATGCACAGCCAGCCCAGCTCGCTACTGACGGCACTGCGCGTGCCTGGGATCAAGCGCGGGCTTTTGGCGGCCTCATTGTTGATGCTGGGGTTTTACATCAGCTACTTTTTCACCGGCGCCCATATCACGCTCGGCCTAGGGCGCAGCACAGCTGAAGCCGGATTGTTACCACTATTCTACGGCATCGGTTTCGGCTTGGCGGTTCTGTTTGACCCGCTGCTCGACAAATTGGGGCTGACCCGCGCCACCCCTCCGATTTTTGTACTGATCACCCTCACCTATCTGGGCATGGGAGCCGTCGCCGACAGCTATGGGCTCCTGCTTGCGATGTCGCTGATCTGGGGCATTTTCCAGCATCTGGGGTTGAACCTGCTAGTGGCGCGCCTGACGGCGCTGGATCCCAGTCAACGTGGCGCAATCATGGGACTATACAGCACCGTGACCTATCTCTGCGTCTTTGCCGCGCCCTTTGCGGGTGGTCTGGTCTTTGCGCCCTGGGGGCTGCTAGGGTGTCTGGCCGTTTCGGCGGGCCTGTGCCTGCTGGAGGCCTTCGAGGCCGCGATCAGTCTGCGCTCCAAACCTGCGTCTGAGCCTAGGCCTGATCCCGTCTCGCCTGGCGCGCCCGTTTAATCGCTTGCTGATATTCGCGTTCTGCCCGGGCTTCGATCTCGTCCGGGGTTTCCGCGCGCGGGGGAGCCATTGGCCGCTTGCCACCACGCCCAGAAAAGACGTTCATACCTGCGCTCAGTCCTGAATTGACCGCCTTGCCGACCAAGCGTCGCATCACCATTCTGAGGATCATGTCCAAATTCATCGTCGCTCTCCACTCTGCCCACGCTGCTTTCACCCAATATAGCCGTAAAATCGGGCAATTCCTTGACCAATAGTAAACAAATTACAGTGATCGGCAGGGCCATATATCATGGCCCAAATAGAGGGTCACTCTTCGAACAGCTCTGGTTGTGCACCACCGTCTTCGTCCTCTTCGCTCTGCCCCAGTGGCAGTGACCCCGGAGGCGGACGGTTTTCCAACAAGCCAGCTGCACGCAGCTCCTTCAGACCGGGCAGGTCCCGCGCGCTTTCGAGACCAAAATGATCCAGAAACACCGGCGTCACCACAAAGGTGACGGGTCGCCCTGGCGTCATGCGCCGTCGGCCCAGACGGATCCATTCCATCTCAAGCAGCTGGTCAATGGTGCCGCGCGAAACAGACACGCCGCGAATTTCTTCGATCTCTGCACGCGTAACCGGCTGATGATAGGCAATAATTGCCAGGGTTTCGATGGCGGCCCGGCTCAACTTTCGGGTCTCCACAATTTCCTTTTGCATCAGGAACCCGAGATCAGGTGCCGTGCGCATGGCCCAGGCCTCTCCGACGCGCACCACACGCACGCCACGCCCCTCGTAGCGTTTGCGCAGGTGCTCAACCGCCTCGCCCGGATTGCAGCCATGCGGCATGCGACCTTCCAGATCTCGCAGGGTGACGGGCTCCGAGCTGGCAAAAAGCACCGCTTCGACCATACGTTCCTGCTCCGCCATTGGTGGTGCATCAAACAGGCTGTCGCTCTCACGCGGCGCTGAGTGCGTCGCCATCTTGGGATCTTGCTCCATCACTGCTCCTCTTCCAGGCTGCGCAATTGGATGGGCGCAAAATTATCACTTTGACGGATTTCCAGTCGCCCCTCTTTGACCAGCTGCAGCGAGGCGGCAAAGGTCGCTGCCGTGGCTGACCGGCGCTTGACCGGGTCCTTGTGCCATCCATCCGGCAGATAGCTCAGCATATCGGTCCAGCTGCCGGTAAACCCGATCAGTGCCCGCATCCGCTCCAGCGCCTCTTCCATGGTAAAGACACTGTCGCGATCCATCACAAAGGGGCGGAAATCATCCTTGGTGCGAATGCGCGCATAGCCCTGCATCAAATCCAGAAGATTGGCCGAATAGGTAACGGTACGAATACGCTGAATGCCCTCGTTCTGGCCACGTGCAAAAAAATTACGGCCACGCTGGTCGCGCCCCATCAAACGCGCAGCTGCGTCCCGCATCGCCTGCAACCGTTCCAGTTGAAATGCCAGATGCGCCGCGAGTTCTTCGCCGGACGGACCATCTTCGCTGGGATCGGGCGGCAACAATAGCCGCGACTTCAGATAGGCCAGCCAGGCCGCCATCACCAGATAATCAGCCGCCAGCTCCAGCCGCAGCTCTTTGGCGCGCTCAACAAAGCTCAGGTATTGCCGGGCCAGTTCCAGAACCGAGATCCGGCGCAGGTCCACCTTTTGGGTGCGCGACAGCGTCAACAGCAGATCAAGCGGCCCCTCATAGCCGTCAACATCGACGATCAGCGCCTCGGCCGCCAGCCGTTCCTCGACCGATTGCGCGGCGATCTCGTGAAAAAGATTTTGTTCAGTCATTGCCCCTCGTGGACCTTCGCGCCCATCAGGGCACAAAGTTCCGCGTCAGCGGCCGCTGTGTCAAGCGCCTTGGGCGCCTGACGCTGGGCCATGGCAGCAGCGGCGCGTTGGCTCGCCGCCTCGCTCATGACGCCTGCGGCCTCGGCGACCGCGCGCCGCGCTTCAAGCGGTGCATTGCAATAGAGCACCAGATCACAGCCCGCCGCCACAGAATCGGCGGTCTTTTCCGGGTCAGTCCCGGCAAGCGCCTTCATCGAGATATCGTCGGTCATGATCAGCCCGTCAAAGCCAATTTCCTGCCGGATCATCTGCATGACTTTGGCCGAAATGGTTGCGGGCAAATCATCCAGCGCCTCATAGACGAGATGTGCAGTCATGCCGAGTGGCAGATCATTCAATTGCTGAAAGACAGAAAAATCTTGCGCCTGCAACGTCGCCAGAGGTGCCTCCACATGCGGCAGATCCTTGTGGCTATCGGCAGTGGCGCGACCATGGCCGGGCATATGTTTCAGCACCGGCAGCACGCCGCCATCCAGATGCGCCTGTGCGACAGCGCGGGCCAGGCGCACAACCGTTGCCACCTCACTTCCGTAGCAACGGTTACGCAAGAAAGGGTGGGTTTGCGGCGTCACCAGATCGCCAACCGGGGCGCAGTTGCTGTCGATGCCAAGAGCATGCAGTTCCTGAGCAATCAGCCGGTATCGCAGGTATAGTGCACGTTCAGCCTGCGCGCCTGCCTGTTCAACAAATTCAAGCGGCGCAGACCAGTCTCGCGCCAATGGAGGACGCAGACGCTGGACCCGCCCGCCTTCCTGATCGATGGTGATCAGGCAGTCGCGTCCCACGGCGTCGCGGAAATCAGCGCATAGTGCGCGCACCTGATCAGCCGTGTCGATATTGCGGGCAAACAGGATAAACCCAAAGGGATCAACCTCGCGAAACAGATCCTTTTCCGCCGCCGTGAGCCGCAGCCCGTCTGCATCCAGTATGGTGGCACCATGCGCCATTAGCGGGTGGTTACCGGAATACAATCGGCTTTGCCTGCCACCAGAGCGGAGCAGAAGCGCCGCGCATCAGACAGGCCGTCGAAACCCATGGCACGCAAACGGTAGAAGGTACGCCCACCGCTTTCAGCCCGCTGGATGACTCGTTTTTTGCCTTCGAGATAGTCGTCAAACCGGCTATAGATCCGATCCCATTCGGCACGGGCCACTGCCGCGCTTTCATAAGCGCCAAGCTGCGCCAGACGCGTGCCCGCAGGCAGGGTCTTGGGGTCGACTTCAAGCGTTGCGATACCGGTTCCCGAATTGGTCTGGGCGACAGCGGGGCTGAACCGGGCCGGGCGCAGGTTCGGGCGTAAAGAAATTTTGAGCCCCGGAGCATTGCGCAGCGTCGAGGCCGGCGCAGGCGCGGCCCCAATAGCGGCAATTTCCACCGGCTGTAACGGCGCTGGTTGCACAATGGCAGGCGCGGCAGCTGCCGCGTCAGAGCCGGTGCCCGCGGCCAAAGGAGAGACACCATCGGTCAATTCAGCCACCAGCGCGTCAATGTCGCCGTTCCGATAGGCCGCAACAGAGGCCTCGGAAACCTGAGCTGACTGGGCTGACTGTGAAGGTTGTACACGCAAAACCTGGCCCTCAACCTGTGGAGCGATATCGGCCTCGGGGGCCGTCAGCCGCGACATCGGCTGATCGTCCTCGGACAGCTCAATCGGTTGCGGCGCCAGCGTCAACCGATCGGCCGGCGCTTCGGCTGTGCCGTTTGCAGCAACTGAATTGACTGCCAAACCCTGATGATCCGCCTGCTGTCCGCCGGGTTTTTCGGGTTGCGCCCGCATGGGGCCTTCGACGGCCCGAACCACTGGCACGCCGCTGACATCCCGCATCACCAGCTGATAGCCCCAGGCACCGATACCAATCACCAGTGCCAAAGACGCAGCCGCCCCAAGAAGGCTTGCAGCCCTGGCCAATCCGGCCCGCGCTACCGGTGCTTGATAGCCGCTATCATCGTATCCGTAATCATCCTGCGGGGTCTCGTCATAGCTATAGCTTTGCGGAGATTCGCCCCCATAAGTAGGAGCTGCATAGGCTGCAGCACCATAAGACTGATCATACCCCTGTTCTGCACTCTGTTCTGAGGTCCCGTCAGACAAAGACCGCTGACCATAGCTCTGCGCGCTCAATCCCGGCACGGCATAGTCAGTGCTGACATAGTCCTGCAGTTGCGGCGCTGTCACGGCTGCTGGTTCAAAAGGAACAGCTGGCGCGGTCGATTCAGGGTTTGACATAGCAGGAGCAGCACCCCCGGGAGCACCAAAAGTCGACGACGGTGTCGCGGCATAGGAAAAAGCTGTGGGAGATACTGTTGTGGCTTCCTGGCGGGCAGCCGTTCCTGAATAGTCCGACTGGTAGTTCGCATGCAGGTCCGGCCCTTCGGCCGGAAACTGACTTTGCGACTGACTGTGAGATTGGCCCGCACCATGCCTGTTAGGTGTCGCCTTCAAAGTCGATGCTTTCAGCCCCAGCGACGCCTGGGAGTTGACCTGAGGTTTGGCCTCTGGTTTGGTCTGTGCTGCGATCTGCTCGCCAGCACCCTCATCCTGGATGCCGCTTGGGGTATAGGCCTGACCGGAGCCCGCCTGCGCAAAATACGCCATAATCCGCCTCACTGCCCATGGAACCCCGCAAGAAGGATCTTGCGCGGTTACTTTAGGGTCTCTTGAACTGCCTCAGTCCGGCGGTTTGGGCGGTTTTGTTACCGCATCTCCTGCGCCGGTTTCACACCAAGAATACCAAGACCTGCGGAAATAACAATGGAAACGCTGCGCGCCAACGCCAAATTGGCATGTGTTGCCGATTGGCTGCTCTCGTTAACAAATCGTAAACCATGTTCCGTTTTGCCCAGATGATACAGCCCGTGCAACTCGGAGGCGAGATCGTAGAGATAAAAGGCCACGCGATGCGGCTCATTGGTGCGGGCGGCGATTTCGATCTGACGCGGCCATTCTGCCAGTTTCTTGATCACCGCCAGCTGTGCCGGATGAATGATCTGCGAAAGATCTGCCTGCGCCAAGATCGCGTCTGACGCCTCAATATCCACCTCTGCAGCCTTGCGCAGGGTCGAACAGATCCGCGCATTGGCGTATTGCACATAGAACACCGGGTTGTCCTTGGACTGCTCCAGCGCCTTGTCGAGATCAAAGTCAAAACCCTGATCGTTCTTGCGCGTCAGCAACATGAAACGAGTAACATCCGGGCCAACCGCATCCACCACATCGCGCAGGGTGACAAAGGTGCCCGCGCGTTTGGACATCTTGAATTCCTGGCCGTCTTTGAACAGCTTCACCAACTGGCACAGCTTGATGTCGAGCGACACCTTGCCATCGGACAGAGCCGAAACAGCGGCCTTCATCCGTTTGACATAGCCACCGTGGTCGGCGCCAAAAATGTCGATCAGCTCATCAAAGCCGCGCGAAATTTTGTCATAGTGATAGGCGATGTCGGGGGCAAAATAGGTCCAGGCGCCATCGGATTTCTTCACGGCGCGATCGACGTCATCGCCATGATCAGTGGATTTGAACAGGGTCTGCTCACGCGGCTCCCAATCATCCGGTTTTTTGCCTTTTGGTGGCTCCAACACGCCTTGATAGATCAGGCCTTTGCTTTCCAGCTCTGCCAGCGCCGCCTCGATCCGACCGGTGCCGTAGAGGGATTTCTCTGAATAGAACACATCCATCTCGATCCCCAGTTGGGCCAGATCAGCGCGGATCAGCTCCATCATCGCATCTGTGGAGAATTCACGCACCTCAGCCAGCCAGACGTCTTCGGGCTGGTTGAGATAGGCGTCACCAACTTTGTCCTTTAGCGCCTGCCCTACTGGCACCAGATAGTCACCAGGATAGGTACCATCGGCAAAAGCGATTTCCTGACCGTGGGCCTCAAGATAGCGCAGGTAGACAGAGCGCGCCAAAACATCGACCTGACCGCCGCCATCGTTGATGTAATACTCCCGGGTCACATCATAGCCTGCATAGGCCAGCAGCGAGGCCAGCGCATCGCCAAAGACGGCTCCGCGGGTATGGCCCACATGCAGAGGACCGGTCGGGTTGGCCGAAACATATTCAACATTAACCCGCTTGCCCTTGCCCAGATCGGCACGACCATAGTCAACGCCTTCAGCCAGTACCGTGTTCAGCACGCCCTGCCAGACACCCGGTGCCAAGCGAAGGTTAAGAAAGCCGGGGCCTGCAACCTCGGCCGAAGTGATCCGTGCATCCGCATCCAGCTTTGCCGCCAGAGCCACGGCAATATCACGCGGCTTCATCTTGGCGGGTTTGGCCAGTACCATGGCCGCATTTGTTGCCATATCGCCATGGGCTGCATCGCGCGGTGGTTCCACTGACACATTGGCAAAATCAAGCCCTTCGGGCAGATCGCCAGCAGCGGTCATTGCGGTCAGGTTGTCGATCACAAGCGAGCGGATATCGGAAAAAAGGTTCATCTCTAGCGTCCCATTGGTTCGACTTGGCTGGTTCGACTTTGCGGCTTATCACGCCTAGCCCAAGGGTCAACCTTTCTATGCGCCAGTCTACGCCCAGCATCTACGTCCAGAGGGTACTATAGCGCCGATCTGACGTCCTGATCTGGCGTCCCGGTCTGGCCAGGATCAGACGTTTTGGGCAGCAACGGTCGTGGACCAGGCTGTGATCGTATAACGGCGCAGCGCGGCGACATAGAAAGGATCCCGCAGGATCAGGCGTTCGACATCGGCGCGGCTTTCGGCCTCGACGTTCCAGATCGCACCGGGGAAATCCTGCATCGGGCGCATCGCCAGCGCGCCACCGATCTGCAATTCGGGATGCGCTCGCACAAAGGCGATATGAGCCTTGCGCCGCAACTTGTCAGCGCGCAGCCGGGTCATTTCGGGGGCATCCTGAAAGGTAACAGTCCAATGGGTCATGAGGGTCGCAGGCTTTTGGGGGTATTTCCCCATAGAAAAAGCCAACCGGGGACCGATCATAGGGCCAGTTCACATCTCAGGTAGGTCCAAGATGCCCGTTATCAGGCAGTGATTTCAGCCCGCATCAGGGAAACTGCCCTCCTGGACAAGGCGTTCGTGCAACTGCAGCGCAAAGCGATCCGTCATTCCCGCAATATAATCCGAGGTGATGCGCGCCAGCGTGACCTGATCATCGGCGGCGCGGATTTCATCGTGCCAGCGTTCTGGCATCTGCAGGGGATTGGCCAGAAAATAGGGAAACAGATCTTCGACCACGGCTGCCATGCGAGTGCGCACCACCATAACGGACGGCGCGCGATACATCCGGCGAAACAAAAAGGCGCGAATTTCTTTCAGATCGCACCACAGATCCGGTGAAAAACAAATAACCGGGCGGCCCAGCGCACGCACCTCTTCGACGCTTTGCACGCCACTGTCAGCAAGGTTTGCACGCGACGTATCAATCACATCGCTGACCATGACACCAAAAACCCGACGCAAAGCTTCGTGGCGGCGACGCAGCGGATCAAGACCGGGGTATTTGCGATCCACCTCACCGTAGGCCGCACCGATGATGGGCAGGTGGGTGATTTCCGCATCCGTGAACAGCCCGGCGCGCAACCCGTCGTGCAGATCGTGGTTGTTATAGGCGATATCATCCGACAATGCTGCCACCTGCGCCTCGGCGCTGGCATGCGTGTGCAGTTCGAGATCCATCGTGGCATTGCATTCAGCCAGCGCCCAGGGCAGCTCTCCAATCACTGGACCATTATGTTTGGCAATCGCTTCAAGGGTTTCCCAAGTCAGATTCAACCCATCAAATTCTGCATAGTGACGTTCAAGGCAGGTGACGATGCGAATGGCCTGAGCATTGTGATCAAAGCCGCCATATGGCTGCATCAAGGCGTGCAGCGCATCTTCACCGGTATGGCCAAAGGGCGTATGTCCCAAATCATGCGCCAGCGCGACCGCCTCTGTCAGTTCCTGATTGAGCCCAAGTGCTGCCGCAATGGTACGCCCGACCTGCCCCACCTCGATCGAATGGGTCAGACGCGTGCGAAAATTGTCGCCTTCGTGTTCGACAAAAACCTGTGTCTTGTGCTTCAGTCGCCGAAAGGCGCTGGCATGGATGATACGATCTCGGTCGCGCTGATACGGAGAGCGAAAGCTGCTTTCTTCCTCGGCAATCAGCCTGCCCCGGCTCTGATCCGGCTTGGTGGCATAAGAGGCATACATGACTAATCTTTCTCTTGCGCTAAATCTTGTCGCTTGCCCCGCACCTTTCTATATAATGCAAAGCGCTGCAATACAGCATTGGGAGAGACCAGATGCACCTGCCACCAAAAGTGACCGATAGAGCCTTTGCAAGACTGAACGAAATTGGCGCGGCCACCCAGGGCCAGGCGCTGCGCATTGCCGTCGAAGGCGGCGGTTGTTCCGGGTTCCAATACGAAATTGCACTCGACAACCCGAAAGAGGACGATCTGGTTCTGGAAAGCCAGGGCGAAAAGGTCGTGGTCGACAGTATCTCGCTTCCGTTTCTGGAAAATGCGGTGATCGATTTCACCGATGAGCTCATTGGCGCGCGATTCACCATTGAGAACCCTAATGCCTCTTCCAGCTGTGGCTGCGGCACCTCTTTCTCGATGTAGCACCCGGGGGATTTGCACCTGAGGAACTTGCCACCGCCAACCTCCCCTGCCAATTTGCTCCTTCCTGGGCAAAGGACTGCGGCTGTGACACAACAGGCAGGCGTCAACCTGTTTCCGTCAAGCATTTTCCAAAACCGGACCAGACCGCTGTGTTGCAACGGGCCCGGCAGCCGTCCTGGCTTCTGTCCCGACGACTGAGCCTACTGCAGATCCGACCTACTCGCGTAGCAGATACAGCCCAGAACCAACCACCAGCCCAGGTGCCCAGGCTGACCGTTTCGCCGAAAACAATACCCCCAATCAACACTATCCAGACAAATTGCAGGTTCATCAAAGGCATCACCACATAGGTCGGCAACAGACGCAAAGACGCGACGACCAGCCAGCGCGCACCAAACAGTGAACCTGCATAGGTCAACGCCCAGACCACATCTTCTCTTCGATCGGCATCGGCCGCCAGACAGCAGGCAGCATAAGCAGATAAAGTGCAAGATTGGGAAAAACACCTGCGGCAGAACAGAAATGTCAAAACGGCTGATATAGCGCGCAATAACCATCGAAATGGTCCCCGCCCCCGCGCCTAGTAAAGCAATAGCATGACCGACGGAATGACCAGCGCCCACTGCGCCCTCCTCCGTCAGGAACAGAAACACAATCCCGAGAAACACCATCAGCAAAGCAATCCAACTGGCCCTGCAAATGTGCTCTTTCAGGATCAGGCCCGACAAAACCCTGGCCATCAGGGGCATCACGCCTATGAACAGGAAAACCTGCGCAAAAGGCAGCAAACGAAACGCGTAGAAAAAGCAAATCGCTGCCACTACGGTCGCCAAAGAACGCAAGGCCATAGCGCCCGGGCAGCGCGTGTGCCATGGCTTCGCCCAGACCGTCTTCGCGGTATTGCCAGCATTTATGTTGTCTCTAACCGAGCGTAGTCGTAGAGCAGCGCTACTCACCAAGCATAGTATCGCAACCACACCTCCGGAAATCACATAGAGCTGCGCGGCCTCATATCCACCAGCCAGCAACTTGGTATTCCCATCCGCTAAAGAGGTCATCCCAGTACAACCGGCGACCAGAACAACACCCAGAACCGGTTTTGACAAATCCGACATGATCACGCTCTGCCCACAGTATCAGCCCTGGCAAACCCGTCGAAAAAGGCATCGAAATCGGGACAATCCACCTCTGCCTGACGTAGCACATAGCCTTCGTCCTCGACCAGCTCCGCCATTATCCGAGGCCGTAAAACCTGCCAATCCAGACAGCTTTCTCCGGCTTCGAATACCGCCTGCGACACGTTCTGTAGAATGCCGCGCCGGACGCCTGAACCGCAGCCTGCCCTCGGGAATGGGTTGCAAAAACGCAGTCCCACTGCAGCATGCCTGGTGCCAGTTACCGGTGAAATACATGTGGTAGTCATCCTGGTCAGCAAAACCGTCTGGGCTTCGCTCCTCATCCACCAGAAGATCAAAGCTCAGCGTATGGTTCTTCAACCAAGCCTCCCATCCGCGGGGCGGAAGCTGCCCGGCGTAGCGTTGCGCGATACAGACTTCGGCTAAAAAGATCGGCATCCTGATCAAGAAACGCCAGAACACCAACAGTGTTCAAGCTGAGCAACGCCTCCGACGAGACGCCAGGATCGCGGCTCCCATATTCAGAGAGATAGAACAGAATAGGTGTCAGCTCGTAGGCGGTTTTCTTGTTCGGGATCGTGAATGTTCCCGCATCATTGATGAAGTCGTGTAGCCGTTCACTTAGGCCCGAAAAGCCCTGCCGTCTGGTGCCGCAACACCACGGCGTGCCAAAAGGCGCCGCGCTTCGGCTCTTTGCAGATCCGATAGCTCATGATCCGGCACCCCCTTTCCGCGTGGCCATAGGCCGCTCCAGAGGCCAGCCCAAGATCTTCGAGGTCCATGCAGATCGATAGAATGAAGCGATAATATTGCCTGAAAAAACAAAGCTGACGGCCTGCGTCTTCATAGAAAGCGGTCAGCGGTGCCCACGCCCCTTCCTCCGACCCGAGAGTATGACCTAAACCTGTGCATTCCAGAATATTGAGACGCTCGGCATTTCCTTTCAACCAGAAGACCTCTTGCGCAGCGCGGCGCGCAGCGGCGAAGCTGGCAACCAAGCGGGTGCATTTCTCGTCCTGCAACTGCCCCAAGCGGTGTGCGGGAAAGCTCAGAACCTGTCCGAACCCCTGATCTACTGTTTCATTCGCGACCTGCCGGTCAACCTGCTCTGCTATCCGTCCTTTAAACTGCCCCGCTATCTGGTCCATTTCTGCGCCCCCCCTTGTTGGCATCGTCAGGCGGCCCCGAACCCTCACGAGGCCGCTCAATCCTGCTTCTCACTCGTCCGAGCTTTCAACTACCAGAGGAAAACAATCCGCTGGCGTCGCCTGATTTGGTCGCTTTCATTCGCGAGGTCTACCCTGAGCTGAACAGGTGCGTGCCTTCGCCTAAACCGGATCTGCCCTCGCAGGCCGGGATTGGGCCGGAAGAAAACGACTGCGTGCCGCCGCCTTCAAACAGATTGGTGCAAGTAGAGATGTCGGTAGACTGAGGTTCTGCCATCGACTTCACAGCAGCGGGGAAAACGAGGTTCCGGGTTTTCAACAAAGCAGTCATGGTATCCTCCGTTGGTTTGATCGATCAGATCAAAACGCTGGCACGGCAGGTTGTATCTGCAAATGCTTTTCACTCAATTTATGGCGGTAGAACTAACTTGCCCACCTCAACTTTACCTTCGATTCAACTGCGAAATTTCAGACAATTAAATCGATACACAGGGGCCTTGGCGCGTTACCCACAGGTCGGCAAACGCAAAGCAGAAACTCAGCATGTGCAAACAACACGCCTCTTTTGCAAAGCCCCTGTCGCAAACAAAAAGTAGCCCTCTGCGGTTCGGCCCGGCTTCGACCACTTGCTCCGCCCCCACTATTCAGCGATAGATCGGAAGCAGCTTTCCGGTCGCTGCAGCAGGAGACGCATCATGAAAATCGCCAGTTTCAACATCAATGGAATCAAAGCCCGCGCCAATGCGCTGCCGCAATGGCTCGATGAGGCGCAGCCAGATGTGGTGGTGCTGCAGGAAATTAAGTCGGTGGACGAAGCCTTTCCGCGCGCCCTCTTTGAGGACCGCGGCTATAACGTGGAAACTCATGGTCAGAAAAGTTTCAATGGTGTGGCGATCCTGTCCAAGCTGCCACTGGAGGATGTCCAGCGCGGCCTGCCCGGCGATGAAGAAGACATCCAGGCGCGCTGGATCGAAGCAACCGTGGTCGGCAAACAGGCCCTGCGCATTTGCGGTCTGTACCTGCCCAACGGCAACCCGGTCGAACTGACTGCAGATGGCGCCCCAGTTGCGGGGGGCAAATACGCCTATAAATTGGCTTGGATGGAGCGCCTGAAGGCCCGCGCCGAGGCCCTGTTGCAGGATGAAATTCCTGCGCTCATGGCTGGTGACTACAACATTATCCCGCAGGCCGAAGACGCCAAACGCCCGGAAGCCTGGCACGAGGACGCCCTGCATCGCCCGGAAAGCCGCGCCGCCTATCGGCGCATCGTCAACCTCGGCTTTACCGATGCCTATCGGGCCCGCCATCAGGGGCCAGGTCACTATTCATTCTGGGACTATCAAGCCGGGGCCTGGAACCGCGATGACGGCATTCGCATCGATCACTTCCTGCTGTCACCGCAAGCGGCAGATCTGCTGCAGGACTGTCAGATCGACAAAGAGATCCGGGGCCGCGAGAAACCTTCGGATCACGTGCCGATCTGGGTTGAGCTGGATATCTGATCTGGGTTGAGCTGGATAACTGGCTGGATAGCTGACGGCGACACCGCCGATCTTACCCAATAGCCGCACTAGGTCATGTCGGCCAGGGTTTACGCGGACAGGCAGGCGGCAGCCTCGTTTGTATTGTATCCGTTACTCGCCGGACTTGGTGACATCATGGCGATAAATCCAGTCAAACTGCCCCACCATGCGTTGCGGAGCCACCTGCCCCCCCAGTTTCAAGATCTGGTGGGCGGGCCAGCTGAGCGGGGCGCGCAGGTGGTATTTCCAGGCATTGCGACTGGCTGCCCGAACCACCTTTACCACCCGGTCGCGACGCCGCAGTTGATAGGCTGCAAGTGCTTCGGGGATCCCGCCGGAGCTATCTTCCAGCGCATCAGCCAGAACCCAGGCGTCTTCGAGAGCCAGGTTGCCACCCTGTGCCATAAACGGCAGTGTCGGATGCGCCGCATCTCCGAGCAGGGCCACAGCGCCCATATGCCAATGGCTTGCAACCGGATGACGGAACAGGCCCCAAAGAGCAACCTCGTCTACCTGCGACAAAAGCCCATGCGCCTGCCCGCCGAATTTTGAAAAGGCCCGGCGCAGATTGGCCGGATCATCCTTGATGTGCCAGCCTTCTTCTGCCCAGGCGCGTCGTTCTTGCACCGCAACCAGATTGACCAAAGATCCATCACGCAGCGGATAGGCAACCAGGTGCTGGCCCGGTCCCATGAAAACCTGCGCTTCTGCGGGTAGCTTGGCGTGATTTGGAACAATTGCGCGCCAGGCCACCTGACCAGTGAAAAATGGCTGACCAACCTGATTTAACGCCTTGCGGGCCTTGGAGTGCAGACCATCCGCCCCAATCACCAGATCCCCGCCACATTGCGCACCATTGGCCAGATAGACCACCGGTTTCGGGTTCCATTCCACCCGCTGGACTTTCTGCAACAGACGCACCTGAACGCCGGCGTCGCGGGCCGCATTCGCCAGTATCCGGATCAGATCGGCCCGATGCACAAAATAGTAGCGCAAATCGGCAGCATACTGGTCAAGGTCCAGACGCAGCACTTCCCGTCCCTGGCCATGGCTGCGCAACACAACCGCCTTGGCCCGTTGCGAACACCAGGCCAGCTCATCGTGCAGATCCAGGGCCCGGAGCACCGATAATCCATTCGGAGTGATCTGCAGACCAGCACCAACTTCCGAAACGGCTTCCGCCTGTTCCAGCACTGTCACTTGTGCGCCTCGACGGCGCAGAGCAAGCGCCGCAGCCAAGCCACCTATGCCAGCACCGATAATGGTTATGTTGAGATCGGTCAGGGTCATCAGGGCTCGCGAGTTTTTCTCGTTCACTTCCATAAACGAAAAACGTCGGAGCAACAGGCCCCGACGTCATGGTTTTTTATCTGTCGCTCAGAAATCAATCGTCGCGATGCACTTTTTCACGCCGTTCATGACGTTCCTGCGCTTCCAGGCTCATGATTGCGATTGGCCGCGCATCCAGACGTTTGAGAGAAATAGGCTCCCCAGTCACTTCACAGTAACCGTACTCGCCTTCATCAATCCTGCGAATAGCCGAGTCAATCTTCGACACCAGCTTACGCTGACGATCCCGTGTCCGCAGCTCAAGAGCACGATCGGTCTCTTCGCTGGCCCGGTCTGCGACATCTGGAATGTTGCGGGTGTTGTCTTGTAGCCCTTCAATGGTATCGCGGCTTTCAGCGAGCAGATCCTGCTTCCAATTCAGAAGTTTGCGTCGGAAATACTCAAGCTGCCGATCATTCATGAAAGGCTCATCTTCGGCCGGACGATAATCTTCCGGCAGAAACATTTCTTGTTTCATTTCGGCTCCTTCGGTCTCGCCCATAATGTAGGTCTCTTTAACTGACATTCCCCAAGTAGAACGTCCTCCCGCCCACCTTGCCGCTGTTCTGCGCTCCTATCAAGCCTCTTGCACCCATGGTGCCGTTGTTCGGGCATCTGACGCGCGAACTGCGCCCGATTTCCGGTCTCGGGGGCGAGGTTGATCCGGATATTGGTCTGACCGACCCCCGTATGGATAGACCGGTTGAGCCGCTTTTGTTCAGGTTTTATGATTAACGATGTTGTCATTAGGGAACCGGCGGTGCGCGCAGCCGATGTATGGCCGCAAGGATGCGGTTGAACAGATCGCCGCTGACAGCCACCTCGGCCAGTTGGAAGGTGATTGCACGGGCGTGACGCACAACCCTCGCACCAATCTTGATCAATCGCGTCTGCAGGCTTGTCAGTGACCAGTCGGCTATCTCATCAGGTAGATCAGTGCCCTGTAGGAAGGCACCGATATTGTAAGCCAGTGCATGGAGTTGCAGCCGCACCTCGTTCTGCGCCATGCCTTTGCAGGACAAACGGGTCCAGTTGATCGCCTGCTTGCCTTCCTTGATGTATTGCTCGGCGGTGCCGCGTTGGTTGTAGAAGCGGATGATCCAGTCGGGTTCCATCGGCATGTTGGTGACCACGAAGCCCACGCGCGGGAACAACTCGCTGGGATGCCATTCCACCTTGGCGATGACACGACGAGGTTTGTCCCAAGATGCCGCCTGATATTGGAAGTCGCCGTAGATGCGCTTCACGCCTTTTGGCGGACGACCCACAGGGCGCTTGAGCAGATGCGCAATCTTGCCCTGAAGAACGCGATTGGCCCGAAGGCGGATGGCGTAGAAATAGTTTTCCAGTTCCAGAGTTTTGTATAGCTCCGGGATGGCGAACGCAGCATCCCCCCGGAAGAACCGCATCAGGTGACGATCCGCATATCGCGCGATGA
>NZ_CYSG01000015.1 GCF_001457775.1 Phaeobacter sp. CECT 5382
CCGCGCCCCAGCTGCGTATCGTCGCTGCCGGTAGAGGGGGTTCTAGTGTTAACTCCAAACACCCGCAACACCAAAATCAACAAAATCACACTTTTCTGCAAAACAAATGTGAAAATAAAACAAAAACAACATCTTACACACAGATAAAGTCAGCAAACCTGCCCCAAAGTCAAAGCAAAATCCCGCCAAACCTTCACCAAACCAGAAGATCAAACCCGAGTCACACCAAACATCAAGACTTACCCACAGACTTACCAACAGAACTCAACAAAACTCATAGGAATCACACTCACAAAAACACGAAAGCCCCTCCCTCCGAGTCGGTCTAAAGCTTCAGCCCGGTGGCGTGTCCTTCATAGATGGCCTGCGCCGCCAATCGTGGTGCATTGGCGTCGCCAATCAGGTGCGGCGTCTTTCCAGCAGACAGCAGGGCATCCCGCAGGGACATATCGGCATGATTTGGAGTGGCCATGATCAGATCGGATGCCGCAAAAGTTTCGGTTCGTCCGGTCAACAGTGACAGGATCTGCGCCCCCTGCCCCGTCCAACTGGTGATGGCTGCATCGACAATAAAGCGCACATCCCGTTCGGCCAAAGCCCGGCGCAGGGCAAAATCAGTGGATGAGCGCTGGAGCTCTTTGCCAACCATCGCATCGGGAGAAACCAAAGTGACCTGATGCCCGGCTTCGGCCAGATACCAGGCCGTACCGCAACCGCGCCAATTGCCGCCTTCATCCAGAACAATGACCTGCCTGCCCAACCGGGCCCGCTTGGTCAGCACATCTTCGGCGGACCAGATATGGCCGCAGTCCAGTCCCGGCAGCTCAGTCAGATGCGGCAATGCCTTTTGAAAGCCGGTCTCGGTTGGCAGTGAGCCCGTTGCCAAGATGATTTCATCCGCCCCAAAGGCCACTATGTCATCCGCATCCAAATATGTGTTGAACCGCTGGTCCACGCCGAGCTTTGAAAGCTGCCGCTCATACCAGGACAGAAGATCCAGGATCTGGGCCCGCCTAGGCTGCAGCCCCGCCAGGCGAAACTGCCCGCCAGCGACCGGCCCGGCCTCTGCCAGCGTCACGCGATGACCGCGTTCGGCGGCGACCCGGGCGACTTCCAGTCCGGCGGGCCCTGCGCCGACCACAAGAACGGTCTTTGACGTTTGGACGGGCGTGAAGCGGTCGCCACCCCAGTCGGCCTCGCGCCCGACCGATGGGTTGATCAGGCAAGAGATCCAATAGTCACGCCCGCGCCGCCCCCAGCATTGTTGATTGCACGACAGGCATCCGCGGATATCTGCGCCGCGCCCCATCGCGGCTTTGTTCACCAGATGCGGGTCGGCAATCTGACCGCGCACGATAGAGACCAGATCGGCCTGCCCGGCCCCAAGTACTGTGTTCGCATTGTCCGGCGTGCGAATATGGCTTTCGGCCGTGACCAATGCTTGCGGTGTTGCTCCCTTGAGGGTTTCCGCCAGATCCACGCCCAGAAGCTCACCCTCCTGAAAGCTGGGAATGAGACGGGAGAAATCAAAATAGGAGCCGGACCCGACAGTGACATAGTCCATCAAGCCTTGGGCGTCATGCAGAGCGATGATCTCGCTCATGCTTTCGCGGCTCAGCGCGACCTCGACGCCGGGTTCGTCATTGACCGAAAGCCCCACGATAAAATGCTCACCGCAAGCCCGGCGAATACGGTGCAGGATCTCGCGGGAAAACCGCGTGCGGTTTTCCAGAGCCCCCCCCCATTTGTCATCACGCCTGTTGGAAAAGGGCGTCCAGAACTGATCCAGCAGGCAATGATAGGCGGCCCAGACCTCAACCCCATCAAATCCGGCTTTGCGGCAGCGGAGTGCTGCCTGCACAAAGCCCTCGATAATCTCTTCGATCTCGGACTCAGACATGGCATGGCTGGCGTCACTGTCGTGATAGCTCACCCCGCCCGAAGGAGACCAGGCGGCATGCCAGGAATTGTCCTGATCACCATGTGCGCCCACATGATAGAGCTGCTGGATCATCACAGCACCCGCCCGCTGGCAGGGTTCAACCAGCTTGCGGAAATGCGGGATCACCTCATCGGAGGCGGGACGGAAATTGCCACGCGTCAGCACCGCAGAGGCATGCACCGGCATCGGCTCCACCACAATCATGGCGGCGCCGCCCAGCGCACGCTCCAGATAGTAGGCGCAATGCGCGGCCCCCGGCAGGCCGTCCTGGGCCATATTGGTGGTATGGGCGCCAAAGACCACGCGGTTGCGCAGGGTCTTATGGCGCAGTTGCACCGGCTGGAACAGATGCGAATAGGGTGCCACGGTCAGCCCTCCAGTTTCGTCAAGCCTTCGACGAGACACGCGCCCATGCCCGCATCCACCATATGTTGGCGCAGGCGCTGGCTATAGCCACCCGGAGTATTCAGCGCCTCAATCAGATCATTCGCTTGGGTCTCTGACAGAGAGGTGGCGATAATCATGCGCAAAAACGCCTCACCCTGTGTGGGATCAGACACCCGGCTGCTGAGCCAGTCGGCTGCATCCGCAACCAGCCGTGCTACCGGCGACAGCACCGCTTGCGCGCAGAGATAGGCGTCAAGCTCGTCTGCGTTGCGCAGGGCAAAGACGGTGTTTGCAGGCGCAAAGATTTGATTCAGCAAATCACTGTCGCCCAGCGCCATGATGGCAGAGCCACCCCCGGCAATACTGGGAAACGGCATCATCACGGCTGCGGCGCGCGCAGGTGCTACCATAGCGGAGACCTGATCCAGATCCGCCCCCGCCATAAAGGAGACCACCTGCAGGTTCGGCGGAAAGGTCAGGGCGGTCAAGATTTCCGGTGCGGCCTCAAGCATCAGCCCCAGAAACACCACCTCGCTGTGATCCAGGACATCCTGCAGCGCGGCGATCTGCACTTCTGGGATCTGTGCCGCCAACTGGCCCGAGCGCGCCTGGGAACGCGCCGAGATGCGGATCTCATGACCCTGCCCTGCCAATCCGCGCACCACAGCGGACGCAATTGTGCCGGTGCCGATAAAACCCAGTCGCATATCAGATGTCCTTTATCAGGCGCAGGGCATCATAGATGGCCGCATGAGTGTTGCGCGCAGCCACGGCATCCCCAATTCGGAACAGCTGAAAAGCGCCTTTCGGATTGGTATTGACGGTCTGCGGGCGTCCCTCGATCAGCGCACTCTGATCAACCTCACCGCGGTTTGACGACAGGTCTTTCAGGTCGAAATAGAGCTCATCCAACGGCAGCGTGCCATAGTTCACCACCACCTGATCGTATTGCGCCTCAGATGTATGGCTGCTGTAGTCGGTGCCGATGGTGGCCGTCAGCTGATTGCCGCTTTGCGCGACAGAAAGCAGCCGCCGAGTGACGGTGAAGGTCACGTCCTTATCCTGCAAGGCACGCATGTAAGGTACCAGGTTCATCGCCATGATATCGGGCGCGAATGTGCGATCCGGGGTCATCACCTCGACGTGGGCACCGGCATTGGCGGCGACTTCAGCTGCCATGACACCGGGGTGATCACCGCTTTCGTCATAGATCAGCACATTGCTGCCCGGCTTCACATCGCCCGAAATTATATCCCAGCTGGTGACAAGATGCGCGGCTTCCTCGCAGGTTTCATGCAACATGGTGTTCGGCATGCCACCCGTCGCCACGATCACCACATCCGGATTGAGCGCCATCACATCCGCAGCCTCCGCCCAGGTATTAAACCGGAACTCCACATCACGCGCCGCGCATTGCGCCATGCGCCAGTCGACGATCGAGATCATCTCGGCCCGACGTGGGTTCTGCACCGTCAGGCGGATTTGGCCACCGGGGTCGGCGGCAGCCTCAAGGACCGTCACCGCATGTCCGCGTTCCGCTGCAACCCGTGCCGCCTCTAGCCCGCCGGGGCCAGCACCGATCACGACGACTTTCTTTTTCTCCGCCGCTAGCGGAATATCATGCGGCATGGTCACTTCGCGGCCCGTGGCCGGGTTGTGAATGCACAGGGCTTCGCCCGCCTGATAGATCCTGTCGAGACAATAGGTAGCGCCAACGCAGGGGCGAATGTCATCTTCGCGCCCCTCAATGATTTTGCGCACCACATGCGGATCCGCCATATGGGCGCGCGTCATGCCCACCATATCCAACAGGCCTGAGGCCACCGCATGGCGCGCTGTCGCCACATCGGGAATTTTGGAGGCATGAAAGGTCGGCATGCCCGTGGCCGCGCGCACGGAGCCCGCAAAATCCAGATGCGGTGCGTTTTTCATCCCCTGCACCGGGATCATGTCAGTCATCGCCGGATCCGTATGGATGCGGCCGCGATTGACGTTCAGATAGTCGACCTGACCTGTGTTTTTGAGGATCTTTGAAATCTCCACACCCATTTCGGGCGTGATACCCCCTTCATACGCCTCATCCGGGGCAAAGCGCACGCCCAAAACGAATTCATCCCCGACCCGTTTGCGCACAGCGGCAATGATATCGGTGGTCAACCGCATCCGGCTTTCCAGATGCTCCTTACCATAGGGGCCCTCCAGATCATTGGTCAGAGGCGAGATGAACTGGTCCAGCAAATGACCATGGGTCATGATCTCGACCCCGTCCATGCCACCCTCTTTCATCCGTTCTGCTGCATCCGCAAAATCCGAAATGATACGCGAGATATCCCAGTCTTCGGCCAATTTCGGAAAGGCATGATGCGCCGGTTCGCGGTGCCGGGTGGAGGACACCGCCGGCAGCCAGTCTCCCTTGTTCCAATGGGTGCGCCGCCCCAGATGCGTCAGCTGGATCATAACTGCCGCGCCGTGCTCATGCACCTGATCGGTCATGTTCCGGATCCAGGGCACCACCTCGTCCTTATAGGCGAGGATATTATTGAACACCGGCGGACTATTGCGCGACACCGCCGCCGAGCCGGCCGTCATCGTCAGCGCAACGCCCGCTTTGGCGCGTTCCGCATGATAGGCCGCGTAGCGCTGTTTGGGCATGCCATCTTCGGGATAGGCCGGCTCGTGGCTGGTCGTCATGATCCGATTGCGCAGGGTCAAGTGTTTCAGTTTATAGGGCTGCAACAGCGGGTCGCTGGACATGGGCATTTCTCCTCGGGGCGGCCTGGGGTCTTTTTGGGGTCTTAAGTTGCGATCTGCGAGTGATTGAAGCGACCGCCGAGGGCCAAGTACAGCCCTCGGACGCCATATTGTGGAGCTAGTACCAGGCGTCTGGTGCAGCATCCTTGGCCTTGGTGATGAATTCACGCAGCGCCTCGTCGGTACCGGGATCCATTGCCGGGGCTTGATAGGCGGCAAGCTGTGCCTTCCAGCGTGTATTGGCGCGACTTGCAGCATCAATGCCGCCCTGCTCATCCCAACTCTCCCAGGGTTGGTGGTCATCCATGGCACTGTCCCAATAGGCCGTCTGGTAGTGGCGCAGGGTGTGTTGTGTGGCAAACAGGTGCTGTCCGGGGCCGCCTTCGGCCAGGGCGTCAAAGCCCAGCGTGTCTTCGTTGACCTCGAACCCTTTGAGATAGGAATGCAGCGCGCCGCACAGATCGGCGTCCAGCATGAATTTTTCGTAGGACATCGACAAAAGCCCATCCAGAAAACCTGCAGAATGCAGTATGAAATTGGCCCCGCATTGTACCGCCGACATCATCGACATCATCGACTGCTGCATGGCCTGCCCGTCTGGCAGTTTCGAGGTCGAAAAGTTCCCCGCGCAGCGCAACGGCAGGTTCAGACGCCGCGCCAGCTGCCCCATCGCAAGGGACCCCAATGCAGGCTCAGGCGTTCCAAAGGTAGGTGAGCCGGTGCGCAGCGACATCGAACTGATAAAGGACGCCAGCACCGCAGGCGATCCCGGCCGCACCAGCTGCGTGATGGCACAAGACACCATGCTTTCGGCCAGACACTGCGCCACAGATCCTGCAACGGTCAGCGGCGACACCGCGCCGCCCAGCAAGAACGGCAAATGGATCGACCCCTGCCCGGCGGCGGCATAGGCGCGAATACCCTGGGTTGTCACCCCGTCCAGAACCATCGGCGAGGTGGTGTTGAAATTGCCCATTATAACGCAGTTCTGGTCGACAAAATCAGCGCCAAACAGGATACGACACATCTCTATACTGTCTTCAGCGCGCTCGGGCGCTGTGATCGAGCCCAGAAAAGCACGATCAGAATAGCGCATATGGGCATAGACCATATCCAAGTGACGCTTGTTCACCGCGATATCTGTCGGCTCGCAAATGGTGCCACCGGAATGGTGCAGATTTGGGCTCATCTGTGCCAGTTTCACGAAGTTTTCAAAATCCGCGATTGTGCCGTAGCGCCGCCCCTTTTCGAGATCCATCACGAAGGGAGAGCCATAGGAAGGCGCCATTACCATGGCATCGCCACCGATCTCGACCGAATTGGCCGGGTTGCGGGCGTGCTGGGTAAAACGCGCCGGTGCGGTCTTGAGGATTTCGCGGATCATGCCGGGGGCAAATTTCAAATTCCAGCTGTTCGAAGTCAAATCTGTGACTTGGGCGCCGGCAGCGCGAAACAGCTCTACCACTTCGGGGTCTTCGCGAAACTCGATACCGATCTCGGCCATAATCCGATCTGCGGTCGCTTCGATCTGGTCCAGGCTTTCGTCTGACAGGATGTCATAGGTCGGAATTTTGCGGGTAATAAAAGGCACGCGCAGGTGATCATTCTGGCCTGGCTCTGCAGAACGGCCCTCACCGCGGCGAGATCGACGTCCTCGTGGTTTTTGCTGCGTGGCTTCCATGCCTTCTGACCTCCCAAAAGCTGCGTCACCTGACATATGTGTCGATAAACAAGCCGCACCTGTCAACTCCATTGCGACTTGAGCATGTCGGTGTTAGGACATCCGCATGAATATTCAGGACAGATCCCGCCCGCCGACCTCGGAAGAGGCCTGGCTGACCGCCGCCTACGAGCAACTGACCCGGCACGGTGTGGAATCGGTCAAGATCATGCCTCTGGCCAAACAACTGGGGGTTTCACGCACTAGTTTCTATTGGCATTTCAAGGATCGTGACGCCCTGCTAGAGGCGATGATCCGGCATTGGGAAGACAAGAACACTGGCAACCTAGTCGCGCGGACAGAAGCCTATGCTGCCAATGTGTTTGAGGCGGTGTTCAACCTGTTTGATTGCTGGTTGGACCCTGAGCTGTTTGATTCCCGTCTGGATCTGGCGATCCGCAACTGGGCGCGCAACGATGCGGATCTGCAAATCCGCCTGAATCAGGCCGATGCCCGCCGCGAGGCCGCTATGGCTGCTATGCTGGTTCGGTTTGGCTATGGCGCCGAGACCGCATTGGTGCGCGCACGTACCATGGTTTACACGCAGATTGGTTATATCTCGATGCAGATCCATGAACAGGCCGCCGACCGACTGGCCCAGATGCCTCAATACGTCGAGGTTTTCACTGGCAAGGCTCCGGGTCGGGACGATATCGATCGTTTCATGTCGCGCCATCAGCGCGCAAAAAACTAGGCCAGCTACATCTGCGCAGGAAGGTCAAAAAACTCCGATTGATGGGCACGGAAATACCGCCGCAACGCATCCTTCAACACTTGCGCCTTTTTTGACTGCAGCAGATCCCGGTGGCTGAGCACCCAGATTGGCGCGTAATCCTGTGGCGCCACCTGTGGAAGCGGCACCAGGTCTGGCAGATCACGCGCCAGAAACAGCGGCATCCGAAGCGCCCCCAGCCCGGCTCGCGCCGCCGCGACCATTGACGACATATCGTCAAACCGTGCGCGGATATGAAAATTCGGATAGTGTTTCTGGGCACTCTGCGGCGGGCTGTCATAGGCAGTATAGACGACCCAGTTCAAAACCGCCTGCGGGTCCGCAGCCGCCGCCGCGGCCAGCGGGGGCGTCGCAAAACAGCCATTGCGCTGATCGCACAAGCGATGCCCTACCAGCGTATCACCGGGCGAAGCACTGATACGGATCGCCAGATCAGCCTCGCGCCGGGTCAGATCCAGGATCTCGTTTGTGGCGCGGACTGTCAGTTCAATATCGGGGTACTGGTCGCAAAACCCGGTGATCAGCGGTGCCAGATGACTTTGGATCAAAAGCTGCGGCGCGGTCAAAACCAAAGGCCCGCTGAGGCTCTGGTCCCTGCCGGTCAACTGCCGCATGATCTGGTGTTCCTCCGCCTCCATCCGCGCAGCGGCAGCGGCCAGATCGCAGGCCTCTTGCATTGGCAGATACCCTTCGGGACGGCGTTCGAACAATGCGCGACCAAGCTGCTCCTCAGCACGCTGCACCCGGCGGGCCACAGTGGTGTAAGTCACCGACAGATCATCAGCTGCCGCCGCGAGCGTTCCACCCCGTACTAGGGCCAAAATCGTTCGCATGTCGTCCCAGTTGAATTGCATACATGCATTTACGCATGGCCAACACAAAAAAGCATGTGTTTTATCACGGCCTGACCTGCCCCATCTGTGCTGCATCACAAGGAAAGGACAAAAGATGGCTTATGTTTATGTGAACCTGCTGGTGGAAAACCCTGACACTATGGCAGCCTACCGCGAGAAAGCCGGAGCAGCCTTGCAAAAGCACGGCGCCACGGTTCTGGTTTCGGCGCCAAGTCAAACCGTGATTGAAGGCCGCCGGGATGAGACCGGCATTGGGGTTCTTCTTGAATTTGCGGATGTCGATGCCGCCAAGGCGTGGATCAATGACCCCGAACTGCAGGAAACACATGCCCTGCGGCGCTCAGCCGGCAAGAGCGCCATCACGCTGCTTGGGTAACACCAGAGACACAGGTTCTCCCATCCAGCGCAAAAGAAAAAGGGCGCGGTGCCTATATGGTCCCGCGCCCTTTCGTTTGACTGTGTTGCAAAAACTTACTCTGCTGCCATCTGGCTATTCGCCTTCTCGACCTTTACGGCCGCAAATTTGAACTCTGGAATTTTCCCGTAAGGGTCCAGCGCCGGGTTGGTCAGGATATTGGCCGCCGCCTCGACATAGGCAAAGGGCACAAAGACCATGTCCTCGGCGATGGCGCGATCCGCCCGCGCCATGATCTCGATCGAGCCCCGTCGCGTCGACAGGCGCACCATCTCACCTGGCTCCACGCCCATGGCGCGCAGGGTTTTGGGATGTAGCGAACAGTTCGCCTCTGGCTCCACCGCGTCCAGAACCAGCGAACGCCGTGTCATCGAGCCCGTGTGCCAGTGCTCCAGCTGACGACCCGTTGTCATGATCATCGGATAATCCGCATCCGGGGCCTCATCCGGGGCAATCACCGAGGCAGGCGTAAAGCGCGCACGCCCTTCGGGGCGTGGGAAGCCATCGCCAAACACAATCGCCTGACCGGGATCGGTCTCGTGGAGCGACGGATAGGTAATCGTTTCCGTCTCCAAGCGGTCCCAGGTGATGTTGTTCAACGATTTCATGTTGAGCTTCATCTCGGCAAAGACCTCTGAGACATCTTTGTAGTCCCACGGCAAGCCAATGCGCTGTGCCAGTTCAACCGTGATCTGCCAATCCTCGCGCGCTTCACCCGGAGGCGCCACTGCCGGACGGACCCGCTGAACCTGACGGTTGGTATTGGAGACGGTGCCGTTCTTTTCATAAAGCGCCGAGGCCGGCAGGATGATATCGGCAAAGTTCGCCGTCTCGGTCAGGAAGATGTCCTGCACGATCATCAGATCCAGCTTGGCAAAGGCCTCGCGGGCGTGATCAGCATCCGGGTCCGACATCGCCGGGTTTTCACCCTGGATATACATGCCCTTGATGTTGCCCGCATAAGCCTGATCCACGATCTCGGTCACGGTGAGGCCCTTCGCGTTAGAGAAGTCGCCGCCGCCCCAGACGTCCGAGAAAGACCGACGTACGTCATCCGAAGTCACGGTTTGGTAGTCGGGCAGGAACATCGGCACCAGACCAGCATCCGAAGCCCCCTGCACGTTGTTCTGTCCCCGCAGAGGGTGCAGACCAGCACCGGGTTTGCCGACATTGCCGGTCATCAGCGCAAGGCTGATCAGGCAACGTGAATTATCGGTGCCGTGGATGTGCTGCGACACCCCCATGCCCCAGAAAATCAGGCCGGCATTTGCCTTGGCAAAGAGACGCGCGACACGGCGCAGCTGCTCGGATTCTATACCGCAGATCTCGGACATCTTTTCAGGGCTAAAGTCCTTGAGATGCTCCTTCTCTGCTTCCCAGTTTTCCGTGCGCAGCTTGATGTAGTCTGCGTCATAAAGCTCTTCTTCGACGATCACATGCATGATCGCGTTCAGCATCGACACGTCGGCTCCGGGACGGAACTGCAGCATTTCGGTTGCGTAACGACGCATGCCTACACCGCGCGGATCCATCACGATCAGTTTGCCACCGCGCTTGGTGAACTGCTTGAAATAGGTCGCAGCAACAGGGTGGTTTTCAATCGGGTTGGAGCCGATGATAATCGCCACATCAGCGTTTTCGATCTCGTTGAACGTCGCCGTCACCGCACCAGAACCCACATTTTCGATCAGCGCCGTCACCGATGAGGCATGGCAGAGCCGGGTACAGTGGTCGACGTTGTTGTGTTTGAACCCCTGACGGATGAACTTCTGAAAAAGATAAGCCTCTTCATTGGTGCATTTCGCCGAGCCAAAGCCCGCCACCGAGCGCGGATCTTCATCGCGCAGCGCCTTCAGGCGGCTGCCTGCCAGATCCATCGCCTCTTCCCAGGAAGCTTCGCGAAAATGGGTCAACAGGTCACCGGGATCGACGTTCAGTCCCTTGGCTGGCGCATCCTCGCGTCGGATCAGCGGCTTGGTCAGGCGGTGTGGGTGATGGATGTAGTCAAAACCAAACCTGCCTTTGACGCACAACCGGCCTTCGTTGGCGGGGCCGTTGATGCCCTCGACATATTTGACCTTACCGTCCTTGACCTTAAGCGAGACCTTGCAGCCAACACCGCAGAAGGGGCAGACACTTTCGGTTTCACTGTCAAAATCCGCGCGGTCCCCGATCTGGTTTTCATCAACCACAGTCGCGGGCATCAAGGCCCCCGTCGGACAGGCCTGCACACATTCGCCGCAGGCCACACAGGACGAGCCCCCCATAGGGTCAGCGATATCAAAGGTCGGATAAGCATCATGGCCACGACCAGCCATGCCGATCACGTCATTGACCTGAACCTCACGACAAGCGCGCACGCACAATCCACAGGAAATGCAGGCATCCAGGTTCACCGACATCGCAACATGGCTGTCGTCAAGCAGCGGAATGCGGCCCTCTTCCAGCTTGGGAAAACGCGACTCCGAAACCCCGTTCAGGTCCGCCATTTCCCACAGATGCGAGGACTTATCATGTGCTTCTTCCGGCTTGGGCTGGTCCGCGACCAGCAGCTCCATCACCATTTTGCGGGCATTTTCAGCCCGCGCATTGTTGGTGGTGACAACCATGCCCTCGACGGGTTCGCGAATGCATGAGGCCGCCAGTGTGCGCTCGCCTTCGATCTCAACCATGCAGGCGCGGCAGTTGCCATCGGGGCGGTAGCCCGGCTGCGGCTTGTGGCACAGGTGAGGAATTTTCAGCCCGCGACCGTTGGCGACTTCCCAGATGGTCAGGCCAGCCTCGGCGGTGACTTCTGCGCCATCAAGGGTAAAGGTGACTTGTTCAGACATGGCTCAGACCTCCTCGGGGAAGTGTTTGATGGTCAGACGGATGGGATTAGGGGCAGCCTGGCCCAAACCGCAGATCGAGGTATCAACCATGGCAGCACTCAGCTCTTCCAGGAGATCCTGATCCCACTTCTTTTCGCTCATCAGCTTGACGGCTTTTTCGCAACCTACCCGGCAGGGGGTGCACTGGCCGCAGCTTTCGTCCTCGAAAAATCGCAGCATGTTCAGGGCTGCATCACGCGCGCTGTCCTGATCCGACAGAACCACAACCGCGGCGGAGCCAATAAAAGTGCCATGCGGCTGCAGGGTGTCAAAATCCAGCGGCACATCATGCATCGATGCGGGCAGCAGACCGGAGGACGGACCTCCGGGCTGGTAGGCTTTGAAGGCGTGACCTTCAAGCATCCCGCCGCAAGCCGCGATAATGTCGGTGATGGTGGAGCCCGCAGGCAACAGGTGCACGCCGGGATTGTTGACGCGACCAGACACCGAATAGCTGCGCAGGCCCTTGCGTCCGTTCTTTTCAACCGAATTCAGGCATTCAGGGCCTTCGCGATTGATCTTGCAGACCCAAAGCAGCGTTTCCACGTTGTGCACCAGAGTCGGACGACCAAAGATACCCACCTGCGCCACAAAAGGAGGGCGGTGACGAGGTTCACCCCGTTTGCCTTCGATCGACTCGATCATCGCACTTTCTTCTCCGCAGATATAAGCGCCAGCGCCACGGCGCAGGTCAATATACCCAGCTTCGACAATGCCCGCCGCTTCGAGGGCTTTTATTTCGGTTGCGAGGATCTTCAGTACAGCCGGGTATTCATCCCGCATGTAGATGAAGCATTTTTCAGCTTCGACCGCCCAGGCAGCCATCAGCATGCCCTCAAGGAAGACATGCGGCGTGCGCTCAAGATAGTAGCGATCCTTGAACGTGCCCGGCTCGCCTTCATCACCGTTTACGGCAAGATAACGCGTGCCTTCATTGGCGCGTACAAAGCCCCATTTGGTACCCGAAGGAAAACCAGCGCCGCCAAGGCCCCGCAGGCCAGCCTCTTTGATTTTGGCCTGAACTGCTTCCCAATCGCCATTAGCGCGCAGTTCTTTCAGGACAGCGTAGCCACCTTCGGCCTCATAGGCAGCAAAGGCTTCGTAGGCAGGAACATGGGCATGGGTGTCGTCGGCAGCAATGGCTGCTTCGACCTTTTCGACCGTGGCGTGATCGATATGGTTGTGACCGATCTCCAGCACCGGAGCGGTGTCGCAACGCCCCATGCAGGGGGCCCGCAGCACACGCACTTGTGAAGCGTCCAGCCCATCTTCGAGCGCCTTTTGCAGCTGCGCCGCACCTGCCATTTCGCAAGATAGGGAATCGCAAACCCGGATGGTCAGGGCTGGTGGCGGGGTGTCATCTTCGCGTACCACATCAAAATGGGCATAAAAGGACGCAACCTCAAAAATCTCGGCCTGACCGGTGCGCATCTCTTCCGCCAGGGCACGAATATGCGCGGCACTCAGATGACCGTAAGCATCCTGAATAAGATGCAGAAATTCGATCAGCATATCCCGGTTACGGGGCTGGTCGCCCAGAAGTTCCAGAACCTCGCTATGCGCCTGATCGTCCAGCTGACGGCCCTTGGGAGTTTTACGCCCCTTGCCTTTGCCGGATTTCCAGACGCCCTTGCTATTGTCCAATGGTGCCACGCTGACCTCCAAAATATTCGCACGTGCGTTTTACGGGCACATGTCATCAGGAAATCATATCGTCAAATCTAATGTGAAGAATGCACAATAACGAAAACTTATTGCGCAAAGGCGGCAACCACACGCCGCAAAGAGGCCACTGTCGTCAGTTCCGGGTTACGCTGCAGACTCGCGAGACAAATCGGACGTGCCTGCGCGGCGGCTTCGCCTTCATCCACCAGCGCCAAGGCTCTGGTGCCACTGATCTCGCCCAGCGCATCGGCCAGCGCCTTTGGCAAGATGGTGGCCACTGCCCCCTCACGCGCCATGATCATCGCTGACATAAAGCCGCTGGATTCAGACATCACTTCGGGCTTCAGGTCCAGCGCCGCAAAGATCCGGTCCAGAATGCGCCGGTTCTGCATCCCCGGCTCCAGCAGGCTCAGGGGCAGATCCGCGGCAGCCTGCCAGCTGATCTCTTCCGCGCCCGACTGCACCATAGCCTCGGGGGCCAGCAGCACGTAGCTTTCTTCGTAAAGATCGGTAATCGTCACCAGGCCCGGCGGCACACTATCGCTATAGGTCACGCCTGCATCAATGGTTCCGTCCAGAATGCGCTGCTGGATCGCCATCGAGGTGGTGACATCAATATGCACCAGCACCCTTGGATGCACCTCATGCAGGCGATTGACCACCTGGGCGGCAAAGGCGGTGGCCGTGGGCACGACCCCCAGCATCAAAGTTCCGGTGACCTCCCCGCGCGAGGCGGCAATCTCTTGGTCCAGCGCCTTGGCATCATCCAGAATGCCGCGCGCCCGACGCACGATCATCTCACCTTCGCCAGTGAGGCCCTGATAGCGATTGCCGCGCCGCACAATCGACAGGCCCAGCTTTTCTTCGAGATTGCGAATGCGCATGGAAAAGGCCGGCTGAGACATCCCGCAGTCCTTTGCTGCTTTGGCAAAGTGCTGGTGTCGCGCCAGGGCGGTCAAAAGCTGAAGGTCTCTGAGTTCGATCATTGCGCCACCATAGGGGCTGCACGGGGTAAGGTGCAATCGGCCTCGCGTACCGGGGCAACAACCATAGGCCTGGCAGCAGTTAAACTGCTGAAAGAATCCATCAATAGATGCCGCGAATCGCGCCAGAAAGTTTCTGTTGCGCCATCAAATGTCGCCCTTGAGTGAATTTCCTACCGCATCTTCGCCCGCAAATGGGGTGGCAAACTGCCCCTTTGAAACCGACAATCACTAAAGTTTTTCTTAAATCACACCCATTCAGCCCTTCGTAAAACCATCAAAAAAATTTGGCGACCTCAGTTTTCTCGGCGCGCTATCAGCACCTTACCCAAAACCGCTCCGAAAAGACCCTGAGCTGCTCGGAAAGGACAATCCTGCGCCTTTATTTCGTAAACCCGCAACTGCTTCTGCGCGTTAACACCCCAGTAAGCCCCCTAAACATAGTGTTTTTGCACCTCTTTTGGACGGAACATGCTGAGGAGCATCCCGATGCGTATGATGACTATCGCTACTCTGCTTGCCTTTGCGGCCCTGCCTGCGGCCGCAACTGACTATCAGACTGCGATGCAAGACTATCTTGAGAACAACATACAAAGCTGGGCGCAGGCGCCTGTCTTGGTCACTGCGATAGCCCGTCAGAACGCTGAAACCCAAGGCTACAGCCAGCACGATATCAACCTCCTCGACAAGCAATGGCGCGCAGCAGTCGAAGCGGCCAAGACCGAGCCCCTCGCCCCGGTCCTGCAAAATGCCGCCGCCGATTTTTTGCGCCAGCAGATTAGCCTATCCGATGGCCGCATCACGGAGATCTTCATCATGGATGCCCAGGGATTGAATGTGGCCGCCTCTGGCGCGACCTCGGATTTCTGGCAGGGTGACGAGGCCAAGTTCCAAAAAACTTATAGTGTCGGCAAAAATGCCAGACATTTTGGTGCTGTCGAATTGGATCAATCCAGCCGTCACTATCAGGCACAAATCTCGCTGACGATCACTGACGCCAGCACTGAGACCGCCATCGGGGCCATGACTGTCGGCGTCGACGCCGACTCTCTGATGTAATTCAAATTCCCTTCCTTCACTTCCTCGAGCCAAAGACCCACTCAAAACTAGCTCACTTACAAAGGTGTATCCATGAAAGCTCGCATTCCCTCGATCCCTCTATTTAAAGGCATGTCAGTCTTCATGAAGTGCTGCTTGCTGATTGCCGCGACAACCCTGGTTGTGGCGGGGGCACTCACGGTCAGAAGTGACAGCACCTTTGAGGCTGCTGTCGAAAAGGGCGTACAGACTCTCGGCAATGGCGTCACAATCACCGTGGCTGCACGTAGCGGCGGTTCAATTCGCTTTGGTGACGCTGAACGCCTTTCAGCGGACATCTCCAAAATCCTGGAACTCTCGGAAGGGCGCGCCCTGTTTGGTGTTGCGGTAAACAGCAAAGGCAAGGTTGTCGCCAGTGCCGGAGAAGCAAGTGAAACAGATATCGAAGCGCTTGCCCTTTTGGGCGCTGCATCTGCGGAAACCGGTTTATTGGAAGCCAGCCCAGACGGCTACTTCATTGCGGCACCTGCAATGGCCGGCGCCAATGCTGACGTACTGGTTGGCTCGATAGCGATGATCTGGTCCCCTGAACGAGCCTTTGCCGAAGCCGCAACTGACCTGATGATGACCCATATCTTTGCTGGGGTTTCCTTTGTGGTCATGTGCCTGTTGTCCGCCCTCGCCCTGCGCTCCATTCTGTCGCGCCCCCTGCAGGCTGTTGGTCAGACGATCAATGTGATTGCTGATGGCGACTATGCACAACCGGTTCCACTGCTGGACCGACGCGATGAAATGGGTGCCATTGCCCGCAATATCGACAACCTGAAAACCCAGCTTGCCGCAGCCCATGAGGTCGAGCTTGAACGCCAAGTGGCCCAGAAAAACCAAAAACAGGTGGTCGACCGGTTGAACCGCGCCTTGCAGCATATGTCTGACGGTGATCTCACCCATACCATCAACACCCCATTCAAAGGCGAATACGAAAGCCTGCGCAAGAACTACAACGCCACGCTCACAACCATGGTCGCCATCATGAACGCCGTGGTCGAAAGTTCCAGCCGGATCCGCGCCAGCGCCGAAGAGCTGAGCCAGTCTTCGAATGATTTGTCACAGCGCACCGAAAGCCAGGCTGCGACCCTGGAAGAAACAGCCGCCGCAATGGAAGAGCTGACCGTGAGCGTGCAATCCGCCGCAGACGGGGCCCGCGAGGTCGAGACAATCGTCACCGAGGCTCAGGACAGCGCGCGTCAAAGCGGCCAGGTGGTGACAGATGCCGTCAACGCCATGTCGCAGATCGAAGACTCCTCCAACAAGATCTCGCAGATCATCTCGGTGATTGATGATATCTCCTTCCAGACCAATCTGCTGGCGCTGAACGCCGGGGTCGAGGCGGCCCGGGCCGGAGAAGCCGGACGAGGTTTTGCCGTGGTTGCCTCCGAGGTTCGGGCCCTGGCGCAGCGCTCCTCTGATGCGGCACAGGAAATCAAACTGCTGATCTCCGAAAGCTCGCAACATGTATCTAAGGGCGTCGATCTTGTCGGCAAGGCCGGTGGAGAACTGGACAGCATCATTGATCGGGTCGGCACGATTTCCAGCCATGTGTCGCAGATTGCCCAAGGTGCCAATGAACAATCCACCACCCTTCTTGAAATCAATACCGGCGTCACGCAACTGGATCAGGTGACCCAGCACAATGCCGCCATGGTCGAAGAAAGCACTGCAGCCAGCCAGATCCTGCGCAATGACGCCGGCGAGTTGGCAACTCAGGTCGCAGTTTTCAAGACCGGTGCTGAAACAGATGGAGCAAAGACACCTGTCAAAGCAGCCGCACCGGCACCTGCCGCACATGCGGAGCTTGATCAGGCCAATGACGATTTCTTTGCCGATGACCCAGCTCCGGCTGCCCTGCCCAAGGCTGTTGGCTGGGACGATTTTTAAGACACAGGCGAGCCCGGATCAAACCGGGCTCGCGCAGTGACGGTATCCGTTCTGGCCAGCCCTTTAGGCCAGAGGGGCTTCTTTTTTTGGCAGGCTTAAGACTCCTCCAACGGCATCGCAGCAGGACCGAAGAACTTCATTTCCAACGCATGTTTCACTTGCGTTTCGCGACGGAATGTCAAAGCTCCTTCGTGTAATTATTAGTACAGTAGCACTGTATGATATGCGTACCGCCCGTGGATCAGGAAAATGACGTCTGCAGAAAACGATATTGCCGAGAAGATCGGCCTCAAGAACAAACGCCGACCCGCTTGGTTTTGGATCGGCGGGACCGTCTTGGCACTTGGCTTGATCGGGGCGTGGTACGTCGCTGTTGATGGCCAACAAAGCGGGGCACAGACCTATGTGACGGAACCTGTGCTGCAAACCGACATTCAGGTCGTCGTGTCGGCCGTAGGGTCGATTGAACCCACCGATATGTTCGATGTTTCCTCAGAACTCTCCGGCACAATTGACGCTGTCCTGGTTGATTACAATCAACCGGTTGAGGTGGGGACGGTGCTGGCGCGGCTTGACACCACCAAGCTTGAGGCAGAGCTCGCTATGCAGCGCGCATCGCTCGACAGTGCCAAGGCGATGGTCACGCTGGCCAAAGCATCCCTAGAAGAAGCCCGGCTGACATATGAACGAGGTCAGGCACTCAAATCCAAGGGTGTTGAATCCAACGCGACTTTTATCGGCCAGGAAGCCGCTTTCTTGCGGGCGCAGGCCGAAGTTCAGTCGGCGCTTGCCTCGATGCATCTGGTTGAGGCCAACCTGGAGCTGATCGAGGCAGATCTCGAAAAGTCCTGCATTTGCAGCCCAACAGACGGTATCGTTCTGGACCGTGCAGTGGAGCCAGGACAGATCATCGCTGCCTCCCTCAATGCGCCCACCCTGTTCACCGTGGCAGAAGACCTCACGGAGATGGAGCTTCAGGTCGATGTTGACGAGGCCGATATCGGCAAGGTGGCGGTCGGACAAGCCGCGAGCTTTACCGTCGACGCCTATGATGAACGTTCGTTTCCGGCAGAGATTTTGCAGGTGCGTTTTGCCAGCGAAACAGTAGACGGCGTGGTCACCTACAAAGCAATCCTACAAGTGGAGAACGAGGATCTATCCTTGCGCCCTGGCATGACGGCCTCGGCCGATATCATCGTGGCTTCGGTCGAAAATGCTTTAGCCGTGCCCAATGCTGCCCTGCGCTACACACCTGCGTCAGCAGAAGACATCGTCGGTGCAGGCAGCGGTGGCTCCGGTTTTGTCGGCATGATCATGCCCGGCCATCGCGAGGACGCAAATAGCGCTGATGGCAAGCAACGCGCGGTCTATGTTTTGCGCGATGACGTCCCGCTGCGCATCCTGGTGCAGGTCGGGCAAAGTGATGGAACCGTCACCGAGGTCATATCCGAGCAACTGGCGCCCGGAGACGCGGTGATCACGGATGAGTTCGATGACAGCTGATGCTGCGCTCATCAGTTTGACTGACATCACGCGAGTCTATGGTTCTGGCGAGGCCGAAGTCCGTGCCTTGGACGGCGTGTCCTTCGACATACACTCCGGTGAATTTGTGTCGATCATGGGCCCGTCGGGATCGGGAAAATCCACAGCCATGAATGTGATCGGCTGTCTCGACAGCCCGACATCGGGTCAATACCTGTTCAACGGAGTAGAGGTGGACGAGCTGAACAATGATCAGCGCGCATTGCTGCGTCGGCACTATCTCGGTTTTATCTTTCAGGGCTACAACCTGCTGCACCGAGCAACCGCACTGCAAAACGTCGAACTGCCATTGATTTACAAGGGTATGGGCCGTGAGGAACGCGAAAGTCGCGCCCTTGCTGCGCTGGACAAGGTCGGGCTGGCGTCACGCGCCCATCACGACCCTTCGGCGCTGTCAGGGGGGCAGCAGCAGCGTGTGGCCATCGCCCGCGCGCTTGCGGGCGATCCACAGGTGATTTTGGCGGATGAGCCCACCGGCAATCTCGACACCAAACGGTCGGTCGAGATCATGGAGTTGATGGTTGAGCTGAACCGCTCTGACGGAATCACCATCGTGATGGTCACCCATGAAGATGAAATGGCGGAATTCGGCTCGCGTTTGATCTGGATGGTCGATGGCAAGGTTGAAAGCGACCGCGCGCTGGAAAAGGCTGTCTAATGCTTTGGGAAACAATCAAATTGGCGCTCCAGTCCATCCTGCGCAATCCGATGCGCAGCTTTCTCACTGTGCTGGGCGTGGTGATCGGGGTAGCAGCGGTAATCGCCATGGTCACCGTGGGCAACGGGTCTTCTACCCAGGTGACGGCTGATGTCGAAAGCCTTGGCGCCAACCTTTTGATGTTGCAACCCGGTCAGGACCGTATGGGACCGGGAAGCGATGATGGCGGCGCGGCGCGCCCCTTTGATCTTTCGGATATCGACACCATCCTGAAACAGGTCAATTCGATCTCGGTTGCGGTGCCGACCGGTTCCCAGTCTGTTGTGGCAATCCTTGATGGCGACAACTACCAGACCTCTGTCACCGGAACGCAGAATGGATATTTCGACGCAACAGACTGGCCACTTACCGCAGGGCGCATTTTCTCGACCGCTGAGGAAAAGGGCAAAGCCGTGTGCATCATTGGCGAGACGGTGCGCGAAGAACTGATGGGACGGGCCAATCCGATCGGGCAGAAGATCCGCATTGAGAACTTCAATTGCACCGTGATTGGCCTATTGGAAGCCAAGGGAGCAAATACGTTCGGACAGGATCAGGACGATATCGTCGTCATGCCCTTCAGGACCTTCGCGCGGCGCATCGCCGGCAGCAACGATGTGCCCTCGATCACGCTGTCGGTGCGCGATGGGTATTCGACGGACCGTGCCAGCGACGACCTCACCGCATTGATGCGTGAAGTGCGCCGCATTGATGCGGGTGAAGACGATGATTTCTCAATCCGCGATACCGAACAGCTGGCCAATATGCTGCGGAGCATTACCTCGGTTCTGACTGGGCTTTTGTCAGCGGTGGCAGCTGTCAGCTTGCTTGTGGGGGGGATCGGGATCATGAACATCATGCTCGTCTCGGTGACGGAACGCACCCGCGAGATTGGTATTCGCATGGCGGTTGGCGCGCAGGCCAGTCAGGTGCTGATGCAGTTCCTGGTCGAGTCGATTGTGCTGTCGGCATTGGGCGGACTACTCGGAATTGGGCTAGGACTGGCCATGGGGGCCGTTGGCGCCAAAATGCTCAACGTGCCCTTTATTCCCGACCCCGGTATCATCGCGCTTGCCTTCGGGTTCTCGGCCGCAGTGGGGGTCGTCTTTGGCTATTTCCCGGCCCGCCGGGCCGCAAAACTCAACCCAATCGAGGCCCTGCGCCACTAAAGCGACGATACATATTCCATCCGTTCAGACAAAGGATAAAGCTACCTTTAGGGAACGTGATCAGGCTGGGGCTAGCTGCTTGGAGAGTATGAGCTGACTTTCATGAGACTTCAGTACGATGCGCGCAGTGGGGCCATAGTTATTGAAATCGGGCATGAGCTCTAAAACTTCAGATCGGGTATACGCATCAAAGGAATCTAGGGTTTCATCACCTGGGTGATAGCTCTCACTCTCCAGGCCGTTGCCGGAAATAATTTCATGCTGATCGAATAGCAAATGCACATAGGTCACCGCCTGCCCGTCTGCCTGCACCCGGATTGTTGTGTCGTTTACAAGGTGCTTCGCCTTGACCAGAACTTCGGACTGCCCAAACAGCAGCACAGCCAGCTCGGATGTGATCAAGATCCGATGATTGGGCGATACCGCGATACGTCCGTGATCGCCCAGTGCATTGGCCAAAAACACCACTGGCGCAGAACGTCCGGTGGCACGGCGGGTGCTGCGCCCAATCCATCGAAGCGGTTGCAGGCCATTATCTCGGGTCACAACCAATGTTCCGATCTCCAGGTTTTCGACCGCCAGGGCGCCTTTTATAGTTTCGATCTGAGTTCCCGCAACGAAACAGGGCGGAGAGCTCACTTCTGTTGTGACCTCCACGGATCCGACGTCGCTGTTTCCCTCTTCATCCGTCACCGTGTAGGAAAACGTATTGGTTTCATCCGCCGTGCTGTCATTGACGATAGTAAGCGTGCCGTCGGAGTTCAGGGTCACGACTTCGCCTGTGGTCAGCGTGACGGAATCTCCGGCTGACACGGCCTGGCCAGAAATATGCGTGATAGTCAGGCTACTTGTATCGCCGTGGAGATCATTGCCCAGAACATCAAGAACTTCAGAACCATCGCCGGAAATCGTCAAGATGTCATGGGTTGCAACCAAGTCTGACTGAAAGGGACCAGTCAATGTGTCAATATCTGAATTCCAGACCAGATCACCAAGCAGACCTCCCGCCGGAAGGCCTGAGAAATCAAGGGTCATGGTGGTATAAAGATCTCCGACGGCCTCACTTCCAGCTAGATTTACAATTCCTGTATAGGTCGCCGTAATCTTGCCGGACAAATCCTCGTATTCAGGGGCAACTTTGAACGGGTAGCCGTTTTTGGAGCTTGGTGTGGAGCCGCCGAGAGGATCATCGTCCATCGCAAAAGTTGTATCAAACACCGAACTTGCCGGTACGAGATTGATCTCAAGCGAGGTCAACAGTTTAGTCGTCGTCAATTCATGCCAGCTGTAGCCGAAGAACATGTCGATGTCCGTGCCGGTCGCCCCGCCGGTCGTGTAGGGGTCCAGCGCCTGCCAGGTCAGGGTTTCGCTTGTGCCGTCTGCATAGGTTGCGGTGATCTGAGCACCTTCCAAATCAACCCCGCGGGAGGAAGTATCCGCGCGCACGCCAAAGTCGCTTTCTCGCGGGTCTTCATCGAGTCGGACAATATCAATTGTGGGCATGGTTATCCCCCCTAAATTTTTTGGTGTTCAATAGTAGATTTTTCTCAGCAGGAGACCTGAGGAGATTCACGATGAAGAACGGACGATTTGGCGACGTGTAAATCATGGGCATTCTGAAGCAGGCGGAGGGCGGTGTGCCTGTCTCCACCCCCGCCTATTAAGCATTACTTATACTTAATACCCTCCTCCTCGTTGAAGGAAGAGAAATCCTAGGCTCAGGACCCATTGATTTTCGGTCGGCTTCGTGATTCACCGTGCCGAAAACAAGCGGAGGTCATGTCTGACCTTTTCTGGCTGAGCGACGAGCATATGGCGCGTCTTGAACCCTTCTTCCCCAAGTCTCACGGCAAGCCACGCGTTGACGACAGGCGTGTTCTGAGTGGAGTTATCCTTATCAATCGCAATGGGTTGCGCTGGCGGGATGCACCAAAGGAATACGGGCTGCACAAGACTCTGTACACCCGCTGGAAGCGCTGGAGTGACAAGGGCATCTTCGCCCAGACGATGGCAGGACTGGATGCCGAGCACGGCGAAAAGAAAACAGTGATGTGTCCGTCGTCAGGGTTTTTCGGACCAATGGCGGCCTAAACTAAGAGAGAGTTTGGCTCATCTGGTTGGTTTGATTATGCGGCGTGCAGTCGGTGATCCTCCCGCATTCGGTTGGTTTCCGACGTATCCTCGTATTCAACGGGCTTCTTGCTCTCATCCTTCAGGATGATGACTTCTTCGCTCTCAGCCCGACCAACATCATCACGCTCAAACTGGTGAGATACCTTGGCCCTGTCAACCAGCTAGCAATGGATGACCTTGTAAGCGCACTACAAGAAGCAGCCTTATACAGCCAAGATAGTATCGAAAGAAGCAGTGAAATCAGTTTCGCAAGCGGAAAAGTTTGGGCTCACCGCTCGGCAAATTCTCGTTGGAGTGTTATTCAGGACGGTGTTGGTTGGATTTCTCGAAACGAAGAAAACCTACAGCGGGAAATTGACAAGAAGGCTCGAAAGCTTTCGATTTACAAGGAAGCCTACTCCGACATTCGCCTACTTGTGGTTGCTAATCGTATCAACAACAGCGGGAAATTGATACTTGAAGAGCGGTTTCGACCCAACCTTCGTGGGTTCAATGCAGTGTATTTTTTATCTTATCCGGATCGCGTGAGCCCCTTCTATTCTCAGTGCAACTGATTGGGTGGAGAATTACGTGATGTTGAGTTCGGTTAGCAGCTTTGGGCTGCTTCCTAAACGCCATCTTCGGCTTCGGCCCAGACTTTCCTACCACCTCAGCAGGTAAGTACTCATCCCAGATCCTATCCACAAACTGCTTCACCTCAGGATGATCAGACCACCTATGCACGTCTATTGGCCGGGAGTGCCACGGGTTCTTAATCTTGCTCATTGTCAATAAGGCCTTGGGTTTGAATGCTTACTGTGCAGACTACCTATAATTCTTAGATAGACTAGTATGTTATCTAAGGGGACCTGATCGGGTACTCCTACTAAGATCTTCACTATTCTGTCTTCTATCATCCATTACTTATACCTATTCCCTTAGGAGACCTATCCCTAGCATTGGGGGGTAGCACGTTATGACTGGTAGTGGTGAGGGGAGGGCTGCTTAAGAGGCGCTACGACATCGCCACAGAGTGGGCCTAGAAGAGCCCCTAGATGGCTTGGATGCCTAAGGTCCACGATCGTGCTCAGCCCGCCACAGAGCCCCACAGGCAGCCTGATAGAGCCACATGCAGGTGGGGGCATTACGAGGGGCATTCTGAACCACACCGGGTCAGAAGTCGCGTCTCTAGATCATGTTAGGAAGTACTGGCTGGGGTGGTAGGATTCGAACCTACGATCTTCAGTACCAAAAACTGTTGCCTTACCACTTGGCCACACCCCATCAGTGAGCGGCGTTCTAGTGTGAGTTTAGAGGGCGCGCAAGAGGCTTTGTGGAAAAAGTTGAAAACTTTTTCTGTTGCCTCCTAGGCCCCCTCTCCCAATTTGCCTAACTTGAAGCAAGCACACCAGTCTGGATCAGCACTGCACCTTGGCGTGCACCTGCCTCTACAGCCTCATGCGCCGCGCAAGCCTCTGTTATTTTGTATACCTTTTGAATATCGCAAGTCAGGGCCCCTGCCTTCAACGCTGTATGAAGGCGCTGAATTGTCGCTTGTCTTTCATCCGGTGTCAGCAAATAAACCAGAATAATTTCGACAGTAACTGCCTTGAACAAAAGCGGCAGGAAGGGAAAGCTCGGGTTCATTTCCTGAGCCGATCCGTAGGCGGCAATACGTCCGTTTTCGGCGACCACTTGAGCGTCCGTGTCGATATTGCTGCCAAACTCCACCTCGATGACCAAATCTACCAACACGCCATCATTGGCAGCGATAATTTGAGCCGCGAGATCCGGTGCACGGTAGTCAAGAACAGCATCGGCCCCGGCGGCAATCACCCGCTCGCGACCAGTGGTGCCACAGGTCGCGATGACCCGGGCACCGCCCCATTTGGCCAATTGCACCGCCAGAATACCCACGGTTCCGGCACCGCCTTGAACCAACACGGTCTTGCCCTGAACCTCTCCCTTGCCAAAAACGGCAAAGCAAGCCGTCAGGCCCGGAATGCCCAAAACAGCTCCAACCTCCAGACTCACGCCGTCAGGGAGAGCTACAGCCTGCTCCGATGGCAGGGCCATCTTTTGGGCCGCTGTACCGCAGGATCGGCGAAACTGACCATTCCAGATCCAGACACGCTCTCCGATGCGATCCTCAGAGACACCGTCTCCAACGGCCGATATCACTCCCGAGCCATCGCTGTGCGGAATAATCAGCTCCCAAGGGAAACCCTTGAGCCCCGGCTGTCCGCGGGTGCGGGTTTTGACATCCGACGGGTTGACCCCCGAAAAAACCATATCCACCAGAACTTCCCCCGCTTGGGGCTGCGGCGCAGGCAAGTCTTCGAGCTGCAGAACCTCGGAGGCTGCCCCAAAGGCGCGATAGGTGATGGCTTTCATCGATGTTGGTTCCTTGTGAAGTATTGGATGATGTATTGCGTCGAGTGTTGCCTCCAGGCGCGAGCCCCTCGCACCAAACCTGTGAGGGCACTGAATCCGCTGACAACCAGGATGGCAACCGGGATAGAATACATCGCCTTCCCGGAATGGACAGGGCTACAATCGGGACAGGCCTGTCGGGTTTGGGCCACGCACGCCACGTCATCCCCGCAGCGACCACCATCACAACTGACAAGACAACAGCTGACAAGACAACAGCTGACAAGCCAGCCAGGCCACCCGCTGCTGATCTGCCCGCCAGAAGAGATGCCTGACTAGGACGTCCCAATAGGAGTGGTCAAAGCAGGGCCGAGAACTACAAAACACATGAAAAGCCCTGCACAAACCCTGTGGTGTTGCATGCCGACAGCCGATCCTGAGGCCTGGTCTGGGGGGCTACCCGGTCTTGCCCTACTTTTTGCCAGTCAATCTGGAACGCCGGCCTGTTTCAAGGCGTCCGTCCATGCATGTCCCGCCTGAGAAATCGCCGCCGGATGTTCGCGGCTGTATTGCCCTAAATTGAAGTCTGGAGATGCGGTCATCAGATTCTGCACCACTTCTTTGGCCTCACCACCGCGCCCCGTCAGCTGCAGGGCTATGGCTTTGGTGCGCAAACTGGCCGGATAGGCCGAATTTGCCTGCAGAGACCGATCAGCCAGTTCTATCGCCCGGTCGTAATTATGGGCCGAGAGATTAGCAAAAGCCGAAACAGAATCGAAATAGTAACGCTGCGGTCCAAGCGGCGTCAGCCGCCGTGCGGCATCTGTCAGTTTTACCGCCTCAATTGGGCGGTTCTGATAGGCCCAGGTGGCACCCTTCAGCAAGATGGCCATGGCTTCGTTCGGGTTGTCCTTCAGGGCGAGATCATAGGATTCCTGTGCAAGGTCGAAATGGAACAGGAGATGGCTGGAAATAGCGCCTTTGAGAGTATGCGCCAGAGAGAAGGATGGGTCCGCTGACAGGGCCGAGGTCGCCAGTTGACTGGCAAGCTGCGCATCCAGCTGGCGATCACTGGAAAACCCCTTTTGCACCCGCAACACATGCCAGAACCCCATCCAGGTCAGCACAAGCGGGTGTTGTGGCTCGCGATCCAACAAGACGGTCAGAATTTCACGCGCCCGGCCAAAGCGGTCCGGTGTCATCTCCTGCATCATCGAAATCGCCGCCATCAACAGGGTGTGGCCTTCAAGGCTCGAGAGCGGCTTGAACCCCGCCACCCGCACGGCATCCCCGACCAGGGTCTGCCCGATCTGTTGAGTTGCCTTGCTCAGGGCATCACATTGACCAGACATCAGATCCTGCAGCGGCCCTTCAAAATGCCGTGACCAGATGACCTGTTCCCGCTCAGCGTCGTGCAGCTCGATCTCGGCCGACATTTTTTGTCCAGTTGCTCGTACGGAGCCAGAAACCAGATATTTCACTCCAGCAACCGCGGAGACTTCTGCGGGCCGAACCCGCGCCGGGTCGAACTGCCGTGATGCCAGATAGGAGGTGACAGTAAACGCCTGACTTCGAGCGAGGCTGCGCGACAACTCCTCTGAGATCAGGGACCCAAGAGCCGAGGTATCTTCGCCAGGAGAGATCTGAACAAAGGGTAAAACCGCGATCAGAGGTAGAAGACTGTCCATTCGCTGGCGCTTTACATGTTCCGGACCTGGGCTCCTGGCATTTTGGCGCCGCGCCATTTCACTGCGGGTCGTTTGCAGCCAGCGGGCGAAATTAACCTCATAGGGCAGTTCAAACCCTTCCATGAACTCTGTGCCCTGCACGGGTTCTTCAAATGCGACCTGTTTCAGGTCAAGAATAACCCTTTCACGATTGGCGCTGAGAACCTGAGCAGCCGTGGGCCCAAGATGACGCCTGAGTGTCGACAATGCGGTACGAAGGCTTGCCTTAGCCTGCTCTGGCTGCGCCAGACTCCACAGCGTCTGCTCCAGAAAAGCCCGTGTTCGAACACCAGATTCTGCGGTAGATAACAAAGCCAAGAGGGCTTGATGCTTTGCCCCCAGCGAGATTGTCTTTTTGTCGCCACTGGCGACACTGAAGGCACCAAACTGGCCCAAACGAAGTAACACACACATAATGAGATCCCAAAAAAATCACTTCACAATCAAATTACAGCAACACTCCGCAAACTTGTAAATAAAAATAACAATTAGGGATGCCGATGAAACCCATCGATTACATCGATAGGTTTTGAGTTTTTTTTACAACCTGGCCGGGAAAAATGCTACATTTCAAAAGGCTAGAGCATTGATTAACAAAGGTTAACCGGGGCAGCGAAGAGCGCCGCCCCAAAAACTATTTTCAACTCTAGACAACAAACCGATATTGGTCGTCTTTACGCTCGACCAGCCCTAGGCCTCCATCCGGCAAATGATAGCCGATCAGCCGAATCTGTTCATGGGACAGTTGGTCCAACAGCCGCATACGGCTTTGGGCCGCAGCTGAAGCATCCTGATCAGTCCCGATAGGCCAGCCAGGTTCAGCAAAGCTGACATGGTGATTACCAATGGCATCTCCGCCGACCATGATGCTTTCGCTACCGCTTCGCAACTCAAAGGACATGTGGCCGGGTGTATGGCCAAATGTGGCATGCGCCGCGACCCCTGGCAGTATCTCTTCACCATCGCGAAACCGCGTGAACCGCTCCTCCAGAACCGCCATGCGTCGGCGAGCACCCACCGCCATTGTCACTCGCGACGCGTCAATGGTTTCTGCGGTCTCGGGAGCGAACCAATAGTCCCACTCGACCTGCCCCATCAAGTATTCAGCTTGCGGAAACAGAGGCTCATCAAAATCGTCAAGAACACCCCAGAGATGGTCTGGGTGGCAATGAGTAAAGACCACGTGGGTGACCTCATCCGCTGCAACGCCCATGGCCTCCAACGCCTCGGCCAAGCGACCTGCAGAAGCTTGAAAGGCAGGACCGGATCCTGCATCAAACAGGACCACTCGCGGGCCGTCCCGCATCAGCGTCACATTAATTGGCGGCTCGATCGGGCCTGGTGCGATGCCTTGCGCCTGCAGAATGAGATCAACCTTCTGCGGGTCGAGCTCCCCGAAAAGCACCTCTCGTGGCAGGACCAGATGCCCATCGGACACTGTGTCAATCTGCATGGTACCGAGGGTCAATGCGGCCCCCGCCTGCTCTGCTCCGGTGGCGGCAGCCCAACTGCCCACCCCAGGCAAAATCAGGCCGGACCCCAGCCCCGCAATTGCTTGTCGTCGCGTGATCCTCATTTCGACCTCCTCATTCGATATTTTTCAGTATTTATATTCTCACATGCGAATTTATATGACTTTCACTCATTTCACAATTGGGGCCGAGAACCGCCGGGATCACAGGCCTTCCAAGCCACAAGTTTCATTCCCGGTTCAGGATGTGAGAGGAGTCTTTCCTATCGGTTCTACGGCAAAAAACAAAAAAGCCCGGTACAGCAATGCTGCGCCGGGCTCTTCTTTGCCTATTGGCCTTCGCCCGATCAGAAAACCGAGGAGAAGACCAAGTCAATCTCTACCGGCGTCACCGACGGCTGAGCTCTTTCCAAAGGCCACCTTCAACAATCGAAATCACGATATCATCAGCGCCCCGGTGATCATCCGCACCATAGGTGATTTTGGTGTCTGTAAGATCATCGTAATAATCCAGAGTTTCCATCGCTTTGATAAAGCTCTCTTGGCTAAGGTCTTTCCCTGCGGCCTCAAGCGCGCGCACCACGGTATCGGCAGCCGAGTAACCCAGCATGGCAAACCCGGTCGCTTTCTGATCAAAGCTGGCCTGGTAATCCGCCATGAATTTGGCCGGCACAGGGTCTGCGGAACGGGCAATCAGATCCACCCAGCCCGCAGAGGCATAGAGCCCATCGGTCACGCCACCGGGAACGGCGGCGACAACATCCAGAAAGCCTGCAGAAGTGTTGAGGAATTTGGCGTCAGTCCAGCCGATCTTTTTGGCCGTTCCAACCACGGTGATCCCCTGACGCACGCCCAGCGCCATGGTGACGATGTCACAACCGGCCGCCTTCAGCTTGGTCAGCGAGCCGACAAAATCCAGCTCATCCGGCTTGTGGGTAGTTTCGGCTGCAAAGCTCAGCCCCAGCTTATGCGCGGTATCTTCGGCACCTTCCTTGATTTCCTTGCCAAAATCCGACGGGATATACATGGCGCAGACTTCTTTGGCGTCGAATTCCTCAGCCAGATAGCTCACCCCGGCGGTGACTTGATCATAGTAGCTGGAAAAGCCGATGAATTTGTTCTCGACCGGATCCTGCAGCATCTGACGGGCCGCCGACAGTGGACCGACGTTAGGAATACCTTTGGGATCCAGCAGTTTGAACCCGGCAAGGTTCATCGGTGTGCCCAGTGACAGCAACATGGCAAAGACTTTGTCGCGGTTCAAAAGCTTGTTGTAGCCCTGCATCGCACGCGGGATCTGATAGCCATTGTCTTCGACAATGAGGCGGATCTGGCGGCCATGCACACCACCGGCGGCATTGGCCTCGGCGAAGCGCATGTTGGCGCCATTGGTGGCCGGAACCCCGATAGCCGCAAAAATGCCGCTGAGATCATTCACGGAGCCGATTACCACTTCGCTGTCACTTACGCCTTGGCTCTCGGCCAGCGCGGCAGTGCCCGCTGTCAGGCTCATGGCACCTGCCAACAGGGTACCCGCCATCAACTTGGATGTCAGTTTCATCATTTTTGTCTCCTCCCTAGAGTACAATCGCAGCGTGTTTTAGATCACGCTATCAATACATATCGTCGATCAGTGCCTTGTGCTTCTTCTCCACAAAACTGCGTTTCAGTTTCATTGTTGCAGTCAGTTCATCATCCTCGGCCGTCAACAGGACGTTGATCAGGCGGAAGTCCTTGATCTGTTCCACCCGGGCAAAGACCTTGTTCACGGCCTCGACCTCGTCGCGGATCTGCTGAACCACCTCAGCCGCCGCGCAAAGAGATGCGAAATCACTGAATGGTATCTTCCGGTCCTGTGCAAATTTTTCAACATTTTCCTGATCAATCATGATCAGACAGGTCAAAAACTTGCGCCGATCACCAATCACCACCGCATCTGAAATGTAATGGCTGAACTTCAGTCGGCTTTCGATTTCAGCCGGGGTGATGTTTTTCCCGCCTGCGGTGATGATGATATCCTTGATACGCCCGGTGATGGTAAGGTTGCCCTCCGGGTCTACCTTGCCAACATCGCCGGTGCGCAGCCAGCCATCGGCGGTAAAGGTTTCAGCGGTTTTTTCGTTGTTGCGCCAGTAGCCCTGAAAATTATTCAACCCCAGGGTCTGGATCTCGCCATCCTCGGCGATCCGCAACTCAACCCCCGGAACCGGCCGTCCGACAGTGCCGGGCAGGTTATGTTCCAGAGTATTGATCGTCGAGATACCGGCATTTTCCGTCATGCCGTAGCCTTCGATCAGGGGCACACCGATGGACCAGTACCATTTCAGCAGCTCTGGTGAAATCGGTGCTGCACCGGTGCCACCACGCCGCATCCGGTCCATGCCCAGCATCCGGCGCAGATTGCGCAGCACGGCAAAGTCCCAGAATGCATAGGTCGCCGCCACACTTGCCGGAGGCGTCTTGCCATACATCACATATTCAGCGCGCGCCTGCCCCGCCTTGATGGCGCGTTGAAAGGCCCAGCGGCCAATCGGCGTCGCTTCTTGTGCCAACACCAGTACCCTTGAGTAGATTTTTTCCCAGACCCGGGGCACCGCAAAGAAAGTCGCCGGAGAGACCTCCTGCATATTGTCAAAAACCGTCTCGGGGCTTTCGGCAAAATTCACCGTGCTGGCTGCGCCAAGCGGGAAATAGACGGACACGTTGCGTTCCAGAATATGGCACAGCGGCAAAAAGCAGAGCTGTTCATCTTCGCGTTCCACTGCCAGCGCCCGGGCACCGGACTCCATCGAAGCCAATACGTTTTCATGCCCCAGCATCGCGCCTTTTGGCATGCCCGTTGTGCCCGAGGTATAGATCAGCATGGCAGTGTCTTCGGGCTTTGACTTGGCAATTTCAGCCTCAAACGCGCCGGGATATTTGGCATCATAGGCCCGTCCCAGATCGTAGAGGTCTTCGATGAAGATGCATTTCTCCTGATCTAGATCGTGCAGCCCTTCGCGATCATAGATGATCACCTTGGTCAGGCTCGGTACCTCGGCCTCGATTTCGAGATATTTGTCCAGCTGCTCATCATTTTCGACGAACAAAAAGCGGCTGTCGCTGTCATTGACCAGATAGGCCAGCTGCGCCGCAGAATCGGTGGTATAGACCCCTGAGGCAATGCCCCCCGCGCCCTGAACGCCCATATCTGTATAGAGCCATTCCCGCCGGTCTTCGCTGAGGATCGAGACCACTTCGCCGCGTTGCAGCCCCAGCGATATCAACCCTAGGCCAATCCACTTGGCGTGGTCCCAATAGGCGCTCCAGGAATAGCTTTTCCAAATCCCCATGTCTTTTTCGCGATGCGCTGTCCGGTCCTGCAGCGCCATGCAACGGGTCTGGAACAGTTTTGGAATGGTATCGCACCCATCTACCAGAACTGGCCGTTGACCCGGTTCTGCGTTGAAGGCGACGCCATTGATCTCGATCTGAGCAGGCCCGGTCTGTTTTGCGACATGCATATTCATCTCTACCCCTCCTAGCGCCATGTTTTCTTGCGTTTCCAGCGTTTTTCGCCGCGCTGGCCCTCTTCCTGATGGCCGAGGTAGAACGATTTGATGTCTTCGCTTTCCATCAGACGATCAGCCGATCCATCCATCACGATGCGGCCGATCTCCATCACGTAGCCGACATCCGCCAGATCAAGCGCGATGCGCGCATTCTGCTCCACCAGCATCATGGTCACATGCTCTTCGGTGTTGAGACGGCGCAGGATGGCAAAGATTTCCTGTACCAGCAAAGGCGACAACCCCAGGCTTGGCTCGTCCAGCAGCATGATCTGAGGCCGCAGCATTAATCCGCGCCCGATTGCCAGCATCTGCTGCTGGCCACCCGACAGCGTGCCTGCCTCCTGATCCCGACGTTCCGCCAGAATGGGGAAATAGTCAAAGACCATTTCGCGGTCGCGCTCGATCTCAGCCTTGTCACCGCGGGTATAAGCCCCCAGGCTGAGGTTTTCGTTCACCGTCAGCAATGGAAAGACCTCGCGGCCTTCGGGGACATGCACAATACCCTGCCCCACGATCCGATGTGGCTCTTGGCCCTGAATGGGCTGACCGTTGAACAGGACTTCACCCTTTTCAGGATCCATGATGCCCGAAATGGTTTTCAACAGCGTCGATTTCCCGGCGCCATTTGCACCCAGAACAGTCACGATCTGGCCGCGGTCCACTTTCAGCGAAACACCCCGGATCGCCATGATCGGCCCGTAAAAGCTTTCGAGGTTTTTGATTTCCAGCAAGGGTTCAGCCATTATACCGCCCCCGCGCCAAGATAGGCTTCAATGACGGCCGGATTGGCCTGCACCTCTGCCGGGGTGCCCTCGGCCAGTTTGGCGCCATCCGCCAGGGCCAGAACCCGGTCAGACACGCCTGACACCAGCCCCATGTCATGTTCCACCATCAGCACCGTGATCCCCATCTGTTTGCGGATGTCGTCGATCCACCAGCGCATGTCCTGCGTTTCTTCAACCGAAAGCCCCGAGGCGGGTTCATCCAGCAGCAGCAGGCGCGGCTTTGACGCCAGAGCCCGGCCCAGTTCGACCACCTTGCGCACCCCGTAGGGCAGCCCGGCAATCATCTTGTTGCGATAGGGTTGCAGGTCGAGAAAATCGATCACCTCTTCAACCGCTTCGCGATGGCGTTCTTCCTCGCGCCGCACCCGCGGCGTAAAGAACATCTCCTCCAACAGTGTTGTCTTGCGATGACGATGACGCCCGACCAGAAGGTTTTGCAAAACCGTAGCGTGGTCGAACAACTCGATGTTCTGAAAGGTCCGCGCGATACCCAGGTCGGCGACCTGATCCGCATCCCGCTCCAGCAGGTTATTGCCATCAAAGGTGAACGTGCCTGCATAGGGCTCATAGAACCGCGATATCAGGTTGAAGGCGGTGGATTTGCCGGCTCCGTTTGGGCCGACGATGGCATAGACCTCGCCTTCCTCAACCGAGAAGCTGAGATCATTCACAGCCACCACGCCGCCGAACTTGAGCGTGGCATTTTTGATTTCCAAAAGGCTCATCTCAGGCGCTCCGTCTTCAGGTAGGATTTCTGGCGGCGGAACATGTCCTTGCGCGCGAATGGGAACAGCTCGAACCAAGTGCGGATCTTGAGCCATCGCCCGTAGATGCCCATCGGTTCAAACAGGATGAACAGTATCAGGATCATGCCAAAGACGCCGGTCTCAAGCCCCGGAATGGCGACGCCACTGCCCACGACATTGTCCTTCAGGATCGAAAGTGCCTGCGGCAGGAAGGCAACGACGATGGCACCGAAAAAGGCCCCATGGATAGAACCCAGCCCGCCGATCACGATCATCATCAACAAGGTAATCGAGATCACCAACGAAAACGTCTCGTTGTTGAAAGTGCCGGCATAGTAGCCCATCAGGGCCCCTGCCCAGCCGGTGATCATGCACGACAGCCCAAAGGCCTTGCCCTTGGTGCGCGCGATGTGCACGCCCATGGCCGTGGCAGATACCTCGCTGTCGCGCACCGCCGCAAAGGCACGCCCCAAAGGAGACCGCAGCAGATTGCGATAAAACAGCGTGCAGATGATGGTCACAACCAACACCAGGTAGTAAAATCGCCCCGGCATGGTCCAACGCTCGATCTCAAAGCCAAAGATGGAGATCATTTCCGGGAACTTACCAGAAACGCCGCCGCTCCACGGCTCGGTTAGCACGATGATATCATCGGCCAGAACCGACAGGGCAATGGTGGCAATCGCCAGGTAGATGCCGTGCAGCCGCAGCACCGGAATGGCAATCAACAGACCAACAAAGCCAGTGATGATCCCCGCCAGCGGAAACGCGATGATAAAGGGCACGCCTTGTTCGATCAGGATGGTATTGGCATAGCAGCCAATCGCCAGAAAGGCCGCATGTCCAAGGCTTGCCTGACCGGTCTGCCCGGTCAGCAACATCAGGCCCAGCCCGGCGATGGCCCAGATCAACACGTTGGTGACCTCACCCAGATAGAATTCATCCAGCAGATAAGGCAGCGCAAAGGCCAGCACCATCAGTGCGCCATAAACCATGAAGGTCCAGCGATCAGGAAACAGGCGAATGTCGTGTTGGTAGGATGTTTTGAAGTGTATCCGCATCTGCTCAAACCTTCTTCACGCGCACCTGGCTGAACAGCCCGTGGGGTCTAAATACCAACACGGCCAGCAACAGGGCATAGGGCGCAATTTGTGAATATCCGGCAGCAAAGTACCGCGCGGCAAAGGGTTCAATCACCCCGACGATCAGACCACCCGCAAGGGCGCCCGGCAGTGACCCGAAGCCACCGATGACAGCCGCAGCAAAGGCCTTGATGCCCAGAAGGCCCGCATTGGGATCAATCGCGCCTTTCGAGGCAAACAGGATCCCGGCAACAGCGGCGGTCGCCCCGGACAGGCCCCAGATCAAGCCCTGCACCCGTTTGACAGGGATCCCCATGAAATAGGCCGCCATCTGGTTCTGGCTTGCGGCCTGCATCGCCAGCCCCAGTTTGGTGCGCTGAAAGAACTGATACAGAAACCAGGTCAGCAGGAACGTGACCACGATGACGGCCACATCGGCCATGCCAAGAACCACGCCGCCAATGTGCAAATCCCCCAAGGCGAGCGGGCTTTCCAGTGTCTGTGGCTCGTGCCCCCAGATCAGCCCTGCCACAAAGCGCAGCACGAAACCCATGGCAATCGTCAGGATCACCACTGCCGTCTGGTTTTGCCCAAACAGATGACGCAGCACAAACAGATCCAGCAGATAGCCGAACACTGCCATGATCGAAATCGTCAGCGGTGCCGCGATCCAGAATGGCAGATGCATATATTCCGCATTGGTAAGGCCGAGGCTGACGAAGGCCCCGATCATCATGAAATCACCTTGGGCGAAATTCACCGCCTCGGTGGCCTTGTAGATCAGCACGAACCCAAGCGCGATCAGGCCGTAGACACAGCCATTCGCTAGCCCACTGACCAAGAGCTGCAATACTTCCAAATTTTCCTCCCCCCGCTCCTAAAGAACGGTTCCTTGCCCTGTCTTCTCCGGGCTTCTGCGCCTTTTTGGCGGATCTCCACGCTGCCTCCTCAAGCGGTGGAACCCTTGGCGTCTAAAAACAGACTAATGAGTATGTTTTTGACCTGTCAATCTATGAGACCCAGCGTCAAATGGGCAAAAACAGCCTATTTTTTACGCCTCTGGCCTCCTAGGCTGAGTAAAGGTCCGGGTGTGGGATCTCACCGCTATGCGGTCTCAAGTCATGTGAAATTCAACCACAGATACGTTGCGTACCTCCTGTCTGGCCAAAGCTTCGCAGAGAATCCCGCACCTTTGCCCTTGGCGCTGCTGCGGGGTGTGCACCGGCCCCAGACAGCCTGCCACGGGCATTGCAACATCCCCCCGGAAGCTGCTAGGCGCACAAAAATCAATCCGAATACGCGGGTCCCTCATCATGTTTGAACAGATCAGCACGTCCAAAAGTGAAATCCTTGATGCAGCGGCCTACTGCTTCATGGCGCTTGGGGCGGAAACCGCATCTGTCGATGATATTGCCCACCGCCTGGGATCGACCAAGGGACGGATATATCACCATTTTCCTTCCAAAGGTGCTTTGCTGTCAGCGGTACAGCTGCGGGCAGCCGGCTTTACCCACTGCGCAGTTGAAGCTGTGATTGATCCCAGCCTGCCGGCGATCGAGGCCCTGGAGAAGATGTCGCGCAGCCATGTCTACGCGGTGCTCGATTCGCTGCCCTATCACAAAGTAATTCTGCAGACCTACACAGGGGCCCGCGCCAAGGCCGTCACCGAGGTTGAGCGCGCTCTGCAATGTAAGGTTCGCGATGGGCAGCGCCAGTACGAGGATCTGTTTCGCGCCGAAGTCGCCCGTGGCATAACCGAAGGCAGCCTTGCCACCCGCAACATAACCGTGGCCGTTTCCGGCCTTTTGCTGATTCTCAACTCACCCGTTTTTTGGTTCCGCCCCGAGCGTGGCGCCTCAAAAACCTTTGTCGACACCATTGCCCGAGATGTCACCAGCATGGCCTTGGCCAGCCTGCGCGCTTGAGCCTAGTCACCTGGCGGTGTCCAACCGGTGTCTCAGGGCGGCGAAATACGGCCCGTATCACCAGCTCCCTCTCTCCGATGACAATGCTGGCGCAGACAGGCGCAGAACCGCGCACCAAGAGCAGAGAGCTGGTGCTCACTGCGAATGCATAAGCCGACCGGCCCCAACGTGCTTTGTGTATTGATTGCCAGCTCTCGCATAAGCCCCGCCTCCAGATCCGCGTGTACGACCCCGGCGCTGATAAACCAGATCGCCTGGTGGTTCAGCACAAAGCGGCGCCCAAAAGTCGCCGATACCGTCTCGACCGGCGATTGCGGTGCCACAAGCCCCTGCTCCAGAAACATGTGCTCAACCAGCGGGCGGATGATCGCCCCCTGTGAAGGCATCAGCACCGGATAGGTTTGCAACGCCTCCTGCGGCAGATGCGCCTGCCTCACAAGCGGATGATCTGCCGCCACTACCACGGCAACGCGTTCGTGAAACAATGGTTCAAAATCGATGCCAGCCATCAGATCCGGTGCAGGCAGTCGCCCCACCACAAGGTCCAGCACACCGCGACGCAGCTGATCCAGCAAATAGCGGTTGTCGCCGGTCGTGACAGAAAAGCGACTGTGACTGCGGCCCGCGCCCAGCTCTGCCAGCGCATCGGGCACCAGGGTCGCTGAAACCGTGGGCAGCGCCCCGATTGATAGCTTCGGCCCTTCTTCTGCATCCAACCCCTGCAGCATCGCCACCCCATCCCGCGCCAGCGCCAGACTGCGCCCGGCGTGATCGCGAAACATCTCACCATAGGAGGACAGGCGAATACCGCGACCATGGCGCTCCACCAGGGGTTTGCCACAGACCGCCTCCAGCTCTCGAATTGCACGGGTCACTGCAGGCTGTGTCATGCCCAACGCTTCGCCCGCCAAGGTGACGCTACCTTGACGAGCGACCTCGACAAAGACTTCAAGGTGGCGCAGTTTCAAGTGATCCGAGAGACGCATATCAATTCCGCAATGCAAACATGTGTATTTCCGCATTATACAGTTCATTTTCGATATGCGATACTCTTCCTGCCCCCGTTGCTAGACACGCAGCCAGACACGAGGACCCGGATGGACAACAACAGATATGATCAGGGCATGGCCACACGTCGCGCCGTTTTGGGGGATGCCCATGTGGATCGCGCCGAGGCCGCCAAGACCGATATGGATCTCGCGTTTCAGGGGCTGATCACCGAAGGCGCCTGGGGCACGGTTTGGTCCTCGGATGGCATCGCGCAGCGGGAACGCTCGATGCTGACGCTGGCGCTGCTGGCAGCTCTGGGGAATTTCGACGAAATCCCGATGCATATTCGTGCCACTGCCCGTACCGGTGCCAGCAAGCAGGATGTGATCGAGGCCTTTCAGCATGTCGCAATCTATGCCGGGGTGCCCCGTGCCAACCACGCGCTGAAGCTTGCCAAACAGACCTATGCCGAAATGGAGGCCGAGAACTCCACCGCCAAAGCCTGAACCATTGCCCAGCAGCTCCCGATAATAAGGACGCCACAGATGTCAAAACCAACCAAAAGTCAGGGTGATTTCTACCAGCGCGACCGCCGCTGGCATCCCCCGGCCCTGGATCGCAACTACAAGACCTCGGTGGCGCGTTCACCACAATTTCCGCTGATCAGCCTGGAAAACACCCCCAGCGAGATCACCGGCCCGACCTTTGGCCACAATGATATCGCCGCGACCGACAACGACCTTTTGAACAATTTCGCCAGCCCTGGCGAAAGCCCCATTGGCGAGCGCATCATCGTGCATGGTCGAGTTCTGGATGAAAATGCGCGGCCTGTGCCCAATACCCTGGTCGAGATCTGGCAGGCCAATGCCTCGGGCCGCTATCGTCACAAGAAGGACAAATACCTTGGGGCGATTGATCCCAATTTTGGTGGCTGCGGCCGCACCATGACGGATGAGGATGGCTACTACTATTTCCGCACCGTAAAACCCGGCGCCTATCCCTGGCGCAACTGGGTCAATGACTGGCGCCCGGCACATATCCATGTTTCGGTCTTTGGCACAGGCTTTGCCCAGCGCCTGATCACCCAGCTCTATTTCGAAGGTGATCCGCTGATCGCGCGCTGTCCCATCGTACAATCCATTCCTGACCCCGAGGCCGTTGAGCAGCTCGTTGCCCGCTTGGACCTGAATGCTACCATCCCGCTGGACACCATTGCCTATAAATTCGACATCGTGCTGCGTGGCCGCCGCTCAACCCTGTTTGAAAACCGTCTGGAGGGAAACTGATATGGTTCAGAAGCTGAATTTCCTGAAAGAAACCCCTTCGCAGACCGCTGGCCCCTATGTACATATCGGACTTGCCCCCGGCGCTGCCGGGTTTGAGATCTATGATCAGGAACTTGGCCATGACATTGCAGGCCCCAATGCTGCCGGTGAACGCATCCGCGTCGAAGGCCTGGTCATCGACGGTATCGGATCCCCGGTCAAAGACGTACTGCTGGAGGCCTGGCAGGCCAATGCAAACGGTGTTTACGCCCACCCCGAACATGCGGGCCCTGATCATACGCATACGGTCGACGAGGGCTTTCGCGGCTGGGGCCGCGTCATTACCGATTTTGACAGTGGCGAATGGGCTTTTGACACCGTGAAACCCGGCCCTGTAATGGGCCGCAATGGTCAGATGATGGCCCCACATATCAACCTGTGGATTGTGGCGCGCGGCATTAATGTCGGGCTCAACACCCGGATCTATTTTGAAGATGAGGCAGAAGCCAATACCGCAGACCCCATCATCAATCTCATCGAATGGGAAAAGCGTCGGGCCACTTTGATTGCAAAGCGGGACATGCGCGACGGCAAAGTGGTATATCGGTTCGACATCCGCCTGCAGGGCGAAGACGAAACCGTGTTTTTTGATATCTGAGGGTAAAAGCATGAGCACCACCAGCCAGGGCAAACCCTGCATCATCTGCGTCGCCATCACCGGGTCCGTGCCGCGCAAGGAACATAACCCCGCAGTGCCGGTCAGTATTGCCGAACAGATTGAAAGCACACAGGAAGCCTTTGAAGCCGGAGCCAGCATCGCCCATTGTCATGTGCGCAACGCAGATCAGACGCCGACCTCCGATCCAGAGCGGTTTGCCCTGTTGCAGGAAGGGCTGCACAAGCACTGCCCCGGCATGATCGTGCAACTGTCTACGGGTGGGCGCTCGGGTGCCGGGCAGGAACGCGGCGGTATGCTGTCGCTGCGCCCTGATATGGCCTCGCTTTCGGTTGGGTCGAATAACTTCCCCACGCGGGTCTATGAAAACCCACCAGAGCTGGTCGACTGGCTGGCCAGTGAGATGCGCCAATATGAGGTCAAGCCCGAGATCGAAGCCTTTGATCTGTCCCACATCCATCAGGCGGTAAAAATGAACCGCGATGGCCGCATTGCAGGCAAGCTTTATGTGCAGTTTGTCATGGGTGTCAAAAATGCCATGCCGGTCGATCGCGAGACTTTTGATTTCTATATCAAAACAGTGAAACGACTGGCACCTGAGGCCGAATGGTGCGGTGCCGGTATTGGCCCCGGTCAGATCCAGATCAATGAATGGGCTATCGCTGCAGGCGGTCACACCCGCACGGGACTTGAGGACAATCTACGTCTGGATCGTGAAACGCTGGCGCCCTCCAACGCGGCCCTGGTGCAGCGGGCTGTGGATCTTTGTGACAAATACGAACGCCCAGTCGCCAGCTGGCCGCAGGCGCGCGACATTCTGGGCCTGCGCCCAGCCAACTGACCAGATGCCGAAGCCGATCACGCAAACTTTCGGGAGCAGGCGTTTTCACCTGCTCTCGTTTCAATGTCTTCAGGCTTAAACCTCTAGTGGCGGCCTCTAGTCTTTTTCCCTAATCACTGCCCCAAATCGCCGCACTGTCCCGACAGATCCTTGAGGATCGGACAATCCGGGCGATTATCTCCCGCGCAGCAATGGACCAGTTCTGTCAGCGTGTCCCGCATTGCCTGCAGGTCGGCGATCTTGGTTTCGATCTTGCTCAGATGTTCCTGCGCCAGCTGCTTTACATCTCCGCTGGCCCGACTCTCGTCCTCATAAAGCGCCATCAGCATGCGACAGTCTTCGATAGTAAAGCCCAGTGCCCGGGCCCGCCCCAGAAAGGCGAGCTTGTGCAGATCCGCCTCGGCAAAACAGCGATAGCCATTTTCGCTGCGATGCGGTTTGATCAGGCCGATATCCTCGTAGTAGCGGATGGTCTTGGCCGGCAAGCCCGAGCGGGTAGAAACGTCACCGATATTCATGCGGACCTCTGGTTGCGCCGTCTTATTCGGCAGGGCTGTGAATGGGCAGCGCAGGGGATTGCACTGTGTCCCCCTCATCTATGCCGGATTTCAGCCGATGCAAGCGCAGAGCATTGCTCAGCACAAAGACGCTCGACAGGGCCATGGCGCCAGCCGCCAGCGCGGGCGACAGCAATGGCCCGCCAAATGGATACAAGACACCCGCCGCCACCGGCACCAAAAGGATGTTGTAGCCAAAGGCCCAGCCGAGGTTCTGTCGGATATTGCGCATGGTTGCCCGGCTGATGGTCAGCGCATCAAGCGTGCGGCGCAGATCGCCTGATACCAGCACCACATCCGCAGCCTCGATTGCAACGTCAGTGCCGGTTCCAATGGCAATGCCCACATCGGCAGCAGCCAGAGCGGGTGCATCATTCAGCCCATCGCCGACAAAGGCCAATTTGCCATACTGCGTCTGCAGATCCTGCAGCGCAGCCACCTTGTCACCCGGCAGACAGTCTGCCCGAACAGCATCGATGCCCAGCCGTGCCGCAATCGCTTGCGCTGTGCCGGTGGCGTCGCCCGTGATCATCGCCACTTTTAGCCCCTGCGCCTGAAGGGCTCGGATCGCCGCTGGCGTGTCTGGCTTGACAGGATCAGCGACCGACAGCAGCGCCGCAGTCGCGCCATTGATGGCAGCATAAAACGGCGTCTCGCCCTCGGACGCCCAAAGATCAGCCTGCGCCTTGAACGTATCGCAAGCGATCCCCTCGCTCTGCATCAAGCGTTCAGCCCCCACCAGAACCTCCCGCCCCTCGACCATGGCCCGCAGCCCGTACCCTGGGATGGCTTCAACCTTTTCGGCTTTGGGCAGGCCTTTCCCAGCCGCCGCGACCAACGCCTTGGCGATGGGGTGTTCAGACTGGGCCTCTGCCGCGCCGATCAAACGCAAAACAGCTTCACGCTCAAATCCTTCGGCAGCTTGGAAATTGGTCAGGGCTGGGTGGCCCTCGGTCAGGGTGCCGGTCTTGTCCAATGCGACGACCTGCACCTCTTCGAGGCGTTGCAGCGCGTCGCCTTTGCGAAATAGAACGCCCAGTTGCGCCGCGCGGCCAATGCCCACCATGATCGAGGTCGGCGTGGCCAGCCCCATGGCGCAGGGACAGGCAATGATCAGCACCGAAACCCCGGCAACCAGTGCCAGCGGCAAGGCAGGCGCCGGTCCCAACAGCAGCCAGGCCAACACCGTTAGTACTGCGGCCAGCATCACCGCGGGCACAAACCACAGCGTGATCCGGTCAACCAGCCCCTGCACCGGCAGCTTGGCCCCCTGTGCTTGTTCCACCATCTGGATGATCTGCGCCAAGGCCGTGTCGCGCCCCACATGGGTCACCCGAAACTCCAGCACGCCCGCACCATTGACGGTCCCGGCAGAGACCCGCGCGCCTGCGGCCTTGCTCACCGGCACAGGTTCACCGCTCAACATGCTTTCATCAACATAGGAGCTGCCCGAGATCACCTCTCCGTCCAGAGCAAACCGCGCGCCGGGACGCACCCGGATCAGATCTCCGGCGGCGATATCGTCCACCGGTGTTTCTATTACCGCATCGCCGCTGATGACTTCAGCTGTTTTCGGCTGCAGCCCGGCCAGTTTGCGAATGGCGGCCCCCGTGCGCCCCTTGGCACGGGCTTCCAGCAGGCGCCCCGTCAAGATCAGCACCACAATCACCGCTGCAGCCTCGTAGTAGACATTGGCAGTGCCCGTCGGCAGCAGCCCAGGCGCAAAGGTGGAGATCACCGAAAACCCATAGGCCGCTGCCGTGCCCAGCGCTACCAGCGCATTCATATCCGGCGCCAGCCGCCATAGCGCTGGAAGGCCCTTGCTGTAAAACTGCCGCCCCGGCCCGAACAGCACCAAGGAGGTCAACAGAAACTGGATCAAATAGCTGGTCTGATGGCCGATATTGGCCATCACCCAATGATGCATCGCGGGCACCATATGGCTGCCCATCTCGATGATGAACACCGGCAGCGTCAGGACAGCCGCGATCAAAACCTGACGCGACAGGGTTTTGATCTCATCTGCCTTGCGCTGACTGGCCTCGGCGCTTGCATCGGCCTCTGTTCCGCGCAAGCGCGCCGGATAGCCCGCCTGGGTGCTGGCGGCGATCAGATCAGCAGCGCGGCTGGCGCCGGTCAGATAGCTGACCTGCGCGCTCTCGCGCGCAAGATTGACATCCGCCGTCACAACACCCGGTACACGGCGCAATGCGGCCTCGACGCGACCAACGCAGGAAGCGCAGCTCAACCCGTCGATATCGAGATCCAGATGTGACAGCGCCGCCGGGTAGCCAGCCTGTTGCAGAGCATCGGTCAAGTCAGACAGTGGCACATCCTGCGCCAAATCGACCTGGCCTTTGGCACTGGCCAGATTGACAGATGAAGTCTGCACACCCGGCACAGCCGCCAGGGCGCGTTCAGCCCGTCCGGCACAGCCCGCACAGTTGAGACCGGTGATTTGCAGTGAAAGATGGCGCTGTTCCATGGTGAAACCCCAGAGATCGTCTTTGTCTGTGGTCGGATATGGGGCTTCCAGCGAGGGGAAGGTCAAGCCCGCAGTGTACAAAAGCCCAACAAAAATTCTGCCGAAACTTTGGATAGGCTGTGCCTAACTCAGGCCGCAAGGAGCGCCCTGAATTGGCTGGAATGCGTCATTATACGTCGGTTTTGAGCCCTGCGCGAAATCTTGGAAAAGTTAGAGGGTAAGCCAAGACTTGCCTGATCACTTTGGCGAATGTAACGCTAGGCAAACCACACCCGGACCGCGCGTTTTTGTGACACCATGTCTTGGGATGTGAACTGGATTTTTCGGGGATCTTTTGCCCAGTTGGCGACAAGAACTCCATCAACAGAACGAAGGACCGCAAATCATGATGCGCACACGTGCAGCCGTTGCAGTTGCTCCGGGCAAGCCGCTCGAAGTGATGGAAGTGAACCTTGAAGGCCCCAAGGCCGGCGAAGTTCTGGTGGAAATCAAGGCGACTGGCCTGTGCCACACCGATGAATTCACCCGCTCGGGCGATGACCCCGAAGGCATCTTTCCAGCAATCCTGGGGCACGAGGGTGCGGGCATTGTTATCGAAGTCGGCGAAGGCGTCACCAGCCTGGAAGTGGGCGATCACGTGATCCCGCTTTACACGCCGGAATGCCGCGAATGCGAATATTGCCTCAATCCCAAAACCAACCTCTGCCAGTCGATCCGCTCGACCCAGGGAGCTGGCCTTTTGCCCGACGGCTCCACCCGATTTTCGATGCTGGATGGCACGCCAATCCATCACTACATGGGCTGCTCGACCTTTGCCAACCACACCGTGGTGCCGGAAATCGCCCTGGCCAAAGTGCGCAAGGACGCGCCCTTTGACAAGATCTGCTACATCGGTTGTGGCGTCACCACCGGCATCGGTGCTGTGATCAACACCGCCAAGGTCGAAATCGGCTCCACCGCCATCGTCTTTGGTCTGGGAGGCATTGGTCTGAACGTGATCCAGGGGCTGAAACTGGCCGGTGCCGATCAGGTTGTCGGTGTCGATCTCAACCCCGGCAAAGTTGAGATGGCCACACATTTTGGCATGACCCATTTTGTGAACCCCGCCGAAGTCGAGGGCGATCTGGTCGCGCATCTGGTTGAGATCACTGGCGGCGGTGCGGATTACACCTTTGACGCCACCGGCAACGTCAACGTCATGCGCACAGCCCTTGAGGCCGCGCACAAGGGCTGGGGCGAGAGCATCATCATCGGCGTCGCCCCTGCTGGTGCTGAAATCTCCACCCGCCCCTTCCAGCTGGTCACAGGTCGCAGCTGGCGCGGCACCGCCTTTGGTGGCGCTTCGGGTCGCACGGATGTGCCCAAGATCGTCGACTGGTACATGGACGGCAAGATCGAGATCGATCCAATGATCACACACAAGCTGACACTGGATCAGATCAATGAAGGCTTTGAGCTAATGCACGAAGGCAAATCGATCCGCGCCGTGGTCGAATTCTAAAGCCACGCATCAAAAAAACCATCTAAAAGGCGCAGCTCCGAGTCCCGGAGACTGCGCCTTTTCTTTGATACCGCGGTCTGCAAATACGGCAATCCTCTTGCTCCCAGACACATATTTTTGCGCGCGACAAAAGGCTGCCTTTGGCATTGCGCGCACTCCGCTGTATACTTCGTCAACCAGATCGGCTTCAGATCAGGAACGAGGAAAATAAGCTTGAAATTTCAGGCAGTTGACATATCAAAAACCGCTACTGCCGCAGAGATCATCTTTGATGCTCTGCGCCGTGCCATCATTGAAGGTGATCTCAAAGATGGCGAGGCGCTGCGCCAGGATGAAATCGCCAAGGCCTTTAACAGCTCGCGGTTTCCAGTGCGCGATGCCCTGACCCGGCTGGAGCAACAGGGCCTGATCGAGACCAAGCGCTACAAAGGCGCCATTGTCGCCACGCTTTCGATGGGTGAGGCCGGCGAGATTTTCGATTTTCGCGCCAAGCTCGAAGCCGATATCATTCGCGCTGCGGTGCCCAATCTGACACCTGAGGTCATCGCAACAGCGCGTGGCTTTCTGGAACAGTTTGCCGCCGCCACCGATCCGATGACTTATGGGGACCTCAACCGCAACTTCCACGCGACGCTCTACAGTGTGAGCGGACTGCCTTATCATCTGTCAGTCATCGAGAACTCCATTGACCGGATCGACCGCTATCTGCGCGCGCAGCTGGTAATGAGCGGAACCGCCCGCAGCAATGATGAACACCTTGAGATCCTGAAGGCCTGCGAAGCCGGAGACGCCGACCTCGCCGCGCGTCTGACCTTTGCCCATATACATGACGCCAAGCTTTCTCTGCAGGAACAATTGAAACGCGGCAACTGAGTTGAAAAAAGGGGCCCCTGCGGGCCCCTTTTCATCTGTCAATCTATGCTGCTTCAGGAACTGTCAGAACGGCCTTTTTCAGAGCGGATGGAAACAGGCTACTTGGCTAGTCTCTCCCTGCAGTTCCGGGCGCTGCGCACGGCATTCTTCGGTGGCAAGCCAGCACCGCGGCGCAAAGGCACAACCCGGCAAATTGTCCATCGGCGAAGGCAGCTCGCCCTCCAGCTGGATCCGCTCGCGCTTGGCCTCCGGATCGGCCTTGGGGGTCGTCGACAGCAGAGCCTTGGCGTAGGGGTGGCGCGGATGCGCAAAGAGATCGTCCTTGCTGGCGCGCTCCACTGCCCGGCCCAGATACATCACGATGACCTCGTCGCAGAAATGGCGCACCACCGACAGATCATGGCTGATGAACAGATAGGCCAGCCCCATGCGATCTTGCAGATCCACCAGCAGGTTTAGGATCTGGCTCTGGATCGAGACATCAAGTGCCGAGACCGGTTCGTCCAGCACCAGAATTTTTGGATCCAACATCAGCGCGCGCGCAATGGCGATCCGCTGACGCTGACCGCCTGAGAACATATGTGGGTAGCGGTCAAAATGCTCCGGCCGCAGCCCGACTAGGTCTAGCATTTCACGGGCCTTGGCTTCGCGTTCAACAGCTGTGCTGTCTGGGCGATTGATGACCAAGGGCTCCATCAAGATGGTGCCGATTTTCTGGCGCGGGTTGAGCGATCCATAGGGGTTCTGGAACACGATCTGCACCGACTTGCGCAGTGAAGCCCAATCTGAAGGTGCCACCGGCTTGCCATCGATGCTCAAACTGCCGGCAGTCGGCTCTTCAATCATGGTGACCAGCCGCGCCAGAGTGGATTTACCGCAACCAGATTCCCCCACCACGGCCAGCGTCTGCCCCGCGTAGAGATCGAAATCCACCCCAGCCAGGGCGCGCACGGTTTTGGGTTTGCTCAGAAAGCCATCCTTGACCTCGTAAAACCGCTCTAGGCCACGCGCGGACACAATTGGATCTGTGCTGGTCTGGGTACTCATGCGGAGACCTCCTCGAATGCGACCGCCGGGAAATGGCAGCGGGCTTTGCCAGTGTCAGCGCCACTGGGGCTGGGCGGTGTTGTCTGGCAAATCTCTTGCGCAAAGGCGCAGCGTGGCGCAAACAGGCACCCCTTTGGGCGGTCAAACTGCCCAGGGACAACACCAGGGATCGTCGGCAACAGCCGCCCGGTTGCCCGTTCCGGCAAGGCCGACAAAAGTGCTGTGGTGTAGGGGTGATAGGGGGTGCGAAAAAGATCACGTACGGGCTGTTCTTCGACCTTTTGGCCGGCGTATTGCACCTGCACCCGCTCAGCTGTTTCGGCCACCACCCCCATGTCATGAGTGATCAGCACCAGCCCCATGCCACTGTCATCGCGCAATGAGATCAACAGATCGAGGATCTGCGCCTGAATGGTTACATCCAACGCCGTGGTAGGTTCATCCGCGATCAGCAACTTGGGCTTGCAGGCAATCGCCATGGCGATCATCACCCGCTGGTTCATTCCCCCCGACATCTGATGCGGAAATGTATTGAGCCGGCTTTCGGCGGCCGGAATACCGACCTGTTCAAACAGCTCGATGGCACGTTGGTGACGTTCGCGGCGCCCCATTCCCAGATGCTGACGCAGCGCTTCCTTGATCTGGAAACCCACGGTAAAGCAGGGGTTCAGGGAGGACATCGGTTCCTGAAAGATCATCGCGATGTCTTTGCCGATAATGTCGCGCCGCTGACGCGGCGTGACATGGCGCAGGTCAATGCCTTCAAAGCTCAGCTCATCGGCAGTGATCTTGGCGGTCCAGGGCAAAAGCCCCATCAGCGCCAGCATAGAGACTGATTTCCCGGACCCGGATTCTCCGACGATGGCGAGGATTTCGCCTTTGTCGACATTAAGATCCACACTATCCACCGCACGAAAGGCGCCAGATGCGGTGGAGAATTCCACCGTCAGATTTTTGATGTTCAGCAGGCTCATGTCTTTAGCTCCGCTTCAGTTTCGGATCGAGCGCGTCTCGCAGACCATCACCCATCAGATTGATCGCCAGCACGGTGACCAGAATGGCCAGCCCCGGGAAGGTCACAACCCACCAGGCGCGCAGGATGAATTCGCGGGCTTCGGCCAGCATAGTGCCCCATTCCGGAGTGGGCGGCTGGGCCCCCATGCCCAGAAAGCCGAGGGCTGCAGCGTCCAGAATAGCGGTGGAAAACGACAGCGCGCCCTGCACGATGATCGGTGCGAGACAGTTTGGCAGCACGGTCACGAACATCAGGCGAGGCAGGCTGGCGCCCGCAACACGGGCCGAAGTCACATAGTCTTTTTGCAGCTCGCCTAGCACCGAGGCCCGCGTCAGGCGCACGTAATGCGGCTGAAACACGATGGCGATGGCAATGATCGCATTGATCAGCGAGGGCCCAAGGATCGCCACCAGCACCAACGCCAGCAGCAGGGATGGGAAGGCCAGGATGATATCCATCACCCGCATCACCAGACTATCAGCCCATTTTGGCGCAAAGCCGGACAACAAACCAATGATGATCCCGCCCGAGGCCGCCACCGAGACCACCACGACACCAACGATAAAGGAATAGCGCGCGCCAGAAATCAGACGCGACAGCATATCACGCCCAAGGGGATCAGTGCCCAGTGGGAAGGCCCAGTCGCCGCCTTCCTGCCAGGCGGGTGGCTTTAGGATGTGTTCGCGAAACTGCTCGGTCGGATCATAGGGCGAAAGCCAGGGCGAAAACGCCGCGCAGATCACAAAGACCGCAAAGACCCAAAGACCCATGACGGCCCCGCGGTTTTCACGAAAATAGAACCAGAATTCCCGGAACGGACCCGGACGGGCCTCGCTCGCGGATGGAGCGGGGGATGCAGTTGTCTCGGTCATTACCGCTTCCTGATTTTGGGGTTGATGACGCCATACAGCAGATCAACGGTAAGGTTCACGATCATCACCATCACGGCGATCAGCAGCAGGCCGCCCTGCACCACCGGGTAGTCACGACGAAAGATACTATCGACCATCCATTTGCCGATGCCCGGCCAAGAAAAGATCGTTTCGGTCAGGATGGCCCCTGCCATCAGGGAGCCGACCATCAGACCAATCACAGTGATTACCGGGATAAGTGCGTTGCGCAGCGCGTGGATGCCATTGATCCGCAGCGGCGAAAGGCCCTTTGCTTTGGCCGTTCGAATGTAGTCCTCGCCCAGCACTTCGAGCATGGCAGACCGGGTTTGCCGCGCAATCACCGCCAGCGGGATGGTGCCCAGCACGATTGTCGGCAGAATCAAGTGGCGCGCGGCGGATTTGAACGCTCCTGCCTGGCCCGACAGCAGGCTGTCGATCAGCATGAACCCAGTCACGCTGTCAAAGAAATACAACAGATCAATCCGGCCCGAAACTGGCGTCCAGCCGAGGTTGCCAGAGAACACAATGATCATCAAAAGCGCCCACCAGAAGATCGGCATGGAATAGCCCACAAGGGCAGTCGACATCAGAAAGCGGTCAAAGAATTTACCACGGTTGACCGCTGCGATCACCCCGGCAGGCAGGCCCAGCGCCATGGCAAAAATCATCGCGCAGATCGACAGCTCCAATGTTGCGGGGAACAGGGAAAAGAACTCGTCCCAGACCGGTTTCTTGGTGACAAAGCTTTGCCCCAGATCACCCTGCATCACCCCCACAAGATAGTCGGTGTATTGCTCCCAGACCGGTTTATCAAAGCCAAGCTTGACCACCATCTCTTGGTAGCGTTCTTCGCTCATGCCGCGTTCGCCAGCCATGACAATGATGGGATCCCCCGGCAGAACACGGATAAAAGCGAATGAAATCAGCGTGACACCGATAAAGGTCGGCACAAAGGTCAACAGGCGGGTCAGAAGATATCCAAACATCAGCGCCCCACAATCATCAGGTCTTTGGGGAACTGCGTCAGGCTGCGATAGCCCTCTTCGGTGACCAGAACATCATCTTCGATCCGCACGCCAAACTTGCCCGGCCCGTAAAGCCCAGGCTCATTGGTGTAGACGGTTCCGGCAGGCAGCACCTGAGCATTGCCACGCATGATATAGGGGGCTTCATGCACATCGCGACCCAGCCCGTGGCCGGTCTTGGTGCGGATGCGGTCTGCATAGGGCGACGCCTCCAAAACCCCGGTCACGACATCATCGATTTCATGCGCTGTGACACCAGCGCGTGTGACCTCTAGCCCGGCCATATTGGCGGCCAGAACGGTTTCATAAACCGCGCGACCTTCGTCACTGACTTCGCCAACAAACACCGTGCGGGTGATGTCGGCGCAGAACCCATCTTTGCGTCCACCAAAATCAAACAGCAAGGCATCACCTGACTGGATTTTATAGTCGTCGCGGGCATGGGCATGAGGGCGGGCAGAATTGTCGCCTGCCGCCACGATCGGGGCAAAGGCCAGATCATCGGCCCCCTCGGCAAACAGCGCCTGAATCAGCGCGCTCTCAACCTGTTTTTCGGTTTGGCCAATCTCGACACTTTCCAACACCCGATGCAAGGCACGTTCCGACAGGGCAATCGCCGCTTCCAGAGCCGCGATATCCGTATCGGTCTTGATCATCCGCAGACCGGAAATTTCTTTTTCCGCATCGACAATTACAAGATCTGGCTGTGCCTGCTTCAGGGCGTGATGCACAAAGACCCGCATCACCTGACCCTCAACCGCCAGACGGGTCAGCGACATGTGTTCAGCCAGCGCGTCAAAGGCCGCCTGGTAGCCATCCTGATCATGCCAGTCAAAGATAGTACCGTCAAATCCAACCAGCTCCCAAGAGCCGAGCTCAAGATTGGGAACGATGGCTGCGGGCACGCCTTCGGCGGGGATCACCAGCACAAAGGGGCGCTCGTGGCTCATGAAGCTATGTCCCAGGGCGCGGGTGAAATTCGGCCCCGGCACCAAAGCCAGTGCGTCAACCGACAGGGATTTGGCCAGCCGACGGTATTCGGCCAGAGAATGGGTCATTGGATGTCTCCGGAAGAAATCAAATGAACCGGGGCCATTTGGCGGCCCCGGTTCTTGTTACAGACAAATCTGCCTTATTCGACAGTCACGCCGTAGAAGATATGGCCGCCCAGCGGGTGAACCTTGTAGCCCTGCACCTTGTTGCTCATTGGCATATAGACAACAGAGTGGGCGATGGTCGCCCAAGGGGCCTGCTCCTTGAAGATGGTCTGCGCCTCTTCATACAGCTTGGTGCGTTCGGCGGTGTCGGTGACGACCTTGGCCTTCTGGATCACATCATCGAAAGGCTGGTGGCACCACTGCGCGCGGTTCGAGGCCTCAACCCCGTCACAGCCCAGCAGCACGGCTAGGAAGTTGTCCGGATCGCCATTGTCGCCGGTCCAACCCAGCAACACAGCACCGTCGCGGTTCTTCTCTTTCGAGCGCGACAGGTATTCCCCCCACTCGTAAGACACGATCTCCACATTGACGCCGATCTTGGAGTAGTCTTCCTGGATCAGCTCGGCCATGCGGCGCGCATTCGGATTGTAGGGACGCTGAACGGGCATCGCCCAGATCTTCATGTCGAGATCGCTGACGCCAGCCTCGGCCAACATCTGCTTGGCCATCTCTGGGTTGTAGGCATCGTCTTCGATTGCCTGGTTGTAGCTCCACATGGTGGGCGGGATCGGGTTCTTGGCGATCTGGCCAGAGCCCTGGAACACCACATCAATGATCGCCTGCTTGTCGATCGCCATGTTCAGCGCTTTGCGGACCGCTGGATTGTCGAAAGGCGCCATGGTGGTGTTATAGGCGAGATAGCCGACGTTCAGGCCTTCCTGCTCCATCACATTGACATTGCTGTCTTCCTTCATCGCCGCGACATCTGCCGGGTTCGGATAGGGCATGACATGGCATTCACCGGCCCGCAGTTTCTGATAGCGCACGGATGCATCGGGGGTGATTGCAAAGATCAGGTTGTCGATACCGGCTTTTTCTTTCCAGTAGTCAGCATTGGCCTGATAGCGAATTACCGCGTCTTTCTGATAGGCAACAAAGCTGAAAGGACCGGTGCCGATGGGCGCGCCATTCAACATCTCTGGTGTGCCAGCGGCCAGCATGGCCTCGCCGTATTCAGCCGACAGGATCGAGGCGAAATCCATTGCCATATTTGCTACGAAAGGCGCTTCGGGGCGCGACAGGACGAATTTGACAGTGTGGTCGTCGATTTTGACGATTTCCTTCACCAGATCGGGCATCGACATGCCGTCAAAATATTCCCAGGTGCCGCCGGAGACCTTGTTGTAAGGGTGACCATCCAGACGCTGACGCTCAAACGAGAAGATCACGTCATCGGCGTTGAAATCACGGCTCGGCGTGAAGGCATCGCTGGAGTGGAACTTTACACCCTGACGCAGCTTGAAGGTATATTCCAGCCCGTCATCGCTGGCTTCATAGCTTTCGGCCAGGCCAGGGATCACATTGGTGGTTCCGGTCTCAAATTCGACCAGACGGTTGTAGATCGGATGCGACGAAGCATCAAATGTGGTGCCCGCAGTAAAGAGCGCCGGATCAAACCCTTCGGGGGATCCTTCCGAACAATAGACCAATGTATTGGCAAAGGCCGTGCTTGCGCTCAGCGCAAAGGCTCCGGCTGCCATCATGAATTTGGCTTTCATTTTCAACTCCCAGTTGCTTTTTATTGTCTCAACCAAAATACTGCCGCCGGGGGCATCAAAGGCCGCAGCCCTTTGATCACAATCAAAGGACGCAACAAATGACCCAAAATTCCGAAACAGCCTGGCTGCATGATATTGTATCCAATCTGCATGAGCCGAAGTCAATGCGTGCGTTTTGTCAACGATGCCCGCCAGAAAACAAAGAAAAAGCAGTTTTTCCGATACAAAATCAGTACCCTACCCCAAGAACGCGGGCCGCAGTCGGCGACAACGTCAGCTTCAGACAGTCGCGAGATACAGATATTTTTCTTTCCTGGCTTTGAGCTTGGTCAACTTTTCGATTGCATTTATCCTCCCAGGGGGGATATTTGGGGAATGGTAGATACACATCAACACAGTTCACATCCGCGAATCTCGGCCCGGCTCAAGCGCGCCAATGGCCATCTGAACAGCGTTATCGCAATGATTGCAGAGGGACGGCCCTGTAGCGAGATTGCCCAGCAGCTCCATGCGGTGGAAAAAGCCATCACCAATGCCAAACGCGAACTGATCTTTGACCACATAGATCACTGTCTGGACCAAGATCCCGACGCGCAGGACAGTGCCGCCACCACAGCAGAGTTCCGCGATATCGCGCGGTATTTATGATCTCATGCTTTCAATCCTGAAACACCGCGCCTTTCGGCATATGTTTGCGGCACAGGTGATCGCCATCACCGGCACTGGCCTCGCGACGGTTGCGCTGGGGTTGATAGCCTATGATCTGGCAGGCGCCGATGCTGCCATGGTGCTGGGCATTGCCCTGACCATCAAAATGCTGAGCTATGTAACCCTGGCCCCGATTGCTGCCGCGCTGGCGACGCAATATCCGCGGCGCAGCTGGCTGGTCAGCCTCGACATCATCCGGGCCATGGTGGCCCTGGCGCTGCCTTTTGTTAGCGAGATCTGGCAGATCTATGTGCTGATCTTTGTTATGCAGGCGGCCTCGGCCGGGTTCGCCCCCGCCTTTCAGGCAACGATCCCGGATATTTTGCCAGACGAAGACGACTACACCAACGCACTGTCGTTGTCGCGACTGGCTTTTGACCTCGAAAGCCTGTTGTCGCCTGCACTGGCCGCACTGCTATTGACCCTAGTGGCGGCAGAGTCGCTGTTTTTCGGCACTGCCCTCGGCTTCGTGGCCTCGGCGTTTTTGGTGGTTTCTGTTGCCCTGCCCTCTCCCAGTCCCGGCACAGCCCACGGATTTTACGACCGCACCACGCTGGGCATCCGGATCTACCTGCGCACGCCGCGCCTACGCGGGCTTTTGGGGCTGTCTGCCGCAGCCGCGGCCATCAGTTCTCTGGTCATCATCAACACCGTTGTGATCATCCGGGCAGAGCTTGGCCTTGGCGAGCATCAGGTTGCCCTGGCTCTGGCAAGTTTCGGCGCAGGCTCCATGATCGCAGCCTTTGCACTTCCGCGGATCCTGCCCCAATTCACTGATCGCGCAGTCATGATGGCAGGGGCTGGCCTTGCCATACTGGCCCAGATCGGGCTGGCTATCGGCACGACTGCCTACGGCCCGTCCCTCTGGGCAGTTCTGGTCAGCTGGCTGCTGTCGGGTCTGGGGTATTCTACCATTCTGACGCCTTCGGGGCGCTTGCTGAAACGCTCTGCCGCTGCACCGGACCGGCCGGCTGTTTTTGCCGCCCAGTTCACCCTGTCGCATGGCTGCTGGCTGGTGACCTATCCGCTGGCTGGATGGAGCATGAGCCGCTTTGGCATGGCCCCGTCGCTACTGTTGCTGAGCGCAATTGCCTGTCTGGGACTGATCTATGCCCAGCGCCAATGGCCTGCAAAAGGTGACAGGCAGCCGGTATCGCCAAATCGATCAGACAAGTAATCCCTGTTGAAATCTGATCTAAATATCCACGTAGGTTTCCACCGCCTCCAGTGCCACCTCATAGCCCCAGAGGCGACGTAGGTGTTTCACCACCTCACTCCGATTTTCCTCCTCAAGGTGGATGCCATCACGCACCGTATGGGTCAGGATAAGGCGGCGATCCCCGCGCAGATCCGCATCTGTCACCTGTATGTCCGGCTCCAGATAGGCCAGGTCATACTGATGCGCCAGTGCCCGGCGGATCGCCTTGTAGCCCGCCCGGTTGTGGATCTGGCTCACCACCATCTCCTGTTGATCCTCGTTGTCGGCCAGGGCAAAAAGCTTGAACTTGCGCATCAGATGTGGCGAGAGATACTGCTGAATAAAGCTCTCATCGCGGTAGTTCTCCCAGGCATCACGCAGCACCTGCCGCCAATCCGCATGGCCTGCGACATCCGGAAACCAGTCGCGATCTTCTTCGGTCGGGTCTTCGCAGATGCGTTTGATATCCATCATCATGGCAAAGCCCAGCGCATAGGGGTTGATGCCGGAATAGCGTGGATCATCGTAGTCAGGCTGCAACACCACATTGGTATGGCTGTGCATCATCTCCATAAAGGCGCCTTCGGTGATGCGCCCCTGCGCAAAGAGTTCATTGATGATGTAGTAATGCACAAAGGTGGCGCAGCCTTCGTTCATCACCTTGGTCTGTTTTTGCGGGTAAAAATACTGCGCCAGCATCCGCACAATGCGCAGCAGTTCCCGCTGCCAGGGCTCCAGAACCGGGCTGTGCTTTTCCAGAAAATACAGGATGTTCTCCTGCGGTAGGCTCATCTGTTTTCGGCGCGCATGATAGGGCGCATCCCCGTCCATTTCGGCCTTGTCGCGCCCCAGGGTGGCGTCCGTCCAGATATCCAGCAGGCTGCGACTGGACTCGTAGCCCTCACGCACCCGCTGCATCGCCTCCTGTTCTTGCGCGGTTGGCTTGGGCGGGCGGCCGTAGCGGAATACTCCCTGCGTTTGCAAGGCATGGGCTGCATCCAGGATCTCTTCGACTGCATCCAACCCGTAGCGTTCTTCGCAGGCGGCAATGTAGTTTTTCGCAAAGGCCAGATAGTCGTGAATGCCGTCTGCATCTGTCCATTGCTGGAACAGATAGTTATTCTTGAAGAAATGGTTATGCCCAAAGGCGGCATGCGCCATCACCAAGGTTTGCATCGCCATGGTGTTTTCTTCCATGTTGTAGCTGATGCAGGGGTTGGAGTTGATGACGATTTCATAAGCCAGACCTTGTCGCCCCGTCCGATAGAGCGCCTCGTCGCGGGCAAAATGTTTGCCAAAGGACCAGTGCTGGTACATCAGCGGCAAGCCCACACAGGAATAGGCATCCAGCATCTGCTCCGCCGAGATGATCTCGATCTGGTTCTGATAGACATTCAGCCCCAGATCATTCAACGCGATGTCTTCGATGGCATCACGGGCTTTTTCCATCAGCTCAAAGGTCCATTCCGGCCCGTCAAACAGCAAACCTGACCCTGGTTTCGCGTCAAGCATTCTGACCTCCCTTCACGCGTGGCAGAAAGAACTCCCGGAAGATCGGATAGATATGTTCCGGCATCGACACACGCTGCATTTCAAAATGCGGCGCCTGGGCTTTGACCTCGCGGTAATTCTGCCAGAGATCATCCCCGGTTTCCGGTGAATTGAGCAGCGCGGTGGACATCTCCGCGATAATTTCCATATAGGCGTAGTACTGACAGACCGGCAAAATATCGTTCAACAACAGATGCTTGCATCGCGTCGAGTCATTGCCAAAGTTTTCCCCGTCCGAGGCCTGCGCCCCATAGATATTCCATTCATCGGGCGGATAACGGTCTGCAATGATCTCACGCATCTTGTCGAGCGCAGTCGACACGATGGTACCGCCGGTTTCACGGGCATAGAAAAAGGTATCTTCATCCACCTCCTGGGCATGGTGAGTGTGGCGGATGAACACCAATTCGGTATGTTCATAGCAGCGCGACAGGAACAGATGCAGCAGCAGGAAAAACCGCTTGCCCAGATCTTTTTCGCGTTCCTGCATAGAGCCCGAGACATCCATCAGACAGAATACCACCGCGCGTGAGTTGCGGATCTTTTCCGGCACGAAGGTATCATAGCGCAGATCAAGCGGATCGATATAGCCGACCACCCGACGCTTACGCCGCAGACCGTCTAGGCGCTCCTGCAGCTCTGCCAGCAGAGCCTCCTGCGAAGCAGACAGCGGCGCCAGAGCCTCCAGGGCGCTGATTTCCGCCTCCAGCTCAGCCTGCGCCTGCGTCGACGGGCGTCGCAGGGCAATCCGACGCCCCAGAGAATTGCGCATGGTGCGTACAAGGTTGAGGTTGTTTGGCGTGCCCGCTGTCGTCAGACCTGCCCGGCGGGTGCCGATGGTTTCGGTCTCCACCATGGTTTTTTCGACCAGATCGGGCAGTTCCAACCCATCAAACAGGATTTCGAGGTATTCATCACGGCTCAGCGTGAAAGAAAACTCATCCTCACCTTCGCCATCCTCAGAAGCCTCGCCACCGCCCTGCCCTGTCCCGCCTTTGGGTTTCGGGATGGTGTCGCCTACGACAAACTCCTTGTTGCCCGGCAGGACATATTGGCGATTGCCACCCTTGGCGCCATGAAAAAAGCGCGGCTCCTTCAATCCCCGTGCGGGGATTGTCACTTTTTCGCCGTCGGCTGCCACGCCCTCTCCATCCTGGATGGATTTGTCGCGCACCGACCGGTCGACACGCTCTTTGATATTTTCCCGGGCACGACGCAGGAACCGTTGCCGGTTGCCATGACTTTTGCCCTTTGGATTGGCGCGCCTGTCGATGAATTGATGCATCTGCTCCGACGCCCCTTGTTACCCTGCCTTGTTCACGCGCATGTACCATTCCACCAGACGCCGGACCTGACGGTCGGTGTAGCCATGGCTGCGCATGCGTTCGACAAACTCCTGATGTTTGCCTTCGGTCTTGCTGTCCTTCTTGCTGCCGAAACTGATCACTGGCAGCAGTTCTTCAACCTGACTGAACATGTGCTTTTCGATCACGTCCCGCAGCTTTTCATAGGAATTCCAGGCCGGGTTGGACCCCGTATTGGCGCGATGGCGCAGTGCGAACTTGACCACCTCATTGCGGAAATCCTTGGGGTTGGCGATGCCCACCGGTTTTTCAATCTTGCTCAGCTCTCCATCCAGAATTTCGCGATCATAAAGCTGGCCCGTGTCTGGATCTTTGTAATCCTGCTCTTCGATCCAGGCATCCGCATAGGAGATATAGCGGTCAAAAACGTTCTGTCCGTATTCCGTATAGCTTTCGAGATAGGCCTTCTGGATCTCATTGCCGATGAATTCTTCATAGCGCGGCGCCAGATCCGATTTGATAAATTCGAGATAGGCCGCTTCGGTCTCTGCCGGGAACTGCTCGCGCTTGATCATCTGTTCGAGCACATACATCAGATGTACCGGATCGGCCGCCACCTCATCGGTGTCAAAGTTGAAGGTCGAGGACAGAACCTTGAAAGCAAAACGGGTAGAAATCCCGTTCATCCCCTCATCGACGCCGGCCCTGTCCTGATACTCCTGCACAGTCTTGGCCTTGGGGTCGGTGTCTTTCAGGCTTTCGCCATCATAGACCCGCATCTTGGAGTAGAGGTTCGAATTTTCATGCGGCTTCAGCCGGGTCAGGACCGAAAACCGGCTGAGGATCTTCATGGTTTCCGGCGCGCAGGGCGCATTCGCCAACTCACTGTGCTGGATCAGCTTGTCGTAGATCTGTGCCTCATCACTGACGCGCAGGCAGTAGGGCACCTTGACGATCGACACCCGGTCAATAAAAGCCTCGTTGTTCTTGTTGTTTTTGAAAGCCTGCCATTCGCTTTCATTTGAATGCGCTAGCACCAACCCATTAAAAGGGATGGCGCCAAAGCTTTCGGTGCCCATGTAATTGCTTTCCTGGGTCGCCGTCAGCAGCGGGTGCAACATCTTGATCGGCGCCTTGAACATCTCGACAAATTCCAGAATGCCCTGATTGGCGCGATTAAGACCGCCAGAGAAACTATAGGCATCCGGGTTGTCCTGGCTGAAATGTTCCAGCTGGCGGATATCGACCTTGCCCACCAGGGTCGATATGTCCTGATTGTTCTCGTCGCCCGGCTCCACCTTGGCGACCGCTATGCGCCGCAGGCCCGAAGGATAGAGGCGCACCACCGAAAACTTGCTGATATCGCCGCCGAACTCATCCAGCCGCTGCACCGCCCAGGGCGACATAAGCCCCGGCAGCCGATGACGGGCAATGCCGTATTCCTTTTCCAGGATCGGCCCCATGCGCTCAGGATCGAACAGGCCGAGCGGGCTTTCAAAGATAGGCGATAGTTGATCACCTGCCTTAAGCACATAGATCGGCTGGTCCTCGACCAGACGTTTCAGCTGCTCTGCGAGGGAGGATTTGCCGCCGCCCACCGGCCCCAGCAGATAGAGGATCTGCTTGCGTTCCTCCAATCCCTGTGCGGCATGACGGAAATAGCCCACGATACGCTCGATGGTGTCTTCCATCCCATAGAACTCTTTGAAGGCGCGATACTGTTTGATGGTGCGGTTCTGAAAGATCGGCCCCAGCCGGGCGTCCTTTGAGGTATCAACCAGCTCCTCTTCGCCAATCGCCTTGAGCATCCGCTCCGCCACATTGGCATAGAGACTGGGATCATCGCGACAGGCGTCAAGATAGTCATAAAGAGACATCTCCTGCTCGCGGCTCTGGCCATACTGCTCTGCAAAAATCTCGGCAATGTCTTTCATCGGGATCTAGCCTCCTGGGTTATGCTTCGCCTTTCCTCCTGGCGGTGGTACACGCGCACAGACAGAGTGTGCCCAGCACGTGGGCCATGGATGTCCGCGTTAGTAATTTTTGTTTTGAGTTCTGCTCTTAGCCGACGGCCCAGTAGGTGCCCGGCGCCCGCTCTAAAGGTGGGCTTAACCCGGCAAACTCTGACTACAAGTTGCCGTTCGGTTTTACACAAGGTTACACTATTTGTGGTCTTCATACTATTCTGAACTGGTATATTTTTAATTAATTGCCAGTGGAATTTTAGAAAACTCTTCTCACAGCCACGCGAGTTCACGTGAAAATCCCCCCAGACCGCACCCGGAATATCGACCGTAGTCGACTTGCTAGGCCCCTCTTTTCAACGGATCTAAACAGCAGGTTCAAGACCCTGGAAAACCGAACTTTAACTAGCAGAACCTCAGCAGGAAGCCCACTTGGCACAGTCCTTCCAAGAAACTCTCCATAGAGTTCTGGATAGTGTTCTGGCTCAAAGCTCTGCTGCCAAACCGGATAGCTGTGCCAGGTGCCCCCAGTTGCAAGCCCCCGCATTCCCGCCACATTTCGCGCAGTTTTTGCACCTGCCGTTAACCTTTTGGTAAGAAATTGCCAAATCCGACCCCGAAATCCGGCCCTGCACGGAAAACCTGCGACAAACAAGACACTATGAGGCGCAATTCATCTCAACCTCTGCCCGCTCAAGGCTAGACTTTTGATTCAAATTCGACGCAATATACCCTCAATATGGCCGCAAAGAACGGCCTTGAGGCAGAATTTACAGGCACAGGACTCTCGTAACCCCCTGGATTAGTGGGGTTACGCGATCTAGAAGCGAGCGGCAAAAAAATGAGCACTGTTGGATTTATTACCCGTGATCTTTCGGGAACCACACGTCAAAGCACTTTTTCCGAGGGCACGCCCTCTTCTCTGGACACCACCCAAGCCAAAGATATCTCGCTGAATCTCAGCGCCTCCGATATCGACAGTTATGCACGACGCGGTGCAGACCTGCATCTTGTCCTCGCGGACGGGCAGATCCTTGTGTTGCAAAACTATTATGGCCAGGGCACCTCCGGCGGCAAGAACCTCTTCCTCAGCGAAGAAGGCGATTTCGTCGAGGTCATTCTGGAGGACAAGGCCGAAGGCGTTCTCTTTGCCAGCTACGAACCACTCGATCTGTCCGGTAAATGGTCGGCCTATGATGACATGGTCTTCCTTGACGTTGATCGCATTGAACCTGTGATTGCCCCCCTCGCGGCGCCGCTGTTTGGCGGGCTTGGCGCAGCTGGTGCTGCGGCCGGGGTCGCAGGCGCAGCCGTAATTGCCGGCGGTGGCGGAGGTGGCGGCGGCGGAGGTGGTGGCGGAAATGGCAATGTCATCCTGCCCACCGTGGACAATCCTGACGCTACCTATCCGATTGGTGGTAACACAACCGATCCAGTGGTGATCACCGGCACCGGCATTCCGGGTTCTGAAGTCGAAGTCGATATGGGAGGCATCACGCAGACAACCATCATCGGTGACGATGGCACCTGGGAGGTCACTTTCCCGGTGACCGATCTGCCTGTCGATGGCAATTATGACACCACCGTTCAGGTCATTGATCCGGGCGACACCACATATGATCTGGATGGCCCCACTGTCATCATCGACACCACCCCACCAGAAATCGAAGTCACCAGCGGCACCCAGTCCACCGGCGATGTGGTCAACGGTTCCGAACAGTCCAGCGGCACTGTGATCACCGGCACCGGCGAAGCAGGTGCCACCGTGCTGGTCGAGATCAATGGCTTCTCGCATAGCACGACTGTGGGCGGGGATGGCAGCTGGTCCGTGACTTTTGACGCGAGCGAGATCGCCACCGGAGACTATTCCACCGGCATCGCGATCACCACAACAGATGATTTCGACAACAGCTCCAGCTACACCGAAACGCTTGTGGTCGATACCGAAACCGCGCTGAGCTTCAACACTGTTGAAGGCGACAATATGGTCAATGCCGCCGAGGCTTCGGATGGCGTCACCCTGACAGGGACCGGCGAAGCCGGAGCGGCCATCTCGGTCGTGTTCCAGGGCGTGACCCAAACGACGACCGTGGCAGGCGATGGCAGCTGGTCCGTGAGCTATGACGCCAGCGATATCGCGTCTGGCACCTACGACAGCAGCTTTACCGTTACCGCTACGGATCTGGCCGGCAACACCATCACCAGCAGCCATGATATTCGAGTTGATACCGAGGTGGATCCCTTCACCGTCGAACCCAACCAGACCAGCAACGACATCATCAACCAAGACGAACTCACCGCTGGTTTCTCCTTGCAGGGAACGGTTGAGCCCGGCTCTTCGGTTGTGGTCACCATCAACAGTGTTGCCGCAACTGCCATCGTCGATGCGGCCGGCAATTGGAGCGTCGCTTATGATGCCTCGGATTTCCCTCGCGGCGAGTATGAAGTCGAGGCCACCATTGTTGCCACCGACGCACTCGGCAACAGCGAGACACTGACCGAGACTTTCGAAATAGATACCGTGTTCGAAGCCCCGGTGATCGACCAGATCACCAATGATATCAGCACCGAAGATCTCACCGCTCTCTCTATCGAAGGCGTGGGGGGCACCCATACCATCTCCGCCCTCGAAGGCGACGGCACCGCCTCGACCCTCTCGGCAACCGAAGCGGAAATCGGTGGCTCCACTTGGGCCTTCCTGGATATTCCGGTGCCGGACGGAACTGATCTGGTCGTCAGCAATGTGGATTCTCTCAACAACACATCCAGCACCCTGATCGTGCTTGAAGACAACGCCACAACGGCCAGCACGCTGGATCATGCCGCCTTGGGAGGTTTCAACATCGACGAGTTGGATCTGGCAACAACTGTGAATGTGCAGCTGGAGCTCGACGAGGCCACAATCAAGGCGCTCTCCGAGAACTCCGACACGCTCACCATTCACAGCGGTGATAGCGACGACACCGTCACCGTGACTGATGCAACGCTTGCCGGCACCCGGAACGTCGGTGGCGAGGCTTATAACGTCTATACTGTCGGCAATGACGGCACGACCCTGGTCATTGATCAAGACATCAACGTCAACATCATCTGACCCATCGGGGATCTGATCCATCGGGTCGGCGCGGGCACAGCCTTTGTCGCCGCCCCCAATCACAGGCCTAAAAAGAAAAAGGCGAGGGGCAGTATGCATTTGGCACGACCCATTGGCGTTCTGGCACTGTTGTGCAGCCTGTCGGCCTGCGCTGATGGGCTGCCTTTTCTGGGTGGTCAGGCGGGCGAAGACAGCGATGTCACTCGGCGTGTCAGCAATTTTGAACAGCCCGAAGGCGAAGAGGCATCCGCCGTCATCTCCACTCTGCTTGAGCGGCGCTCGCTGCTCGACAGGGAGAGTATCTATGGCACCGTCGCCGAGGCCGCTGTTGCCGCCTCTGCCCGTGCCTCCGAGGCCGAACTGGTCAGCGCCAAGCTGAGGGCCGAAGCGGAAGCCAAAAACTGGCTGCCCACAATCGGCCCCTCTGTCAGTCTGACCGATCTTGGGGATCTGGTGGCCAGCATGCTGATCGAACAGGTTCTGTTCGACAATGGCCGCCGCAAGGCCGAACGCGACTTTGCTGCAGCAGACGTCGAAGTCGCTGCTGTCAATCTGTCCATCGACATGAACGAACGGGTGGAAAACGCGGTTGGCCTCTATGTGGGCGGTCTGCGAGGCGATGAAAAGGCCGCCTTCAACGGGCGAGCTCTGAAACAGATGCAGGAATTCCGCCGCATCGTCAGTGGCCGCGTCGAGGGCGGGCTTTCGGACCGCTCTGATCTCAATGTGGTCGACAGCAAAATCAATGGCATGCGCAATGCCCGCACCACCGCCCAGGATGCCGCCGCCACCGCGCGAGCCGAACTGACGGCCATGACCGGGCAAAGTTTTGACGAAAAACCCAGCACGCTGGATCTTGGCACCCCACCTTCGGGGTCACAGTATCTGTCGGTGTTGAAGTCCCAATCGGTCGCCAATCGCTCCGTCGCTGAGGCCAAGGTGGGCCGGGCAGGTCTGCTGCCGCAGATTGCTGCCGCTGGCAATATCACTTCAGACGGATCCGGCGCGGGCCTGACCCTGGATTTGGCAGAACCACTGGGACTAGGCACCCCGGCGGCGCTCAAGGCGATAAAAGCCAGCGAAGAAGCAGCCCGTCGTCAGATTGGCGAGGCCGAAGAAGACGCGCGACGCACATACTCGCGTCAGATCCAGCGCCTGGCATCCTACAAGAGACAAACCACCGAAACCGCCTCTTTGGCGCGTACCAGCCGCGAAACCTATCGGCTGTTCAAAGCTCAGTTTGAGGCCGGCCAGCGGCCAGTGATGGATGTGGTGTCGATCTACGAAGAACTGGTCCAGCGCGAGCAGGACTACATTGATGCAAAATACCAGGTGGTTCTGATCCAGCTGGAACTGGCACGCGATATGGGCCTTTTGGCGGATGGGGATACGATTTGACCGATACAACATCGCGCATGCCACCCGCCCCCCCAACCTCCGCCTCAGGCGATAAAAACCGCCAGTCGGACCGGCCTAAATTGCGCGCCGTGCCGCCCAGCCCTGCGCCGCTATCCGCATCGCCGCGCGCCCAGCGTGATGCGAACGGCGACCAGACACCACGGACCATCGATTTGCAGGCCACGACAGCGCCACACAGCACCACCACAGCCTCTTCGACCAATGTCACGACCCAGACACCATCAGCCTCGGCAGTGCAGGCAGATGCGTCTGTGTCGGCCACAACCGAACAGGGACGCCGCGAGGTTGGCACCCTGATCGAAGGCGCTTCTGCGCGCATCCAGCACCGCGCCACCCTGATTGCCACGCTGGCGTCGCTGAAGGGCACCGAGGCCCATGCAAGCGATATCGCCAGCTTCATGTGGAGCAACAATCCCGGCGACTCGTCACCAGAAAGTCTGGCGCAGGCGCTCAACTCCACTGGATTGCAGGTCAAACTGCAAAAGAACCAGGATATTGCCCAGGCCGACTGGCCTGCCCTGGCAATGATGAAGGGTGGTCAATGCGTGTTGGTCATGGGCCAGGATCGCGACCGGCTGACTATTTTTGACACCACCTGCGCAGATAATCGTGCCGAAGTGCCGCTGTCTGAGTTTGCCCCTTTCTTTACCGGCGTGCTGCTGACCGCCCGCCCCTCGCTCAAACAGATGGCTGCCCGCCACACACCGCAGCTGGAAAGTGATCACTGGTTCTGGGGCGAATTCCCCAAATACCGCCGCCAGGTCGGTGAGATCATGCTCGGCTCACTGGTGGCCAATATACTGGCCGTCTCTGTCGCGCTGTTCTCTTTGCAGGTCTATGACCGCGTTGTCCCCCACCAGTCACATGCCACGCTCTGGGTACTGGCTATTGGCGCCTTCCTTGCCATCATGCTTGAGGCTTTGCTGAAAATCGCACGTGCCCGCCTCACCGATGCCGCCGGTCGCCAGATCGAACTCTCGGTACAGCACAACCTGATGCGCCGCCTGATCGGCATGCGCTCTGATAAAAAACCGCTTCCACCTTCGGGGCTGTTCGCTGCCATGCGCGACTTTGGCGCGGTGCGTGAATTCTTTACATCTTCGACCATCTCAACGCTGGCCGATATCCCCTTTATCGCGATTTTCCTGCTTCTGGTCGCCTCGATCGCTGGACCCATTGTCTGGGTGATCATGGTGGGCGGCATCATGATGCTGCTGCCGGCCTATTTCATGCAGCGCAAAATGATCGCGCTGACCCGCCAGACCCAGGGTGCCAATGCCAAGGCAGGCCGTTTGTTGCACGAGGTGGTGACCGAACTCGACACCGTCAAAACACAGCGCGGCGAAGACCGGGTCATGCGGATGTGGGACGAGCTGAACACGCTATCGTCGCATTCCTCGACCGAACAACGCCGTCTGGCCAGTGCCCTCACCTTCTGGTCGCAGGGGATCCAGCAGGCGACCTATATCACCGCTGTGGCCTTGGGTACTTTGCTGGTTTTTGCCGGCGAGTTCACCGTCGGGACAATCATTGCCACAGGTATCCTGACCAGCCGCCCCCTGGCGCCGCTGACCCAGTTTGCCGCCACACTCGCCCGCTGGAGCAACGTCAAGGGCGCGTTGGAGGGGTTGGAAGCTATCGCCAACGCCCCACAAGAAATGGAAGCCGAACGCAGCTATCTACGCCGTGAGCAACTGCAGGGTCATTTCGAGCTGCGCGAGGTCGTGTTCCGCTATGATGCCGATGCCGCCCCTACACTGGATGTGCCCGGTGTGGCGATCAATCCAGGCCAACGGGTTGCGGTGCTGGGCGTCAATGGCTCCGGCAAATCCACCCTGATCAAACTGCTGTCGGGGCTTTATTCGCCCGACAATGGTCGCATCATGATTGATGGAACCGACATGGGTCAGATCGACCCCCGCGATCTGCGCCGCAATATCGGCTATCTCAGCCAGGATGTGCGCCTGTTTGCTGGCTCGCTTCGTGACAACCTCAACCTCAATCAGCTGGAACGTGACGATGGCCGCCTTATGGCCGCATTGGATTTTGCCGGGCTCGGCGCCTATGTGCGCGGCCACCACAAGGGGCTGGATCTGGATATCGGCGATGGTGGCGGCGGTCTGTCCATCGGTCAGCGTCAATCCATCGGCTGGGCGCGACTTTGGCTGCAGAACCCCTCTATCGTTTTGCTGGATGAACCCACTGCGGCGCTGGACCAGACGCTGGAACGCACGTTGGTCAGCCGCCTGGAAACCTGGCTACAGGGGCGCACCGCCGTCATTGCCACCCACCGGATGCCGATCCTGTCACTGACCAACCGCACCCTGATCCTACAGGGCGGGCGTATGGTTGTGGATGGCCCGCGTGACAAGGTTCTGGCGCATCTCGCAGCAGGAGAGAGCAAATGACCTCTTCTGCGCATTATGATCTGGCCGAAAGTGCCCGCGGCGCCAGCCGCATTGTCTATCTGGTTGGTGCAGCACTGTTGCTGTTCATCGGCTGGGCCGCCTTTGCCTCGGTGGATGAGATCGTGCGCGGCGAAGGCGAAGTTGTGTCCTCATCACGGGCGCAGATCGTGCAGAACCTCGAGGGCGGCATTCTGGCAGAACTGCATGTGCGTCAGGGTGATGTTGTGCAGGCAGATCAGGTGTTGGCAAAACTGCAAGATACCAAGTTTCGCACCATTGCAGACGAGTTGCAGGACCAGATCGACGCGCTGGAAATCAAGCAGTTCCGGCTTGAGGCGGAAATGGACGGCGCCTATGAATTTGCCGTTCCCAATGAGCTGGCCGTACGCTCGGCTGAAATTCTGGCCTCGGAGCGCGCGCTCTTGAATGCCCGTCAGGGAGATTTCAACAGCCGCCGCGACAGTGCGCGCAAGATCCTGGATCAGCTCAACGACGAGCTGGCCAATATGCAAAAGCTATACAAACAGAATATCGTCGCCCTGATCGAAGTGAACCGGTCACAAAAAGCCGCAACCGACGCGCAGGCGAAATACAATGAAATTGGCACCCAGACTGAATTGAAGCTGGCCGAGGAATATTCTGAGGCCCTGCGCGAGCTGGCTTCTTTGCGGCAAGATCAGCGTCTGGCGTTGGACCAGCTGAACCGCACAGTCATCACATCGCCAATGTCGGGTATCGTCAACAATCTGGCTGTGACCACCATTGGCGGCGTCGTGCGGCCGGGTGAAGAGATTTTTGAAATCATCCCCTTGGGCGAAGAGCTCTTTGTTGAAGCCCGTGTCAATCCCAAGGATATCGCCAGCGTGCAACCTGGTCAGGACGCTACAATCAAACTTTCGGCCTATGACTACACCATTTACGGCTCTCTCAAAGGCGAGGTTGATTTTGTCTCGGCGGATACTTTCGAGGATGAACGCAATCCTCGGGCCGAACCCTATTATCGTGTCACAGTACGGGTTGATCGCTCCAGTTTTTCCGAGCGCCAGCAAGGGATCGAAATTCGTCCCGGCATGCGCGCAACCGCAGAGCTGCAGACAGGATCAAAGACCATTCTCAACTACTTGCTGAAACCACTCTATAAATCCCAAGAAGCCTTCCGCGAACCTTAGAAAGAACGAGTATGTATCTTGTCTGGAAAAGACTGAACTATGTCTGGCTCCAGACTAGCCTTGGTCAGCTGGTCTCTCTCAGCGGGGGCCCTTTGTCCCCCTGCCATTCTGGCAGTGGGGAGTCGGGAAACGTCGCTAAAGGAGTGGACGTATTTCGTTAGCCGGCCATCTGCATCAACCGCCAGAGGGATGAATCCAGGGCTGTCCCAATTGACACACGCTTGTTTCCCATCGCCGCTTTGGCAGAGATTACCGAAATCAGCTTTGGAACACGTCCCGGAATTACTTCCAGAACCGGCGCGCCGGAAGCTCCAAAATCAACCCGGCAAGACATAACCAATGTCGATTTCTGCTTTGCCAGCACCTGACAGCTCCGCTCCAGATTTGGCCGGGTCGCATGGGTGTAATTGTAGGACAGAACCCCAACTGAATCCCCGCGATCAGCTTTCCAGGACATCGCCAGCGGCTGGATCTCATTGCTGCTGATCGGTTTTGACAACCGCAGCACGGCGATATCGCTGCCGATCTGTGATTTACCCGGGCGCCGGAATTCATAGCCAGGGTGCAAAACCGCCTTGGCCACGCTGCGGGCAGCTTTTGAACGCCGCCCCATCAGGCCGGCTTCGAACTTGATCGTTTTAGGATCAACTGCGCGTCCCGTTGCCGGATCAAACAGGCAATGCGCTGCAGTCAAAACCAGATTTGGCGCAATCAAGGATCCGGTACACATGCTGCGTCCGGAAATATTCAGGCGACCAACCGCTTCCCACCCAGGTAACGATTTGACGCCGAACTGCGGATCACCCGCCCTCGCGCCGCCCGGCATACTTGCTACGAAGCATGCCGCAACTAATGCGAATAGTCGTTTCATTTTCCACTCCAATTTCCCACATCGACATCGTTGTTCAGTCGTGCGGCTGGAATGGGGCCCAATCTTGCTCGTGGTGGACGAAAAAATGGACAAAGTAAGGCGTAGTTAACAATTCCCTAACCCCCCGGTTATTGGTGCCAGAGAATGGCAATAAAGTAGGGTAAAAGGCCACCTGATCTTAACACTTTCCCGAAATCTTTAAGCAAATACCTGTAAAAACATGAACTTTTTCGACCAGTGGCTGCCCCCAAAATGGGTTTTGAGCGCAAGAGTTCGGTAAGGAATACTGTGAAGGTCGCAGGAATCACCCCAAATGTGACCAGAATCAGTCCCACAGCCAGGGCCGTTTTCCCCCTCACTGCTTTCAAACCTCTTAACCCGGTCGCACCGCGTTAAGAAGTGACGCCGCAGAATTTGCGACCTCCCGCCGGCTCGGATTGGAAAGTCTTCGCATCAATCTATCGTGCACTTGCGCCCAGACAAAATGCTCCACCAAAGATCGCCACTGGCCAAACGTTTCTCGCGGCCCGATGGGTTCCGCTCGTCGCGAGGGGCATAAGTGTTGATCCCAGCACCTGCCAAGACGATCAACCGGATTGCCGCGGATCACAACGTGGACGCAGAGCGTAGTGAAGGCTTTAGGGAGAACATAGCAACCACAAAATCTCCGCAAACATGGAGATGAGTTAAGTTCAGCGAAATCATTCCTGGGTTGAAATGCCTGTTCTGTCTGACGTCAGCGCCTATGGGTCCAAATAGGGTGATTTGCTAAGAGAGAGTTTGTTGCTCATCGTAGCCACCGAGGAGTGGACGATGAGAAAGACAATGAAGAGCCCTGGCGAGAAGATCGTCAAAGACATCAAGCGCGCCGACCACTGCCCGGCAGCACATGCGTAGCATGTGTGAGAGGGGCGTAAGCACTATTCATCGGAAGAGAAGATCAGGATCGTCCTTGATGGCTTGCGCGGCGAGGATAGCATTGCTGAGCTGTGCCGTCGTGAAGGCATATCTCAGGGCATCTACTACAAATGGTCCAAGGACTTCATGGAAGCCGGTAAGCGCCGTCTTGCTGGCGACACAGCACGTGCTGCGAACACTGATGAGGTCAAAGCACTGCGTCGCCAGGCAAAGGATCTCAAGGAAGTGGTGGCGGAACAGACGCTTGAACTCCGCCTTCTCAAAAAAAGCATGACAGGCGATGGGGGCGACCACGAATGAGGTACCCCGCATCTGAGAAGTTGGAGATCATACGGCTGGTCGAAGAAAGTCATCTGTCTGCACGCCTGACGCTGGCCAAGCTCGGCATTCCGCGCACCACGTTCTATCGTTGGTACGACCGGTACCTTCAGCGCGGTGAGGCCGGATTGCAGGATCAATCTCCCAAGCCAAAACACGTCTGGAACCAGGTGCTCGACGAGGTGAAGCGCAAGGTTGTCGACTTCGCCTTGCAGGAGACGGAACTGTCACCGCGCGAGTTGGCGGTGACCTTCACTGATCAGGAGCGTTATTTTGTCTCGGAATCCACGGTGTACCGGACACTGAAGGCCCATGATCTGATCACCAGTCCTGCGTTCATCGTGCTTAAGGCGGCGAACGAGTTCAAAGACAAAACAACTGCGATCAACCAGCTTTGGCAAACAGACTTCACCTACATCAAGGTATTGGGCTGACATCATCGCCAAATGCATCCTTCAACCAGGCGATGGACCGCTCTTCAAAATCCGAGATCCGTTGATTGTGCTCGACGCCTTCGCCGAAGACAGCCGCGGGGTCAGCATCGAACCACTCTTTGTTGGCCGTCAAGATCACCTCGCGCATCGGCCCGTGCCGCGTTGGCCGCCAGGGATTACGCGGGCCTTCCGCAAACCGTTTCTGGATGTCTTTCTTTCGTTTGCGCTGTTCCAGGGCTTCCAGTTCCGCCGCAAAATTCAGCGCCTTCATTTCTGCGATCTCTGCCAAGGCATCGGCAGCCCAGTCCTCATCTCCGATCAGCAAGCGATTGGGCGCGGGCGGATCTTCAAGAATGTGACCGGTATCGCCGCCGACCCGCTTGCGGTGTTTTTCATAGCCTGCGAGGTGTTCAGGCCCGATGCCCTCAAAGCGCAGGACAACCGGGTAGCGCGTTTCAAAGTGTGAACCATCCATTTTGTCATCTCCTTGATGGTGGAGACGAAAAAATGGTTATGCAGTTTGCGGGACCATAATTTGGACGTGTCGAAGATTGCAGGCGAAAGAAATCTCTTCAGAATTGGACTGGCATGGGCCGATCAAACGCAGGTGAATTCGGGCGGATAGCCGCCGTTCGCTGAGCTTGGCGCGAACGGCAACTTCCTGTGTTAGCTGGCGTCCTTGAACTCGGCGTATTCGCCACGGACTTGAACAGTTACGGTGACAACGGAGCCATCGCGATTGCGCCAGAACCAGCCATGCTCTCCGTCGAAATCAGCTACGATCTGACCTTCATCGCCTGTCGATCCGCGACCCTTTTCATAGGTCACCGAATTTCCACCGCCGTGGCCGTGCAGGTCGAAATTCACCCGACCGCCATCGACCAGCATCCGGTATTCCACCGTTTGACCCTCTTCCATGACCAGCTTCCACTCGGCACTGTCACCAGGTGCCAGCGTGAAGGTGGTTTCGTCGCGCCAGATTTCAGCTTCCTGCGCGTGTGCCGCGCCGACAAAGAGGCCGAAGATGTCGTTCATCAGGCTCGACTCTTCCTGCCCCTCAAGCTCCAACAGCCTGTCTGCTTCGGCCTCTTCCGCAAGCTGGGTCTTGATCTCGCCCATTTCGGTCAGGCCGATCACGCCACCAATCCCCGTCGGGTCGATGTTGTATTCTGCGGGAAGCACGACGGTCACAAGGATCGCAACCGCGCTGACAGCCGCAATGGCGGTGGAACGGATGAGCTGCGCAGAGCTTGGCAACTCATCAAGGCTTGGTTTTTCTGCGTTTAACACTTTGGTCTCCTAAGGTCTCAGGTGGCTATGAAGTAGCCGGTGATTTGCAAACCCATGAGGATGAACCCCATGGACATCATGACGACGTTGGCAGTGTAAGCTTGGCTGAAAAACTTCGGGGATTTCCGCCAATAGCCCATGACGATCAGGATGACGGCAAGCGCCATCAGCTGGCCCAGTTCGACGCCGACATTGAACGCCAGAAGATTGGCCAATAGCCCGTCCGAGGCGATCTCGTAGTCGAGGATCTTGGTGGCAAGGCCCGTGCCATGGAAAAAACCGAAGATCAGCGTTGCAACCTTGGTGTTGGGTTGAACACCGAACCAGCGCTGATAAGCACCCAGATTGTCGAGTGCCTTGTAGACGACTGAAAGGCCGATAATGGCATCTACAATATACGCGTTGATGCCCCAGCCGAACCAGACACCGGCAAGCATCGTGGACGAGTGACCAAACGCGAAAATGCTGACATAGATACCCACGTCCTTCATCCGGTAAAGAAAGAAGACAACGCCGAGCAGGAACAGGATGTGGTCATATCCGGTCACCATGTGTTTGGCACCGAGGTACATGAAGGGGATGATGTTCACTCCCCAGATTTCCTGGATGTAGCCTGCGTCGCCTTCGGTGACATTATGGGCAAGCGCATGGCCCGCACTCAGAAAGAGTGCCGATAGCGTGATTAAGAACAGGATCACGACCCGGCGCATGCCGGGATCGGTCCAGTCCAGATGGACTTTATTCATGGATTGAACTCCGTATGTGTGTTGTTGATCGCGAAATGCACACCAATGGCGTGCAGTCGATCAAGCGCGCGGAGGTCGTTCGATCAGATATACCTGTAGCGGATCAGAGGTGTCTGAACCCAGTCGCCACGCAGTTCGGTAGATATCGAGTAGCTGCGGCGACAGATCAGGGCGCGGCACGACGGCCTGACTGTGATCGTGATCGACGCTGTCGTGGCTGTGTCCGTGCATTGCCCAGGCGAGGTCTTCTTCCAGACCATGCGAATGCCCGTGCTCGGCAATCATTTCCGCGTGATCCTGAAACACATCGAGGATGGCGGGCGTATGAGAGGTCGTTGGCACCACCGACCAGACTGTCACGGCCGCACAGAGCATCATTGCCAATACGGCCTTTCTGATTGTCCGTAAGGTTGTCATTGCTCTGGCTGCCCGTTCTTCTCTTTCACGACTTCGTCTTGCCTTATCCCCCTGGGGAGGATAAGAGCCTCTTATGTCAAAACCCCATATCCATGCAAGTCATCCCGCCCTTATCGCTCGGCTGAAACGCGCTGATGGCCACTTGCGCGCTGTGATCGCGATGATCGAGGACGGTAAGCCTTGCCTTCAGATCGCCCAGCAGATGCAGGCTGTCGAAAAGGCAATAACGAACGCCAAACGGGCATTGATCCACGACCATATGGATCATTGCCTGGATGCCGAAGACCCCGCAACAGATCTCGCTGAGCTGCGAACGATCGCCCGATATCTCTGAGGTCCTCCAGTTCGACATCCCTTCCGACCGCACCTACCGCCATCTGTTTCTGGCGCAGGTCATGGCTCTTCTGGGAACCGGTCTTGCGACTGTTGCACTCGGCTTGCTTGCATTCGATCTTGCCGGCGAAGGTGCTGCGATGGTGCTTGGCACGGTCTTCACCATCAAAATTGTGGCCTATGTGGCCATCGCGCCCGTTGCGGGGGCGTTCGCCGACCGATTGCCGCGCCGCGCGTTTCTGGTGTCACTCGATCTGGTGCGTGCTGGTGTGGCACTGGCACTGCCTTTTGTAACCGAGGTCTGGCAGGTCTATATCTTGATCATCCTGCTGCAATCCGCCTCTGCCGCCTTCACACCGGCCTTTCAAGCGACGATCCCGGACGTTCTGCCGGAAGAGGCGCGTTACACCCGTGCATTGTCACTGTCGCGATTGGCCTATGATCTGGAGAACATCGTTAGTCCAACCCTTGCCGCACTTTTACTCGCGGTGATGTCCTACAATTCGCTTTTCCTCGGAACGGTTGTTGGGTTTACTGCCTCGGCTTTTCTAGTTGTATCAGTGCTATTGCCCAGCCCCAAGGCCTCCGAGCCGCGTGGTATCTATGACCGGACGACACGTGGTATCCGCATCTACCTTGCCACGCCCCGTCTTCGCGGGCTTCTGGCGCTGAGGCGATAGTTGAAAAAGGAGACACGCACACCGGAGTGGATTTTACGAACACACTGGCTATGCCGGTTGACTTGCGTTAACGCCCGCCAATGTCAACTTTCACTTCAAAAGCAATGCTTACGTTCACTCGCTGCGAAAGTCCGCGATCCGCCCTTCCTTCCTCGCTTTCCCAAATTTGACGAGAGGGATGCCCTCTCGCCGCTCTCCCTGTTTTTTTGCCTCCCGTTTTGCTGCGCGTTTTTTGTGACGCGCAGCAAAACGGGAGGCCTTTTAGGTTTCCAAAGCTGGTGTCGATTTTCAATCACATCAATGGAGACCCCAGATGTATTACTCCCCCCAATCCTTTGTGCCGGACTTCGACTGGAAAGACCTTGTCGAGCGCGGTGAAGCTTCACGCGCTTGAGCTTCGTGGTAAGCTATTGGAGATGCTGAACGTAACAAAGCCCGCCTTGGGGGCGGGCTTGGATATTAGCGAGAGTTCGCTGAAGTTGGTTGCGGGAGCTCGCTTTAAGCGCGGCTTGCCGGATCCGGAATTTCCTCTTACGCCAGCGCAAGCAGCGCTGGTTGCGGGGGCCCGCCGTAAGCGCTCCTTGTTGCACGCAGCATGGGATTTATCAGCGGTTCAGCGGCCCAAAACAGAGATCGACTATGATGCTCTGCTGGGGCTGCCGTCGCTGACGTTCCCCTAATGGGCGGCAATGGATCAGGCACAGAACACAAAACCAAAACGCATTCCTCCATTGTCCATCCGCCTTACGAAAGAGGAACGTGCGCTGCTGGAACAGCGAGCGGGCAGCCTGTCTTTGGCTGGTTACATCAAGTCGGTCGTCTTTGCCGACAATGCCCCGCGCTTCCGTTCGCGCCGCCAGACACAGGAGTTGGATGCAAAGCTTCTGGCAGAGCTGCTGGCCCATCTCGGTGCCTCCCGCGTGGCCAGCAATCTCAATCAGATTGCCAAGCACCTGAATCAGGGAACTCTGGTTATTGATCCCGAATTGGACAGCGACCTGAAGGCCGCCGCGTCAGAGGTGGCCTGGATACGCAGCACCTTATTGCAAGCACTGGGAGCAAAATCATGATCCTCAAAGCTTCCCAGCGTTCTGGCGCTGCCGATCTGGCAGACCATCTGATGAACAGCCGCGACAATGATCATATCGAACTGCTGGAAACACGCGGGTTCATGGCAGAAGATCTGCATGGTGCCCTTACAGAGGCCTATGCGATTTCCAAAGCAACGCGCTGCCGCCAGTATCTGTTCTCTCTCAGCTTGAACCCGCCACAAGATCATGTCGCCAGCGAAGAACAATTCCTGGATGCCGCTAATCGTATCGAAGACCATCTTGACCTCAACGGTCAGCCGCGCGCCATTGTCATCCATGAGAAAGAAGGGCGGCGTCATGCCCATGTTGTGTGGTCGCGGATTGACGGCGAAGAGCTGAAGGCAATCAACCTGCCGCATTTCAAAAACAAGCTGCGGGATATGTCGAAAGAGCTGTTCCTTGATCATGGCTGGGAACTGCCCAAGGGGCTGCAGAGCTACGGCGCAAAGAGCCCGTTGAACTTCACCCTTGCTGAGTGGCAGCAGGCCAAACGCACCGGCATTGATCCCAGAGAGATCAAGCAGCTGTTTCAATCCGCTTGGGAACGATCAGACAGTCAGGTCGGATTCAAGAATGCGCTGGAAGAGCGGGGGTACTTCCTGGCCCAAGGCGACCGGCGCGGCTTTGTGGCGCTGGATGTGGATGGGAATGTCTATTCCGTCCCCAAGTGGGCTGGCCTGAAGACCAAAGAGGTGAAGGCACGGTTTGGTGATCCAGGGTCCCTGCCCTCGGTTGCCGAGACCCGCGCGGAGCTGAACCACAAAGTCACCCAACAGATGCGCGGCTATATTGAGGAGATCAAATCCAACCAGGCACAAGCGCGCGAACCACTGAGTTCAGAACATCATACCATGAAGGCAGAACACCGCAGTGAGCGGCAAAAGCTGAAAGAGGGACAGGCAAAGCGGTGGCGCGAGGAAACAAAGGCCCGGTCCAACAAGCTCAATAAAAGGCTGCGCGGCATCTTCGACCGCCTGACGGGAGCTGCCAAGCTCACCCGCCGCAAGAATGAGCGCGAGGCCTATAAATGCGCCAAACGGGATCAAGCCCAGCGGGACCGGCTGGTGACCGCCCAGATGAAAGAACGCAAGAAGCTGCAAAAACGGATGCAGAAGCTCCGGGAGGATCAAAAAAAGGACCGCCAGATCATGATGCGCAATGTCATCGCCAGCCTGCGCAGGCTCCGCGATCCGGACCAGTTGCAGAGGGATCGTCAGCGCAGGCGCACACGCGGTCTTTCAAGGTGACGGCGGTTTCCCGGTGGTTTTGACAAAATTCCGAAAACTCCTTATACTATTGATATAACGAAAGTAATTTAGATGGAAACGATTGACATCTCCCTTCCCGATCCGATGAAGGCTTGGGTGGAAACACAGGCAGAACAAGGCAGCTATTCAGACACCAGCGACTATGTTCAGCATCTGATCCGCCGAGAACAGAACAGACAGCAAGCCCTGGACAGATTGCAGACCGCTGTCACGGATGGATTACAAAGCGGTGCTGCAACCCCCTTTGACATGGGCGCGTTCAAAACCCGCATGCAGGAGGCCCATGGGGCAGCCTGATCCTCTATCTCTGTATCTCACCCCCAAAGCACAAAGCGATCTTGAAGAGGTCTGGCTTTACAGCGTCAGGACATGGGGGCGCGAACAGGCCGATCTTTACTTGGATACGCTGGAACAGGTGTTCGAGACCTTATGTTACCTACCAGAGCTGGCGCGGGAATATACAGAGATTTCGCCAGCGGTGCGCATGCATCAAACCGGGCAGCACGTCGTGATCTACCAGGCGCAGGCTGACCATCTTGCGGTCATCCGTATCCTAGGTGTGCGGCAAAACTGGCGCGGGGTGATCAGGGCCTTGGACGCTTAGGTACCCTCGCGTGCACCGGAACCACTGCCTCTTTTGCAGCTAGGAATTGATGCACTATTCAACGAAACGTTCATCACAACAACTCTGAGGTTTTGTTAAACAGTGACATTGCGTCATCCTGCTTGAGATGGTTGGCAAGAGTTATAACTTTTCGACCATGGCGGATAGCCACCGAATATCCGCGTTGTGCCAGTGAATCTGAAATCGCCTGCCCTGCGGCAGCACCCATCTGCTTTGATGCGTTACCTAAAACAGCCGCTCCAGCCACTGCAGCCCCGGTCACACCCGATCCACCAACGATTATTGTTCCACTTTCTACATTTGCTGATTGGGTATTTTGTCCCGAACTGTTTTTGACAAAAAGCTCCGAAATATCTGACTTTTTGTACTCTTTGCCATTTGGAAGCCGGACAGCGCTAGACGTAACTTCAAACTCATACTGCTGCTTTCGGTTCGCATCCATGAGGCAAGCAACTATAATGGAGCCGCCGAAAATGAGAAAGAACACCACGCCATTTTGAGCTGCCAGGGCCAATAACGCTCCAATCAGCAGCCCGGCAAAACCAAAGCCGAAAAAGGCTCCACCACCAATTCCAGCCCCGCCCATTTTTAGGCGGGTGACCGAGCCATCTTCACTTGTTTCGATAGAAAACCCATGATCCACAACTTCCGCCAACTTGCTTCTCCCTTGTGCAGTACCTTTGCCATTTTTCGCATTGATATCTGTTGGCTGGACGAGTCATCTATATGGAGAATTCTACATATTGCTTGCACCGAGCAAACTTTTCCTTGCCCGGCGTCAACTCTTCCGTCTTCTACGGATCTACCCCGGATACCCCTAAATACCCGTCGCCTGCCCCGTGAAACGGGCATTTTTCATTCTTAACGTCCCTGACACTTGCAACCCTAAACTAGGAGAGTGTCATGACACGACACACAAAACACGCGGCCCTTTTGGCCGTGATGGTAGCGCTTTGCCTGCCGGTTACTGAAGCTGCGGCCCAGCTGCTGTTCGACAACAACTATGGGGCCTACAACGGCTACAGCACCAAAGACTATGAAAACCAAATGGCCTTCATCCGGATCGTGATGATGGCCGGGTCTACTAGCCTTGGCTTTGCCATCGGATGGTTCTTCTCTCCCCAAGCCAGAGAGTTCCGGCAGATCCTTACTGTTTCTTTGATCGCCATTGCGCTGCTGATTGCCATCGGCTCCAACGACCTGCTTGGCTGGAGCACCACTTGGCTCTTGTCCATCGTCGGCTTCTGCGCAGCCCTTGGGTATTGGTTTGGCCGGGCCGTCAAGGCGCTGGGTGCTGTGCCAACCACGTTCGGCTCCAGCCGCTGGGCTGACATCCAAGACCTTGAAGAACACAATGTCCTGGGCACTGGTGGCATCCGCCTCGGTCACGTCATCAGCGGCAACATCCTGCAGGCCGTCACCTACAAAGGTGACCGTCACTGCCTGACGGTTGCCCCCACCCGCTCAGGCAAAGGCACCACCCAGATCATCCCGAACCTGTTGACCTACAACGGCTCCACCGTGATCATCGATCCAAAGGGGGAAAACGCCAAGATCACCGCAGCCGCCCGCATGGCGATGGGACAGGACGTGCAAATCGTCGATCCCTGGAACATCGCCAATGTCAAAGGCTTTGATGCGGCCTGCTTCAATCCACTGGATTGGCTCAAACCCGGTGACGTGGATATAACGGAGAACGCCATGATCCTGGCTGATGCCCTGGTGGTGAAAGGTCAGAGCAGCGAGGCCTTCTGGGATCAGGAGGCAACCGCCTTCCTGCAAGGGCTGATCCTCTATGTAGCCACCGATCCCGAAGAAGACGGACAGCGCACCCTGACACGGGTACGTGAGCTGACCCTACTGGACGGAGAGGACCAGCAGGCCCTGTTCACCCGGATGCTGAACTCACAGCACCACATCGTCGCCAGCACTGGATCACGCTGCCTGCAGAAAGAAGAAAAGCTGCTCTCCAGCGTAATCACCACCGCGCAGGCCCACACCCACTTCCTGGACAGCGCCCGCATTCAGGAGAACCTGTCCAAGTCTGACTTTCGCTTTGAAGACCTAAAGCGCAAACCGATGACTATCTATCTGGTGCTGCCTGCGGACCGTCTCACCACCTTCGCGCCCTGGCTGCGGCTGCTGATCCAACAATCCCTGACGGTGAATGCCCGCAACATTGAGGAGCGCCCGGAAAAGCCAGTGCTGTTCATCTTGGATGAAATGGCAGCCCTGGGGCGGCTTTCGATGATCGAACAGGCCTATGGGCTGATGGCAGGCTATAGCCTGCAGATCTGGGGTATTGTTCAGGATCTCAACCAGCTGGAGCGGATTTATGGCAAGGGTTGGCAGAGCTTCATCTCCAATACCGGTATGCTGAACTACTTCGGCTCCAGTGACGAGATGACAGCAAAGTACTTCTCAGCGCTCTGCGGGGAGACCACCGTGTGGAATTTGAGTTCCGCCGTATCTCGTGCCCTTGGCACCAGCCATGGGCAGGGCGGCATCACCACCAGTGACAGCACCACCTCAACTGACACCACTGCGGCCTCTCAGCGCAAGTTGGCCTACCCAGATGAGCTGATGCGGATGCACAAGGACAAGCAGCTGGTGTTCATTGAGAACATGCCGCCGTTGATTGCAGAGAAGTCACCCTGGTTTGAGGAAGAGGGCCTCAGAGACAGGGGCGCCAACCTGCATGCCGCCCCGGAAGAGGACAAAGCAGAGGAGGCCGTCACAGAGGTGATCTAAATCGCCAGGCAGGAAGCATCTGCCGCATGACTACAAATGGCGGCCTCAGGGCCGCCATTTTCCTTCACACCACCGGAGATCATCTTGACTGAGCAAAGCCGCAAGCCGTTCAACTTCGCTGCCAAAGACGCACCCCTGCGCGATAAGGACAACGCCCATCCCAGGCTGGAGCCGAAGCTTGCAAAGAAGACACCCGCGCCAAACCTCGCGCCTGGCGGTGCGATGGGTATCCGCCAGGGGTTATCAGGATCAAAACCTTCCGCCCCGGCCAAGCGGTTCTCGCTTGGCAAAACGGGGGACGCAAAGAAGGAGTTCAAATCTGCAGCGCGCAACGCAGCAGACAAAGACCGCTCAAGAGGGCGATAGAAACAGCCGACAAATCCGAATTCAGATTGTCAGATCGTCAATGCTGTTCCCGGCCTGCAAGGCTTCATGAACCCATGCTGGTTTGCGGTCACGTCCGCTCCAGGTTTGGGTTGGGTCTGTTGGGTTGGCATACTTGGCCGGGGCTTTGGCTCCGGCCTCACGGGTTCTACCGCCATGCAGGACACTAGACTTCACACTACCAAGAAAATGTGTTGTGTTGCGAAGTAAGCCGTGCGTCCCTTTGGCGTCTTTTGTGTTTCTCTCGTGCTTTTAGGTGTTGGTTGTCGCTATAGGAAGACTTTCTTAGTCCCCATCCGCCAACCTCGACGTCACTCTTGATCTGTGCGTCAACGAACTCTTGTTCCTTGAATGTCATCTGTGGCTGTTCGCGACGAGAAGTGACCGCGAAAACAACCGCAAAGAAGAGCATCGCAAATGAACCGATCAGTAGTGAAACAACAAATAGAATTGTGTTTTCATAGCCATTTTCTCCCGACCCAAGCATAGCTTTGCTAACAACAAAGCTAAGAAATCCCACTCCAAGCGTCATCCCGATCTTACTTGGTGCAAGCCGCCCCGCCGCACTAGTCGTAGCAAACACCCCAAACAGCAGTCCAAAAGTTGCGTACACAACGATACCAATAAGTGCCATTATCATAGCTGGTATAGCAAAGATTAGTGGGCCCATGTTTGAACCTCCCAGTCTGATGGTTGTAGTCTAATTTTTTCATCGGCGAGACCACTATAAACCGATCTGGCGGGGCGCATTCAACCGACTGCGAAAAAATTTGGCCGTTTTTGATGCTGCGTTGATGACTCGCATCCGATTTTCATTGTCCCAGAAATGCGGAAAATCCATTGGCGTCGTGCGGGCGATTATCGGCAAGGCTGACTTGCACCGAGATTTTGTGCGCTAGCAGGAGCATGAACGCCAAGAAATCGGGGAAGCAGAAAAAACGCATTGCTAAACGTTCCACCCGCCGAGCGCGCGGGCCGAATCGGTGATTAATTGAACATTTCGCTTTCAAGTACGGGTTTATAGAGGAATTCTGTTTCTGGATTGTCAGGAAGACCGGCAATTGTACCTGCGCATGACCCCAAAGACGAGCAAATCAAAATCAAAGTGATCACTCCACCATGTCGAGTTTCTGGGCCCAAATCTACATCGAATTCCCTAGCGATTTTTGCATAGACGACGAGAAAGAAAGCGGCAGCAATCAGGCCGTAGATTAAGCACCCCCATACCAATGTAGTTGAAAAAAACCAAAGCCATCCAGATTGACTTCCCAGATCGTGCTCTACGAAAAGATATCCACCATAGGCAGCTGACAACTGCCAGCCGAACCATCCGACGAATAAGGAAATAATATACCCTATTGAAATAATGGTAAATTTCACCAGCTCAACCTCTGCATCTCGTTGCTTTCTTACAATAGTTTATGACTATGGTATTGAGACCAAGCGTCCAGTTGAGAAGTCACACGACTGATCTGACTTTATCTTTGACAGGTATTCAGGAGCGAGAACAGTATTTCTGTCCCAGTCAAAATGGTAAGCAACTTTGACTCGCCCTGTATGGTACTCTTCGATCACTTCTACGCAGGTTCCCTTTGCTGTTTCGTGGAAAGGCTGGGCGTCCTTCGAGGTTCCATACCATTGAGCAAATCGTGTCGCTTGATTGCTGTTTATGAAGTGAGAGTAAGAGATGTTTGTAGTGGCGTCGCGAGTTTCGCGTTCTGTTGAAGAGAAGAATATCGATGCTATGACTGTTACGAGATTTTCATCTTCCTCGAAGTCTGCTCCTGCCATGCCCGCAAGAGTAAAGTATCCACCCAAAAGAAACATGGAAATCAACAAGACACGGGCAACTACGTTATATAATAAATTGTAGATTATGTAGTCTAGGAAGTTTCTAACTTCTATGACGCCCGCGTGGTTTGTTCTCCTTATTCTTAGAAAGTACTCAACTGACATTCCCCAAGTAGAACGTCCTCCCGCCCACCTTGCCGCTGTTCTGCGCTCCTATCAAGCCTCTTGCACCCATGGTGCCGTTGTTCGGGCATCTGACGCGCGAACTGCGCCCGATTTCCGGTCTCGGGGGCGAGGTTGATCCGGATATTGGTCTGACCGACCCCCGTATGGATAGACCGGTTGAGCCGCTTTTGTTCAGGTTTTATGATTAACGATGTTGTCATTAGGGAACCGGCGGTGCGCGCAGCCGATGTATGGCCGCAAGGATGCGGTTGAACAGATCGCCGCTGACAGCCACCTCGGCCAGTTGGAAGGTGATTGCACGGGCGTGACGCACAACCCTCGCACCAATCTTGATCAATCGCGTCTGCAGGCTTGTCAGTGACCAGTCGGCTATCTCATCAGGTAGATCAGTGCCCTGTAGGAAGGCACCGATATTGTAAGCCAGTGCATGGAGTTGCAGCCGCACCTCGTTCTGCGCCATGCCTTTGCAGGACAAACGGGTCCAGTTGATCGCCTGCTTGCCTTCCTTGATGTATTGCTCGGCGGTGCCGCGTTGGTTGTAGAAGCGGATGATCCAGTCGGGTTCCATCGGCATGTTGGTGACCACGAAGCCCACGCGCGGGAACAACTCGCTGGGATGCCATTCCACCTTGGCGATGACACGACGAGGTTTGTCCCAAGATGCCGCCTGATATTGGAAGTCGCCGTAGATGCGCTTCACGCCTTTTGGCGGACGACCCACAGGGCGCTTGAGCAGATGCGCAATCTTGCCCTGAAGAACGCGATTGGCCCGAAGGCGGATGGCGTAGAAATAGTTTTCCAGTTCCAGAGTTTTGTATAGCTCCGGGATGGCGAACGCAGCATCCCCCCGGAAGAACCGCATCAGGTGACGATCCGCATATCGCGCGATGA
>NZ_CYSG01000016.1 GCF_001457775.1 Phaeobacter sp. CECT 5382
GCTACCATGCTGGATTCACGAAATGAATCCCTCACCCGATTTGTGCAACAAAGCCCATCCAGACGTCCAGTCCGTGATCGATAATATATTCGGTCATTGGAGTTCAGCCACTTTCGAATGGACCTTCTGGCGCACTTGGTACAAAGGTTTTCTCGACGGAAAACCACTCAACTGGGAGTTACAACGCCGGGTAGCCCAGATTGAAAATGCCATCTGGGAGACAGGCCCCGAAGCCGTCGCCAAAGAAATCGAGCGTATAAAAGCAACGATGCTCTCGGAAAAGCTGCCGATGGCAGAAACCATTGAACTAAACCCAGAGACCGGAAAGTTCCGCGCGGTTCCGATCGCGGTAGAAAACCCAGTCACGATCTCCGCTTCGCTGTCGCAAATTAGTGATGCACTTGAGGATTGCCTTGGGGGCCACAATGGCTTGTCCGAACAGGCTGGCAATGTCAAAAAACTCAACCGGGTTCTGACCAAGTACAAGACCGATCCACAAAACGCCGAACTCACCCTCACCCGCGTTGCAGGTAGCCTGCGTAGTCAATTACATGAGACGCACGAACTGCCGGACAATGAGGACAACCTCGCCCTGCTCAATGCAGTTGTGGAAGGCGTGCATGGCATTCGCGCCAATCATCCAGAGGTGGCCGCCAACCGTGAGCAACTGGCACAGCAAGCGTTCAAGGCGCTAGGACCGGACGACAAAGAACTGCTGCGACAGGCCCAGCCCATCCTCGAAGTGCTCAGCGAACCGGAGTTGGCTGACGATTTTACGCATGACATTCCTGAGCTGATCAACGACGCGCTCTTGCCTTTGCCAGATGGCGCACCGCCCCTGCCCGGCGCAGACGTGACAACCCGAGTGTTTAGCCGGGTGTCGAAAATGGCAGTGGTGACTGAGAGAGGTGGCAAGATCTTTGACAGTAAAGAGGTCAAGACCGCACGCTTGGCACACCTTGGGTATACAGCTCTCGATCTACTCTATGCAGTCGTACAAATTGGCCTCCGCTTTTTAGGGGTGCTTTAATCCAACAAGGTCAGCGCCTGACCCTGGGTGGGCGTGAAGCGCCCTCCCGTGGGGAGGGTCGGGCGCTGACCGGCGGTGCCGCCGGTCCAGGGATAGCGGCGCCCTTCGACGCTTTCTTCCTCACGTAAGCACCCGGCAAATTTCTGCGCATTTCTGACTACGCTTTAACCATGATTGAATCCCATTCCCAGTTTCGGCATATTCCCTCAAAACCGGGCCTAAACTCCGAGCATCGATACACGAGGGACACCTGATGACACTGCCGCTTTTCTCCCTGCGCCGCGCAGGGCTTTGTGCCGTTTTGGCCGTTCAGGTTCTCACCGTGGAACTCCTGTCGCCGCAACCAGCCAATGCCGGGGTTATCGAACGTGCCTGTCGGCAATCGGATCGCTCTGCCGCCAGCCCCTCGCTGTGTCGCTGCATTCAAAAAGTGGCAAACATCCAGCTGACCTCCTCTGATCGCAAGACCGTCTCCAAATGGTTTGGCGACCCACATCAGGCACAGGTGGTACGTCAGTCCAGCAATCACCGTGATGAGCAGCTCTGGGAACGCTACAAGCTGTTTGGCGACTCCGCCGCCAAAACCTGCGGCTAGCAGATCAGGTTTGCAACAAGCTGACCCGCGGCTTTGACTGCGCATCCCGCTCTGGAGTAGTGCAATCGCCTTTGGGCCAGTCCGTCACTTTTCGGGGAATGCGCAGCAGTATTCAAAACGTCAAATCGGCTGGCCGGTGCCACAGCCTTCGTGATCCACGACCACTGCCCAGCCAATACCTGTCCCTCGGATGTCACTTTAGGGGGAACGGCAGCCACAAAGGCACCCTTGACCCGACAGCCCTCGCCCGGGAAAACTGATCCCAGAATTTTTTTCTCCGGAGTATGTGTATGTTGATGAAGGGCGTTACCCTCAGAGGCTTGGAGGTTTTTGAAACCTTGGCCAAAACCGGTTCAGTCGCGCAGACAGCAGAAGTCACCGGTCTGAGTCAGCCAGCCGTCAGCCAACAGTTGCGAAATCTTGAAAAAGCCCTGGGGGCTGATCTGGTCGATCATGGCCGCCGCCCCATGGTGCCGACCTCTGCCGGGCGTAATTTTCTGGCCCGAACCGAGGCGGTTTTGTCCGAGCTGCGTCTGGCGCAGAGCGAGCTTTCGATGATGGATCTGAGCCACCTGCCCGCCCTCTCCATCGGGCTGATTGATGATTTCGACAATGATCTGACGCCGCGCCTGGTGACGGCCCTCGCCGAGAGCCTGACCGAATGTCGCTTCAAGATGATCACCGCTTCCAGCCACGACATTCTGCGCGCCATCGAGGCCCGTGAGATCCATATTGCGGTCACAGCGACCACGGGAGAGCCGCATGAGGGACTGATCGAGTTCCCACTGGTACGCGACCCTTTCATCCTGGTGGCTCCCAAAGGCATGATCGCCAGCGCAAAGACGGCTGCAAGCCAGCTAGAGAGCCTGCCTTTCCTGCGCTACGCCGGAGATCAGCTCATCTCGCAGCAGATCGAAGCACAACTCCAGCAGCACCAGAGCGAGTTTGAAAACCGCTTCGAAATCGGCTCACATCTGGCCCTGATGGCCATGGTTGCAGGCCGTATCGGTTGGGCTGTGACCACGCCGCTTGGCTACATGCGCGCCGCACGTTTCCACGATGATATTGAGGCCTTTCCGCTGCCCTTTGGAACTTCAGCGCGCACCATTTCCCTGTTTGCCAGCAATGATTGGGCCGATCAGTTGCCGCGCAGCGTCGCCCAGACCATTCAGGGCTTGATCAAACGTCAAATGGTGGATCCGGCCATCTCCCGCCTGCCCTGGCTTGCTGAAGGTTTCAAACTGATCGAAAGCCCCAGCTAACCTCGCACCATCTTGAGCGCTCAACCAGATTGAACCTCCCAGGAAAATTCAGAAGAAGCTTCATATTCCTCAGAGGATGAAGGCTCCTTTATCTAGAGCTCCTAGCAGAAATAGTCCGTTCAGGGCGCCAACACGCTCCCTGCCGCTCCATATTTCCGTACGGCAAAGCAGACCATTTTCCCAATTGCACTTATCCCTGCCTTTTACGCCCCCTTCCATCTGCCATTTATCTTGAAGGAGAAGGCGGTACCGTTCTCAAACATGAGATGTTTCGACATACGCCCATTGGGCTCCCCAGATCAGTTAGGTATCCCTCCAAAACCCTTCTCCACACTGCGCCCACCACACCGTTCAAGCCCATTGATTAGATCGCAAAAGCAAAAAGGCCGCCCCAACGGGGGCGACCTTGGTGGACGCACAGGACGACTGCGGCGCGGATTGACGCCGCGCAACAGCCGACTGTCACACTGTTTAGTTCGAGTGCTTCATATGGCCGCCATGACCAGGCTTGCGCTCCAGATCGACTGGGATCTCGATTGTCACCTCGCCAGCATTTTTGAAGACAAGGGTCACAGGCACCACATCGCCATGCTTCAGCTCCTGGGTCAGACCCATGAACATCACATGATCGCCGCCGCGCTGCAGCATGTGGCTGCCTTCGGCGGGGATCGCAAAACCTTCTTCGACATGCACCATCTTCATGACACCGTCACCGGTTTCCATATGCGTATGCAGCTCGACCCGCTTGGCAATATCAGAGCGCGCCTCTACCAGCTGATCATCTTCGCTGGACATGTTCATGATCTCCATAAAGGCAGCACCGCTGCTGGACATCTTGGCCGACACACGGGCGAATTGATCATGCACCATGATCTTGGCGCCTTCGGCATAGGCGGAACCAGCAAAACTCACTGCGGCTACAGCCGCAAACAGGACGGATTTCAGGGACATCATCTGTCTCCTCTTTCAGGGGTTTGAAAAGAATAAATCGGTTTGGTCAGCTTGGGGCAACAGACCCGATCTGACCTGATCTTGATTTGATACAGGGTTGGCCTAGGGCCATCCCTGTCTTAGATCAAAGCTGGCGGTGCCCGTGCCAGTGCATGCAGCAAGACCCGGTTGTCCTGCCATGGCAGGATCTGTGTCTGCTCAAACGCTTGACCTGCATAGGCCAAAAAGCTCGCAGCATCCGGCAATGGCAGCGCATCCAGAAGGTGCATCACACAGTCAGGACAAAAATGCGGCGCCTGGGTCGGCTGCCCTTCGCTGTCCACATAGATGACGACGGCAGCACTGCCGGAACAAATCACCATCTGCCCTGCAGCATCCTGGCTGCCCTGCGCGCTCGCCGAGGCATGTCCCGTCAGGGCCACAACCAAGGCCAGACTTAAGGCCAGATATATCCGCAGGAAACGTGCCATGGATACCCATATGCCCCCGCCAGACCGCCGCTGCAAGTTGGAAATACAATCGCCTGAAACGGCAAAACGCCGCGCATCTTCAGATGCACGGCGTTTCAAATTCTATCGTGAAAAGAGATTAGGCTTGAACGGCCTGCGCCTTGGCGATCTCTTTTTTCACTTTCAGCGCGCTTGTGGACAGCTCATCGTCCTTGGCTTTCGCCAGGAAAGCGTCCAGACCACCGCGGTGATCAACACTGCGCAGAGCAGCAGCCGAAATTTTCAGCTTGATGCCGCGACCCAGAGCCTCGGACTGCAGGGTTACATCGTTCAGGTTCGGCAGAAACCGACGACGAGTTCTGTTTTTGGCGTGGCTGACATTGTTGCCAGTCATCGGGCCTTTTCCGGTCAGTTCGCAACGGCGCGACATAGGTTCATCCTTCGTATCTGGGGCAGCGCCGGAGGATTGCCCCGAATCGTCTGCCATATCTCAAAGGGCGCAGCCAAAAGCGACGCCCGAAAACTGGTTGGATGCGTTTAGGAGGAATCGCCCCGAGGGTCAAGCCATATGACGGGGTTTTGTGGCAGCACCCCGTTGAAATGGCTCAGCCCGTTCCAACCTGTGATTTTCAACAGCTCTTTAGGCCTTCACAGAGCCTTTTACCAGCCCTCTTAGTCGGCAAACTCTACCACCTTCTCACGCCTGCGGTCTCCCGACAGGCAGTCGCACCCCGGACTCAGCCAGCTACGCCCAGGCCTTTGAGCAAATCCTGCGCCGCAGTTGCCGGGGACAGGTCTCCCTCAGCCACCTGATCTGACAGCTCTGCCATCCGCGTCCGCGCCCAGGGGGTTTCCAGCCGGGACAACAGGGCCTGCCGCACGTCTTCGCCGAACCAATAGCGTCCCTGATCGGCGCGGGTTTGGTCCCAGTGCCCCTGTTCGCGTCGCCAGTCGACCAGCTCTTGCATTGCGTCCCAGGCGCTCTGCAAGCCGCTGTCCTCGAGCGCGGAAACGGTCTGCGCTTTGGGATAGCCTTCGGGATCCTGCGGCCGTTTGCGCAGCAGGCGCAGGGCTCCGGAATAGTCGGCACAGGTGCGCATCGCTGCCGATTTCAGATCTCCGTCAGCTTTGTTGACCAGAATGATATCCGCCATTTCCATGATGCCGCGCTTCACGCCCTGCAGCTCATCTCCGCCCGCGGGCGCCAGCAGCAGCAAGAACAGATCCGACATCTGCGCAACAACGGTTTCTGACTGCCCCACCCCGACCGTCTCGATCAGCACTACATCAAACCCGGCAGCCTCGCAGACAGCCACGGCTTCGCGACTGCGACGCGCGACACCGCCGAGGTTGGTCTGGCTCGGCGAGGGTCGGATAAAGGCGTTTTTTTCGCGGCTCAAGCGCTCCATGCGGGTTTTATCCCCCAGGATGGAACCACCAGAACGCGCCGAACTGGGATCCACCGCCAGCACCGCGACCCGCAGCCCCTGTGCCACCAGCATCATGCCAAAGCTCTCGATAAAGGTGGATTTCCCCACCCCGGGTGTGCCCGAAAGGCCAATGCGCAGCGCCTGACGCCCCGATTGCGCCAGCAAGGCCAGCAATTCGCCCGCCTGGGCGCGATGGTCCTCGCGACCGCTCTCCACCAGGGTGATGGCACGGGCCAGGGCCCGACGGTCGCCATTTAGGATCTTCTCGCTCAGCTCGGCGATATTCATGCCGGGTCTCCAGATTTTGAACAGGTCGCAAAAATTTCCGCATACTTGACGCAGCCCGGCTCCGGTTGTCCAGTGTGAACCTTGTCTCAGGAGGCGCAAGTCCAAAGCCCCGTCAACCGGCAGCCCTGCACTTTAGCTTTTTGCGCTCTTGGCCATGCACTCTGGACAAGGACCGTAGGCTTTGGTGATAAGCGAGGCATGACACATCCCCGCATGACACGCCTGCCGATTGATGACGCCCTACCCGAGTTGCTGGCCGCCCTGACGCGCGAGAACCGTGCCGTCCTGCAGGCGCCGCCGGGTGCAGGAAAAACCACAAAGGTGCCACTGGCCATGCTGCAGGCAGGCCTCACCGATCAGCGCATTGTCATGCTGGAGCCGCGCCGCCTCGCGGCTCGTGCCGCCGCAGAACGCATGGCAGAAACCCTGGGCGAACCGGTTGGACAGACTGTCGGGTATCGTATCCGTGGTGAAGCCAAGACCAGCAAATCCACACGCATCGAGGTTGTCACCGAAGGCATCCTGACGCGCATGCTCCAAAGAGATCCAGACCTGCCCGGCATCGGTGCGGTGATCTTTGATGAATTTCACGAACGCTCTCTCAACGCTGATCTTGGCCTTGCCTTCTGCCTCGAAGTGGCTGGTGCTCTGCGCGAGGATCTGATCCTGCTGGCCATGTCCGCTACATTGGATACCGCGCCTGTGGCGACATTGATCGAGGCCCCGCTGATCACCTCCGAGGGGCGTGCCTTTCCGGTAGAAACCCGCTGGCTGGACCGTCCGCTTGGGCCACTAGCGCGCCGCCTGGATGCGCTTTGCGATCTGGTGGTACAGGCCGAAAAGGAAAGCCGTGACACCGCCAAAGGCGCCCAGATGGGCGGCGGACTGTTGGTTTTTCTGCCCGGCGAAGGCGAGATCCGCCGGGCCGCACAAAACCTTGCCTCACGCCTGCCGGGTGATTGCCAGATCCAGCCCCTGTTTGGCGCGCTGCCGTTCAAAGATCAGCAGGCCGCAATTCGCCCGGCCGCAACAGGGCGCAAGGTGGTTCTCGCGACATCCATCGCCGAAACCTCGCTCACCATTCAGGACATTCGCGTCGTGGTCGATATGGGCCAAGCCCGGCGCGCCCGCTTTGATCCTGGATCGGGCATGTCGCGTCTGGTGACCGAAAAGGTCACCCGCGCCGAAGCCACCCAGCGTCAGGGGCGCGCGGGTCGTGTCGCACCAGGGACAGCCTACCGGCTCTGGACCAAAGGAGAAGAAGGCGCACTGGCCGCCTTTCCCCCGCCTGAAATCGCCTCGGCCGATTTGACCGGGCTAGCGCTTGAACTGGCGCTCTGGGGGGCAGATTCTCAGGATTTGGCCTTTCTGACGCCGCCCCCCGACGGCACCATGGCCGAGGCACGAAAGCTCTTGCAGATGCTCGGGGCATTGGATGCCAAGGGGCAGATGACCGCCCATGGCAAGGCATTGGCAACGCTACCGCTGCATCCCCGCCTGGGCCATATGCTGCTTAGCGCCGGGCCGAAAGCTGCCGATCTGGCCGCCCTATTGGCGGAACGCGACCCACTGCGTGGCGCGCCCAGCGATCTGGCCCTGCGCCTGGAAGCCCTGAAGGATCCGAAAGCCTTTCAGCGCAAACGTCCCTACCAGCTTTCTTTTCCGGTGGTGGACCGCATTCGCAGCGAAAGCCGCAGATTGCAAAAGCAAGCGGTTGGAAAGCAGGCCCGCAGTGCCCACATCGAGCTCTCTGCTGCGGCCATGGCTGCCCTCGCCTACCCTGACCGGATCGGCCAGCGGCGCAAAGGCGACCAGCCACGTTATGTGCTCTCTGGCGGCAAAGGCGTGCTGCTGGACCCAAGCGACCCGCTGGCCACTGCCCCTTTCATCGTCGCACTGGACACCGACGGAAACCCGCGCGAGGCGCGCGTGCGCATGGCTGTGCAGATCACACTGGGCGAAATCCATGCCCTGTTCAAAGATCAGATCACTTGGCAGGATCAGTGCCAATGGTCCAAACGGGATCGCCGCGTAGACGCCCGCCAACAGGAGCGCCTTGGCGCCATCACCCTTGATGATCGCCTGTGGAAGGATGTGCCGCCCGACGCTGTCGCCCATGCCATGCTGGAAGGTATCCGTGATCTCGGGCTCAGGCTGGACGGGGCGGCGGCGCGGCTTGCTGCCCGGGTCGAGCTGTTGCGCGACGATGGCCATGATCTACCGGATTTCACGACTGCAGGGCTAATGGCCCGTCTCGAAGACTGGCTGTTGCCAATGCTGGGCGGGGTCAAGACTGCAGCCGCCTGGAAACAATTCGACCTGCTGCCTGCCCTGCGTGCGGCCCTGACCTGGGACCAGACACAGCTGTTGGACCGCGAAGCACCGGGCAGTTTCACCACCCCGCTGGGACGCAAAATCCCCATCACCTACAGCACCGAAGCCCCCGAGATCTCTGTACGTCTACAAGAGCTGTTTGGCGTCACCCGCCATCCGAGCGTCGGTGGTGTGCCCCTGAAGGTGACGCTTTTGTCACCTGCCCAGCGCCCGATCCAGATCACCCGGGATCTGCCGGGGTTCTGGGCCGGATCTTACGCCGATGTGCGCAAAGACATGCGCGCACAATACCCGCGCCACCCCTGGCCCGAGGATCCCACACAGGAAGACCCAACGCTGCGGGCAAAACGGCGCAAATAGCGCCACCGCCGCGCGCCAGCAAAGCTGGCGCGCGGCCACCCCCAACTGTCGGCGGGGCATCTGCAGATGCATCGCCCGACAGGCGGGAGCCCCCCGCTCTACGTTAATCTCGCAGAGCGGGCAGCCCGATACCAGTGGCTTCAAAGCCGCCATCTGCCGCCAGGATCTGCCCAGTGACAAAGCTCGCTTTGTCCGACAAAAGAAACGTGATCGCCGCTGCGACCTCTTCTTCCTTACCGTAGCGATTGAGCGGTAAGGCATCGTGATAGGCTGCAATAATCTCCGGGCTGTGCACCGCCATCGCCAGCTTGGTGGCCACCGGACCAGGCGCCACCGCATTGACCCGAATGCCCAACTCTCCCAGTTCCACCGCCTGCTGCAGTGTCAACTGCGCCAATGCCGCCTTGGAGGTCCCATAGGCCACCCGCAGCGTGCTGGCGCGCAGACCAGAGATCGAGGTGATATTCACCACCGCCCCACCGCCATCTGCCGCCAGCAGATCAGTAAAGGCCTGGGTCATCAGAAAGGGGCCATCCAGGTTGGTTTCCATCACCCGGCGCCAGCGCTCGAATGTGGTTTCACGGATCGGTCCGAAATCCGCCACACCTGCATTGTTCACCAGCCCATCCAGACGGCCAAAGCCCGCCTCTATCTGCGACACGGCCCTTTCCACATCAGCTGGCACCGAGACATCCGCATCAATGACCATCGCGTCGGGCAGAAGTTCAGCCACCTTGGCAAGCTCTGCGCTGTCGCGGTCCAAAACTGCCACCTGCCAACCCTCTGCAATTAGCCCACGTGCGGTTGCGAGGCCGATGCCCCGCGCGGCGCCTGTAATCAATGCTGTCTTCATGTTTTGCCTATCAGGTTTTTCAACTTTGTTTCCGGCTTCATCTGGGTCAGTCGAGGATAGGAAAGTCAATCAGGTTCCGCTGAAATGCCCCTCCCTGAAGTCACGCCTGAAATCACACAGGATGTTAAAGTTACCAACTCCCGCTCGGCGCGCCCGTCATCAGTTCAACACATAAAAAGGTCTAAACTGGTTGTACTTTTCCGCCAAACCCCTATTTTGTTAACAGTTTCGCAAGGCACGGCCTCGCCAAGACAAACAATGAGCAGCACAAGATGAGCCCAATTCTCACCCAGGCATGGGAAGAAATGATCAAACCCATGCTCTCTCGCCCCAAACGCATCCAGGTTGCAGCCCTCTGCTACCGGACGGCCAGTCAGGGAAAAGAAGTCCTCATGGTCACCAGTCGCGGCACTGGGCGATGGATCCTGCCCAAGGGCTGGCCGATCAACGGCAAGGATGGCGCCGAGTCCGCTCTGCAGGAAGCCTGGGAAGAAGCCGGCGTGCAAAAAGGCTGTGTCGAAGGAGATCCGATTGGCACCTTCAGCTATGACAAAGAACTGAAGACTGGCCTGCCAGTGCCGGTCGAAACCTTTGTCTATACGATCCGGGACGTGGAATTGTCGGACGACTACCCCGAAGCCCACCAACGGCAGCGTAAATGGTTCAGCCCACAGGACGCCGCAAACTTAGTGCGGGAACCCGAGCTACAGACCCTTTTGCGCCAATTGTAACACCAATACGACATTTTTGTGACAGTTTAGCTTGCCTCAACAGGCCGGCTCCCTTAGTGCGTCCCCAACCTGCCTGATCTCTATCTTCCTGCCGAAGGGACATTTTTCGTGAGCACACCGCCCAACGACGCTGACCATCTGGAAACGCTGGACCGCGACCTGCACCGGTTCTCGCATCTTGAGACCGCCACCCAATATGTTGCACGACCCATGGTCGCACCAGGCATCGCGCTGGTGTTCATCGTGCTGGTTGGTCTTGGTGCTGCAATGATGTTTGACAGCAGTCAAACCAATCTGATTGTCGTGGCCGCTGCCGTCTTTGGCGCCTATATGGCCATCAACATCGGCGCCAATGATGTCGCCAACAACATGGGACCTGCCGTGGGCGCCAATGCGCTGACCATGGGCGGCGCCATCGTCATTGCGGCCTTCTTTGAAAGTGCCGGCGCCTTGCTCGCAGGCGGGGACGTGGTCTCTACCATTTCCAAAGGCATCATTGATCCGCAGGTTGTTGCCACCTCGGAAGTCTTCATCTGGGCCATGATGGCCGCGTTGATCTCCTCGGCGCTTTGGGTCAATCTGGCAACCTGGGTCGGCGCACCGGTCTCGACCACCCATTCGGTGGTTGGTGGCGTCATGGGCGCAGGCATTGCGGCTGCCGGCTTTGCTGCCGTGAACTGGCCCACCATGAGCAAGATCGCTGCCAGCTGGGTGATCTCTCCGGTGCTTGGCGGCGTCATTGCCGCGCTGTTTCTTGCCCTGATCAAAGCCAAGATCATCTACCAGGACGACAAGATCGCCGCAGCGCGCCGCTGGGTACCTGTCCTTGTGGGTATCATGGCCGGTGCTTTTGCCTCTTATCTGGCCCTGAAAGGCCTAAAACGGATCATCAAGATCGACCTGCAGACCGCCCTTCTGATCGGAGCCATGATTGGCGCACTTGCCTATGTCATCACCGCGCCGCTGATCAAGCGCCAGTCCGAAGGCATGGAAAACCGCAACAAATCTCTGAAAATTTTGTTCCGCATTCCGCTGGTGATTTCGGCAGCGCTGCTGTCGTTTGCCCACGGGGCAAACGATGTGGCCAATGCCGTTGGCCCGCTGGCCGCGATTGTACACGCCTCCGAATTTGGTGATTTTGCCTCCAAAGTTGCGATTCCGACCTGGGTCATGGTCATTGGCGCCTTTGGGATTTCCTTTGGTCTGTTCCTGTTCGGGCCAAAACTGATCCGCATGGTGGGCAGCCAGATCACCAAGCTGAACCCGATGCGCGCCTATTGTGTGTCGCTGTCGGCGGCCATCACCGTGATCGTGGCCAGCTGGCTGGGCCTGCCGGTCTCATCCACGCATATTGCTGTCGGTGCGGTCTTTGGCGTTGGGTTCTTCCGTGAATGGCATCACGAGCGCCGGATGAAGACATCGGCCAATGGCCGTCCTCCCGAGCAGCGTATTGCGCCCGAAGAGCGCCGTCGCCGCAAGCTGGTTCGTCGCAGCCATTTTATGACCATTGCTGCGGCCTGGGTGATCACCGTGCCAGCTGCTGCACTGCTGTCCGGCTGTATCTATCTGTTGCTGGCAACCATTACCCAGTAAGGACCGTCCAAGCCACACAGCTAACGCACCAGCAGGCTGGGCTCCATCATTGGCAGCCCGGCCTGTTTCTTTTCTGTCACCCGGATGGCCCGAATAACCAAGTCCGTGATTGGTGTCGCTGTGCCAGTGGCATGGCCCAGTCTCTGGATTTCTCCCTGCAGGGCATCCACTTCGGTCGCCCGCCGCAGCATCAGATCCTGCGCCATCGAACTGCGCGCCAGAGGGTCGATCGTCAGCATCTGGGCCGCCACGCGCGTAAAGGCCCAGTTCGGCAGGCGTAAAATATAGGGTGTCGTCCAGGCAGGTAGGGGCGTGGTCGACACCGGTCGCAGCCCTGCCGCTCGCATGACCTGCAGCGCCTCGGCCATCTGATCCGCCATCAGTCGACGCCATCTGCGATCCTGCAACTGCTCGACCAGCGTCAATCCCGACAGCGCGTTCAGGGCATTGTTGAGATTGATCAAAAGCTTGCCCCATTGCACCCCGGCGATATCCTCACTTTCGCTGATCACCATATGCGGCAGGGTTAGGCGTCGCCCCCAATAGCCGGGCCCGGACGCCATCACGATGCCACCGGACGATGCCCGGTGAAAGCCCGCGATCACAGGGCCTCCCTTAACCACACCTTCGCTGTCCAGTTCCGGCTCCTGCCTGGACACCACGTTAAAAGGCACCATGGCGGCGCGCACATCGCGCCCCGGCAGCATGTCCTGTAACAGTGCAGCATTGCCAAGACCGTTCTGAAAGCTGAGTATCATCGCCGCAGGCGAGGCGTGATGGGCAATCAGATTGGCCATTTCCGCCGTCGCGGATGATTTCACCGCCACTACCACCAGATCAGCGCCTGCCAGCACAGAAGGATCTTCGCTACAGCTGAGAGAACCACGCGGCAAAACCTTATCCATGCCGCTGAAATCCGTCAGTCTGAGGCCATTTTGAACGATTGGTGCCAGTACCCGGGCCCGACCCAGCAGGGTCACCGGAAACCCCGCCGCGGCCCAAAGCCCGCCGCAGAAGCAGCCGATGGCTCCTGCTCCGGCCACCACGATCCGCGGCGGCTTCTTTGGCGTTTGTCGCGGGGTTTGCTGCACCGAATTAAACAGTGACTTTCTGGATGTGAGGGGGGCAGGTCTGTTCATGCCGCAACGGGGAGCTGTTCCAGAACCTCGCGGGACGGCACAACTGCTCCGAACCCCGCAGCCAATGCGGACAGCGTGACGTCCAGCACCACATCCGCATCCAGATCACCGCCGTGGCGGTCTGGCAGCGCAAAGGCGATCAACGCGTCCTCAACAACCGAGATCCGAAACCCCAGATTGGCGGCGGATCGCGCGGTGGAGTTGACGCAAAAGGCCGCCACACCGCCGACGATCACCAGATCGCTAATCCCCTGACCGCGCAGATACTCGGCCAGATCAGTGCCGACAAAGCCCGATGATCCGGTCTTCCAGAACACTTTTTCACCCGCAAGAGGCTGCGCACAGGGCATGGGTTGGCCAGAGGCCAGATCGCGGCGGAATTTGCTTTCCCGGCGCGGATCATCATGCATCACATGCACGACCGGTAGTCCAGCGCGGCGAAACCCTGCCGCAAGCTCTGCAATGCTATCTTCGGGTTGCGGGTTGGCACCTGGGTTGGCGCGTGGACGCCCCGCCGCCGTGGCATTTGCCATCTCCATCTGCATATCAACAATCAAAAGTGCCGTGCCAAGTTCCATCAAAAAACCCCCGCGCCAAAATGAATTGGCCCGAGGGTTGCAGATGTCATTCAAAATATCCAGTCCCTGCGGCAGGTCAACTAGACCCCAAGGCACCAACGCATAACAGCCTTTTGCGCGTGCAAACGGTTCTCGGCTTCGTCAAAAATCACCGACTGCGGCCCGTCCATCACGGCAGAAGTCACTTCTTCTTCGCGGTGCGCAGGCAGGCAGTGCATGAACAAGGCATCCGATTTGGCGTGGGCCATCAGCTCCTCGTTGACCTGATAGGGGCGCAACATATTGTGGCGCCGCTCTTTTGACAACTGACTGTCATGCATGCTGACCCAGGTATCGGCCACGATAAGATCGGCCCCTTCGACGGCTTTGAATGCATCGCGTTCAATCACCACTTTGGATCCTGCCTTACGCGCCAGACCCACGAATTCCTCTTCGGGGTCCAACTGGGCAGGTCCGGTAAAGGTGAGATCAAAGCCAAACTGCGCCGCCGCATGCAGGAAGGAGGCGCAGACGTTGTTGCCGTCACCAGCCCAGACCACCTTTTTGCCCTTGATCGAGCCACGGTGTTCTTCGTAGGTCTGAATATCGGCCATGATCTGGCAAGGGTGCGTGCGATCAGTCAGACCATTGATCACCGGCACAGAGGCATATTCCGCCATCTCGGTCAGCACGGTTTCGTCAAAGGTGCGGATCATGATCAGATCCACATAACGCGAAATCACCCGGGCGGTATCCGCAATGGTTTCACCATGCCCCAGCTGCATGTCCTTGCCGGACAGGACCATGGTCTGCCCGCCCATCTGGCGCACACCAACATCAAAGGAAATCCGTGTCCGGGTCGAGGGTTTTTCAAAGATCAGCGCGACCATCTGACCGGCAAGTGGCTGTTCGTCATCCGGTGTGCCCTTGGGGCGATCGGCGCGTGCCTGCTTCATCATTTTGGCTTGATCGATGATGCCGTGCAGATCTTCTGAACTGGTTTTGTGGATGTCGAGAAAATGGTTCATATCGTATTGCTCTTTTTGTCGATTGGGGTGCTTCCAAAAGCGGGGGCTACCTGCCCCCGCACCCCCGGGAATATTTGAAGAAAGATGAGATTCAGGCCTGCTCGACCTGTGTCGCGGCCTGATCCAGACGGGCGAAGGCCTCGGCGATATCCTCATCGCTCAGGGTCAGAGGCGGCAGAAGCCGGACGACATTGTCTGCGGCGGGCACCGTGATCACGGCGTTGTCATAGCCTGCATTGACCACGTCTATATTGCTGGCCTTGCATTTCAGCCCCAGCATCAGGCCCGATCCGCGCACCGCTTCAAAGACATCGGGATGAGCCGCCACCAGCCCTTCGAGCTTTTGGCGCAAAAGCCCTGCCTTGCGGTTCACGTCTTCCAGAAACCCAGGGGCAAGCACCTCTTCGACCACAGCGCAGCCGATCGCACAGCCCAGCGGGTTGCCGCCATAGGTGGACCCATGGGTGCCAGCCGTCATGCCCGATGCAGCCTCTTCGGTGGCCAAAACAGCGCCGAGGGGAAAGCCGCCGCCGATGCCTTTGGCGACCATCATGATATCCGGCGTGATCCCGGCCCATTCATAGGCAAAGAATTTACCGGTCCGGCCGACACCGCACTGCACTTCGTCAAGGATCAAAAGCACCCCAGCGTCGTCGCAGATCTGGCGCAGCGCCTTCATCTCGGCATCGGGAACCGGGCGGATACCGCCTTCGCCCTGCACCGGTTCAATCAGCACCGCTGCGGTCTTGTCTGAGATGGCATTGGTCAGCCCATCCAGATCGCCAAAGGTGAGATGCACAAAGCCCGGCAACAAGGGGCCAAACCCTTTGACCATTTTTTCGGTACCCGCAGCCGCAATACCCGCCGAGGAGCGTCCATGGAAAGAACCATCAAAGGTGATGATCTCAACCCGGTCAGGCTGGCCTTTTTCATAGAAATACTTGCGCGCCATCTTGACCGCCAGCTCGCAGGCTTCGGTGCCGGAGTTGGTAAAGAAAACCGTGTCAGCAAATGTGTTTTCAACCAGAAGATCCGCCAGTTTTTCCTGCTGTGGAATCTTGTAGAGATTGGAGACATGCCAGAGCTTCTGCGCCTGATTGGTGAGCACCTCGACCAGCTTTGGGTTGGCATGGCCCAGCGCGTTCACAGCGATGCCAGATCCCAGATCCAGAAATCGGCGCCCGTCCGCCTCGAACAGCCAGGAACCTTCGCCTTTTACGAACTCCAGCGGAGCACGATTATAGGTGGGCAGTACGGACGGGATCATCGGGATCATCCTTTTTCACAAGTTGAGGCCAAAGCAGTGCATGAGCTGGGCCAGAGGGTCAATAAAGAGAAAGTGTTTTTGTGTTCCCGCGCCGCAGAAGGGGCCAGGACACAGATCAAGCGGGCCGGATTACGCCAAACGGCGTCGGCGTCGAAGCAAGGGGATATGCGTGGCTTTGATCATAGTCAGGCTCCATATCGGAGGAATTGACGAAATGAAAGCCCTTTTGTGAAGCCCTATGTGGCATTTTGAAACTTCGCCCCCCTAACGACCAAATCACCTTCGGCGCGTGCTCCCCCCCACGTCCGCTGACCCAAGCCTGCTGACCCAAGCCCGCCAATGACGCGATAAGGCTTGCAAATGATGCGACAGCAGCGCACCCCTGTCACATGAGCATTTCAACACCGCAAAACCCACGCCTCGCAGCCTGTCTGATCCTGATCGCAACCATATTCATGGCCGCGACAACCCTGCTTGCCAAGGCTTTGGGAACAGAGACCCTGGGGCCTGCCCTGCATCCAATGCAGGTCAGTTTTGGCCGGTTCTTTTTTGCATTCATTGCGATTTCCAGCGCTGTTGCAGTCTTGCGGTTCAAATTGCAGCGCCCCCTTTGGCGTCTGCATCTGGGGCGCACCAGCTGTGGCTGGCTCGGTATCACGTTGATGTTCGCCGCCGTGGCCCATATTCCGCTGGCAGATGCCACGGCCATCACGTTCTTGAACCCGGTCTTTGCCATGCTGCTGGCCATCCCCTTGCTGAAAGAAAGCGTCGGCCCCTGGCGTTGGGCGGCTGCCGGAATCGCCTTCATAGGTGCCATGATCCTGCTGCGCCCAACACCGGATAGTTTTCAGCCCGCAGCCCTGCTGGCGCTGGCCGCGGCTATGGTGATCGGGCTGGAGCTGATTTTCATCAAGAAGCTATCAGGGCGCGAACGTCCCCTGCAGGTGCTGTGGTTCAACAATGCCCTTGGCATGACCATTGCCAGCCTTGCGGTGCTGCCGGTCTGGCAGATGCCGACGCTGGAACAATGGGGCGCGCTGGCAGCGCTTGGCACCCTGATGGCCTGCGCGCAGGCCTGTTTCGTAAATGGCATGGCGCGCGGCGATGCGTCGTTTGTGGCCCCGTTCAGCTATGCGACGCTGATCTTTGCCACGCTCTATGATTTTGTGGGCTTCGGGCAGATCCCAGACCGGGTGACGGTTCTTGGCGCCTGCGTTATCCTCACGGGAGCAGCGGTTCTGGCCTGGCGCGAAGGGCGCAGGCGGCCAGAACTGCAAGATGCAGCCTAAGCTTTCAAGCGGTAGCCACTGCGCAGCATGAGCCAGGCCAGAAAACAGATAGCAAGGCTCGCAGCACTGCAAATCACCATTCCCGTCACGGGTGATCCATCCGAAGTGCCAATCATGCCATAGCGCACCCCATCAATCAGATAGAAGACCGGGTTGAGCTGCGACAGGGTCCGCAGCACTGGTGGCAGCGCCGATACTGAATAGAAGGTACCGGACAGGAACGCCAAAGGGGTGACGATAAAATTGGTAATGGCGGCCATCTGGTCGAACTTGTCCGCAAATACCCCGGCAACAATGCCAAGACCACCCAGAAACAGTGCGCCTTGGATCACAAACCCAAGCGCCACCAGCGGATGGGCCGGAACAATCTGCAAGAACAGCGCCAGTCCCAGCGCGATCCCCAGCGCCACCACAGTGCCGCGCGCGACAGCCCCCGCCAGATACCCCAGCAAAATCTCCAGCCCCGACAGGGGCGGCATCAAGGTATCAACGATATTGCCCTGCACCTTGGAAATCACAATCGACGAGGATGTATTGGCAAAAGCGTTCTGGATCACCGCCATCATCATGATGCCCGGCGCCAGAAAATTCAGGAAAGGCACGCCCATGACATCACCCCGGCTCGGGCCAATCGCCAGGTTGAAGATCATCAAAAACAACGCCGCCGTCACCAATGGCGCCAGCAAGGTTTGCGTCCAGACCACCCAGAACCGGGTAATTTCACGCCCGGCCAGAGTTTTCAGCCCCAACCAATTGACCCGACCAAAGCGGCGTTCGCCCAGTGGAATCTGGTAACCTGTCTGATGCTCCGGCATGTTTTCCCCGCAATTGTTGTGTTTTCACTGCATAGCCGTTGGGTTCTGAGGCGCAAGGTCTCTTGTAACTCGCGCCCCAGTGATTAAGATAGAGAGCTAATACGGAACTCGATGGCGGCCGCAGGATTCTGGGGCCGCTATTAGCTTGGAAAGGCAACAGATGTCCTGGACAGACGAGCGCGTCGAATTGCTCAAGAAGATGTGGGGCGAAGGTCAGTCGGCCAGCCAGATCGCAAAAGAACTGGGCGGGGTTACCCGCAATGCTGTGATTGGCAAGGTGCATCGCCTCGGCCTGTCCAACCGCACCACCACGGGTGCCAAGGCCGCAGCCGAGCCCAAGGAAAAGCCCGCAGCAGCTGCGAAACCGGCGCCAAAGCCGAAACCGCAGCCCAAGACGGAGCCCGCGCGCCCGGTGACGCCGCCGCCCGCCGCGAGCCCAGCAGCCGAGGCCAAACCACTTGTGCCTGCGCGCAAACAGATCATTCCGGCCGGTCAGCCGCTGCCGCCACAACCTTCGGCCAACGAGATCAGCCCCGAGGCACTGGCCAAGGTCAACGAGATCGAAAAGAAGGCGAAGAAGCTTTCGCTGATGGAGTTGACAGAACGGACCTGCAAATGGCCCGTGGGCGATCCCGCCACCGAAGACTTTTGGTTCTGTGGTCTGCCTGTGCAACAGGGCAAACCCTATTGTGAGGCCCATGTCGGCGTCGCCTTCCAGCCGATGAGCGCACGCCGCGATCGCAAACGCTGAATCGGCAAACACTCCAGTCAATTTCAAAGGCCCTGCATCATTTGATGCGGGGCTTTTTGCTTGTGACCTGCCCCGGCGAACTTAGCGAACCCGGCAAACACAGAAAAATACCCAGCCTGAGTTTTAGCCTTGCAGCCACTGCGCCTATCAAACTGAAATACTTATTGATGGAGGGAAAATGGGCCAGCACTTTCGGGAGGAGGAGGAATGTGCTGGCCCCTAATTTAACGGGTTTCGGGAGGAAAGACCGTTAAGGGTGGCGTCAGATTTACTCTGGGAGGAGCGAGCTCTGACACCTGGCAATCGTCCACGTTCCTACATGCGGGCGATTGATTCAGCTAAAAGTTTGGCGCAGGACATGCTGCACCTGACAGGGCGCGCTAAACAGGGCGCTCAAAGCCCGTCGTATTCGTAGTTCACAAGGTATTCAGCGTGCTCGCGGATACCGCTGCGATCTATTCCGATTTGTTTGAGTTGCGCGTCAGACAGCTCCTGCAGGACAGATTGCATTCTGCCAACCTGCATGCGTGTCAAAGCCCGCGCCCCGGCCAGGCGGATACTGACAAAACCCCGAGCCAGCATTTTCACCGTGCCACCAAGGATGGTCAAAAGATGCGGCCAGAGCATTGGGCCGCCTACAAGGCTACTGTTAAGCTTCATTTTGTGGCTCCTTCTTCATTGCTTCCAATGCCAGGCGACGAATATGCGAACGGTGAATTCCAAGATCTGCAAGTTCACGTGCTGACAGCGCCTGCAGTTCAGACATTGTCTGCCGGTAGCGGGTTTGGCGCGCGATGAAATTTTGTGCAGCGAGCCGCAATCCCGCAAACTGCGCGTAAAAATCGCTCAGAACGGTCTGTGGACGAAGGTTTTCGCGTGAAATAGGCATGAACATCGCTGCGTCTCCTTTTGCTTTTGCTGCATTGCAGTATTTATGCTGCACTGCAGAAGTAGCGCTAACGCGGCGAACGTCCTAGTCTCTCAATTCGCATAGGGGTCTTGCCGAACAGGAAAGGATAGCAGCAAAATGGATGTACCTTCACAGATGCTCACCTTCGTGAAGGTTGTCGAAATGGGCAGTCTTTCCGCCGCGTCCCGGCTGAGCGGGCAGACACCTTCGGCAGTCAGCAAGCAGATCGGACATCTCGAAGACCACGTTGGTCACCGCCTGTTACATCGGACCAAATCCGGCGTCTCGCTGACCGATGAAGGCCGGGAATACTACGAAAAGTGCCGTGCCCTTGCCGATACATTCGGTCAGGCGGAAGAACATATCTCCAGCCTGAAAGGCCAACCCAAAGGCATTTTGCGCGTCGCCTGCAGCGTGGCCTTCGGTAAATCTCAGCTGATAAAATCTTTGCCGGAATTTCTGGAAATGCATCCCGAAATCACAGTCTCGCTCGAGTTGACCGATCGCAAGGTCGATCTGGAAGAGGAGAGTTTTGATGTCGCGGTTAGCTTTGCCGAACAATTGACTAACCAGCATGTTATCGCCAAAAAAATCATGTCAAATGAACGTATTATCTGCGCATCTCCTGCCTTTCTCAACCGCCACGGCGTCCCCAAATCATTTGATGACTTGGCCAATTTCAACTGTCTGCGCACATCGAATGTTGTGGGCAGAAACGCTTGGCAGGCAGAGCTGGACGGGGTTGAACACCGGGTCGATGCTACTGGAAATTTTGAAGGGAACAGCGCCGATGCGGTTTTCAAGGCCGCCCTCGCCGGGTTGGGGATCGCGCGGCTGTCAACCTACCTGGTTGCAGACAAAATCAACTCAGGCGCGCTGATCCGATTGTTTCCGGACTATGTTCAAAAACACGCCGACGTCGCGGCCGTCTTTGCTGGAAAACGCAACCTTCCACCAAAAACACGCGCTTTTGTGAACTTTCTCGCCGACCGTTTTCGCCGTAATTAGTGCGACTAGCGGGCAGTCTCTTGCCTAGGCCATCGAGGCTGCCACAAAGGATCCGGCCGGAGTTTAAGCCAGGATTTAAGCCAGGGCTTGAGCCGGGGTTTGGCTTGAGATTTGGCTTGGGGGAAAGGAGAATCCGCCGATCTTGGCAAGCAGCTCTGCGATCTCCTCGACACCCTGCCGATTGCGCAGAGAGGAAAACACAAAAGGACGCCCCCGCCGCATCTTTGTAGCATCGCGTGTCATCACCTCCAGCGAGGCTCCGACGTGGGGGGCCAGATCGGTTTTGTTGATGATCAGGATATCGGATTTTGTAATCGCCGGACCGCCTTTGCGCGGGATTTCCTCGCCCGCTGCCACGTCGATGACATAGAGCGTCACATCGGCCAGCTCGGGGCTAAAGGTAGCAGACAGATTGTCACCGCCACTTTCGATCAGCACGATTTCGACATCCGGGTGCCGGTCGACCATCTCGGAAACTGCGGCCAGATTGATCGAGGCGTCTTCGCGAATGGCTGTATGCGGACAGCCGCCGGTCTCGACGCCGATGATCCGGTCCTGAGGCAGCACCTGCAACCGCATCAGGGCCTCTGCATCTTCCTGCGTGTAGATGTCATTGGTGATCACACCAATGGAATGCCGATCACGCAGCACTTCGCAAAGCGCCGCAGTCAGTGTTGTCTTGCCAGCGCCGACGGGACCACCGATCCCCACGCGCAACGGGCCATTCATAGAGGTCATGTGCGAAAGATCCTTGAATATTGTGTTTCGTGTTTCATGGACGCGATATCCGACAAAAAACTGCTTGCCCCGAGCGCATCCAACCCCTGGCTCAGTGTGTCAGTGGCGACGTCGCGAACCTGCGGCATCAGGGCAGCGATCATGCGCTGGCCTTCGGTCTGCCCCAAAGGCACCAGCCGCATCGCCGCCGCAGCAAGATTGCTAACAAAGCTCTGCAAATACATCTGCGTTGTCAGCCCGAGCGGCAGCCTCTGCAACCGCGCGGCGCGCCCCACCGCAACCGGATAGGAAAGCGCTTTTAACTCTGCCTCCCAGATCGCAGCGACCGCCTGACAAAAGGCACTGCCCTGCAGATCGGCTTCTTTCAGCCGTTCGCGCGATGGCGCAAAGGCCCGGCTGGTTGCATCGACTTGAGCTAGTGCGTCAGCAGTTTTAGCCCGATAGGCTGCTGCCAACAACAGGCAGTCATTGCGGCCAGTCCCATGTTGCAAAACATCACTGATCCACTGCTGCGCAGACACCGCATCGCAGACGTCCCCCACTTCCACGGCCCACTCAAGCCCATGAGAATAGGCATAGGCGCCGACCGGGAATCCGGGTGAAAACCACTGTGCCAGCGTCAGGATATCTTTTTCAGTGGGCATGAGAATGCGTACGACCATGACCATAGGCGCCCCCTTCGGGGGTAAAGGGCTCCACCACTTCGCGCACCTGCGCGCCGATCTTGCCCAACATGTCGCGGATCACATGGTCGCGCTGGATCAACAGACGGGTGTCTTCGATCTGGCAGGGCGTGTGGCGATTGCCAATATGCCAGGCAATCCGGGCCAGGGCGTCGCCGGTGACTTCCAGCAGCTCTTCGGGGGCGGCAATGATGGAAATCTCGGATCCATCATCCAGCACCAGCACGCCCCCATGGTTCAGCGAGGTGGTTTGAGGCAGATCCACCAACAGAGACTGCCCATCATCGCACTGCAGCATTTTGCGGCGCAAGAATCTGGCATCGTAATCCAATGAAATGCGGGCAAATTCTCGGCCATGGCCGTGATCATGATAGGCGCGGGCAATTTTGGCTTCTTCGGTCATCCGGGTCTCTTTTCTGATCAGAAAACGGGTATCAAAACATGAAATAGCGCTGCGCCATGGGCAATACCTCAGCGGGCTCGCAGGTCAGCAATTCGCCATCCGCGCGCACCTCATAGGTTTCCGGGTTCACTTCGATGTCCGGTGTCGCATTGTTCAGCAACAGATCCGATTTGCCGATACCGCGGGTGTTGCGCACGGCCACGGTCTGCTTTGCCAGCCCCAGACGCGCGCCGATGCCTGCATCCTGTGCTGCCGCACTGACAAAAGTAACAGCAGAGTTTTCAACCGAGCGCCCGAATGCGCCGAACATCGGCCGCGAATAGACCGGTTGCGGTGTCGGGATAGAGGCATTGGGATCGCCCATCTGCGCCATGGCGATTGTCCCGCCGAGCAGCACCATTTCAGGCTTCACCCCAAAAAAGGCCGGGTTCCACAGGACCAGATCCGCGCGTTTTCCCACCTCGACAGAACCGATTTCATGCGAGATCCCATGCGCGATGGCCGGGTTGATGGTATATTTGGCGATGTAGCGGCGAACGCGGAAATTATCATTTTCACCAGCTTCCTCCGACAGGCGCCCGCGTTGTTTTTTCATCTTGTCAGCGGTCTGCCAGGTGCGGATCAAGACCTCGCCCACGCGCCCCATCGCCTGACTGTCAGAGGCGATGATCGAAAAGGCGCCCATGTCGTGCAGGATGTCTTCGGCGGCAATGGTCTCGCGGCGAATGCGGCTTTCGGCAAAGGCGACGTCTTCGGGGATGGATTTGTCCAGATGATGGCAGACCATCAGCATGTCCAGGTGTTCTTCGAGGGTGTTCACCGTAAAGGGCCGCGTCGGGTTGGTCGATGAGGGCAGCACGTGCTCTTCGCCACAGATGCGGATGATATCAGGGGCATGGCCACCGCCGGCCCCTTCGGTGTGGAAGGCGTGGATGGTGCGCCCCTTCATGGCGGCCACGGTATTTTCCACAAAGCCGCTTTCATTCAGCGTGTCGGTGTGGATCATCACCTGCACGTCCATGTCATCGGCCACCGACAGACAGCAATCAATGGCGGCCGGTGTGGTGCCCCAGTCTTCGTGCAGTTTCAGCGCGCAGGCGCCGCCCAGCACCTGCTCTTCGAGGGCGGCAGGCAGCGAGGCATTGCCCTTGCCTGCAAAGGCCATGTTCATTGGGAATGCATCCGCCGCCTGTAACATCCGTCCCATATGCCAAGGCCCCGGCGTACAGGTCGTCGCCAATGTGCCATGGGCCGGGCCGGTGCCACCACCCAGCATGGTGGTCAGGCCGGAATGCAATGCATCGTCGATCTGCTGCGGACAGATAAAGTGGATATGGCTGTCAAACCCCCCGGCCGTCAGAATGCGGCCCTCGCCAGCAATGACTTCGGTGCCGGGGCCAATGATGATATTCACCCCTGGCTGAGTGTCCGGATTGCCCGCTTTGCCGATCTGACGGATGCGCCCCGATCTGAGGCCGACGTCCGCCTTGTAAATCCCAGAGTGGTCAACGATCAACGCATTGGTAATGACCGTATCAACCGCGCCTTCGGCACGGGTTGCCTGACTTTGGCCCATACCATCGCGGATCACTTTGCCACCGCCGAATTTGACCTCTTCGCCATAGCGCGGTGCATTGCCCGCCCCGGCGGCCAGGTCTGCGGTCAGGTCGCGCTCAACCTCGATTATCAGATCCGTATCGGCCAGCCTCAGCCGGTCACCGGTGGTGGGGCCAAACATGGCGGCATAGTCTGCGCGATCAATCTGGGCGGGCATGAAAAGGTCCTTTGAATTTGGAGCTGGCAGCGCAGCAGGTGTTCACCGCAACAGGGGTTCACCAGTGACACCGCGCAACAGCTAAGGGATCAGAGCGAGCCCATGACGGCCTGGTTGAAGCCAAAGACCCGCCGCGCGCCGCCAATCGGAACAAGACGGACTTCGCGGCGCTGGCCCGGCTCAAACCGAACCGCAGTCCCCGGCGCGATATCCAGCCGCAGGCCACGGGCCTTTGCTCGGTCAAAGTCCAGCGCCCCATTGGCTTCGGCAAAATGATAGTGGCTGCCGACCTGCACGGGGCGGTCACCCGTATTGGCAACCATCAAAACGGTTTGCGCCTGCCCTGCATTCAAGGTCAGCTGGCCCTCGGCCGGGAACAGCTCGCCAGGGATCATCTGGCGCGCAGGGCCAGAACCCCAGCAACCGCAGCCACCGCTAATCCGGCAAGTAGAACCAGCCCCCAGGGTGTTTCGGCACCATGCGGATGAAGGTGCGTTCCGGTATGGGCCAAAGCTGGTGTGGCCAGCAGTGCAGTCGCAATCAGGGTGGCTCCCAGGGCTGTTCCAGGGATAAATCGTGAAGTCATGAGGTTTCTCCTTTTTCGAATAGGTCAGCGGAAGGATCAGCGGATCGGATTGTGAACCGTGACAAGTTTGGTGCCGTCCGGAAAGGTCGCTTCGACCTGCACGTCATGGATCATCGCAGCGATCCCCTCCATGCACTGATCGGCCCGCACCACCTGCGCGCCAACCTCCATCATCTCGGCCACGGAACGGCCGTCCCGCGCGCCTTCGACCACGGCATCCGTGATCAGGGCGATGGCCTCGGGGTGGTTCAACTTGACGCCGCGCGCCAGTCGTTTGCGGGCAACTTCAGCAGCCATAGCCACCAGCAGTTTGTCTTTTTCTCGGGGCGTGAGGTTCATGTCATGTCATCCAGCATCGGGGAAGGAAGGCGCCATTTAGGCGTTTCAGAACAGGCATAAGGGTCTGGCGCAGCAAAAAGCTATCCGGCGCCAGCAGGCGCAGGATCAGCACATCTTCCTGCAGCAGGCTTGCCCCACCCGTCTCGGGGAGTTGGCGGCGGATGCTGTCAAGATGCGCTGCCGCATCCGGGGCAACGTAGACGACCAGTGCCATGGCCCCCGCTCCGCCTGCGATAAAGGGCTTTTGCAAGTGATCCGCGACATTGCCTGACAGCTGCATGGCATCCAGAACCAACGGCAGCCCTCTGCGTCGGATCTCGATCCGGTCGCGAAAATCGATCTGCGTCAGGATCTCGCCCATGGCGGTGCGCCCAAAAACCAGCGGCTCGACCATCAGAAACTCTGCACCTGCCTCCAGATCGACATCCAGGCGCCGATCAACTGCGCAGCCTTGAAACAGAATGGTTTCCTGCGGCAGCCAGTTCAGTCTCCCTCCTGCTGCAACACGCAAATCGGTTCTGATCTCACCTGTCTCGTCCGGTTGCGCCCTGTAGGCCCGCTCGCAGGCCTGTGTGGTAATGGTCAATTGCGTGTGAGCGGCTGCCTGCGCAGAAAATGAAAACTGATCGCCGCCGGTAATGCCCCCAGCAGTATTCAGAAAAACCGCCTCCAGCGCACCAGCATAGGCGACACCGGTATGGGCAGCACTATCATGGGCAGCACTATCAGCACTGCGTCCCGGCGACCGCGGAAACAGGCATTTCGCAGATCCCGATTGATGCAGAGCGTCCAGCACGCTGCGCTGGCCTGCCCGCTTGGTGCTGACATGCAACCGACCGCGCGCTCTCGGCTGTGGCGGCTGCGGCAGCACGGGCCGCGTAGCAATTATACTGAACTGCTGGGTAATCGGGATATCCTCGGGTTGCGCCAAATGCCTTTGCATTTTGCTCTCACAAGGCCTGCCCACCACAAAATTCGCCTGTTTTTGCATCACAGGCCACTGCGGCGCCTAAATTTCGCCCGCCGCCAGTCGTTTGCGCTGAAAAAAAAGGCATAGCGCAGCTATTTGTGAAAATCCCCCTTGGCAGATTTGCCAAAAAGCTCCCCCGCAAGAAACGATGAGGAACTTGCCGGGGACAGGGTGTCTGAAAACAGGATGTCTGAAAACGGGGGTGTGTGACGACCAGACGATTGGACCTCGAGACGGCCGCCACACGGTTTGCAACACGAAGTTGCGGGATCAGGTAAGGGAAGTGGGCACTGCTGTGCAAGCCCTTCCCACCGGGAGCCCGCAGGGAGAACAACATGAACTTTCTGAAATCCACTCTGGCAGGCTCAATGGTTTTTGCCTCATTGGCCACGGCGGCCCTTTCCGCAGAAGACACCATCAAGGTAGGCGTGCTGCATTCGCTGTCCGGCACCATGGCCATTTCCGAGACCACGCTGAAAGACACCATGCTGATGCTGATCGAACAGCAAAACGCCAAGGGCGGCCTGCTTGGCAAACAGCTTGAGGCGGTTGTGGTTGACCCGGCCTCTGACTGGCCGCTGTTTGCAGAAAAAGCCCGCGAGCTGCTGTCCGTGCATGAGGTCGACGTGATCTTTGGCAACTGGACCTCTGTCAGCCGTAAATCCGTGCTGCCAGTAATCGAAGAGCTGAACGGCCTGCTGTTTTACCCGGTGCAATACGAGGGCGAAGAAAGCTCCAAGAACGTGTTCTACACTGGTGCGGCGCCCAACCAGCAGGCCATCCCGGCGACGGATTACTTCCTCGAAGAGCTGGGGGTTGAAAAATTCGCCCTGCTCGGCACCGACTACGTCTACCCACGCACCACAAACAATATCCTTGAAAGCTATCTGAAATCCAACGGCATTGCCGATGCCGATATCTTTGTGAACTACACTCCCTTTGGACACTCTGACTGGTCCAAGATCGTGGCAGACGTTGTGGCACTGGGTGCGGATGGCAAAAAGGTCGGGGTGATTTCCACCATCAACGGCGATGCCAATATCGGCTTTTACAAGGAGCTGGCCGCAGCTGGTATTTCGGCGGATGACATTCCAGTCGTTGCCTTCTCTGTTGGTGAAGAAGAACTGTCGGGGCTGGATACTGCCAATCTGGAGGGACACCTGGCGGCCTGGAACTACTTCCAATCTGCCGACACAGAGATCAACGCCTCATTTGTCGACACCTGGAAAACCACCATGGGGGCGGAACGCGTCACCAATGATCCGATGGAAGCGCATTTCATCGGCTTCAACATGTGGCTGAATGCCGCCACCGAAGCTGGCAGTGTCGAGGTCGATGCCGTGCGTACCGCCATGTACGGGCAAGAATACCCGAACCTGACTGGCGGCACCGCTGTGATGTTGCCCAACCACCACCTGGCCAAGCCGGTTCTGATCGGCGAGATCCAGGCGGACGGCCAGTTTGACATCATCAGCCAGACCACCGAGGTTCCCGGCGATGCCTGGACCGATTTCCTGCCGGAATCTGCGGTTCTGGTGTCTGATTGGAAAGATCTGGGCTGCGGTATGTACAATACCGAAACCAAGACCTGCGTTCAGACGCTGTCGAACTACTGATCCGACTTTCCTTTACAACCTTCGGAGAGGGCCGGGCTGGCCCTCTCCCGTTTTTGACCTGCGGAACGTCCTGATATGAAAAACCTACTTTTTGCGGGTCTCGCAATTCTTTTGTCCTGCCTGATGGCCACCGCGCAGGAGGTACGACAGGAGGTACGACAGGGGCCTGCGATTCAGGCCGTTTTGCAGGAGCATCAGGCACTGATCGCCAAAAGCTCACGCAAAACAATTGCGCCTGCGATTGATGCGATTGCCAACAGCGGGCTTGAACAGGCGCAGACCGTGCTGCAGGTCTGGGCCGAAAAAAAGATGTGGATGCGCAAATCCGATCTGCAGTTCTTTATCGGTGCCCCAACAGAGAATGGTTTGATCGAACTGACCGATTTCGACGGTGGCGCTGTTCTGGGAGCGCTTCCCAAGGCCGAAGTAAAGCAACTGAAACCCAACAGCGGTGTACGGGCACTGATCGCCACCGCATTGGTCAGGTTTCAGCTGAGCGATCCAGACCCAGCCCGTCGCCAGGACGCGCTGACCTCGCTGCAAAGAGACCCCGACGCCACGCTCCTCGCCCCCCTGCGGGCCTCGATCCCTGCTGAGCCGGATGCAGGATTGAAGGCACAGAAACAGCGGTTGGAACGGTTGATGACCATTGGTTATGACAGCGACACCCAGGCGCGTATCGCGGCCATCAGCGATATGTCCGGGGGTCTCGGCGTAGATCTGCGCGCCACCCTGAACCCACTTGTCGCCACCACCAGAAATGTCGTCGCTGGCACTTTCCCCGCCGCGCGGCCCGAAACGGCCAATGTCGCAGCGGTGCTCACCCCAGGGCAGGACGGGTTTTCACAGGCCCAAGCCTATGAGCTACTGGTTGCCAAAGGACTGGCACCGCCGCGCATCACGCAGGCGGACATACGCGCGGCCCTGACTGCAAATATCAAGGATGAACAGGTTGCCGGTTTTGCCGTGACAGAGCTGGACAATGACGCCACCCGACAGCAGGCCTATAGTGTCCTGGCAAATTCAGGGGCTGTTTCACCCTTTGTAACCGACGATCAAGTCGCCGCCGCGCTGCAAAGCCACGTCTTTTTTGACAGCTTCGCCGATCCTTCGCCCAAAGTGACCACTGCCGCTGTTGCAGCACTGCGCAACATCGACGCAAAGGTCAGCCTGAACCAGGCGGTTGATCTTACACTGGACGCACTGTCGCTTGCTTCGATCTATTTCCTGGCCGCCATTGGTCTCGCTATCACCTTTGGGGTGATGGGGGTGATCAATATGGCCCATGGCGAATTCATCATGATGGGGGCCTATACCGGCTACGTTGTGCAGCAGATCATTCCGGATCACACACTGTCCATTATCGTGGCGATCCCAGCTGCCTTTGCCGTCACCTTTGCCGCCGGGGTCGCGATGGAGCGACTGGTGATCCGCTGGCTCTATGCCCGCCCGCTGGAAACCCTTCTGGCAACCTTTGGGATTTCCATTGCCCTGCAACAGCTGGCGAAAAACATCTTTGGAACCCAAGCCCGACCGCTAACCTCCCCTGGCTGGTTGGATGGGGCATGGGCGCTCAATGACGTGGTCTCCATCAGCTACATCCGCATCGCCATCTTCTGTCTGGCGCTGATCTTTCTGGGGATTTTCCTCTACATCATGAAACGCACGCGACTGGGGCTGGAAACCCGTGCGGTGACCCAGAACCCCAACATGGCCGCCTCCATGGGGATCAATCCGGGGTGGGTGAACATGCTGACCTTTGGGCTGGGTTCAGGCATTGCCGGCGTCGCAGGCGTGGCGATTGGTTTGTTTGCCAAGGTCACATCGGAATTGGGGTCGGACTATATCGTCCAAAGTTTCATGACCGTTGTGGTCGGCGGTGTTGGCAATATCTGGGGCACCCTCGCGGGCGCTGCCATGGTGGGCTTTTTGCAAAAAGGGATCGAGTGGCTGAACCCTTCCAACACCCTTGCCGCGCAAACCTACATGATCGTCTTCATCATCATTTTCATTCAGTTCCGACCCAGAGGCATCATAGCCCTCAAAGGTCGGGCTGCGGGGGACTAAGGGCATGCAGCATTCTTTCATCAGCAAAAACCCGTCTGTTCTGGTCTTTCTTGCAATCCTTGCGCTGTTCACCCTGAGCGTGACCCTGCTGTCCGAAGGGCTTGGGCTTGGGCTCATCTCCACCAGTTTTGTCAAAACCCTGGGCAAGACCCTGTGTCTGTGCCTGATTGCGGTTGCGATGGATCTGGTCTGGGGCTTTACAGGAATTCTCAGCCTCGGGCATTTCGCCTTTTTTGGCCTGGGCGGCTATATGATCGGCATGTGGCTGATGTATGAGCGCACCCGCCTGATCGTGGTGCAATCGCTATCGCAATCGGAAATCCCCCCCACCCAGTCCGAGGTGGTCGACGCCATCGGCAACCAGATTTTCGGCGTGGTTGGATCCAGTGAATTCCCGCTGGTCTGGATCTTTGCCGACAGTCTGGTTTTGCAGCTGGCACTGGTGCTGCTGGTACCCGGCATTCTGGCACTGGTCTTTGGCTGGCTGGCCTTTCGTAGCCGGGTCACCGGGGTTTATCTGTCAATCCTGACACAGGCGATGACCCTGGCGCTGGCGCTATATCTGTTTCAGAACGATAGCGGCTTGCGGGGCAACAACGGCCTGTCTGGTTTGCAGAACCTGCCAGGAGTTTCCGCCTCGCAGGATGCGGTCTCGCTCTGGTTTCTCTGGGCCTCGGCGCTGGCTCTGGGGCTTGGCTATTTGCTGTCCGCCTGGATCGTTTCCGGCAAATTCGGCTCTGCCATTCGCGGCATTCGCGACAATGAGGCCCGCGTGCGGTTCCTTGGCTATTCGGTCGTGTCCTACAAGCTGGCGATCTTCACCCTGACCGCCTGCATCGCGGCCATCGCAGGGGCGCTGTATTATCCGCAGGCGGGGATTATCAATCCAGCAGAGATGGCCCCCATCGCGTCGATCTACCTGGCAGTTTTGGTCGCAATCGGCGGGCGTGGGCGGCTGTATGGCGCGGTGATCGGAGCCGCGTTGGTTAGCCTGTTGTCCACATGGTTCACTGGCGGCCAAGCCCCCGACATCTCGCTAGGGTTTTACACAATCAAGTGGGTTGATTGGTGGTTGGTCCTGCTGGGGCTTTCCTTTGTCGCAGTGACATTGTTCGCCCCCAAAGGCATCGGCGGTCTGGTGGATTATTGGACCAATCGCCAGACACCTGACCGACATGGCGCAGATCTTGGCCCCGATGATGGCGCCCTACGCGAACAGGAGGCTTTGAAATGAGCCCACTATTGGAAGTTTCCGGCGTGTCCGTCAGCTTTGACGGGTTCCGCGCCATCAACAACCTATCCTTTCGCATTGGCAAGGCAGAGCTGCGGGCTGTCATTGGCCCAAACGGGGCCGGCAAGACCACGTTCATGGATATTGTCACCGGCAAGACCCGCCCCGATGAAGGCCGCGTCACCTGGAAGACGAGCGAAGACAGATCGATATCTTTGCTCAAACTGAGCGAAGCCCGGATTGCCCAGGCTGGTGTTGGGCGCAAGTTCCAAAAACCCACCGTGTTTGAGGATCAAACCGTGCAGGAAAACCTGCTGCTGGCGCTAAAGAAACCACGTGGATGGATGGCCGTGCTGATGTACCGGCCAAATGACACCGATTTTGCCAAGGTCGCAGATCTGGCGCAGCAAGTTGGTCTGGCGGATGCGCTCCTGCGTAAATCAGGCGAGCTGAGCCATGGTCAAAAGCAATGGCTGGAAATCGGCATGCTGCTGGCGCAGGAGCCTCGGCTTTTGCTGGTCGATGAACCCGCAGCCGGCATGACACCCGAAGAGCGCGAGCACACAACCGACATCCTGCTGGAGGCTGCCAAGACCCGCGCCGTCGTGGTTGTTGAACACGACATGGAATTCGTGCGTCGCCTGAACTGCAAGGTGACAGTTCTGCACGAAGGCTCTGTTCTGGCTGAAGGCAGTCTGGATCATGTGACTGCGAACCAAAAAGTCATTGATGTCTATCTGGGGCGATAAACCATGCTGAAACTTGACAATCTGACCCTGCACTATGGGCATTCGCAAATCCTGAATGGCATCTCATTGGAGGCGAAACAGGGCGAAGTGACCTGTGTCATGGGCACCAATGGCGTTGGCAAGACCAGCCTGATCAAGGCGATTTCGGGCACCCATGCACGCTCTGGCGGAACCATGTCTCTGGATGGCGAGGATCTCGGGGTGCTACCTGCCCATAAGCTGGCGCAGATGGGCATCGCCTATGTGCCGCAGGGGCGGGAGATCTTTCCGCTGCTGACTGTGCGAGAAAACCTGGAAACCGGCTTTGCCTGCCTGCCGCCTCAGGACCATGTCATTCCTGACCAGATCTTTGAACTGTTTCCGGTCCTGCACAAGATGCAGGCGCGGCGCGGCGGTGATCTGTCCGGCGGCCAGCAACAGCAATTGGCCATCGCCCGCGCGCTGATCACCCGCCCCAAACTCCTGCTTCTGGACGAGCCGACCGAAGGCATCCAGCCAAATATCATTCAGCAGATTGGCGAAGTCATTCGCCTGCTGCGCAAGCAGGGCGATATGGCGATTATCCTCGTGGAGCAATATTTTGAATTTGCCTATGATCTGGCAGATACATTCGTGGTTCTGCGCCGTGGCGAGGTTATGCTTGAGGGGGCAAAGGACGTGCTGACAAAGGCAGAGCTGCTAAAGGGCGTCTCTGTCTGAATGATCAACCCTTTCGTGACCTAAACCTCTGAGGTCAAATCCGTTTCCCTAGCGCCTGTATTCCCGGCCCCAGGCATGCAGCGCCTCAATGACACCGCGCAGCTTCTGGCCCTTTTCCGTCAAACTGTATTCCACATGTGGCGGCACCACCGGGAATACCTTGCGGTTCAAAATTCCATCCGCCTCAAGCTCGCGCAACTGTTTGGTAAGGCTGCGCTGCGTGACGCTGCCCATCCGGCGCGCCAGCTGGTTAAAGCGTAAAGTGTCGCTGAGCAGATGATAGATGATCAACCCCTTCCACTTGCCAGCGATTTGCTCCAGCCCGGCCTCGACCGGGCAGCCTGCACTACAATTATACTGTGGAAACCGCGCCTGCGCGCCAGCCAGGGATGTCTCCGCATCTGGCTTCATCGCGTCCTCCGTTGCGGGAATAGCTTTTACAGTATCCATTTCGTGCCTACCTGCCAATTATGTGCGTATTGCCCAGATTGCTCCTGAAGATACATGCTTTCCAGCAAGATCAATGTCAAAGGAGAAATCTGTTATGACCCTCACCATTCTGGCACAAATCACTGCTACCGAAGGCAAGGAAGACTTCGTGCGTGCAGAGCTGAACAAGCTGGTCGATATTACACGCGCGGAGCCAGGTTGTCTGCAATACGTCCTGCACAGCGACAATGAAAACCCTCATTTCTTTGTCTTTTATGAGGAGTGGGAAAGCCGCGCCTTGTGGCAGCAGCATATGAACGCGCCGCATCTCAAAGCCTATATTGAGGCCACAAAGGATGCGGTTGACGCCTTTGTCCTCAATGAAATGACCAAAACCGACTGAACGCTGCCCCACCTGCAGACTACAAGACGCAAACCAAGGAATCCCTTTATGAAAGCTGTTGGATATTTTGAAACCGGAAGCATCGAGCGCGCCGATGCATTGGTTGATCTGAACATGGACCGCCCTGCCCCGACGGGGCGTGACCTGCTGGTCAAGGTGCGCGCGGTCTCGGTGAACCCGGTCGACTACAAAATTCGCCAGTCCCGTCCCCCGGAGACTGATCAACCCGCCGTTCTGGGCTGGGATGCCGTCGGCGAAGTGGTGGAGGTCGGCAACGACACAAGCCTGTTCAAACCCGGCGATCAGGTCTGGTATGCCGGCGCAATCAATCGCCCCGGTACCAATGCCGAATTCCATCTGGTGGATGAGCGCATCGTCGGCAAGGCGCCGAAATCTGTCAGCGATGCGCAGGCAGCAGCCCTGCCGCTGACCACCCTCACCGCCTATGAGATGCTGTTTGACCGCCTGCGTGTCGCCACGCCCGTTCCCGGAGCCGCAAATGCGGTTGTCATCATCGGCGGCTCGGGGGGCGTCGGCTCAATCGCCATCCAGCTGCTGCGCGCCCTGACAGACCTGACGGTGATCGCCACCGCGTCGCGCGAAGAGACAAAAGACTGGGTGAAAACCCTGGGCGCGCATCATGTCATTGATCACAGCAAGCCACTGACCCCACAGATCGAATCCCTGGGCCTTGGTGCGCCGGGGTTTGTCTTCTCTACCACCCACACCCACCAATACGTTGAACAGGCAGCAGAATTCATCGCTCCACAGGGTCGGTTCGGCTTGATAGACGACCCTGAAAGCCTGAACATCATGCCCTTCAAGGTGAAAGCGGTTTCAACACACTGGGAGCTGATGTTCACGCGCCCCCTGTTTGAAACGCCTGACATGGCGCGTCAGGGCGAGATCCTGAACGAAGCCGCGCAGCTGCTGGATGCGGGCAAGATCTCCTCAACCGCGACCGAAACGCTGGGTGTGATCAATGCCGACAACCTGAAAAAGGCCCATGCCATTCTGGAAAGCGGCGCCGCCCGTGGCAAGCTCGTCTTAGAAGGTTTCTGAAGCGTAATACAGAAACAGGAGGCCCAACGGGCCTCCTGCCAAGTGTCTATCTGACACTCTTCAGTTCAATTTTTCCGGGACCCGCGAAGCCGCAGGTCACCCCGCAGCTTTAACCTTGGTCAGGAGCGCTGGAAGAGAAATTCGGGATCGGGTTTTCCGAAGCTTCATTTGGCTCAATGCCGGGCCAGTTGCCCTCGGCCAGATTGATATTGCCCGGGATATCCTCTTCCCAGAAACCGACAACGTTTTTGGTAATGTTCAAAAACAGCTTGTCATCAACAATGCGCCACAGGTTCGGGTTGCCCGGAACCTTACCGCCCTTGGAGACGCCATAGGCGCAATGCCCGTCATACTGTGGGGCAAAATGCGCGGGGTTCTCCAGAAACTTTGCGCGGTTCTCTTCGCTGGCGAAGGCAAATTTCGCCCCGTTGTATTCTGCCGTGATATCCGCACGCCCTGGAACGCCGGCTGGCTGCGCCTCACCCACGGCGACCTGATCCAGGCCACGGTAGGCGACGACATCATAGCCGGACACTGCATAGCCGGTGTGGTCGACAAATTGCTCACCTGCAAAGGCTGGGAGGCCAAAGCTCAGGGCCGCAAGGGCGGCAAATGCAAAGCGCTTCATGTTGTTCTCTCCTAAGATCAGTCGGGGCGCAGGAATCGGCGCCAAGGAAAACGGCCCTGCGCCCGATGCGCAGTATGCTCTGCTAGTGACAATATTCGGTAACACTGCGTGGCGAAACAGGTCTCACGTCACTGTGTTTGACCCGGCGTTTTCCGTGATCACGTAAAATTTGAACACGACAGACCTTCCAGTCATTGGAATTTTCAGCAAGGCTCCTATCTGAGATATTCCACAGCGGCAGGATCGACATGATCCTTCTTCACTCCGCGATTTGCAAAAGACTTCTCCAAAGACAGGGCCCTCACATGAGTGACACAACTTACACCCCGCCAAAGGTCTGGACCTGGGAGCCGGGCAATGGCGGCCAGTTCGCCTCGATCAATCGACCCATTGCCGGCGCCACCCACGACAAGGAGCTGCCAGTCGGCAAGCATCCCTTTCAGCTGTATTCACTGGCCACGCCCAATGGCGTTAAGGTCACGGTCATGCTCGAAGAGCTTCTGGAACTGGGCCATTCCGGCGCGGAATATGACGCCTGGCTGATTAACATCGGCGAAGGCGACCAGTTCGGTTCAGATTTTGTGGCGATCAATCCCAACTCCAAGATCCCGGCGCTGCACGATCTTAGTGGGGATGCTCCCCAGCGGGTGTTTGAATCCGGCTCGATCCTGGTGCATCTGGCTGAGAAGTTCGACGCCTTGTTGCCCAAAGAGGGCGCAGCCCGCACCGAGGTGATGAACTGGCTGTTCTGGCAGATGGGCAGCGCACCCTATCTGGGCGGCGGCTTTGGTCACTTTTACGCCTATGCGCCGGAAAAATGGGAATACCCCATTGATCGCTTCGCCATGGAAGCCAAGCGCCAGCTTGACGTGCTCGACCGGCAACTGGCGGACCACACATTCATTGCGGGCGAAGACTACAGCATTGCCGATATTGCGATCTGGCCCTGGTACGGCCAGCTGGTACTGGGCCGACTTTACAGCGCGGCAGAGTTCCTTGACGTCGAAAGCTACAAAAACGTGATGCGCTGGGCCAAGGCCATCGATGCCCGCCCTGCCGTCAGCCGCGGCCGTATGGTAAACCGCGCCTTTGGCGAGCTGCACACGCAGCTGCGCGAGCGTCACGATGCCAGTGATTTTGAGACCAAAACACAGGACAAGCTAGAAGCCGCTGAGCCAACAGAAAGCTAGCACAACGATTGGAAATTTCGGACATGACCCGAAGTATGGCCCTGTGTGTTGACGCAGGGCCATTTGTGTTTGCGCGATGATATCCGCAGAGACCCTGCGACAGACAAAATCTGGAATCAGACCTCCGAGATGCGATGCCCCTGGCAAAGCGCGCCACTGCGCCACGCATCGCGTGGCGCCATGCCCAACGGGAAGAGCCCCTTCAGGGGCGATGACGGGCGGGAGCATTTGGCTGTCGAGAACCACGCCCGACAGTACCGATCAACCCGACAGTACCGATCAGTATGTATGTGTATCCACCCAGTTACGGCTACGGCCCGCAACCGGCCTCGGCATACCTACTTTAACAGGGGCGGCTTGTCTGGGTCACTTCCCGGAATTTGCGGCTGATACAGTTTTGGCTCTTGCGGCTTTGGCAGATCGAACCGCAGGCCTACGCGGGCCAGACTGGCGGCCATCGCATCCGCAGCGGCAAAGAACCCAACGTCCAGCGCTCCCGCCTCAATCCCGGAAAATGTCAGCGCCTCGCTCACAGCTTTGGCCAGCGCGCCTTCCGCCTCGGGTTTTGCCCCGACAAAACCCAGAAGATGCCCCTGCCCACCGCCCTGATAGCGCAGCGCCACAAGATAGGCCCCCTCTGCCAGGCCAACTGCTGTCGCAAGCTTGGCATCCAGCGCTGTCAGCAGCACCTCTGGCAATCCAGCCGGGGGCAACAGCTCTTCGATCGCCGCCTCAACCTGATCCGGCGCATTCTGCAGCGTGTCATGCAGCCAGCTGACGGCCTCTGCGGGCAACAGCGCCGACGAAGATGCCACCTCAAGGTTCACCCCTAGGCCAATGCCCTGCCCCGCCAGCATTTCAACGATGCCGCGCCCCGCCAGCCCTGCATAGGGAACCGCGCGCCCGGCAAACTGTGCCAATCGTTCTTCGCGGTCAAAGACCAGCACGAAACGGCCCTCTGGTGTTTCAAACAGCTCCGGGCTGATCTGATCCCCTTCCGCTTCGCGGCTAAGCATCAGGAACATTTCGCTATCAGCAAGACGCTCATAGAACCGCAGGCGTGCCGCATCATCGTCCGGCGCGGCCTGCATGGCTGCATGGGCCTGATCCAAAGGTGTCTGTTCCGTCATTCCATCAACTCCTTTACCCGCCCGCGCAACACCGGCAGCAGCTCGGCTTCGAACCAGGGGTTTCGTTTCAACCACCCGGTATTGCGCCAAGACGGATGAGGCAAGGGAAAGACACGCGGCGCATGGTCTCGCCAGGCTTGCACCCTTTGGTTAACCGGCATCTTCCCCCCCAGATGAAACCCGTGGGCATGCCCGCCAACCAGCACGGTCAGTTCGATATTCTTCAGCCCGCGCATCACCCGGTCATGCCAGGTTCTGGCACAAATCGGTGGCGGTGGCAGATCGGATTTCTTGGCATTGTAGCCAGGAAAGCAAAAAGCCATGGGAACAATTGCCACCCGGTCCTGATCATAGAACTGCTCTTCTGACAGGCCGAGCCAGTCCCGCAGCCTGTCCCCCGAAGGATCTGTAAAGGGCTTGCCGCTCTTGTGCACCCTCAGACCTGGTGCCTGCCCGGCAATCAGGATGCGGGCTGAGCTGGAAAACCAGGCCACCGGGCGCGGTTGGTGCCTGGTTTCGGTCGCGGCAAATCGCGCGGCACATAGCTCACACGCCAAAACCTCCGCGCGCAGTTTTTTGATGTCAGTCTCACTCATCCGCGTCCTGCTCCCCCTTTCCCGCGCTCAACTGCGAGACCGATATTGTTTCCCCAGTAAATACAAATGCTAAGCTTAAGCGAGTTTTGTTTCCGTTTGCACCTGAAGGCGGATCCGTTCAAAAGGTTAATGATCCGTTGAAAATTTATGCCATAATTCGACATAATAAAGCCCAAATCGAGGCCCATACCCTTAACATTCTTGGGATAATCCTGAGATATGGCAGACATGGCTTTCTTCAAGAAGCCACACGTAACCAAGAAACCGTCGCCCCAAGAGCCCATCGTAAAGGGGCCCAAGGGCAAAACAGGCAAAACCGGAACAAGCGATGCTTGAGTTTGAAAACGTCAGCAAGTCCTTTTGGACGGGGACCCAGCACAAGGTCATTCTTGACCGGGTGTCCTTTCGTGTTGAACTCGGTAAATCCCTAGGCATTCTGGCCCCAAACGGCACCGGCAAGACCACCTTGATCAATATGATGGCCGGGCTCGAAAAACCGGACGAAGGTGAAATCCGCCGCGGCTGCAAGATTTCCTTTCCGCTGGGGTTCATGGGCGGCGTTGTCAGCCGCCTTTCTGCCCAGGCCAATTGTCGCTACATCGCGAACCTTTACGGCCTGGACCCCGATTATGTCGAAGCCTACTGCCGCTGGCTCTGTGGTCTGGGCGAATATTTCGACCAGCCACTGGGCACTTACTCTTCGGGTATGCGGTCGCGTTTCAGCTTCTCTTTGATGCTGGCGCTGGATTTTGACGTCTACTTGATCGACGAGGGCATGCCCAGCACAACAGATGTCGAGTTTAATAAGAAAGCCGGTGCGATCTTGCAGGAGCGTCTGCAGACGACAACGATCATCATCGTCTCGCATCAGGCCAAGACACTGGAAAAATTTGCCCGTTCCGCAGCAGTCCTGATAGACGGCCAGTTGAACATGTTTGAAACCTTGGAAGAAGCGAAACAGCTCTATGACTACCAAACCCAAGGCTAAAAAATTCAGAATTCGCCGCAACCCGGCGACCCCCGACAAGGCTTCGGACACGGCCCGCGCCGTGCCTGCGCCTGCGGCCGATAGCAGTGCCAGCGCGGCCAGTGCCTCGACCTCTCCGCCAGCAGCTGGGCCGCAAAATGGCAGCCCGCAGGCAGACCCCAATGCACCACAGACCGACGCGCGCACCCCGCTGACAGGACAGGTCAGTTCGGCCCGCGAAACCAAACTTGAAACCGACATCGACGCGATTCGCAAAGAAGGGCTGACCGGGCGCCAGTTGCGTATGGCCCGACGCGTCGCTCAAAAGAATGGCCTTCCTGCCACCTCTGATTTTGATGCTGTCAGACTGCTTCGCGAAAAGGGTATCGATCCTTTCAAACGGGCAAATATGCTGGAATTGGTCGTTCCCCATAACAAGGCCCGTCCCGACGGCATTCCAAAGCCCGGTGACCCGGTTCACTTGCCGCAGACAGTTCCTGCAGCAAAGACCAACCTGCCATCCACGGAACTTAGCCCGGCCGAACGTCGCAATCGCGAAATCCGCGAAATTCAGCGTGACATCGCCGCTCGGCGGCGGCGCAAACTGACCTTGTTGCTGGGACGGCTGGCGTTTTTTGTCATGCTTCCCACCATTATCACTGGATATTTTTTCTACGCCGTGGCCACGCCGATGTATGCCACCAAGTCAGAATTCCTGGTGCTCAAGGCGGATGGCGCCGGTGCGGTCAGCGGGCTGCTGAGCGGCACCCAGTTTGCCACCAGTCAGGATTCCATCGCCGTACAGGGCTTTTTGCAATCCAAAGTCGCGATGCTGCGCCTTGACGATGACATTGGTTTCACCTCGCATTTCGCCCAAGGCTGGATCGACCCGATCCAGAGACTGGAACCTGATGCGACCAATGAAGAAGCCTATAAAGTCTATTCGCGCAACGTAAAAATTGGCTATGATCCGACCGAAGGCGTCGTCCGCATGGAAGTCTCCGCAGCTGATCCCGAAGTCTCCGCCGAATTCTCCCGACGCCTGATCTCCTATGCCCAGGAAGAGGTGAACAGCCTTTCGGAGCAAAAGCGGGCCGACCAGGTTGGCGAAGCCGAAGCTGCTTTGGAGTTGGCCGAGGGAAAACGCCGAACTGCGCAGGAACGCCTGGTGCACCTGCAGCAGAAAGGTATGGTTCTCGATCCAGAAGGCGTGATCGTCTCGCTGCGCTCGCAGATCAATACATTCGAGATCCAGCTGCAACAAAAGGAGTTGGAGCTGGCCGCCCTGCTGGACAATGCCCGCCCCAACCGCGCCAAGGTTGACGGCACCACTGCAGATATCAGCCGCCTGAATGGCGTGATCCAGCGCCTAAACAACCGTATGACAGACGCCTCGGCCGGCGAAAACTCGCTTGCCAATCATCGGGTGCAAATTCAGATGGCCCAGGCCGATCTAGCGACCCGTGATCTGATGCTGCAATCGGCTTTGCAGCAAGTGGAATCCACCCGTATGGAGGCCAACCGGCAGGTACGCTATCTGACCACCGCCGTAGCCCCTGTCGCCAGCGAGGAAGCCACCTATCCGCGCAAGTTCGAAAATACGATTTTGGCATTCTTGATCTTTTCCGGTATCTACCTGATGTGTTCGCTCACAGCCTCCATTCTCCGGGAACAGGTTTCATCGTAAGTCATGAAAAACATCCAAGTCGCCGACCTCAATATCGGCAATGATCGCCCTCTGACCATTCTTGCCGGCCCCTGCCAGCTGGAAAGCGCAGATCACGCCCAAATGATCGCAGGCACCCTGAAAGAGGCCTGCGACAAGGTCGGGGCGCAGTTTGTATTCAAGGGCTCTTTTGACAAGGCCAACCGCACTTCTATAAATGCCAAACCGGCACTCGGTCTGGACAAGGGGCTGGCGGTTTTGCAATCCGTAAAGGACAGTATCGGAGTTCCCGTGCTGACCGATATCCATGAAGCCGATCAATGCGACCCAGTCGCGGCTGTGGTCGACATTATGCAGATCCCCGCCTTTCTGTGCCGCCAGACCTCGCTTCTGCTTGCGGCTGGCCGCACTGGCGCGGTGATCAATGTCAAAAAAGGACAGTTCCTAGCCCCTTGGGATATGCCAAATGTAGTGGCCAAGATCGAAAGCACCGGCAACGAGCGGATCATGCTCACCGAACGTGGCGTTTCTTTTGGCTACAACCGCCTGGTTGTCGACATGCAAAGCCTGCCTGAGATGGCCCGCACCGGCTACCCGGTGGTGATGGATGCAACACATGCCGTGGCACAGCCCGGTGGCCTGGGTGGTGCCTCTGGTGGGCAACGGGAATTTGCACCGGTTCTGGCCCGCGCAGCCGTCGCGACCGGCATCGCTTCGGTCTTTATGGAAACTCATGAAGACCCTGACAATGCCCCCTGTGATGGCCCCAACATGATCTATCTAGACCAGATGCCAAAACTGATCGAGACCCTGATGGCTTTTGATACCTTAGCCAAAGAAAATCCGATTAAGATTTGAGCCCCAAGGAATTCTTACAATGATCAAACCAAGCTCTCCGGTGCAGCCAAACACCTGGAATTTTCTGCGTGACCCGATGATTACCCCTACGGGTTTTCGCGAATATGACGCCCGCTGGAAATACCCCGAAGAAATCAACCTGCCCGGCATGACCGCGCTGGGTCTGGGGCTGGGCACCCAGATGCACCGCCGTGGCATCCCGCCGGTGATTGCGGTCGCAAACGACTACCGCGACTATTCTCTGGCGATCAAACAGGCGCTGATCCTGGGCCTTATGCAGGCGGGTATTCAGGTCAAAGATATCGGCCCGGCCGTGTCGCCAATGGCCTATTTTGCCCAGTTCCATCTCGATGTCCCCGCCGTGGCCATGGTCACCGCCAGCCACAACCCCAACGGCTGGACTGGCGTCAAAATGGGCTTTGAACGCCCGCTGACCCACGGCCCCGATGAAATGTCGGAACTGCGCGACATCGTGTTGAACGGCGAAACCGAGACCCGTCCCGGCGGCTCATACGAGTTTGTCGATGGCGTCAAGGAGGCCTATCTCGACGATCTCGTCGGTGATTTCAAAATGACTCGCAAGCTCAAGGTCGTCTGCGCCACCGGCAATGGCACGGCTTCGGCCTTTGGGCCGGAACTGTTTGAACGTATCGGCGTCGAAGTTGTGCCCAGCCACAATGAGCTGGACTATACCTTCCCCCACTACAATCCCAACCCTGAAGCGATGGAAATGCTGCATGACATGTCAGCCAGCGTCAAAGCCTCGGGCGCTGACATGGCGCTTGGCTTTGATGGCGATGGCGACCGCTGTGGCGTGGTCGATGATGAGGGCGAAGAGATCTTTGCCGATAAGGTGGGCGTCATCATGGCGCGCGATCTCAGCAAAATTTATCCCAATGCGACCTTTGTGGCGGATGTGAAATCCACCGGATTGTTTGCCTCGGACCCCGAGCTGATCAAAAATGGGGTGACAGCAGACTATTGGAAAACCGGCCACAGCCATATGAAACGGCGTGTGAAGGAAATTGGCGCATTGGCGGGTTTTGAGAAATCCGGCCACTACTTCCTCGCGGAACCTGTGGGGCGGGGCTACGACTGCGGCATGCGCGTCGCGGTTGAGATCTGCAAACTGATGGAGCGCAACCCGGACATGTCGATGTCGGATCTGCGCAAGGCACTGCCCAAGACCTGGTCGACCCCGACCATGTCGCCCTATTGCGCCGACACCGAAAAATATACCGTGCTGGAGCGTCTGGTCGCAAAACTGGTCGCCAAACACGAGGCGGGCGAGCAACTGGCGGGCCGCGCCATCAAGGAAGTCGTGACCGTGAACGGTGCCCGCGTCATTCTTGATAATGGCTCCTGGGGGCTGGTGCGCGCCTCGTCCAACACACCAAACCTGGTGGTGGTCTGCGAAAGCTCCGACAGCGAAGCAGAGATGCGCGCCATCTTTGCTGATATTGATGCGGTCATTCGCACCGAACCATTGGTCGGCGACTACGACCAAACGATCTGACAGGTCTTATTGATCAGTTTTCAAACAAGGAAGGCCCGCCATCTGGCGGGCCTTCCTTTTGTGCGGATCAGCTATTCCAAGGGCGATAACGCCGAAATCAATTGCCCTGCAAAAGGCGCAGCAACTGGTCTTTGGCTTCCTGTTCGATCCGGTCACGAATGACCTCGTTCAGGTCCTGCTCGGGCGCGATCTCGGTCTCCAGCTCCTCGCTCAACTTCTGTCGGGCGCGGTCCTTTAGGTCCTGCTCAACGGCGTCGATCTCGGGCTGCAGCGCCCGTTTCAGATCGGGCCGGATTTTGGGATCCGCCCAAGGGCCTGTGACGGCTACTGGTATGGACAGGCCGGCAGAACCGTTCACCCCCGAAATCGTCGGTGTAAACAGATAGTCGAGATCCTGCGCCCCGAGGCCAATGCGACCGGCCCCGTCAACGCGAATGCCCTTGAGCGTGATCAGAAGATCCTCATTCTGAAGGTTGCCCTTGGCCAGAGTAAAGCTACCGGTGAGCTGGTCAAAAACGGTGCTACCGCCGTTGCCCTGCCCCGACCGCATCAGAGCTTCCAGGTCAAAGCCTGAGAAAAAGCCTTTGCCGACCTCAACCCAGCCCTTGCCAGAGAGGCTGTGCATGATCGCATCCAGCGAATTGCCAGAGGCCAGGTATTCCAGCTCTCCCAGGGCCTCACCGTTCAGACGGTCATAGCCTGCCATCTGCCCCAGTGCCTGCTCAAGACGGATCCCATTGTAGGCCAGTTTACCCCCAACCGAGAGCCCCTTGCGATTATTGGCTACCACCTGACCTTCGACACTGCCGCCAAACACGGCGGCCGGTTGCAGTTTCAGCACCGCACGGGCGCGATCCAAACTGAGCGAAAGACGACTTGCGCCCAGGTCATACCCGCCCGCAACCAGACGATCAAAGCTCAGCACCGCCGTGCCGTTTGCCAGTGCCAGAGCCGAGGCATCAATGGGCTCCTTAGACCAACCAGATGCACTGGTTGTGCCAGCCGAAGCCCCCGATCCCGTAGCCTCTTCCAGCCCCGGCACATGCAATTCCTTGGCCTTCAGTTGAACTGCAAATTGCGGCACCTCAGCGAGGGTTATATCCACGGCGCCTTCCAAAGCATTGCCATCGAGATTCAGCGCCAAATCCCGCAAAGCCAAGCGCCCATCAGGCGTATAGGTCGCGTCGGCCCCAACCGTCATCTGCTGCCCCAATCCCTTGGGCAAAGACAGGCCAGTCTGCCCAAAGGCACCCAAAAGCCCAGCTGTATCAGTGGTCTTGGCTGTGATACGGCCTGAAGCGGCACCCGCAAGATCGGCCCGACCATCAAAACGCAGAAAGCCGCCTTTAGCCTCCACCGAGGCTCCAACCGAGGCCACCTCACCAGCCAGGAAATCTGCAAAAGTTCCGACCTCAGCCTTGATTTCAACCGGCTCTCCTGCCGGGCGCACCGTCAGGTCCACATTCACCGTGCCACTGGGATCCGGCCATTGCAGCACCATATCGATCGAGGACATCTCAACCACATCGCCCCCATAGGGGCTATAGCGCAACGAAGCCCCTGTCAGGGTCAGCTTTTCGATACTGATGGGCAGCACTGCATCCTGAATTTCCGCCGGAACCACCTCTGTGGCGGCTGCATCGGTCGGCCCTTCCAACACCCAGTTGCCCAGCCCGTCTTCGCGCTCTGACAGGTTGAGATGCGGCAGCACCGCAGACACCTCGGTCACGCGAACTTTGCCCTGTAGCAGATCCCCAGGTGCAATCCCGATTGACAGGCGTTCAGCCGTCAGCAATGGCGCCGCGCCGGCCCAATCTGCATTGGACAGCGTTACCCTGTCGGATTTGACCCCAAGAACAGGCCAAAGCGTAAACCGCACCTTGCCGTGGAATGTCAGCTTGCGCCCGGTCTGAGCCTCAATCTGATCAGCCGCAAGCGCTGCGACCTTTTCCCCGGGCAGCAAGAACACCAACCCGATCAAAACCGCCAGCGTAAAAAACAGTGCGCTTATCACCCGTAGTATCAGCCGCATCATTTGCTCCTGCCCTTTGTTTCTAACAGATTAGCGCAAGTACTGCCGGGCGCAATGGCACAACCCTGGCAAAAATAGCGTCCTTTCAAACGGAACATGTCATTTGGAGCAGTCACGCTGCCAAAATCCTCCATTCCAAAATACCCGCGCGCATACTATATGCGCTGCTATGACCAGCAATCCGCCAGAACTCCGCCCCGACCTCGCCCCGAAACCCCTGTTGGGAGACGGTGCCCGCCCTGACCAGCCAACCCTTGGCATGGTCTCTTTGGGGTGTCCAAAAGCACTGGTAGACAGTGAGCGTATCCTGACCCGTCTGCGCGCCGAAGGCTACGGCATCTCGCCGGACTACGCAGGCGCAGATGCGGTGATCGTCAACACCTGCGGTTTTCTCGACAGCGCCAAGGCCGAAAGCCTCGATGCTATTGGCGAAGCACTGAAGGAAAACGGCAAGGTTATCGTCACCGGCTGTCTAGGGGCCGAGCCGGACTACATCCGCGAACATCACCCCAATATTCTCGCCGTCACCGGACCGCATCAATATGAGCAGGTGCTGGACGCCGTACATGCCGCCGTTCCTGCAGACCCGAACCCCTTTATTGATCTGTTGCCCGCCACTGGCGTGCAGCTGACCCCGCGCCATTTCAGCTATCTGAAGATCTCGGAAGGCTGCAATCACAAGTGCAAGTTCTGCATCATCCCTGATATGCGAGGCCGTCTTGCCTCGCGCCCCGCACATGCGGTCCTGCGCGAGGCCGACAAGCTGGTTCAGGCAGGCGTGCGCGAACTGCTGGTGATCAGCCAGGACACCTCTGCCTATGGGCTGGATCGCAAATATGACATGAACCCCTGGCAAGATGGTGAGGTGCGCAGCCATATCCTGGATCTGTCGCGTGAGCTGGGCAAACTGGCCCCGGCGGATGAGCTGTGGGTGCGGCTGCACTATGTCTACCCCTATCCGCATGTGCGCGAGTTGATCCCGCTGATGGCGGATCCCGACAACGCGCTGCTGCCCTACATGGATATCCCCTTCCAGCATTCGCACCCGGACGTGTTGAAACGCATGGCCCGCCCTGCTGCAGGTGCCAAGACCCTGGATGAGATCGCCGCCTGGCGCGCCACCTGCCCGGACATCACCCTGCGCTCCACCTTTATCGTCGGCTATCCGGGGGAGAGCGAGGCTGAATTCCAGCATCTGCTGGACTGGATGGATGAGGCGCAGCTGGATCGGGTCGGCTGCTTCAAATATGAAAACGTCGATGGCGCACGGTCCAACGCCCTGCCCGATCATGTGGCCGAAGAAGTCAAGCAGGACCGCTGGGAACGCTTCATGGAAAAGGCACAGGCCATTTCCGAGGCCAAACTGCAGGCAAAGGTCGGCCAGACCATGCAGGTCATTGTCGATGACATCGACGAAGACGGCATCGCCACCTGCCGCACCAAGGCCGACGCGCCAGAGATCGACGGCAACCTGTTCATTGACGAGGGCACCGGGCAGCTATCCGTCGGAGATCTGGTCACCGTCGAGGTCGATGAGGCCGGGGATTATGACCTCTGGGGGAAACTGGCCACGCCGGAGTAATCCGAGGCCCCTACGCCCCCAAGCCCTTCAGCCCTTCAGCCCTGACGGTATTTGAAGCACGCCATCCAGCCCGGACCGAGGGGAGGGAGCGAAAGCGCCTTCCCCTTTTGCCGGAGGCAAACCTAAGGTTTGACGGGAGGGTCGGGCACAGTCTACGCCCGATAGGCTTTGTGAGCTAAATCCTGCTACGCTCTCCCCATTGCAACCAGCCAGGGAGAGACCCAAGCCATGTCAGATGAGATTCCCGTGATCGCCCAGAAAAGCCCCTATGCCGTCGAGGTCACCGAAGGCAAAAGCTATTTCTGGTGTTCCTGCGGCAAGTCCCAGAAACAGCCCTTTTGTGACGGCAGCCACAAGGGCAGCTCCTTTGCACCGGTGAAATACACCGCCGAGAAATCGGGAAAGCTGTTCTTTTGTGGCTGTAAACATTCCGCCAAGCAACCGCTCTGCGATGGCAGCCACTCCGGGCTGTAGACTCGCAGACTTACGCGCAGGCATGGGGCTGACTACAGGCCATTGCCCCGCCGCTAGCGATTGGTGCGCAGGCGCTCCAGCTCAGCCCGGTTGACGCAGAATTCGGGGATCTCCCGCTGTGCGCCAGAGCTGTTAGCCAGCCACTGGGCACAGGCCTGCGCACATCCGGCGCCACGGCAGCGTGTCACGATCGCCGCATAGTCAGACTCACTGATCTGGCCTTCGCGCATCGCTTCGCCAAGATCGATACCTGCCACTCTTGCAACCGACCGCAGCTGCCAGAAGTGCCGGTTGAAATCCCCCAAAAGACTTCTGGGAGCAACCTCACCTTGAGAAACTCCAATGGTCGGCGCTGTATTCCCCATAACTCAGTACCTTTTACACCGTTTACTCAACCTGTTACGCGCGACCTACTCAGGCCAGCACTGCACACCCCTTCCCCGTGCCTGACGACTATGGGTGACACCCTGCCCTGCCTGGCCAAAGCAGGGTCAGGCTTTTTGTTCCAGCAGGTAGTCCAACAAATCGCGATTGCGGCAGTAATCCGGCGGCGCCGTCATTCCAACAGAGGCCTGCGCCAGCTGGGTTTTGCACCGCTGCGGATGGGCACAGCGGGTACACCGCAGCACAGCTTCGGAGATTTCATCAAACTGCAGGCGGCCAGCGATGGCTTCCTCCTGCAGGTCCAGTCCCAAAGCACTGCTCATACCATCCAACAGGGCCGCGTGGGTCTTGAGTGTCGAAGCTTCGCGCAAATCTCTTCTCCTGCCAGTGTATTGCACCAGGGTGTTGCGGCAAAACCTATCCAAAAAGGCGGTAAAATGCCTTGATGCAGATCAACGCTCACTTGGGTGGGATCCAAGGGTGAGGCCGGTGGTGCCCCTATCGCTCCAGATAGGCGCGCACGGCATCCTGCACACGGCGAAAACGGTCGCCGCCCAGCTTTTTGCCGCCATACCAGCGCGTGACGATAATGACGTGATCGCTCAATCCTTCGCGTTCCAGCATGCGCAGGATCACCATGCCTGCACCGCTTTCGCCATCATCGGCTTTCAAACCACCCGTAGGCAGGATCGCCGCCCAGGTATTGTGGGTGGCCTTGGCATAGGCACGGTCACTTTTCAGCGCCGCTAGTACCGCGTCAACTTCGGCCCGTGACCGCACACTGGCCCCTGTCACCGCATAGCGTGAGCCACGATCCGTCAGCACCACGCCAAGCTTGGTCATCATGGGCTTGGTCATCATGGGCTTGCTCACCGCGGGTGTAGGATCGGTCTTGGGTCGTCCAGTCATGATCAGGCAATCCGTCTTTCTGCAGCTTCCCCAAAGCGCGCTTTGGCGTCAGTTCAAGCCATAACGGTCTATGGCTTGCTGCACCACCCGCACCCGGTCAGGATTTGCGGGATGGGTGCCAAGGAAACGGTCACCGGGGTCCGGCAGCCGATAGAAAAACTGAATTCCGACGCTGGGGCGATAGCCGGCTTTATGGGTGATCAAGGTACCCAGCTCATCCGCTTCCAGCTCAAAGCCCTTGGAATAGCTGCGGGCGCCAACCGTGGCCCCTAGATCCTGCGCATTGGAAATATCCGCCGCCGTGCCCCCAGCGAGGCTCGCCAATCCAGCCAGGAGAACCGCCCCTGCCACCGCGTTTTGTTGCTGGCGTGCCAGATGGCCGCGGATGTGATGGGCGGCTTCATGCGACATCACAAAGGCCAACTCGTCGCGATTGGCGATCTGCCCCAGCATCGACTGCGTAAAGGTAATCACCGGACGGCCAGACTTGCTCAAGCTTTGATAGGCATTGGGCGGTGCCTTTCTGTCCGGGTCGATCCGGATGAGAAAATCGCAATTCAAATTGGTTGTCATCTCGCGGCAGCTGCGTTCGGCGACAGGTTCAACCCGCCGGGTCACTTCGCCAAAGGCCTGTCGCGCCTCGACCGGAGCCATCCCCGAGACCCGCTGCGCCGCTGGAGCCGGTACCGCAGAGCTTTGTGGCGGCACCTCAAGCGAGACCCCACAGCCGGCCAGCAACACGGATGTAGCGACAAATAGAAGGTTCGAAATCGGGCGGCGCATTGCGGCTTCCTCTGGCTATGACTGCTCAAGAATAGGCTGCAACCTATGGATTGTTCAATCACAACTCGTTGTTACGGCAGTAACACGCGTGCCATAGCTAACAGGTCGGCACAGGCATGGTCTGTTGGCCCGCCGCTTTGGCCCTGCGTTGCCCGCCCCCCTTGCAAGTCCCTGACAAACCGGGCACCCTTATGCCTATGTTTAGCATCGAACATGAATTTGACTGCACCACCGTCACATTGGTGGACGAAGGCAAAAAGCCATTGCTGGAGGATGTTGTGCTGAACGCATTTGCAGAATGCGTCACTGTGGAACAGTTCGACCCCAGAACGGACAGCGTGCAAAAGATCACCCTCTCTCTCAGCCAGGTCCGGGATCTGGCGGCAGCTCTTGACCTGCCAGAGGGCGTGTATCGCATGGTCACAGAAAAGGGCTGAAATGGAATGGGTGACTGCAGCCTAATTGGCTGTCAGGATCCAATTCGCTAGCCCTTTCAGGTGCCATTCGTTTCAGGGACCATTCATTTCAGAGGCCAACATAAACGAACACCTTATTTCGGGAGGTGGCACCACGGCGCAGTTCCAGATTGGAGGTTGCCGTGCCCATGGCCCGCGCCAAAAGGCGGCGCACGGCCTCGGTTGCCTTGCCGTTCTCCGGCGCCTCCGTCACCGTGATCTGGATCTCATCTTTGTTGACCAGGATCGCATTGCGCGCCGCTTTGGGCGTCACCCGTACCATGATCTCTGTACCAGGCTGCGCCAGATGGCCAAAATCCGGGAGATCTTTCTTTTTCAGTTTCCCCATGTCGGCAGTGATGCCGTGTTCCGGCCTGCTTGACCATAGACTTTTGCCTGCTCCTACGGATAAACACGGCCAGACCCAAGCGATGCCCGCAGCTTTCCAACCTGACGAATGAAGGTTGGAAAAATTCGACCAGCCAGGCCTTTCACACTTGAAAACCACCTTCGTGATGCCAAGGTTTACGGCATAAATGTAAAAAGGCTTTACATATGACACAACGCAATGATGCAGCCCTGGATTTTCTTCTGTCGCGTCGCTCCCGTCCTGCCAAGACACTGGTCGCCCCGGCCCCCAGCCGCACGGAGTTGCTACCGCTTTTGACGGCTGCGGCCCGCACCCCGGATCATGGCAAACTGGAACCCTGGCGATTTGTCGTGGTCGAACGCGGAGCCATGCAACGGCTAGCTGATCTCGCAGCACAGGCCGGAGCACGTCTGGGAAAATCACCCGAGGAGATCACCAAGGCGCGCAGCCAGTTTGAGCTGGGGCACCTCGCGGTCGTGGTGATCGAAGTGCAAAAAGACAGCCCCAAAGTCCCCGCGATCGAGCAGACCTATAGTGCCGGCGCGGTCTGCCTGGCCTTGGTCAATGCCGCACTGGCTGCAGGATGGGGAGCCAACTGGCTTTCTGGCTGGGCCAGCCATGATCCCGAATTTTGCCGGGCCGCCTTTGATATGGCAGGTCACGAACGCATTGCCGGCATCATCCACATTGCAACCGAAGGGCCAAAGCCACCAGAACGACCGCGCCCCGATCTTTCGCAATTGACCACATGGATGGACAAATGATTCTTGACGCCTTCTACAAGACCCTCGGCCAGACCGGCGATCCGCGCTTTCGCAGGGTGCTGTTTCTGGGGGTCGGCCTGACCATTGCCCTGCTGATCGCGGCCTATGCTGCCTTCCTGTTTCTGATCCAGTGGTTCACAGGCGCCACCGTCACGCTCCCCTATATCGGCGAAGTCACCTGGCTGGACGATCTTTTGTCAGTGGGATCGCTGATCTTCATGCTGGTCCTGTCGATGTTCCTGATGGTCCCCGTGGCATCGGCCATTACCTCGATGTTTCTGGACGAGGTGGCGCAGGCCGTCGAAGACAGGCATTTTCCGCATCTACCGACCGTAACCCCGACACCCCTTTGGGCTGCTCTCAAGGACACCGTGAATTTTCTCGGTGTTCTTTTGGGTGCGAATATTCTTGCGCTGCTGCTCTATGTAATTTTTCCGCCGGCAGCACCCTTTATCTTTTGGGGGCTGAACGGATTTTTGCTGGGGCGCGAGTATTTCACACTGGCGGCGGCCCGGCGCGTAGGTCTGGCAGAAGCCCGCAAGATGCGACGCAAACACATGGCGACAATCTGGGCGGCAGGCACGCTGATGGCGCTGCCTCTGTCGCTACCGTTGGTCAACCTGGTCATCCCGATCCTGGGTGCTGCGACCTTTACCCACCTGTTCCATGCGCTTTGGCGGCAAGGTTAGGCAAAAGAAAGCACGCCGCCCCAAGCGCCAGCAAGGGCGCGGCCGGACTGCAATTTATTGCGGATCTGGCAGACGGTCAAACCAGTCAAAATCGTTCACGGTGATCACACCCGACAGGATAATCCCGGCGATCACGATCCAAAGCAGGCAGGCAACCCCCGTGGTGATCCAGGCCTTTTGTTTGAGATAGTGGTTCTCGGGCGCGCCGGCATGGGTTCCCGGCACGATCTCGCCCTTGTCGCCCTGTGTCTCGATACGGATCGGCAGAATGACCAGAAAGGTCAGAAACCAGATCACAGAAAACAGGACCAGCCCGGATGTGATTGCCATTGTGCGCTTTCCTTCTGCCTAAACCCTGCCCCGGATCGGAGCAGGGTTCTGCCTACCCTCAAACCTGTTCGAGTTCCACCAGGCAGCCGGTGAAATCTTTGGGATGCAGGAACAGAACCGGCTTTCCGTGGGCCCCGATCTTAGGCTCACCCGTGCCAAGGACCCGTGCGCCTTCGGCCAACAGGTGGTCACGTGCCGCCAGAATGTCATCTACTTCATAGCAGATATGGTGGATACCACCGGCCGGGTTCTTTTCCAGAAACCCGTTGATCGGAGAATTCTCTCCCAAAGGATACAGCAGCTCAATCTTGGTATTGGGCAGCTCGATAAAAACAACCGTGACCCCGTGATCCGGCTCATCCTGCGGAGCACCGACATTGGCTCCCAAAGTGTTGCGATACTGTGCCGAGGCGGCCTCCAGATCGGGGACGGCAATGGCGACATGGTTCAGGCGGCCAATCATGATCTTACTTCTCCTGTGCAAACACTCTCGTTGCGGCCTTTTTGGCGATGCCAGCCCTGCCACGCAAGTGCGCCAATGCGCCCAGGGCTGTTTCTCACGCAGGGTTCGCGTCGTCTCGCGGCCATCTGCGGCCCTCCCGTTCGGACACTTGCGACAACCCGGGCTTGTTAACCTGTAATTAGCCTCGAATTCATAGCGTCGCTTTGTATCCCGAGAGGAGTATGAGTTATGGACGATTCGGAATTGTTTGCTGCCGCCCACCGCCTACCCAGCGCGCGCCGACCGCTGTTGGGTCTGACCATTCTGGTCATCGAAGACAGTCGCTATGCCTGTGAAGCCCTTCGCCTGTTATGTCTGCGCAGTGGCGCACGCATCCGTCGCGCGGATTGTCTAAAATCCGCCAGGCGTCACTTGCAGGTCTATCGCCCTTCTGTGGTGATCACAGATATCGGCCTGCCCGATGGTTCAGGATTGGACCTGATCGAGGAAATGAACACCTCATCTCCGCGGGTGCGGGTCGTTCTTGCCATTTCCGGCGATGCAAACGTCGAGGCTAACGCCATGGCGGCCGGAGCTGACGGCTTCATTGCCAAACCGATCACCTCTTTGGCGGCCTTTCAGAACGCAATTCTGTCGCGTCTGCCAGATGATCGCCAGCCCACAGGCCCGCGTCAACTGAACGACGAGACGGTCGAGCCAGACCCGCTGGCCTTCCTTGATGATATGGCCCATGCCGCTGATATTATGAATGAATCACAGACAGATGGGCATCTGGACTATGTCGCTCAGTTCTTAGGCGGTGTCGCTCGCAGCGCCGGAGATTCGTCGCTTGCCAAGGCTGCTGAAAACCTGGCCGAAGCCTGCTCTGCAGGGCGTCCCGTCGCCAGCGATGCCGCGATGATCGCAGGTCTTCTCCAAGAGCGTTTGGAACGGAAAATTGCGATCTGACGATGCTTGAGATTTTTTTTATCGCTGCTGCAACGCTGGCAATCGTATTGTATCTGCAAGCCCGCCAATCGGCGCGGGAAATTCGTCGAAACCTGGCCCAAAGCAGCGCTACCCAGTCGCCGCTGCTGCTTCATCCACGCGACCACTAGCAGCGTGATCACATACCCGCTGGGGTCGCGACCTCTGTGACCCTTTACAACGCCGGGACCCTGTACAAAGCCGACCGCTGGCCGTGCGAAACCAGTCCGGGCAGAAAGCGGTTCTGTGAGAAACTACGTTGCAGTGATCACAATGCCCAAGTTTTCATTGGGCGAGACACCCGTGGCTGAGATCTCAACGGAGATAGCCGGGATCTGCTGCCATCTGCACTCCCGGAAAGACCTGCTGTTCCAGCACTGTACGGCTGACGCCCGTCATGCCCTGCATGATCCAAGCAAGGGTTGCCCGCAGATCTCCGGTCGGCATTAAATCTCGGCGATTGTAAAGATCCGCCTCGGCTAGCCCCGGCCACTGGCCAAAAACACGCCCTCCCCGAATGGCGCCACCCGCTAGGATCATCGCGCCGCCCGTGCCATGATCCGTCCCACCCGTACCATTCTGGCGCGCAGTGCGCCCGAACTCCGTCACTGCGACAATCGCGGTCTTGTCCCAGACGTCAACGCCCAGGCCTTGCTTGAGGGCAAGAATACTGTCCCCCAGACGCGTCAGCGCTGCCCCAAGTGCTTTCTTCTGACGGGTATGGGTATCCCAGCCGTTCAATGAAAACGAAGCGATGCGTGTCTCCCCACGCAATTGCCGCGCTGCAAACTCAGCTAGTTTCAAATGTGCTTTTCCGCGCCGGGCCTTTGGGATTTCCATACCGGATCTCATCATTTCCGAAGATGCCCCGCCGGATGTCTCACCCATCGCAGGGTCCTGCGCATCTTCGCGAGACAGTGCCAGGGCTTCGGAGAGGGCCGCCTTGAACAAGGGATCCTCCTGCATCAGCAGCTTTGCCAGATCCTCGGCCTGGGGACTGAGCAGCAGGTCCGCATCCGGAGACCAGTCGGATACCGGTGCCACGCCACGCAACAGTTGCAGATCTCCCTGGCCAAGCGCAAAGGCCGTCCGGGCCTCGACACCGCTTTGCTGTTGCAGCAGTCGGTTCAGCCAGCCATCGCGCCGTTCTCCAAGGGTGCGGGTTCCCGCCTCGAGAATGTCCTGCCCATCAAAATGACTGCGCCGGTCACGATAGGGCGTGGAAACGGCCTGCACGAAGCCAAGCTCCGGGCGTCCCAAAGGGGGCATCGGCGGCGCAAGGGCCGGATGCAGCGAAAAAACCCCATCGAGATCTACCCCCCCCCCGCCGTTAGGCCCGCCCAGCCCGGGGCCACTGCCCAGTGTTGGCCGCAACCCCGCAAAGCCGGGATCCCCATAGGGGCGCAACACATCCAGCCCATCCATACCGCCGCGCAACACGATCACCACAAGGCGGGTATCCCAGGGGGCCGCAGCAAAGCTCACCGGTGTGAGCAGCGGACTGGCCGCCAACGAACAGCCCAGCACAGTACCGTGGGTCAGAAAGGATCTTCGCGAAACACTCATGTTATCTCATCCTTCTATCGACGCTGAAACGCTGGCGAGGCCAAAATCAGGCCAATCGCCTCGGCGCGGGTTTCGGCAGCCCCGGCCACAAACCGCACCCGTGCATCGGCCCTTTGGCCCAGGCTTTGCTCAGCAAAGCGCAGGGGATCCGGTAAATCTTTTCGCAGCTTTTGCGGCGCCGCCATGGCCCAGCGCAGACGTGCTGAAAGCCCCTGCGGGGTAATCCAGGCCGTATCCTCTTCGGGCCAGCCGTCCGGCCCCGGGGCCGCCTGCCAGCGCTGCCCCATCAGCCCCAAAGGTGCCACAAGCACCCGCCGCAGCTGCTTTGCTTTCCAATCTGCCAGATCGCCTGTCCCAATTCCCAGCCCGCGGCAGGCGGAGGCCACGAAATCCTGTGGTGGTTTGATATTGTTCAGCTCAGGCTCCCAAGAGGCTGGATGCTGCAGCAGGGTTTCATAGACGCGGGTCAAATCTCCACCGCTTTGGATGTAACTTTCGGTCAAATCAGCGACGAGGCCGGGATCAGGATCATCGCGGGTAAAATGAACCGCCAGTTTGCGCGCGAGGTGCGCTGCCGTGGCGGGATGCGCCGCGAGATCTCGTAATACCTGCAGTATGGGGCCCAACTCGGCCTTACCTTCGTCGGCGCCATAGGTCACACCAAGTACAGTTTCGCTGCCCGGCTCGGCCTGACCACCTCGAAAAGCGAACCCTTTTTTGGCGTTGAAATTCAGACCAGTAAACAGCTCTGCCAACTGGCGCACATCCTGTTGGCCATAGGGGCCGTCCACCCCCAGCGTGTGCAGCTCCATAACTTCACGGGCCAGGTTTTCATTCAACCCACCCCTGCCTTTTCTCCTGCGCGCTGCTCGGCTGTTTGGTCCAATGGACCGATGCTGATCAAGATAGTGCAGCATGAGAGGACTGGTCACCGCGGCAATCAGCAGATCCTCGAATCGGCCTGCAAGATGCGGGCGAATGGCGCTTTCGACATAGGGGGCACCCATTGGGCGTAGCGCCGCTCTTTTGCCTTGTGCCGTGAAATGATCCGCCCAGAACAGCACCAGTCTTTCCCGAAACCCATCCCGGGTCTGGCATTGCCGCAATAGCGACTGGCGAAACCACAGGTGTTGTTGCTGAACATGGTGACGTCGATATTTGCGAAAGGCCTGTTTGGCCAGGCTGGCCTGCTTCCCCTCGCGGCTTTTGCGCCAAGCGCGGCGCAGCTTGGCAAAGGTCGCGGCGGTAGCCAATCCCGTATCAAGGCCCGGGATCGCAAAGGTATGTGCAGCCACGTCCGGCCCCTGCAGGCGTGCCAGCATTGCCGCCACATCACTGGGTTGCGCCAGCTGCGCCGCGAGACCGCAGCCAAACCGGATCTCAGCCAGTTCCGGGTCAAATACCATTGCCAAAGCCCCGCGCTGTCTCGTGTGTGGTCAATTCTCGCTTGCTCCTTAACTATAGGCCACTGCGATCCCATTCACAAAACATCGCCACTAAGCCTTGAGCAATGACTTGCCTGAACGCAGGCCAGACTGAGCATCAGGGAGAAAAAAAGAGCCCGGGTTTCCCCGAGCTCCTGTCTTCTACGCGATGGCAGTTGCCGATCTACTGGTCTTGCGGGATCACCCGCAGGCCCAACTCCATCAGCTGTTCAGCCATCGGTTCAGATGGGGCAGACATCATCAGGTCTTCAGCGCGCTGGTTCATCGGGAACATGATGACTTCGCGGATGTTGGCCTCATCTGCCAGCAGCATCACCATGCGGTCGATACCTGCCGCACAGCCACCGTGAGGCGGCGCGCCAAATTGGAAGGCATTGACCATGCCACCAAAGCGTTTTTCGACCTCATCCTTGCCATAGCCCGCAATCTCGAAGGCTTTAAACATGATTTCGGGACGGTGGTTCCGGATCGCGCCAGAAACCAGCTCGTAGCCATTACAGGCCAGATCATACTGGTAGCCGAGCACTTCGAGCGGGTTGCCCTCAAGTGCTTCCATACCACCCTGCGGCATCGAGAAGGGGTTGTGCTCAAAATCGATCTTGCCGGTTTCTTCATCTGCCTCGTAGATCGGGAAGTCCACGACCCAGGCAAAGGCAAAGCGGTCCTTGTCAGTGAGACCCAGCTCTTCGCCGATCACGTTGCGGGCGCGGCCTGCAACACCTTCAAAGGCTTTTGGCTTGCCGCCAAGGAAGAAGGCAGCATCGCCAACTTCCAGACCAAGCTGTTGGCGGATTGCCTCGGTGCGTTCAGGGCCGATGTTTTTAGCCAGCGGGCCTGCGGCCTCATTGCCGAGCACGATCTCACCGGATTTGACCAGAGCGTTGACCTCTTTGACGGTGATACCGCGTTCTTGCGCGATCGAATCTGCAGACTGCTTACGCCAGAAGATATAACCCATGCCGGGCAGGCCTTCTTTTTGCGCAAAGGCATTCATCCGGTCGCAGAACTTACGCGAGCCGCCTTTGGGGGCCGGAATGGCGCGCACTTCAGTGCCCTCCTGCTCCAGCAGCTTGGCAAAGATGGCAAAGCCGGACCCGGCAAAATGTTCAGAGACCACCTGCATCTTGATCGGGTTGCGCAGGTCGGGCTTGTCAGAGCCATACCAAAGCGCTGCATCGCGATAGGAGATCTGCGGCCATTCACTGTCTACCTTGCGACCGCCGCCGAATTCTTCAAACACGCCCTGCATCACTGGCTGGATGGTGTCGAACACATCCTGCTGGGTGACAAAGGACATCTCCAGGTCGAGCTGGTAGAAATCGGTGGGCGAGCGGTCGGCGCGCGGATCTTCATCGCGGAAACAGGGCGCAATCTGGAAGTATTTGTCAAAGCCCGAGACCATCATCAGCTGCTTGAACTGCTGTGGCGCCTGCGGCAGGGCGTAGAATTTGCCGGGGTGCAGACGCGAGGGCACCAGGAAATCACGCGCGCCTTCGGGGCTGGACGCGGTGATGATGGGAGTCTGGTATTCGTTGAACCCCTTGTTCCACATGCGTTTGCGGATCGACTGCACCATGTTGGAGCGCAGCAGCATGTTCTGCTGCATCTTTTCGCGGCGCAGATCCAAGTAGCGATAGCGCAGGCGGGTTTCTTCCGGGTATTCCTGCTCGCCAAAAACCATCAGCGGCAGTTCTTCGGATTTGCCCAGAACTTCGATGTCACGGATAAAGACTTCGACCTCACCGGTGGGCAGCTTGTCGTTGACCAGGCTCTCGTCGCGCGCCAGCACATTACCGTCGATGCGAATACACCATTCCGAGCGCACCTTTTCGATCTCAGCAAAGACCGGGCTGTCGGGGTCGGCCATGATCTGGGTGATACCATAGTGGTCGCGCAGATCGATGAACAGCAGGCCGCCATGATCGCGGACACGATGGACCCAACCAGAAAGGCGTACGGTTTCGCCCACATTGGATTTGTTCAGTTCGGCGCAGGTATGGCTGCGATAGGCATGCATGGCGTGACCTTTCGGTATGCTGTCTGGTCTTGTGGTGGGCCGTTATTCGTAAAAAACGCGCGTCGGCGCGCAGAACTCGGCGCAAAATTCGTCTGGGCCGATACACAGGGTTGCGGGGCCGTTGTCAAGCAAAGCGAGACGTTTTCCCCCCTTTGATGGGCCGTAGCCTCGGGTCGTGGGGCGTTTTTCGTAAAGGTTCACTATGGTAGGCCTCCGGCAGCCCTCCCTTTTTCTCGCTCAGCCAGCCGACCTCACGGCTCAAAATACTCTGCGCTGATTTCCCCGCGAAGCGAGTTGCCCACTGTAATTTTTTGGGCATGACGCAGATCGCGCACTGTCACGACCTCTTCCACAACCCGCCCATTATCCAGCAAACGCTGGCGCAGCACACCGGGCAGCAACCCCGAAGAAAGCGGTGGCGTCACCCGTCGGCCAGACCGGAGAGTAACAAAGAGGTTTGTAATGGTGCCTTCACAAACCTCATCCCTTTCATTGAGAAATAGCACCTCATCCACCCCCTGGCGCAAAGTCGCGCGGGCCTCATCATAGAGCCTGCGGCAGGTGGTCTTGTGCAACAGCCATGGGTCATCGGAATTGACCCTTTGTTTCGCAAGCGAAACAACCCAGTTTCTGGTCGCAGTGGCGAAAGGTGCCGTGACCAACTCAACCGTGCCGTCTCTTGCCAGCGTCAACCTGCAGCGCATGTCAGCTTTGGCCTTTAGGGCCTGCAAGCGGGTTTCCTGCTCTATGCGGTCAAAGGCGATGCCGAACGCGGCGGCCGAGCGTTCCATCCTTGCCACATGGCGGTTTAGATCGCGGGGACCTAGGCCGGGCTGATAGAGAAACGTCTCGATCAGGCGGAAATCGGCATCACCTTTGATGGTGTCAGCTGGGCAAAACGGGCTTTCCATAGGGCTTCCTCATATTCCGATTGCGCGGTGCTGTCCCAGACAACGCCGCCCCCGACGTTCAAAGTGGCGTGCCCGGCCTCGACCATCAGCGTGCGGATTGCCACGTTGAATTCCGAGGCGCCATCCGGTGCCATCCAGCCGATGGTGCCGCAATAGATATCGCGTGGCCAGGGTTCCAGATCCGCCAGAATTTCCATCGCCCGGATCTTTGGCGCCCCAGTGATTGACCCGCAGGGAAACAGCGCCTGCAGGATCTGCCCCAGTCCAACGCCAGGACGCAGGCGGGCCTCCACGGTTGAGACCATCTGATGCACCGTGGTATAGCTTTCGACAGCAAAAAGTTCTGGCACCTTGACCGAGCCGAGCTCGGCAATGCGCGAGATGTCATTTCGCAAAAGATCCACGATCATCAGGTTTTCGGCCCGGTTCTTTTCATCCTGCCGCAGAAAATCCCGCGCTTTTGCGTCTTCCTCCGGGTCCGCATTGCGCGGCTGCGTGCCCTTCATCGGGCGGGTTTCTATGCGTCCGCCCGCATCGGTGCGAAAAAACAGCTCTGGCGAACGCGACAGCAAATCCGGTAATCCCTGTTGCTGCACCAGCGCGCCGTGGCCAACCGATTGGCGTTTGGCGAGTGCTGCATAAAGTGCCGCCGATGAGCCAAAGACACCTGCATCAATGGGAAAGGTCAGATTGGCCTGATAGATATCCCCGGCACCGATGCTGCGGTTTACTTCTGAAAAAGCTTCGGCGTAGCGCTCATAGCTCCAGCGCGGATGCAGTTCGGTCAGAGTGGCCTCTGCGCTACATTGCAAAGCCTCGCCTTTCTGAGGAGCGCTATAGACCCCAAAACACAACAACGGCAATCGGCGGTCCTGCGGCATCAGTGTCGTCAGACAAGGCTCCAAGGCATAGCCCAACTCGTATGAAGCATAGCCCGCAAGCCATTTGCCAGACCTCTGCACAGCCTCCAGGGCGTCCAGCGCTGCAGGCACCTCAGGCACAGAATCAGCACGGATCAGACTTTCAGGCGCCCCAAAAGCCAATGCCCGCCCCAATGGGCCGTTATCAAAGCGGATTTGCACGCTGCACCTCCATATCTAGGCCCCAGCCTCTGCCGCGACTTCTGTTTTCGCCTTATATCCGTTCGATATGCGAACAATAGCCATAAAAGCGGCAATTCGAAGCGTGTGAGCGATCCCCCTTGCACCTTTTTGCGCTACCCCTATAACGCAGGACAATTTGGGCGCTTGGGGGTGCCCGACTCGCCACTAAACACAGATCGACCTGCCAACCAGCCTGGCCTCGCCGCTCGCACATCATCGAAGGAAGCAAACCCATGCCAAAAAGAACCGACATCCAGTCGATCATGATCATTGGTGCGGGGCCCATCATCATCGGGCAGGCCTGCGAATTCGACTACTCCGGTGCCCAGGCTTGCAAGGCGCTCAAGGAAGAGGGCTACCGGGTCATTCTGGTGAACTCGAACCCGGCCACCATCATGACCGACCCCGGTCTGGCCGATGCCACCTATATCGAGCCGATCACGCCTGAGGTAGTCGCCAAGATCATCGAGAAAGAGCGCCCAGACGCGCTGCTGCCCACCATGGGTGGCCAGACTGGCTTGAACACCTCGCTCGCGCTTGAGGAAATGGGCGTGCTGGAAGAATTTGGCGTCGAGATGATTGGCGCCACCCGCGACGCCATCGAGATGGCTGAAGACCGCAAACTGTTCCGCGACGCCATGGACCGCTTGGGCATCGAAAACCCCCGCGCCACCATTGTCACCGCGCCTAAGCTGGAGGACGGCAAGGCCGACCTCAATGAAGGCGTGCGTATCGCGCTGGAATCGCTTGAAGATATCGGTCTGCCTGCCATCATCCGCCCCGCCTTTACCATGGGTGGTACCGGCGGCGGCGTGGCGTATAACCGTGAAGACTACGAACACTTCTGCCGCACCGGCATGGATGCCTCGCCTGTGAACCAGATCCTGGTCGACGAAAGCCTGCTGGGCTGGAAAGAGTTCGAGATGGAAGTGGTCCGCGACAAAGCGGATAACGCCATCATCGTCTGCGCCATTGAGAACATCGATCCCATGGGCGTGCACACAGGTGATTCCATCACCGTCGCGCCGGCACTGACGCTGACCGACAAAGAATACCAGATCATGCGGACCCATTCGATCAACGTGCTGCGTGAGATCGGTGTCGAGACAGGTGGGTCGAACGTGCAATGGGCGGTAAACCCCGCCGATGGCCGTATGGTTGTGATTGAGATGAACCCACGGGTGTCGCGCTCCTCGGCGCTGGCCTCCAAGGCGACCGGTTTCCCGATTGCCAAGATCGCCGCGAAACTGGCCGTGGGCTACACGCTGGACGAGTTGGACAATGATATCACCAAGGTGACGCCCGCCTCGTTCGAGCCCTCGATCGACTATGTTGTCACCAAGATCCCGAAATTCGCCTTTGAGAAATTCCCCGGATCAGAGCCCTATCTGACCACCGCGATGAAATCCGTGGGCGAGGCCATGTCGATCGGCCGGACCATCCACGAATCGATGCAAAAGGCACTGGCCTCGATGGAATCGGGCCTCACTGGTTTTGACGAGATCGAGATCCCCGGCCTCACCATTGGCACCTGGGAGATTGCCACCGATAAGGCCGCAGTGATCAAGGCGATCAGCAAGCAGACGCCAGACCGGCTGCGCACCATTGCCCAGGCGATGCGCCACGGGCTGAGCAACGATGAAATCCATGGGGTCACCAAATTTGACCCCTGGTTCCTGGACCGCATCCGCGAAATCATCGAGGCCGAAGCCGATGTGCGCAGCAATGGTCTGCCTGAGGGCGAAAAAGCGCTGCGCCACCTCAAGATGCTGGGCTTTACTGATGCGCGTCTGGCCAATTTGACTGTTGCCTCGGAAAAATCCGTGCGCGACACACGGGTGGCCAAAGGCATCACCGCCGTGTTCAAACGCATCGACACCTGTGCCGCCGAATTCGAGGCCCAGACCCCCTATATGTATTCCACCTATGAGGCTCCGATGATGGGCGAGGTCGAATGCGAGGCGCGCCCCTCGGATCGCAAAAAGGTTGTGATCCTGGGCGGTGGCCCCAACCGGATCGGTCAGGGGATCGAGTTTGACTACTGCTGCTGCCACGCCTGCTATGCGCTGACGGATGCGGGCTATGAGACCATCATGGTCAACTGCAACCCAGAAACAGTATCGACCGATTATGACACCTCGGACCGTCTGTATTTTGAGCCGCTGACATTCGAGCACGTAATGGAAATCCTGCGGGTTGAGCAGGAAAACGGCACCCTGCATGGTGTGATCGTTCAGTTTGGCGGCCAGACCCCGTTGAAACTGGCCAATGCACTCGAAGAAGAAGGCATTCCGATCCTCGGCACCTCGCCCGATGCCATTGACCTTGCCGAAGACCGCGAGCGTTTCCAGGAGCTGGTGAACAATCTGGGCCTGAAACAGCCCCATAACGGCATTGCGTCGACCGATGAGCAAGCGTTGGAAATCGCCGAAGAAATCGGCTTCCCGCTGGTGATCCGCCCTTCCTACGTGCTGGGTGGTCGTGCGATGGAAATCGTGCGCGACATGGATCAGCTGCGCCGCTACATCGCCGAGGCCGTGGTGGTCTCGGGCGACAGCCCCGTGCTGCTCGACAGCTACCTCTCTGGCGCGGTTGAGCTGGACGTCGATGCGATCTGCGACGGCACCGACGTGCATGTGGCAGGCATCATGCAGCACATCGAAGAAGCCGGCGTACACTCCGGCGATAGCGCCTGTAGCTTGCCGCCCTACTCTCTGTCCAAGGATGTCATTGAGGAAATCAAGACCCAGACCTTTGCATTGGCCAAAGCGCTGAACGTGGTCGGTCTGATGAACATCCAGTTCGCTCTGAAAGACGGCGAAATCTTCCTGATCGAGGTGAACCCTCGTGCCAGCCGCACCGTACCGTTTGTGGCCAAGGCCACCGACAGCGCCATCGCGTCAATCGCAGCGCGCGTCATGGCGGGTGAAAAGCTCGCAGCCTTCCCGCATCGTGGCCCCTACAAGCCCGATGCTGGCTATGACGTCGACACGCCCATGGCTGACCCGATGACCCTGGCCGATCCCGACATGCCCTGGTTTTCGGTCAAAGAAGCGGTGCTGCCCTTTGCCCGCTTCCCCGGCGTTGACACCATCCTGGGCCCAGAGATGCGCTCTACCGGCGAAGTCATGGGCTGGGATCGTGATTTCCCCCGCGCCTTCCTCAAGGCGCAGATGGGGGCCGGCATGGTGCTGCCGAGCGAGGGCCGCGCCTTCATGTCGATCAAGGACGCCGACAAAGGTGCCCCGATGCTGGAAGCGGCCAAGACCCTGATCGAGCAAGGCTTTACCCTGGTGGCCACCAGCGGCACCCAAAGCTGGCTCGATGGTCACGGCGTTTCCTGCGAGTTGGTCAACAAGGTCTATGAGGGTCGGCCCCATGTGGTCGATCTGCTGAAGGACGGCCATGTTCAGCTCTTGATGAACACCACCGAAGGCGCGCAAGCTGTTGAAGACAGCAAGGAAATGCGCTCGGTCGCGCTGTATGACAAGATCCCTTACTTCACCACGGCTGCCGCCTCCAATGCCGCCGCTTTGGCGATCAAGGCTCAGGCTGAGGGTGACGTCGAGGTGAAGAGCCTGCAGGGATAAATCAGCAGACTTCCCCAGCACATCCTAATACAGGAAGCCCCGGACTTTTTAGTCTGGGGCTTTTTCATGCCGGCCAAATCAGCGCAGAGTTGAAATCGATTGCTTAGGGAAATGATGCTATACTCGCCGACAGAACCAACACGAGCCTATGACCAAAAGGAACTCTCTGATGCGCCTAGTTTTTTCTCTGCTCCTGCTCTGTGGCCTTGCCGCCTGTGATGTGCCTTTTGTGCCGCTGATCTAAACCACCGTAACGGGACACCAGATTGCCACGCTCAAATGCAAAAGGCCCCGGTTACAACCGGGGCCTTTTGTCGTTCTTTGAAAACAATCCTGTAGATCAGGCCGCTAACGCTGCCTTCTTCTCGCGGCGCTCCACACCGCTAAAGAAGATCAGATAGAACACCGGTGCCGCCACCAGGGTCAGCACGGTGGCAAAGGCCAGACCGCCCATGATGGTCACCGCCATGGAGACAAAGAAAGCGTCCCACAAAAGCGGAATCATCCCCAAAATGGTGGTGATCGCCGCCAGCATGACGGGGCGCAGACGCGACACAGAGGCCTCGACGATGGCTTCGCGCAGGGGCTTGCCCTCTTCGCGCACCAGATCGATTTCTTCCACCAGAACAATACCGTTCTTGATCAGCATACCCGACAGGCTGAGCAGACCCAGAAGGGCGGTAAAGGTGAAAGGCAGACCAGTCCCCAGCAGCCCCATGGCAACGCCGTTCACCGACATTGGCACCAAGAGCCAAATGATGATCGGCTGACGAATGGCGTTGAACAAAAAGACCGAGATCATCACCATGATCAGCGCCGTCACCGGCAGCTGTTTGCCGAGGCTTTCATTCGCGTCACCTGAACTTTCGTGATCACCACCCCACTCCATGGTGTAGCCCGCGGGCAGATCCATCTCCTCGATGCTGGCCTGCACCTCGGCGAAGACCGAAGCTGCTGTCAGCTCAACCGGGATATCCGCACCAACGGTCAGAGTCGGCACCCGGTCGCGACGGTGCAGCAGGGTGTCTTCCAGGCTGACCTCCACCCCGTCGATCATTTGCTCCATCGGCAGGAACTTCTGCGCCGTATTGGAATAAACCACCTGATCCATAATATTGTAGGCGCCGTCACGCGGGCGTCGGAGCACGATCGGGATCAACCGGTCCTGTTCGCGGAACACACCAGCCTGCAGACCATCTGTGGAGAATTGCAGCGTATCGGCAATATCCTCGCGGGCGATCCCTGCCGTCTGTGCCCTTTCAATGGCATAGATGGGCGTCAGGACCGGTTCACGTTCGCGCCAGTTCTGACGCGGGTTGAGGATATTCGGTGAGGCCTCGGACAGACGCCGCATCGCTTCATCGCCCAGACGCCGCAACACCTGCGGATCAGGACCCGAGAACCGCGCCTGAATAGGATCGCCGCCACCGGGGCCAAAGACCAGCCGTTTGGTGCGGAACTCGCCTTCGGGGAACTGCCCCTGACCAAAGGCCTCGAGATCTGCCTGCAATGGCGGAATGGCCTGAAGGTTTTCGGTGCGAATGATCATATGACCATAGCTGGGGTTCGGTTTTTCCCCATCATAGGTCAGCATAAACCGGGCCGCGCCCTGACCGATGAAGGTGGCCACATCAACCACATCATCGCGTTTTGCCAGCCAGTCTTCAACGATTGCCATATGGGCCGCCGTCGTCTCTATCCGGGTGCCCTGTGGCAGTTTGTAATGCACAAAGAACAGCGGCGTGTTGGAGTCCGGAAAGAACTGCTGCTTCACGGTGCCAAAGGCTGCAAAACAAACCGCTGTCAGCCCGATCAGCCCCGCAACGACCAGCCAGCGCAGCTTGAGCGAGATGCGCAGCAAGGCGCCATAGGTGCGAAACAGCAACCCACCATAGGCATCTTTGGCATCGGCATGACCCTGCTTGAAGAAATAGTGCCCCAGCAGAGGTGTTGCAGTCAGCGCCAGAACCCAGCTCAGCAGCAGTGAGATCGCGATCACCGCAAAGAGCGAGAACAGGAATTCACCCGCCGAATCCGGGCTGAGCCCGATCCCGGCAAAGGCCATGATACCGATGATGGTGGCCCCCAGCAGCGGGATTTGCGTCTTGGAGGCCGCATCATGAGCCGCCTCGCGCGAATTGCGCCCGCGATGCATCGAGATCTGCATGCCTTCGGCGACCACAATAGCATTATCGACCAGCATCCCCATCGCAATGATCAGTGCGCCCAGAGAAATGCGTTCCATCTCGATCGAAAAGAGGTTCATGAACAAAAGCGTGCCGACCACGGTCAGCAACAGCGTGGTGCCAACCACCACAGCCGCCCGCCAGCCCATGAACAGCGCCAGAACCGCAACCACGATGGCCACAGAAGTCGCCAGATTGACCAGAAAGTCATTGGAAGCAGTATCCACAACCAGATGCTGCTGGTAAATCGGCAGCACCTCGACCCCATAGGGGATCTGCAGGTCCAGCTCAGCCATACGGGCATCCACCCGTCGGCCAACCTCGACAATGTTTTCCGTTGCGAGACCTGCCACCCCCATGGTGAAGGCTTCGACCCCATTGAACCGGATCAGCAGATCCGGGTTGCTGGTGCGGCCCCGATAAACCCGGGCCATATCGACCACGTTGATGACTTCACCCTGAGCTCCGATTGAAAGGCCTGCGATCTCTGACACGGTGTCAGACCCTTCGGGTGCCGTCAGGCGGGTCTCAGAGGCAGCGGAATCCAACATGCCGGCCGAACGGACCGTATTGGAGGTGGCGATTGAATTGGCAATCGCGCTGATCGAAATGTTCTGGTTGACCGAAATCGCCATATCCGGCTCAACAAAGACCGCCTCATCCGGGAGACCCGCAATTTCGACATCGGCAACGCCATCTACCGCAAGCAGTTCCCGGCGCAAAAACGTCGAAAGCTCATGTTTTTCGGCATCGGTATAGCCTTCGGTTGTCACCGCATAGAACAGGCCAAAGACATCACCGAAACTGTCGTTCACATAGGGCTGCGACACCCCATCGGGCAACCCACGCGAAGCATCCCGGATCTTGGCGCGCAAATCGGTCCAGATCGCTGGCAATTCGGTGCCATCGTAAATGTCATGCATTTCCACTTCGATCAGAGAGCTGCCGGGCCGGTTGATCGAGGTAATCGTCTTGACCTCGCCCATCTTCTGAATGGCGGATTCCAGCGGCTCGGTCACCTCGCGGGCGACTTGTTCAGCGCTGGCACCGGGATAGGCCGTGAGGATCACAGCCTGTTTGATGGTAAAGGCCGGATCTTCAAGACGCCCTAGGTTCAAAAACCCCCAGATGCCGCCCAAGAGGGCCGCCAGCATGATGATCCAAGTATATAGTGGCCGGTTAATAGAGGCGCGTGCAATGTCCATGCCCTGATCCTCAGTTCGCGAAACCGGCAAAGCGGCGGACCTTTTGTCCGTCGCTCAGGGCTGAGCCGCCAGTGGAGACGATCTCTTCGCCGCCCTTGAGACCCGCTATGATTGCGAAATCTCCGTGCTGTGTCGCCTGCAACTCAACCGCGACCCAGGTGACAACACCTTCGTCCGCGCCTTTGGGCGAAAAGACCATCACACCAGGTTTGCCATCAGTGGAGGAAACGATCGCCGTGGCCGGCACCAGAATGCCCTGTTCGCCGGTATCGACGACAACGCGCACCGTGGCGGAAGCCCCCGGCAGCACTTCGCGCCCCTCTGGTGGATCAAGGCGGAAGGTCACGCGGAACGTCTGGCCCACATTGCTGGCTTCGGCGTCAAATTCCAGAATTTCCAACGGGTACTCGATATCGCTGCCGGGAAACTGTGCGGTCGTTGACACCTGCTCGCCGAGCTCCGACCGCTGGAACAGGATCTCGGGAACGTCGACTTCAATGTGCAATTCAGACATATCGTGCAGACGTACGATCGGGGCCCCTGCCCCCACGGTGGTATAGTTTTCGACACCCCGGTTCGAAATCAGGGCGTCGAACGGCGCGTTCAGGGTGGCATGCGCCAGTTCATATTCCGCATTGCGCAGTGCCACACGGGCCAATGCTGCCTCGGTCACTGCATCGTCGATGGAAACCTGACTAACAGTCCCTTTCAATTTTTCCATTCGGGTAACTTTTCGATCCGCCTGTTGTTTTTGCAGTTGCGCCTGTTCAAGGCTCAGCTCGAAAGGTTCCAGATCGAGCTCTGCAATCAGCTGCCCCTTGGGAACAATAAACCCTTCGGCCACCGGGAATTTCAGGATCTGACCACCAACCTGGAACGCCAGGTCAACAGATTGCTTGGCCGCCACCTGACCAAAGAACTGCCGTTTAAGCAGCCGCGTGCCCGACTCCGTCACCAGCAATTTCACCGGTTTCAGCACCTCGCCAGTCTGCGCTGCCGCAGGCAATGCAGCCACCTGCAAGAGGGCTACGGGCAAAACGGCTACGGGCAAAACGGCTACGGGCAGGACTACTGCCGGCAGGGCCAAAACCGGGCGCATCGCCCGCGCGATTTTTTGCAAGAGCTGCATCTGTTAAATCTCCTTGTCGGGCCGGGAATTCCCAGGGCCCAAAATTGTGTTTTGTATCTTACCGGACAGGGTTGCGAATTTCTGAATATCTGCGGCGCTCAGCCCCGATATTTCTCGAAATGCGTCTCCTGCCTTATTTTCCAACTCGCGCCGCAGATCACGGCCCTTTGGGGTCAGCTGCAGGCGAAAGGCGCGCCGATCCTCGGTGTCGCGCACCCGCTGTGCCAGACCGTCCCGTTCGAGCCGATCCGCCGCGGATGTCACCGCCGAGGGCACAAGCGTCATCAGCCTGGCCAGCTCTCCCATCCTGCGCGGCGCATCCAGCTGCATCATCAAGTAGCATTCCATCCGCCCCAGACCGTGCATCACTTCCTGACGGCAGAAGGCCTCATCCATCCGCCAATAGAGGGCAAAAACCCCCAGCAGCGCGCGCACTTCGACGGTGGGCGCATAGATTTCGGTGTTTTCAGGATCTGAGGTGGTCATCAGCCGCGGACTCGTCTCGTTGATTCTCCTCTCCTATACTTCACACAAAGAAACTTTCATGTGATGAAGGTCACATAGCGCCAATCGGGTTTCTAAGCACGAAATGAACCGGGTCCCCGCTCAGATCCCCCGACGGAAACCAGCCGCCACGCTTGACCTTTGGGCAACAAAAGCGTCACAAATGCAGGGTTTCCTCGCAGTCATCCTCACAGTCATAGGTCCTGAGAAATGTACACAGCCGCCATCACCGGCACCGGTGTCTTCACCCCCTCGCAGACAATCACCAATGCTGAATTGGTCACGGCTTTCAACGCCTATGCCGACAGGATCAACGCCGAGAAGGCCGAAGAGATCGCGGCAGGCGATTTTGAGCCCCTGCAGCATTCGTCAGAAGAGTTCATTTTCAAAGCCTCCGGCATCGAGCAGCGCTATGTGATGGACAAGGCGGGCGTGTTGAACCCCGATATCATGTATCCGCAACTGCCTCAGCGGGATGACAGCGAACCCGGGATTATGGCCGAGATGGCGCTGGATGCGGCCAAGAAGGCACTGGCACAGGCCGGAAAGACGGCTGCGGATGTTGATCTGGTGATCTGTGCGGCATCCAACATGGAGCGCGCCTACCCGGCCGTTGCCATCGAAATTCAACAGCTGCTGGGCATCAAGGGTTTTGCCTTTGACATGAATGTGGCCTGTTCGTCGGCAACCTTTGGCATTCAGGCCGCCGCTGACATGATCCGCTCAGGCAGCGTTCGCGCCGCCTTGGTGGTGAACCCCGAGATCTGTTCTGGTCATCTGGAATGGCGGGATCGCGACTGTCACTTCATCTTTGGCGATGTCGCGACCGCCACCCTGCTGGAGCGGGCCGAGGACGCACAGGGAGACTATTTCGAAGTTCTCTCGACCCGCTGCGCCACCGAGTTTTCCAACAATATCCGCAACAACAACGGCTTCCTGCGGCGCTCGCGCCCCGATGGCGTCGAAGATCGGCGCGATATGCAATTCATGCAAAACGGCCGCAAGGTTTTCAAGGAAGTTGTCCCGATGGTGAGCCAGCACATCACTGACCACATTCATGACAACGGCATCGAAAGCAGTGATCTCAAACGTCTCTGGCTCCATCAGGCCAACAAGAGCATGAATGATTTCATCGGCAAGAAAGTTCTGGGCCGCACACCGCTGCCTGACGAGCAGCCCAATATCCTGCAGGACTACGCCAATACCTCTTCGGCGGGCTCGATTATTGCTTTTTCAAAACACTCGGCGGACATGGCTGATGGCGATCTGGGTCTGATCTGTTCCTTTGGCGCGGGCTATTCTGTGGGCTCGGTCATCCTACGGCATCACTGCGCATAGCTGTAGCATTGCACGAACGCAAAGCGCGCTCCCCCACAGAGGAGGTGCGCGCTTATCCACACTGGAAAACCTCACATCATTTGCAGAATAATGGCTATTTCTGCGAGACCCGCGCATGCACGGCCTCGGCGCTTTCCACCCGTTCGGAATAGCGGTTCACAAGATAATCCTTGCGTCCACGCGTCAGCCAGGTGAATTTCACCAGCTCTTCCATCACATCAAAAACCCGGCGATAGAGCGGCCCATCAGGCAGGCGCTCACCTTCTTCGAATTCCAGCCAAGCCTTGGGGATCGAGCTTTGATTGGGGATAGTGACCATCCGCATCCAACGCCCGAGAATGCGCATCTGATTAACCGCATTGAAGCTTTGCGAGCCGCCTGACACCTGCATTACCGCCAGCGTCTTGCCTTGGGTGGTGCGAATGCCGCCTTGCAGCGACAGCGGCAGCCAGTCGATCTGCAGCTTCATGATACCGGTCATGGCTCCGTGCCGCTCGGGGCTGGACCAGACCATGCCCTCGGACCAAACCACAAGATCACGCAGTTCCTGTACTTTGGGATGATCTGCCGCCCCGGCATCATCTGGCAGTGGCAGTCCCGAAGGGTCAAAAATCTTGGGCTCGCAGCCCAGCGCCCGCAAAATGCGTGCGGCCTCTTCTGCCACTTTGCGCGAATAGCTCACGTCGCGCAGGCTGCCGTAGAGCAACAGGATACGTGGCGGGTGGCGTGGATCATCAGGATGCGCCAGCACATCTACGTCGATTGCTGAAAAAGCCGCAGATTCGACCTGCGGCAAATCTTTCAATACATCCGGGAGATCAGACAAGGGTCAGGCGCTTTCTTCTTCGAGATGCAACTTCATGTCCAACAAAACCTGCTGCAACAGAACTGTTTCGCGCAGCAGACGTTTGGCTTCGTTCACGGTGATGATTCCATCCTCAATCGCAGTCTGGTACTCGCTCATCAAAAAGGCAAAGCGCTGGCTCAGTGCAATCACATCGGCATTTACGCCGCCATTGCGGTTGGTGCTTCCCTCCCTATTCTCCGAAGCTTTGGAGTCATAGGAGAGTGTAATATTCTTAAGATCCGCCAGTGCTGATGTGACATGCGGATAGGACGCCGCCCCTTCCAGCTTGGCCACCGCATCGACCGGCATAAAGCGATCCGTGTGCTCTGCATTGTCGGAATAGTACCGCCCCAAGGTCGCCTTGGACTTACCTGTGATCTGGCACGCGGCCTCGATCCCGACGTCCTTCACCAAAGCTTCGGTGTGTTTCTTAAGCTGGCATTTACCTCGCTGACGGACAGATCAATTGGCAAGGTAGAGCCGTCCTTGCGCATCCCGCGAACTTCGCGGCCAATTCCGATGATCTTCTTGTCACCAGTTTCTCGAAAATTGCTGAGGTACCCGTCGTGTTCTGCCTGATACGGATCAGGCATCAACATCTTGACGTTCTTTCCAATAACCTCGTCCGCGGTGTAACCAAAGATCGTTTCACAGGCGCGGCTGTAGCTTTCTACGGTTCCGCGAATATTAATCGAAATGATGCCGTCGACCGTACCATCTTGAATTGCGCGAAGGGTTTCCTCGCTGCGTTGCAGTGTCGTTTCAGTTTTTTTCTGATGGTATACAATTGCGGCAACAAGCCAGATGAGCAAAACCGAGAGGGCCCGGTTCAAAAGGGTGATTTCCTGATCCGATTGCGAGCCGATTGCTGAGATATAACCTATTGCGGTAAGCATACTGGCAATTACTGCGAAGAGGAAAGGTGTATACTGACATTCCCCAAGTAGAACGTCCTCCCGCCCACCTTGCCGCTGTTCTGCGCTCCTATCAAGCCTCTTGCACCCATGGTGCCGTTGTTCGGGCATCTGACGCGCGAACTGCGCCCGATTTCCGGTCTCGGGGGCGAGGTTGATCCGGATATTGGTCTGACCGACCCCCGTATGGATAGACCGGTTGAGCCGCTTTTGTTCAGGTTTTATGATTAACGATGTTGTCATTAGGGAACCGGCGGTGCGCGCAGCCGATGTATGGCCGCAAGGATGCGGTTGAACAGATCGCCGCTGACAGCCACCTCGGCCAGTTGGAAGGTGATTGCACGGGCGTGACGCACAACCCTCGCACCAATCTTGATCAATCGCGTCTGCAGGCTTGTCAGTGACCAGTCGGCTATCTCATCAGGTAGATCAGTGCCCTGTAGGAAGGCACCGATATTGTAAGCCAGTGCATGGAGTTGCAGCCGCACCTCGTTCTGCGCCATGCCTTTGCAGGACAAACGGGTCCAGTTGATCGCCTGCTTGCCTTCCTTGATGTATTGCTCGGCGGTGCCGCGTTGGTTGTAGAAGCGGATGATCCAGTCGGGTTCCATCGGCATGTTGGTGACCACGAAGCCCACGCGCGGGAACAACTCGCTGGGATGCCATTCCACCTTGGCGATGACACGACGAGGTTTGTCCCAAGATGCCGCCTGATATTGGAAGTCGCCGTAGATGCGCTTCACGCCTTTTGGCGGACGACCCACAGGGCGCTTGAGCAGATGCGCAATCTTGCCCTGAAGAACGCGATTGGCCCGAAGGCGGATGGCGTAGAAATAGTTTTCCAGTTCCAGAGTTTTGTATAGCTCCGGGATGGCGAACGCAGCATCCCCCCGGAAGAACCGCATCAGGTGACGATCCGCATATCGCGCGATGA
>NZ_CYSG01000017.1 GCF_001457775.1 Phaeobacter sp. CECT 5382
CACCGCCGATGGCCCCACCACGCGCCCCAGCCTGATCACGCCGCACCCCGACCGGGTGATGAAGCTGGACTGGTTCGCCGCGCGTGATTTGCATTGCCGAAACAAAGGCGTGCTCAACGCGGTTGCCGCCAATGGCACGCCGTTGTCTGATCATGAGTGCGTCTGGTGCGAGATCGAACTGCCCTAGTCCTGAAAAGACGCAGCCCTCTTCTGATCAGAGGGTGACGGCAGCAAAGGAAAGCCGCACTCGCAGGCCAGGATCGGCATTTTCCAGAGCCAACCCTGCCCCGTGCAAATCGGCAATCGCCTGGACTAGGCTCAACCCCAGCCCACTACCGGGCGTGGTGCGGCTTTGCTCCAGCCGATACAGACGGCGCAGCACGTTCTGTTGCTCCCCTTCCGGAATACCGGGGCCGTGATCACGCAACGTCAGCGCAACGCCCTGCTCATTTTGGCTCACGCTGATTGCGATATCGCTGCCTTCGGGCGTGTGCCGCAGGGCATTTTCCACCAGATTGGCCAGCATCTGCCCCAACAACCCCTTGTCGCCCAGCATCCAGACGGGCTGATCCGGCAGGGACAGTGTCAGGCGGCGGCCTTCTTCTTCCGCCACCGGCTCGTAGATTTCGGCAAAGGTCGCGGCAATCGCCGCCAGATCGGTGGGCACAAATCGCGATTTCGGCGATCCTCCTTCCAGCTGTGCGATCTGCAGCAGCGACTGAAAGGTTTCCACGATGCTTTGGGTTTCGACGATGGTCTGATCGGCAATCTGGCGTGCCTCGACGGGCAGATCCTCGATCTGCTGCAGATCTGCCAGCTGCACGGCGACACGCTGGATCGGGCTTTTCAGGTCATGGGCAATATCGGCCGAAACCTGTTTCAGCGCCGCCATCGAGCTTTCCTGTGCTGCAGCCATGCGGTTGACGCTGTCACCGATGCGCGCCAGATCACCCCGCGCCATGCTTTCGGGGGCCACCCGCGCGGTTAGCTCGCCAGAGGTCAGCCGCGACAGCACCGCATCCAGATCCGCCAGGATGCGCGCTGCACGCCGCGCCAGCAGCACGCCACCCAGAACCGCAATTGTGATGGTCGGCAACAGGCTGAACAGGAACACCCGCAAAAAGGTCTCACGCAGATCATGCAGCGGCTTGGCGCTTTGGGCGATGGTCAAAAGCCCGCCATGGATCCGCTCGCTCAGCAACAGGAACGATCCCTGCACCGGGGTTGGATCCGCCCCCAGAACCACCAGCCGAAAGCCCTCGTCTTTTTGGGTGATCGCGGCGTTGCCGGCAATGACCCGGCCACCGGGATGACGATAGCTGAGCAAGCGTCGGCGCGGGTCGGTTTCTGAGGTTTGGGCATTGACCAGCACCGCCAGCGCCTGCGCCGACGGTGTGGCGCGAAAGCTGATCATGTCCTGGATCAGGCTGTCCTGAATGGCGCGCTCCTGGGCGTTATGGGCCACATAGTAAGTCACCCCAAGGCTGAGCGCGCTGGTCAGCAAAAATAGCAGCGACAGCCACAGCGCCTGACGCATGGGCGATGATTTCAACAGCCCCAAAACACGCAGCTCAAAGGAGCGAAATCCTGCCTCACGCTGCAATGCGATACCCCGCACCACGCACGTTTTCGATCAGATCCTGATAAAAAGGCCTGTCGCCCTTACCCCGCAGTCGGGAGATATGAGTCTCGACCAATTGGGTTTGTGGATAAAAATTGATGCCCAAAACCGCCTCGAGCAGCATGGTGCGGGTCTGCACCCGCCCCTTGCGCCGCAACAGATGCTCCAGCAGGGTGAATTCACGCGGCAACAGCGGAATGTCCACGCCCGCGCGCGTCACCCGGTGATGCACCAAATCCATCTGCAGATCCGCCGCCTGCAGCGTGGTTTCCTGCTGCTGATAGCCCGGACGGCGCGCCAGGGCCGCAACCCGCGCAGAAAGCTCGCCAAAGGCAAAGGGTTTCACCAGATAGTCATCGGCGCCGGCCTCCAACCCCTCGATGCGGTCTTCTACCCCGCTGAGAGCGGTCAGCATGATCGCAGGGGTGCGTTGGCCTGCACCGCGCAGTGTCTTGATCAGCGACAACCCGTCCAGCCCTGGCAACATCCGGTCCAGCACCAAGATATCGTAGTCTGCGGTGGTGGCCTGCAATAGGCCATCGCGGCCATTGGCAACCAGATCAACCGTGTGGCCCTCCTGGCGCAATCCTTTGGCAACAAAAGGACCGGTGGTCTTGTCGTCTTCGATCACCAGAATTTTCATGCCGTCCCCCGTATTTTGCCGTGTCGCACCCAGAGCTGCCTGATGTCAGGGCAAAGCCGTGTTTGTGACATAGGTTCTCTGAGCGAAAAAATCACATTACAGATCTGTATAAAAGACGACAGGTCCTTGAAAGACTGCCCGCCCATCTTGCCAGCATCAGACAAATGCAATGCAAGGAACAGCCCATGACCCGCACCGCCCTTCTTTCTCTCAGTGCCGCAGCCTTGGCCAGCTTTGCCCCTTCGGCAGCACTGGCTGTCCCTGCTGGTGGCTATGCCGATCTGGTGGAAACCGTATCGCCATCGGTTGTCTATGTCGAAGTCACCAATAGCGGAAAAGGCCAGCCAAGCAGTCGCGGCCAGAAAGACCACAAACACGGCGAGCGCAACAGCGAAAGTCCTGGCCAGCGTCACGGCCAGGACCGCGGAGAACGCCAGGACAACCGTTTTGGCCGCCATGGCGATCAACAGCTCCAGGAATTCATGCGTCGCTTTGGCTTTCCCGATCAAGATTTCGGCCAAAACCGCGGCCAGAACCGGGATCACATCCGCCCGATGAAATCCGCAGGCTCTGGCTTTATCATCGCCGAGGACGGGCTGATCGTCACCAACAACCACGTGATCGCAGGCGCCAGCGAAGTCACCGTGACACTGGCTGACGGCAGCAAGCACGAAGCCAGCATCGTGGGGGCTGATCCGCTGACCGATATTGCCCTGTTGCAGGTGACCGTCGAAGATGCCCTGCCAGTGGTGGCATTCGGCACCTCCGAAGAGCTGCGCGTCGGTGAAGAAGTCATCGCCATGGGCAGCCCCTTTGGCCTGTCGGGCACTGTCACTTCGGGCATTGTGTCGGCCACCTCGCGCAATATCAACGCCGGGCCATTTGATGACTTTATCCAGACCGACGCTGCCATCAACCGGGGCAATTCCGGCGGGCCTTTGTTCAACGCCGAAGGCGACGTGGTCGGCGTCAACACAGCAATCTATTCCTCGGGTGGCGGCTCGGTAGGGATCGGATTTGCGGTGCCTTCAGATCTGGTGCGCGATATCGTGGCCGATCTGCAGGATGATGGTGAGGTCGACCGCGGCTGGCTGGGGGTTCAGATCAAACCGCTGTCGCCAGATGCGGCCAATGTTCTGGGGATCGAACCCGGCAAGGGCGTGATGATCGAAAGCGTGGTGGCGGATAGCCCTGCGGCGGCGGCGGGCCTCAAGGCGGGGGATGTGGTGCTTTCCTTTGCCGGGGCCGAGGTCAGCGAGCTGCGCGATCTGACCCGCGCCGTGGCAATGGAAGCCCCCGAGGCGCAGAGCGAGATCGAGATCCTGCGCCGCGGCAAGAGCCTCACCCTGGAGGTAACGCTGGGCAATCGGGCCAGCCAGGACGCCTAACCCACGCCATCAACATATCGAGATCCGGCGGTGCCTTGTTGGTTACCGCCGGGTTCGCATCCGGTCTTGCTTTTGCGTGCTGCAGTGCAGAACCGGCAAATGACGTTTGGTCGAATGCCTATTCCACCAATTTAAGCAGCTGCCCAAGACAAAACCTCTCGGCTAGGCTTTTCCCTCGGGAAGAGGAAACCCATCGGATGGGACAGCCAGGGAGAGGCAGCCATGAGCGACTTACAAACCCAATATCGGACCTGCAACATCTGCGAGGCCATGTGCGGGCTGATCATCAGCCATGACGACACGCAGGTGCACAGCATCAAAGCCAACCCCGATGACCCCTTGTCGCGCGGCCATATCTGCCCCAAGGCCATCGCCCTTCAGGATTTCCGCACCGACCCCGACCGCGTGACCACACCGCTGAAAAAAGTCGACGGCGCCTTTGTCCCGATCAGCTGGGATGAGGCCTTTGACTATGCCGCCGAGCGGTTGATGGCCGTACAGAACGCACATGGCAAAGACGGCGTTGGCGTCTATCTGGGCAATCCCAACGCGCATAAATTCGGCAATCTGCTCAACCTGCCGACGCTGGTCAAAGCGCTTGGCACCAGCAACCGCTACTCTTCCGCTACCGCCGACCAGATCCCGCATCACGTCGCCTCGATCCATATGCTGGGGCATCCGATGCTGATCCCGGTGCCGGATATCACCCGCACCGACATGATGCTGATCCTCGGCGGCAATCCGGTAGTGTCCAATGGGTCAATGATGACAGCACCGGGGTTTGGCAAACACATGGACGCGCTTCAGGCGCGCGGCGGCCGCGTTGTGGTCATCGACCCGCGCCGCACCGAAACCGCCACCCGCGCCGGAGAGCACCTATTCATCCGCCCCGAAACCGATGCGTTTTTGCTGCTGGCACTGATCCACGAGATCTTTGCCGCCGGGCTGCAAGATCTGGCAGCGCTGGCCGATGTCACCGATAGCATCGAGACGCTGAATCAAGCCGTGCAGCCCTTCACGCCGGAATTGGCGGCCGAACAGACCGGTATCGACGCGCAGGTGATCCGTGATCTGGCGCGCGATTTCGCCAGCGCCAAATCCGCCGTCTGCTATGCCCGCATGGGGGCTTCGACGCAAAGCTTTGGCAGCCTGTGCCAATGGGCCAATAACACGCTCAACATCATCACTGGTAATTTCGACAGCCCAGGCGGGGCAATGTTCACCACCCCGGCGCTGGATTATGTCGGCATGACCAGCCGCAAGGGCAAGACGCGCAGCTATCCGGAAAAACGCTCGCGGGTGTCTAATCAGCCGCTTTATAACGGTGAATTCCCGGTCTCGGTCATGGCCGAAGAAATGGAGACCCCCGGCGCGGGCCAGATCAAGGCACTGGTGACGGTCGCAGGCAACCCAGTGCTGACAGCGCCCAACGGGCAACGCATCGGGCGCGCGCTTGGTCAGCTGGATTTCATGATGTCGATTGATATTCATATCAATGACACCTCCCGCCACGCCGACCTGATCCTGCCCGCCACCGTCGCGCTCGAAGAAGACGTCTACGATATGGTGTTCCACAGCTTTGCGGTGCGCAACACGGCAGCCTTTGCCGGGCCGATCTTTGCGCCGCCCAATGGCAACCCCGCCGAATGGGAGGTGATCGCGCGACTTGCGGCCAAGCTCACCGGATCAAACCGCATCGGCCCCTCCCCGAGCGAAGTGCTAGGCATGTTGCTGCCGCAAGGCTATCACGCCGATAAAGTCTCGGTGGAGAGCCTGCTGGCCGCCCCCAACGGGTCGATCGATCTGGGCCCGCTGGTGCCCAATATCGTAGATCGGCTGGAAACACCGGATGGCCGCCTGAACCTCGCCCCTGAAGTGTTTCTGGCGGATCTTCCGCGGCTGTTGGATTTTGCCACTGCCGCCTCGACCGATTTCCCGCTGCTGATGATTGGCCGACGTCAGGTGCGCAGCCACAACAGCTGGACCCAGAACAGCCCGCGTCTGGTCAAGGGGCGCAATCGCTGCACCGTACAGATGAACCCACAGGATGCCGCGCGCCTGAAGCTGACAGACGAAGGGGATGCCTTGATCGAGAGCGCGGTGGGTCAGGTGACGATGCCGGTAGAAATCACCGATGATATCGCCCCCGGCGTGATCTCAATCCCGCAGGGCTGGGGCCAGCGCAAGGGTAAACTGGAGGCAGCAACCAAGGTGCAAACCGTGTCGATCAATGATCTGACGGATGACAGCCGCATTGATCCCATCAGTGGCAATGCCGCCTTTAACGGTGTGCCGGTCCGCGCCAGCGCCGCAAAATAGTGCGCCATAGCAACAACAGCAGCACAGGGTGCCTAGCCTGTGCTGCTGCTCCCTTTTCAGTCCTGATTCATCTCGGCCACGGCGGTCAGCGTGACCTCGACCGGCGCATTTGAGGGCAGGCTGGCGACGCCAACGGCAGCCCGGCTGCCAATGCAGCCTTCTCCCAGCTCTTCTGCCAACAGCTGGGACGCGTAGTCCGCCAATTTGGCATGGGCGGTGAAATTTGCATCCGCATTGAGGAAAACAGTCAGTTGCAGCACCACCGTGATCACTTCATCCGGGTGCAGTTGCGCACGGGCGGCGGTCAGGGCGTTGCTGGTCGCCAGCCGTACCGCATCGCGGTGGGTTTCCAGCGCATCTGCGGCCTGAATTTGGCCACTGAACTGCAAGACCCCATCGCGGCGCGGCGTCATGCCCGAGGTATAGATCATATCGCGGTGACGGCGTGCCGACACATAAAGCCCCTGCGGAACCGGCTGACCTTTCACGGGCTGACCTGTTGTCACGCTCATGCCCGATACCTCTCGACCATCTCGACAATCCGCTGTGCCGCGGCGACCGCGGCGGCGTGGTCCTGCGAGAAATTCAGCCGGATACTGTCGGAACAGTCAGTGCCGAATTCTGCCCCCGGCGTCACCGTGACCCCGGCCTGCAGGCGCAGCAGTTGGACAAACTGCGCATAACTCACCGCCAGTGCGGGCAGCTGCGGAAACAAATAGCTGCCGGCCTGCGGCGCGGCACAGCGAAGTCCCGCAGCGTGAAACACCGCCAGAACACCATCACGGATCGCTTGATGCTGGGTGATGCGCTGCTGCAGCCAGCCCTCGGGCTCTTGAAACCAGGTTTCCAGCGCGGCCTGATTGTACCCGGCCGCACGCAGTGAAACGATGGCCTGCAGCTGCTCCATCCGGGCGATGATCTCGGCACTGCCAAAGGCCACCCCCAATCGAAACCCGCTGAGAGATTCTGTCTTTGACGGGCCCATGATGGTCACAAGGTTTGCAGGCGCTTCCGGATGGGCGCGCAGGTGGCTGTAGCTTTCGCCCTGATACAGCATCCGCGAATAAAGCTGATCTACCACCACCGCCACATCATAGCGCACCGCCAGTCTGGCGATTTGCGCGATCACCTGCTCCGAACACACATGCCCGGTGGGATTGTTGGGCGTGGAAAACACCAAAACCCGCGTGCCCGTCTCAAAAGCCTGTTGCAACCGGTCCAGATCAGGGCCGTTTTCGTCGGGGCTATCAGCACTGTAGCGCAGCGGGATCGGCACCACCTCGCCGCCAAAAAACACTACCAGTTTGCGATTGGCAAAATAGTCGGGGTCAACCACTGCCACTTTGGTGCCCTGATCCACCAGCGCGCCAAGCGCCAGAAACAGCGCGCCCTGCGTTCCTGGGGTGATGATCAGCTGCTGCTCGGGCGAGATCGGCGCACCGGTGAAATCCGCCAGCCGGTTTGCCAAAGAGGCGCGGATCATGGCATCACCGCGGTATTCGGTATAGGCCTGCGCGCCGCCACGCTCAAAGCCTGCGTCCCAGGCAGCTTTGGCCCCGGGCGTGGGTGCAAAGGCATCCACATCGCCATGGGAGAAATCCACCGGCACTCCCGCGATCGGCGCGCCGCGCATCAGGGCTGCAAGATGGTCGGTCTGCTGGCGCAGTTCCTGACCGGGTGCGTTTTCCGCGCCCAGGGCGGCGAATTTTTCCGCAAGTGTTGCCATTGGCATAATCCTTTTCAGCTAAGCTGCGCGTTGGTCTTGGCCCATTGGCTAGCATCAATCAAAAAATACAGATAATATGTTTTCCTATACTCAGGAGTCACATATTCTATGGATACGCGTTTCATTGACTCACTGGTTCTCGTGGCGGAAACTGGCTCTTTTGCGGCCGCCGCGCGGGCCCAGAACCTGACCCCGGCCGCAGTCGCGCAACGGGTGCGCAGCCTGGAGGCGGAGCTGGGTGAGAGCCTGATTATCCGGGTTGGAAAACACGTGGCCCCGACGCCCGCCTGCCAGTCGGTGCTGGAACAGATGCGCCATATCGCCAGCGCGGTTGGCCAGCTGTCGCGCGACATCGACACCACTGGCCTTGGCGGCCCGCTGCGCATCGGTGCCATCTCGACCGCGCTGAGCGACCGGTTGCCGGGGGTGTTGAAATGCCTTGCAACACAGGCGCCCAAAGCCCGTCTGACGATCACGCCCGGCAGTTCTGAGGCGCTGTATACCAAGTTGCTGAACACCGATCTTGACGCCATCTTTGTGGTCCGGCCTCCGCTGGCCCTTCCCAAATCGCTTGGTGAAATCACGCTGGAAACGCAGGGCTATGTGCTGATAACCCAGGCAGATGACCTACGCCCGGCGTCAGACATTCTGACCCAGGACAAAGCGCTGATCTATGACCGCAACAGCTGGGGAGGCAACCTGATAGAGCCTTGGTTGCGACGCCATATCGCCCCGCACAGGATCCTGTGCGAGTTGGACGCCCTAGAGGCCATCGCCGCCGCTGTTTCGCAGGGGTTGGGTTTTGCCATCCTGCCCCATTGGCCGGGGATGGACGCCCTGCCCGGCCTGCGCCATCTCACCCTGCCTGATCTTGATCACCAACGTGAATTGGTTCTGCTGCACCGGCGGCTGAGCCCGGGAATTATCGATCTGCTGCGCCGTTAAACAGGTCCGTTTTGCGCCGCAAGGCTGTCAGTAAAACAGGATTTCAGCGCCGCAAGCGCCGGTTCCATTTCTGCCTCGTCAAAGCCGCAAAACCCCAGGATCAGGGCATTGTAGCCGGTCGCCACCGTGGCATATTTTGACAGGGGCTGCACTTGCACGCCGCGCGCTGCGGCCCGCCTGACCAGATCGGTATCGCGGAATCTTTCGTCCAGATGCAGGATGATCTGCATCCCCGCCTGAACATCCCTGATCTGCCCGTAGCCTGCGAAATCACGCATGAGGTGGTCCAACAGGAACCGGCGCCGTTCAGCATAGATCCGGCGCACCCGACGCAGGTGCCGGTAGAATTCACCCGAGTTCATGAACTCTGCCAACGGCTGCTGAGGCATGTAGCTTGCCTTCAGACCAGAACGCCGCATCCGCTGGCGCATCGCATCAATCAGATCCACCGGCACAATAGCATATCCCAGGCGCAGCGAATTGGAAAAGATCTTGGAAAAGCTGCCGATATAGATGGTGCGATTCAACCGATCAAACCCCGCCATCGCCGGGATTGGACGTCCCGCATACCGAAACTCGCTGTCGTAGTCATCCTCGACAATCCAGGCGGCATTGGCCTCGGCCCAGCGGATGTAGTCCAGCCGCCGGTTTGGCGACATAGCCCCGCCCAAGGGGTATTGATGCGAAGGCGTCAGCACCACAATGCGCGGGCCTGCCTGCTCCCCATCCGTCTGCGCCCCGTCTGGCTGCTGCTCCGGCAGCTCTGCGCCCTGATCATCAACGCCGACAAAATGCGGCACCAGCCCCTGTGATCTGACGAAACCCAGCAGTGGCAAATAGCCGGGATCCTCCAGCCCGACCAGATCACCTGCCACAGTCAGCGCGCCCAAGCAAATCTCCAGCGCGTCCGTCGCCCCGGCGGTGACGATGATCTGTTCCGGGCTGGCGGTGATACCGCGCCACTCGGCAACATGGGCGGCGATGGCCTGGCGCAGCTCATAATTGCCAAAGGTATTGCCCCCGACCAGCATCGCCTGCGGATTGGCACGACAGATCCGCGCCACCGTCTTGGCCCATTGGCGATGCGGAAACAGGCGCATGTCAGGCTGACTCGGCTCAAAGGGCATCGGCGGTAGAACCGCTTCGGGCTGGCCTGCAGACACAGGCTGCTCAGCTATGAGGGCAGGCTGCGCCAGCTCCACCTCACCCTGGGCGCAGATCGTATAGCCTGACCCCTGCACACTGTGCAGATAGCCTTCGGCGACCAGCTGTTCATAGGCGGTGACCACTGTGGAACGCGACACGCCAAGCTCGGTGGCAAAGACCCGCGTCGCAGGTAGCCGCCCGCCCTGCGGCAAGGCCCCGGAAATCGCCCGCATCCGGATGGCGGCACAGATCTGTTCAAAAACCGGGGTCTTTGCCTGGCGGTCGATTGCAAAGACCAGACCCGAAATATTCTGCATTTTGGAATGCCTGTTTTTAGGATCTTTCACAGATACTACCCAACCAAAATGCCCACAAGCCTACAGATCTTTGATCCACCCACAGGCAGATAGTTTAGTTTTTCTAATCTATTCTCAGAAAATCTGCGGGTGTAAAGATACATCCCACTTTCTAATATCGCTGCAATCAAACCCAAACCACCCGCACTGGAGGAAACGATGTTTCTCAGGAACGCATGGTATGTCGCCGCCTGGAGCGAAGAGATCAGCCATGATCTGCAACAGGTCAAAGTACTGGGCGAAAAGATCTGCATGTTCCGCACCCAGGACGGTGAAGTCATCGCGCTGGAGGATGCCTGCCCCCATCGCAAGCTGCCTCTGTCCAAGGGGCGGATCAAGGGTGACACTGTCGAATGCGGCTATCACGGGCTGACCTTTGATTGTGCTGGCCAATGTGTCTGGGCACCCGGGGCCGGGCGCATTCCTTCGGCAGCACGGGTACGGCCCTATCCGGTGCATGAAAAATACGGTCTGGTCTGGATTTGGATGGGCAATGCTGCAATCGCCGATGTCGAAGAAATCATCGATATTCCCAATTTTGACAGCCCGGACTGGGGTCTCAACCGGGGTGCTGCGATGGAGCTGAACTGCAACTATCTCTTGATGTGCGACAATCTGCTGGATCCGACCCATGTGGCCTGGGTGCACGAGACCTCATTTGCCACGCCCGCCACCAAGGACACGCCACTGCGCGTGACCAAAACCGACGAGGGCATCATCGTACACCGGTGGATGATGGATCACGAACCTGCCCCCTTTTACAAAAAGGTGGTCGAATTCAGCGGCAACTGCGATCGGCTGCAGCATTACGAGGTCCGCTACCCGGCCCATGCACTGATCAAGGCGGTGTTCACGCCGGCGGGCACCGGGGGGCCTGACGGACAGCTGGACCCAAAGACCTTTGTGATGGACAGCTACAATTTTATGACCCCCACCACCGAGACAGAGACCCGCTATTACTGGTTCCAGCTGCGCAATATCCGCCCCGATGATGACGCCCTGTCGCAAATGATGAGCGAGGACGTTCGCAAAGCCTTTGAGGAAGACCGCGCGGTGCTGGATGCGGTACAGATCGGCATGAGTGAGAAAACATCGCCGCATATCGATCTCAACATTGATGCCGGCCAGCTACGCTTTCGCCGCCAGCTGGAGGCGATGATCGCCGAGGAAGCCATGGTTGACGAAAAAATGGCCTAACCCCGCGCCGCCTATACAGTCAGACAAAAAGCCCATATGATCGCGCTTAATAATAAGGCAGTAGAGTGAGGGCAGCAGGGTTCATGAAGGCTACATTTCGCGACGTCAAAGCCGACATCATGGCCAAGATCACCTCTGGGGAATGGGCGCCGGGCGCCCATGTCCCCAACGAGATGGATCTGGCGGACACCTATGGCTGCGCGCGCGCTACAGTCAACCGGGCTATGCGCGAATTGGCAGACGAAGGCGTTGTGGAACGCCGCCGCAAGGCAGGCACCCGCGTGCGCATGGCACCGCTGCGACAGGCACGGTTCTCGATCCCCATCGTGCGCACAGAGATCGAAGACCAGAACTGTGAATACCGCTATGCGCTGGTCAGTCGGACTGTTCAGGACGCCCCCCACTGGCTGCGCGCGCGGCTGCAGCTGGCGCAGGACTGTCCTGTACTGCACCTGACCTGCATGCATTACGCCGATGGCCTGCCCTATCAGCATGAGGACCGCTGGATCAGCCTGACCGTGCTGCCGCAAGCTGAAACAGCCGATTTTACCGAACTGGGGCCCAATGAATGGCTGGTCTCTACTGTGCCCTTCTCGGACGCTGAAATCGCCTTTTCGGCCACTGTTGCCTCCACAGAAATGGCCGATTATCTCGGATGCACCCAGGGCGAAGCCCTGTTTACGGTCGAGCGGTCTACTTGGCTACAGGATCAGGCGATCACTTTCGTACGCCAAACATTCCGACCTGGCCACCGGATGACCACACGTTACTAGCTGAAGGCGTTCCACTGCCCCAATAAGGCGCCGCATTCGAAGCAGCACGGACCCGGTTGGATCCGTGCTGTTCCAATCAACCGTTCAGTCAGCCCAAAATACCCGGCAGGCGCAGATTGTGAACGCGTGCGCATTCCTTTGCGTCCTCGTATCCCGCATCGGCATGGCGCATCACGCCCGAGGCGGGATCGTTCCACAACACCCGCTCCAACCGTTTCGCAGCCGCATCGGTGCCATCGGCGCAGATCACCACACCTGAGTGCTGCGAAAAACCCATGCCAACACCGCCGCCGTGGTGCAATGACACCCAGGTCGCGCCTGAGGCCGTATTGGTCAGCGCGTTCAGCAACGGCCAGTCAGACACCGCATCCGAGCCGTCCATCATCGCTTCGGTTTCGCGATTGGGTGAGGCAACAGAGCCAGAATCAAGGTGATCCCGACCGATCACCACCGGCGCGCTCAGCTCGCCACTTTTGACCATCTCGTTGAAGGCAAGCCCTGCTTTGTGACGATCGCCCAGACCAATCCAGCAGATCCGCGCCGGCAGGCCCTGAAAGGCGATACGTTCATCAGCCATATCCAGCCAGTTGTGCAGGTGGGTGTTTTCGGGAAACAGCTCTTTCATCTTGGCGTCGGTCTTGCGGATGTCTTCGGGGTCCCCCGACAGCGCCACCCAGCGGAACGGGCCAATGCCGCGACAGAACAGCGGCCGGATATAGGCGGGCACAAAACCGGGGAAATCAAAGGCGTTTTCTAGCCCTTCCTCCAGCGCCATTTGCCGGATATTGTTGCCGTAGTCCACCGTCGGAACACCCATGGCGTGGAACTTGCACATGGCCTCGACCTGCACCCGCATAGAGGCGCGTGCGGCTCTATCCACTGATTTAGGGTCGCTTTCACGCCGCTCTTTCCATTCGCCCATGGTCCAGCCAAGCGGCAGATAGCCATTTATGGGATCATGCGCCGAGGTCTGATCGGTGACAATATCGGGCCGCATGCCACCGGCTTCTGCACGGCGCAGCAGTTCCGGAAACACCTCTGCAGCATTGCCCAGCAGGCCAACCGATTTGGCCTCGCCCGCTGCGGTCCAGCGTTCGATCATCGCGAGCGCTTCGTCCAGGGTTTTGGCCTTTTCATCCAGATATTTGGTACGCAGGCGGAAATCGATACTGTCGGGGTTGCACTCCACCGCCAGACAGCAGGCACCCGCGAAAACCGAGGCCAGCGGCTGCGCGCCGCCCATGCCACCAAGGCCACCGGTCAAGATCCATTTGCCGGTCAGATCACCGCCATAGTGCTGACGACCCGCTTCGGCAAAGGTCTCGTAGGTACCCTGCACGATGCCTTGCGTTCCAATATAAATCCAGGACCCGGCGGTCATCTGGCCGTACATCATCAAACCCTTTTTATCGAGCTCGTTGAAATGATCCCAATTGGCCCAGTGGGGCACCAGGTTAGAGTTGGCGATCAGCACACGCGGCGCGTCCTCATGGGTTTTGACGATTGCGACGGGCTTGCCGGATTGCACCAGCAGGGTCTCGTCTGCCTCCAGATCCTTGAGGCTGTCAACGATAAGATCAAAATCCTTCCAGGTGCGCGCGGCGCGCCCGATACCACCATAAACCACCAACTCATGCGGGTTTTCTGCGACATCGGGGTGCAGATTGTTCATCAGCATCCGCATCGGCGCCTCGGTCAGCCAGCTTTTGGCGGTGATCTCGGGCCCAGTGGGCGGAAAGATGTCGCGGCTGTTCTTGCGGGGATCGGTCATGAGTTTCCTCCGGTCTGCGGGGCCCAACTGGCCAAGTCTGTGAGAATGGTTTGAAGATGCACGCGCAGGCGGTTTGCCTTGGCCTCATCATAGGTCCAGGGTGCGGCCTCATTCGCCAGATAAGTGGATTGCGCCAGTTCCATCTGGATCGCATGCAGGCCTTCGTCGGGACGACCATAGTGGCGGGTGGTCCAGCCGCCCTTAAAGCGCCCGTTCAGAACCGCGCTATAGCCCTTGGCGACGGCGCAGGTCCCTACCACCAGTGCCTCGATCTGCGGATCACAGGTTGTGCCCAGATTGGTGCCGGTGTTGAAATCTGGCAAGGTTCCGTCAAACAGATACGGGATGTTCGAGCGGATCGAGTGGCAGTCAAAAAGTATGGCAAACCCATGCAGCGCTTTGATGCGCTGCAGCTCGGCCTCCAGCGCCGCGTGATAGGGCGCATGATAGCGCAGGCGACGCGTTTCCACCTCAGTCGCATCTGGCTCCTGATCCCAGATCGCATGCCCGTCGAAATCCGTCAGGGGCACCAACGTTGTGGTGTTCTGGCCGGGATATAACGACACCCCGGATGGGTCGCGATTGGCATCGATCACATAGCGATGGAAGGTGGCGCGCACGGTGGTTGCCCCACCCCAATTTCCGTCCAAAACCCCATCATAGAGCCTATCAACATGCCAATCTGTGTCATCCAGCCCCCTGCCCCGCGTGTTTAGCTTTGCCGCCACTTCAGCGGGCACAAAGGTACCGGTATGCGGCAGGCCGAGCACCACGGGACTGTCGCCGCGCTTGATCTCTACAGGAGACATCATGCCGACAGATCCGGCATTGCGATATCGCGCACATTGGCGATATCGCCATTGGTAATCAGGGCGGCGGCCACCTCGATATCCGGCGCGGTGTAGCGATCATCACCCAGAGGCGGTACCACCGCGCGAAGCTTGGCCATCACATCCTGCAAGGCCGCACTGGTGGGCAGCGGCGCGCGGAATTCAACGCCTTGTGTCGCGCAGAGCAGCTCAACCCCGAGAATACGTTCCAGATTGGTCAGCATCTGCCCCAGACGTCGCGCGCCATGAGCGGCCATCGACACGTGGTCTTCCTGGTTAGCTGATGTTGGCGTACTGTCGGTCACGCAGGGATTGGCGAGATGCTTGTTCTCGCTCATCAGGGCTGCCGTGGTGACTTCGGCGATCATATAGCCGGAATTCAGACCCGGATTTGGGGTCAGAAACGGCGGCAGATCATGGCTCAGCACCGGATCAACAATCAGCGCAATGCGGCGCTGTGCGATGGCGCCAATCTCGGCAATGGCCAGCGCGATCATATCGGCGGCAAAGCCAACGGGTTCAGCGTGGAAATTGCCGCCCGACACGATCAGATCGGCTCCGACCAATACCAGCGGATTATCGGTGGCGGCATTGGCTTCGATCTCCAACGTGGTGGCAGCCTGACGCAACACATCCATCGCGGCGCCCACGACCTGCGGCTGGCAGCGGATGCAATAGGGATCCTGCACGCGGGCATCACCGTCACGATGACTTTCACGAATGACCGAGCCCGCCAGCAGGGCGCGCATGGTGGTCGCGGCTTCGGTCTGGCCACGGTGACCGCGCAAGGAGTGGATTTCGGGCTGTAGCGGCGCGGTTGAGCCCATGATGGCATCAGTGGTCAACGCTGAGGTCACCAGCGCGCTTTGTGCCGCAGCCCAGGCGCCAAACAGTCCCGCCAGCCCAAAGGCGGTGGAAAACTGTGTGCCATTGATCAACGCCAGCCCTTCTTTGGGGCCCAGCTCCAGCGGTGCAAGACCGGCAGCGGCCAGCGCCGCATCACCTGGCATCACGCTGCCCTGATACTCGGCCTCGGCAGCGCCCATCATAACCGCAGCCATATGCGACAGCGGTGCCAGATCGCCAGAGGCCCCAACCGAGCCCTGCGCCGGGATTACAGGCGTCACGCCGCGCTCCAGCATCGACTCCAGCAGGTCGACCACGGCCAGCCGCACACCGGAGGCTCCCCGCCCCAGGCTGAGCAGTTTTAGCACCATCATCAGCCGCGCATGAGCACGTGGGATGGCAGGACCCACGCCGCAGCAATGGCTGAGGATCAGATTGCGCTGCAATGTGGCGGTGTCTTCGGCGGCGATCTTGACGCTGGCCAGTTTGCCAAAGCCGGTGTTGACACCATACACGGCAGCCTCGCCTGCAGCGGCAGCTTCGATACGGCTATGCGCCTCTTCAATAGCCGGACGGCAAGCCGCGTCCAGGCGCACCGCGCATTCCTCGCGAAAGACGCGTTCCAGATCCGCCAGCGAGGCAGCACCGGGGGTGAGTGTCAAAATTTGAGCCGTGGTGTCCGTGGTCACAAGGTGCCTCCAAAAATACGGGCGTGAAGCGGGTTGAAGCCGATGCGATAGGCCAGTTCTGCCGGGTGGGAGGCGTTCCAAACCGCCAGATCGGCGCGCTGGCCAACTTCGATCGTGCCGCAATCGGTCAGCCCCAGCGCGCGGGCGGCATGGGTTGTCACCCCGCGTAGCGCTTCTTCAGGGGTCATGCGAAACAGGGTACAGCCCATGTTCATCGCCAGCAAAAGGGATGTCATTGGGGCTGATCCAGGATTGCAGTCCGTGGCCAGCGCCATCGGCACCCCTGCCGCGCGCAACAGATCAATCGGCGGCATCTGGGTTTCGCGCAGGGTATAAAATGCGCCGGGCAGGATCACGGCCACGGTGCCCGCCGCCGCCATGGCATCCACGCCTGTGCCATCGAGGTATTCGATGTGATCCGCCGACAGTGCGCCATAGCTGGCCGCCAGCTTGGCACCGCCCAGATTGGACAGCTGTTCGGCATGCAGTTTCACCGGCAGGCCAAGTTCGCGTGCGACGTCAAACACCCGCGCGATCTGATCCGGCAAAAAGGCAATGCCTTCGCAAAATCCATCCACCGCATCCACCAGCCCCTCGGCATGGGCCGCGCGCAGGGTTGGGATGCAGATCTCGGTGATGTAAGCATCGCTGCGGTCTTTGTATTCGGCAGGAACCGCATGGGCCCCAAGGAAGCTGGTCACGACGCGAATGGGGCGGTGATCGGATAGAGCGCGCGCTGCCCGAAGCATGTTCAGCTCTGTCTCGCGGTCCAGTCCATAGCCAGATTTCACCTCGATCAAAGATACGCCTTCGGCCAGCATGGCATCGACGCGTGGTAGCGCCTGTGCCACCAGATCCACAACCGAGGCCGCACGGGTGGCGGCCACGGTCGAGATGATACCGCCTCCTGCCCGCGCGACTTCTTCGTAGGTGGCGCCATTCAGTCGCAGCTCGAACTCAGCGGCGCGATTGCCGCCATGTACCACATGGGTGTGACAGTCGATCAGCGCGGGTGTCACCAGTCGGCTACCCAGAGAGGTCTGTGCCAGATCGGCATAGTCTGTCGGCAGCTCTGTGCCAGGGCCGACCCAGGCGATCTTGCCGTCGACCACAGCAATCGCTGCCGCCTCGATCAGCCCATAGGCCCCTGCCCCCTCTGCTGTCCCGCCTGCCAGGGTCGCGGCGCGGACATCCGTGAAAACCTGCGTTTCTGCCTGCATCATAGCCTCTGCAAAATCTGACTTCTCTCTTTTCTAGTACAAATCAATATGTCATATGTCTATACATAAAAAGAGGTATATGATGACGGCTATCTTTGCAAACCACGCTCTTGTGGCAACCGGCTGGGCGCAAAACGTGCGCATCACTCTTGACCAGGGTTGCATCACTGGTGTGACCCCGAATTCCAAGGCTGCCCCGGAAGACACCCGCGTCGACTGCCTGCTGCCAGCGCTGGCCAATCTGCACAGCCACAGCTTTCAACGCGCCATGGCGGGGATGACCGAATACCGTATGGCAGGTCGTGATAGTTTCTGGACCTGGCGCGATCTGATGTATCGGTTCACCGCCCATCTGAGCCCCGACCAGATCGAGGCCATCGCAGCCCTAGTGTTTCTGGAGATGCAGGAAGCTGGTTATGCCTCGGTAGGAGAGTTTCACTATCTGCACCACCAGCCCGATGGAACGCGCTATGAGAGTTTGAGCGAGCTTTCGGACCGGATCATGGCCGCCGCCAACACCACCGGCATTGGCCTTACGCATCTGCCGGTGCTCTATAGCTATGCCGGGGTCGGCAAACAGCCGCTGGAAGCGGGCCAAAGCCGGTTTGGCAATGATGTAGCACAGTTCTGCCAGCTGGTGGACCAGGCAAAATCCAACATCACTGCCCTGCCCGCCGACTGCCGCGTGGGCATCGCCCCGCATTCACTGCGCGCCACAGCCCCGGATGATCTGGCCCAGGTGCTTGCGGCGCACGGTCAGGGCCCGGTGCATATCCATATCGCCGAGCAGCCCAAAGAGGTTGCCGAGGTTCAGGCCGGGATGGGTGCGCGCCCGGTCGAATGGCTGCTGCACAACGCGCCTGTCGATCGAAACTGGAGCCTGATCCACGCCACCCATATGACCGAGGCCGAGACCCGCGATATGGCCCGCTCCGGCGCTGTCGCCGGGCTGTGCCCGATCACCGAGGCCAATCTGGGCGACGGTCCCTTCAATGGTCCCAGCTATCTGCAGGCGGGCGGTGCCTTTGGGGTGGGATCCGATTCAAACGTGCTGATCTCGCTGACCGAAGAGTTGCGCACGCTGGAGTATTCGCAACGCCTACGCGATCTGTCGCGCAATGTTATGGTTCTCAAAGAAGGCTCGGTTGGTCAGGCGCTCTATACTGGGGCGGCGCGCGGCGGTGCACAGGCACTGGGGCGTGCCGCCGGAGAGATCACCATTGGCCAGCTCGCCGATCTGGTAGCCATCGATAGCCAGCACCCATCGCTTTGTGCGCTGAAACCTGATCAGCTACTGGATGGGCTGGTCTTTGCCGCCAAGGATCACGTCGTCACCGATCTGTGGTCCGCAGGCCGTCACGCAGTTGAGGCCGGCCGCCACAAGGCCCGTGACCAGATCATTGCAAAATATCGTCAGGCCATGGAGCAATTGTTGGCTGTACTTTAGCGGTTTGTACTCTAGGGTTCTGGGCCCTTTTCTGGGCTCGTATATGTCGAGCGCCTTGCCAGGCCCGTCAAAAGCTCCGCCGCAAAAAAACGACGGAGCAGAAAGCCCCGTCGTTTGATCTTGAACGGATCGGTTTCAGGTCAGAAGTCCTGCCACATATCCTTTGCAGCATTGCCATCCATCTGAACCGAAGCCTGAGAGGCTGGCATCTCGTCAAGGTCCCAATCCGCCTCCCCATGCGCCGACGGCGCGGCACTGGCCGCCGGAGCTGCCATCGGGGTCGCTGCAACTGGGGCTGTCGGACGATGCGCTTTGCCTGCGACCTTGAACTGGCTCACCAGATTGGTCAGCTCGCCTGCATCGGTATTGAGCAAATGCCCCGCCGCCGTTGCCTGTTCAACCATGGCAGCATTCTGCTGGGTCACCTGATCCAACTGGGTCACCCCCGTATTGATCTCGTTCAGGCCGGTGGACTGTTCCACCGCCCCTTCGGCGATATCGCTTACCAGTTTCGAGATATGGCCGACGCGCTGAGTGATGCTTTGCAGGGCATCGCCAGCTTTTCCGACCAGATCTACGCCGCGCTCCACCTGTTTTGAGCTGTCGCCAATCAGCGTCTTGATCTCCATCGCCGCATCCGACGACCGCTGAGCAAGGGCGCGCACCTCGGAAGCCACAACCGCAAAACCGCGACCCGCTTCGCCTGCCCGTGCGGCTTCGACGCCAGCATTCAGCGCCAGAAGATTTGTCTGGAAGGCGATGTCGTCGATTACACCAATGATCTGACCGATATGGCTGGAGGACTGCTCGATTTCGGTCATGGCCGAAACAGCACTTTGCACAACTTCACCGCTGGCTTCGGCTTCCTGTTTGGCCTCGGCCATGATGCCTTCGACGCTACGAGCGCCCTCAGCTGCGGATTTCACGCTTGCTGTCAGCTCTTCCAGAGCGGCGGCTGTTTCTTCCAGTGTTGCCGCCTGGCTTTCGGTGCGATGGGACAGATCATCCGAAGATTGGCTGATCTCGGATGCACCGTTGCGGATACTATCTGCGGCATCGATCACCTTGGACACTGTGTCATTCAGGGTCGAAACGGTCTTGTTGAAATCAGCGCGCAGGGCTTCGTGGTCGCTGCCAAACGCCTCGCGAATATCGGATGAGAAATCACCCTGTGACAAACGTACCAGACCAGCACTAAGGGTTTCCACCACATGCTGCTGCTGCTTTTGCTGGTCTGCACGGGCTTCTTCGGCGCTTCGAGCGCTGCGCAATTTTTCCTGCATCGCAACAAGGGTCTTGCCGATCTCGCCAACTTCATCGCCCCGTTTCGCATCGGGGACGTCTGCGTCCAACTGTCCGGCTGACACATCCGCCATATTGGCACAGATACGAACAATTGGTTTGGTGATCGAGCGCGCAAACAAAGCGCCCAACACAGACAGAATTGCGGTCACCACAAGCGTAATGACAATCAGCAGATTACGCTTTTTATTAACCGGCGCCATCAGTTCGTCAACGTCCTGTTCGACGACCATTGCCCAGTTGGCATAGTCCAGCCCAACGGGGTTGGTGTAAGATACAACTTCGTGACCATTCAGGCCGATAGCCGCCTCGTAGAAATGGCTCTTGCCATCAAGGGCTGCGGTAATGTGATCGCGGGCCGAAAGTTCCTGCAGAACCTCATGACCGCCTTCGAAACGAGACTCAGTTCGCGCCAGGTTGTCATCACCGACAATAAAGATCTCTGTGGTCTCGCCGAGCCCATCGATGTTGTTTGACATAGCACTGAGGATGGCGACTGGCATCTGCAGCGCCAGAACACCCAGGAACTCATTTGTAGGCCCGTAAAGCGGGGTTGCGATAAATCCGGCGGCGGCACCGTTGCTGGGCGCATAGGGTTCCAGATCGACAAAGTGATAAGATCCGGCTGTACTTCTGTTTGTCTCGCGGAACAACTCTGCGAGAGTGGAATCCTTATAGGGACCGTTCATCAGGTTCGAGGTATAGTCCGTCTCTTTGAACACTGAATAGACGATATCGCCCTCTGGGTTGATCAAGAAGGCATCATAATACCCCTTGGTTTCGATCAAGGTTCGGAACCCGTTATGATAGTGCTCATGATCGTAGTGATAGACTTCATCGCCAGAGGCGCGATCTAGCAGGTGCTTTGACCCAGTCGCATTTGGATTGTCAGTGACATAGGCTTTGGTCAGGATATTCCCTGCCTGTGGGCCAAGCGCTGCCCAAGATTTGGAGAAGGCCTCCATAGCTTCGGTGGTTGCAGGGGATGCACCCATTGTCTGCAGATCGGCTTTGACAGTCGTCATTAACTGCTTAATCGCAGAGCGCCGGTCGGCAACCAGCGACGCCATCTGTTTCTCAATTGTGGTGTAGGCGTATTTCTGGAAGTTATAAAGGGTGACGCCGATGAGTATCGTCCCCATGAGGATACTGAAACTAATGATAAAAAGGGGAAGCTTTTTCGAAAGCTTCATAGATCGTACATTGATCATGACATTCTCCAACTATGGTCCGTCCAAGGATCTTCACTTGGACGGGTGAGAGTTAAAAAACTGACAAGTACAATCTTTGGGTGTTTTCCTGATAAACCTAAGCCTCCTTTGAGTGGTCTTTTGACGCTATCCTGCGTCAAAAGACAATAAAACTGAGTTGTCGGAGACATTTGGTGCCAAAAAAATAAGCGCTTTCGCCGAATCCTCACGAATCATCTCAATCGGAGACCGCCATCAGCTCCAAAGGGAGGGGCTGCTAATAGTCTGATGTTACTTTCAAAGGTCGATTACTCCATAAGCCTTTGAAATTTATCCATAATTAAAATTGTCAGCTGACAATCACACGGAACAGGCTGCTTTTTCCCGGTTTTTCAGGGCCAAAAGCATGGGACGCACGGAAAATCCCCCGGCAGATGCCTTTTGGGCAAGGCGACGTAGATAGGCTCCGGGGCTTCGGATTTCAGACGCCCGCTGTAGAATGCAAAGCACTGAAATGGCGGCTTCCAAGGGTCCCATATGCTGTTTGGCCTGTGACAGCACAGGTTGATCAATTCCCAGCATTGGTGCCAGCCGATCTCCTAGATGGAGCAGGTCCTGCCAGCTGCGCACAGGGTTTGGAAAAAACGCCAGGGCTTCACTGCAGCTGCCTAGGATTTGGTTTAGCTCTAAATCCCGATGTGCAGGACAGGTACTCTTTGTTTCTAGTCTCGCCTTGTCAGAGCAATCATTGGACAATGTCAGTTCGGAATTTTCCAAAGCTGTTTCCGATGCATTTTTTTCTAAGCCTTCAGAGTCAAAATCTTGTTTTAATGAATCCTGTATGTGCCGCTCATTTTGAACGTCAGTGGTGCTCATTTCGGCGGCAGCAAGATCACAGAAGCGGGGACGGGCAGGGGGCGTATCCTGATTTGACAGTGCTTCGGAAAGAGCGGTTTTCAATCCGGTAAGGGCATCCAGGTCGGGTTTGCGGCGCAGCACCTGACGGGCCTCTTCGACCAGAGGGCAAGCGGGGTTCTGCTCCAGTCGGCTTTGCCGGAGCACAGCAACATGATCGCGCAGGATCATTAGCTGGTGATGCGCCGTACGGGCCTGTGCGGCCTGCTGCACAAGGTGGTCGCTATGGCGAGCCAACGGAGAGAGATCGAACCCATAGGCCTGCTGCACCGCGCCAGTGATGCGCCGGGCAAAGCGTTTATGATTGGCGCTTGCATGACGGCTGACAACCCCCAGCGAGACCAGCTTTGCCAGGTGTCGCCGCAGCGTGCTGTCGGGCATGCCATTCAGCCGTGAGGCCAGCACCCTGTTGGAGGGAAAGACAATGCAGCTGTTCACATCCGGGGTCAGGGTCCGGTCAGGCCAGAACGTCAAAAGGGCCTTCAGAACGCCTAGCGTGCGGTGGTTCAGCTCATACAGCGTGGCGGCATCTGTCAGGGCCTGCAACAGGGCCCATTTATCATATGGATCTGTGGGGGCAGTTGCCGATGCATGGGATCCTTTTGCAGGATGCTGCGACAAGGCAGCCGTCCTCGGCCGCCCAAATTCGCTTTGGGACGCGTGTTTCATAGTGAAATTCACGAAAGACAATAAAATACAGGCCCCGCAAGAACAGCGGAGTTGACAGGGTCAGGGAAGGGGAGGTATCTCGAAGGTGCTAAGTTTGAGAATGGCCTTCCGGGATGCGTCTTGGGGGGCTTTTCTTTTTGCTACTGTCCTCTGGCTCGTGCCTCCTGTTTAAGTTTCTTATGGGTCATCTGGTGCGGGTCAGTCGTCCTGTGGCGTCTGATCTTGCTGCCAGCGGGCATGCAGATCTTTCAGCAGCTCATCGGCATGCTCGTTCAGCCAGACATCAAACCCGTCAGCGGTACGGGCAGGCACGTTCAGCGTCAGCCCCCGTTTGGTGCTACGAATATCGGCCAGCGCCTTGCCGTCAACGCCGCGCAGCGTGCGTGGTTTGCTGGGGGCAGGGGGGCTGGGTTTTGTTGCGGATTGCTTTTGCCCGGCCCGTTCAAAAATCGCCTCAAAGCGCGCATCTGAATCGCCTTCGCTGAATTCGGGACGGTTTAGATAGGCCATGGCCCGTGATTTGGCGGCGCTGTCCTCAAAGAGTTTCGCCAGCGCCAGCCAGCGGTCGCGGCCAATGCCGGGGGCAGATCCGATCTGGCGCAGAAAGGGCAGATCAAAGGCCTGGCCGACCTTCAGCATGCGGCTGACCATTGGCAGGTCGATCGAAAGTGCTGCGGCAATTGTCTGCCGGTCATAGTCGCCGTCATGCAACTGCGCGGCGAAACTTGCCTTTTCTATGAAAGACAGATCTTGGCGGGCGGTGTTTTCCTGGCCCTGGGCCAACACCAGCGCATGATCGTCCAGCTGGCGGACCATGGCCTTGACCGGGAGACCAAGATCCTTGAGCGCCTGCAAGCGGCGGCGCCCATAGACGATCTCGTAGCGTCCAGACAGTTTGGGATGCGGGCGCAGCAGAACTGGCACCTGTTGACCATAGGTCGCAAGACTGTCGCGCAGCTGCGACTGCGCGGCGCTGTCGTGACCCAAGCGGTCCTCGACACCGGCGTCATCAATCAGGCTGGCGTCGATATCCTGCACTGCATTTTCCTGCAGTTTCGACAGGGACGACTGCAAAGCCCCCACAGCCCCGCGCGGCATCATGCGGGCCGCCGCAGATTTGGTGGCCGGTGGTGTTGTCGGCGTTTCGGCGCTTTTTGTCGGGCCGGGTGTCAGAATACCTTTGCGTGCCATCAGCGTCCCCAGGCCTTTTGGATCAGGTTCTCGATTTCATCATTCACCAGGTTGAGCGAGTCCAGCGCGCGATCATAGGTGTTGCGGTGAAACTGCGAGCGTTCAACCTCGTAGACGGTTTGTTGTGTCAGGCCGGCGTCGGAAATCGCAGTGGATTTCAGCATCGGTGCCACCATGACCTCGTCGTCGAAGAGCTGACGCAGAAAGGCGACCACCTGCTGCTGCGGCCCGTCGTTCGGCTCATAGCGATTGATGAGAAAACGCAGGAAATCGAAATCCATGCTGGCCCCCGCGTTGGAGACCACATCCAGAAGATCGGCACTCATCTGCAGAAACTGCGACATCGAGGCGACGTCCAGCATATTGGGCACGATGGTGATCAGGATGCCCGTAGAGGCACAAAGCGCCGACATGGTGAGATAGCCCAGCTGCGGCGGGCAATCAAAGATGATCACATCGTAGTTAGCCTCAACTTCGGCCAGGGCGGCGGCCATGCGGGCAAAAAACGCCGGCTGCACGTTGTTGATCAGCGCCTGTGGTGTCTCGTGCTCAAATTCCTGCAACATCAGCCCACCCGGAGCGAGGTCGATCCCGGTGAAAAACGTCTGCTGGATAACCTGGCTCAGGGGCAGGGGCTCGTCATAGCGGATCGCGTCATAGATGGTGCCGGATTCGAGGAAATCATATTCGGGGCGATAGCCAAACAGCGTCGTCAGCGAGGCCTGCGGGTCGATATCGACACATAGAACGCGATAGCCTTTCAGTGCCAGCCGTTGGGCTGCATGGATGGAGGAGGTCGTCTTGCCGGAGCCGCCTTTGAAATTGAGAAAGGACAGCACCTGCACCTTGTCACCTTCGCGCCGACCGCGCAGATAGGTGCCCGGCGTCTTAGCTCCGGCTTCCAGAACCTTGCGGATCTCCAGCAGATCACCGGCGGTGTAGTGCCGTCGGCCACCAGGGGTCATATGGACCTCGGGGATGCGGTTGTCAAAATGCAACTTGCGCAGGAAGGATGCGGAAATTCCCAGCAGATCAGCGGCCTCGCCAGCACTGAAACGTCGCAATTCCTTGCGCGCGTCCGGGGCAAATACCTTGAGCATATGGCTTTCAAGCGCAGCCGTGAGATTTTCGGCATTCTCACGCACACGCTGGTTTATATGGATCGGATGTGTCACCACTGTCCTCTGTCTTTTGGCCCTATTTCAGGCTCTGCTCTGGTAACGCTGTTTTTCGTCAACGCTATTTTTACCGTTTCTTTAAGCAAGTCGGAGCGGCCAAAGCAACAGATTCTTTTGCCTATCTATCCACGGGTTATCCACAGGTGGACAGGTTTCCGTTGAGGTTTGAGCTCTTGCATTGGTTTAACTGATTGTAAAATATGTAATTTTTTTGCTTTCGGCTCCCAAAAGTGCCTGCAAGCCGAGCCGACGAGTGAGGCCTTTCCGCAGGTCTCCCGGCCAGCCCGCAGGGGATCCTAGCTATGCGAGCGCCGAATCAAGCGGGCAGGTCAAATTCAGTCTAATCCTGCTAAACAGGCCCAATTCAGGCTCTAAATAAGCCTATGCGAGCTTTGGTGAGACGCGTTGCCCCGTCACGTTGCTGAATATTCGGTGTCGCTCAAGCGCGGGTGCCGCCATCGTAAAACTGCCTATGCGCGCCCCAGATAGAAAACATTTGGGTGCAGAGTCGGGTCAGGCTAAGGTCGTTGGAACAAATTTTTGATACCGTAATGAGTGAACATAGCCAAATGGACAGCATTGCACGACACAGCGGATCCACCAGCGGGTCCGATGTTGGATCCTACAATGGTTCCTACAGTGGATTTTCCGACCACAGCAGCCTGAAACATTTCAATCAATTGGCCACGCCGATCTGGGTTTTTGATGTCGACAGGCATCAGGTCTGGTGGGCAAATCCGGCGGCACTGGAGTTCTGGGAGGCCAAAACGCTGGCCGAGCTGCAACAGCGGGATTTTTCCTCTGACAGCGACATGGTGCGCATGCGTCTGCGCCAGATCGTCGGGCAGGCCAATGGCAATGAACGCCTGCAGGACACCTGGACGCTGTATCCCAACGATGCTCCCAAAACCGTCATCCTATCCTTTCTACCGGTGCTGATCGAAAAGGGTGTGAGCGCGGTTCTGATCGAGGTGAAGCAGTTCATCGACAAATCCGCCGACGAAGAGGCCATACGCATTCTTGAAGCCGCCAAAGCTTCGGCATTGATGGTCAGCACCTTTTCGCTGGAGGGGCGATTGCTGGCGCAAAACCCGGCCGCGCTGAGTTGCTATGGGCGGCCATCCCTAGCCATGAATGACAATGATATGGCTGGCCGCCTCAAGGATCCGGCAATGGCCGGGCGTCTGCTTGAAATCGCAAGAACTGGCAAAAGCTGCGACACCGAACAGGTCGTCTGGACGCAGAACGGGGCCAGGGTTCACCGCATACGGGCCCGCCGAGGGCGTGATCCGGTAACCGGCGCCTTTGTCACCGTTGTCAGCGAAGAGGATGTGACCGAACAGGCCTCATTGCGTCTGCGCATGCAGGAGCTGAACACCGAGCTGGAAGCCCGGGTTGCCGAACGTACAAGTCGGCTGCGTGACAGCGAGGAACGCTATGCGCTGGCGACCCAAAGTGCTGCGATCTGGGACTGGGACGTGCAGCGCGACCATCTCTATGTCTCGCCAAGTTTCATCAAATCACTGGGCTACGAGGCTGGACCTTTTCGTGAACCTCTGAGCTCGGCAAGGATTGCTGATTTCATTCATCCGGATGACCTGAGCTCCTGCCTTGCGGAGCTGGAACGACATCTGCAAGAGCCCTGTCAAGCCTTTGAACACGACCTGCGGCTGAAGACGGGATCGGGTGGCTATCGTTGGTATCAAGGGTCCGGAAGATGTCTGTGTGATCGCGACGGCACGCCGGTCCGTTCAGTGGGTTTGCTGACAGATATTAGCGACCGAAAAGAGCTGGAAGCCTCGCTCTTTGCTGCCCATCGCCTAGAAGCGATTGGCCAGCTGACGGGTGGAATTGCCCATGATTTCAACAATCTTTTGACGGTGATGCAGGGCAATGCAGAGCTGCTGAAAGTGGTGGATGATCCGAAACATGAACTCGCCGAGGCGATCAAGGTGGCGGCACAAAAGGGCGCCGAACTGACCCGGCACTTGCTGGCCTTTTCGCGCAAGCAAACCTTGGTGCCCAAGCCGGTGGATCTGGCCCTTCTGGTGTCTCAGATGGGTCGAACCCTGCCGCGGCTCCTCGGCGAGGAGATCTCGGTGAAAATCTCAATCGCGGCTGACCTCTGGCCGGCCTATGCGGATGCCAGTCAGGTCGAGAACGCCATTTTAAATCTGGCGGTAAATGCGCGGGATGCCATGCCCAGCGGCGGGCAGTTGCACATCCTGTGTCGCAACAGGCCCATTGCGGCCGTAGAACCCGGGGACAGCAAGGCCGCAGCGCTTCAGCCCGGTGATTATGTTGAATTTGTCATGTCCGATAGCGGGCAAGGCATGCCTCAGGTGGATCTGGATCGTGCCTTTGAACCCTTTTTTACCACCAAAGAGGTCGGCAAGGGCAGTGGCCTGGGTCTGTCGATGGTCTATGGGTTCTCGCGGCAATCCGGTGGCGATACCCAACTACAAAGTGAGCCGGGGCAGGGCACGCAGGTGTCTGTTTTTCTGCCGCGCTCAAACCAACTGCCGCCAGGGCTGGTCTGTGCACCGCAGGCCGTGGTCAGGCCGGGGCAGGGGGAGAGCATCCACCTGTTGGAAGACGACTCGGCCGTTCAAAGCACATTGCGCGGTATTCTGGAGAGTCTGAATTACCGCGTCAGCCTGTCCAGCGACGCGGCGACCGCCCTGCAGGTGATGAGTGTCGGCCCGCCGCCTGATCTTATTCTGGCGGATGTGGTCTTGCCCGGAGGAGAAAGTGGTCTGGAATTCGCCGAGCGGATCCGCACGATTTTTCCGAAGACCAAAGTGGTCTTGATGTCGGGCTACCCACAGGACCAGCTCAGCGATGCTTCGGCAGAGGTCGGGCATGTCTTTTTGCAAAAACCGATGGAGAAAGCGCAGCTGTCAGAAACCCTGCATACGGTGCTGAACTCCAGGTAGGCGCAGCATGGCCCGCTATGCAAGGCAGGGCGAGCCGCTTCACCGTGGGTTCTGGCTGCGAAACCTCTGCGGTGACAGGCCTGTGGTCGCCTCAAAGGCGCGGCTGAAGGCGCTACGGCTGCGAAACCCTACTTGTGCGGCAACCCGTTCGATCGGCTGTGTGCTGCTATGCAATAGTTCGGCTGCGCGGCGCATGCGCAGATCGCGCAGCAACTCCATGGGGCCACTGCCATAGGCGGTATGGAACTTCTGCGCAAAACTGCTGCGGCTCATGCCGCACAGCGCGGCGAGGCTTTCGACCGAATGCGGTGCCTCGGGACTGTCGAGCATCTGCTGAAGGGCCGGCCACATGCGTTGATCGCGCAGCGCGGCCATCCAGGCCAGCCCGCCATCCATCACACCGACTCGGCGCCGGATGAGCTCGATCATGCATTGCATCAGCAAGGCCCGGATCATCGCCCGGCTGCCATGCCTCGGTCGGGATAACTCGTACAACAGCTGCTCAATCGGGGCTGCCAGAACCTGATCCCCGGTCCGGTTCTCCACCACGGGTGCGCGGATCAGGTCCACCAGATTCTGCATCTGGCGGATCGTCAGGCGCACGCGGGCACAGATCGCCACCAGCTTTCCCTGCGTTTCGCCCTGGGATTGGTGGATGAGATGCGCCAGATTCAACCGCTCGGGATTACAGGTCGGCAGTGGGTCGCCAACTGCACCGAAGCTACGCAAGACATGAGTGTTGAGGGCAGGCACAAGAATGAGAGAGCCGCGCGACACCGGCACTGGTGGGCGCCCGGATATGACCAGCTCACCGGCGCCGGCCAGCACATAATGCAGCGTTGCTGCCGAATCCTTTTCCAGCCCCAGATCACAGGCACCGTTCAGCTCGCATAGCGCAAAGGGATCCACCCGGATCTCCATTTCATCAAGAATGTAATTCATATCCATGACGGCACCCTAATCCGTAAAGTACCAAATGATACACATTAGCGATGATTTCGGCCAAATTCTGGACCAATAGGCACAGAGCACGCGCGATCTATCCTGCATCACCATTTGTAAGGAGACAGACCATGTGCACCGATCACGACCACAATCATGACCACGCGGATCACAAGATTTCTCGCCGGACCGCGCTGCGGGGCGGTTTGGCCACAGCTGCAACAGCCGGGGCAGCCCTTGCAGGATCCGCAGCCGGAACTGCAGCCAATGCCCAAGAGGCAGCAGACCCCTATGCCCCCACGCCAAACCCTGTGCTGCCCCCCAGCAGCATGGTTCTCGATCTGAAGCGGACTGCGCTGGTGGTGACTGATCCGCAGAACGATTTCCTGTCTCCTGACGGCGTCACCTGGGGCGTTGTTGGCGAAAACGTCACCCGCAACAATACCGTTGCCAATATCGAGGCCCTGTTCAAAGCCGCCAAGGCCGCTGACATCACCGTCGCGGTTTCTCCGCATTATTACTACCCGACCGATCATGGGTGGAAATTCGAAGGGACGCTGGAAAAACTGATGCACAAGATCGGCATGTTCGACCGGCCCGGCGCGTTGAACACCGAGGGTTTTGAAGGCTCTGGTGCCGATTGGCTGGAACAGTACAAACCCTATATCAACGACGGCAAAACCATCGTCACCTCACCACATAAGATCTATGGTAACGACACCAACGATCTGTCACTGCAGCTGCGCAAACAGGGCGTGGATCAGGTCGTTCTGGCCGGCATGTCCGCAAACCTGTGCACCGAAAGCCACATGCGTGAGCTGATCGAGCAGGGATTTGAAGTCGCGGTCGTCAGCGACGGTACAGCGGCGGCGGTGGTTCCGGATGGGGATGGCTATCTGGCGGCCCTGACCAATTTCCGCTTTATTGCCAATGCGGTATGGACCACCGAAGAAGCAGTGAAACATCTGAGCGCATAGGCGCGCAAACAGCCGGCTTCAGGGTGAAAGTCTGACTTTCGCCCTGAAGTGGTTCCTCTCAGCTGTGGGACGGTCTGGATAGATATAACATAAGACAGATTATGAGTTTTCAACTTGATCGAGGAGGTTGCGGGGCTGACGCATCCGGCCCTTTCTTGTGGCGACGCTGGGGCTTTCTCAGGGCTTCAAAGCCGATCACGACGTCCAGCAATTCGCTGGTGATCTCGCTCTGGCGCAGGGAACGCATTTCGGATCGCAAAGCGTCGAGCCGGTCATCGATCGAGCGCTCGGCCTGTTGCATGAGACTAAGCCGAGCGGCGTTTTCTGTCACCAATGCTTCGGCAGCGGCCTTGAAAAGGCTGCTGAACAGATGCCCCCGCAGCAGGCTGCGAAATAGATCCTCTGGCTTCATGGCAAAATCCGGCAGGCTGCGGGACCCCCAGGGGCGGTTCTGCAACTGCGTCACCAATGCCGGGTCCAGCGGCAACAAAGTCCGGATGGTGGGGCCATGTTCACCAGAGTGGCCTGAAAACTGGTTCGAAGAATGGCCCGAAGAACCCTCTGCGCTCTCGGGGATGGGGCTGCGAGTGCAATAGGCCAGTGAAACAGAGAGTTCGCCAGGGTGAATTTCCTGCCTGATCTCGTCCAGGCGCTGTGTCAGCAGATTGGCAAGTCGACCGATCCCATCCACAGATGCAGGCGGGAAAAAACTGTCCTGCACAGGGATCTTGCAGCTGTCCAGCGCATCTACCAGCTGGGCTCCGACGCAGAGGGTGATCGTCTCATCGGCCTCAAAACTGTCGGCTTTCTGGTCGAGATACTGGTCAATATGAGCGGCGATACCCTCATTGTAGCTGCCACATAGCCCATGGTCCGACCCAAAGGCGACAATCACCCGTGAAACGATCTTCGGCCTGGGCGCGACAAGGTCGCCATGCGGGCCCATAGCCTGCAAAAAGGCCTGCAACCCGTCCAGAACCGTGTCGTGATAGACATGGATGGAACGGGCAGCCTTTTCATAGGGGGCTGAATTGATCACCGAAAGGGTTTTCATCGTATGCACGATATTGCGGATACCCTGCATGCTGGCGGTTCTGCGGGTCAGGGTTTCAAGCGTCTGTGCCATCGCGCCCTCGCAGCCAGTGCCGGGCCTTTTGGCCAAGCGTGATCATCCGTTTCCGTGCCTCGTCATCTAGAGGATCGTTGCGGTCAATCAGGGCGGCGATATCTGCCAGATCCCGGGCTGCCGCGATCCGGATGTCGGCCATCACCGCAAATGTGTCTTCCTCGCTCAGCCCGTCGAACTGGCCATCCATTGCCGCGACCAGCACCGCGAGCTGCTCCACTGCGGCAATTGGGTCGCGTTCGGCCTGCCGCAACGAGGCCCGCACGGCGGCGCCACGGGTCAGACGTGCCCGCGTGGCGTCATCAAGACGGGTGCCGAACCGGGCGAAATCCTCCAGCTCTTCGAATTGCGACAGAGTAACCCGCAGATTGCCAGCCACGGCGCGAAACGCCTTGCTTTGCGCCTTACCGCCCACCCGCGACACCGACACCCCCAGGTCAACCGCCGGAAATTGGTTTTTGCGCACCAGACGCGGCGATAGATAGATTTGCCCGTCGGTGATCGAAATCAGGTTGGTTGGGATATAGGCCGAAAGGTTTTCCGCCTGGGTTTCCACCACCGGCAAAGCCGTGATCGAGCCACCCCCGGCGGCGACCGTGAACTGTCCGGCGCGCTCCAGCAGGCGGGCGTGAATATAGAAAACATCGCCCGGAAAAGCTTCGCGTCCAGGTGGGCGGCGCAGCAGCAATGACAATTCTCGGTAGGAGCGCGCATGGTGGGTCAGATCATCCAGCACCACCAGAACATCTCGGGACTGGCTGGCGAAGTACTCTGCCATTGTCATCGCCGCATAGGGTGCCACATAGGCAAGGCCAGTTGCGGTTTCGTCTCCGGCAGAGATCACAATGGTGCGTGCCAGCATGCCCCCTTGCTCCAGCGCGCCGATCACCTTGGCGACCGCATCGCCGCGCTGGCCGATGGCGCAATAGATGCACAGAACATCGGTGTTTTTCTGATTCAGAATGGCATCCACCGCGATCGAGGTTTTGCCCGTCTGGCGATCCCCGATGATCAGCTCGCGCTGGCCCAAACCAACGGGGACGGCGGCGTCGATGATCTTGATCCCTGTGGCCAGCGGACGCGCGATGGCCTGACGGTCCAGAATGGGTGGGGCTTCGGCCTCGACCTGCCGCATCGCCTGTGCCTTGATCGGGCCCTTGCCGTCGCGCGGGTTGCCAAGAGCATCGACCACCCGCCCCAAAAGCGCCGGGCCGACCTTGGTGCTGACAACCTTGTGGGTGCGCATCACGGTTTCACCAATCTGCACCCGCTCCGAGGGGCCAAGCAGCACCACGCCAAGGCGCCCCGGCTCCAGATCCAGCACAATGCCGCGCAGGCCACTGGCGAATTGCAGCAATTCATCAGACAACGCGCGCTCCAGCCCGGCGACAATGACGATGCCATCGCCGACCTCGACCACTTTTCCGACCTCGCTCAGACGCGGCGCAGGCGAGGGGCTGTTCAAAAGCGCATCCAAAAGCCTGTCGGGATGGGCCTCAGGAGGGGTGTTTTCAGATCTCATGCGGCTGCGCCTTCAGATCGGCTCCGGCGGCGAGCTGTTCCTCGATCAACGCCGCCAGATCATCGACATAGCTGTCGACGGTCCAGGCCAGCTCTGCCCCGCCCAGGCGCAGCTCAAGTCCCGGTGCCTGAGCCGCATCCGTAGCATATTCCACTGCAATCCCGGGAAATTGCTGTTGCAGGCCCGTGGTCACAATCTCTTGCGCGGCGGGCGTCAGGGCGGCATGGCTGGTGACAAGCGCCGCATTGCAGGATCCCGCAGCGCGATGCAAATCGGCGGCCATTGGCGTGATTTGCGTCACCAGGTGATGCGCCATCTGGGTCTCGAGGTTCTGATCCGCCAGATCGCACAGGGCCTTGCGGGTCAGGGATAACAGAGCCCCGGCGCCCGCTTTGTGCAGTTTGGCGATGTATTTGGCGCGCTCTTCATCAAGGTGGATCGCCCAGTCCTGGCGCTCCCGTTCCAGCCTCTGATGAGCCTCTGCCAACAGGCTGTCGCGCTGCGCTTCGGCCTGTTGTTGCGCGCTATCAGTCATCTCTGACTGCCTGAAACGCAGGTCTGACAATTGCTCGCGAAAATCCGCTTCGGCTTCGGCGGCCTGTTCTTTTGCCACCACGGCGGCCTGCATGCGCTGGGTGATTTCTGATTCACGTGCGTCGATACCGTCCAGAATTGGCCGGTAGAGAAACCGTTTCAAAAGCCAGATCAACACCAGGAAATTGCCGATCTGCGCCGCAACAGTGATCCAGTCGATAGACATCGCTCAGCCGCCTGCCGCCTGCGAAGCCGCGAGGGCCGCATTCCAGAAGGGATTGGCAAAGATCAGGATCATCGCGACGACAAAGCAGTAGATGGCGGTGGATTCGATCATCGCAAGACTGACAAACAGCGTCCGCGACAGGGTCGCGGCGGCATCGGGCTGCTGGGCAATCGCGCTGAGCGCGGTCGAGGCGGCACGCCCTTCGCCCAAGGCTGGGCCCATGGCGCCAAAGGATACCGTGATCCCAGCAGTAAAGATCGAAATGAAGGCAATGATAGAGAGATCGGTCATAGGGTTTCCTTTTCAGGCAATGCGGATTGGGAAGGCTTGGCCGGGCTGGTGGCGCTGGAAATGTAGACCGTGGCCAGGATGGTGAAAATATAGGCCTGTATCATACCAGTGAGCAGACCCAGCAGATCCATCACCACCGGAAAGAAAAACGGTGCCACGCTCAGCAGGATCGCGGCGATCACTGCGCCGCTCATGATATTGCCATAAAGGCGCATGGTCAGTGATATGCCGCGGGTGAACTCCGAGATGATATTGAAGGGCAGCATCACAAATGAGGGCTGGATATAGGTTTTCAGATAGCCGCCAATGCCCCGGCTGGTGATGCCAAACAAGGGCACCGCCAGCACCACCGCCAGTGCCAGTGCAGTGGTGGTCGACAGTGACGAGGTCGGCGGGGTGAACCCCGGAATGACCAGCAGCAGGTTTGAGGCGGCGATAAACAGAAACAGAGTTCCGGCAAAATACAACAGATGACGCGATGGGTTGGGAGCGATTTCCTGGATCTGTTCCTGAATGCCCTGCACGATGACTTCCAGAGTTGTACGCCAGCGGTTTGGCGGCACATCCGGGCGCAGATTGCGGGTGACCAGCATCGAGGCCCCGGTCAGGACAGCCATCACCACCCAGGTGTAGAAAATGGTGGCGTTGATCGCGATCCCCCAGATCTCAAACAGCAGGGTTTGATCCGGCGACAGGGTCATGGCGTCTCTCCGGTTACTTTGTTTGTCGGCATCCTAGGCTGCTCTGCATCAGCAGGTGGCGGTGGAGGTGAGGCAGGAGCAAGCCGGGCAAGACTGGTAAAAACTGTCCGGATCAGAAAAAAGGCCAGCCCATATCCGGCAAAGGCCCAGGGTCCGCCCTGTGCTGCAACCAGCCAGCCGACGGCCAGCAGGGCGGCGATTCGCAGCACCGCGCTAAGCGACAAGATGCGGATCGGGCTGTTGGTCCGCAGTGCCAGCCGCATGCCAAGCCCGAGGCCGGCAAAGAACAGCACGCTCATGCCCGCGCCACAGGCAAAACCCAATGCAGCGGCGGTCCAGTCGAATGCAATCATCGGTCTTTTCCTTCCTTGTCAATTTGCGACCAGGCGATAAAGCCCCCCAGAACCACGCCCCCCAATATCAGCGCAATGCTCCACGAAAACGTCTGCGGCGCCACCCGGTCCAGCCACATCCCCAGAAACGCCCCGCCCACCGTGGGCACCGCCACTGACCATCCGATCATGCCAAAGGTGGCAATCCCGCGCAGTGGGCTGGGCTCGGGATGATCGCGGCGCGCCTTCATCCGTTTTGCCTGGCGGCCGATCTCTTCGGCGGGTTTGTCATCCTTGGATTTCCCAGGTCTCGTGACAGGTGGCTTCATGGCTGTGGCCTGCGTAGTTCTGCAAAGCGTCGCACCATATCCGCCTCCAGTCGAGACAGAGCAGAGCGCGCCAGCCGTTCTTCTTCGTCCATCTGCACAAAACTGCTCTGGACCATCTCCTGTAGGGTTGTCAGATCCTCGCCGCGTACGCCGCGCAGGGTCGCCACCGTGACATGATGGCCTTTTTTCACCAGCATGCCTTCATCCAGACCAAAAATCTCTTCGTCCCCGTCCTGCGTGTCATCTGCCAGTCGCAGGGTCAGCACCGAAGGCACCAGGGCAGAGACAAAATCGATGTGATTGGGCCAGATCCCAAAGGCACCATCAGGCCCCACTGCTGTCAGCGCTATGGCCTTTGCTTCGAACAGGGTCCGGGTCGGCAGGCGCAGGGTGACGGTCATTTCAGGTCTCATGCTCATGGCGCCGCCTGCAGGTCATCCAGACCGCCGATCATGTAGTAAGCACTTTCTGGCAGGTCGAATTCGGTCTGGTTCAGGATTGTTTCGCAGCCCAGCAAGGTGTCGGCGATGGGCACCATCTTACCCTGCGCGCCGGTAAAAGATCCGGTGGTGAAAAACGGCTGGGTCAGGAACCGCTCTAGCCGCCTGGCACGGGCCACGGTGGCGCGGTCGGCGGCTGACAGTTCTTCAAGGCCAAGCATGGCGATAATGTCACGCAGTTCTTCGTAGTCCGCGAGGGTACGGCGCACCGCGCGGGCAATGTCGTAATGGCGCTGACCGACCACGGCTGGCGTCAGCATTACCGAAGCCGAAGCCAGCGGGTCCACCGCCGGATAGAGCCCCTCGCTGGCGCGTTTGCGCGACAGCACCACCGAGGCCGAGAGATGTGAAAAGATATGCGCCGCCGCCGGGTCGGTGAAATCATCGGCCGGCACATAGACCGCCTGAATGGAGGTGATCGCACCACGCCGGGTCGAAGTGATCCGTTCCTGCAGTGCCGCCAGTTCGGTGGCCAGCGTTGGCTGATACCCCACCCGCGATGGCATCCGCCCCATCAGGCCGGAAACCTCTGATCCGGCCTGCACAAAGCGAAAGATATTGTCGATCAGCAGCAGGACATCCTGCTGTTTTTCATCACGAAAATATTCCGCCATGGTCAAAGCGGTATTGCCGACCAGAAATCGCACGCCGGGGGCTTCATTCATCTGGCCAAACAGCATGACAGTTTTTTCGCGCACGCCAGCCTCGCCCATTTCGCGGTAGAGTTCTTCGGCCTCGCGCGAGCGTTCGCCGATGCCGCAGAACAGGCTGACGCCCTTGTGGTGTTGAATGGTGTTGTTGATCAGCTCGGTGATCAGCACGGTTTTACCAACGCCTGCGCCACCAAACAGGCCGGTTTTGCCGCCGCGCTCGATCGGGGACAGCAGATCAATCGCCTTGATCCCGGTCTCCATGATCTGCGCCTGCAGCACCCGCTCGCTCAGCTCTGGCGGCGGCTGGTGGATCGAGCGGCGGACTTTGGTTTCGGGCGCGGGGCGACCATCAATCGGTGCGCCAAACACATCCAGCATCCGGCCCAGAACCGCGTCACCAACCGGCACCGTGACAGGACCACCAGTGGCTGTGACCGTCATGCCGAGGCCAAGCCCGCGCACCGGTGCCATGGCCATCGCCCGCACCAGCCCGTCTCCAAGCAGGGCGGCAACCTCCAGTGCGACCTCTCCGGCATAGAGCAGATCGTAGATCTGTGGCACCTTGCCCGCAAAGGCGATATCGACCACGCCGCCGCGAATGGCCGCGATAGTGCCATCTGTCTGGATCTCTGCCTCAGTCTGCTGGGTGGAGCCTCTGGCCGATCTGCTGCTCATCTGGTCATCCTATATTCTTTTGACGGATTTGCATGCCTGCGCGACCTTCGAGAAGTTGCAGGGCATCCGCCAGACGGCCAATGCCTGCGCTGCCGCCCAGCTTGGCAAAACCACCTGATCCTCGATCGGGGCCCCGGCCTCCCCCCCGGCACCGGCATTGGTGTCTTCGGCCATCTGTTCTCTCCAACGGGTCTGAGTCTCTCGGCCAAACCTGGCAGGGATCGGGCCTGGGGATATTGATTTGCGTCAACGGGTAAACGGATCACTTTAATTTATTGGGTCGTGAACATTGGGTCGCGTCAATGGCTTGAGGCGATGGTCTGGCGAAATCGCAGCAGGGCAATGATGAAAAAAGCCAGGCTGAGCAGCACCATGATCACCATATCGAACCAGACGGTTTCCAACCCGGCCCCCCGATAGAGGATCGCCTGCGAGAAGGCGACAAAATGGGTTGAGGGCGAGATCTGCATGATTGTTTGCAGCCAGTCGGGAATACTTTCCATTGGCGTGGTGCTGCCGGACAGAAGATTCATGACGATCAGAACAGGCATCACCAGAAGGCCAAACTGCGGCATGGATGTGGTGAAGGTTGCAAGCAGAATGCCAAGCCCGGTGACCGAAACCAGATAGAGCACCGACCCTGCGATAAACAAGGGAATGGATCCGGCAACGGGAACCGCCAGAACCCCCTGCACGATCAGCCACAAGGACAGGATCGCGCCGATGATGATCGCCAGACCATTGGCCCAGATCTTGGCCAGCATGATCTCTGATGGCAGGACCGGCATCACCAGAAGGTGCTCGATCGTGCCATGTTCACGCTCGCGGATCAGGGCGGCCCCGGTCAACAGGACCGACAAGATCGTGACATTGTTGATCACCTGCATCACCGAGGAAAACCAGACCGATTGCAGGTTTGGATTGAACTGCGCGGTGATGATCAGATCAATCGGCAGGCTGCTTGAACTGTCATCCCCGGCGACAAATTTATTGACCTCGGCAGTGATGATCTGCTGCAGAAAAACAGCGCCATTACCTGCCTGCGCCATCGCCGTGGCATCGACGCTCAATTGCAAAACCGGTTGCTGCCCCGCGATCACATCAGCCTCGAACCGCGGTGGAAAGGACAGCACAAAGACATAGTCGCTATCGTTCATCAGTCGATCGACATCGCTCGCCGCAATCTCTTGCGGACGGTCAAATTCCGGCGGTAAGATGGCCTCAATGATGCGGCCGGACAGCTCTGACCGGTCCAGATCAACATAGGCGACCGAGGCATTGGAGACCTCGAGTTTGGCCCCCGTAGCCACCGCATAGACCGCGAAGCTGAAGATATAGACGATCAGAAACAACAGCACCGGATCGGCGCGCAGGCTGCGCAACTCTTTCAGACCCAGGATAAAGATGTTGTATAGCCACTGTTTCATCTCATTTTTCCTGCTTACGCAGCGCCAAGATCGACGCCGCGATGAAAAACAGCGCGAACCCAACCAACGCGATATGGTTCTGCCACAGCTCGGCAAAGCCAAGCTCTTTGGTGAAAGTGCCGACGCTGATCTGCTGATACCAGGCGGAAGGAAAGCCCAGACCGATCATCCGGCCACTGCCTGACAGCGATGACACCGGCACCAAGAGGCCCGAGAAATTGACCGCCGGAATGATGGCCACAACCGCCGTCGCAAAGGTCGCAGCCACCTGCGATTTGGTGAAGGTCGAAATCAGCACTCCAAATCCGGTGGAAGCAACAACATAGAACAGAGTTCCCACCAGCAGGGCTGTCATCGAGCCTTTGACCGGCACCTGAAAGACCCAATAGGCCATCGCCAGCAACGTGAAAAAACTGACCATGGCAATGACCACATAGGGCATCTGCTTGCCCAGAAGGAACTCGCTGCGGGTCACCGGGGTGGAGCGGAAATTGGCGATGGATCCGGTTTCCTTTTCGCGCACAACCCCCATGGCCGACATCATCGCGGGGATCAGAACAAGCATCAGCATGATCACCGAAGGCACCAGCGCAAACACACTTTTGAACGCCTGATTGTAACGATACCGGGTTTCAGTACTGGCATAGCTGGTGTCGATCACAGAGCCATAGGTCCGTTCGGACTGGTCCTCGATATAGGACAACGCCAGGCCCTGCATGTAGCCACGGGCGGTCTCGGCGCGAAACGGCATTGCGGCATCTATCGCGACCCGTACTTCGGGCTCTTCACCCCGCAACAGCGCGCGGCCAAAATCAGGTGGGATTTCCACCGCAATTGCAATCTCTCCGGCGCGCAGCCGGGCAGCCAGTTCAGCAGTACTATAGGCGGGGTCACGTTCCTCAAAGAAGCGCGAGCCAGAGAAGGCCTCCAGCAGGCTGCGGCTTTCGGCGCTTTGGTCCTGATCCAGCACCGCATAGGGCAGGTCTTCCACGTCAAAGGAAATACCATAGCCAAAGGTCAGCATCAAAATAATAGGCCCGAGAAAGGCGAAGGTCAGCCGCAGTGGATCGCGCAGGATTTCCAGTGTTTCGCGCCTGGTATAGGCCCACATCCTGGCAAGGTTGAAAAAAAGACGTCGGCGCGGCGCAGGTTGCACGTCGGATACCAGTGTCGACCCACCTGCCTGTAGGTCTGGCTGATCGACAGCCTGAGGGACACCTTGTGGGGCTGCTGTTTCGCTTTCATCAGCGGCCTGCTTTAGATAGCTGATAAAGGCGTCATTCAGAGTTGGCGCGCCACTTTCCTCGAGAATTTCCTGCGGGGCACCTATGGTCAGAACCCGGCCTGCATGCATCAGCGAAATCCGGTCACAGCGCTTGGCCTCATTCATGAAATGGGTGGAGACAAAAATGGTCACGCCATCATTGCGCGACAACCCGATCAGGTGCTGCCAGAAGGCATCGCGTGCGACCGGATCCACCCCCGATGTTGGCTCATCCAGGATTAGCACCTCGGGCGAATGGATGACGGCGACGGCCAGTTGCAGCCTTTGACGAATGCCCAGTGGCAGCGCATCGGGGCGTTTGTCGGCATCCTCTTCCAGCTCGAAACTCTGCAGCATCTGCGCCACCCGCCCGGCCCGCTCTGCCAGCGGGATCCGGTAGAGTTCGGCATGCAGATCAAGATTCTGGCGCACCGTCAGCTCTGAATACAGCGAAAAGGACTGCGACATATAGCCGACACGCTGGCGGGTGCGCATATCGCGGGCATCCAGTGTCTCGCCAAACAACAGCGCCTCGCCGCTGCTGGCTGGCAAAAGACCCGTCAGCATTTTCATCGTCGTGGTCTTGCCGCAGCCGTTGGAGCCGAGAAAGCCAAAAATCTCGCCGCGGGCAATTTTGAACTCAACACTGTCGACGGCGACAAAATCGCCAAACTTGCGGGTCAGGGATTTTGCCTCGACCGCGTATCCGGTTGCGGTGGGCTGGAATGGCGGCACCACGACCTCTTGGTGGCCGGCGCGCACGGATTCCGGCAGCATAGCAATAAAGGCCTGCTCCAGAGTGGGTTGCTGGGCCTGATTGCGCACCTCTTCGGGGGTGCCAGTCGCGGTGATTTTTCCGTCAGATACAGCCGCCAGCCAGTCAAACCGCTCGGCCTCCTCCATATAGGCCGTAGCGACGATGACGCTCATGGTGGGGCGTTGCGCGCGGATATGATCGATCAGATCCCAGAACTGCTGGCGCGACAGCGGATCAACGCCGGTTGTCGGCTCGTCCAGGATCAGCAGGTCCGGGTCGTGAATGAGCGCCGAACACAGCGACAGTTTTTGCTTCATACCGCCCGAGAGTTTTCCGGCGGGGCGATCGGGAAAAGGGTCAAGACCAGTCGCCTGCAACAAATCCGCAATGCGGGCCTGGCGTTCGGCCTGCGGCTGGGCAAAAAGGCGGCCAAAAAAATCCAGATTTTCGGTCACCGTCAGCGTCGGATACAGATTTCGCCCCAGCCCTTGCGGCATATAGGCGATCCGATAGTTGCAGTCCTGCAGGTGGCGGCGGTCGCGAATGTCCCCTTCCAGCACCTGAATGTCACCGGATTGAAGTCGGCGCACACCTGCAGCCAGCGCCAGCAAAGTAGACTTTCCGACGCCATCCGGGCCAATCAACCCGGCCATGCAACCGGCAGGAATATCCAGATCGACATCTTCGAGGGCCAGCGTCGCGCCATAGCGATGGGTCACCGCCCTGAGCTGGACAACCGGTGCTGCAGCTTCTTGGGCAGTTTCCTGGTTTGCAGCTCCTAGGGTCATTGCGGCAGGCGAACAGCTAGCTTCGCGGGCCAATCGGCGGCTTCATCGACCAGAACATATCCGAGCCCGGGAACACCCGCCCGGGCGCGGTCCTGATACTGCGCCAGCAGATCCGGCCCGATAGTCAGCTTGACCCGAAACATGAGCTGGTCGCGTTCATCCTGGGTTTCGACCGATTTGGGCGTGAACTGCGCGGTGCTGGCGACAAAAGTGACCGTCGCTGGGATGACATAGTCTGGAATGGCGTCCAGAATGATGCGGGCGTCGGCGCCGATGGCCAGTCGCCCGGCATCGCGTGACGGCAGGTAGATCGACATATACATATCCGTCAGATCAGTCAGCGTGATGACCGTCCCGCCTGCGGCCATGACCTCGCCGACATGGGCCAGCTCATATTGCACCCGTCCTGCCCTTGGCGCGGTGAGGCTGGTATCATCAACCAGCGTTTGCAGCCTGTCGACGCCCGCCTGCGCGGCCGCAATTGTGGCCTCAGCCAAAGGAATACCGGCCTCGGCGGCGGCCATGGCCGCCTGCGCCGTCTGAAAGACGGTACGCTGCTGATCAAGCCGCGTCTGAGAGGCAAAATCATCCTCCGCCAGCCGCTGAACCCGAGCGAATTCCGCTTCGGCTGTGGTCAGTTCCGACTGGCGCTGATGCAGTAGGGCCTCGGCCTGCAGTTTTTGCTGTTCCGCTTGCAGCACAGTTGCTTCTGCTTGATGCAGCTGCGCCTCAAGCTCGGCAGATTCCATCTTGGCAATCAGTTGCCCGGCCTCTACCCAGTCTCCTTCGGACACCAGAATGTCAGTCACGCGACCGGAAATTTTGGTAGAAACATCAATGCGCTCTGCCTCTATTCGACCATTGGATGCGCTGATGCCTTCGGGCAGGGCATCCTTGTTTCCAGGTAACAAAGACAGATCAGCAAGGCCGCTTTGCAGCTTTTGAACCATAGCGTTTTCGCTCTCGCTTGTGGCGAGGAAATAGCCACCCACGCAAAGGGCCGCCACCAAGGTTGTAAGGCCTGTAGATGGTTTCATCTGGTGTGTTCCTTTGCTGCGGTGCTTTCGAAGACATAACAAGCAAATTCCGTCTGGTATTTGACCAATGTCAAATACCTGTCTCTTGAATGTGGTTTAAATCGAAGCCGAGACTGAGGGTGCTGAACAGCCTGACAATCGGACCTGCAAAAATTTTATGCAGCGCCGACAAAAGATGCCCGTTTTTGCACCCCTAGTCGCGTTAAAGTGGCAAAAATGACAGCTTTTCCGGACAGGCGCAGGCCTGCAGTTGGAGGAATACGAATGGGTCGCCCCGAATCACATATTTCAGAGTCCGCCAACATGACCAAGAAACGCACCGCAGATTCAGGCGCGGGTTCAAGCGTAACTTCTGGTGCAGCCGCAAAGGCAGCTTCAAAACTGGAAAAGATCGCAAAGATCTCGCGGCGGCTGGCGGCCCTGCATGTACCGGATCTCGATCATGTTCCAGAGCTGAAACAATCCGCCGCCGTGGCAGAGTATCTGGACCGTGCGAGCCATGCCACCCTGTCAAAGGTCACAGGCGGTGTCTCTCCCACGGCCCTTGGAGGGGCCTATCTCGACTGGCTGGTGCATCTGTCGACCTCGCCCGGCAAACAGGTAGAGCTTACGCAGAAAGCCTTTCGCAAATGGTTGCGCCTGTCACGCTATGCCATGCGCTGCGCCACGTCTGACAGCGACACCGCCCCCTGCCTTGAGCCGCTGGAGCAGGACAAAAGGTTCGCTGGGGACGCCTGGCAGAAGTGGCCCTACAATCTGATCTATCAGTCGTTTTTGCTGAACCAGCAATGGTGGCACAACGCGACAACGGGTGTGCGCGGAGTGACAAAGCAGCATGAGAATGCTCTGGAATTCACCAGCCGCCAGGTACTCGACATGTTTTCCCCGTCCAACTACCTGCTGACCAATCCCGAAGCGCTGGCCAAAACCCGCGAGGAAGGCGGCCAGAACCTGATACGCGGCTTCAATGCTTGGCTGGAGGATATGGAACATGCCAGACTGGACGCCCCCGTTGCCGGTATCGAGGCCTATCGTCCCGGTCAGGAAGTGGCCACAACGCCGGGCAAAGTGGTGTTTCGTAACCGTTTGATCGAGCTGATTCAATATGAGCCCACAACAGAAAAAGTGCGCCCCGAACCCATCTTGATGGTGCCCGCCTGGATCATGAAATACTATATCCTTGATCTGTCTCCCGAAAACTCGATGGTCAGGTTTTTGCTGTCACAGGGCTATACGGTCTTCATGGTCTCCTGGCACAACCCGGATGCCGAAGATCGCAATCTCGGCATGGATGACTACCGCCAGATGGGCGTCATGGAGGCCATCGACGCGATCAACACCATCATCCCCGGTGAAAAGATCCATGGCGTCGGCTACTGCCTTGGCGGCACCCTACTGTCGATTGCGGCCGCAACCATTGCCCGCGATGACGGGGATCCCTTTGCCTCGCTGAGCTTCTTTGCCTCTCAGATCGATTTCACCGAACCGGGCGAATTGCAGCTGTTCATCAATGAAAGCCAGCTGGCCTTTTTGGAGGACATGATGTGGGAGCAGGGCTATCTGGACATCAACCAAATGACCGGGGCCTTTCAGACCATCCGCTCTGCGGATCTGATCTGGTCCAAGGTTCTGCACAGTTATCTGATGGGCGAGCCCGCCAATATGTTTGACCTGATGGCCTGGAATGCGGATGGCACCCGGATGCCGTTCCGGATGCATTCGGAATACCTGCGCTCTCTCTATCTCGACAATGATCTCACCGAGGGACATTTCAAAGTCGACGGGCGACCGATCTCGGTGACCGATATTCATGTGCCGGTGTTTTCCGTGGGCACAGTCAAAGACCACGTGGCCCCCTGGCATTCTGTATACAAGATGCACCTCTATCTGGATACCGAGCTGACGTTTGTGCTCACCAGTGGTGGCCATAACGCCGGCATTGTGTCCGAGCCCGGCCACAGGCACCGCAGCTATCAGGTCGCCACCACGCGCCATGATGATCACTACGTGGATCCTGAAACCTGGGCGGCTAATACCCCAGTCAAAGACGGGTCCTGGTGGCTGGAATGGAGCGACTGGCTTGGAGAACGCTCAGGCGTGCCGGGCCCGCCGCCGGTCTTGGCCAATGCGCTGGCCGATGCTCCTGGAACCTATGTTTTTGAAAAATAGACCTGTTTCATACGCCTGATTCAAAACCCCGGGCCGAACATGTCTCTCACCTATACGGATTGAAAAATGACCAAGAAATCTATCAACTGGAAACCTGACCTCAGCTATCCCAGTGGCAAAGGAGCCACCGAGCAGCACTTTTCGGCCGCAGCAAACGGCGATGCGCTGGAGATCGACACCCACCCCTGGGGTGACGCCGACCTCATGGTCAACGGCGAACGTATCGCCCATGTCGAGGGCCAAAAATCTGCCGGTGATGCCTTCCGCGAAATCGAAGCCGTAGCGGAAGACATCGAAGCGCAGAAATCGCAGTCTGATGAAGCTGACTCCAAATCCTGAAACCTGACCCAGGCCCTGTTCCGGGCCAGCTGCAGAGGGCTGAAGTCAATGCAATTCATTGAGAACAAGACATTCGACGAGATCAAAGTCGGTGACAGGGCCGATCTGACACGCAGGCTCAAGCCGCAAGACATCGAATTGTTTGCGGTGGTGTCGGGCGACATCAATCCGGCGCATCTGGACGCCGAATACGCCCAGTCCGATATGTTTCACAAAGTCATCGCCCATGGCATGTGGGGGGGCGCGTTGATCTCTGCTCTGCTGGGGACCGAACTGCCGGGACCTGGCACAATTTACGTGACCCAAAATCTGAACTTTCGCCGCCCCGTCGGTCTGGGGGATACGGTCACGGTGCAGGTCACGGTCACCGCGAAAGACGCGGCCCTTCATCAGGTCACGCTCGATTGTCTCTGTACCAATCAGGATGGCGACACCGTCATTCAGGGGCAGGCACTGGTCATTGCCCCCGACAAAAAGGTCCGCCGCCCGCGTGTCGCCCTACCCGAGGTACACCTACATGACCGTGGCGACGGGTTTGAGGATCTGATCCGGGCCACCAAAGATCTTGCCGCGATTCGCACGGCTGTAGTGCACCCCTGTGATGAGCTCTCCCTTGGCGGCGCCCTTGCGGCGGGTGATAAGGCGATCATCCATCCAGTTTTGATCGGGCCAAAGGCCAAGATCGAAGCCACCGCCGCGCAAATCGGGCGGGATCTGACGGGGATCGAGATCATTGATACGCCCCATAGCCATGCCGCCGCAGAAACAGCCGTGGCGCTGGCCCGCGAAGGCTCTGTCGATATGCTCATGAAGGGCAAGCTGCACACTGATGAATTGCTTCGCCCCATTCTTAACAAAGAGACAGGCCTGCGCACCGAGCGACGTCTGACTCATGTCTTTGCGCTGGACGTGCCGCATTATCCAAAACCGCTTTTGGTCAGCGACGCCGCGATCAATATTGCGCCAACACTGCAGACCAAACGCGATATCGTTCAAAACGCCATAGACCTGGCCCGTGCAATCGGAATCTCTGTGCCCAAAGTGGCGATCCTGTCGGCGGTGGAGACCGTGACCGCAACGCTGCCCTCGACGCTGGATGCTGCAGCACTGTGCAAGATGGCGGATCGCGGCCAGATCACTGGCGGGGTGTTGGATGGGCCGCTGGCCTTTGACAATGCGGTGTCAAAGGCTGCGGCCGAAACCAAGGGGATCACCTCCGCCGTCGCGGGGGATGCCGATATTCTGGTGGTGCCCGATCTCGAAGCTGGCAATATGGTGGCAAAACAGCTGATCTATCTAGCCGGGGCCGAGGCTGCCGGGCTGGTGCTTGGTGCCCGCGTGCCCATTGTTCTGACCAGCCGGGCGGATGGGGTGCTGTCACGTCTGGCCTCTGCCGCCATAGCGCAGCTTTTTGTTCATTCTCAGCAAGGCGAGCAAAGGTCATGAGCGGTGCTATTCTGACCCTCAATGCGGGATCATCCAGCCTGAAATTTGCGGTGTTTTCTGCCGCAGGCAGCGACGACACACCGATGATCAGCGGCAAGATTGCAGGCATTGGCGACAGGCCGGTATTTTCCGCCCTAGGCGCAGATGGCAAGGCGCTGGAGGCTGGCACATGGCAAAATTTGGACCCCAGCCTGAGCCACGACGCGATCATTGCACGCCTGCTGCCTTGGCTTTCGCAACAGCTGGGCACAACACCGCTGTTAATGGTGGGGCATCGGGTGGTGCACGGGGGGCAATCCTATGCTAATCCGGTTCTGATTGACGATGCCGTTTTGGCCAGCCTTGAAGCACTTGCGCCGCTGGCCCCGCTGCATCAGCCGCATAATCTCGCGGCCATTCGCGCAGTTGCAAAATGGCAGCCTGATCTCGCGCAGATTGCCTGTTTCGATACCAGCTTTCATCGCAGTCAGGACCGGTTGGCGCAGATGTTCGCCCTGCCTCGTGCGCTGAGCGACGAAGGGATCCTGCGCTATGGTTTTCATGGCCTTTCCTATGACTACATCGCCAGCGCGCTGCCAGAATACCTTGGCAAGACCGCCAAAGGCCGCGTGATCGTCGCGCATCTTGGCAATGGGGCCAGCATCTGCGCGATGAAAGGCGGAAAAAGCGTGGCGACCAGTATGGGGTTCACTGCCCTTGACGGGCTGATGATGGGGCGCAGATGCGGCAGCTTGGACCCTGGTGTGCTGCTTTATCTGATGCAGTCCAAAGGCATGGACGCCACCCAAATCGAAACTCTTTTGTACCGACAATCCGGCCTGTTGGGCGTGTCCGGGATTAGCAACAACATGCAGGTGCTACAGGACAGTGACGACCCGCATGCGCGTGAAGCGATTGACCTGTTCTGCTATCGCGCTGCCAGTATTCTCGCCGGGCTTATACCTGCCATCGGCGGGCTAGACGCGCTGGTTTTCACCGCTGGGATCGGCGAAAAATCCGCCCTGATCCGGCAACAGATCTGCGACCAGCTGGCTTGGCTTGGGATCTCGCTACAGACAGAGGCAAACGGCAGGAATGCGATCCGTATTTCAACGCCGCAGTCAAAGGTCCCGGTGCTTGTCTTGCCAACCAACGAGGAGATCGTCGTTGCCAAGGCCTGTCGCAAAATGTTGGCCTGAGCGCTGGCTGCAGCCCCCCTATGCCCATACTTTCGCCAATTCTGACCTACGTTGGGGCATCATTTCATCAGCCCCTAGCGGTTGTCGGCCAGCAGCGCTACAGTTTTTGGAATGAAGCTTGAATGTTGCTTTTGGGCTCGAACGATCAACCTGACCTAATTGACTTTACTGGCCAGAGGGATTGGGATTGTAACAAATAAGTTCGTGAGACGTCACAGGTATTTAATATAGGCCATAAATGCAGAAATGCGCCCGCTATTGGTACCCCACGATTAACACCATGACGAAGCAAGGGAATGACGATGAAAAACAGCAGTATTCTGATCGTAATTGGCAAACAGGCCTCTTTGGACGACCTTGCAAAACAGTTAGAAACCATCCGCGCCCTGCCTGCGCGGGCGGTGGTTCTGATCATCGGGGAAATGCCGCAATACCCCTATGGCACCCTTGGTGTCCCCACTGGTGGCATCGCTGATTTTTCGGTCGAATGGCAGGAATCCGTGGCTGCCAATACCGAGGCGCTGAAGGTCAAAACCGATGAGGTCGAAGCCCTTTTGCAACAGCATGGCCTGTCCGGCGAAGTCGCCAGCGTAGCCTGCGAAGCCGCAATGGTGAGCGAAGCCGTCGCCCGCCACGCAATGCTTTGTGATCTGGCGCTTGTCGGCCCCGATCTGCGCCAGTCAGAGACCCTGTTTCAAGAGGTCAGCAACGGGATCCTGTTCCAGTCTCCTGTCGGCATGCTGATCAACGATACCAACGGTACAGCATTGAAACAGCCAGAGAAAATCTTTGTCGCCTGGAACACCGGGCTGCATGCGGCGCGGGCAGTGCATGCGGCACTTCCAATGCTGCGCGGGGCCAAGGAGGTGGTCATCGGCTCCATTGATCCTGTGATGACCCAGTTGCGCGATGGCGAGGATCCCGGTGTTGATGTTGCCAAATGGCTGACCCACCACGGCTGCACGGTTGTCGTTCGCCAGTATCCAGGCGGTGGACAGGATGTCGGGGATTGTATTCTGGACCGGGCCGCGGAATGCGGCGCTGATCTGATCGTCATGGGGTCCTATGGCCATTCCAGAACCCGCCAGGCATTTTTTGGCGGCACCACCCGGACGCTGCTTGAACAGACGGAGAAAACCGTTTTTCTGGCACACTAGTTTCTTGAACTGTCTTGTGCAGACTTCTGAAGTCACTTTCAGGATCTGAACAAGCACACGGTCCAATACAGGCACACTGTCCAATTCTGTCAGATCCCATCCAGCTGGGGGGCTGCCAGTTTTGGGTGGGGTGCCGTGGTTTTCGGATATTGCTATTTTGTTGCGTCGTGGCTCTCATCTTTAGAGTGCTGAAAGCCCTCTGCATCGCCATATTCGACAAACTCGGAATAATGGTCGTGCAGCCCCGCCATACGTTTGGCATGCTTGATAGGGCACCAGTGTTTTTCCGTGCGCGCCGCGATTTCACGCGCATAGCCCAGCAGCCCATTGCCATAGGAACAATAGAGACAGTTGAACTTTTCCAATCCATTCAGATAGGACAGCTGATTACGATCAAAGGTGATGTAGTCGGCGCGGCGCACCTTTTCGATGCGATAAACCGGAAAACAGATTGCCTGATAGACCGACACAAATATGTCCAGCAGGACAAAAGGTATGATCACCGCATAGATAACCGGCGCCGTTAGCACCACCAGCGGCCGGGCCTCGACCATATAGGACACCAGCTTTTGTTGGAGCGCCTTGTGGCGTTGGCGGACCTCTTGTTCGAAAACAACCCGGTTTTGTTCAAGCCGGTAATTGAAAGCTGCACGGCGACAGGCAAACTCATCTTCCAACTCGTCTTCCAATGCGCGGATGCGCGCGACCAGGCTGGCAACTTTATCGGTCATTTGTCCGTCTCCCCAGATGATGAATGCGTTCTGCTCAGCCCGTATCCTTAGCCCCATCTTCTATAGCAGCTAACCCCTGCCCGTCATCTGCTGTGTCACTGGCGGGCCGCGCAATCGGTGCAAACTCCACAGGGGTAATGGTTTCCTTTTCCAGCAACAGCGCCGCCCCGGATTTGAGTTCCTCCAGATGTGCCGACAGGATCTCTTTTGCCGCACTATAGGCCTCATCAAGCAGTTTTCGCACTGCTAGGTCGACCTCGCGCGCGGTTTCGGGTGCATAATCCTTGGCCATCATACCATACGCATTCTGCCCCAGATACTGCCCCGACTTTTCCTCAAGAACCGCCTGCCCGACACTGGCAACCATACCAAAGCGCGTCACACATTCGCGCGCGATATCCGTTGCCTTGGCCAGATCATCCGAAGCCCCGGTCGAGACCTCCTGAAAGATCAGATCTTCGGCAGCCCGCCCGGCCATCAGCACGGTCATACGGTCCTTTAACTCGGCAAAGGTGATCAGAAACCGATCCTCCGTCGGGCGCTGCATGGTATAGCCAAGCGCGCCGATCGAACGCGGAATGATCGAAACCTTATGCACCGGGTCGGCATGCGCAACATTTGCCGCGGCCAGTGCATGCCCCATCTCGTGATGCGCCACCCGACGCCGCTCTGCCACGCCGAGGACGCGCGATTTGCGCTCAACCCCGGCCACGATCCGTTCCACAGCTGCCGTCAGATCCGCCATGGTCACCTTGTTGCCATCGCGCCGGGTGGCGAGGATCGCCGCCTCGTTCACGAGGTTTGCCAGATCGGCGCCGGTGAACCCCGGTGTGATTGCCGCAACCTGATCCAGATCCACATCCGGCGCCAGAGCAATGCCCTTGATATGCACCTTGAGAATGGCAGCGCGGCCCTTGCGCTCGGGACGGTCCACCACGATTTGTCGGTCAAACCTGCCGGCCCGCAACAGCGCTGCGTCCAGAACCTCGGGGCGGTTGGTCGCCGCCAGCAGAACGATACCGACGCGCGGGTCAAAACCATCCAGCTCAGACAACAGCTGGTTCAGAGTCTGCTCTTTTTCGTCGCTGCCGCCAAAGCCCGACACTGCCGATCGCGCCCGACCCAGTGCGTCCAGCTCATCGATGAAGATGATGCAGGGGGCCGCCTTGCGGGCCTGCTCAAACAAATCGCGCACCCGCGCGGCACCAACACCCACGAACATCTCGACAAATTCGGACCCCGAAATCGAAAAGAACGGCACGCTGGCCTCGCCCGCAACGGCCCGCGCCAGCAGCGTCTTGCCGGTGCCCGGAGGCCCGACCAGCAAAATGCCCTTGGGGATATGCGCCCCAAGGCGGCCGTATTTGTCCTTGTCTTGAAGGAAGGAAACGATTTCCTGCAGCTCGGCCTTGGCTTCATCCACCCCGGCAACATTGTCGAAGGTGACGCCGGTTTCGGTCTCCAGATAAACCTTGGCTTTGGACTTACCGATGTTCACCAGACTGCCAAAGCCGCCCTGCCCCCCGGCCGACATACGCCGGATCAAGAACATCCACAGTCCGAAAAACAACAGAACCGGCGCCACCCAGGAAATCAGGCTGGTGAGCCAGGTCTGATCCGTGCCGCCGGTAAAGGCAGTGTCATACTGCTCCAGCTCGGCTGCAAGATCCGCATCGACCCGGTAGGCAACGAAATAGTCCTTGCCCTCCACCGGCATTTTGAAACGGCCCTGCACCTTGGTTTCGGTGACTGTCAGTTCTGCCACATCACCACGTTCAAGATAGGTCAGAAATTCACTGTATTGTAGGGTCTGAACACTGCGCGCGCCCAGCCAGAGCTGCACCGCCATCCAGATCAATGCCGCCGTGAGCCAGAAACTCCAGTTGAACTGTTTTTGCTTATCCATTCTCTTTCGGGCTCTCTTTTTAGCTAAAACAATCTGGGTATAGATTTGGCCCGAAATACGCGGCCCCCAAATTTCGAGGATTTCGCGGGATCACATCCGGAAAGGGCTACGGGAAATCATCACCAAGGCCAGCCCCGTGCTGAGAAAATCGATCCCGACCAGCAGGCCAAGCACCACGGTCGAGGCTTCCGACAAGACGGCAAAGATATAGACGCCAAGGCCAAGGCTGATCAGCGCTGATGTCATGCCCCAGCCCCAGCCAGGAGCAGGCCGCAGCCAAAACGAAAATGACGCCTGCGCCAGCCCCGTCAGCACAAAAATCGCAGCAACCAGAACTGTCAGGGCAACCAGACCCTGAAGCGGATAGAGCAACATCAACAACCCCACCGCAAGCGTGATCAACCCCACCAGCAACTGCCACAGAAACTGGCCAGTGCCGCGAAACTGCATGGCCCCGACCACGGCCACGATCCCACTCATCGTGAGCAGCCAACCGATCAGTACTTCCAACACCAAAGAGCTGGCAAGGGGCATGATCACCGCGGCCGCGCCCAAAAACACCATAACAAGGCCGACCCAGAACAACCCTTTGCCCATTTCCACATTCCTCATTTCCATCGCCCCTCTGTTCACCCCACTCCCGGATTTCACCCAATCCTAAGCAGGGCAATCTCGTTTATCTCGTCAGGCTCGATCATCAAATTACAGGCATGATGAACCACCAGGAGACCAGCCCGCAGCAACCCGTATCGGGCCGCTGCGGATCATGAAAACGCATTGTCTGGTTTTAATCTTCGGCCCCAGTCTGGTTGATCTGCATCGAGACAAAGGTCGGCTCTCCCATCCGTTCCAGCAGGGACAGCTGGAGTTTGAGCCAAGTCATGTGCCCTTCTTCGTCCAGAGCGGTGCGTTCAAATAGATCGCGGGTGCCGATATCCTGCGCCTCATCCGCGACACGGGCCGCCGTTGCGTAGAATTTGACCGCATCTTTTTCATCGACCAGATCGGCCTCGAACATCGCTTTCAGGGTTTTCGACGCTGTTGGCACCTTGGCTGCTTTCAAGCTGGGTGAACCGCCCAGAAACACCATGCGCCGGGCATAAGCCTCGGCGTGGCCCAGCTCTTCGAGCATCTCTGCGCGCATCTTGTCGGCCAGCTTGTCCAGGCCCCAGCTTTCGACCGTCAGAATATGCAGCAGATACTGGTTAACGGCTGCCAGCTCCATCGACAGGGCCTTTTGCAGGTTTTCGAGTGTTTTTGTGGTCTTCGCCATATTATGTCCTTTCACAGACCTGAACCCGGGTGCCCGTTTTTGCACCGGGGCTTCGTAAATTGGGGCTTTGCACATTGGGCTATCGGTAGCTCCTTGCGCGTTTTCTGGCGCGTTATTCGCTCCAGGCGTGAACATGTACGTCGTGCCCGGAATGCCCTTTGAGGATCTTCACCGCGAGATCTTCGCGATCCTTGTCGCGGGTGCGGACCCACATCAGAATGCCGCCGTGACTGATCTGGTTGGCGTAGTAGTCCTTGTGATGCTGACCGACGCGACGCGCCAGCAGGGTGCCAATGACCGCAGACGGGCTACCCCCGATGGCAATCGCTGCAATCGAAGCCGCCAGCGTGCTGGCAGGAGTCAACATTGCCGCCATCGCAATAAAGGAGCCGACAAAAAAGAACCCCCCGGCAATAGCGCCCTGAAGCTCTCCAATTGCTTCTTCCGAGACAAAATGTGCCCGCGGGGCAGCCGGGTCATCTTCCAGATTTGCTGACGTCCAGTAGGCTTTACCGAGTTTTTCTTCCATCGCCTCTTTGCTGCCCAAAAGGCTGATGTCAGAGTGATGAAACCCGGCGGCGCGCAGATCGTAAAAGGCCGCCTGCTGGGTCTCGAAACTGTCAAACACCCCGACGGCTTCGGGGATGTTGATATAGGTCAGATGTTGCTCAGATGGCGTTCCTTCGGTCACCTTTGCGTTCTCTTCCGGAGTCTTTTTGGACATGGGGCACCTCGTTTCATATAAAGCGAAACTACCCCATCCGACCGTCAGATTAATTGATACATATCAAGTACCAAAAATCATATCTCTTCAGCCTGACCAGCGCCACAGACCCTATGGCGCTGGTGTTATGGCGCGGGCATCCAGATGGCATCGGGCGGGTCATTCTCGAGCTGTTCGACCTGTCGGCGCAGCTGGGTGTTTTCGTCAACAAGTGAGAGAACCAGCGCCGCTCCGGGCAGGTTTAGGCGCAGATCGGCCTGCAGCCGCCGGACTTTGTGAACCAGCGTGATACTGGAGCTTTCGAAGGTCCAACTGCTGCCTTCGGACACAGCACCGCCGCCTCTGTGGCCAGTACTTTCCGGCTCCAGAATACCTTCCTGCACCAGTTCAATGATCCAATCCGCCGAGCATCCGCTGATGCGGCACAGATCCGTCAGGGACAATGAAACCAGAACTTCGCTCATGGGGACAAGTGCGTTTGAAGTTGTCATGGCTTACCCTCCCAGGCCCTGGCGGGGATTATAGTTCATCTCCTGCGCCAGTTGTTCATAAAGTTCCCGGGCCTTTGCAGTCTCGCTTGGCGGGATGACGATCTTGACCACGGCAAACAGGTTGCCTGCGGGTTTTCCGGGGATGCCCCGTCCCTTCAGACGCAGCTTCTTGCCGGTCTGGGCATGATTCGGGATCGAAAGCTCAACCTTGCCGCTGGGCGTGGTCAGGCTGATACGCGCACCCAAAACCGCCTCCCAGGGGGTGACCGGAAGGTCCATGAAGACATCCCTGCCATCGACGTGAAAACCGGGTTCTTCCTTGATGCTCACCTCCAGATAAAGGTCACCTGCCTTGCCATGACCGATTCCCGGAGCCCCCTGCCCGGCGAGCCGGATATGCTGGCCTTCGGTCACCCCTTTCGGGATTGCCACGCGAATGGATTGCTCGCGCAAAACCACATGGCCGGTTGCATCAAGCTCCGGCTTGCGCAGGGTGAAATCACGACTGCCGCCATGATAGGCCTCCTGCAGGTCGATAATGATCTTGGCGTGGTGATCCTGCCCCGGCGCCTGATAGTGCTGTCGGCCGCCGCCAGTGCTTCCACCATAGGAATACCTCTGTCCGCCGGCCTGTCCGCGGCGCGCAAACAGCTCGTCAAAAAAGCTGCCGAACTGGTCAGAGTCGGCCTCGGTATAGCCGCCGCCAGAGAAGGCAAACCCATCATCCCAGTCCGGTGGCGGCCGGAAGGATTGCCCTTCTTTCCAGTCCGCCCCAAGCTGATCATAAGCCGCGCGTTTTTCCGGATCCTGCAGAACCTCATAGGCTTCGCCCACGTCCTTGAACTTTTGCTCGGCCTCCGCCGCATCATCGCCGGTGTTCACATCCGGATGATATTTGCGCACAAGCTTGCGATAAGCCCGCTTGACCTCATCCTGCGAGGCCGTTCGTTCGACACCCAGAACTTTATAGTAGTCTCTATATTCCATATTCGTACCCCGCCCCGCAATTTGCGGTACCTTGTGGCCTATAACCTATATCTTGTTGCTCAGCGGCCATTGGAGAACGCCAGAGCCCCTCATTTGAATCCCCGAGTTTAAGATCAAGCTAGCACAGTTCCCCCTTGCCAAATTGATCAAGCTCAAATGGCTCTAGATAGATCAGCTCCAAAGAAAACCGGCAGACCCTCCGCAGCCATTTCAGGCCGCTATAATAGGCTTCGGGGCCAACCTGAGCAGGCATTCCCCGAAGACTAGTAACCGGGCATCAAACTGCATTCACGCCAAGAACTTGGAACGGTTGCCTCCAATAAAGCACAAAAGATGTTTCGCGCGCGATACATCCAACCACAAGGCTGCTATCCCGGTTTATCCTGTCACGGCACACATGTTGCGATGGCACTTTGCATCTGATCAGAGTGGTGTAGGCTTTGCCCCATGATGAATTTGCCCCACCTCAGCTTTTTACGCTCTTTCGAGGCCGCGGCGCGGCGTCTCAGCTTTACCAGCGCCGCCGAAGAGCTGAACTGCACCCAGTCTGCGGTTAGCAATCATGTGCGCTCGCTTGAAGAATTCATCGGCCGGCCCCTGTTTGTGCGCCATCCCCGATCACTGTCGCTTACGGATGTCGGGGCGGCCTATCTGCCTTCGGTGCGCCATGCCTTGCAGGAGATCGACCAAGCGACGCAGTCACTGACCCTGCAAAGCCACAAACGCGAAGTGGTGATCTCCTGCCCTGTCAGCTTGGCGGAAAGCTGGCTGCCGCCTGTAATCCAGGGTTTCAGGGTCCAGCATCCCGACATTGACCTCACCCTGCATGGCACCGTCTGGACCGATGTTCAGGATGCGGTCTCTGACATCTCGATCACCATTTGCCACCGGGACGACGTGCCCGCCGACAGACAAAGCCTGTGGGATGAGCGGCTGACGATAGTCTGCGCCACGGACTATCGCGTCAAAGGCGCGCGTCTTGAACGGTGCCAACAGCTGGCTGACGCGGATCTGATCCACGTTCTGGGTCGGCCTGCCTATTGGGATCTCGTGCTGGCCCAGCTCGGTATCACGGGGCTGGATCTGAACTGCGGGCAGCGCAGCAATGTTACAAATCTGTCGCTGGCGCTGGCCTGTCAGGGTTTGGGCTGCGTTGCGCTACCACGTTCACTGGTCATACCCTATCTCGAGCGCGGGCTACTGCGCGAACCCTTTGAGATCACGGTCGCAAGCCCCTGGGGTTATTACATTTCCCCGCCAGGAAAGGCCGCAACGCCATCGGTAAAGCTGTTTCACGCCTGGCTTTTGCAGACGGCAGAACAGGTCGCGTGCTGACACCGCGCCCGCGCCGACCATGTTAGCTCCGCAGGCGCATACCTTCGGGGTCAAAAGGTGCCTCCGCCAGACGTGTGGCGCGATGCGGCGCGCCAAGGATGTAGATCTCGACCTGCGCGCCAACCGGCACCAATTGCGGGTCGCAAAATCCCAGCGCCAGTGATTTTCCAACCGAATAGCCAAAGGCACCAGAAGTCACACGCCCTGCGGGCCTGCCATCCGGGGTGAAAATAGGTTCGCCTCCGGTGGCATCCGCCTGCTGCGTCACCTCGACCTCAAACATGGCCAGCACCTCACGCGGGGGAGTGTCGTGGATCGCCAGATAAGCCTCTTTGTGCAAGAAATCCTTGTCCAGCTTGATCAACCCGGCCAGCCCGACCTCCTGTGGCCAGTATTCCTGACTGTATTCCCGCCCCCAGGAGCCATAGCCCTTTTCGATGCGCAGGCTGCCCAAAGCGCGCCCGCCAACCGGCCCTCCGCCAAGGTCGCGCGCCACTTGCAGCAGGGCTGCATAAAGTGCGACCTGATCACCCGCATCACAGTGCAATTCCCAGCCCAGATCGCCGGTGAAGGACACCCGGATTGCCAGACAGTCGATCCCCGCCACGGTGATCTGGCGCGAGTGCATGAACCGAAATCCCTCGTTTGACAGATCCGCATTGGTCAGCAGTTGCAATGCGTCCCGCGCTCTGGGGCCAGCGATATTGAATCCGACAATCCGGTTCGTCGCCACCTCAAATCGGGTCTCAGCAGGCAGGTCCACCATGTTGAAAAAACGCTGATGATAGCGTTCCGCCATGCCAGAGCCGATCATCATATAGGCGTCCTCCGCCGTTTTGGTGATGGTGAAATCCCCGGCCACGCCACCGCGCACCGAAATCAGCGGCGTGAGGCAGGAGCGCCCGATCTCTGTCGGCACCCGATTGGCCACCAGCCGGTCAAGCCAGTCGTGGGCGCCCGCCCCCGTGATCACATAGTTGGCAAAGTTCGAAATATCGATGACACCCAATGTGTTGCGCAGCATCTCGACCTCTTGCCCCACCGGCTGAAACCAGTTCTGGCGGGCAAAGCCCGCAGTCTCGACCACACCGGGCTGATCCGCGAACCACAAGGCGTGCTCCCAGCCACAGTTGAGACCAAAGACCGCGCCCAGTTCCTGTTGCATTTCATAGGCCGGACGGGTGCGGGCAGGTCGGCCCGCCGGGCGTTCCTCGTTTGGGAAATGGATTTTGAAACGATGGGTATAGGCATCTTGGACGCGGTCTTTGGTGAACTTTTTGTCGGCCCAGTCGCCAAACCGCGCCAGATCCCAGGCAAACATATCGTGCTGCGGCTCTCCGTCGATCATCCATTGCGCCGCCAGCAGCCCCAGCCCGCCAGATTGCGAGAACCCCGGAATGATGCCACCACATAGAAAATAGTTCTGTAGTTCCGGCACTGGTCCCCAGAGTGCCGATGCATCCGGCGACCAAATCATCGGCCCGTTAATCACCCGTTTGACCCCCGCCGTGGCCGCCAGAGGCACCCGTTCGGTGGCGCGGATGACGTTTTCCATGATCCTGTCCAGATCATCAGGGAACAGCTCATGGGCAAAATCCAGTGGCGTGCCGCCTTCGGCCCAGAACCGCATGTCCTTTTCATAGGCGCCAATCAGCAAGCCGTTGCCTTCCTGACGGAAATAATATTCCCCGTCGCGATCCGCGATCGAAGGCAGCCGACGGCCTAAGTTGGCGATCTCGTCAATGGTGTCGGTGACGAAATACTGATGTTCAGTTGGCTGCAACGGCAGGGTCAGCCCCGCCAGTGCCGCCACCTCTCGCCCCCAGAGGCCTGCCGCATTGACCAACCACTGCGTATGAATATCGCCCTTTTCGGTGCGCACGATCCAGCTACCATCGGGCTGCTGGTCGGTGCCGATCACCGGGCAAAACCGCTCAACCGTAGCCCCCATGGCGCGTGCGCCAGCGGCATAGGCGTGGGGCACGCCTGATGGGTCCACATTGCCGCCATCGGGTTCATACATGATGCAGCGGATGTCATCAAACTGCGCCAGCGGGTGCAGCTCTTGTGCCTGCGCACGGCTGACCTCGTGAAAATTCAGGCCATAGAAACGCGCCTTGGCCTCTTGCAGGCGCAGCTGCTGTTCGCGTTCCTCGGTCTGCGCCAGATAAAGTGATCCGGGCTGAAACACACCGCAGGACTGGCCGGTCTCGACCTCCAGCTCCTTGTATAGGTTCATGGTATAGTGCTGAATACGCGTGATATTATTGTTGTCATGCAGGCCATGAATATTGGCCGCCGCATGCCAGGTTGACCCCGACGTTAGCTCATCGCGTTCCAGCAGGATAACATCCGTCCAGCCCAGTTTGGCCAGATGGTACAGGATCGAACACCCCACAAGCCCGCCGCCAATTATCACCGCCTGTGCATGTGTTTTCATCTGGTGTCCGTCCCTTTGCCGCCCACGCCCCGGATTTGGGCCGGGCTTTGATCGCAAACCTAGGGCAGATGCCGACCCATAACCTGCAAAAATATCCGGGGCTGAGGTGTCGAAATTTCTGTGCTGTCTGGCCAGAAATGCCGAACAAGCTGTCGATAATTTCAAATTGACTGACCAGTCAATAAAAAGCTACGACAGTCTCAACCCGCAAGGCGTAACCCTCGCAGCCTGCCCTCATCCAATCGGAGACCCCGCGCATGACCCGGCCCAATATCCTGATCTTCATGGTGGACCAGCTGAACGGAACGCTGTTCCCCGATGGCCCGGCCGACTGGCTGCATGCGCCCAACATGAAAAAGCTCGCGGCGCGTTCGACCCGGTTTCGCAACGCCTATACCGCCTCGCCGCTGTGCGCGCCGGGGCGGGCCAGCTTTATGTCGGGCCAGCTGCCCTCCGCGACCGGGGTCTATGATAATGCGGCTGAGTTTGCCTCTTCTATTCCGACCTATGCGCACCATCTGCGCCGGGCGGGCTATTACACCTGCCTGAGCGGCAAGATGCATTTTGTCGGCCCCGACCAGTTGCATGGGTTCGAAGACCGCCTGACCACCGATATCTACCCCCCGGATTTTGGCTGGACGCCAGACTATCGCAAACCCGGGGAGCGCATCGACTGGTGGTATCACAACATGGGATCGGTCACGGGTGCCGGGGTGGCCGAGATCTCCAACCAGATGGAATTCGACGACGAGGTCGCCTTTCACGCGGTGCAAAAGGTCTATGATCTGGCGCGCCGCCGCGATGACACACCCTGGGCGCTGACCGTGTCCTTTACCCATCCGCATGACCCCTATGTGACCCGGCGCAAATACTGGGATCTCTATGAGGATTGCGAACACCTGCTGCCCGAGGTGGCGGATCTGGGCTATGACAATCAAGACCCCCATGCGCAGCGGATCTTTGACGCCAACGACTGGCGCAGCTTTGACATCACCGAAGAAGACATTCGCCGCTCGCGCCGGGCCTATTTCGCCAATATCTCCTACCTTGATGACAAGATCGGCGAGGTGATGGAGGCGCTGGAAAACACCGGTCAAGAGGCCACAATTCTGTTTGTGTCAGACCATGGTGACATGCTGGGCGAGCGCGGGCTGTGGTTCAAGATGAGCTTTTATGAGGGCTCGGCGCGGGTGCCGCTGATGATTGCAGCGCCGCAGATGCAGCCGGGGCTGATCACCACGCCGGTCTCCAATATCGATGTCTGCCCGACCCTGTGCGATCTGGCCGGGGTCAGCATGGACGAGGTGATGCCCTGGACCAACGGGGAATCGCTGGTGCCACTAGGTCAGGGCGCAATCCGCACCAGCCCGGTTGCAATGGAATATGCCGCCGAGGCGTCATATGCGCCGATGGTCTCGCTGCGTCAGGGACGCTGGAAGCTGAACCTATGCAAGCTCGACCCCGTGCAGCTGTTCGATCTGGAGGCCGACCCGCATGAGCTAACCAACCTGGCTGATGATCCCGCCCATCGCGACACCCTGGCCGACCTGAAAGCGCAGGCCGATGCGCGCTGGGATCTGGATCAGTTTGATGCACAGGTACGCGAAAGCCAGGCCCGGCGCTGGGTGGTCTACGAGGCCCTGCGTCAGGGGGGCTATTTCCCCTGGGACTACCAGCCGCTGCAAAAAGCCTCTGAGCGCTACATGCGCAATCACATGGATCTGAACGAGGTTGAAGACAACGCCCGTTTCCCGCGCGGCGACTGATTTCTGCGACTGGCGAAATTCGCGGCCTCGCCATAGTGCGCGGGCAGCGGACGGCCCTGCTTTTCTCTTCCCATGGAGGGGGCGGGGTCACCAACTATCCCTCCGCAACACCTGTCTCGCTAGGGCCGGTCACCCAGCGAGACAGGTGTTGCGGGGAATTGTATGGACTTCTACATAGTTATACTGCAAACAAGCTATAACTAGTTAGAGCTTGGTAGAAACATGGATCCGGTAAGAAACCCATTTGCGCCTGGAGCAGGCTCGCAACCGCCCGAACTGGCAGGGCGCGATGACATCATTTCTGACGCCCTCATCGCCTTAAAGAGAACCATGATCGGGCGGCATGCGAGATCTCAAATGCTGTTGGGACTACGGGGCACGGGTAAGACCGTATTGCTGAATTCTATTGAAAATGCCGCCGAAGAAGAAGGCTATCTGACCTCAGTTATTGAGGCGCCAGAAGACAAACCGCTCGCAGAGCTTTTGTATCCCAGAATGCAGCAGGTCCTGCGAAAGCTCTCGTTTGTTACGGCTGCAAAGGCGAAAACACATGATGCGATGAAAGCTCTGAGAGGTTTCGCAAGTGTCTTCAGCATAGAGATGGGGGATTTGTCGATTTCGGTCGATCCCGAGCCTGGCGTCGCTGACAGCGGAAACCTGGAATACGACCTGTCAGATTTGTTCGTCGCTATCGGGGTAGCGGCCAAAGCAGCCGGTAAGGGCTGGTGTCTTCTCATTGATGAGGTTCAGTATCTGAAGGAAGAGGAGCTCGCCGCTCTTATCGTCGCGATACATAAAATTGGCCAGAAACAGCTTCCAGTCATCTTTTTCGGCGCCGGGCTGCCTCAGTTGGCTGGCCTGTCTGGCGATGCAAAATCCTACGCAGAACGGCTCTTTTCATATCCAAAAGTTGGCGCGCTGGACAAAGGGGCTGCATGGCACGCAATCAAGGGACCGATAGACGAGGAAGAAGAAGAGATAACGAACAGTGCTTTGGAGGAAATCCTGCAAATTACGGAAGGATACCCCTACTTTTTGCAAGAATGGGGGTTTCAGTCCTGGAATACAGCTGACAGTTCTCCAATTGATAAAACCGATATCCAAGCGGCGACGCAAACTGCCCTCAAAAGACTGGACGACGGATTTTTCCGGGTCCGCTTTGATCGGTTAACACCCAAGGAACGTGAATACGTGATCGCGATGTCAGAGCTTGGCAAGGGTCCATATCGCTCTTCGGAAGTTGCTGAACATTTAGGAGAAACCCCAAACAAGTTAGGGCCTCGTCGCGCGCAGATTATCGCCAAAGGGATGATTTACAGCCCTCAATACGGCGATATAGATTTCACGGTTCCAATGTTTGATGACTATCTTCGCCGGAATTCAAAAGTAATCGGCTAGCCAAACAGGCGCATTCCGAGCAGGAATGACCCGGGCCTCACCGTTTCGACGAAATTGACCCCCACCGGCAATTCACGCTACAGATCCTCCATCTAGCGGAGAGGCCTATGCCAAAACTGGGAATGGAGCCGAAACGGCGGGCAGCACTGATATCTGCCGTGATCGACGAAGTTGGCGAGGCCGGATCACTGGATGTGACCGTTTCCAAGATTGCCAAACGGGCCGGCATGAGCAGCGGCCTGGCGCATCACTATTTTGGCAGCAAGGATCAGATGCTGATCGCCGCCATGCGCCATATTCTGTCGGTCTTCTCAAAACAGGTGATCAGCGGGCTGGCGGCGGCCACCGGCCCACGCGCGCGCCTAGAGGCCATCGTGCGCGCAAATTTCGAAGACCACGTCTTTGATCAGCGCAAGACCTCTGCCTGGCTCAGCTTTTATGCGCTGTCACAAAGCAACACAGAGGCCGCGCATCTGATGCGGATCTATCACCGGCGTCTGCGCAGCAATCTGCTGTTTGACCTGCGTCGTCTCAACCGTGCTGCGGAACCTATAGAACAAGTGCTCTCGGCGCTGATTGATGGGGTCTATCTGCGCCGCGCTCTCAGCGGGGCGGGGCCGGATCCGGCCGCCGCCGATACGGTCCTGCTGGCGCTGAATGCCTTGTTGGCAGGCGAGCGCTGACCCCGACCGGTGTCTCTGGCCAGAAACACGACACCAGATTGAAAAACAGACCCGCGCATAGGTGGGCAAAGACCAAGAAAGATCCTCAGATGAACAAACCCGTGAACCTGCCCCAATCCGCCCAGGTCGTTGTCATTGGCGGCGGCGTCATGGGAACCTCTGTCGCCTATCATCTGGCCGAGATGGGCTGCCGCGATGTGGTCCTGCTGGAACGCGATGAACTGACCTCGGGCACCACCTGGCATGCTGCCGGTTTGATGGTGACCTTTGGCAGCCTGTCGCAGACCGCGACCGAGGTGCGCAAATATACCCGTGATCTTTATGCCCGGCTCGAAGCAGAAACCGGCCAAGCCACGGGGCTGCGCCAATGCGGCTTTATCGAGGCCGCGACCGATGCGGAATCGCTGGAGGAATACCGCCGCATTGCCACCTTCAACCGCTATTGCGGGGTTGATGTCCAGGAAATCTCGCCACGTGAAATTGGTGATCTGTTCCCGGCCGCCCGCACTGATGATTTGCTGGCCGGGTTCTACGTCAAGGATGATGGTCGGGTGAACCCGGTGGATGTCACCATGGCGCTGGCCAAGGGCGCGCGGATGAAGGGCGTGCAGATCATATCCGGCGTGACGGTGCAGGACGTCACCCATGATCAGGGCCGCGTCACGGGGGTTGTCACCGATCAGGGCAATATTGCCTGCGAATATGTCGTCAACTGCGCCGGTATGTGGGCCCGCCAGCTGGGTGCCAAACATGGGGTAACAATCGCCAATCAGGCGGCGGAACACTACTATCTGATCACCGACCCTATCGACACGGTCAGCCCCGACTGGCCAGTGCTGGAAGATCCGTCGCATCACGGCTATTTCCGTGAAGAGGGCGGCGGGCTGATGGTCGGCCTGTTTGAACCCGACACCGCCCATTGGGCGCTGGACGGCGTGCCTAATTCTGCCTCCTTCAGCGATCTGCCACCCGACTGGGACCGGATGACGCCATTTTTGGAACGCGCCATGAGTCGGGTGCCTGTGTCGCTGCAGTCTGGCGTCAAAAAGTTCTTTTGCGGCCCGGAAAGCTTTACCCCCGATGGCAATCCGATCATCGGCGAGGCGGCAGAGCTGCAGAACTATTTCATCGGTGCGGGGATGAATTCGGTTGGTATTCTCAGCGGCGGCGGCTGGGGGCGGGTGCTGGCCCATTGGATCCTGAACGGGCGGCCCGATGTCGATGTCACCGGCGTCAATGCCAACCGGTTCCGCCCCTATCAGACCAACCGTGACTACCGTGCCACGCGAATGATGGAATCCTTTGGCAATGTGTATCAGTGCCATTTCCCCACCAAAACGCCCAAAACTGCCCGTGGTGCAAAGCGATCAGCCCTGCACGATCGCCTGCTGGCGACGGGGGCTTATTTTTCCGATGTCAGCGGCTGGGAAGCGCCCAGCTGGTACGCCCCCTCCCCGGCTGAGGCAAAGGTCGATGCCTTGTCCTTTGGCCGGATGAACTGGTGGCCCTATTGGCAGGCCGAACACCGCGCCTCCCGCGAGGCGGTGGTGCTGACCGATATGAGTATCATGTCAAAATTCCTGGTGCAGGGCCGCGATGCCGGGCGAGTGCTGGATCATATCTCGGCCAATCGCGTCAACGAGACCGTCGGGCGTATCACCTATACACAGTGGCTGAATGAAAATGGGCTAATTGAGGCGGATGTGACCGTGGCCAAACTGGCCGAGGATAAGTTCCTGGTGGTTGCAACCGACACCATGCACAATCAGGTCGAAACCTGGCTGCGCCGTCACACACCTGCTGACGCCCATGCTTTTGTCACCGATGTGACCCCCGGCCTCACCCAGATCAACATTCAGGGCCCCAATAGCCGCGCGCTGCTACAGGCGTTGACCGACGCAGACCTCAGCAACGCGGCCTTTGCGTTTCGCGATGTGCGCGACATTGATATTGGACTGTCGCGCGTCACCTGCGCCCGCATCACTTATGTCGGGGAGCTCGGCTATGAGCTTTACATGCCCAGTGATCATGCGGTGAATGTCTATGATTGCCTGATTGCCGAAGGCGCGCGCCACGGGCTGGTGCATGCTGGTCTGGCCGCTCTTGGCAGCCTGCGTCTGGAAAAGGCCTATCGCGATTATGGCCATGACATCGACAACACCGACAATGCCTTTGATACTGGGCTAGGTTTTGCCGTCGCACTGGACAAACCCGGCGGCTTTATAGGGCAGGAGGCTGCCCGCGCGCAAAAATCCGCAGCCCCCTACAAGCGCCGTCTGGTGCAGGTGCTGGTCGAGGATCCAGAGCCTTTGCTGTGGCATGGCGAAGTGCTGTATCGCGACGGCATGCCCGTGGGGGACATCCGTGCGGGCAGCTACGGCCATACCCTGGGAGGGGCCGTGGGACTGGCGATGATCGAGGGCGGCGACGCTATTGTCGATGCCAATTATTTGGCCAGCGGTCAGTGGCAGATCGAGATCGCAGGCAAGCTCTACCCCTGTCGCTGTACACTGCGCCCGATGTATGATGCTGATATGGCGCGGATCAAGGCCTGACCGGGACAGCCATCGCAAAAGGGAGACAGAGGTGAAGACCCAATTGCCGCCACTGCGAGCCCTGCATGTGTTTGACGTTTTTGGCCGCCACCAGTCTGTAGCGACCACCGCCCGCGCGCTGGGTGTCACTCCCGGTGCGGTCAGCCAGCAGCTGAAAATCCTCGAAGAGCATCTGGGCACGGCACTGGTGCTGAAAGAGGGCCGTCGCGCAGCCCTGACGCCCTTTGCGATGCAGTATCATCGCGACATCGCGCAGGGCTTTGATGCCCTGCGTCAGGCGCAACAGGTCTTTGAACGGCAGAATTCGGATATCGACCTCACCCTTTCGGGGTTGCCGACGCTGCTGCTGAAATGGCTCAATCCAAAGATCCACCGCTTTCAGGCCGAAACCGGTACTGTTGCCTTGCGGCTGGATGCCACCCATGCCGAGCCGGATCCAAAACTGCTGGGTCAAATGTTTCGCCTGACCTACGGCGCTGCTGCTGAACATTTTTCGCATCGCCGCGCCCTGTTCACCGATCATTGCTTTCCGGTCTGCGCCCCTGAATTTCTACAGCAGAACCCGCAGGCCAATTCCGCTTCAGCCCTGTCCGAGATGCCCTGGATCGATATCGACTGGGGCCCTGCCTATGATACCGTGCCCCGGCTGGGGGATTGGCTGGCGGCCCAAGGCAGTGCGCCCTCGCGCCGCAAACCCGTCTCGGTTCATTCGCTGTCCAGCCTAGCGCTGGAGGCCGCGATTGCCGGCCAGGGCATCGCCCTGGCGCAGGCCTCATTCGTGGCGCTGGATCTGGAGCTTGGGCGACTGGTGCGGCTGTCAGATCAGGTTCTGCCGATGCCGGAGCCCTATTATATCTGCTGGGGCAAGAGCACATTGAACAACCCCAATGCGCGCGGTTTTCTGAACTGGCTGCTGGCCGAAGTCGAGCGGCCGCACGCCTGACTGGCCCCAAGCCCGGCCCGAAACCGCATCCCGCCCCCCAGCGCAGAAGTGACAGACCCGTGCAGGGTTTATCAAACTTGTAGGAAAAGCTTCACCGAACTGTCACAGGCCCGATCTAGGTGCCCTCCTGTGCAGGTATCACTGCATATCTGACAGGGAGCGGCAGCCGCCTCTCCGATATTTTTCTGACTGCTGCCCTGCGCGCCAAGGCGTATGGAACCGGAGACACGACATGAACAAATTCAAAATCACCACAGTGGCCGCCGCTTTTGCGATGACGGCAAATGTGGCCTATGCCGAAGTCGAAATCAGCTGGTGGCACGCCATGGGCGGCGCCCTGGGCGAAACCGTCAATCAGATCGCCGAAGACTTCAACGCCAGCCAGGATGACTACAAGATCACCCCTGTGTTCAAAGGCACCTACGAAGAGACCCTGACCGCCGGTATCGCCGCCTTCCGCGCTGGCGAGCAGCCAAATGTTCTGCAGGTGTTTGACGCCGGTGCCGCCACCGTGATCGGGGCCAAAGGCGCCACCGTGCCTGTGCAGGATCTGCTGATCGACAATGGTGTGAACTTTGACATCAACGACTATATCTCCGGTGTGCGCTATTTCTACGCCGACAGCGACGACAAGATGATCGGCATGCCGTTCAACTCTTCCTCGCCGATCCTGTATTACAACATGCAGGCGATGGAAAAAGCAGGCGTCACCGCGCCCAAAACCTGGGAAGAATTCCAGACCGTGACCGCGCCTGCCCTGAAGGCCGCCGGCTACACCGCCCTATCGCAGTCGCACCTGCCCTGGATCTTCACCGAAAACTTCATGTCGCGCCACGATCTGCCCTTTGCCACCAACAACAATGGCTATGACGGCACCGACGGCACCAAGATCCTGGTCAACAACGACGCCATCAAAGCGCATTTTACCGCCGTTACCGAATGGCAGGAAAACGGCTATTTTGAATGGTTCGGCACCGGCTGGGGCGACAACCAGACCCCGTTCGAGGAAGGCAAAGTCGCGATCTGGCTCGGCTCGTCCGGCTCTTTCGGTGGCCTGTCCAAGAAAGACCTGCCGTTTGATTTCTCCGCCACGCTGCTGCCTTACTGGGAAGCGGTCACAACCGAGCCCAAGCAGACCTTCATCGGTGGTGCCTCGCTCTTTGCAATGGCCGGTCATGACGCCGCCGATAACGCAGCCACAGCAGCCTTCTTCAAGTTCCTGACCTCGCCCGAAGTGCAGTACTTCTGGCACAAGGAAACCGGCTATGTGCCCGTGACCGAAGCCGCCTATGACATGGCGACCAAGGACGGCCACTATGATCGCCTGCCTGCCGCCGAAGTCGGCATCCAGCAGCTGTCCCTGCCCGCCGGTGAAAACACCAAAGGCTACCGCATGGGCTTTTATGTTCAGATCCGTGACGTGATGAACCGTGAATACGGCCGCATCCTGACCGGCGAAACCTCGGTCGAGGACGCATTCGCCGCCATCGAAACCGAAGCCAACGCCCTGCTGGCACGTTTCGCCAAGACTCAGAACTGATCAACCTTTCAATCGATACCAACGACGGCCGCACCCTTGCGGCCGTCACTCTTTTTCTAGGAGACCTCCGTGAAACGCGCCGGATTTTCGACCCGATGGCTGCCGATCTTGCTGCTGGTGCCCCAGCTGGCAATCATCGCCATCTTTTTCTACTGGCCTGCGGTCCATGCCGTGCAGTCCTCGTTCTACCTGCAGGATCCCTTTGGCTTTGGCTCGACCTATGTCGGCGTCGACAACTACGCCGATCTGGCCAATAGCGGCGAATATCTGAAAATCGCCCGGTTCACGCTGATCTTCACCGTGCTCGTCACCTTTTTCTCGCTTGGCCTCGCGTTGCTGCTGGCAGTCAAGGCCGACAATGTGATCCGCGGCGCGCGCAGCTATCGCACCCTGCTGATGTGGGTCTATGCCGTGGCCCCGCCAGTTGCCGGCTTCATCGGGTTGATCATGTTCAATCAAAGCTGGGGACCGCTGACCGAACTGGCACGCTCTGTCGGTTGGGATTTCAAACTGGGGGTGAATTTCAACGATACCGCCACCGCCATGGTGCTGGTGTCGGTGTGGAAACAGGTGCCGGTGAACTTCATTTTCTTCCTGTCCGGTCTGCAGTCGATCCCCAAAGCCGTGCGCGAAGCCGCGCTGATCGACAACCGCTCTGCCACGGGCCGATTCTGGGATGTCACCTTTCCGCTGCTGGCGCCGACCGGGTTTTTCCTGCTGATCATCAACATCACCTACGCGCTGTTTGATACCTTTGGCATCATCGACACCCTGGTCAAAGGCGAGCCGGGCAACAATCCGATGACTCTGGTCTACAAGGTCTATGTCGATGGCTTTCGCGGTAATGACCTGGGCGGCAGTTCGGCGCAGTCCGTGGTGCTGATGGTGCTGGTTCTGGCCCTGACCGTGTTCCAGTTCCGGCTGATCGAACGCCGCATTCACTATACCTGAGGGGGCAGAGATGACTGACATGACCCAACCCGTGACACCCCGCAAAACCCGCATCCGCTGGAGCGCCCTTGCAGACCATGCCGTGCTGATCCTGGGCTCGCTGTTCATGCTGATCCCGCTGTTGGTGGTTTTGCAGACCACCACCACCACGGATATCGACACCATCAAACACGGCCCTCAGCTGGTGCTGGGCGACCAGTTCGGTGAAAATCTCAACAAGGCGATGTTCAAGGCCTCGGGGTTTTCCGGTGAAAACACCGGCACCTCGATGCTGATGAATTCAATGATCCTGGGGCTCGGCTTTGCTCTGGGCAAGATCGTCATTGGCATGATGGCCGCCTATGCGCTGGTCTATTTCCGCCTGCGCTTTGCCACGCTTGCCTTCTGGCTGATTTTCACCACCTTGCTGTTGCCGCTCGAAGTGCGCATTCTGCCGTCTTATGAGATCGCGCAAAAGATGGGCCTGCTCAACACCTATACTGGGCTGATCGTTCCACTGATTGCCTCGGCTACCGCGACCTTCTTTTTCCGCCAGTATTTCCGCTCGGTCCCCGAAGAGCTGGTCGAGGCGGCGCGCATTGATGGTGCCGGGCCGATAAAGTTTTTTGTCGATATCCTGGTGCCGCTGTCGCAGACGATGATCGCGGCGATGTTCATCATCATGTTTGTCTTTGGCTGGAACCAGTACCTGTGGCCCACCATGATCACCACCGAAGAGAGCATGTATACGCTGGTGCGCGGCATCAAGCAGATCACCCAGGATCTCGAAGGCACCAATATCCCTGAATATGGCCGGGCCAATATGCTCGCGCTGATTGCAATTCTGCCGCCCGTCGCGGTGGTGATCTTTTTCCAGAGCTGGTTCGTCAAGGGCCTGACGGAATCGGATAAGTAAGGACAGACCCATGGCTCAGATCTCTCTGAAGAACATCTCCAAAACCTATCCCAATGGGTTTGAGGCAGTACAGCCGACCAATTTTGACATCCACGATGGTGAATTCGTGGTGCTCGTCGGCCCTTCTGGCTGCGGTAAATCCACGCTGTTGCGCATGGTGGCCGGGCTCGAAGACATCACCGGCGGCGCGTTGCAGATCAACAACCGCGTGGTCAATGACGTGGATCCGGCGGATCGCGATATTGCCATGGTGTTCCAGAACTACGCGCTTTATCCGCATATGACGGTGCGCAAAAATATCGGCTATGGCCTGAAGAACCGCAAGATCGCAGCGGATGTGATCGAGGCCAAGGTGCAGGAGGCGGCAAAGATGCTGAACCTCACCGAATATCTGGATCGCAAGCCCTCGCAGCTATCCGGTGGTCAGCGCCAACGGGTCGCCATGGGGCGCGCCGTGGTACGCGATCCGGCGTTGTTTTTGTTTGACGAACCCCTGTCGAACCTGGACGCCAAGCTGCGCCATCAGATGCGCATTGAAATCAAGGCACTGCAGCGGCGTCTGGGTGTGACCTCGATCTATGTCACCCATGATCAGGTCGAAGCCATGACCATGGCCGACCGCATCATCGTGCTCAACGGTGGACGCATTGAACAGATCGGCACCCCGGCGGAAATCTACCATCGCCCGGCCTCGACCTTTGTCGCCTCTTTCATGGGGGCGCCGCCAATGAACCTGCTGACCGCACGGCTGGAACAGGGGCAGGTCAAGATCAATGGCGGCACCCCCGTGATGGCCGCCGAAGGCACTGGCGCCGTGACCCTGGGTGTGCGCCCCGAAGATGTGGAGCTGGACCCACAGGGTGCGATCCCGTTCCGGGTCGATATCGTTGAAGAACTGGGCGCGCATCGCCTGCTGCATGGCGAGCTGGCCAACCAGCCTTTCACCGTGCATCTGAGCAAGGACAGCGCTGCCAGCCCCGGTGAGACCCGCGTCAACCTGAAGCCCGAGGCCCTGAGCCTGTTTGATTTTGAGACCGGGCAAGCCCTATGACTGTCAAAGACCCAGTGGCAGTCCAAGACCCTGTAGCGGTCCCAAACCCCGTCAAAGTCGAAGATCCCGCGCGCATCCAGATCCTTGATCATCTGCCGGAGGTGTCTTTCGCAGAACAGGCGCGCATCCAGGCGGCCCCGCGCACCAGCGCCGCACATCGCGCCCTGCTTGCGGCGGTGCCTGCCATGTCAGCAGTACAGCTGAGCGGGCAGTCAGATGACGCAACCCCCTTGCCGCGCGCGTTCTCCGTTGCTGCCTGGAATGTCGAACGCTGCCTTTTCCCAGAAGAAACAGCCGCCCATCTGGCCCCGGTCGCCCCATCCATCGTGCTGCTCAGCGAGGTAGATCACGGCATGGCCCGCACCGGCCAACGCCATACAGCTGCGGCAATGGCCCAGGCTTTGGGCATGGTCTACGCCTTTGGCGTCGAGTTTCACGAACTGGGTCTGGGCGGGCCAACCGAGCGCGTCTTTTGCCGGGATGATTTCAACGCCAAGGGCTGGCACGGCAATGCAATCCTGTCGGCGGTGCCGTTTGAGCGCGTGACACTGTTTCGTCTGGATGATCACGGCCATTGGTTTGCCGCCGATAGCGGTGCGGCCGACCCCGAACAGCCCCGGATTGGCGGCCGCATGGCGCTGGCCGCCGTAGTGCCGACGCAGGCCGGGCCCCTTTGTGTGGTCTCCACCCATCTGGAAAGCAACGCGGATGCGGCCCATCGCGGCGCACAGTTTGACCGCCTGATGGGTGCGATTGATGGCTTTGCCCCGGATATGCCGGTGCTGATTGGCGGGGATCTCAACACCGGCAATCATCTGCCGCCCGATTTCGACTGGGCCTGGGAAACCTTGTTTACAAGCGCCGAACAGCAGGGATACTGCTGGGATTTCACCGCCGATGGCCCCACCACGCGCCCCAGCCTGATCACGCCGCACCCCGACCGG
>NZ_CYSG01000018.1 GCF_001457775.1 Phaeobacter sp. CECT 5382
ATTCCGTCCGGGGAAAGGGGAAGTCCCCTCAGAAACCGATTTGTGCAACAAAGCCATGCGCACGGCATCTTTTTGTGCGTCGACTTCTGCTTGCGGTTGGCTCTCTTGGTCTGCTGCGGCGGCAGTTGGCGCAATTGGCGCAATTGGCATTGTGCGGCTTCCTCAGTTATTGGAGGTAGTAAGGCCGAACCCTGTTAGTTATGCAAGTGTATAATTATTGAGGGGAAGAAACGGGCTGCGAAAGGAGCAGGGATGGGTGACGAGCGGCGAAAATTTACGCGCGAAAGTGCGGCACAGCGCAAAGAGGCATTAATCAGGGCAACCCTGTCTCTGATCGCCGAAAAAGGTGTGCGCGGCGCCACAGTGCGCGGCATTGCGGAGCGTGCCGAAGTCACTCAGGGGCTGATAAGACATTATTTTTCGTCCAAAGAAGAGCTCGTGACAGCTGCGTTTGACTATCACATGACCCAGATGACGGATCTCACCTTTGCGCCAGCGGCAGAGGTCGAAGGTTCTGCAGCGGACAGGTTACGGGTGTTTGTGCAGTCATCTCTGACGCCGCCGGTGGTGGATCCGCGGTCCATTGCTTTGTGGGCGGGATTCTTGAACAAGGTGCAGCATGACGCGCAGATGAAAGAGACCCACGCCCGGACCTATATCGATTTTCGCGACCGCCTGCAGGAGTTGATTCGCGCGGCTCTGGAGGAGGCTGGTATCCCGGCCAGACCCGAACGGTTGTACCAGCTGGCGACAGCCTGCAACGCCCTGATTGATGGTTTGTGGATGGAGGGCGGTGCCCTGCCGGAAGCCTTCGCTCCGGGGGAGCTGTCGCAGATCGGTCTGGATGCAGTGGGCGCCATTATTGGGTTGAATTTTGAAGCTGCTTCAGCGCCACGCCGAGGGGCACAGCGCTGAAGCCTGGTCGCCGCGTTCCGGTCTATTCGGCGCGGTACTGCGGCGTCGAGGCGAGAAATTCGCCATAGGCCGGTGCACTCGGATAGGAGAACTGTTCAGCCAGGGGATTGGAGCGCTTGCATTTGCGTGCCCCCATGTCCGCCAGCAGCTCGTCAAAGTGCTTGAAGTGGAAAGGCGCTGAGCAGAGCCCGCCATAGACCTGAGCAGCCGGGCGTTCGCGCCGCCGCCAATCTAGCATCATGTCTATGTTTTTATCCATATCGGCCCGGCTGGGTTGCTGCGCAAGCTGACCGTCAGCATAGCGCACCAGCCAATTGGCGATCATCTCGGCTGACAAAACAGTGCAGAAGCTGGAGTTGAAGCCGACAAAGCCCATATCGGGCAGGTCCGGGTTCACAGACAGGCGGAAGGTACGGTATTGCCCGTCTGCCTCGATCAGCTTTTCGCGGTATTCCTGCGCCAGATAGGGAATACCCAGCTTCCAGCCTACCGCCAGCACGATGATATCGGCCTTTACCCGATCGCCGGTGGTCAGGATCACCTCATCGCCCTCATAGTGATCAAAGGTGCCCTGAATGGGTTTCACGCTTCCGGATTTGAAACTTTCAAACAGGCCGGGGGTGACGATCGGCAAAGAGCAGGACGCCTCCTTTTCGATCGGCGTGTCCGGCACCATGTTCCATTTCTTCAGACCCAGTTGAAGTTTGAGCAGGGTCTCCAGGCCACGAAAATTTGCCCAGACCAAGGGTTTCAGTACGGCGGCGATGACCCGCTGCAGCGGGGATTTTCCCCATTGGTTGAACTGCTGTTCCTGTGCGCGCATGTAGAGCAGGTTTTTGAAGTTTATACCGCCAACAAAATAAGGCACCCGCCAGACGTTTTCGCGGTAGACCATGGTCACCTGCTTGGCGCCATTCTTGGCCGCGTTGACCGCAATATCGGTGGCCGATTTGGAGCCGCCGAGCACGACAACCCGCTTGCCCTCCATCATCGCGGGATCGGTGTAGTCTGACGAATGGATGACCTGTCCGCCCTGGGCGACAAACTCCTCCTGTCCCGGATGGCTGATGATGTTCTTTTCCGAGAACTGCCCGGTGCAGATGGCGACAAAGTCGAAATCCTCCTGCCGGATCTGGCCTGCCTCATCAATCGTGAGGGTCCAGCCGGGTTTGCCATCGGCCCGGCGGTCCATCGACTGGATATTGGTGTTCAGCCGGAACAGGCGGCTGAGTTTGTGTTTGTCGGCATAGCTATGCAGATAGGCATGCACCTGCGGGCCTTTTGGCCACTCCGGGTAGTCTTCCGGCATTGGATGGTCGGTGTAGCAATAAAGCTCCTTTGGGGATTGCGTTTGCACATCCGGGTAGGAGCGCGATAGCTCCCAGACGCCGCCAAAGTCATGACTGCGTTCAAAGCCGACCACCCGGTGGCCCTTTTCATCAAAGGCTTTGGCAGCGGCCAAGCCGCTGACGCCGCCGCCGATGATGGCGATGGTTTTGCGTTTTACCATATCTGATGCCCTTCCTTATTCGGCCGGGGGCGGCAGGAAATCGACTTCGTGTAGGGCAGACAACCGGGTCAGCTCTTCGGGGTCGGTCACGCCATCCAGAGCGATAAACAGATCATAGAGCTTGCGTGCAGGAGCAACGCCAAAGACGCATTTGGCAGTGGCGCCACTGCGATTGAAGATGCCATGCGCGATCCCCATCGGCATGCGAACCGTGTCGCCTGGTCCTGCATTTTCGGTTGTCGGCGGGCCTTGATCGTGGCCGAATTCCACCTCCAGATTGCCCTCAAGCACATAGATCCATTCATCCTGTGTGGGATGGATATGTGGCGGCACGAAGGTTTCGGCCGGAATATCAGCATGCCAGATAAACGCGTTATCAGAGTGCAGTTTTGGTGTGTAAGTATGGCCAACCACATTCCAGGCCACCCCGTTGATCCCATCGGCAGATTGGGTAATGCCAGCAGTTTCTTTCATGTTCTCCTCCCCGAGTTTGAAAGATTATTGCGTGAGCCTAGGGCTCGATTGATATTTTCTTTGTCCAAATTGCGCAAAGAAAATCATCTTGGGCGGAAAAGCTTTGTTTTAGGTGTGAAATTTATGCAGGGTGGCGGTATGGATCCCAGCACCTTGACGAATTTGGCAGAGCCGCTGAGCGCACATCCCCTGTTTAAAACGCAGGACATTGATGACGCGCGGCACCGGGTTGCCGGAAAATTCTGCGCCCATGATCTGACACCTGGACCTCAGCACCGCCGGTTTGAGGCGCGCCACAACCATGTTGCAGGCCAAAGCCTGTCATTGAACTATCTCAGCTATGGCTGCGAGGTTGCCATCAACCCCGGTGAGCTGGATCGGTTCTATCTGATCCAGCTGCCGCTGGCCGGAACGGCGGCTGTACGCAATGGCAAGGCAGAGGTGGCGGCGGGAGTCGGCCAGGCATCAGTGCTCAACCCGACACGCGACACCTGCATGACTTGGCATCAAGGCTGTCGCAAGCTGTTGATGCAGGTCGACCGCGCAGCCCTGCACCGACTTGCCGAAGATCTGCTGGGCCGACCTTTGGGGGAAGCGGTGCTGTTTGACCCGCATGTGGATCTGCGCAGACCGGGATTGCAACGCTGGCAGAAATCCCTGTTCGCGGCGATCAGCTTGGCACAGAATGGAGCGGCCTTTGGCACGCAGATGCATCCGCATCAGGCGCGTCTGGAGGAAGAGCTGATCCTTGGGTTTCTGACCCATCAACCCAGTAGTATTTCCCACAGTCTGCAACAGGGCGCGCACACGGGACAGGACCTGCTGCCGTCGTTTCAGCTGCGCCGGGCTGTGGACTATATCAGGAGCAATCTCGCAGAGCCGCTAACCCTGGCCGGGATCGCCTCCGAAGCGCGGTGCAGTCTGCGTAGCCTGCAGTTGGGGTTCAAAGCACATTTCAACTGCACGCCAATGCAGTATCTAACGCGGGAGCGTTTGAACCACGCGCATTATCTTTTGCAAAGTCTGCCCTCCGACCATCGAGTAAATGCGGTCGCTTTTGATGCCGGGTTCAGTCATCTGGGGCGATTTTCCATCGCCTATCGTGCAGCATTTGGGCAATCGCCACGCGAAACCCTCCGCCAGGGCGGGCCAGCCTGACTGTCTCTCTCTTAGGTATACCGGCTGGAGGTCAGCTGGGGCATGCTGGGGCAGCCTGTCAGGCGTTATTTCCTTGAGGGCCATGCTGAACTGTGGCGATGGTGTGGCAAGACAGGGGCAGGGTGCTTTTCGATTGGTCCGGGATGTGTCTTTGCTGCACTAGACCGGAGCGCGGGCCGGGTGTTAACGCCTTGTTAAGGGCGGCTGCTAAGGTGGCGCAAGATCAGATCGGGATTGATCCATGTTTCGAAAAGTGGCGCGACAGCTGACACAACAGATAACCATCCTCGCCATCGGCCTGGCTGTACCGACAGCCCTTTGGGCCGAGACTGTCGTGTCCCGAACCGAGGACCAGGCACAACGCGAAACGCCAAGCGCAATACCGGACGCAACACCGGGTGCATCACCGGGCAAGCGCCACCGGATCGGCTATGGCTTGATGTTTTCCAATGACCTTTTCGGGGATGGTGAGGATCGCTGGCGCACCGGGTCGATCACCTCGTCGCGCATTTACGGTTATGGATGGAACGGGCAGGCACCAGCCGGGTTCGGAGAACTGCTGGAACTGCGGATTCAGGGCCAGATCCTTGCCCCGGAAAGCCTGACCGTTGCCAAGCCTTCGGACCGGCCTTGGGCCGGAGCTTTGACCGCTGAGCTGAACACGCATATGCAGCGGGGCGATGTTGAGATCTCAGTCGGTGGCGGTCTGACCTTGGTTGGCCCGCAAACGCAGCTGGCGGATCTGCAGGACTGGTTGCACGACATTACCAGTGCGCCGCAGGTCACAGATGCGGTTCTGGCGTTGCAGGTGCCCAACAAGATCCGCCCGGTGATTTCTGCCGAAGTTGGCCGGGTGTTGATGCTGTCACCACAGGCGAGCCTGCGCCCCTTTGTCGAAGCGCGGGCTGGTGATGAGACCTATCTGCGCGCCGGACTGGATCTGACCCTTGGGCAGCTGGGGCAGGGGGGATTGCTGGTACGTGAAACCGTCACGGGACATCGCTATCGCACCCAGCAGAGCGAGGCCAGGGGCCTGTCTTTGACGGCAGGAGCGGATGTTGCCTATGTCGCGGAGTCGATCTTTTTGCCAGACAGCAGCAACTATGATCTGAAGCATAGCCGTCAGCGCGCGCGCTTGGGCCTGCGTTGGCAGGGGAACAACGCGTCTGCTTTTTATGGTCTGACCTACCTGAGTGAAGAATTCAGCACTCAGGATGAGGGCCAGATCACCGGCTCTCTTCAGTTGCAGTTGAGGTTTTGACGGCACACCCAAAGCCCCCTCCACGTCAGGGCAGAGTTTGCGCTTTATCTGCTGCGTCAGGTTTGTTAACAAAACGTTAATAACAAAAACTAAGAGCAGGCATAGAGGCAGATGAAAACGGGCTTTCGTGGCACGTTTGTCATTTCTTGGGCGCAAACAGAGATAGACGGTCTTTTGGCCGCACCGATCGACGCTGTTGATGTCGGGGCCGCGTGGTCATGGCATGGAGATACGGTGCGGGTTGATGGCCCGGCTGAGCTTTTGCGACTGGACATGGCAGATGGAGAATCTGATCTGAGACGCCGGGCGGCACGCTCGGTGCGTCGGCTGGTTGGCGCAGCCGTGCAAAACCGGACCGACGTCAGAGAGGTGCCGGTCGAAGACCCGCTGCTCGACAAGAGTTTTGTCGTTACCAATGGCGTTCAGAGCTATACCGTGACGCTGATCGAGGTCGCAGATTCCACCAGACCACTTTTGATGTTTGTGAATGAAATCCCGCCAAAGGGCACGGATCTTTGGGTGGTCCATCATTCACTGGGCACTATTGCCTGTCCTGCCGACAGCATGCCGGGACAGCCCGGCAGCGGCGTTATCTGTTTTACGCCGGGAACCCAGATTGCCACCCCGCAGGGGCCGCGCCGTATCGAAGACCTGCGCGAAGGTGACAAGGTTCAGACCCGTGATAATGGCGCCCAGCACATTCACTGGATCGGATCCCGCCGCATCAGTGGTGCCCGTCTTTTTGTGGTGCCAAAATTGCGTCCTGTCCGCATTCGCGCCGGGGCCCTGGGAATTGACCGGCCTGAAAAAGAACTGCTGGTCTCGCCAGAGCATCGCATGTTGCTGCGGGGGCGTCATGTTCAGGCGCTGTTCAATACCCCCGAAGTCCTGGTGGCAGCGCGTGATCTGGTCAATGGTCGTACCATTGCGCCTGACACATCGGTCAAGGAAGTCACCTATATTCATCTGCTTCTTGGAAGCCATCAGGTGCTTTGGGCCAATGGGGTTGAAAGCGAAAGTTTCCATCCCGCCAGTGCCTCGATGTCGGCGCTTGAGACCCGTGACCGCATCCGGCTGACCGGGCTTTTACCACTGCTAGAGCGGGACCCGATGTCCTATGGTTCCTATGCCCGCCGCAATCTCAGCGCCTCCGAGGCAGCAATCCTGATGCACGAAGCGGCCTAAATCCAGATAAACTCCGGCTTTGGATGAGAAACCAGTCGCGACAGTGTTGACTCTACGGTCTTTGCCCATATAAGCGCCACTTCATTGGTGTTGGTGGCCCCCGCAAGGGGATGCCTGTCATAGGGAAGATCCCTGATCCCCCTAAGAGGACAACGCCCTTTATAGCCGCCGTTTTTTCTGGCTGCGTTCTGGCTGTTCATGATTGCTGGCGTCCGCGTCCTCAATCCGAAAAGTGGGGACCGGTTTTCGGAAAGAATTGCGGAGCCACTAAAAAGGAGAACAGTCGTGACTAAACGTACGTCTGCCAAGTATAAAATTGACCGCCGCATGGGCGAAAACATCTGGGGTCGTCCTAAGTCCCCGGTCAATCGTCGTGAATATGGCCCCGGCCAGCACGGTCAGCGCCGTAAAGGCAAACTGTCCGATTTCGGCATTCAGCTGCGCGCCAAGCAGAAGCTGAAAGGCTACTACGGCGACATGACCGAAAAGCAGTTCCGCCGCATCTATGCCGAAGCTGTTCGTGTGAACGGCGACACCGGTGAAAACCTGATCGGCCTGCTCGAGCGCCGCCTGGACGCCGTTGTTTACCGCGCCAAATTCGTTGCAACCGTTTTTGCGGCCCGCCAGTTCGTCAACCACGGCCACGTGACCGTCAATGGCCAGCGCGTCAACATTCCTTCCTACCGTGTAAAGGAAGGCGACGTGATCGCTGTACGTGACAAGTCCAAGCAACTGGCAGTTCTGATCGAAGCGACCCAGCTGGCCGAGCGCGATGTGCCTGACTACATCGAAGCCGACCACAACAAAATGACCGCCACATTCGTGCGCGCACCTGGTCTGGCCGATGTGCCTTATCCGGTTGTCATGGAACCAAACCTGGTTGTGGAATTCTACGCCAAGAACTAATTGGGTGGCCCCCTGGGCCTCCGAAGGAAAGGGTCGCCATTTTGGCGGCCCTTTTTGCATTTTGTGTCTTGTCTGCGCACCTGTATTGGGCGCGGGCTGTTTCTGATTAGCGGTTCTTCGTAGGCGAAAAATCCGCTTCGGCCAGCCCTGCGCTGAAATGCCATTGTCATTTGGCGCGCTGTGTCGTTACCTTTGAGGCAAGGGCGGGCCACTAAGGGGTCTGCGTTAAACAGGAGACGAGAATGTTCCAGATCAGAACCGGTGTTTTGACCGCTGCTGCAATCCTCATCAGTACTTTGGTCAGTGCGGCGCCGCTGAAGCTCCAGCCAGCCAACCCTCAGCCCTCGGGTGTTAAATCAGGCCTTTCGGTGCGCTATGCCTATCCACAGGACGTCAGAACCCTGAGCGAGGCCTCGTCAGCGCTGAAGATTTCTGCCGAGCGGGGACGGGCGCTCAGCGGGCTGGATTATCGTGACACCAATGAAGGTGATCTGACGCTGACCTCAAAGCGGGCTGAGCATGTCGTCGCCTCGATCAAGGGCTATGTGCATTTCGACACGCCGGGTGTTCACAATATCGATTTTTTGACCAATGACGGGATAAGGGCCAAAATTGGTGGCAAGGTTGTGGGCAAATTCGACGGGCGCCAAACCTGTGATACCACCATCATGAGTGAGGTCGAGGTGCCCGTCGCTGGCTGGTATGCCTTGGATATTCTGTATTTCCAACGGTATGGAACCTCCTGCCTGCACATGCGCATGGGCCCAAAAGGCAAACGTGCAGGTTGGATGCCAAACAAGGCTTTTGGTCACTAATTCTGCATCAGGTCTGTACCAGACCTTTCCCGCGGCTGCTTTCACAGTGGCAGCGGGCGCCCCTCGGCAATGGTTTCCATCGCGAAGTATGAAGTCACGCTGTCCAGCTCGATGCCGCTGATCAAGCGTTGATAGACCCGGTCATAGCTGCGCATGTCCTGGGTCACCACTTTCAGCTGATAGTCATAGTCGCCACCAATACGGTGAAAATCCACGACTTCAGGGATCGTCAGCACGTGGCGGCGAAAATGGTCCAGCCAATCGGCAGAATGGTGCCGCGTGCGCAGCATAACAAAAACCACCAGTTCCAGTCCCAGTTTGGCCCGATCGACGCGTGCGGTTGAGCCTTGCAGAACCTTGTTGTCGGTGAGCGCCTTGAGGCGGCGCCAACAGGCGTTTTGCGACAGGCCGACTATCTCGGCCAGCTCACGTTGGGACAGGTTGGCGTCCTGCTGCAGGGCACGCAGAATGGAGGTGTCGATATGATCTACATTATTGGTCATTCCTCGATCATATGACCCGAATATTGCAAAAATCAATCAAAGATTGATAAAGAAATCGCGCAATCTGGATGGGAAGATCTCCGAAAGCTATGCATCAGGAGCCCATCATGACCTCAGCCGCCCCCCTTACGCCTTTCAAAAAGATGCTGCAGAAGGCTGCCCAGGACGATAGCCTAGCCGAGGGGCTCATTGGCGAAGGCGCGATGATCCCCGGTGCCGAAGGGCCAGTGCCGCTGGTCTATGCCGATTATGTTGCCTCGGGTCGGGCCATGCAGCAGGTCGAAGATTTCATCGCGACCCAGGTGCTGCCCTACTATGCGAATTCCCATACCGAAGCATCGTTCTGCGGCTCTTATATGACAAGATTACGCCGCGAGGCGCGGGCCGAGATTGCACGTATCGCTCAGGCGGGAGCTGATGACACAGTGATTTTTGCCGGATCGGGCGCGACGGCGGGGTTGAACCGGCTCATCAGTCTTTTGGGGGTCAATGAGGCCTCAGATCCAGTCGTTTTCATCGGTCCGTATGAGCATCATTCCAACATTCTGCCCTGGCGCGAAAGCAAGGCGCGGGTGATTGAAATCCCCGAAGCCCGCGAGGGCGGGCCGGATCTTAACGCGCTGCAGGCGGCTTTGTTGACGCATGGCGAGAGTGATCTGATGATCGGTAGTTTCTCTGCCGCGTCCAACGTGACTGGTATCGTCACCGACCCCGACGCGATCAGTCGCCTGCTGCATGCGGCGGGCGCACTGGCAGTCTGGGATTATGCCGGTGCCGGCCCCTATCTGCCGATCTGCATGGCTGGCGTGGATGGTGCGCACAAAGACGCCGTCGTGATCTCACCACATAAATTCCCGGGCGGGCCGGGGAGTTCGGGTGTGTTGATCGTCAACAAGCATGCGGCACAGCGGCGCTGCCCGTCTTGGCCTGGGGGCGGCACCGTCAGTTTTGTGTCCCCCTGGGGACACGAATATAGCCCTGATCTGGCGGCCCGCGAAGAGGCCGGAACGCCAAATGTGATTGGCGATATTCGCGCCGCCCTGGCCTTTTTGGTCAAAGAAGCCGTGGGGGAGGCCGAAATCGCAGTGCGCGAAGAAAAATACGCTGCTATGGCGCGGGCGGGCTGGGCGGATAACCCGCATTTGACCCTGCTGGGGCATCCTGCGGCGCACCGCTTGCCGATCTTTTCCTTCACGGTCACGGGATCTTCCGGTGTGCCTGTTCATCAACAGCTCTTTACCCGGATGTTGAGCGACTATTACGGGATTCAGGCCCGGGGTGGCTGCGCCTGCGCCGGCCCCTATGCGCATCGCCTGCTCGGCATTGAAAGACCCGAATCCGAGGCCCTGTTTCGCGATCTGCAGGCTGGTAAAGAGCTGCGCAAACCCGGCTGGGTGCGGCTCAATTTTTCCTACCTGATGGCCGAGCAGACGGTGCAATACATCATCGACAGCGTGAATGAGTTGACGCAGCGAGCAGAAGACCTGGCTTCAACCTATCAGGCAGATCCTGCCACGGCCCGGTTCCAGGCGCTGGCTGCGGAGTGACTTCAAAGCTCGGGAAAGGCTGTGATGTGATCTTGCGGCTTTCCCATCGCGGTCTGCCTCGTTATGACGAAGGGGAACCAAGGAGCCCGAAGTCAAGGAGCCCGCAGAATGACCCAGATTACGCCGCAGCCCGGTATTATGGATATCGCTCTTTATCAGGGCGGCGCGGCCCATGTGGCAGGGGTGAGCAACACGGTAAAGCTCTCCTCGAATGAGAACCCACTGGGACCCAGCCCGCTTGCGATAGAAGCCATGCAGCAAGCGGCGGCGATGATGCATCGCTATCCCAGCTCCGATCATCTGGCGCTGCGGCAGGCGATTGGCACTGTCGAAGGGTTGAACCCGGATCAGATCATCTGTGGCGCCGGCAGTGATGAGGTGATTGCTTTCCTCTGTCAGGCCTATGCAGGCCCGGGCGATGAGGTGCTCTATACGGAACACGGCTTTGCCATGTATCGCATCAGCGCGCTGGCAGCTGGGGCCACCCCGGTTGAGGTTAAGGAGCGCGAGCGGGTCACTGATGTCGATGCGCTATTGGCGGGCTGTACTGATCGCACCAAGCTGGTGTTCATCGCCAACCCCAACAATCCCACCGGCACCATGATTGGCGCCGCCGAGGTGGCGCGGCTGGCTGATGGTTTGCCGCAGGGCGCTTTGCTGGTGCTGGATGGGGCCTATGCCGAATATGTCGAAGGCTTTGATGCCGGTGCTGCGCTGATTGCGGATCGCGACAATGTTTTCATGACCCGGACGTTTTCAAAGATCCACGGGCTGGGCGGGGCACGGATCGGTTGGGGCTATGGCCCAGCGGCCATCATTGATGTGCTCAACCGGGTACGCGGGCCTTTCAATGTATCTTCGACTGCTTTGGCGGGGGCTGAAGCCTCCATTCGGGATCAGGACTACATTGCTCACTGCCGGGCGGAAAATGCCAAATGGCGCGAATGGCTGGCGCAGGCGCTGGCGGCACTTGGCATTGCGTCTGATACCTCCTGCACCAATTTCATTCTGGCGCGCCTCTCAGATCAGGCCGAAGCCGAAGCCTGCGACAGCTATTTGCAGAGTCAGGGGCTGATCGTGCGACGGGTTGCGGGATATAATCTGCCCAATGCGCTGCGCATCACAGTGGGCGACGAGGCCTCTTGCCGGCGTCTGTTGGCAGCGATTACGGAATTCAAAGCAGGGCAGGGTGCCGCATGAGCAATATTGTTTACAACCGCGTCGCCCTGATCGGGCTGGGGCTTATTGCCTCTTCGATGTTTTGGGCGATGAAACGCGCCGGATTGGCCGGTGAGGTCACAGGCTATGCTCGCAGTGCCGAGACCCGCGATACAGCCCGCCGTATCGGCCTGTGTGATCGCATCTGTGACACAGCGCTAGAGGCCGTCAAAGACGCGGATCTGGTGGTGCTTTGTGTGCCGGTGGGTGCGATGGGGCCGGTGATGGCCGAAATCGGCCCGGCGCTGAAGCCCGGCGCAACCGTATCGGATGTGGGCTCCGTCAAGGCGCATGTGATCGAGGCAGTCACGCCACATATCCCTGAAGGCGTGCATTTCGTGCCGGCGCACCCGCTGGCAGGGACCGAACATTCCGGCCCCGAAGCAGGCTTTGCCGAACTGTTTGATAATCGCTGGAGCCTGCTGGTTCCGGTGGAGGGCAGCGACCCTGAGGCGGTCGCGAAACTGCGCGCCTTATGGGAGGGCATGGGGGCCAATGTCGATGAGATGGATGCCGACCACCACGATCTCGTGTTGGCTGTCACCAGTCATGCGCCCCACCTTATTGCCTATACTATGGTCGGGGTCGCCGATGATCTGCGCCGGGTAACCGATAGCGAAGTGATCAAATACTCGGCGGCCGGTTTTCGCGACTTTACTCGGATTGCCGCCTCGGATCCCACCATGTGGCGCGATGTATTTCTGACCAACAAGGACGCGACGCTGGAGATCCTTGGCCGCTTTACCGAAGAACTCTTTGCGCTGCAGCGGGCCATTCGCACCGGCGATGGGGACCATCTGCACGACTATTTCACCCGGACACGGGCAATCCGTCGCGGCATTATCGAGGCCGGGCAGGATACAGCAGCGCCGGACTTTGGGCGGGCGCAAAAATGAGCGCGCGCACGGGGCTGAGCAGGGCGATATTGGCGACTGCATTCTGTCTTGCACAGAGCGCGCTCGTGCAGGCGCATGCGCCAGAAACCTCGCTGCGCCCCAGTGACAGGCCTATTGACAGGCCTATTGACGGGCCCGATGAAAGGCACAGTGCCATTTCGACCGGGATCACCGAGAACGCTCTACGTGAGAGTTCGGTGGTTCAGACCGCCGCCCTGTTGCCGCAAACTTTGGTGGCAACTCCGGTAGATTTGAGCAGCTCGTCCACGAAAATGCGGCCCGTCTTACGACCTGTTTCCGCCCAGATCCTCGCTGTGGCAGCCCTGCCCAGTGATCTGTCGCAGCTTGGGCCTGATCAATCTTTGCGACCTTGGCTGCGGCCTGACAGCGTCGTCGAGCAGGCCCTGTTCAAGCGCCGTAAACTGCGCAAGGGATCGGTTTGTGGCGACATCGAAATTCAGGGCCGCACAGTGGGATCTGTAGCGGCGACCCTTCCGGGCTGTGGCGCCAAGGATGCGGTGCGGGTGAAATCCGTCGCCGGTGTCACCCTGAGCCAGGAATCCCTGATGACCTGCGACATGGCCAAGGCGCTGAAGCGCTGGGTCGACAAGGATGTCAGAACCGCCTTTGGCCGCCGCAACCCCGTGGTCACGCTGCGGGTGGCAGCGCATTATGCCTGTCGCACGCGCAACAACCGCCCCGGAGCCAAGATCTCTGAACATGGGCGTGGCAAGGCCATCGATATTTCGGGCTTCAAGCTGGAAGATGGCACCATGGTGACGGTTCTGGAAGGCTGGCGCACACGATCAACCCGCAAACGGTTGGTCAAAATCTGGAAGGCGGCCTGTGGCCCCTTTGGCACCGTGTTGGGCCCCGAAGCGGATCGCTACCATCAGGATCACTTCCATCTGGATGTCGCGCGGCATCGCGGTGGTTCCTATTGCCGCTAGGCCTGGCGGCTGGTGCTTTAGATATCAGGGCTGAAATGCCGGGCGGTTCTTGAACGTCAGCGCAGGATCAGGCGCGGGGCTGGTCCCAGCGGCAATGGCCCCACCCACATCTGCCCTGTGTCGAACGTGAGGGTGATATCCAATTTTTCCGGCTGTCCCGCACGGCCTGCAAAGACCGCCAGAACCTGTTCCAGCCCGCTGCGCAGGCTGGGAGGCAACAGGCTGCTGCGTTCCGCCATATCGAGAACCGAGCGCCAGTTTTGCGCCTGAAGGGCCAGTATACCGCTCAAGCTTCCTGCCTCGTCCACGGTCAGATCACCGGTGGCCTTTACGCTCAGATCTCCCCACTGGGCTTCGGCCAAGGTGAGCGAGATCTGCCGGGGCTGCGGGCGTCGCAGCTCGATGGCGCGGCGGTCCCAGGCGGTATCAAACGTCACTTCCGCCAACAGGCCGAGGGTTTCAAAGCTCTGCGGCAATTGATCAGACGCTGCCAGTAGGCGACGATAGGTGGGGCCGGGCGTGAAGCCTTCGGCACGGGCGGTGAGGGTGTAGCGGTCCGCACGAGATTGCTGTTGCATCACCAGAGTGAGGCTTGTGGCCTCCAGTACAGGATCGTCAGCCGTTGCAACCTGCCAATCCGTGCCACTCAGCGCTAGGTGCTCCAGCTCCAGCGCCAACCCCGGTGAGAGCTGCATTTCGGCCTGCATATTGCGGGCCATCAGGGTCAGGGTCTGGTCGAAATAGGACAATCGCTGCGGGCTGTCGGAAAAGCGCAGGGTCTGGGCGCCGGGCCACAGGGCCGGGCTTGCAAATTCAGCCCAGTCGGCGCTCCAGGCGGCCCCGGTTCCGGGATCTGCTAGCACAGGATGCTGCAGCCGGGTCACGTGCTGGCCGGGGAAGCCGGCTGTGGTCAGCTCGGCATATTCCGCCTGCCAGCCCTGACGGCGCTGTTCTTCAAACCACTGCTCCAGCCCGGTACGCAGACCCCAGGCCGCGACGCTCCAATAGGTCATCCAGAGTGCCGCACCCAGGCACAGCCATTTCAGCAGGCGCATTCTGCAAAACCCTCTTTTTTTAGTCTGCAATTTGCTGTTTATAGGCCGCGATCAGAAAGGGCCATAGAGCATGACAATGTGGGTATTCGGATATGGATCGCTGTTGTGGAACCCGGGGTTCCCGGTCGCACGCCGCGAAGTTGCGACCTTGCAGGGCTATGCGCGCTCGTTCTGCATGTCTTCGATCCATCACCGCGGCACCGAGGAAAATCCCGGTCTGGTTCTGGCGCTGGATGCCATTGCAGGAAGCCATTGTCAGGGGTTGGCCCTTTGCGTGGCTGCCGGTGAAGAGAGCGCCACGCTGGACTATCTGCGTGAGCGCGAGCTGGTCTCGTCTGCCTATCTGGAGCGCGACCTGCCGGTCGCACTGGCCTCAGGCGAGGCGGTGACGGCCGTGACCTATGTGATCGACCCCGATCACGTGCAGTATTGCGGGGGTATGGAGCTGGAAAAACAGGCGCAAATCATTGCCAGGGCCGTTGGTGGGCGGGGGCCTAATACCGAATATCTTTACAACACTGCTGAACATCTGGCCGAGATCGGCCTTGGGGATGCGGAACTGGAGTGGTTGATGACCCGTGTGCGCCAAATTACGGCATAAAGCCTTGGCGCTTTTGCTTCTTTGCCTTTAAGCTGCCTCGGGCAAAGAGCATTACATCGGGTCAGGACCCCTCCGAATATGGCGCAACCAGACCGCAAGATCAGGCCACAGTTTTCGCAACCGGTAAGACAGATCATTCTGATGTTGATCGCATTGGGGATGGCAGGCTTTGGCGCCTTTGTTGCCCTGCCCAAGGTTCTGCCGGTCTTCCAGGCCAATCCCTGGCTCAACGGGTTTATCATTTTTGTTTTTGTGATCGGGGTGCTGTCCTGTTTCTGGCAGGTGTTGCAGCTGATCGGATCGGTACGCTGGATCGAAAGCTTTGCCTCCGGCGGCAGCCGCGGCGAGGATCGCGCCCCTTCCTTGTTGGCACCATTGGCGGCGCTTTTGCGGTCCCGTGCCGCGCGGATGCAGCTGGGCTCTTCTTCGACGCGTTCGATTTTGGACTCAGTGGCGCAGCGTATCGACGAAGAGCGTGAAATAACCCGCTATATCGTCAACCTGTTGATTTTTCTGGGTCTGTTGGGCACGTTCTACGGCCTCGCGACAACTGTTCCCGCCGTCGTCGACACCATTCGTAGTCTGGCCCCGCAAGAGGGCGAAGAAGGGCTGGCGATCTTTAACCGGTTGATGACCGGGCTTGAAGCGCAGCTGGGCGGCATGGGCGTGGCCTTTGCCTCGTCGTTGCTTGGGCTGGCGGGATCGCTGATCGTTGGCCTTTTGGAACTGTTTGCCGGTCACGGCCAGAACCGGTTCTACCGTGAGCTGGAAGAATGGCTGTCGTCGTTTACGCGGGTCAGCTTTTCCTCCGGCGAAGAGGGCAATAGTTCTGAGACTGGTGTGGTGTCAGAAGTGCTGGATACCATGGCCGAACAGATGGACGCCCTGCAGGCGATGTTTGTGCAGAACGCCCAAAGCCGCGCCGAAGTGGACAATAAACTGGCGCAACTGGTGGATGCCATTACCGATATGAATGCGCGCCAGGATCAGACGGCCAGCCTGTCGGCAGCCCTTGATCGGGTGGCGATTGGGCAAGAAACCCTGACCGAAATCATGCGTGCCCATGGTGACGTCGGGATGGATGCCGAAAGCCGGATGCGGCTGCGGTCGATCGATGTGCAGATGCTGCGTATTCTCGAAGAGATATCTGCCGGCCGTCAGGAAAGCCTTGCAGAGCTGCGCAAGGATATCGACCTGATGGTCAAGGCTTTTGCGGTGCCCCGTGGCCGTATGCGTCAGACGCCTAGCCAAACAGCGACTCAAGCACCGGGCCAGCCTGACCCGGCTCAATCTGCTCCGGTGCAGCCCTCTTCGATCCACAGCGCCTTTAGTCAGGACGAGGATTAAGCCATGGCTCTGTCGCGGCGCACCGGCCAAAGGTTTCAGAACTCGATCTGGCCCGGTTTTGTCGATGCCATGACCGGTCTTTTACTGGTGCTGATGTTTGTTCTCACCATTTTCATGGTGGTGCAATTTGTCCTGCGCGAGACCATCACCGGGCAAGAAAGCGAGCTGGATGAACTGGCAACCGAAGTACAGGCGCTGGCCAGTGCACTGGGACTGGAAGAGCGCGCCAACAATCGCCTCAACGCACGGCTTGGGGCGCTAAGCTCAACGCTTTCGACCACGCAAGAGGATCTGGCGCAGGCCCAGAATGCGATTGCCGAACAGCAAAACATCATCACCGGGCTGACAGCTGAACGGGATCAGCAACTGGCCAATCTTGCGCAGGCACAACAACAGATCACCGCCTTTGAGGCCCAGGTCGCGGCCTTTATCGCCGGACGGGATGCAGCGCAGGCGCAGATCGCAAGTCTGACTGCGGATCGGGATCGCCTGGACGCGGAACGCAGCAGCCTTCTCAGCGAACAGGACGCCCTGAACTTGGCCCTGGCGCAGGCCCGCGACGAGATCGATATCAAGGTCGAGGCTGCACGTCTTGCTGCCGCCAAGCGTGAGGCGCTGGAGGCTTTGATTGCAGATCTGGAGACTGAGGGGGCTGCACGTCAGGCTGAGCTGTCAGACCTCAGCGCAAAGCTTTCCGCCGAAGAAGCGGCACGTCTGGTTGAGGTCGCAGCCGCCGAGGCGCTGCGTGCCCGGCTTGAGACGGCGGATGCAGAATTGACCGCCCTGACGCTTTCGCTTGAACACCAACGGCAGGAGGCCGAAGACACCCTGACGCTGCTGGCGGCTGCGCAGGTGGCGCGGGACCAGTTGAACAGCGAATTGGAGGCAGCCCTTGCCACGCTTGAGGCCGCCCGGGCCCAGTCGCAAGAACGTGATGAGTTGGCCGAACGGCTGACGCGGGTTCTGGCCCAGATGCAGGTGAGCCAGTCCGCCGCCGAAGGGCGCGTTGCGGCACTGGAGGTGGAACTGGAGCGCTTGCAGCTGGACGGGGCCGCCACCCGTGAGCGTTTGGGGCGCGATCTGGATCTGGCACGTCAACAGGCGGCACAAAGCGAGGCTGCGCTGGAGGCGGAACTGGCGCGGCAGCGGGCCGCGAATGTGGAGACGCAAACGCAATACCAGGATGAACTGGCCCGTCTGCAACAGGATTTTGCCACAGCGCAACATGGGCTGGAACAACAGCTGGCGACGATGCAGGCCGAAAGCGAAAGCGCTCGTCGTAGTCTGGAAACGAAACTGGCACAGCTGCAAACAGATACAGCCAGTGTGATGGCCGGTCTCGAAGCAGAGTTGGCGCAGGCCCAGCAGGACCTGGCGCTGGCGCGGTCAGCAGCCTCATCCACCGCAGAAGATCGCGCAACGGTCGAACGGCGTCTGTTGCAGGCGCTGGAGGCCTTGGAAAACGCCCAGGCTGCGGCCGGTGATCAGGCTGTGCTGCAACAGCGCCTGCTGGCCGCGCTCAACGCTCGGAAGGAGGCAGAAGCCGGGGTTGCAGATCAACGCAGCCTAGCTGAGGAGCGCGCAGCCCTTTTGGCGCAGGCGCAAGCCGCGTTGGCGGAACAGAAGACCGTTTCGACCGAAGCGCAACGTGAAACCGCGCTGCTCAACCAGCAAGTTGCGGCCCTGCGTGAACAGCTGGGCGGGTTGCAGGCGATCCTGGATGACTATGAGGCCCGAGATACGGCGCAGCAGGTGCAGCTGCAAAACCTGGGCCAGGATCTGAATGCAGCGCTTGCCCGTGCCGCCTCGCAGGAGCGCCGCAGCCGCCTGCTGGAAGAACGCGAGCGCAAACGGTTGGAGATCGAAGCAGCCGAGTTGGCCAACAAGGCGGCAGATCTGGAGCGCTATCGGTCCGAATTTTTTGGCCGTCTACGTGATGTTCTGGGCAATCAGGATGGGGTGCGGATCGAAGGCGACCGCTTTGTTTTTGCCTCTGAGGTGCTGTTTGCGTCGGGCAGTGCGGATCTGTCGGCGGCGGGCACAGTCGAGATCGCAAAAGTTGCGCAGATCCTGCAAACGGTTGCCGCAGAGATCCCACCTGAGCTCAACTGGATCATTCGGGTGGATGGCCACACCGACAATACCGCGATGGCGGGCAGTGCCAAATACAGTGACAATTGGGAGTTGAGCCAGGGACGCGCCCTTTCGGTGGTGCGTTTCATGATTGAAAATCTGGGCGTGGCCCCGGACCGGCTGGCAGCCAATGGGTTTGGTGAATTCCAGCCTGTGAACCCTGCTGACACACCGCAGGCCCGGGCGCAGAACCGCCGGATCGAGTTGAAGTTCACCGAACGCTAGGCGGGGAATACCAAACGGGCGGCACCAGATGCAGTGCAACCAGACTGGACTGCTCGTATTCACATGCATTCATAGCGGGAGGCAGCAGGCAGACGAGGCGTTCTAGTAGATTAGGATTTCCTGGGTGATCCGGTCGATTTCTTCATCACCCCGCATCAGCACGGCCATCCCTTGATAGGTTCCTTGCGGCCAGGTCTTGTTGCGCAGGCGTTTTCCCGAAGCGCGAAAAAACTGTGCCTGGTTACGTTCAAGCGTGATCTCATGAACGGAAAACAATCCCGTTGGCCCGGTGATAGACAGGCGAATTCGATCGGCTCTGCGGCCGCCATAGGCATAGGCCCAGAAAACCAGCCCCTGCGCGGTTGGAGACAGGCGTGAAAGGGCCGCATCACCGGATTTGATGGCGCGAAAGTCCGGAACAGCCGTGTTGAAACCGCTGCCGAGAAAGCCACCGGGCTGATAGGGGAGCGGGTCGGCCCAGAGCGTTGGGCCGGGCACGTGCGCGGCTTCGGATTCGACGCTGGAAGGGCAGCTTTCAACTCCTTGCGGGGCAAAGGGGTCAACAACTTCTCCATGGTGGCGCAGTGACAGGTGCAGGTGGGGGAACTGCGTTTTGCCTGAAAGGCCTACCTCGCCGAGCTGGGTGCCAGCTTTGACCTGGTCGCCCTTTTGCACCCGAACAGAGCCCTGCTTCATGTGGCAGTACTGGGTTTCCCAACCATCCGCATGGCGCAGGACTGCACCATTGCCGCATTCGCGCCCTTTCAGGCTTTCGGCGTTTTCCTCGGTTGCATAGGTGTCCGGCATTTCGTTGCGCGTTGCCAAAACCTCGCCAGGCGCTGCGGCCTTGATGGCGACGCCAGCGGCGACCTCTCGCAGGAAAGGGATAACGAAATCAGTGCCCTTGTGGCCATTGTAGGTCAAAGGGTTGCACTGATAGTCCTGGACACGCGGACCGGGGCCATGGTCGACATATTGCTGGATATGGCAGGTCTCACCGAGACTGCAATCCAGCGGCCATTGCAGTTGAAAATCGCTCGCCGCGATCGGGGTCGCGGCGAGCGTTAAGAGCAATGCGCCAACAGGCTTCTGCATCATTATTCGGCAGTCAGTAGCGGGGGCTTGTCGCCCGAGATCCGTGGCTTGCCAGGACCTTCGATGCGCAGATCCAGCTTGCCGTCCTTGATGCCAACCTTGACCAGACCACCCTTGGCCAGCTTGCCAAAGAGCAGTTCTTCGGCAAGCGGTTTTTTGATGTGCTCCTGGATGACCCGCCCCAGCGGACGTGCCCCCATACGGTCATCATAGCCTTTGTCAGCGAGCCATTCAGCGGCCTTGCGGGTCAGTTCGATCGAGACGTTGCGATCCATCAGCTGGGCTTCGAGTTGCAGAACGAATTTCTCGACGACCTGCAGGATCACCTCTTTTGGCAGTGGCGCAAAGGCAATCACGGCATCCAGACGGTTGCGGAATTCCGGCGTGAAGGTACGCTCGATCGCGGCGGTGTCCTCGCCTTCGCGGCGATCACGGCCAAAGCCGATGGCAGCCTTTGCCATATCCGACGCACCAGCGTTGGAGGTCATGATCAGCACGACATTGCGGAAATTCACCGCACGGCCGTTGTGATCGGTCAGCTGGCCATTATCCATCACCTGCAACAGAATGTTGAAGACATCCGGATGCGCCTTTTCGATCTCATCGAGCAGCAGCACGCAATGCGGGTGCTGATCAACGCCATCGGTAAGCAATCCACCCTGGTCAAAGCCGACATAGCCGGGAGGGGCACCAATCAGGCGAGAGACCGCGTGTTTCTCCATGTATTCCGACATGTCAAAGCGCAGCAGCTCCACGCCCAAGGTGTCCGCCAGCTGTTTGGCCACCTCGGTCTTGCCGACGCCGGTAGGGCCCGCAAACAGATAGTTGCCGATTGGTTTTTCCGGCTCGCGCAGACCGGCACGGGACAGTTTGATAGCGCTGGACAGGGCGTCGATAGCATCGTCCTGACCAAAGACCACCCGTTTCAGGCTTTTCTCCAGATCTTTCAGCACCTCGGCATCGTCTTTGGACACGCTCTTTGGCGGAATGCGGGCGATCTTGGCCACAACGGCTTCGATCTCTTTCACTCCAATGGTCTTGCGACGCTTGCTTTCGGGCACCAAACGCTGGGCCGCGCCTGCTTCGTCGATGACGTCGATGGCCTTATCTGGCAGTTTGCGGTCATTGATGTAGCGCGCAGCCAGCTCCACAGCGGTTTTGATCGCATCGGCTGTGAACTTGATATTGTGGTGTTCCTCGAAATAGGGCTTCAGCCCTTTTAGAATTTCGATGGAATCCTGCACCGTGGGTTCACTAACGTCGATTTTCTGGAAGCGACGCGCCAGGGCGCGGTCTTTCTCAAAGTGCTGGCGGAACTCTTTGTAGGTGGTGGACCCCATGGTGCGCAGCTTGCCGCCCTGCAGGGCAGGTTTCAGCAGGTTGGAGGCATCCATTGCCCCACCAGAAGTGGCACCGGCACCAATCACCGTGTGGATTTCATCAATGAACAACACGCCATCGGGATGGTCTTCCAACTCGGTCACGACCGCCTTCAGGCGTTCTTCAAAGTCGCCGCGATAGCGGGTGCCGGCCAATAGCGCCCCCATATCCAGCGAGAAAATGGTGGTGTTGGACAGGATTTCGGGCACTTCGCCCTGAACGATCTTGCGTGCAAGACCTTCGGCGATAGCGGTTTTGCCAACGCCGGGATCGCCCACCAACAGCGGGTTGTTCTTGCGACGGCGGCACAGCACCTGAATGCAGCGCTCAACCTCCTGGCTACGGCCAATCAGCGGGTCGATATCGCCTTCGCGGGATTTGGCGTTGAGATCGACGCAGTACTTATCAAGCGCGCTCTCTTTCTTGTCGCCGTCCGGGATGTGGCCGCCGCTGATGGCTTCTTCTTCGCCTTCGGGCGCGCCGGAGACCGGACGGGATTCCCCAAAGGCGGGATCCTTGGCCACACCATGGGCGATGAAGTTCACCGCATCATAGCGGGTCATGTCCTGATCCTGCAGGAAATAAGCCGCATCGCTTTCGCGTTCGGCAAAGATCGCAACCAGGACATTGGCGCCAGTGACCTCGGTGCGGCCGGAACTTTGGACGTGAATGGCTGCGCGCTGGATCACGCGCTGGAAAGCGGCGGTAGGCACAGCTTCAGAACCATCAACATCCGTTACCAAGTTGGCGAGATCTTCATCGACAAATTCAACCAGCGAGGCACGCAGTTCGGTCAGATCAACGCTACAGGCGCGCATGACACGGGCGGCTTCGGGTTCTTCGATCAGGGCCAGCAACAGGTGTTCCAGCGTGGCAAACTCATGGCGCCTTTCATTTGCCAGCGCGAGCGCGGCATGAATGGCTTGTTCTAATGTGCTCGAGAATGAAGGCACGGGCGTGCTCCTCTGTTCTTGGGTTGGCCGAGGCGCTAGGTCTGTTTACCATCCTGCCCCTGCATCAACCATGTCGTCATAGTATTAGAGTTTGGTTGATAGAGCGGCAGCTTCAAGGACTTTCTTTCAAATTTAGGTCACATTTCTTTCGAAAGCGGCCTTAAAGCTGTCGCTAGGGTGTAAAAACGGCCCCGATATCAGAGCCTAGAAGTTGTCCTTTCTTTTGCGAATTTCGGCGAAAACATGTTCATCATCAGTGCCTTGCAGTCTCAATGCGCCTTTGATTTCGTCTGTTCCAGCGCGCAAGAACGGATTTGTGTCCAGCTCTAGCTGTAAAATGACTGGAACAGTGGCTTCGCCTTTGGCTCGTTTGGCGTCGATGTCGGCAACGCGGGCCTGAAGGGCTGGATTGTCGGGCTCGATGGTTTCGGCAAACCGCGCGTTGGACTGGGTGTATTCGTGACCAGAATAGACCAGTGTTTCCGGGGGCAGGTCCATCAGGCGTTGCAGACTGTCCCACATCATGGCCGGGCTGCCTTCGAACAGACGGCCACAGCCAAGAGCCATGAGGCTGTCGGCGGTAAAGACTGCGGCACTATCGGGCAGGTAAAAGGCGATATGGCCAATGGTGTGACCGGAAACGTCGATCACAATAACGGGTTCGCCAAAGAGATCGAAACTCTCATCAACAGAAACGGCATGATCGAGCGGTGGCAGCCGATGGGCGTCTGCCTTGGCACCGTAGACGCTGGCCCCATAGGTGCGGCGCAATTCTTCTACCCCGTCGATGTGGTCGTAGTGGTGGTGTGTCAGCAAGATTGCATCCAACCCCCAGCCCCGCGCGGACAGAGCGGCCTTGACCGGGGCGGCTTCCGGGGCATCGACCAGGGCCGTACGGCCGCTCTTGGCATCATGCAGCAGATAGGCATAGTTATCCGACAGGCAGGGCAGAGTAATGATTTCTAGGGGCATGGTCTTTCGCCTCGGTATTGTTAAACTGGATTGTTAACCTGGCCGCAGATTGGCCGAAGCAGCAGGCACTCGCAATGCATCTTGATGTTCAGGACCTTAGGAACTTCTACTATCGCAGCACTCTGGGGCGTGCCGCACAGGCGTCGATCCGCAACAGGCTGCTGCAGTTCTGGCCAGATGCGACCGGCCAGACCATGGCGGGTTTTGGCTTTGCTGCCCCCTTGATGCGCCCGTACCTGGCAGAGGCCCGCAGGGTCATTGCCCTGATGCCGGGCCCGCAGGGGGTAATGCAGTGGCCGGCCGGGATGCCCAATGTTTCGGTTCTGTGCGAGGAAACCTCTTGGCCGATCGAGACGGGGAGGGTGGACCGGCTGGTGGTGATGCACGGGCTTGAGACGTCAGAACGGCCCAGTGAGTTGGTCGAAGAATGTCGGCGGGTGCTGGGGCCCGGGGGACGGGCCATCTTTGTGGTGCCGAACCGGGCTGGGTTCTGGGCGCGCTCGGATAAGACCCCCTTTGGCTATGGGCGCCCCTACACCTTGATCCAATTGGAGAACCAGCTTCGATTCCATGAATTCACCATCGAGCGCCACGCGGCCGCGCTGTATCGCTTGCCCAGTCAGAAACGCTTTTGGCTGAAGTCTGGCGCCATGTTTGACCGTATCGGGCGCCGCTTGCCGACAATGCTGGCCGGTGGGGTTTTCATGGTTGAGGTCAGCAAGCAAACCCATCCGCAGCGCGGTCACATGACACGGGTTCAGCGGGCTAATCCGATCCGGGTTCTCGAAGGGTTGTCCAATCCCTTGCCGGAACCTGTCTGAGATCATATCCATTTGACGCGAAATCAGCCTGAAATTCGCCCCAAACCTTCCTTTGAATGCCGTCTGAGTGTCGTCGCGGCAGGGTCGAACGTCAGGCCGAATGTCAGGCCGAATGTCAGGCCCCATGTCGCGCTGAATGTCGGGTACCATATCGGGCGGAGAGCGGCAGGCCATAAGGCGAGCTAGGAAATAGGGCTGGACCGTGAAGATGATTCTATTTTTGACATTTTTTGTGATCGCCTCTTGATAGTGCCATGGTTTGAGCAGTCTCTGTTTGCTGCTTTGTGTCGTTTTTACCCTCCGAGGAATCGCAAATCGCTGCAGTTCGGGGGAATAATTTGTCCTGATTTAGAGGGGCAAAGGGCCGCACTTTGCTTAAGTTGTTGAAAACACTTAACTCAACCATTTCCGGCATACCACTATAGACAGTTGATAGGTTGCTAACGCTCTGTTACATCCACGCTGATTTTAACGCCCTGCCACTTTGGCGGGGCTTGCTCACGCCCCCGGACGCCGTCTGCCCGCAGACAAGCCAACCGGGGCCAAATGTCGGAAGGGTGGACGTGTCCGAACCAGCTTCGATTTCAGCAGGCATTGCTGCGCGCTATGCCACTGCGGTCTTTGAGATCGCCGAAGAAAGCAAGGCGCTTGATAGCCTTGAATCCAGCATCAATGATCTGGCAGCTGCCCTGGCTGACAGTGAAGATCTGCGCAACCTGATCAGCTCACCGCTTATCTCTCGAGATGAGCAGGGTGGAGCCATCACGGCGATTGCCGACAAGATGGGTCTTGCACCCGTGTTGCGCAATACTTTGGCTCTGATGGCGCAAAAGCGTCGTCTGTTCGTCCTGCCAGCTCTGCTGACGGCCCTGCGGGCGCGTCTTGCAGAGGCCCGGGGTGAAGTGACAGCCGAGGTGATCTCGGCCAAAGCGCTGACCAAGACCCAAAGCGAAAAGCTGGCCAAGACCCTGGCAGAGCGCGTGGGCAAGAAGATTACCATCAATGCAACCGTCGATGATAGCATCATTGGCGGTCTCGTCGTTAAAGTGGGCTCGAAGATGATCGATAGCTCGATCCGCTCCAAGCTCAACTCCCTACAGAATGCAATGAAAGAGGTCGGATAAATGGGTATCCAAGCAGCAGAGATTTCTGCGATCCTAAAAGACCAGATCAATAATTTTGGTCAGGAAGCCGAGGTGGCTGAAATTGGTCGCGTGCTGAGCGTTGGTGATGGTATCGCCCGCGTCTACGGTCTCGACAATGTTCAGGCTGGCGAAATGGTCGAATTCCCTGGTGGAATTATGGGCATGGCGCTGAACCTCGAAGCCGATAACGTAGGTATCGTTATCTTCGGCTCCGACCGCGACATCAAAGAAGGTGACACTGTAAAGCGCACCAACTCGATCGTGGACGTTCCTGTTGGCCCCGAACTGCTGGGTCGCGTTGTGGATGGTCTGGGTAACCCGCTGGACGGCAAGGGCCCGATCAACGCCAAAGAGCGCGGCATTGCCGACTCCAAAGCGCCCGGCATTATCCCGCGTAAATCGGTTCACGAGCCGATGGCGACTGGCCTCAAGTCGGTTGACGCGATGATCCCAGTTGGCCGTGGCCAGCGTGAGCTGATCATTGGTGACCGTCAGACCGGTAAAACCGCGATTGCTCTCGACACCATTCTGAACCAGAAAACCTACAACGAAGCTGCAGGCGACGACGAGTCGAAGAAACTGTACTGCGTTTATGTTGCTGTGGGTCAGAAGCGTTCCACCGTTGCTCAGCTGGTGAAAAAGCTGGAAGAAACCGGTGCGATGGAATACTCGATCGTGGTTGCTGCAACCGCGTCCGACCCGGCCCCTCTGCAGTTCCTGGCACCCTATGCCGCGACCGCAATGGCCGAATACTTCCGCGATGGTGGCAAGCACGCCCTGATCATCTATGATGATCTCTCCAAGCAGGCTGTGGCCTATCGCCAAATGTCCCTGCTGCTGCGTCGTCCACCCGGTCGTGAAGCCTATCCTGGTGACGTTTTCTATCTGCACTCCCGCCTGCTGGAACGTTCGGCCAAACTGAACGAAGACTTCGGCGCTGGTTCTCTGACGGCTCTGCCCGTTATTGAAACCCAGGGCGGTGACGTTTCCGCCTTTATTCCGACCAACGTGATTTCGATCACCGACGGCCAGATCTTCCTGGAAACCGAGCTGTTCTACCAGGGCATCCGTCCTGCTGTGAACACCGGTCTGTCGGTTTCGCGTGTTGGCTCGTCCGCCCAGACCAACGCAATGAAATCTGTTGCGGGTCCGGTGAAACTGGAACTGGCTCAGTACCGTGAAATGGCTGCCTTTGCGCAGTTTGGTTCCGACTTGGACGCCGCCACTCAGCAGCTGCTGAACCGGGGTGCCCGTCTGACCGAGCTGATGAAACAGCCACAGTACGCACCGCTGACCAACGCTGAAATCGTCTGCGTGATCTTCGCCGGTACCAATGGCTACCTCGACAAGATCGACGTCAAGGCGGTTGGCCGCTATGAGGCGGGTCTGTTGGCGCACCTGCGTGGCAAGCACGCAGATCTGCTGGAGTGGATTTCCACCGAAGATCCCAAGATCAAGGGCGATGCTGCCGACAAGATCAAAGCAGCGCTGGACGAATTCGCCGCAGATTTCGCGTAAGGGGATAAGGCAATGCCAAATCTCAAGGACCTGAAAAACAGGATCGCGAGTGTCAAAAGCACGCGTAAGATCACAAAAGCCATGCAAATGGTGGCCGCGGCGAAACTTCGCCGCGCCCAGGAAGCTGCTGAAGATTCGCGTCCCTATACAAAACGGTTTAACGCCGTGATGGCAGGGCTGGCGGCGTCTGTTGGCGGTAGTGATAGCGCACCGAAACTGCTGCGCGGCACCGGTAGCGATCAGGTTCAACTGCTTGTTGTCCTGACCGCCGAGCGGGGCCTGTGTGGTGGCTTCAACGCCAACATCTCCAAGCTGGCGCGCCAAAAGGCGCAAGAGCTGAAAGCAGCTGGCAAGACGGTCAAGATCCTGACCGTTGGTAAAAAGGGCCGCGACGCACTGCGTCGTGACTTTGCCGATGATTTTGTCGGCCACGTGGACCTGAGCGAAGTGAAACGGATCGGCTATGTCGATGCGCAGAGCATTGCAAAGGACATCCTGACGCGCTTTGACGCTGGTGAATTCGACGTTGCGACGATCTTCTTCTCGGGGTTCGTCAATGTTGTGACCCAAGTGCCAACAGCCCTGCAGATCATTCCGGCCTCTTACGAGGGCGGTGAAGTCGAAAGCTCATCGGCCGTTTACGACTACGAGCCCAGCGAAGAGGCGATCCTCGCCGACCTGCTGCCCCGTGGTGTATCGACCCAGATCTTTTCGGCTCTGCTGGAAAATGGTGCATCCGAACAGGGTGCCCGGATGAGCGCGATGGACAACGCCACCCGTAACGCTGGCGAGATGATCGACAAGCTGACAATCGAGTATAACCGCTCGCGTCAGGCCGTCATCACCAACGAGCTGATTGAAATCATTTCGGGCGCTGAGGCGCTCTAAGAGACAACCGGAGACAAACACATGGCAAACGCAAAAGGCAAAATCACGCAGGTGATTGGCGCCGTTGTGGACGTGCAGTTCGAGGATGCCCTGCCGGAAATCCTCAACGCCGTCACCACTGACAACAACGGTAAGAAACTGGTTCTCGAAGTTGCCCAGCACCTGGGTGAGAACACAGTCCGTACCATCGCTATGGACGCGACCGAAGGTCTCGTTCGCGGTCAGGACGTGACAGACACTGGCGCCCCAATCGCGGTTCCAGTCGGCAATGCGACCCTGGGCCGTATCCTCAACGTCATCGGCGAGCCCGTTGATGAAAAGGGCCCCGTAGAGTCCACTGAAACCCGTGCGATCCACGGCGATGCGCCTGCTTTTGACGAGCAGTCCACCGCAACCGAGATCCTGACCACCGGCATCAAGGTCATCGACCTGCTGGCCCCCTACACCAAGGGTGGTAAAATTGGTCTGTTCGGCGGTGCCGGCGTTGGTAAAACCGTTCTGATCATGGAACTGATCAACAACATCGCGAAGGTGCACTCTGGTGTGTCCGTGTTCGCCGGTGTTGGTGAGCGGACCCGTGAAGGGAATGACCTTTACCACGAGATGATCGAATCCGGTGTTATCGTTCCTGATAACCTGCCAGAGTCGAAAATTGCGCTGGTCTACGGCCAGATGAACGAACCTCCCGGTGCGCGTATGCGGGTTGCTCTGTCAGGTCTGACCCTGGCGGAACAGTTCCGTGATGACACAGGCTCCGACGTTCTGTTCTTCGTCGACAACATCTTCCGCTTCACACAGGCGGGTTCCGAGGTTTCGGCTCTCTTGGGTCGTATTCCTTCTGCGGTTGGCTACCAGCCAACACTGGCCACCGACATGGGTGCGATGCAGGAACGGATTTCGTCGACCAAAAATGGTTCGATTACCTCTGTTCAGGCCGTCTACGTTCCTGCGGATGACCTTACTGACCCTGCTCCTGCGACCTCGTTTGCGCACCTGGATGCGACAACCGTTCTGGATCGGGCGATCTCGGAAAAAGGTATCTATCCTGCTGTTGACCCACTGGGTTCGACATCGCGTCTGCTGGATCCACTGGTCATCGGTGAAGAGCACTACAAAGTTGCAACCGACGTTCAGCAGATCCTTCAGCGTTACAAGTCGCTGCAGGACATCATCGCCATTCTCGGCATGGACGAGCTTTCGGAAGACGACAAACTGGCTGTGGCCCGTGCGCGTAAGATCGAACGCTTCCTGTCCCAGCCGTTTGACGTTGCGAAAATCTTCACCGGTGCCGATGGTAAGCAGGTTCCGCTGGAAGACACCATCGCGTCGTTCAAGGCCGTTGTGGCTGGCGAATACGACCACCTCCCCGAAGGCGCCTTCTACATGGTTGGCGGCATCGATGAAGTGATCGCAAAAGCCGAGAAAATGGCTGCTGACGCGGCCTAAGGAGGGCCCTGATGGCTGATACCATGCAATTTGACCTCGTGAGCCCGGAGCGAAGCCTTGCTTCGCTTCAGGTGAACGCGGTCCTGATCCCCGGCGCGGAGGGTGACATGACGGCGATGCCGAACCATGCACCCACCATCACCACCCTGCGTCCGGGTGTCCTGCGGGTGGAAAGCTCGCAAGGCACTTCGGAGTTTGTGGTCACTGGCGGTTTTGCCGAAATCAGCGCAGAGGCCCTTTCGGTTCTCGCTGAAAAGGCGATCCCGATGGACGAGATGACCCGTGCCCATCTGGACGAGCTGATCGAAGAGGCTCGCCTGCTTTACAAGACCGCGCAACAAGCCGAGCCACCACATGGCCTAGTTGAAGAGGCAGCTAAGCTGCTGGCGGATATGGAGGCCCTGGGCACCCACATGAGCCTCTAAGGCCCCTCTGTGCACCGCCTGGTGTGACCAAAACGATCTAAAGCCGGCCCTCAGTGATGACGGGCCGGTTTTGTTTTTTGATAATTAAGTTCTTTTAGTGTGTACTTGCAGATCTCTCGGTTCCAGAGAGACTGAGGCAAGCGATCGAAACGGCGACAGATGCAAAGATTGAGCAATCCACGAACTGGTATTGAACAGGGCGATTTGGTCCTGTTTTCCGAGTTCGACAGTGGTGGCAGTATGTGGACCGGTGAGGGCGCCCGAGAGCGGCGTAAGCTGGTGAGCTTCAAGGAGGCCTATCGCCGCCCGCCTGCCGTGCAGGTCTCGATCTCGCTCTGGGATATGGACACCAATGCCGCCATTCGCGCCGAGTTGGTAGCCGAGAATATCACTAGCACGGATTTTGAAGTGGTGTTCCGCACTTGGGGAGACAGCCGCATTGCCCGCCTCCGCGCCGCCTGGACCGCTATTGGAGAGCTGCCCTTTGAGGATGACTGGGACGTGGGCTGAGGCCTGACGGCGCATTGGGGGCTTTTGTCAACCCTGGTCAAAGGCCGCCTCGTGTTGGTCTTATGTAATGGCGAATGTCCGCTGTGCGGACTTAGCTGCCTTTCGAGCCATTGTCGCGAAAGTCAGTTTCAATGCGGGTTTTGCCGTCCGCCTTTGGTAAACGGCTTTTTCAGCGCTAGCCGCGGATGACTAAGATCGAAGAATGAGAAAACCTGTTGTGCTTCGTGGTTACCAGTTCAGCGTCTACAATCGCATTGCGCGCGTGGCGCTGCACGAGAAGGGCGTACCCTATGAAACGGAGGAAGTTGATCCATTTGCGATCGACATTCCACGAGACTATTTGAAGCGCCACCCGTTTCGCCGCGTACCCGTCCTGAGCCATGGCGAATTTGACGTATATGAAACGGCAGCAATCACTCGCTACGTCGATGCTGCTTTTGGTGGTCCGGACCTAATGCCAACCAGAGCCGAGGTTCTCGCACGTGTGACGCAAGTCGTTTCAATTATGGACATTTATGGCTACCGCCCCATGGTTCGACAGGTGTTCGCGCACCGTGTATTCCGCCCGGCAGCTGGTGAACAGAGCAACAAAACCGAGATTGCAGCCGGTATCGAAGCCTCGCTCCCCGTTCTAGGCGCATTAGATGCGCTGGTGTCCGAGGGCCATGTCCTCGACGGTCGGACCTTTACGCTTGCTGATTGCCACCTTGCACCAATGATTGCATACTTCGTCCAAGCGCCGGAAGGCGCGATGGCATTGAGCAAGTATTCCGCACTTGCCGATTGGTGGGAAAGCGCCTCACAGCGCCCAAGCATCGAAGCAACTGACCCAGGTCTTCCGCTTGGCTAAGATCGTGTCTGGGGGTAAAAGCAGCCATCCGTGAATTCTGCAGCATCCTGCAATTTGGGCTCATTGCAGACATTGAAGAACAAGATGACGCGTCACAGCATTGTCGACCACACTCGATACGAAAAAGGCCCCGGCAGATAGCTGCGCGGGGCCTTTCAAAATGGTCTGAGAGGGACTCAGGCCCCGTTGGAGCCAAGGGACTCGTAGATCGGGATCAGGGTCTTGTCTTCAAACAGGGAGGATACAGAGGTGCCATGCCAGATATTCAGAATGGCCTGTGTAAACAGCGGTGCTGTTGGCAGGATCCGGATATTGGGCGCTGCCAGTACAGCCTCGGTGGGTTGAATGGAATCGGTCAACACCAGTGACTTCATTACCGAGTTGCTGACGCGTTCCACAGCAGGGCCGCTCATCACACCGTGTGTGATATAGGCGTGTACTTCCTTGGCGCCATTGTCGAGCAGCACCTGGGCCGCCTTGCACAATGTACCGGCAGTGTCGCACATATCGTCGATGATCAGGCAGATCTTGTCGGTGACGTCACCAATGACGGTCATCTCGGCGACTTCGCCGGCCTTTTCGCGACGCTTGTCGACAATCGACAAAGGCGCGTTGATCCGTTTGGCCAGCTCACGTGCACGCGCAACACCGCCAACGTCGGGAGAGACCACCATGAGATCGTCCATCCGATCCTTGAACTGGTTTTTCACGTCCAGCGCAAAGATTGGCGAGGCATAGAGGTTGTCGACAGGGATATCAAAGAAACCCTGAATTTGGGCAGCATGCAGATCCATTGTCAGGACCCGCTCGATGCCGGCTCCGGTGAGCATGTTCGCAACCAATTTGGCAGAAATGGGTGTGCGGGCCTTGGTGCGGCGGTCCTGACGGGCGTAGCCGAAATAGGGGATCACGGCGGTGATCCGCTGGGCTGACGAGCGGCGCAGCGCATCAGAGATGATCAGCAGCTCCATCAGGTTGTCATTCGCCGGATTGGAGGTCGGCTGAATGATGAACATGTCCTCTCCGCGGACGTTTTCGTAAACCTCAACAAAGATTTCGCCATCGTTGAAACGTTCAACACGTGCATCCACCAGTCCCTGGTCGACACCGCGGTGCATGCTCATACGGCGGGCAATGGTTTTGGCAAGCGGGAGGTTGGCGTTCCCAGCGATAAGCTTGGGTTCGTTCAAAGTCGGCATTGGCTGATATCCCCGGCAGCAATGGCTATGTGACAGATTCGTGATCTTGCTCACCGCTTAGCATGCGCGTAGCGTCCAGCCTAGTTCTAAGCTGGAGAAAACCACCATGGCGACCATTGATTACTATTTCTCGACCCTGTCACCCTATGCATATCTGGCCGGAACCCGGCTGGAAGAGGCGATGGCGCGCCAGAATGCGCAGGTGAATTACAAACCACTGGATATCATGGCGCTATTTGGTCGCACCGGAGGTACAGCCCCCAAGGAACGTCACGTCTCTCGGCAGGAGTACCGGTTGATCGAGATGGAACGGCAGGCGAAAAAGTCAGGCATGGTGATCAATCTGAAACCTGCCCATTGGCCAACCAACGCGGCGCCGTCGTCTTATGCGATTATCGCAGCTCAGACGGCTGGTGGCGGCGATATGGGCGCATTGGTGCACGGGCTGCTGCGGGCGGTCTGGGCTGAAGATCGCGATATCGCGCAGGACGACGTGATCAAGGATTGTTTGCAAAACGCCGGCTTCGACCCCGCACTGGCGGAGAGCGGGCTTTTGGCCGGCGCGGAGAGATATGCGCAAAACCTCGAGGATGCGGTAAAGGCCGGTGTCTTTGGCGCGCCGTTCTATGTGACGGCTGATGGGGCACGGTTCTGGGGGCAAGATCGGATCGAGGATCTGGAACAGCATATCGCAGGTTAGGTCAACAAAGGGTATGAAACAAAGGATGGCATTTTGAGCGAGATCTATTCGCGAAGTTTTGGGGCAGGTGCCCGCCGGGTTCTGGCGGTGCATTGCTCGCTGGCGCATTCCGGTGCCTGGCGCGCACTGGCAGCCGCAATGCAGGATGAGATCACCCTGACCGGTTTTGACATGTATTCCCACGGGCGCAGCCCAGACTGGGACGGGCAGGGCAATTTCCAAACTGCCAATGTTGAGGCTGGCCTTCAGCTGTTGCAGGCAGAGGAGGAACCGGTCGATCTGGTCGGGCATTCTTTTGGGGCGACCGTCGCGTTGCGTATGGCCCGCGCCCGCCCGGATCTGGTAAAAAGCCTCACGCTGATTGAGCCGGTTCTGTTTGCTGTGACGCGGGCTGAAGCCCCGGAGGCGCAGGCCGCATTGGAGGCTGAAGAGGCGCCCTTTGCCGAGTTCTACGCCGCAGGAGATCTGGAGAACGCGACGCGGTTCTTTAACCGCATGTGGGGCACGGGGGAGCCAAAGTGGCCGGATCTGCCGGAACAGGCCCGCGCTGCGATGATCCGCGCCATGAAGGTGGTTCCGGCCAGCCATGATACGCTCTATCTGGACGATATCGGCTTGCTGGCTCCCGGCGGGCTGGATCTGGTCTCTATGCCAGTTTTGCTGCTGAGCGGTGGCAAAAGCCAGGCTGTGATGCCGCTGATCAATGACGGGCTGGTCCGTCGCTTGAAACATGCCAAGGCGCTGGTCGTGCCGGAGGCCGGGCATATGTTGCCGATCACGCATGCTGAAACGACGGCGGAAATCCTGCGCAGCTTTTGGGCGGATTTGGAGCGCTAGTTTGGAGCGCTAGGTTGAGCCCCATGCATGGATCTGCATTTCTACCTAACGAGCAAAAAACGTAACGACTACAAAAACACCCCGGCTTGGGCCGGGGTGTTTTTGTATTTGGTTTGGACATCAGGCCAAGTTTTATCGCAGATATACCTCGGCAAGATACCGGTCAGATCAGGTTGAGAAACTGATCAATCTGATCGCGGCTGATGGCCCAATCACAGACAAAACGCGCTGCAACCAGCTCGTCTGGGTTGCCTTCCAGCGGTCCATCCCACAGGTGATAAGAGGCACCATTGTCGTATAGGCGCTGATGCGTTGCCCGAGGCAGGGCAGCAAAGATCATATTGGCCTGTGGGTCATGCAGGAAGGGAGCGCCCTTCTGGTGCAGACCAGCAGTCAGCGTAGCGCAATTGGCATTGGCCGCGCGGGCGTTCGTCAGCCACAGATCATCCGTCAGATAGGCCAGCATCTGCGCCGACAGGTAGCGATGTTTGGAAAACAGATGGCCACCGCGCTTGCGCCGCAGCTCAAATTCCCAGGCGTGCTTGGGATCAAAGAAGATCACCGCCTCGACCCCCATGAGTCCGTTCTTGGTGCCGCCAAACGACACCGCGTTGACGCCAGCTTTCCAGGTCATCTCGGCCGGGGTGCAGTCCAGCGCCACCAGGGCATTGGTGAATCTCGCGCCGTCCATATGCAGTGGCAGGCCGAATTCGCGCGTGACCGCCGATAGCGCTTGCAGCTCTGCCAGCGAATAGATGGTGCCGCGTTCGGTCACCTGCGTCAGCGAGACTGGGCCGCGCTGCGGGCCGTGCACGCCGCGGGTTTCTTCCTTGGCAATGGTTGCGCGCAGGGCTTCGGGTGTCATCTTGTCGTCAAAGCCGGGGGCGCCAGGCACAAGCGTCAGCTTGGCACCACCAGTATAGAACTCAGGCGCGTTGCACTCGTCTTCGTGGATATGCGCGGTGGGGGTGCAAAAGATCGTCTCAAACGGTTTGCACAGGGTTGCCAGCGCCAATGAATTTGCCGCAGTGCCCGTTGCCACCAGGTACACGGCAGCGTCAGGGGCCTCAAAGATCTCGCGGATGCGGGTGGTGACCTGTTCCATCTCGGCATCTGCGCCATAGCCCATGGCGTAGCCTGTGTTTGCCTCCGTCAGGGCCTGAAGCACCTGCGCAGGGATGGGGCCGGAATTGTCAGAGGCAAAAAACATCAGATAGGCTCCTCGATGATGTGGTCTTCCCAGTCTTCTTCCGGGGTGTCGAATTCGGAAACGGTCCAGCCGCGCACCGAAACACCTGCCGCATGCACACTGTCGGGATCACCGGTCAGCAGCGGATGCCATTGCGGCAGGGGCTTGCCCTCCCAGAGCAGACGATAGGCGCAGGTCTGCGGCATCCAATAGGCATGCGTGTCAAGATTATCGGGCTTTAGCACGATGCATTCGGGAATGAACTGGTGGCGGTTTTCATAATGCGCACAGCGACATGTGGCGTCATCCAGCAGGCGGCAGGCGACACGGGTGAGGGCAACCTCGCCACTGTCTTCGTCCTCCAGCTTGTTGAGGCAGCATTTGCCACAGCCGTCGCACAGCGCTTCCCATTCCTGATCGTTGAGTTTTGCCAGCGGTTTCTTTTCCCAGAACCGTTTGCCCAGACCGCGTCGGTCGATGCCTTCGCTCATGGAAGTGCCTTTGTCGGTAGTTGTGCCTCATGATCGAGGATGTCACGGGCACGGGCGCAATCTGTATTCATTTGTGCCACCAGCCCCTCCAGCCCGTCGAACTTCATTTCGGGGCGCAGATAGTCCACCAGCGCCACCGACAGCGTGGCACCATACAGGTTACCGGTGAAATCAAACAGGAAGGTTTCAATATTGGGGTGTTCGCCATCAAACATCGGGCGCACACCAACCGAAGCTGCCCCCTGATAACTGCCCTTGTGCGGCCCGTCGAGCACATCGACCAGCACCGCATAGACACCAAAGGCAGGTGGATGCAGCCCGTCGATCGACATATTGGCCGTTGGGAAACCAAGATCACGGCCGCGTTGCTCGCCGCCGATGACTTCGCCCTCGATCCGGTGCCAATGGCTGAGCATGGCGGCTGCGTCGCGGGGGCGTCCCTCGCTGAGAGCGGTGCGAATGGCCGTGGAGGACACCGTATCTTCTGAATGTTCCATCAGGGGGGCGATGGTGACGCCAAAGCCCATCTCAGAACCATAACGTTTCAGATCCTCAACGGTGCCGCTGCGGCCTTTGCCAAAACAGAAATCAGCGCCCACAACCACATGACGCAGGCCCAGACCCTCGGCGATGACCTTGCGGGCGAAATCTTCCGGGGTCAGGCCAGAGAGGGCTGCGTTGAAATTCAGCTGGTACAGGCGCGAAACGCCGAGTTTTTCCAGACGCGAGGCACGCGCCTCGGGCGACATCAGCCGAAAGGGCGGGGCATTGGGGGAAAAGAATTCGCGCGGGTGCGGCTCAAAGGTCATCACGCCCAAAGGCGCGTCTGGTGCAGCAGCGCGTGCCAGATCGATCACCGACTGATGGCCGCGGTGAACCCCGTCGAAATTGCCGATCGCAACGCTGGCGCCGCGATCTTGCTCTTCCACAAATTGATAGTCTCGTATGATGCGCATAGGAACTGCCTAGCGCCCATGCGAGGGGCTTGCAAGCGCCTGATCACCAAGACAACGCACTGGGTTCGCCATCGCGCGGTGCCATCTCTTTAGCTGCTGCTAAAATGCATTCTCAGACAAGCAAAGGTGCCTAGTCGAACTTGCGCGAGGGGGCCATGACCATGGCCTCGCCGACCAGAACCTTTTTGCCATCGACCATGCAGCGGCAATCCAGTTTGACCCGGCGTTTGTCGATGATGATATCGGTCACTTCGACCTCGGCCAGAACCAGATCACCGGGGCGCACGGGGGCGAGGAATTTCAGCGACTGGCTCATGTAGATGGTGCCGTGGCCGGGCAGTTGCTCACCGATGACGGCAGAGATCAGACCCGCTGTCAGCATCCCATGGGCGATACGGCCCTGAAAGATGGTGTCCTGTGCATAGTCATCGTCCAGGTGCACCGGATTGCGGTCGGTGGAGACCTGCGAGAACATCTCGATATCCTCATCGGTGATCACTTTGCGGACAAAGCGTGTCATGCCCATTTCGATGTCTTCGATGCAGATGGTTCCGCGTGGCATGTTGTCCAACATTTGATCCTCCATGAGATCGCCCCGTTGAAGGTGGCTTTGAAATTTTCAGGCGCTCGGATTGGAGCTGTCGCAACTTTATTACTTTGCAGGTGCAGAAAATCAAGTGGTTTTTCTAGCGCCGTGTCGGGGAGATCAGCGACAAAACGTTGAAAGATAGCGCAACGAAAAACGGCAGAAGCCAAGCTTCTGCCGATCAGGTTTTCGGGTTTTAACTATTTGTAAATAATAGGTTGTTCGCCCTATCGCAAAAAGCCAATGCTATAGGTGGGAGCCGATTGTTCCTGCTCAAGATAGGTGGCTAGGGCCGCGGCATCGGGCTGTTGCGTGGTTTTTGTTTCACTGGCTGCCAGACCGCCTGTGATGAAAAGGGAATCGATCCCCTCGCCCATACCACCGGCAATATCCGTATGGGGACCATCGCCAATGGCGAGAATATCGCCATCTGCAATATCGCTGCCCAGTTCTGCCAGACGGCGGCGCGCGAGGTCGTAGATAGGGGGATGCGGCTTGCCAAAATAAAGGCTCTGGCCGCCCATTTCGGTGTATAGGCGCGCCAGAGCACCGGCGCACCATTCGCGGGTCTCGCCCCGGTCAACAATGATGTCAGGGTTGGCGCAAAGCAGTTTCAGCCCCTTTTGTTTGGCCAGCAGAAAATCGGCACGGTTCACATCCGGATCGGCCATGGTGTCAAAGGGGCCGCAGCAGACAATGCCTTCGGCCTCGGCCAGGGAAACACGGGTGATCTCGACCGGGTTGTGGATGACGTGCAGGGGTTCAAAGAACCCGGCATCGCGCTGCCATTCGCCCATGAAGTAGACCTTGTTGCCAACGGCCCCGGTAAACATTGCGGAGCGCGCAGAATCGCCAGAGGTGGCAATGGTGTCATAGGCATCGTCCGGCACGCCAAACTCTGCGAGTTGGCTGGCAACACCGGCGCGGGGTTTGGGAGAGTTGGTCACCAGCACAACCTTGCCGCCTCGGGCGCGGTAGCCCTGGAGGGCAGCGACAGCATCAGGGAAGGCGGTGATGCCATTGTGCACACAGCCCCAGAGATCGACAAACAGTGCCTTATAGGGATCAGAAATCTCTGCAAGCGTTTCAATAATGCGGGTCATAAAACGGGCCTTTCCTGTGTGAACCTGGGGGTGTGGCAATGCAGGCCCAGATATGAACGAGATACTCGCCTTACGCCACTCGGAAAACCCTGCCGGTGGTCAGCGGCGTCCTGCCCAAGTGGCAGGATTTTGCTCAGGTTCTTAAATGTCTCAGGAGTAAGGGTTTATTAAACATTCAAAATTAGCCATGTGATAGCGCGCGAACTGTAAAAGCAGTCTGGAAAGGCAGAGCAATGAGTAACAAAGGTTTCATTCAATTTCTTGCGCCGGCTTTGGCGTCCGCGGTAATTGGAGTTTCAGCCACCCCCGCATTTGCGGCTCACGGGAATCCCTGGGCAGAAGATGACGATGTTGTCTTTTCTCAGTTCCATGACGAGAACCAGGTCAAGTCTAAAGGCACGCCTGGGCAGGACGAGATGAAGGGCGACAGAGCTCTGACAGGGGCAGGCAAAACCGGCTCGGCCAACCGCGGAAGTGGCGGAGGCAGCCTTGGTAACGGCGGCGGTGGCGGCAATGGCGGCGGTGGCAACGGCGGCGGTGGCAACGGCGGCGGCGGTAACGGCGGCGGTGGCGGCAATGGCGGCGGTGGCAGCGGCGGCGGTGGTAACGGCGGCGGTGGCAATGGCGGCGGTGGCAATGGCGGCGGTGGTAACGGCGGCGGTGGCAATGGCGGCGGTGGCAATGGCGGCGGCGGCAACGGACACTGATTGCTTAAATGACAGGACTTTGCAGCTTTTGTCGGCCCAAGGGGCCACGAAGGCTGCAGAGCCAGAACCGGCGGCGCTCCGGCGCCGCTGGTCATTGCTCCTGAAGCAAGAAAGCTTATGCGGCTTTCTTAAGAGCCTTTTTGGCAGCTTTCTTAAGTGCTCTTTTGGCAGCCTTCAGTTTCTCTCCCTGGCGTGCGACCTTGCTCTTACGCAGGTCGACTTCTTTTTTCAGGTCTTTGAGTTTTGCTTTTTTGGTCATGTCTGTGATCCCTTCGCTTAGCCGTCGGATGTTTTGGTGTCGTGCTCGGTCAGGAACCCCCGGATGAAGCGGCGAATTTCGCGCGCGGCACTCGTATCGAGCGCATCACAAAGATCCACAAATGCATCCCGCTCTTCTTTCGAAATACGAATGATCAGCTGGGAATCCTTGCGTCCTTTTTTGGGTTTTTCAGTCTTGGCCATCTGGCGGCTCCCTTTTGAGCACAACTTTGTTACTACAATGTCGTTGCAATGTATATACATTTCTGGCTGCGGTGCGAGGGGGCTGCGTTTGCAAAGGCGCAGACGGTCTGGAGTTAAGAACGACAGCGGCAACGCAGGAAAGCAACACAGAAAAAAAGGGCGCCCTGACAAGGACGCCCTGATGCTTACGGATGCGGCCAACGGTTGTGCCGCGCGCCTCAGACTTTGAGGTTCGGGATGATCTGTTTTTTGCGGCTCATGATGCCGGGCAACACAACTGCGTCGCCAGAAACTGCTGCGCCAAAGCTTTTTTCTGCAACGGCTTTCACCAGATCATTGGGCACCAGCAGGGTGGCTTCTTCGTTGAGAATATCAACAACAAAGAGCAGAACCTGATCAACGCCATCTTCAGTGGCGACCGCTGTCATGCTGTCGATGATCGAGGCCTTGCGGTCCAGCACAACTGCGGGGGCTGTGGTTTCCAGTACCGAAACGCGGAACTTGGTGCCGTCCACTGCGTATTCCTTGCTGTCCATGCGCAGCAGTTCTGCGTCAGAGAAGGACGAGACATCGGATTTGGCGGCGAACATGTCGGCGGCATAGGAGGCAATGTCGATGCCCAGATCGGCAGCCAGCTTTTCGGCCACGGCGCGATCATGATCGGTGGTGGTGGGCGAGCGGAATTCCAGCGTGTCCGACAGGATGCAGGTCAACGCAGCACCTTTGACGGCTTCGGGCATCTTGGCCATATCGTCGCCGATCAGGTCGTGCATGATGGTGGCGGTGCAGGCCAGTGGACGGATGGTGATGTCGATAGGGCCTTTGGTCTCCAGGCCGCCAACCAGTTTGTGGTGGTCGATGATGGCCTGAACATCGGCGCCATTGATATTGGCGGGCAGCTCAGCCGGGTTGTTGGTATCGACGATGACAACGGCCTGATCGTCAGCCACATCGGCGATGATCGCGGGCTTGTCCAGGTTCCAGCGCTGCAGCATGAAGGCAGCTTCGGTGTTTGGTTCGCCCAGCAATTTGGGCTCAGCCGCGACGCCTTTGATCTCGTTCAGGTACCAGGCCCAGATGATAGGAGAGCCAGTGGAATCGGTGTCGGGGGATTTATGGCCAAAAACTTGGACGGTCATCATGCTATCCTGTGAACTAAAGGGAGAGTTTGCGCGCCTTATAAGCTGCAGGTCTCAGCTTGTCACCCCACCTGTACCGCACCCGTGCTGCGATGCGGCATTTGTACGTTCTCTAGCGAAACTTGGTGCGCTCCAAGATGTAGCCTTGGCGTTGCAAAAGATTCAAAACACCGTTGCGACCGGGCAGATGTGCAGCTCCAACGGCCACCAGGATGTCTTTCTCCGTCCGGCTGCGCAACACCGACATCCAAGCTTTGTTACGATTGTCGTGAAGACGTCGAAATAGCTGTGCGTCAAGGCGCTCTATCTGCGCGCGATCTCTGCCTGCGGCTTCAGCGCGTTTCCAGCTGGTGAGGATCCATCCCTCGGTGAGATTTTCGTCGAAAAAGGCTTCACGACGTGTGACGGCCAGGTCATTATTGGAAAAGGAGTTATGGAGGTTCAGCTCTAGCAAACGCAGCTGATCCTTCAGCGGTCGCCCTGAAAAAGCGCGTAACCCGTCCCCCGGTTTTTCCAGTGCGGCCAGTGCAATCCCTCTTTTCAGCGAAAACCTGCGAATGCGCTCGTCCAGACCGCGGGGTCCGGTCAATCCACGGGGGCCGCAACCAGAAGCCCGCAAGCGCCGCGAATAGACCCATGGTTGGACGAAGGGGGCAATGTCCTGGCTGATCCCCAGGAGCTGGGCTTGCAGTCTGATGGCGTCATAATCGGCAGGGCTGAGGAGCTGATCAAGGCGCTTGCCACGGGGCATCACAAAATGATGCTGATATGTTTTCATGACCTCCTGCGGATCCTCCGGCAGGTTTGAGGCGAGTTGTTCAAGGAAGACCAGGTCCGACGACAGGATCAGGGGACGTAATTGGCGCATCACGCGGTGCATGCGCCCATCTCCCAAATGCATGGTGCCGACAACATGGATGCTTTGCTCTCCGCGTCTGGCAATCCAGTGATTGCCTTCGGCAAAGGGGACTTTCGCAACGGCCTGTTCCAGCCGTGCTGCTGATTTAGCAGAAAGCCGTGGGCGCAGATCTTCCCCGGAGCATGCGGCCTGCGCCAAAGCGGGGAAAAACAGCCAGAAAATGATGAGAAGAAAGCGCATTCTGCCTCCGTGAAAACACCTCCTGAGGCTAGCCTTGGCCTTCGGGTGTTGCAACCTTTTAGCCTGACGCCTCTTGCTCTTTCGTTTTCCCTGAGGCCGACCTATGGTCGCATTCATGGACCGCGAAGATCAGTTATACCCGCCCGTTAAAAGCCTGCTGCAAGCGCAGGGCTATGAGGTCAAGGGCGAGGTCGGTGCCGCCGATGTGATGGCGCGCCGCGGCGATGAGGATCCCGTGATTGTGGAGCTGAAGCTGCGGTTTTCGCTGTCTCTGTTCCATCAGGCAGTAACCCGCCAATCGGTGACCGATCTGGTCTATATCGCGGTGCCGCGCCCCAAGGGGCGGCAAGCGCGGCGGATGCTCAAGGACAATCTGGCGCTTTGTCGGCGGCTGTGCCTTGGTCTGATTACCGTGCTGCCGGACGGCCGCTGCGAGGTGCACTGCGATCCCGGCCCCTATGCGCCGCGCAAGTCTAAAAAGCGCCAACAGCGACTGCTGCGGGAATTCAACCGGCTTGAGGGAGATCCAAATGCCGGTGGGGCCACGCGCCAGGGCATCGTCACCGCCTACCGCCAGGATGCGCTGCGCTGCGCGGCCTGCCTGGCCGAGGCGGGCGCAAGCAAAGGCGCAGAGGTCGCCAAGGCATCGGGGGTGGGGCGGGCGACATCGCTGATGGCGGCCAATCATTATGGCTGGTTCGAAAGGGTTTCCACAGGCATTTATCAGCTGACAGAAGCAGGGCAGGCAGGGCTGAAACACTGGGCCTATAGCTGGGAGCCTGTGACGTCTGAGACGGATGAAGCAGCCGCCTCCGAGTGATTTTTCCCGCTTTGTCGCCGGTGGCGTATTTTTGCACAAAATTTCTTGTCCATTTTGGTTGACTCATGCCGATCTCGTGCCTAGCTATTCCTCCGTTAGCACTCATCAGGTGTGAGTGATAACGCCCTCTGCGGGGAGTAGAGGGAATAGAGATAACAACCTTTGAGCCTTATAAGGAGCTGCAAAGATGGCATTGAAACCACTTCACGACCGCGTGCTGGTTCGTCGCACTGAAAGCGAAGAAAAAACCGCTGGTGGCCTGATCATTCCCGAATCCGCCAAAGAAAAGCCCAGCGAAGGCCAGGTCGTCGCAACCGGCGAAGGTGCACGCAAAGACAACGGTGAGCTGATCGCAATGGCTGTCAAAGCCGGCGACACCATCCTGTTCGGCAAATGGTCCGGCACCGAAGTCACCGTCGACGGCGAAGAGCTGCTGATGATGAAGGAAAGCGACATCATGGGTATCATCGAGTAAGCCTTACCGCTTCTCTGATCCCAAGACATTTCGCTATCAAACACAGATTTTCTCGAGGAGAATAAAACATGGCTGCTAAGGACGTCAAATTCGACACCGATGCCCGCAACCGTATGCTGGCCGGCGTCAACATTCTGGCTGACGCTGTCAAAGTGACCCTGGGCCCCAAAGGCCGCAATGTCATTCTGGACAAAAGCTTTGGCGCACCGCGCATCACCAAAGATGGTGTGTCCGTTGCCAAAGAAATCGAACTGGAAGACAAGTTCGAAAACATGGGCGCTCAGATGGTCAAGGAAGTTGCTTCCCGCACCAATGACGAAGCAGGCGACGGCACCACGACAGCCACCGTTCTGGCCCAGGCCATCGTCAAAGAAGGCCTCAAGCAGGTTGCTGCTGGCCTGAACCCAATGGATCTGAAGCGCGGCATCGATCTTGCGACTTCGACTGTTGTTCAGGGCATCAAAGACATGGCACGCGAAGTCAAAGACTCCGCTGAAGTTGCGCAAGTTGGCACCATCTCCGCCAACGGCGAAGCCGCCATCGGCCAGCAGATCGCAGACGCGATGCAGAAAGTTGGCAACGAAGGCGTGATCACTGTCGAAGAAAACAAAGGCCTGGAAACAGAGACCGATGTTGTCGAAGGCATGCAGTTTGACCGTGGCTACCTGTCACCCTACTTCGTGACCAACGCCGACAAAATGATCGCAGATCTCGAAGACTGCATGATCCTGCTGCACGAGAAGAAACTCTCTTCGCTGCAGTCGATGGTTCCACTGCTCGAGCAGGTGATCCAGTCGCAAAAGCCACTGCTGATCATCGCCGAAGACGTCGAAGGCGAAGCCCTAGCAACTTTGGTTGTCAACAAACTGCGCGGCGGCCTGAAAATTGCTGCAGTCAAAGCACCTGGTTTCGGCGATCGCCGCAAAGCCATGATGCAGGATCTGGCCATTCTGACCGGCGGTCAGGTGATCTCCGAAGATCTGGGCATGAAGCTTGAGTCCGTCACCATGGACATGCTGGGCACAGCCAAGAAAGTCGAAATCACCAAAGACGAGACCACTATCGTTGACGGTGCCGGCGAGAAAGCAGAAATCGAAGCGCGCGTCACTCAGATCCGTGCTCAGATTGAAGAAACTTCTTCCGACTATGACCGTGAAAAACTGCAAGAACGCGTTGCCAAACTGGCTGGCGGTGTTGCTGTTATCCGCGTTGGCGGCATGACCGAAGTCGAAGTCAAAGAGCGCAAAGACCGCGTTGACGATGCACTGAACGCGACACGCGCTGCTGTTCAGGAGGGCGTCATCGTTGGTGGTGGTGTTGCTCTGGTTCAGGCTGGTAAAGCGCTGGCAAACTTGGAAGGCGCAAATGCTGACCAGAACGCTGGTATCGTGATCGTGCGTAAAGCCATTGAAGCGCCTCTGCGTCAAATCGCTGAAAACGCCGGTGTTGACGGTGCAGTGGTTGCTGGCAAAGTGCGCGAAAGCGACGACAACAACTTTGGCTTCAACGCTCAGACCGAAGAATATGGCGACATGTTTGCCTTTGGTGTGATCGACCCTGCCAAAGTGGCACGTACCGCGCTGGAAGATGCAGCTTCGGTTGCGGGTCTGCTGATCACCACCGAAGCCATGGTTGCGGACAAACCGTCGAAAGACGGCGGCGCAGCTGGCGGCGGCATGCCCGACATGGGCGGCATGGGCGGCATGGGCGGCATGATGTAATTGCAAACCCTTTGGGTTTGTGATGCCTGACAGGCGGTCTTCCATATGGAAGACCTGCCGAAAAGGTAAATCACGCCATCCTGCTGGATGATTTGGGGTCGCCTTTGGGCGGCCCCTTTTTTGTTGCTCGCCCAAGGAAAGTTGGTGATACGTTGCTGAAAGCCAAGTCTGGAGAAAGCACATGCCAATCGGACCGGGTAGCAGCCGAGACATGCGACCAGATGAGGTGACCGAAGTTGATGCGCTTTTGCGGGTCGCCTTTGGTGGTGAAGCGGAGGTTGCGCTTGTCCATGCCCTGCGCCGCAACGGTGACATGGTAAGCGAAACAGTGGTTTACTGGCAGGGGCGTATTGCTGGCTATGCAGCCCTGTCACGCATGGTAGCCCCTGCAGGTTGATTGTGCCTGGCGCCAGTTGCCGTCTGGCCAGCCTTTCAGCGCGGAGCCAGTGCACCGCAGGGACAACCCAAAGGTGCGTGGCAAATAGGGCGACGTCTGGTGAGTGAACTCGCATTGGCGGCTGAAATCCCGAAAGGTACTGAGGTGCCCGCTATCGTGGTTCTTGGGCAGCCAGGTTTTTACGAGACATGCGGCTTTTCCCGCGCGCGTGCGGCACGGCTGACGACACCCTATCCGCTGGAATACACAATGCTTGCGGCCCCCGGAGAGGATGTGCCTGAGGCGGAGCTGATCTATCCGGCTGCTTTTGCCGAGGTGTAATCCGCAAAAAGTTTTGATTTTTCTTCGTCGGCCCCTAACCTTGAAACTGTTTGGATGAGCAGCTCTGGGGGAAGACATGAAGTTTCTGGCATTTTTTGCAGCAGTAGCACTGGTTATAGGAAGCGTTGTTCCGGCTTCAGCCGATAACCTGAGATGGACCATCCGCAGCGACTACCCGCATATCGTCAGTCTGGAATTCTACAGTCAGGACTATAATCGTGCCTGGCCCGGGGATGACGAAGTCTATCTTCTCGATGACTACGATGAGAAGGTCTACAATCTGAATTGCAGCACTGGCGAGACCATTTGTTATGGCGCCTGGGTGCGCGGCAATACTGACAAATACTGGGGGGTCGGGCTGAACAATTCACAGCGTTGCGAGGACTGTTGCTACACCTGTGGTCATGGTGATACCGATTTGCGGATACTTCACGACTGAGCCGGCACTACCGGCCTGACCGAGGGCCGGGGATGCAGCTGATTGCGCTGATTGTTGTTGTTTTGGTCGCCTTTGCAGCCAATTCGGTGCTTGGCCGTATGGCCATCGGCGGAGGGTACATGGATGCCCTTGGCTTTGGCCTTTTGCGGCTAGCATCCGGGGCGGCCATGCTAGTGTTTTTATGTTATCTGCGTGGTGCCGTGCCACGGCAACCCTTGATGTCCAGCCTCAAGGGGGGCGGGTCACTTACGCTCTATATGATCGGATTTTGCCTGGCCTATCAGGGGCTTGACGCGGGGCTTGGCGCCTTGATCCTGTTTGGCGTTGTGCAGATTGCCATGTTTGGCTGGGGGGCCGTGACGGGCAGTCGCGTCAGTCCGGGACAGCTGGCTGGGGCGGCAATTGCCTTTGCTGGGCTGGCCTATGTGATTTGGCCCGATGAGAGCCTGCAGGTGACGTTCAGGGATGCGCTTCTCATGGGCATGAGCGGGTTGGGCTGGGCGATTTACAGCCTTTTGGGGCGCGCGCAGCGTGATCCTCTGGTGGCAACAAGCGTCAATTTTATCTGGGCGGCTGTGATGATGCTGCCCTTTGTTTTGATCTTGCAGGAAAGCTTGGTTGTCAGTGGGCTTGGCCTTGCTCTGGCGGTGGTTTCGGGGGCCATAACCTCGGGTCTTGGCTATGCGCTGTGGTACCGGGTCCTGCCGCAGTTGCAGCCGGCCCTTGCCGCCACCATTCAGCTGAGCGTTCCGGTGATTGCCATCCTTGGTGGTGTGGTATTCCTGGCAGAACCGGTCGGGCTGCGGCTGACCCTGGGCACAGCGGCAGTTCTGGGCGGCATCGCACTGGTCATCTGGTCGCCAAAGCGCCTTTGACAAGGGATCTGGCTTTTTCAAAGGCTGCAAATGCCGTCAGGGCTTTTCTCGTTGGAGTATTCGACCTATCTGCAAGGGATGCGACGTTTTGTGAAACATATCTTGCCCCGTTTTTCTGCCGTGGTTCTGGCGTTGCTGCCAAGCACGGCTATAGCTGATTGTGTTGTGCTGTTGCACGGGCTTGCCAGATCGGAGACCTCCTTTGTGGTTATGGAACAGGTGCTTGAAGCTCGCGGGTTTCAGGTAGTGCGGCCAGGATATGCATCAACCGAACGTCCTATAGCGGACCTGGCGGCTGAAACCTTGCCAGACGCGATTGCCCACTGTGGGGCGCAAAGAGTGCATTTCGTCACCCACTCCATGGGGGGCATTCTGCTGCGTGACTGGTTCAAAGCGCCTGAACATCTCCCGAAAGATCTGGGGCGCACGGTGATGCTGGGGCCTCCAAATCAGGGCAGCGAAGTGGTTGATGAGCTGGGCGATTGGAAGGTCTTTGGCTTGATCAACGGGCCTGCCGGGGCTTCCTTGGGAACTGGCCCGGACAGCCTGCCAAAATCCCTGCCTTCGGTGGATTTCCCTCTGGGCGTGATCGCCGGCAACCAATCCATCAGCCCGGTGTTTTCTGCGCTGATTCCGGGCGTTGATGATGGCAAGGTCTCCGTCGCCAGCACCCGTGTTGCAGGAATGGCGGATCATATCGTGCTGCCGGTGACGCATACCTTCATGATGAATGACCCCGAAGTGATCGCGCAGGTGCTGTCCTTTTTGTCGACCGGGCAGTTTGATCGTGAAATCACTTGGCTAGAGGCGCTCTATGGGGTTATCGACGGGCGCTGTCTGGGCGCGCGCTGCGCTGCGCAATAAGCTGCTGCTCAGGCCGATTGAACGATAAGAACGGAAGATCAATGAATACGCTTGAGATGACCCTGCAAGGGGCGGATATTCTGCACCCGGACGGGCTGGATAGCCATAGTGAGTTGAACCTGGCCGATGGTCGGATTAGTGCGACATCTGCCGCACGCAAAGTTGATGTGTCTGGCTATTTGGTTTTGCCGGGGATCATTGACCCGCACGGCGACGGTTTTGAGCGTCACATGGCCCCGCGGCGCGGCGCCATGAAGCAGATGGAAGAGGGCGTTGTCGCCTCTGAGGCAGAGTTGGCGGCCAATGGTATGACCACCGCTGTCTTGGCGCAGTTCTACAGCTGGGAAGGGGGATTGCGCAGCCCCGACTATGCGGCGCAGGTCTTTGAGGCCATCCGGCTGGTGCGTGGCGATCTGGTGACGGATCTTGTGCCCCAGCTGCGGTTTGAAACCCACATGCTGGAGGACTACGCTGACCTTGCCGAAAAGATCGCGGTCTGGCAGGTGCCCTATGTGGTCTTCAATGATCACCTGCCCCATGACCGTCTGGCCGAAGGCAGAAAGCCGCCTCGGCTGACAGGGCAGGCGCTGAAAGCGGGGCGCAACCCTGAGAAACACTTTGAGATGCTGCTGGAGATGCATCGCCGCAGTCCTGAGGTTCCGACCGCACTGGAAGCACTCTGCGCCAGTTTGGCGGCACAGGGGCTGCGCATTGGTAGCCATGACGACCGTAAGGCGGAGGATCGAGCGACATGGCGGGCGCGCGGCGCTGAGATCAGTGAATTTCCCGAAACGCTTGAAGCGGCAGAGGCCGCGCGCGCGGGTGGCGATCATATCATTCTGGGCGCACCCAATGTGGTGCGCGGGGGCTCGCACAAGGGCAATGCCTCGGCGCTGGATCTCATTGCCATGGGGCTCTGTGATGCGCTGGCCTCGGATTATCACTATCCCAGCCCGCGCCGCGCGGCGCTGATGCTGGCGCGGTCGGGCTTATTGGATCTGGCTGGGGCCTGGGCTTTGGTCTCATCTGGTCCGGCAGATTTGCTGGGGCTGGCGGACCGTGGCGATTTCACGCTTGGCATGCGTGCAGATTTGGTGATCCTCGACAAGGTGAGCGAAAGGGTGGCGGCAACAGTCTCCGGTGGTCGCGTGAGTTATATGTCCGGTGAGGTTGCTACACGTTTCTTTGGTTGATCACCCCGTTGGCTAACGCAGGGGGTGATCGTTCTTGAAACTGTTTCAGTTGTCGTGATGGTCGGGCCACGAGGCCACCTAATAGGTGGCTCTCGCTTCTTGATCAGGTTTTGGAGCGAACAATCCGGTTCACATGGGCCATCTTGCGGCCGGGTTTGGCCTCGGCCTTGCCATAGAGATGCAGTGCGCAGTCGCGCTCCTTGGCCAGATCGGGCAGGCGGTCCATGTCATCGCCGATGAGGTTCTCCATCACCACATCGACATGACGCTGCCCGTCACCCAATGGCCAGCCGACCACAGCGCGGATGTGCTGTTCGAACTGATCCACCGCGCAGCCGTTCTGGGTCCAGTGGCCGGAATTATGCACCCGTGGCGCGATCTCGTTCACCACCAGACCCTGTGGCGTGACAAACAGCTCAACCCCCATCACGCCAACATAGTCCAGCGCATTGAGGATCTTGGCGGCCAGCAGAACCGCATCCATGCGCTGGCTTGCGCTCAGGCGGGCCGGAACCGTGGTTGTGTGCAGGATGCCATCGCGGTGCACGTTTTCGCCGGGGTCATAGCAGGAGACCTCGCCGGTCGCCCCGCGCGCGGCAATCACCGAAACCTCATGGCTGAAATTGATAAATCCTTCGAGCACCGAGGGGGCCCCAGCCATGGCATCCAGGGCCTCGGGGGCGGCGTCCAGCGTCATGATGCGGGCCTGGCCCTTGCCATCATAGCCGAACCGGCGCGTCTTGAGGATTGCAGGTGCGCCGATCTCTGCCAGCGCGGCGTCCAGACTGGCTGCATCGCTGATATCGGCAAAGGGGGCGGTCTTGAGGCCCAGTTCCTGCAGGAAAGTCTTTTCCGTCAGCCGGTCTTGGGAAATACGCAGCGCTTCGCGTCCTGGGCGAATGGTGCAGTGCTGTTCAAGCACGTCTAGGGCGGCGGTTGGGATGTTTTCAAATTCATAGGTGACAACATCGACCGACTGGGCAAAGGCGACTAGCGCTGCGTGGTCTTCGTAGCCTGCGGTGGTAATGCGATGGGCCACGTCGCCTGCGGGTGGGTTGGCACCGGGTTCAAAGATGTGGGTTTTGAACCCCAGCCGCGACGCGGCAGCCGACAGCATGCGCCCCAATTGCCCGCCACCCAGAATGCCGATGGTGGCACCAGGTTGTAACGCTTCAGTCATCAACAGGCTCCTCTGGGATCGAGGCAGACAGCGCGGCGCGCCAGTCATCCAGTCGCTGCGCCAGTGCGGGATCCTGCAGGGCCAGAATGCCGGCGGCCATCAGGCCGGCATTGGCAGCCCCGGCGGCGCCAATCGCCATGGTGGCGACAGGAAATCCCTTGGGCATCTGCACGATGGAATAGAGCGAGTCGACACCAGAAAGCGCGCGGGTCTGTACCGGCACGCCTACAACAGGCACGCGGGTCTTGGAGGCAACCATGCCGGGCAGATGGGCAGCACCACCTGCACCTGCAATGATGACCTGCAAACCACGATCTGCCGCAGATTTTCCATAGGCCCACAACCGGTCAGGGGTGCGATGCGCCGAAACGATCTTGGCCTCGTAGGGAATGTAGAGCTCATCCAGAAGGGTGGCGGCTTCTTTCAGGGTTGGCCAGTCAGACTGGCTGCCCATGATGATGCCTACTTTGATGTCAGAAGAACTGTCTGGCATGTAATTCGGTCCTGTCATGCCGCATGCCCGTCACTGGGCCGCTGGGGTGGAAGGAGCGCGCACTATAGTCGATGCGGGTTTTCGTGCAATGCGACAATGCTACAACAAAACGGAGAACTGAGATGCACGATGTCAGGACCAATGCGGCAAAGCCCTGTAACAGGCAATGATGCGTGACAGGCAATGGTGCGTTACAGGCGACGATTCATGTCAGGCGATGATGTCTGGCGTCAAACGGTCTTCGATCTGCGCGATCTTGTCTTTGAGACCAAGTTTCTTCTTTTTGAGCCGTCGGATTGTTAGCTGATCACTGGTGTCACGTTCCTGCAGTGCTGCAATGGCCTCATCAAGATCCCGGTGTTGCCTGCGAAAGACTTCCAACTCGACCTTCAGTACCTCGTTGGTCTTCATTGAAATGTCTGTTGTAGCGTTCATGAGCGACTCGAAATTTGGGGGGCACTGGGAGCGCCAAGATACTTCCTTAACATCTTTTCCGCTAGACCTATGCAGCCATACACTTGAGAATTTGCCATAAGTTACCATATCCTAGAGACGCGGTTGCCGAAACGGGGCCGTTCTCACCGTCGCTTTTAAGATAAAGGACGAAATACGTGTCGAAACTCACTCTGGGCTCATACCCGCATATGTTAGGGTTTGAGCAATTGGAACGCTTGCTGGAACGGTCTGCCAAGTCCGGGAATGAAGGCTATCCGCCATATAACATTGAACAGACGTCGGATTTTTCCTACCGGATCACCCTGGCGGTTGCCGGGTTTGCCGAGGAAGATCTGTCGATAACTGTCGAAGACCGTCAGCTGGTCATTCGCGGACGCCAGGGCGAAGACAGCGAAGGCCGCGTCTTTTTGCACCGGGGAATCGCGGCGCGCCAGTTTCAGCGCATGTTTGTTCTCGCCGATGGGGTCGATGTTGGCGAAGCGGTGATGGAAAACGGGCTGCTGCACGTGGATCTCACCCGTTCGCGGCCCGAAACCGTGGTTCAGACAATCAATATCAAGAAGGGGTAAGAGCAATGCACACACCATTTGATTTTGGCAATACCAGCGCGCGGATCGTCTACGTGAAGGCGGTTGCCGTCTCCGATCTGCCCGAAGATATGCGCGCCAGCGCCGAAGGCCGCGACCTGCTTTATGCGGTGCACGACGCGGCGGGCGAACAGCTGGCGCTGGTTGCGGATCGCAACACAGCTTTTGTTCTGGCGCGCCAGAATGATCTCTCGCCAGTTCCAGTGCACTAAAGTCAGGGCTGCTTGCTGAGCAGGCGGACCCTATGACGCCAAAGAGATACGGCAGACCAGCCATAAGCGCTGGGGCTGCCGTATTTTACTTCTGCGCCTCCCCAAATCAGACCTCACCCCTCGCTGTTGTTCCAAAGCAGGAGCATCATCGCTATAGCTGAGATCAAAGCGTCGCAGACATGGGAGAGCGCAATGAGCCAAGTTGAGACTGGTCGGTTGGAGACTGGCCGATTTGAATTTGATTGGGTCGATGCCTTTTCTGATCGCGCATTTGGCGGCAATGGCTGCGCCGTGGTGCACGCCGCTGCACATCTTCCTGAGGCGGTCTGTACAGCTTATGTGCGCGAAACCTCTTTGGTCGAATGCACCTTTACCGGACCATCCGAGATCGCGGACATCAAGGTACGCTATTTTCTGGCCAGTCGCGAAATTCCCTTTGCTGGCCATCCGACGATTGCCACGGTTGCAGCCATGCGGGATCGCGGGTTGATCGGGGAGGGGGAAGTGGTGCTGGAGACCGGTGCCGGACTGGTGCCGGTGACCATAGATGGGGATCTCATTGAAATGACCCAGGTGCAGCCAGTTTTCGGCATTTGTCCCGATCCTGAACTGGTGGCGGCAGCGGTTTCGCTGCCGGTTGAGGCCATCGTCGGTGCGCCGCAAAAAGTCTCTACGGGTTTGCCATTTTGCATCACGGTCCTGCGCGATCAGGCCGCCCTGAAAGCTGCCAGGCTGGATCTGACAGCGCTGGCAAAGTTAGGACAGGCGCTGGGCGCCGATGGGATCGACATGATGGAGCCCTTTCTGGTGACGTTGAATGGCGCAACTGAAGCGGGGGACACCTATTCGCGCCTGCTGATGGCCCCGCCCAGCCCGCCAGAGGACCCCTTTACCGGTTCTGCTACAGGCGCGATGGCGGCCTATCTTTGGCGCCATGGCTTGATGTCAAAAGACAGTTTCGTGGCAGAGCAGGGGCATGGTTTGGGTCGACCGGGGAAGGCCCGCGTAACCCGGATTGGCAGTGCTGACGACTTGCAAGGCGTTAAGGTTGCTGGCAAAGGCTTTGTGCTGATGCGTGGCTCAGTTGATCTGCCGGATCAGCTGTGAGTCCAGATCTGAAACGTGGAGACCTGTGACAATGTCGACCCCTGCAATCGCAGTCATGCCCTATGGCGGCAAGCTTGGCAAAAGCCTGGCGGCGCGCCCCTTGTCGGAGATGATCTGGCCACTGGGTTGCCCGGAGCGCCTGATCGGACGTCAGGTGAAAGACATGGCGAAGGACGACCACCTGATCGTTTTTTCCAAGCGGGCGATGCATTTTCAGTCACATCGCGGCTGCCCGGCCCAGATATCCATGATGGTGATGGAGCCCAAGATCATGTCGCTGGCGCATCACCGGATGCTCCGCCTGAGCCATCGGCGTTTCTTTCGTGTCTTTACCTACGATCCCGATCTTTTGGCGCGTCTGCCGAATGGGCTGATGCTGCCCTATGGCACCACCTGGGTGCCAGATTGGCGGCAGCTGGATACTACCAAGACCACAGATCTTTCACTGATTGCCTCGGCCAAAAACGATCACCCCGGCCACAAGCTGCGCCATCAAATTGTTACCTATTTGCAGGCGCATATGCCCGAGGCCCAGATCCTGGGGCGTGGCTACACGCCCTTTGAGGACAAGGCCGAAGGGCTGGCTCCCTATCGCTATTCCGTGGTGATCGAAAATGTGCAGGAACCGAATTACTTCTCGGAAAAATTGATTGATGCGATCTTGTGTGAGACCGTGCCGATCTATTGGGGCTGTCCCAATGTCACGGATTTCTTCAGCGGCGACGGGATGATCCTGTGCACCGACCAACAGGATTTCGAGACGGCCCTGAAGACCATCGGCCCTGACGATTATGCCCGGCGACTGCCAGCCCTACGTGCGCTGAAGGAACAAGCGTCGGCCTTTTGTGATCTGCCCCTGCGCGCGGCGCTGGCCTTGCAAAACAGCCTGTAGGGCGGTTGCCCAAAGGCACTGCCAGCTATTGCATTGAATTTGAGGTGGGCGCGGTTGCCGACAAAGCCTGCAGTCACGAAAAAAGGCCGACAAAAGCGTCGGCCTTTTCCTATTTGTCATGATCTTGTCGGGCTTAGCCTGCGATCAGACCCATGTTTTCCAGCTTCAGCAGAACCTGATGGGCGCAGTTGTCGACTTCGACATTCTCGGTCTCAACGCTCAGTTCAGGATTGGCAGGCACATCATAGGGGTCGGAGATGCCGGTGAATTCCTTGATCTTGCCTTCGCGGGCCAACTTGTAGAGCCCTTTGCGGTCACGGCGTTCGCATTCCTCGATCGAGGTGGCGACATGCACTTCGACAAACGCACCAAAGGATTCAACGTCTTCACGTACCGCACGACGGGTGGTCGCGTAGGGCGCGATAGGGGCACAGATGGCGATGCCGCCGTTTTTGGTGATCTCGGAGGCAACATAGCCGATGCGGCGGATGTTGAGGTCGCGGTGCTCTTTCGAGAAACCCAGCTCAGAGCTGAGGTTCTTGCGCACGATGTCACCGTCCAGCAGTGTCACGGGGCGGCCACCCATTTCCATCAGCTTGACCATCAGCGCGTTGGCGATGGTGGATTTGCCTGACCCGGAGAAGCCGGTGAAGAACACAGTGAAACCCTGCTTGGAACGTGGTGGCTTGGTCTTGCGCAACTCCTTGACCACTTCGGGGAAAGAGAACCACTCGGGGATTTCCAGACCTTCGGCCAGACGGCGGCGCAACTCGGTGCCCGAGATGTTGAGGATGGTGACATTATCCTTGTCTTCGATCTCGTCGATGGCCTCATATTGTGCGCGTTCCGACACCCAGACCATATGTTTGAAATCGACCATTTCGATGCCCATTTCTTCTTGATGGGCTCGGAACAGGTCCTGTGCATCATAGGGGCCATAGAAATCTTCACCGGCAGAGTTTTTGCCGGGGCCTGCGTGGTCGCGGCCAACGATGAAGTGGGTGCAGCCGTGGTTTTTGCGAATCAGGCCATGCCAGACGGCTTCGCGTGGGCCAGCCATGCGCATCGCCAGGTTCAGCAGGCTCATCGAGGTGGTAGAGGCGGGGTATTTGTCCAGAACCGCCTCGTAACAGCGCACGCGGGTGAAGTGGTCAACGTCACCTGGCTTGGTCATGCCCACAACCGGATGGATCAGCAGGTTGGCCTGAGCTTCACGCGCGGCGCGGAAGGTCAGCTCCTGGTGGGCGCGGTGCAGAGGGTTGCGGGTCTGGAAGGCGACAACCTTGCGCCAGCCAACCTTGCGGAAATAGGCGCGCAGCTCGTTGGGGGTGTCGCGACGGGCGCGGAAGTCATAGTGCACAGGCTGTTGAATGCCGGTCACGGGACCGCCCAGGTAGATTTTGCCAGCTTGATTGTGTAGGTAGTTGACCGCCGGGTGGGCGTCGTCATCGGCGCCAAAGACCTTTTCGGCTTCGCGGGATTTGTTTGGCTCCCAGCTGTCGGTCACGGTCATGGTGGCCAGGATCACGCCTTCCTGGTCGCGCAGAGCGATGTCTTCGCCTGCATTCAGGCTGGCAGCAAAATCTTCGGAGACATCCAGAGTGATGGGCATGGGCCACAGGGCGCCGTTTTCCAGACGCATGTTTTCGACAACGCCATTGTAGTCGGCTTCGCCCAAGAACCCCTTCAGCGGGCTGAAGCCGCCGTTCATCAAGAGTTCGAGGTCACAGATCTGGCGCGGAGTAAGATCGTGGCTTTTCAGCTCGCCGGCCTCAATTTTGAGTTTCTGTGCAGAATCGTAAGAGACATAGAGCTCTGGGATGGGGGCCAGGTTGTTTTCCATTGGATGTGTCCTGTGTTTGACGTGGGGCAGGCCGCTTGCGGTGCCGGTAAGTTCCGCATGTAATGCGTTGTATTCGGCAAGCTTGCGGGCCAGGAATTGATCGGTGAGCTGGTTCTTTTCAGCTGCACCGCGCGTGGTCAGCGTATAGGCGTAACGCTGCCTTTTATCCGGGCCGGGTCTGTCGCTGATGGTGATCAGCCCGGCTTCGGTTGCGGTGCGAAGCTGAGTATTCAGCCGACCGAGAGAAATGTTCAGGGCCGCTGCCGTTGCCCGTTGCGAAGCATCCGGCACCAGATCGAGCTGGCGCAAGAGGCGGAAGAGCAGGTCTTCCTCAATCGGGGTGGGTGTCAGGTTCGGAGCGGTCATGGCAAATGAATCAATCTGTGTTCACGCGTGAACGCATCGCATAAAAGGCGACACCTGCAAAGTGGAAAAAATGGCGCAAACCCTTGCCGCAGCCCAGCGTGGTGGCGTTGCAACGCCTTTGGTCTGAATTGCCTACCTGTCGGCAGAAACTGTTCCATTCCGTTCTGGCGGCGCGGGATTAATGGCCCGGAACATCAAGAATTTCGGGAAGTTCCATCGTCTGGCGAACGGGTAGAGCCGCCAGCGGGGCAGAGACACCGCGCAGCTGAAAGTCGCGCAGCCCCAGTTTCTGGGTGTCATACCCCGCCGCCAGAAGCGCCTGAGCTGAGACCAAAAGCTCGACCCCCAACTCTTTGGTCTGTGCCTCCAGGCGGCTGGCGGCGTTGACCGTATCGCCTATAATTGTGCGTGGGGCATTGCCGGAAGATCCGATTTCACCGATGACCACCTCACCGAGATGCAGCCCCATGCCGATCCGCACCGGGGCCTCTCCCTCTGACAGGAGGGTTTCGTTGAAATCTGCAACGGCCCGTCCAATATCGGTGACCGCGTGCAGCCCGGCCTGTGCGGATTTTACCGCATCAGGCGCCTCAAAGACGGCCAAAAGCCCATCCCCAAGGTATTTATCGACGGTGCCGCCATTGTTGAGGATACAAGGGACGATGGCATCAAAAAAGCGGTTCAGCAAAAAGACGACATCATAGGGCAGCTGCCCGGACGTGCGCGCGGTAAAGCCGCGCATATCCAGAAACAGAATGGCCAGCTGCCGTTCTTCGCCTTGGCTGGCGTGGGCGCGACCTTTTTGGCCGTCGGGCCGGAACAGGCGGCAGACGCTCAACGGCGCATTCGGGTGGATCTGGCAGGCCAGTCGCATGTTTTGCGGTGCCCTGACTGCTGCGAGGCTGCGGGCCTCGGCATCCGAGGGCGGCGGCAGGGTGTCTGCACCATCCTCGATAACCACCCGGCAGGTTGTGCAACGCCCCTTGCCGCCGCAGAGCGCGGTATGCGGAATGGCATTGGCGCGCGACATTTCCAGCAAGGTCATGCCTTTTTCCGCCACCACAATAGGGCCGTTGCGATAGGTGATACGCACGGATCTGCGCCGCCGCAACAGCTTGCGCAGGCCATAGATCATGGCTGTCAGAAACAGAAAAAAGACAAAGATCTGCACCAGGCGCGTCTCAACAAGTTGCAAGCTGGCAAAGCTGTCCTGGCTGGGCCAGTTGTAGCTTGCCATCAATGCGGCGCGTTCTGTTCCTTCGACGAAGATATCGTAGATCCTGCGGCCTTCGGTCAAAAGCCCGGCCAGCGCAAAGCTGGGGATAAAGACTGCAAGACCGATCATGTATGGCAGCGCATTGCGCCACCAGTCGGTCAGACGCAGCCAGAAATGCAGCCCCATGCAGCCGTGGACCCAAACCACAAGCAAAAGTGCCGATTGCCACCAGACGGCTGGCGCGTTCCACATCAAGACAATGACATAGGGGTAGGTGTCATTCACCGCAAAATTTTGATGGGCGACCGTGGTATGGGTGATGTGGCGCAGCAGTTGCAAAGGGATCAGCAGGCCAAGCGCGGTCTGCACCGCCTGCGACAGTGGCATGCGCAGGCTGCGACGCAGTGCGAGCCGCCAAAGTGCCAGCCCCAGATGTGTGATCAATGCGCCAGTCAGCACCAGCCCACCAAGGGGGGTGCGCGTGATCATATGCCGGACGTCCTGCATCCTTTCCATGGTATCAGTTGAGATGAGGCCGAGGCCAAGATTGATGAAGTGGAAAAAGGCAAATGCGAACAGTATCAACCCGCTTATGATGCGGGTGCGGGTGATCCAGTTGCCCTGCCATAGCATTGTTCTGCTTTGCTCCTGCGCATCGCGGCGTAGGTGGAAACGCCTGTATTTGGTGTCGCTACCCTGCGAGGCGGGGCGGTATCGGTCAAGACAAAGTGCTATGCACTGGCGCAGGCAGCGCCTGCTGTCGAACGGGGATAATGCCCAGCGAAAGCGGCCAAGAAAAAAGCGGCAGGAGTGATCCCGCCGCTTTGCATCTGTGAGGTGGGTTCGCAGGACCTAGTCTTGTTCTGCCAGAAAACGTTCTGCATCCAGCGCGGCCATGCAGCCCATACCGGCGGATGTTACCGCCTGACGGTATTTGTGATCGGTCAGATCGCCAGCGGCAAAGATGCCGGGAATTGAGGTCTCGGTGGAGCCGGGTTTGACAGAGACATAGCCGCCATTGTGCAGCTCCAGCGTGTCTTTGACCAGCTCATTGGCCGGCGCGTGGCCGATGGCGACAAAAACACCCTTGCAGGGGATATCGGTGATCTCACCGGTTTTTACATTCTTGACCTTGATGCCTTCGACACCCAGCGGGTTGTCGCTGCCGTAGACTTCTTCCAGCTGGTGGAACCACAGAGGCTCAATCTTTTCGTTCTTGAACAACCGATCCTGCAGGATTTTTTCCGAGCGCAGCTCGTCGCGACGGTGCACGAGCGTGACCTTGGAGGCAAAGTTGGTCAGAAACAGCGCTTCTTCGACGGCAGTGTTGCCGCCGCCGATCACCACGATTTCCTGACCACGATAGAAAAAGCCATCGCAGGTCGCACAGGCCGAGACGCCAAAGCCCTTGAACTTTTCTTCCGACTCCAGCCCTAGCCATTTGGCGCGGGCACCCGTCGCCAGGATCACCGCATCCGCCGTGTAGGTGGTGCCGCTGTCGCCCTTGGCCACAAAGGGACGCTGGGAGGTGTCGAGCGAGGTAATGATGTCGCCAACGATGTCGCAGCCCATGGCCGAGGCGTGTTCCTGCATCTTGATCATCAGATCAGGCCCCTGCACCTCGGTAAAGCCGGGGTAGTTTTCCACCTCGGTGGTGGTGGTCAGCTGGCCGCCGGGCTCGATGCCCTGAACCAAAACCGGCTCCAGCATGGCGCGGGCGGCATAGACGCCGGCGGTATAGCCCGCAGGGCCGGAGCCAATGATCAGAACCTTGGTGTGGCGCGTGTCGCTCATCTCGTCGTATCCCCAAATCTGCACAGTGGCGGGCCGGAGCGAACCGGGCCGCCGTCAGCTTCTGCATATAGCGACAGGGCTGGTGCTCTTAAACCCCTGATGGCGCCATGGGTAGTATTCCAATTCACGCTTGTGTGTGCGCCGCCATGGTGGGGGAGATGAGCGAGGGTGGAAACGGGCTATGACGGTTTTTTGGCGCTTGAACTTGCCAGAGGCAAAGATTATTGCGCCGTTGTGAAATAATATTGCGCGGCCCCGCTGTGGTGCTATAAGAAACGCAATCTGACAGGAGCTTTACACATGGTCACAACCCGTCTTGATCCGATTGATCGCAAGATACTCTCGGAATTGCAGGCCGATGGGCGCATGACCAATGTGGAACTTGCCAAACGCGTTGGCATTTCCGCTCCGCCCTGTCTGCGCCGGGTGCGTGCCCTCGAAGAAGCTGGCCTGATCGGCGGCTACCACGCAGAGGTAAATGCACGTGAACTGGGCTTTGAGGTGCAGGTCTTTGCCATGGTGGGGCTGGAAAGCCAGGCCGAAGCCGAGCTTTCTGCCTTTGAAGAGAAGTGCCGTAGTTGGCCTCTGGTGCGCGAATGCCACATGCTGAACGGAGAAGTGGATTTCATCCTGAAATGTGTCTCACCTGATCTCAGCACCTTTCAGAGCTTTCTGACCGCGGATCTGCTGACAACACCGAATGTTGCAAGCGTGAAAACCTCGCTGGTCATTCGCGGCGCCAAGGATGAACCCGGCGTGCCGTTTGAGGTTCTCGAAGAGCGTCTGCAGCGCGAAGCCTGAAAAGCCAGAACTTGAAAAATCTAGGGTTTGAAACCCTGCATGACCGAAGGCTGGTTGTTGCAGCCCGCCTGCGTGTTCACCCGATAAGCTGATCCGGAGAGGGAGAGGCTACCCTGTCATAAGCAAGCGGGCCAAAATCCTTCAGCGAATCTACGTGACTGAAGAGGTTGAAATAGAGCGTTTTAATCGCATAGCTCACCAGTTTCAGGGCTTCTGGACCGGGATGGTAGGTCTCAAATTCGAGGCCCCCCACCTTGATCACGGCATGCTGTGGCAGGCAAAGATGGAACATGTCCACGACAGTAGGTGGCGCGGTTTCAAAGATATTCATGCCATCCTGAAACTCTTCCGCCGGGGTCAGGATCGGGGGAAGCGCAAGACCATCATCGCTCAGGTAGCCGTTTTGTTGTGGTCGGCGCAGCAGGCGTGCCGAGGGGCCGACAACAACGCAGGACATTGGTTTTTGCAGACCAAGGCTGTCGGCCATGAAGCTGGTCAGCCGATGGCTCCGCCCCTTGGCATCTTCGCGTGAGGGCACCAAGCTGGTACAGCCCTTCCAGACCAACGTCTGGCTGCCGCCATCTTGGGTCTGGATTTCATCGCCGGGAATAAGGTCTTCGACAGCAATCGGGCCTTGACTGGTTTCCACGAGCGAGCCTCTGGTAAAGGCGCAAAATGCGTCCTCAAACAGGGGCAGAGCAGGGGCAATATGACGGGTCTCCGAAAGGGATCCGTTGGGCAACAGGCTGCAGACCTCGTAGCGGCGCAACTGTGGTTTGTTTGCAAGGCGCTGGGCAGAAGGGTCTTGCAGCAGAGCGCTGGTTTCAGAGGCCCTTGTGGCGGCCTGTTGGAGTGATTGCGGTAGGGTCATCTAACTTGGACCTTTCTCGAATAATCTTTACCTGTGTAGGCGATCTGAAAAGAGCGCAAATAGTCACGTTTGATCACATTGGTTTGACGCGCCCGGAAAACAATTCTCGCCAGGCTTCCTGGCAGTGCCGCCACTCTGGTCCGTCCGTCTCAGTCGGGAATTCACGCCAGTATCCCTGTGTCCCTGTATCCTGGGGCGCTGTTGAGGGCTGCCGCCGAGCTCCGTTTCAGGTAGTGTTGCAGAGCTCTATTAAGAAAGAGACATTGCCATTCTTGGCCGTCCTCGTCGCGGTGGTTGGCCAGAGCTTGGCCAACTGTCCACAACAGTCCGTCTGATACCTCCAGCCTGCCAAATTCAGGACGAAAGTTACGGGCTGTCTTGGGTCAGGCCCGTTTGAGAGCCTGCAGATCTGCTGCCTGTGATTGGGCCTCTTGGCGCGCCGCGACATGGGCGCGGCGTAGGGCTCCACGGGTCCAAGGCATTTCGGTGGTGTCTGTCTTTGCGGCAGAAATTACCGATCTGAGGAAACGTGTTCTGGCTTTCATCTGTCTTCTCCTGCCCTAGAGAGGTGCAATGCTGTCGTGTCAATCTCTGTGCTGTGTTGCTCAGGTTATCGGTAATCATTGCGTCCTGAATGTGGCTGTCGCGTGAAAAAGACGGGACAGCACCGGGCAGGTGGGAACAGGAGTAAGCAAAAGCGGTTGCGCGCATCTATTTGTAAATTAAATAAAAGTTTTCAAAAACTTTAGGCAGGACACATGTCCTTTGCGCGATTTGTGGCTGAAATGGAGCCAAACAACCGCCTCGCAGTAGTCAGAGCGAGATACAGGAAATTAACCTTCCGTAGTCGGCCTCGCCTGCGTGGGTGGTACGCCGATAGGAGTAAAACCGGTCCGGATCACTATAGGTGCAGTGACGCGTCCATTCGGCCTGGGCAATACCCGCCTGTCGCAACAGATGTAGTCCGAGGCCCGGCAGGTCAAACAGATAGCGGTCGCCTTTGCCACTGGCAAAAAAACGTGCGTGGTCCGGGTCAGCCTGCAGGAAGTCTTCAAAGAACTCAGGACCAACCTCATAGGCCCGCTGCGAGATCGAAGGCCCGATGATGGCAACGATGTGATCCCTGCGCGCACCAAGCCCTTCCATTGCAACAACGGTTGCGTCAAGCACCCCATCGAGAGCGCCGCGCCAGCCGGCATGGGCAGCGCCAATGACGCCGGCTTCTTCATCGGCAAAGAGCACAGGCTGGCAGTCGGCCGTCAGAATGCCCAGAGCCAGACCCGGCGTATTGCTCACCATGGCATCTGCTTTCGGGCGTTCTGTCGTGGCACTGGTGATCACGGCAACATCCGGTGAATGGATCTGATGCACGCCGACCAGAGCCTCGGGCGCGACCTGCATGGCTGCGGCAACGCGGGTCCGGTTGAGATCCACTGCCTCGCGCTGATCTGAAGAGCCCAGACCACAGTTGAGGCCCTGAAAGATTCCCGAAGAGGCACCGCCCCGGCGGGTGAAAAACCCATGGCGGATGCCACCCAAAAGATCAGAGGTCAGAATTTCCAGTGTCATGAAAGCAATCCAGGTGGTGGAGGTGTTTTGGCGGGGGTGATCCCGAGCACTTTGAACAGGTTTCCCATTTCCTCGGGGTGCGTCAACCGCCGATGTGCGGCGATCAGGCTTTCCAACGCCGCGCCCTCCAGCGAAGCCGCCAGCGCGCGGGCGCGATCCGTGATCCCCAACCGTTCAAGGAAGACCCCCTGCGGTGTCACTTTGCTATGGTTGCAGCCCGCACCTGCGGCAACCGTGCAGAGCACCTCGAAATCGACATGAGCTGTCAGATCTGCAGTGCCGGGCGCAGTCAGAGGGTCCACTGCCGCATGCGATTTCAGCGCCTGCAGGGTATCCCCCAAAGACCGCCAGTCACCGTAGTCGATTATCAGCGCTGCCCCACCATGCTGGGCGATGCGTTGGGCTAGGGTTGCCATAATCGGCGCAGTTGCAACATTCACCTCGACCAGATCATCGTCCTTGGTGTCCAACAGGCGGTGCTCTAGTGCGGGTTGCGGTGCTTCAGGCCCCAGGCCAAAACTCAGTTTTCCATCCGCTAGGCCTATGCGTTTTTCCCGCCAGGCTTCTCCATCCCGCACAAACTGGCGTATGGGAAGGGCGTCAAAAAACTCGTTTGCGATCAAAAACAGGGGCTGTTCTGGCAAGGCGTCGATGCTCTCGCACCAGGCGACCTTGAAACCTTTCAGACTGTCTTGCTGCACCTGACGCAGACTAGGCGAGGCTTCGACAAGGTGCAGTTGCAGGGCTGCATGAAAACCGGGAACGCTGCGGGTCGCGCGCAGGAGATCTGCCATCAAGGTGCCACGACCGGGGCCAAGCTCTGCCAGTGTGAACGGCGTCGGTGCGCCCTGATCAAGCCAGCATTGCGCCAGCGACAAGCCGATGAGTTCGCCGAACATCTGGCTGATTTCCGGTGCGGTGATGAAGTCCCCCGCTGCGCCAAAGGGCGCGCGCGTGGTGTAATAGCCGTGTTCCGGGTGCAGCAGGCATTCAGCCATATAATCGGCCAGGCTGATCGGGCCCTCAGAATTGATCCGCGCAATCAGCTGTGTTTCCAGCGCGTTCATGTGGCGGCTTTCGTTTGGGGCTGCGGTTTGGCACGCAGGGCAAAATATAGCCCCAGCGCGATCATCGGCAGCGACAGGAGCTGCCCCATGGTGAGGCCATAGCCGCCGATCTCCCAAGCAAGACCAAGCGGGTTGCCGGTCGTGACGAACTGCGCGTCCGGTTGGCGAAAGAATTCGACGACAAAGCGCGCCAGACCGTATCCGGCCAGGAATACCCCAAGATTGAGACCGGGGCGCTGCAGGCTCTGCCGCCGCCAGGTGAGCCAGATCAGAGCGCCCCCCAGGATCAGACCCTCCATCGCGGCTTCATAGAGTTGCGAAGGATGGCGCGCGCAGATTTCGCCAAGCGCCTGGCCGCAGCTCTGTGCGGCCTGCCCGGGAAAGGCAACGCCCCAGGCAAGCTCCGTCGGGCGGCCCCATAGTTCTGCATTGATGAAATTGGCCAGACGCCCCAGCATCAGCCCGGCGGGCACCGTATAGGCGACCAGATCGGCCATCTGGATCTTGGCAATGCCCTGGCGCGCAGCGTAGACCCACGCGGCGACAATGACGCCGAGCAATCCGCCGTGAAAGGCCATGCCGCCCTGCCAGATGCGCAGAATTTGCGTCGGATGTGCCAGATAGTAGCCGGGCTGATAGAATAACACAAAGCCAAGACGCCCGCCCAGAATCACCCCAAGAATGATCCAGGTCAGCAGATCTTCTACCTGTTCGGGGCGCAGTGGAGGCTGTTGTCCGGGCCAAAGCTGCGGTGATTTGAGCGCTGACACGGCCAGACGCCAGGCAATCACGATGCCCGCAATATAGGCCAGCGCATACCAGCGCAGCGCGAACTCCATGCCAAACAAGGAAATCGAGAAAATCTCGGGCGAAATATCGGGGAATGGGATCATGGCCTGCATGTGGTCCTGAATGCCTTTGCTCGCGAATAGAAGTCAACGGCTTGCCCGCGACCCTTTGCGGCCCCATATAGGGGTTAAGAGTGATACGGAGAAGATGATGCAGAGCCGCAATAAGATCATGGACGATATTTCTCAGCTGATGACCAATGCTATGGGCGTGGCCCAGGGCGCAAAGGACGAGGCGGAGACCGCAATGAAAAGCCTGATGGATCGCTGGCTGGCAGATCGCGATTTTGTCACCCGCGAAGAATTCGACGCTGTCCGCGCCATGGCGCAGAAGGCGCGCGAAGAAAACGAAGCGCTGAAAGCCCGTCTTGACGCGCTTGAGACCAAAGGCTGAGACTGCAACGCCTGAATGTGACGAGGATTGGGGCGACAGCTGCGCCCCGATCTGACCTGTGCCTTGAGGCTTGGTGACTGGTCTTTTTGAAGGCGTGAAACGGTGTTTTCTTGCCGAAACCTCTGCCAGATCGCCTCTCCGCTTGTCAGCGGTAACATGCCGATATATTGCGCATGCCCCGCTTTCATCCACAACTTATTGAAGATATCCCCAAATAAAGGGTTGCCAGAGTCTACACCCCTTGCCACCATATCTGGTATGGAAACGGGGAAGCTCCCCGGTCCGTTGACCAGAAATCTAGCTGTAGGGGGCAATTTGCGACCTGATGGCTAGAGACAAGAGAGGTGAGACTATGGCCCTTTCCGAACATATTCTGGACGATGAAATCCACCCGATCGACATCGTCGAAAATCTTGCTGCCCATCATGATTGGGATTTTGACCGCATTGGTGATGATCAGATCGCCATGGCCGTCGAAGGCCAGTGGCGGACCTATTCCCTGACCCTTGCCTGGTCAGGATACGAAGAGACCCTGCGTCTGGTCTGCAGCTATGAAATGGAGCCACCCGAGGACAAGATCCCGAAGCTTTATGAGCTGATCAATCTGATGAATGATCAGTGCTGGGCAGGGGGCTTCACCTATTGGCCCGATCATAAAGTGATGCTCTACCGCTATGGGTTGATCCTGTCGGGTGGCCAGATGGCCAGCCCGGAGCAGGTCGATGCGATGATCCATGCGGCTGTGTCGAACTGTGAGCGGTATTATCCCGCCATTCAGCTGACAACCTGGGCCAACCAATCACCACAAGAGGCCATTCAGGTGGCCATTGCAGAGGCCTACGGGCGGGCGTAAACCTCTGCCTCGGTAGGGTTTTGACCGGGGAGGGTTTCCTGATGAAGATGACAGAGATTGAAACGCGTGGGCTGGTTTTGCTGGGCTGCGGCAAGATGGGATCGGCGATGCTGGCGGGCTGGCTGGATGGCGGATTGCCTGCCAGTTCTGTCTGGGTGCTTGACCCGCACCCCTCTGCCTGGCTGCAGGCGACCGGCGTGCACATCAATACTGACCTGCCAGCAAGCCCGGCTCTGGTGCTGATCGCGGTCAAGCCGCAGATGATGGGCGAAGCCCTGCCGAAACTTCAGGCGCTGGGTAATGGGGAAACTCTGTTTGTCTCGGTCGCGGCGGGCACCTCGATTGCCAGTTTCGAGGCTGTGCTAGGCAAAGAAACTCCGATCATTCGCGCCATGCCCAACACGCCAGCGGCCATTGGGCGTGGCATTACAGCGCTGATTGGCAATGCAAAATCGACTGACGCCAATCTTGATATGGCTGAAGGACTGCTGGCAGCCGTGGGACAGGTCGTGCGCCTGGACAGTGAAGCCCAGATGGATGCGGTCACCGGCGTCAGCGGCTCTGGTCCGGCCTATGTCTTTCATCTGATTGAAACTCTGGCGGCAGCTGGCGCTTCACAGGGGCTGCCAGCGGATCTGGCGATGAAACTGGCCAAGGCGACGGTTGCCGGGGCCGGGGCCCTGGCAGAGGCGGCAGACGAAGATCCCAGCCAGCTGCGGGTCAATGTCACCAGCCCCAATGGCACCACGCAGGCCGCGCTCGACGTGCTGATGCAGCCAGAGGGGGGCTTTCCGGATCTGCTGAACCGGGCCGTGGCGGCAGCGACCAATCGATCCAAGGAGCTTTCACGTGGGTGAAATCAGTTTTGACGACTTCATGAAGGTGGATGTTCGCGTCGGCGAGGTCGTCCGGGCAGAACCCTATCCGGAGGCGCGCAAGCCAGCGATCAAGATGTGGATCGATTTTGGCGATGAAATTGGCGAGAAAAAGACCTCGGCGCAGGTAACGGCGCATTACACGCCCGAGACGCTGATCGGCAAACAGGTCATGGCGGTGGTGAATTTCCCACCCCGCCAGATCGGCAAGTTCATGTCAGAGGTTCTGGTGCTGGGTCTGCCGGATGAAAGCGGAGAAATCCGTCTGATCGGTCCAGACGGGCCGGTCCCCTTGGGCGGCAGGATGCATTGATGGCACAGAGATTTTTGATGGCACGCCCCCTGACGGATGAGGTGGTGGCGCGGGCGCGGGCTGAGTTTGACGTTGAAATCCGCACGGAGACCAGCGTGTTGACCCAGGACGAGATGATCCGCGCCTTGCAGGAGTTTGATGTGGTGATGCCGACGCTGGGGGATGTCTTCGGTGCTGAGGTCTTCGCGGTCGTGCCAAATCCACGATGCAAATTGCTGGCGAATTTTGGCGTCGGCTTCAATCACATCGATGTGGCTGTGGCTGAGGCCAATGGGGTTGCGGTGACCAATACGCCGGGGGCCGTGACCGATGCTACCGCCGATATTGCGCTTACTTTGATCCTGATGTCAGCGCGCCGCGCCGCTGAAGGGGAGCGGCTGGTACGTACAGGCGACTGGCCTGGCTGGCATCCCACGCAGATGCTGGGTGAACACGTCACAGGCAAGAAACTCGGTGTTATTGGCATGGGCCGCATTGGCGAAGCAATCGCCCGGCGATGCCATTTTGGGTTTGGCATGGAGGTGTTTTATGCCGCCCGCAGTGACAAGACCCCCGGCTTTGACGTAACCCGCGTGGCGGACGTCAAAAGCCTCGCGGCTGCGGTGGATTTTCTGGTGGTTGCGGTGCCCGGCGGGGCTGAGACACGGCATCTGGTTGATGTTGATGTTCTGGCGGCGATGCAGCCGAACGCACATCTGATCAATATCGCGCGGGGGGAAGTGATAGAACAGGCTGCCCTGATTGCAGCGCTTGAGCAGCGCCGCATCGGTGGCGCCGGGCTGGATGTTTATGAGTTTGAGCCCGAGGTGCCACAGGCGCTGCGTGATCTGGATAATGTGACGCTGCTACCGCATCTGGGCACCGCCACCGAAGAGGTGCGCAGCAATATGGGTCATATGGTGTTGGATAATGTCGCGGCCTTTTTTGCCGGACAGGCGCTGCCTAATCTGGTCTGATAAAGCCGTCGGTGCGAATTTGGCTGGCGGGCCTATTTAGCGGGGGTTACAGCTTCGCGCCAATGGCGGCGGCACAGGGAGACATAGCTTTCGTTGCCGCCGATCTGCACTTGATCGCCCTCGATGATGGGTCGGCCTGTCTCATCCTGTCGAATTACCATGGTCGCTTTTTTGCCGCAGTGACAGATGGTGCGGACTTCGCGCATCTCGTCTGCCAGCGCCAGCAATGTGGCTGAGCCAGGAAACAAGTTGCCCTGAAAATCGACACGCAGACCATAGCACAGCACCGGCACGCCGAGGTCATCCACTACTGTTGCCAGTTGCCAGACCTGATCCGGGGTCAGAAATTGGGCTTCATCAACGAAGATGCTGGCGAGTTTTCCTTTTGCCAGCCGATTGTTGACCTTGGCAAAGAGATCTTCTTCCGGAGCAAAGGTGTCCGCGAGTTCACTGATCCCGATCCGGGAGGCGATTCGCCCCTGGCCTTCGCGATTGTCGATCTGCGCGGTCAGCAGGTACGTGTCCATGTTGTTTTCACGGTAGTTATGGGAGGCTTGCAACAGCACAGCCGATTTTCCCGCGTTCATGGTGGAGTAGTTGAAGTAGAGCTTTGCCATGCCACCCTTTACCGCGGGCTGCCGGGGGAGTGAACCCAATTTGTCCCCGAATTGTCCTCGAAGTGACCCTGACTGTTCTTTGCCGAAGGACGTGCACGCCGGGTGAATGCAGTGAGATCCTGGCGAAAACCTATTGGCCCAAAATGCAGCTTAGATGCGGTGGACCAAAAGCTATGGCCTTAAAATCAACTCTGCACCAACACTCAGAGAGGGTATGATCCTAGGAGTGGGGTTGCTTTGGGGGGAAACGGGTCTGTTTTGGGCTCGGAGCATGCGCAATCGGTATGCGTCAGGTGAAGGGCGGGGTCGCCGCAGGCAGAAGAAGCGCACCCTTCCCAGAGGACCGCAAGGACTTACACCAAGGGATTTCGGTCAAACAATACCGAAAACCGGGAAGGGCACTAGGCTGTAAAATTGCCCGATTTAAAATCACGGGTAAAAAATCCCGCGTCGAAGGAAGCCCACTCACAAAGCTTGCCTCGAAACACCACGAAGATAGAAAAAGTATCTTCCTCACTCGCTAAATCCCTGAAAACCTGAGGGATGGCGCTAGTATAACAAATACTTTAAGAGACAGTTATGGGAAATAAATGGCTAGCTTCCCCTTTTTTGCTGGTCCTGGCGGGTGAGAGTTTATGGCAGAAATTGGTACCTATCTTAACCCGCATTTCCCAAGTAACTTGACGTTTTCGCGCCTCCAACGGCCACTAATGTGT
>NZ_CYSG01000019.1 GCF_001457775.1 Phaeobacter sp. CECT 5382
TCGTCGCGGGCAGGAACCTGGTTCCAAGACCGGCAACAGGGAAAATCGCTTTGGTTACTTTACGGGACATAAAAAATCCTTCGAACTACACATTTATCAAAAAAGAAGCTGACTTTCAAAAACTGCGGGTCTGTTCCGGGAGCTGCTTTGGGGCGGCGGTTTTGGCTCCCTACCCGCGTCGGAAGATATTGCCAATGGTCTGGAACACTAAATCAAAATCGTAACACATATTCTGATGGCGCTGATAGATCAGGTCCAGCCGCGCCTTGGCCGGGATGCAGATGCGGGAATAGACCGCATCGGTCTCTTCCGGGGTCTGGCAGCGCGCCAGCAGGGACGCTTCGTGCCTGTGATAGCTGATCGAGGCCAGGCCCGTCACACCGGGGCGCGATTTCAGCACCTCTTTGTAGATTTCCGGATAGGTCTCAACATATTGGCGCAGCGGCGGGCGCGGTCCCACAAAGGACAGATCTCCCTTGAGGATATTCCACAGCTGTGGGAATTCATCCAGCCGTTTGGCCCGCAGCCAGGCGCCAGTCGGAGTGATCCGCGCGGTTTTGTCGCCGCCCGAAACACCAGTGTCCTCGTCCACCACCGTCATGGTGCGCAGTTTCCACAGCCGGAAGCTGCGGGTCGGGGTGGTCATCCGCTCGGCCAGATAAAACACCGGACGACCCTCTTTCAGCAACAGCCAGAGCAGCAGCAGCAGCAGGATCGGCCCCAGAATGACGAGCAGAAGGGTGACAAAGAACAGATCAAAAAGGCGTTTGCGCCAGGTCATGATTGGGGGGATTCCTTGGTGTTGAGAGAGGCGACAGCAGGCTCTGATCTGGCCCATTCGGTCAACATCCGGGCAGGATCAGCAGGAGGCAGAAGAGCTGCCGCACTGTCCGACAGGCACTGCCGCAGCTCTGTCAGATCCAGGTCGACCTCGGCAATCGCGGTCTGCGGCGCCGGGCGCCAGGCAAAGTCGCGCCCGGCCGCACGCAGCAGGGCCGCCATTTCCACCGGCCCGGGCTGGGCCAGGTTGAGCACCGCAGGCAGGTGCGGCCTGGCTACCAGAGCTGCGAGGACCCCGGCCAATGTCCGGACCCCGATATAGCTGCGGCGCGGGCTGCGCCCATCGCTGAACTGATCCAGGCTGAACCCGCTGCGCCAGCCGCCCAGAATGGCATCCAGCCCGGCAATATTGCCAATCCGCAGCACGGTGACAGGCACGCCAAGCGCGTGCGCTAGGGCCAGACTGCGCTGCTCCATGTCAACCTTGGCCCTGCCATAGGCATTTGTGGGCTGCAGTGGGGCATCTTCGCGCAGCAGTCCCGGTTGCGCACCGTAAACGGCCGCCGATGACGCCAACAGCACCCGCGTCGGCGGCCTTGCCTCCTCTGCTGCGGCCACAGCAGCGGCCCGGACAACCGCCTCGCCCAGGCGCCAGTTGTCGGCCAGATCGCTGTCGGCGCCTAATGTGGGCCGCCCGGGAACGACCCCCGCAAGGCACAGCACCACATCGGCACCGTGCAGCAGACGGGTGAGCGCCTGCGGCTGTTCCAGCGGGTCCAGAATTGTCCAGTTTTCCGCCGTAGCACTGGTCTCTGGTTCCGGGAGCTGCGCTGGCCGTCGCCTTGCCTGCCAGCGCAGGGGCGCTGCGGTGGGCAGCTGTTGCGACCAGCACTGGCGCAGCACCGTGCCGATCCGACCTGACGCTCCCAAAACCACTGTGACCGGAAAACCCATCTGCTGCCTCTGTTGCTGGCCGTCGCGCCCTGTTATTGACGCCTTGCCCAAGCGCAGTATCTTGCGGTGACTAAAAATCAAGCCCATTCCTGAAAAGAGCTTCCATGCGCCTATTGCTTTCCCTGATCGCCGCGACCAGCCTGATCCTGCTTCCGGTTGCCTGCAGTCGCCTGCCAGGCGGTGCCCCGGCCAGCGAGGAAATCATCAGGCAATCCGGCGAATCGGATGCTGATTTCGCGCTCTACACGGTCAATCGCGCCTTTCTGCCCACCGTCGCGCAATGGCCCGGTACCGGCACACAGGAGCATCTCAGCTGGCTTGGCGCCAGCCATGGGGCCAAAACCCAGATCATCCAGCCCGGTGACAAGCTGACGCTGCGGATCTGGGACAGCAGCGACAACTCGCTGCTGACCTCGTCGGAACAGAAAGCAGTGCAGCTGCAGGATGTGCGCGTGGCGGCAAATGGCACCATTTTCATGCCCTATGTCGGCAGCGTGAATGTGCTGGGGTTGACCCCGGATCTGGCCCGCGAAGAACTGCAGGTTGAGCTCGAAGCCATCGTGCCCTCAGCGCAGCTGCAGCTGGATATGCTGGAAGGGCGCAACAATTCGGTCGATCTGGTCTCGGGCGTGGCCCAGCCGGGCACCTACCCGATGCCAAACCGTAATTATTCGGTGATGGGGCTGATTTCAGCCGGCGGCGGCATCAGTTCCAATCTGAATAATCCGCAGATCCGTCTGGTGCGGGGCCGCAGTATCTACGGCACCTCGGTGGATGCGCTGCTGAACGATCCGAACAAGGACAGCCTGCTGCGTGGCGGCGACCGGGTCTTTGTCGAAGAAGACGAGCGCTACTTCCTGTCCTTTGGCGCCACCGGCACTGAAGATCTGCATATCTTCAGCAAGGATTCAGTTTCTGCCATGGATGCGATGTCGATCGCCGGTGGGTTTCAGGACAGCCGCGCAGATCCGCAGGGTCTGCTGATCCTGCGCGAATATGAGCCTTCTGCCGTGGCGCCCGGAGTGCGGGGGCCGCGCCAGACGCGAGTGGTCTTTACCCTTGATCTGACCTCGGCGGACGGGCTGTTTTCAGCCCGCAATTTCGAGATCAATCCCGGAGATCTGGTGATGGCAACCGAATCGCCGATCAATGATGCGCTGACCATCTCCAACCTGATCGGCAACTTCTTTGGCGTCTTCAGCCGGGCAGGTGTTCTTTAAAAGGCGCGGTCGCCTTTGACCTTTGGTGTCCCGAAAAACTTGCGGGGAAAAACGTGCCGGGATTAAAAAATACTTAAGGTTTTTCCCATTTGCCTCTACCGTGACGCGAAACAGGCAACGGCCTTGCTGAGATGACTTGCCTGGACCTTGCCAGATGTGCCTGTTTTTGTTCCGCAAAGGCGCACTGACGATGACAGAGACAAGAACCGAGACGAGAGACAAGACGATGACAAAAACATTGAGACCCCTTGCTCTGAAGAAACTGGTCCCGGCCTTTACCTTGGCCTTTACCCTGATCACCGCCATGACCGGTGCGGCCGCCGCGCTGACGGCTGATCCGGTACAGCAGTATAACTCCAATGCAGTCTGGTTCGAAAACTGGACTGGCCTGAGCAATGCCACCCTGGTGGTGGCGGCGCCCAACGGCAAGGTCATCGAGGTGTTTGCCGCCTCCGGCACACCGGTTTTTGAACTCTCGCGCGATCAGGTGCAGGACGGCATCTACCGATACGAGCTGAAGGCCGCCACCGACGAGGCGGTCGAAATCGTCAACCCCATCGACAATGGCCGCACCGAGGTGACCAGTTCCCGCGCCAAACCCTTCTATATGAACGGCTCTTTTGTGGTGTCCCGCGGGGTGATCACCATCCCCGAAGAGATCCGCGAAGATTGATCCAAAAGATAGATAACACTGACAGGCCCGGCAGGCAGGACTGCAGGGTTTCACAGAAAAGGAATTTTCCATGAGCATGAATATTCAACGCGGCCTGATCGCAGGCATCAGCACACTGGGCCTGATGACGGGCGCGGCGCAGGCCGATCAAGTCATCAACGATGATCTGATCGTCAACCAGAGCCTCTGTGTCGGCAATGATTGCGTCAATGGTGAGGCCTTTGGCTTTGACACCATTCGCATGAAGGAAAACAACGTACGCATCGGCATCAACGATACCTCCAATTCCGCCAGCTTCCCCCAGAATGACTGGCAGCTGACCTTCAATGACAGCGGCAATGGCGGGCAGAACAAGTTCTCCGTCGATGATATCTCCGCGGGCCGCACCCCCTTCACCATCGAAGCCGGTTCCCCGTCGCATGCGCTTTATGTCGATGACGGTGGCCGTATTGGCCTACGGACTGCGACTCCGGTTGTTGAAATGCACATGGTCAGTGGTGACAGCCCGACCATGCGTCTGGAGCAGGATGGATCGTCCGGCTTTACCCCGCAGACCTGGGATATGGCCGGCAACGAGACCAACTTCTTTGTCCGTGACGCCACCAATGGCAGCCGTATCCCGTTCAAGATCCGCCCCTCGGCGCCCACCAATTCGATCTATGTCGACACCGATGGCGATATTGGTCTGGGTACCGCCAGCCCGGATGCCGGGCTGCATGTAACCCGGGGGTCTTTGCTTGTTGAAGAGGGTGACAGCGGCGCGCCGGAAGCCATAGTGCATGTCAGACGGACGGGTGGCGGCGCGGGCCTTGATATCCTGAAACTGCAATCGGATAACTCTTTCGAGGTTCTGTTTCAGAACGATGCACCCTCAGCGGTTGTGGATGTCTTCAAAATCGCACACACCGGGAGCGAATTTCGCATCCTGAACCAAGACACGGCCGGCACCACCGAATTCTCCCTGGATGCCGATGGCAATCTGTCTTTGCTGGGCAATCTGACCGTCAACACCGGCGGAACCTCCGCCAGCTTCCCGGATTATGTGTTTGACCCGGAGTATGAGCTGATGCCTCTGGCCCAGGTCGAGGCCTTCATCCAGACCAACGGTCATCTGCCCAAAGTGCCCTCGGCGGAACAGGTGTCACAAGAAGGGATCAATGTCAGCGCTCTGCAGATTACCCTGCTGGAAAAGGTCGAAGAGCTGACACTCTACACGCTGGCCCAGCAGAAATTGATCGAAGAACTGACCAGCCGTCAGTAAGATCGACCCCGTAACACAAAACAGACTGCCTCCAGATCCTTGGAAGCAGTCTGTTTATCAAGGGCTTGTTGAAACATGATACCCCCGATTGCCATTGGCGCCGTAGGTGGCAGCGGCACCCGCGTCATCGCAGATTTCCTCATCAAGGCCGGCATCCACATGGGCCAGGAGCTGAATAGTGCCAATGATAATCTCTGGTTTACTTTTCTGTTCAAACGGCCGCGCTGGTTTGCCAGTTTTCCCGAGGCCGCCGAGATCCACAGCGCCATGGCCTTGTTTCAAAAGGCCTCAACAGTCGGCTTGCGGGGGACCATAACGGCCAGCGAAGAGGCCCTGCTGCAGCAGATCGCAGCAGAGTTGCGCAGCACGTCCCGCCCCATTGGTATCGGTGCAGACTGCATCGAAAGGCTGTTGGCGTCGCAGCGTGTGTCGGCCAAACCAGATGAGGCCTGGGGCTGGAAGGAGCCCAATACGCAGATATTTTTGCCCGAGCTGGCCCGTTGTGTGCCAGGTTTTCGCTACATCCATGTGCTGCGCAATGGGTTTGACATGGCGTTCAGCCGCAACACACAACAGGCCCGTAACTGGAGCGGGTCCCTGTTCGAAAGCCCCCTTGCAGGCGAGGCCATTTCGCAAGAACAGATCCTGGACTATTGGATCGCCGCCAACCGCCGCACCCTGTCCCAGGGGCAGAGCTTGCTGGGGTCACGTTTTTTCGTGCTCTGCTATGAGGCGCTCTGCGATCACCCGGAGCGGGAGATTCAACGCCTGTTCGATTTTCTCGACCGCCCAATCCCCAAGACGGTTCACCCCGATCAAATCAAACCCCGAAGCCGGGGGCGATATCTGGAGCAGGACCTGAGCCGGTTTACACCAGCCCAGAAAGATGCCGTTGCAGAGATCATGACGGCAGCTGAGACCTCGTAGAAACCGGGCAAAATTGGCCTCTCGGCTTCACATAGGTGAGCGCAATCTTTCAATTGTGCCACTCCTCTTCAACACAAGACGCTAAAGCGGCAGTCATGAAACCTTTTATTCTCCACAGTCGGTACTGGCATTTCTGTATTGCCTGCATGTTGGTGATGATCCTTGCTGTTCTGTTCTGGACCGGGTCGCGGTATCCGGCGCTGAATGAAAAGCTGATGATGTCGGGTGCTTTGCAGCTGGAAGATCCGCTCAGCTTTGAGGCGCGCTTTGCGATCTCTGCCTCAATGGGTACCGCAGAGCGGGTGTTTTATTCAACGATCAACTGGCTTTATACCAATAAACAAGGGATGACCTTCGGCATCCTTTTTGCCGCCGCCTTTATGACGGCGCTGTCCTATCTGCGTCAGCGCAGCTTTGCCAGCCCGCTGGCCAATTCCCTTTTGGGGCTGTTTTTGGGCGCGCCTCTGGGGGTCTGCGCCAATTGTGCCGCCCCCATCGGCAAGGGGCTTTATGCCTCGGGGATGCGGGCTGAAACGGCACTCGCCGCCATGGTGGCCTCGCCCAGCCTCAATTTTGTGGTGCTGACCATGCTGTTCAGTCTGGTGCCCATTTACATGGTGCTGGCCAAGATCGCGCTGAGCCTGCTGGTGATCCTGGTGCTGGTGCCACTGGTCTGCCGCAGCCTGTCCCCGGAACAGATACCCGTTCAGATACCCGCTCAGATACAGGCACAGATCACCTTCCCCGCAGAGGCCCCACAGCCCTGGAGTGCTGCGGAACTGGCCGCCAGCGCCCCGGAAACAGAAGGGCTGATCCGGGCCGTCCTTGGGGTCGGGCGCGCCTATCTGGGCAATCTGTGGTATATCATCCGTCTCACCGTGCCGCTGATGCTGGCGGCGGGGTTTCTGGGTGCGCTGGTGGCCACCCTGCTGCCGCCTGCCCTGATCACCGATCTGCCCTTTGGTCTGGCCGCGCTGGTCCTTATCGCCCTGGTGGGATTGTTCCTGCCGGTGCCCATGGGGTTTGACGTGGTGCTTTGCGGGGTGCTGATCGCCAGCGGGCTGGCGCAGGGCTATGTCATGGCGTTGCTGATCACCCTGGGCAGTTTTTCGATCTATTCCTTCTTTATCATCCATCAGATGCTGGGGCTGCGGCTGGCGGCGCGAATGGCGGGCGGCATTGCCCTGCTGGGTATCCTCGCGGGGGCCTGCGCCCAAGGCTATCACAGCTGGCAAAGCCAGCGTGCTCTGGACATGCTGCTGCACAGCAGTCTGGCGCCCTCTGCCGCATCCAACAGCTCGGCGCACACCCTGTTCTGGGGCGCAGCTCAGGCCGCCACGCTGGAGGATCCTGCCCGACCGCGGGTGATCAGCCCCGATGCGGGCCAGATCGAAATCATATCAACCCCCTTTGCGCCCCGCTCGGCCGCCGCCGACACTCTGTTTCAACGCACCGAGGCGAGCACCATTGGCATCGACAAGCCGCTGGAGTTTTCCATGCGCGACATGTGGCCGCCCTTCTGGGAGGGCCGCAGCCTGTCCTCGGGCGATATCGACGGCGATGGCGATATCGATCTGGCTGTCGCCTCGACCAAAGCCGGGCTGTATCTTTATGAAAACGATGGCAGCGGCCAGTTTTCCCGCGTCATTCTGGATCCCGGCGCGCTGAACAAACTGGCGGATCTGCAGATCTTCAATGCGGTGCTGGTCGATATCGACAATGACGGCTGGCTGGATCTGTTTTTCGCCAGCTACCTCAAAGGCAATTTCTGGTGGCGCAATGAGGCCGGGCGCTTTGGCACAGAGCCGCTGCTCCCGGTCAGAAACCGCGCCGATGCACCGCTGTCGATGGCACTCAGCTTTGCCGATCTGGATCGCGACGGCTATCTCGATCTGGCGCTGGGGAACTGGGCTGCGGGCTGGTATCGCCGCATTCCGGGCGAGGAGGCGCGCAACCGGGTGGTGTTCAACCCAGATGGCCGCCTTGATGGCGAAACATATCGCGACCTGCCCGGCATCCCCGGTGAAACACTGTCGGTGCTGTTCAGTGATTTCGACGGCGATGGCGCCCAGGATCTGATCATTGGCAATGATTTTGACATCCCCGATTATTTCTATCGTGGCGACGGCAGCGGCGGGCTTGCGATGATCACCCAGCCCGAAGGGCTGATCCCGCATACCACCACCACCACCATGGCGGTGAATGTGGCGGATCTGTTCAATGATGGTAGCCCCGAGATCTATCTGGCGCAGATCGCCGGGCGCTCTTCCGGGGTGTCGGACCGGCTGAAAATGCAGCCTCTGGCGCAGTATTGCGACGTGATCCGCGACCCGGCGGCCAAGGCGACCTGCCAGCAGAATATGGCGATCAAGCGCTGGTACAAATCCGGCAACCGCTTTGATCCCTCTTATGCGGCCAGATGTCAGGCGCTGAGCAAGGCGCAGGACGGGTCTCTGGCGGCCGAATGCAAGGCGATGCTGATCAAGGATCTGGCCATTCAGAAACGTGACCCTTCGATCTGTGGCCTGATCCCCGCCGACCAGCCGGTGCCGCGCGCCTATTGCGATCTGCATTTCAAACCCGGTCGCCAGCCACAGGCGGCGGAAATCGCCCTGACCCACCCGCAGATCCTGCGGGCCAATGTGCTGCTGGAATGGCAGGGGAAAGCCTATGCCGACAGGGCAGAGGCGCGCGGCCTCGAGGTGGGCGGCTGGAGCTGGGACACCAAGGTGGCGGATTTTGATCAGGATGGCTGGCAGGACATCTATATCGTCAATGGCACATGGGTTCCCAATGAGGTCTCGCCTTCAAATCTGTTCTTTCACAATACCGGCACCGGCACATTCCGGGAGGCCTCGGGGCCCATGGGGCTGGAAGATTACCTGATGACGGCGGCGGCCAGCCAGTTTGACATGGATGGCGATGGCGATCTGGATCTGGTGACCCATCCGGTCAACGGACCACTGGTGGTGTTTCACAACACCGGTCAGCAGCCGGGGCTGGCGTTTCAGCTGGAGGATATGACCGGTAACCGCGCCGCGATCGGGGCCCGTGTCACCCTGGAGATGGCGGATGGCAGCCGCCAGATGCGTGAGATCCAGCTGGGCGGCGGCTTCATGAGCTTTGACGCCCCGCGCCTGCATTTTGGCCTTGGTAAAACGGGACGAGGCAAAACAGGAAGAGCAGACGGCGCACATATCCAATGGCCCGATGGTAGCGAGACCCGGATTGCCGGCCCGTTGGAGCCAGGCCGTCTCTATCGGATCCGCCGTCACTGAAAAGTGGTGCGCGCAGCAGCACTGACCTTGATTCGCCCGCCCACAGTATTCGGCCAGCCTCCGACCGGACTCCAGCCGGGTTTTCCTGGCCGCCGGACAGGGCAAAATGTGCTCATTTCGCACCCTCTTTTGCGCTTTAGGATAAAACCACCTGAGGTTGCACCGGCGGAAAATGGCCAATCTGCGACAGTTGAAAAAAGTTTTGTCTTTTTGGAAATGTTCCATTGCTGTGAACAGCGCGCTCCCCCTAGCGTGTCACGAGCCCGTGAGCTGCCGCAAGCGGGCCTCTTGCATTTGAAAACCTTTCACATTTCCGGGATCGCCCATGACAAGCCTGCTGCGCCGCTTTTCACATTTGTTTCTTGCGATTCTTCTGGTCATGCTGCCCGGCCTTGCACTGGCCAGCCCTTCAGGACCGCCCTGGACGATGGCCTTTTCCCCGGATGCCATTGGGATTGGCAATGAAAGCAGACTGACCTTCACGATAGACAACAGCAGTAGCTCCGCCCCGGTCGATGATCTGGCCTTTAGCGGCACCCTGCCCACAGGCCTCGTCATTAGTTCTGGCGCCCAAAGCGACAGCTGTAGCGGCACGCTCACGGCCTCAGCTGGTGGCAGCAGCATCAGCTATAGTAATGGACGGATCAGTTTGGGTGCCTCTTGCACTATTTCGCTGATGGTGACCTCAAACGCTTCGGCACCCTATACCTTCACCACCGGCGATTTGACCTCGAGCTTCGGCAACAGTGGCGCCGCCTCCGCTAATCTGAGCGTGGATGCTACCCGGACAGGGTTTGGCAAGTCCTTCTCTCCCAGCAGTCAGAATCCGGGCAGCATCACCACGCTGACCTATACGCTGGACAATTCCGCAAACCCGTCGTTCGCTTCGTTGCGGTTTTCCGAGGTCCTGCCCGCAGGGCTCGAACTTGCCACCCCAGCTAATATCAGTAACAGCTGTGGCGGCACGGTCACTGCCAGCTCCGGTGGCAGCAGCATCTCGGCCAGCAGCATTTTTCTTGCCGCAGGCGCCACCTGCACCGTCAGCGTGGATGTAAAGGCGCTGACCTCGGGCGATTACGCGCTGACCAATGAACTGATCAGTTCGCCCACCATCGGCGAGGCAACCGCCACCCTGACGGTCAACAGCCCGCCATCAGGGGGAATCGGGTTCTTCAAAAGCTTTGATGTCGCGCAGGCAGCTGCTGGTGAAACGGTCACGCTCAACTTCGCGCTCAGCAATACCAGCCGCACCGGGGCGGCGACCAATATCGCCTTCACCGATGACCTGAATGCGATGCTGTCAGGATTAACGGCCACGGCACTGCCGGCAGATGGCTTTTGTGGTGTGGGCTCGACCATGTCTGGCAGCAGCAGCCTGACGGTATCTGGCGCCTCTCTGGCCTCTGCCGCCAGCTGTAACTTTGATGTTTCGGTGCTGATCCCGGTCAGTGCTGCCACCGGCAGCTATACCAACAGCACCAGCAGTCTGAGCGCCGATCTTGACGGCAGCGCCTATACTGGCAGTGCGGCCAGTACCACATTGCAGGTTCTGGGCGATGGCGGTCAGGGCGCGCACCTCAGCAAAAGCTTCACCGATGACCCGGTCGTCCCAGGCAACACCGTGACCGCCCGCTATACCCTGACCAACCCCAATGCTGCGGTTGCCATTAGCGGTATTACTTTTCAGGATACTATTTCGGCAGTTTCCGGCGCAACCATCAGTACTCTGCCCGCCTCCGGCAGCTGCGGTGGCAGCAGCGCCTTCAACGTCATCGATCCCAATGGTCTCGGTGAGAACGTCTTCCTTCTTAGCGGCGGCGCACTGGCTGCTGGCGCCAGCTGTAACTTTGATGTCGTGATCAATATCCCGAGCAGTCTTACCCCCGGCAGCTATCCCACCAGCACCACAGATGTCACCACCACGGTTGCAGCCAGCTCGGTGACCACCCCCGGGGCCAGCGACATCCTGACCGTCGCAGGCGGTGCCGATCTCAGCTTCCACAAAGAGTTCAGCGATGAAATCATTGGCGCAGGCGGCACAACGACGCTGACCTTCACCCTGACCAGTTCGGCGGAATCGCCCAGTACCGCCACCGGCCTCGCCTTTAGTGATGATATCGATGCCTTCCTCACCGGGGCCACCCTTGGCATCAACAGCAATACCTGCGGCGGCAGCGCCGGGCTTTATGTCGGCAATTCCCGCCTGGACTACACTGGCGGCACGCTGGACCCCGGTGACAGCTGCACCGTGGTGACCACAGTGTCGATCCCGGATGCAGCCACCGCCACACTGGGCGCCCATACCAATACCACCAGCACCCTGACCGGCACCGCCGGCGGCGAGGCTCTGGTGGTGCCGGCTGCCAGCGATACCCTGACAGTGCAGAGCGCCTTGCCGATGGTGACCACCAAAAGCTTTTCGCCCAGCACCGCGCTGCCCGGCGAGACCGTGACGCTGACCTATACGCTGACCAACCCGGACACCATCCGTGGCTATACCAACGGCACCCTCTTCACCGACAATTACAGCTCAGTGCTGAGCGGCCTGGCCATTGTGCCCGCCTCCCTGCCTGCGGGTGGGTTCTGCGGCGGCAGCAGTACGGCCAGCGGCACCACCTCCGGCACTTTCAACAATCTCTCCATTCCGGCAAGCAGCAGCTGCAGCTTTAGTGTCCAGCTGTTGGTTCCAGGTGGGGCAGCAGATGGTGACTACAGCTCTGCCAGCTCCACCATCACGTCAACCCTGTCGGATGCCAGTTTCGTTACCCTGCCAGCGATTGTAGCCAATTTCTCGGTTGATGCTGCACAGGTCCAGCTGACCAAAGCCTATGGCACGGATCCGGTGGGCCCCGGTGATACGGTCAGCGTCAACTATACGCTGATCAATCTCAGCAGCAGCAAGGCGCTGACCGCCATTGCCTTTAGTGATGATCTGGATACGCAGCTGGCCGGGCTGGCCTCTACCTCGGGGGCGCAGTCCAATCTCTGTGGCGCCGGATCCAGCCTCAGCGGCACCGGGACACTGAGCTTTGTCGGCGGCAGTCTGGCGGCAGGCGCAAGCTGTAGTTTCAGCGCCACGCTGCAGGTGCCGGGCGGCAGCACCGCCAGTATCTATTCCGGCACCACCAGCACGGTGAGCGCCGACGCCAGCGGGCTGACCGTCACCGGACCTGCGGTCGCGAGCACCCTGACTGTCAGCGCTTTTGAGCTGCCAAGCTTTGCCAAAAGCTTTGCGGATCCTGCTCTGGGTCCCGGAGGCAGCACCACGCTGACCTATGTGATCACCAATAACGACAGCACGACAACGCTCAACGGGCTGCGCTTTACCGATGATCTGGATGCCGCCCTCACCGGGCTTGCGGTCACCGCAGGCACCGGCAGCAATCTCTGCGGCACTGGCTCCGTGATCGCGGGCAGTGGCGAGGTCACCCTGACCGGTGGCACCCTGGCCCCGGGCCAGAGCTGCAGCATCCCGCTGACCGTCACGACTCCGGCCTCCGCCACCGATGGCAGCTACCCCTCCAGCAGCAGCACGCTGACCGAGAGTGGTGAATTTGCCGCCAGCGCCGCCAGCGCCACGCTGACCATCGATCCCGCGCCGCTCTTCAGCAAAGCCTTTGCCGCCAGCAGCGTCACCCGGGACAGCAGCACCACGCTGACCTTCACCATTGACAACAGCGCCGCATCGATCGCGGCCACCGGGCTGGATTTCACCGATAACCTGCCCGCCGGCCTCACGGTGGCCAGCACCCCCAGTGCCAGCACCACCTGTAGCGGCGGCACCCTGACAGCCGCCGCCGGGGCGGCCAGCATCAGCTATACCGGCGGCAGTATCGCCGGAGCCAACAGCTGTAGCCTCAGCGTTGATGTCACCGCCGGTGCTAGTGGCAGCCTGGTCAATACCTCTGGTGATCTCACGTCTTCTCTTGGCAATTCCGGCCCGGCCATGGCCACCCTGAAGGTGCCCAGTCTCAGCTTCGACAGCCCCCTCCTGGGCGATGATATCGCCAATTCAGCCGAGGCCGCTGCCGCCACCATCTCGGGCAGCACCGCGCTGATCGAAGATGGCCAGAGCGTCAGCGTCGTGGTCACCGACAGTGCCAGCGCGACGGCCAGCGGCACCGCCACGGTCAGCGGCAATGCCTGGAGCCTGACCCTCAATCTCAGCACCCTGGCGGATGGCGCCCTGACCCTCACCGCAGATGTTGCAGATGCGGCGGGCACGCCAACACCGCAGGCCAGTGCCAGCCTCAGCCTGGATACAGACAAGCCCTCGCTGGCCTTCGACAGCCCGCTGGCCACGGATGGTATCGTCTCTGCCGCCGAGGCCGCTGCCGTCACCATTTCCGGCAGCTCCTCCGGCATCGAAGATGGCCAGAGCGTCAGCGTCGTGGTCACCGACAGTGCCAGTGCGACGGCCAGCGGCAGCGCCACGGTCAGCGGCAATGCCTGGAGCCTGACCCTCAATCTCAGCGCCCTGGCGAATGGTGCCCTGACCCTCACCGCAGATGCCACCAACAGTGTCGGCAATCCGGTGGATCAGATCAGCACCACGCTGACCCAGGACCAGACCGCACCCGCAGGCTATAGCGCCACCTTTGATCAGGACCCGATTATCACCAGCACCGAGACTGCGGTCAGCTTTACCTTTGCCGGTGCCGAAACCGGGGCTCAATACGACTATACCATCGCCTCGGATGGCGGCGGCGCTGATGTGACCGGCAACGGCACCATCGCCACGGCCAGCGACCAGATCACCGGGATCGATATCTCTGGCCTCGGGGATGGCACCCTGACATTGTCGGTGGTGCTGACCGATGCGGCCGGACAGGCCGGATCGACCGCCACGGATACCAGCACCAAGGACACCGCTCGCCCCACGGTCACCCTCGCAGGGCCCACCGAGGCCCAGAGCGGTGCCTTCACGGTCACTCTGACCTTCAGCGAGAGCGTCACCGGCCTGGCCCAGAGTGATCTCAGCCTGGTGGATGGCACCGCCTCCGGGCTTTCGGGCAGTGGCACCAGCTATTCGGTCACCGTAACGCCGGATCACGATGGCACCGTGATCATCACCCTGCCTGAAGACAGTGCCATAAACGGCGGTGGCAATGGCAACCTGGTCAGCGCTGCGCTCGAGATCATCGCCGATCTGACCGGCACCCCCAATCCGACCCCGCCTGCCGATGCCGATGGCGATGGCGTGCCGGATAATCTCGAAAGCAGCACCGCGGACCGCGATGGCGACGGCATTCCCGACGCCGCCGATTATGACCCACAGGGCTATTTCTACTGCGAAGACGATGGCCGCATCCTGTCTGGTGGCGGCATCACCGTGACCGGCCCCTCGGGCTCCAACAGCTCGGTCGGGATCAGCAACAACATCAACATCGTGCGCGATGGCTCGACCGGGGAATACCAGTGGTTTGCCCTGGTGCCCGGCACCTATAGCGTCGCCTATAGCTATCCGGCCGGCGGTATCGCCAGCACCGCACGGCTGTCTTCGGGCAGCCTGGATGTGACCTCGCTGCTGCCCGCCAACCCGGCGGTGATCGGCTCCACCGAGGTGGGATCCACCGGGGTTCTGGCCGATGCCTCCCTGGCGGCGAACCCGGCCTTTTACGACAGCTTCGTGATCGAGGCCGGCGATCCCAATGTGCTGGCCAACAATATCCCGATGACACAATGTGCCCAGATCGAGGTCAGCGTCAGCGCCACCGATACCGGTGCTGAGGCCAATGGCGCCACCACCGACAGCGCCAGCTTCACCATCTCTCAGACTCTGGTGACAGCGCAGGACACGGTCCTCAGCTATACACTGGGCGGCACCGCCACCTCGGGCACGGATTTCACCGCTCCTACCGGCAGCATCACCATCCTGGCCGGTGACACATCGGCTCTGGTCGATCTGCCGGTGCTCGAAGACGGCCTGATCGAGGGCAGCGAAACCGTCACCCTGACGCTGACGGCCGTGACCTCCGCAAGCCCGGGTGTCATCCTGTCAGCCACGACGGCGGATCTAACCGGCAGCACCAGCATTGCCGATGATGATTTTGCCGTGGTCGCCGTCAGCAATGACGATCTGACCGCCTCGGAAAGCGGCAATGACACTGCCGCCATGTCCTTTACCCTGCTGGGCCAGCCCAGCCAGACCGTGCAGCTGGCCTTTAGTGGCGATGCCCAGTGTAGCGTCTCTCCGGCCGTGCTGAATTTCACCAGTGCCAATTATGCCAGTGCCCAGACCCTTACCATCACCGCCATCGATGATGAGCTGGTCGAGGGCAGCCACAGCTGTCAGCCCACCGTGGCCGTGACCTCGGCGGACACCGCCTTTGACGGCTTTGTTCTGGCGCTGGCGAGCGTGACGGTGACCGATGATCTGGTCGACCAGATCCGCGAACCGCTGACCCAGATCCTGAAAAACGATCTGGAAGAAACCGTCAAAACCCAGCAGCGCTATTTCAGCGATATGTCCAAGGGCGCTCTGTCGCGGCTGCGCGCCGGGGCTGAAGGGCTCGGCTGTGGCACCCTGGCGGGCTTTGATATCGACGGCACCGTCAATATCACCGGCGGCGAAGGCCAGACAGATGGCAGTTTTGGCTATGATGTCTACAATTGCCACAGTGGCAGCCGCGAAATCCTCGACGGGGCCTTCAGCCTGACCCGGACCGAAAACATCGGCACCCAGGCGCTGCTGCAATTCTCGCGCCAGCGCGAGCGTTTCCTGTCAGAGACCGATCTGCGCGGCAATTTCCTGGGTGGCTACCTCAGCCGGACCAATGTCACCGGTCTGGCCGATGGTGCGATCACCGGCATGGGCGTCAATGGCGGCATCTATGGCGCGCGTGAGCTGAGCGACGGGGTATTTCTGGATTACTACGCGGCGGGTGCCTTTGGCCATCATCGCTATGATCTCGATTTTGCCGCCACCCCCAGCGTGATCCGGGCCGAAGGCAGCTATGACTATGCCGCCGCCTTTGCCGGGGCTGCACTTTCCGGGCAACACCAGATGGACACCTTGCTGGTTACCCCGCGTGTCGGGGTTGATCTTGCCTATGCGCTGGCCAGTGATGCCGATGTCACCGCCACTCAGCTGGCGCAGAGCGATACCGGGCGCATCGATATTCCCGACTACAACGGCGGGCGCCTCTTTGCCGAGATCGAGTTCTCGGGCTTTGGCAGCAACACTGATCCGACCAATCCCAATGCCATCTCGTCGCGTATGGCCCTGGCCCCGCGCCTGGCCTGCGAAAGCTCGTCTTATGACACCAGCAGCAGCAGTGGCTGTGGTTTCGGGTTGTCCTTCAGCCGCGAGATCTTCAATCCGCTGACCGGCCTCAGCTACAGCTTCGAGATCGACTATGAGATGATCGACGAGACCGATCGCGTCACTGTCGACTTCCACCGCGAGCGCCGCTTTGCCGATGATCGCGGCGCTGTTGTCACCCGTCTGTCGATGCCAACAAGCGACAGCCTGAAGATCGAACACGGGGTGCGACTGGACTTTTAAATCGCAGAGACAGGTGATCAGACGGGCCCCCTCATCCACCCTCTCACTCACACGATCGTCGGCCCTGTCAGTTTTCTGACAGGGCCGATTTTCTGACAGGACATATGTTGTCTCTGCCGCTCGAGATCTGAAACGGGGCTAGTTTCCGGCCACCAGAACCTGCACCAATTCTTGGGCTCGTTTCTGGGCGTCCAGAACCTGAGCGGATGTCATCATACTGGCTAGGCTCGCCGCCAGATCTGCCGCTTCGGGCTGGCCTGCGCTGCTGGCAAGCAGCAGCCACATATAGGCCAGCACATAGTCCTGCGGCAGCTGCCGCCCTTCGACATAAAACAGCGCCAAATTGCCCATCGCCGCCGGGATCCCCGCATGGGCCGAGGCCTGCATCAGGGCCAGCACTTGCTGGCTTCTGGCCCGGTCCATACTGGCCTGATTAATACTGGCCTGGTCTACCCCGTCTTCGGCCTGCGAGACCGCATTCAGCAACACCCAACCCAGCAGAAACTGCGCCACCGGATCGCCGGCCCGAGCGCCATTTTCCAAAGCCTGCAGCCCGGCGGCACTGGTGTCAGGCGGGCGCAGCCGCGCATCAAACAGCCCGCCTGCGTGCCAGGCTGTGATCGCGCGACCGCCCGCGCTGCGCCCCAGATCCGCGGCCTGGCGATACAGCTGCTGGGCCAGGGCTTCGTCCAGCGCCACCCCAAAACCATTTTCATAAAGCGTGCCGAGATTGTTCAGCGCCACGGCCAGCCCCTGATCCGCCGCCGCCTGAAACAGCTGTGCCGCCCGGCCATAGTCCTGTGCCAGCCCGTCGCCGCGCACATAGATCAGACCAAGATTGTTCAGCGCCCGCGCATGGCCCGCAGCCGCCGGACCTTCATAGAGCTGGCGCGCCCGGGCCAGGTCCTGCGTCACACCAGTGCCGTTCTGATACAGCACGCCCAAGCTAACGGCCGCATCCACATGGCCTTGGGCCGCCGCCCGTTCATAGAGCTGCGCCGCGCGCAGCAAATCCTCTGCCCCACCTTCTGCCCCATCCTCTGCTCCGGTGGCCCGCTGTTCCAGCAAACGCGCCAGGTCAAACAGCGGCTCAGGGGCTTCCGAGCGCGCTGCCTGCTGCATCCAATAGAGTGCCTGATCCGGGTCACGTCTAACCCCCAGCCCGCTGTGATAGGCCTGCCCCAGACGGGATTGCGCCGCCGGATGGCCCTGCGCCGCAGCCCGGGCAAACCACTGGCTGGCCTCGGTGAAATTCAGCAAGACACCGGTGCCGCGCTGCAGTCGCAGGCCAAGATCGTACTGCGCCGTGGCCTGTCCGGCCGCGGCGCGCTGGCGCAGCACAGTCAGCGGTTGCGCCGCAACAGCTGCCGGATCTGGTGCCATAGCTCCCGTCTGACGCCCGGTTTGTACAGGGTTCTGGGCAGCGCTCTGGGCAAGGCTCTGGACCGGCAACATCAGCATCAACATCAGACCCGGTATCAGCAGGCCCCGCGCCAGTTCCGGCCTCATCGCGAGGCCCCCCCGGCCGCCGCAGCATCAAAAAAGCGGCGCGCGGCGCTTTGGGCGGTCGCCACCTGATCCGGGGTCATCAAATCCGCCACCACCGCGCGGGTTTCCAGCGCGGCACTGCTGCCACCGGCCGCCGCCACATTCAGCCATTTATGCGCTGAGACGTAGTCCTGCGCGACACCTGAGCCCTGAATATAAAGCCGCCCGAGCTGGTGCTGGGCTTCGGTCTCTCCGGCTTCAGCCGCCCGGCGCAGCCATTGGGCCGCCTCGGCCGGGTCGCCTGCGATCAGCCACTGCCCCAGCGCGCTTTGCGCCGGGCGCAGATCCGCCTCCGCCTGTTTGCGCAGCCAGGCGACAGCGGCCATATGGCCTGCTTCGGTCGCATCATTCTCGTTGGTCTGCTGTGCCAACCCGGCAACCCAGGGCACCATACGGTGCGGCGCCATCATGCCATCCAGCCTGCCCGTGATCGCCAACTGGCCCAGACGCTGTCCCGCCGGGCCATCCTGCCGTTGCTGCTGTGCCGTAGCCTGGCGATACAGTTTGACCGCCTGCTGCAGATCAGCCGACTGGCCAATGCCCTGTTCCGCCATGGTTGCCAAAGCATAGCTGGCCCGCGCCTGCCCCTGCCCCGCTCCGGCGGCGGCGACCTCTTCCAGCAAGGGGCGCGCCTGTTGCGGGTTGGCGGCCAGCACCTCTCCTTCGAGCAGGGCCAGCCCCAGAACCAGCATGGCCTCCAGGTTTCCGGCCTGCGCGCCCTGTCCCAGCCAGCGCAGCGCTTCGCCGGGGTTCGGCGCGATCCCGTCGCCTTTGAGGTATTTCTTGCCAAGCGCCACCTGCGACAGCAAAAAGCCGCCTTCGGCAGAGCGCAGCAGCCAGTTGAGCGCCTCTGCCCGGTTCTGTCTCATCCCCTGTCCGCTATCCAGCGCATAGGCCAGATAGAACTGTGCCTCGCCATGGCCTGCAGCTGCGGCCTCCTGTATCCACCGGGAGGCCTTTTGAGTATTCATCTCGGTGCCCTGCCCCCTGGCAAAGGCGCGGCTCAGCTCGAATTGGGCGGCGACATGGCCGGTCTCTGCCGCGGCCTGCAACCAGGTGAACGCCGCGACCGGATCAGCGGCAACGCCGACGCCCTTGCCATAGAGCAGGCCAAGGTAATACTGCGCCTCGCCATTGCCCCGCGCCGCCGCCGCCCGAAACAGCACCGCAGCGCGCCCCGGATCACGGGCAACGCCGCCTGCACTGGAACTGGCACTGAGATACAGCCGCGCCAGCAGCACCGAGGCGGCGACCTGGTTCTGGGCCGCGGCCCGCTCCAGCCAAAGCTGCGCCGCCGCCAGATCGCGCGGCCCACCGCGACCCTCCAGCAGCACCCGGCCATAGCGATACTGGGCAAAAGGCGTGCCCATCTCCTCTGCCTGGCGTTTCAGCCCCTGCCGCACAAAGACAAAATCCCCCGCCGCCCAGGCGGCTTCGATCTCATCCATGCCAGGAGGCGGTGTCTCAGGACGGCGCGGGCTGGTGTCGGCGGTGGACTGCTGGGCAGGCTCCATTGCAGACTCCGTGGCAGACTCCGTGGCAGGCTGGACGACAGGCGGCGCGGTGTCTGCTGCTAGTTCTTGTGCCGCCAGCCCTTGTGCCCAGAGTCCCTGCGCGCCTCCGGCAAGGGCTACAAGCAGCGCAAAAGACAGCGGTGAAAACGGCAAATCAGGCTTGAAAATCAGCATATCTCTCACGTTTGAATAGCTTTGCAACAAAGGGCGGGCCAACCAGTGTCCGGACCCTAAGCCCTGGCAAATCCAAGATCAAACACTCCCTTTGGTACCAGCCCCGACAAAAGCTCTATCCCGGCAACAGCCCCAGCGCGCGCAGCAGCCACAGCAGTGCCGCCGCCGCACAAAGTGCGGCCCCAAAGGGCAGCGCCTGCTGGCCAAGAGGCCGGCCCATCTGCTGATAGCCACCTCTTTTATCCGGTGATCGCAACAGCGGGCGCAGCAGGGGGCGCATCAGGGGCAGCAGCCCCCCGGTCAAACCGATCAGGGCGGCCAGCAGCACCAGCAGCGGCAGGTCGAAAACACCGGCATAGGCGCCCAGCCCTGCCATCAGTTTGACATCCCCCAGCCCCAGCCCTTCGCGACCGCGCAGCGCCCGATACCCCAGACGCAAAAGCAGAAAACTGCCAGTCCCAGCAACAGCACCAGCCCCGGCACCCAGCAGGGCAGACGTCAGATCCCCAATCTCAGCCCCGAGCCCGCCCCCAGGTCGGCCCCCAAGCGCGGCACACATCACCAGGGCAAACAACACCGCAGTCAACACATCCGGCAGGCGGAACCACAACAAGTCACAGACCCCAAGCGCCAGCAACAGCCAGAGAAACAGAGCCGAAAACAGCACCTGCTCCAGACCGCCTCCTGCGGCCAGCGCCAGCACCATTGCCCCGGTTGCGGCGATCTCAAGATACAGCGTCCAGGGCGGGATCTTTGCCTGACAGTGGCGACACCGCCCGGCGCTCCCGAGAAAGGACAGGATCGGCAGCAGATCCAAGGCGCGCAGGGTGCGTCCGCAGCTGCGGCAGTGCGACCTGCGGCGCAGCACGTCCTCGCCCCGTGGCAGACGATCCACCAGCACCGCCAGAAAGGAGCCGACGGCAGGGGCCAGCAGCACCAAAAACAGCACCACCGGAACCGGGATCGAAACTGACATCAAAACTGGCAGTGCCCCGCCTGCGGATCCCATGGCTATCTCCCTCTCTCTAGGCCTGCCGGTCTGCCTGCATTTCTCCCGGATCTTCGGCCTCAAACCTCAGCGCGATGATGGACAAGCCTCGCCCCCCTCCCTTATCATGCAGAGGTTCAAAAGAAAGATTTCCATGCCCTCCCTCAGCCGCGCTTTTCAGCCTCGCCCGCTTCTGCGGTCCAACACTCCGAAGACCCAACAGTCTGGGCAGACTGGACAGACCTTGCAGTCCGAGAAAAAGGACAGCGGATTTTCCCTGCTGGAGCTGATGGTGGTGGTGGTGATCCTGTCGATCCTGGCACTGGTGGTGGTGCCCCGGGTGATTGATCGCCCCGATCAGGCCCGCGCCGCCCGCGCCAAGGCTGATATCGCGGCGATTGCCAGCGCCGTGAATCTCTACCGGTTGGACAATTTCCGCTATCCCAGCACCGAACAGGGGCTGCAGGCGCTGGTCACGCGCCCCAGCAGCGATCCTCAGCCCGCCAACTGGGCCGAGAACGGCTATATGGACCGCCTGCCAGTGGATCCCTGGGGGCAGCCCTATCACTATCTCTCCCCCGGCGTGCATGAGGATTTTGATGTCTTCAGCTATGGGGCCAATGGCCTTGCCGGCGGCGAGGGGGTCGATCAGGATATTGGCTCATGGACCCTGAATTAGAGCCTGATTTCGCCCAGACGACTGCGGGGTTCACTCTCATTGAACTGTTGATTGCAGTGGCTGTTCTGGCCGTGCTCGCGCTGGGAGCGACCCTGGCACTGCCTGCCGGGGTCAGCCGCGCGGAAAGCGATATGGCGCAGTTCCAGCGCCAGTTTCAGAGCATGCGGCAACTGGCCATCACCGGCCAGCACACACGCGGCCTGGCGGTCACCCCGCGCGACCTGCGCCAGGCCAGAAAAACCCCCGAAGGCTGGCAGCTTTCTGATCGGGCTTTGCGCTGGCGTGGCCGCGTCAGCCTCGCCGTCCATGCCCCTGCACCCAGAGCACCTGAACCGAGAGCCCCTGAACGCAGTCGTAGCGGCAGAACCCCTGAGATCCTGTTCCTTGCCGATGGCCGCACCTCGGCCTTTGACATCACTTTTCAATCTCGATCTGGTCAGCCCCAATCTGATCAGAACTGGTCGGGTCAAAATCGGTCAGGTCAAAATCGATCTGGCGGCAGGCTGACGCGCTGTCGCAGCGACGGCTGGACAGGTCTCATATGCGGCGCTTCCTAGCCTTGCGGCCTGCGCGCCGTCCCAGCACCAAAGCGCAGGCCAAAATCCGGGCCACGCGGGGGCTGACCCTGCTGGAACTGGCGGTGGCAATCCTGGTGCTGGCGCTTGGCAGTCTGGCAGCGCTGCGCGCAACCGATCAATCCCGCCGCGCCATTGGCGGCGAGATGCCCCGCCTGCTGGCCCGCATTGCCGCGCGCAACCGCGCCGAAGAGCTGCAGCTTCATGGCTTCTCGGGCCCCGGTTTGCCCCGTGAGGTCCAGATGGGCGGGCAGCCCATTCACCTGCAGGTCACGCATGAGACCACCGCCGGTGGCCTGATCCTGGCCGTGGTCACTGCCCGCGCCAGCAGTGGCGAAGCTGCCCAGCTCAGCCTCTATCTCACAGCCGAGCCACGCCAATGAGCCGCCCCAGCCCAACCGACAGGTCCGGAAAAAGAAGCTCGGAGCGCGGTCTCAGCCTGATCGAGCTGGTGGTCGCCATGGCGATCTTTGCCCTGGTGGCGGTTCTGGGCACGCAGGCGCTCACCGGGATGATCCGGATGCGCGATGATCTGGCGGCGCGCTCGGATCAGGCCGCAACCCTAGCTGAGGCCACCAGCCTGCTGCGCGCCGACCTAGCAGCCCTGGTGCCGATGCTGTTTTATCCACCCGATCGCGCCCCGCCGCGCTCTGCGCTGCGGTTTGCCCGGGGCACTGGCCGCGCCAGCCTGAAGCTCTCGGTGGCGGGGCAGCCAGATTTTCACAAGGATGTGCCCCGACTGACAGCAGGGCAAACAACAAGACAAACTGGGCCCATTGGCCTGAGCACACAGCGGGTGGAATGGCAGCTGCAGGCAGGGGTTCTCAGCCGGGGTTTCTGGCCAACACTCACCCCGGCAAGATCCGCCTCCCGCAGTCCCTCGGTGCCGATACTGACGGGGGTGCAGGACCTGCGGCTGCGCAGTTATTGGCCCCAGATCGGCTGGGTCGACGGGGCCAGCACGCTCCAGGCCTCTGCCGCTGACACGGCCACGACGACGACTGCCGCGGATAGCGACAGCGCTGCTTTCGCGGCCGAGGTCTATTCCAGCAGTCTCCCGCTGGCGGTCGAACTCACCCTGATCAGCGATGAATTTGGCAAGATTTCCCTTGTGGAGAGCCTGAAATGAGCCTGCTGCCCCTGCCGCCCCTGTCGCACAACAGCTCAGATAAGACAGGTTCGGCCCAGATTGGTTCCGCCCAGGCAGGGTCGACAAGCGCCGGCTTCGTGCTGGTCAATGCTCTGGTGCTGGTCGCGGCGCTGGCCGCCGTCGCCACCCTGTTGCTGATGCGCAGCGAACAGGGGCGCGCCCGGCTGCAGACCGGGCTGGTGGCCGATCAGCTGACCCTGGGGCTTGATGCCTTTGACGCCCTGGCGCTGACCCGGCTGGCGCGCGATACCAGCGGCAGCGATCATTCCAACGAGGTCTGGGCCAGACCGCAGGCCCCCCTGCCTCTGGCGCGCGGCGAGGTCAACGGTCAGATCTCTGATCTGCAGGGGCGCTTTAACGTCAATTGGCTGAGTGACCCGGACAATCTGCTGGCGCAAAAGGCACTGCACAGCCTGCTGGCCAAGCTGGGTCTGGCGCCTCAAATCGCGCAGAATATCCAAAGCTTCGTGACCCCCGGCGGGCTGAGCCCGGCGCAGCGGGCCCGGTGGCAGCGCCAAGCCCCCCCGCTGGATCCGGTTGGCGGCCCGCTGTTCAGCGCCGACCAGCTGGCCGAGCTGCCAGGGCTCACCCCGCGCGCCTATGCCCGGCTGCGGCCCCTGATCACAGCCCTGCCCGCTGACAGCCGTCTCAATGTAAACACCGCGCCGCCGCAGGTGCTGGCGGCGTTCTTGCCACATCTGCCCGCCGCCAGCCTCATCCGACTGACCCAGCGACGCGACCGCAGCCCCTTTGTATCGGTCGAGGCCTTTCTGACCGCCGCCCGGCTGGACCAGCCGCCACAGCAGGCGCAAGAGTCCCCCCAGACGGAGGGGGCAAAGCCGACACACAACCAGCTGCAGCCCGACCAGATCTCGGTCAGCTCCGCCTGGTTTCTGGTCGAGAGCAGCAGCCAGCTGGAGACTGCCTTTGCCCACCGTATCACCCTGCTGCATCGCCCGCGCCCCGGACGACGCCCCGCGCTGATCTGGCAGGTCACTACCCGCCCCTGACCGCCCCTGAGCACGCCTGAGCACGCCGCGCGTGAACAGAAAGACGGGCAGAAAAACTGGTAGAAAGACCGGCAGCCAAAAGCAGCATTGCACTTCGCTCTGCATCCCGACATGCTGCAGCAGATCCGCACGACCCACCCCTAACTTTCCTAACTTTGCCGCGACAGGAGCCCGCCTAGATGCCCACAGCCGCCCGGAAACAGGACGCGCCCCGCATCGCGCGTCTGGGCAGCCTTGGCCCCCAGAACCATCTAGACCACCAGGACAGCATGGGCATCAGCGCAGCGGATCCTGATACCGTGCTAACGGTGCCGGGCTATCTGGTACCGCTGGTCGCGCTGGACCTGCCGACAGGGCTGCGCGGGCAGGCGCGTGAACAGGTGGCGCATCGCCAGTTGGCGGATCGCAGCGCGATACCCGAAACCGACCTGGCCCTGCGCCCTTTCCTGCCTAGGCCCCTGTCGAGAAGCCTGCCCAAAAGATCCGGGCAGAAAAACCTCGGCGGCGACAGCTGGACCCGGGTGCTGATGGCCGAAACCCGCTGGCTTCAGGGACTTGAAGGTCTGAATTGCCGGGCGGTGTTGCCGGATTATCTGTCTCTGGGCACCGCACCGGGCCTGTGGACCGTAACACTGGACACTCTACCCCCGGACACCGTAGCACCGGAACACCCTGAACAGGGGCCGGACGCCGCAGTCGATATGGCAGGCGATACCATAGTCGATACGGCTAATGTCACAGAAGCCGCCACAAGCTGTTCCCAGCTCATCGTGCGACTTGGCCCCGAAGACGGCTTTAGCGCCCTGCCCCAGATCGGCCTGGCGATGCTGACCCAAGCCCTGCACGCCTCCCAAAACCAGTCCCGGCCCGCGCCAAAAGCGATCCTCTGGCTGGGGCCGACAGAGGCCGCAGAGCTGACCCAGATCCGCAGCCTGGCGGCACAGTGTGACCTGCCACTGGTCACCAACCCCGAGGCTCTTGATACATTGGGTCTGCCGCGCCCCAGCGTGTTCACCCATGGTGAGCTAAGCTGCGATCTGCGCCATAACCCGCTGGCGGCGCGGGCGCGGCTGGCCCGTCAGGTGCTGCCCTGGCGCTGGCCGCTGCTCGCGGCTTGCCTCGCGGCGGCTCTCTGGGGGGCGGCGCAGATCCTCGCCTTTGGTCAGGTGCAGGCAGAGGTCGACGCAAGCCGGGCCCGCAGTGCGGCATTGGTCAAGGCGCATTTCGTGCCAGAAGGCCCGGTGCTGGATGCGCGCCTGCAAGTCAGCCGGGCGCTGGCGGATCTGCGCCGCACCGCCACCAAGAGCGCGCAGGACCAGGGGCCTCTCGATTTGATGCAACGTCTGGCCGAGGTGTTGAGCCGCGCCGATCTGCGGCCAGACCTGCTGAGCTATCAAACCGGTATCGGACTGGTTCTGGCGCTGCGGGTCGAGGATTTTTCCCAAGCCGATCATCTTGCCGCGGCCCTGCGCGATGCCGGGCTTGCGCTGACGGTGACGGACTCACGGGTCAGTGATGCGGCCTCCGGGGTGCGCGCTGAATTTGTCATCACCGATGCCGCCCCCGATCTCAGCACCGAGACCGCCATTGGGACCGGAGTACAGAAATGAGCCTGCGCCTGATTGATTATCTGCTGTCTCTCAGCCAACGCGAAAGACTACTGCTGGGGCTTGCCGCTCTGGTCGCGGTGCTGGGGCTCGGCCTCGGGCTGCTGCTGCCACTGCAGGAGCGGCGACACAGGGCCGAGACCACCTTGACGGAGGCCCTGGCGCTTGAGGTCTGGCTGCGCGAGAGAATTGCCGAAAAACAGAGCCTAAACGGCGCATTTGAGGCCAAATCTCCCGAGCAATCTCTTGGGCAAAATCTGGGGCAACCAATTGGCACCAGCGGCATCGAACAGGGCTTGATCTCGGCCCGTCTGCGGCCCGCGCTCAGCGCGCTTGCGACGCAGGCGGATGGTGTGATCGAGCTGCGCTTTGACCGGGTGGATTTCACCCGGCTGGCCAATTGGATTTCGAGCTCACATCCCGCATGGGGCTATCGCCTCGACAGCTTTCGGCTGGAGGCCCTGGAGGGGGCCGAAAACGCAGGCCGGATCGCCGCCTGGATCACGCTGACCCCGACACGAGACCCAGCAGAAGACTAGCCTGACCGACAAAAAGCTGACCGACAAAAAGCTGGGCAAGAAACCGGCGAAAGAGACAACTCCGCCAATTCCGCCGACCAGTTCCGCCGGTCAAGCCGGCAGCTCGTCAGGCGTGCAGACTGCAATGCAGATGGGGGGTCACAGTTTCTGCAGGCGGGCAGAAATGCTGGCGCGGCGGCCTGCCATCGACCCCAGAGGATCAAGATCCGCATGCGATTTCAACACTTCGGCCAAGGCAGCACGGGCCTGGGTCAGCTGGGCCTTTCCGGCCTCCCCGTCGCCTTCGGCCAACAGCATCAGGCCCAGCTCATGCTGCGCCGTCCCCTGCACCGCCAGGGCGGCGCCACGAGCTTCGCCGCTTTGGCCCTGCGCCAAATCACCGGCGATCTTGGCGGCCTCGGCGTAATTGCCTGCGCGCAATTCCGCATGGGCATATTCCAGGCGCAAGCGGGCGGCCAGCGGGCCGGCCTCGGTGATCAGTTTCTGATAGCTGCGTTTGGCACGGGCGTAGTCGCCGCTTTCCAGCGCATTGCGCGCCACCGCGTATTTTGAGTGAAAGCCGTGGCTTCCGGAACCAGAGCTTTCGCCGCAGCTTCCCAAAAGCAGCACCCCGCAGGCCATCAGCCCGCCCATCAGCCCACGTTTTGCAAAAGATATCGCCTGCATTGCCTGCTCTTTTCCTATTTAATTATTTCACAAAATTTACCATGTTCAACATAGCCCGTCTATCTGCCCGCCCCTGCTGTGGGTCAGTTGTACCGCCACCTGTGACCCATATGCGCCTGCCTGTCCGGCGTCTCAACGAAAGCTGAAAGACGCCGATGCGCCTGATTGCTGCGATATTGACCTGTGGTGCCCTGGCGCTGGCGGCGCTGGCCGGGCAGGAACTGTGGCTACTGCTGACTGCAGCACCGCAAAAGGACACTGGCGTACAAATCGCTGCCGTCTCGCAGTCTGACGCCCCGCGCCCACCACAGAAACAGGCACACCGCTGGCCCGCCCTGTTTGGGGAAAGGCAACCACCAAAGCCCACAGCCGCCGCCACGCCACAGGCTGCACCACAGCCACCAAAGACGCCAAAGCCTCCGATCGAAAGCCTAGGCTATGTGCTCAAAGGCCGGGTGCAGGCCGGCCCCGCGACCTGGGCTATCGTCTCGCATCCCAGCGGCGAACAACTGGTGCGTCAGGGTGATGCGCTGCGCGCGGGGATCACGATTGCCCGCATCGACGCCAAAGGACTGTGGATTTCGCGTGAAGGGGATGCGCCGGAATTGCTGGAATTCACGCAATAGCGCCCGCCCCTTTGGCTGCTGGGGCAGCAGAGGAGGTCAGCCTGCGACCACCGCCTGCAGATCAAAGATCGGCAGCAGTACCGCCAGAACAATCACCAGCACCAGCCCCCCGACAAGCATCATCAAAGCAGGCTCTAACAGAGCGGCAATGCGCTTTCTCTCGGTCGAGAGCCGGTGTTCCACCAGCGTCGCTGCGCGCTCAGACATCCGAGCCAGACGCACCGAGACCTCGCCGGCGGCGATCAGTTGCCGCGCCACCGGCGGCAGAAACGACAGCCGCTCCAGAGCGCTGGACAGGTTTTCGCCCTGACGCACCGCGGTTGCAACCGCGCGCCCCTCGGTCTGAAACCGGGCAATGGTCAGCACCTCAACGGCGCTGTCGGCCGCATTCAGCACCGCGTGGCGCGCGCCCAGCACCAGCGCCAGGGTGCGCAGATATTGCACCGCCGCCGAAAGCCGCATCAGCCGCCCCACCAGAGGCAGGCGCAGCAGCAGCCGGTCGCGCCGCAGCCGCAGCCCCGGCACCCGTGGCACCAGGACAAGAAACCCTGCCAGAAACAGCAGCCCGGCGCCAATCAGCAGGGCGTTGTCCCGGATCAGATCCGACACCGCCAGTACTGCCCGCGTCAAAGGCGGCAGGGGCCGCCCGGAAAGTTCAAACATGGCGACAATTTCAGGTGCGACATTGACCATCAAAATGGCGCAGACCAGCAAGGAGACCGCCGCCACAAAGCCCGGATAGATCAGCGCCGTGGCAATCTGCGCTTTGTCACTGCCCAGCTGTTCCAAATGATCCGCCAGAGCGTTGAACACCACTGCCAGCTCTCCGGCAGTTTCACCAGCGCGCAGGGCCGCCAGATAATAGGGCGCAAAACCTGCCCCCGCCTGGCTCAGCGCCTCTGACAGGCGGGCCCCATCCAGCAGGGCAGCGCGTGTTTCGGCCGCCACCGCATCCAGCGCCGAATGGCCGCCTGTGCGCACCGCTTCAAGGGCGGCTTCCACCGGCAGCTCCGCCCCCAGCATCACCGCCATCTGGCGGGTGAAGACCGCCTGCAGATCCGGGCTGAGCCGATGCCTGCGGGACGCAAACAGCCGCCGGGCGCTTTCACCGATACCCGGTTTCGACTCCGCTCCGGAAACTGGCCTGGAAGCGAGCGCGCGGGTCTCCTGCAGCTCGGCAACAAAAAGATCCTGCTCCGCCAGCTGGGCGCTGGCATCGCGTTCGGTTTCGGCCACCACAGTGCCACTGCGCCGCCGACCCGCGCTGGTATAGGCGATATAACGATAGGCCTTCACGCCACATCCCCGACCACGCGCAGGGCTTCCGCCAGGCTGACCTCGCCTGTGGTCACCGCCAACAGCCCCTGCCCGATCAGGCTCTCCTGCGCGCCAAGCGCCAGCGCCTTCAGCTCGGCCTCGCTGACGCCCCGATCGATGGCGGCGGTGACCCTATCGGTGACCTCTGCCATTTCAAAAATACCGATGCGCCCCGCATGGCCGCTGCCGTTGCAACTGGCACAGCCCTGTGGCGCCTGGATCTGCGCAGGCACAGAAACCCCGTGGCGCTGAAACAGCGCGGCTTCGTCCGGGGTTGGCACCTGCGCCTTGCGACACGTGGGACACAGCCTGCGCAGCAGGCGCTGTGCGATCACTCCGCGCAGGGTCGCCGCAATCAGGAAATTATCAAGGCCAAGGTCGCGCAGCCGCACGATGGCCCCGACCGAACTGTTGGCATGCAGCGAGGAAAACACCAGATGGCCGGTCAGCGCGGCCTGCGCGGCCGTCTGCGCGGTTTCCTGATCGCGGATCTCGCCGACCAGAATGACATCCGGATCCTGACGCAGGGTGGCACGCAGCCCGGCGGCAAAGCTCATGCCGATCTCGGCATTGATCTGGCTTTGACTGATGCCGGGCAGATCATATTCGATGGGATCTTCCACCGTGACGATATTGCGCTCGGCCCGGTCGGCCAGCTGCAACAGCGAATACAGCGTCGTGGTCTTGCCCGCGCCGGTTGGACCTGTCGCCAGGATGATACCGTTGGGAAACCCCGAAAGTCGCCGCAATAGAGCCTGTTGTTGCGGCGAAAGCCCCAGATCGCCCAGGGGCCGTAGCCCGGTAGAACGGTCCAGAATCCTGAGCACGATACGTTCACCGTAATGGCCGGGCAGCGAGCTGACCCGGGTGTCGATCTGACGGCCTGCCAGCGCCAGCGGGATACGGCCATCCTGCGGCAGCCGGGTCTCGGCGATATCCAGCCCCGCCATCACCTTGAGCCGCGACACGATCCGGCGCACCGGCACATCCGCGCGATCCATCACCTCTTGCAAAAACCCATCAATGCGCATGCGCACCCGCAGCCCGCCTTCGTGCGGTTCAATATGCAGGTCCGAAGCGCCGCTTTGCACCGCCCGGCGCAGCAGCTGATTGACTAGGGTGATCACCGGCGCATCGCCCGGCTCATCCAGCAGGTCGCGCTGGCGGCGGGCAAAGGCCTGCTCCTCAAGATCAAAGCACAGCTCCGGCGCGTCGCCGACCTCTGCCGCGCTTTGCTGATAGACCCGCGCCAGGGCCGCTTCAAAACCAGGCAGGTCCAGCGCCTGATAGGTCATGGCCGGGTTCAGCCCGATGCGGCGCTGCGCCTCGCGCAGCCCCAGCTGGGTGACGCCGGGCCCGGCCATCAGGCAGTCCCCTTCGAGCAGCACCTGCTGGTCGCGGGCAAAGGAGAAGGGCAGCCTAGTTGCCACTGCCAAAGCGGAGCCTGCTCGGGAGAGGGGGGAAATTGCGCCGCTGTGCGACATCATCAATAAACCCGGCATCAAAGGGCTGGTTCAGATCGGCGCCGTCAAAGGGCAGCGCGCCCAGCTGGTTGCGGGGGAACTTGCCATCATCGACCGGCGTGATCGCGGCACTGACGTTTTGCGCCTTGCGCGACAGCTGGCGGGTGATCCGCTTTGCCTCGGCCTCGCTTGACACCCCCTGCGGGCGCAACAGCACCAACAGAACCCGCTGATTGCTGTTGGCATTCTTGCCGCGAAACAGCCCGCCTACCAATGGCAGCTCGGCTAGGCCCGGCACCTTCTGGCTGACCCCGCCGGAGCCGTTTTCCAGCAGCCCGCCCAGCATGATCACATTGCCATCGCGCACCAGCGCTGTGGTCGAGAGCGAGCGCCGCGAGGTGATCTCTCCGCCCGAAGAGGCGGTGGTATTGGTCAGGTTAGAGACTTCCTGCTTGATCACCATGCGCACGGTGCGGTCGGCATTGATCTGCGGCGTCACATTCAGGGTGAGACCAACGTCCTGGCGTTCGATGGTCTGAAACGGGTTATCCACCGAGCTGCCATCGCTGACGGTGGAATAGCTGCCGGTGACAAAAGGCACATTCTGCGCCACCACGATTTCGGCTTCCTGATTGTTCAGGGTCAGGATCGAAGGGGTCGACAACAGCCGGGTGGAATTCACCGAGGCAATGGCAGTTAGCAGACCAACGATCCCATCGCCGCTGTCATTGCGTTTGGCGCCGCCAAAGACACCGCCGGACCCCAGCGCCGGGGTGGTGCCACTGCTGACAGAAGAAATCAGATTGGTCAGGCTGGACCGGCCCGGCAGATCAAACTGGGCGCCCCCCACCAGAGCATTGTTCAGAACCGCGCCGAACTGCACCGAAAGATCGGACAATCCTTCGACCGACATCTCGAAAATAACCGCCTCGACCAGAACCTGCGTCGGGCGCTGATCAAGATAACGCACCATCTGGACAATATCGGCAATGCGCTCCTGCGGGGCCGAGATCAGCAACGTATTGGTCTGCAGCTCTGGCACAATGCGCACCGGCGCGCGCACATCGCTGCCGCCATCGGTATTGAGGGTGCGCATCACCACATCGGCAATCGAGGCCGCATCGGCATAGTTCAGCGGCACGGTGCGCGACACCACGGTATTGCGCTGGGTGTCCAGCTCGTCCACCAGCAGCCGCACCCGGTGGCGCAGCGCCTCGGAGCCGGAAATCAGCAAGGCATTCGAGCGCCGGTCGACACTCACGGAGGATCCTGCCGGGATCAGATCCATCGACTGCACCACCTGCAGCACATCCGCCGCATTGGCGTTTTGCAGCCGCAGGATCTCGATCGGCGGCGCCGCACGCGGCTGGTCCAGCCGTTCGATCAGCCGGGTGATCCGGTTCAGGTTGGCACTGCGGTCGGAAATGATCAGCCGCTTGGCACCGGGCACCGGCGTCATCACCGCCTCGGCCGGCAACAGCGGACGCACCACTTCGATCACCTCCTGCAGCGGGATCTCCTTCACCGGGATCACCCGGGTTTCAAAGCCACTGGGCAGCCCGGCGCTGCCCCCCGTCGACAGCTCACGCGCGACATTCATCGGCACGATGCGATCCGCGCCCGCGCCTTCGATCAGGGTCAGCCGGTTGAGCTCCAGCACCGACAGAAAGACCTCAAAGAGATCCTGCGGCGACATCTGGTCCGGCGCCAGCACCGTCACGGTGCCGCGCACGCCGGGGTCCAGCACAAAGCTGCGGCCGGTGGCCTCTGAAACGATTTCGACAAAATTGCGCAGCTCCGCATCGCGCAGGTCCAGCGTCACCTGCGCCTGTATCGGCTGCCCCCAGAACAGGCTGAGCGTCAGGCAAAATACCAACCGCCCCAGCCAGAGCCGGAGGATCCGTGCAACAGTGGCCTGTACCGAAGCGACCTGTACCGGGTGCGTCTCTGCGAGCGATTTCATAGGCGGCTCTTTTACTGATGCGGACGGCTGCAGAGTTTTACAGAATCTGCAGCCGCCGCTGTCTTACGTGTTCACGGACACCATAAAGGAAATGCGCCCAAAACCCATGGTTTTCTGACGCATTTCTCAATATGTGCGGCTAAACAGCAAGGTCGCCACAAACTGTGCTATAGACGCCCGCCCAGAACTTAACCCGGCCTCTAGGCCAGCAAGCCCTCCAGGTAGCGGCCATAATCGTTTTTGGCAAAAAGCCGGGCGCGGGCCTGCAGCTGGGCGCGGTCAATCCAGCCCTGTTCAAAGGCGATCTCTTCCGGGCAGCCGGTCTGCAACCCCTGACGTTCCTGCAGGGTGCGCACGAAATTGCCCGCATCCAGCAAGGATCCATGGGTGCCGGTATCAAGCCAGGCATAGCCACGGCCCATGGTTTCAACCCGCAGATCGCCAGCATCCAGATACATCTGCAAAAGATCGGTGATCTCCAGCTCGCCACGTGGCGAGGGTTTGACCGCCCGGGCCCGTTCCGCCGCAGTGCCATCCAGGAAATAGAGCCCGGTCACCGCATAATTCGACGGCGGCACTTCGGGTTTTTCGATGATCTGGTGGGCGGTGCCATCGGCTTCGAATTCGACCACGCCATAGCGTTCCGGATCCGAGACATGATAGCCAAAGACGGTGCCGCCGCTGTCTTGCGCATCGGCTGCCGCCAGCAGTTTCGGCAAGCCATGGCCAAAGAAGATATTGTCGCCCAGCACCAGGGCAGAGGGTGCCCCTGCCAGGAAGTCTTCGGCCAGAATAAAGGCCTGCGCCAGCCCGTCGGGGCTTGGCTGTACCACATAGGTGAGCTCGACGCCCCACTGGCTGCCATCGCCCAGGGTGCGTTTGAACTGCTCCTGATCCTGCGGTGTGGTGATTACGCAGATCTCACGGATCCCCGCCAGCATCAGCACCGACAGCGGGTAATAGACCATCGGTTTGTCATAGATTGGCAGGAGCTGCTTCGACACGCCCATGGTGATCGGGTAAAGCCGGGTGCCGGATCCACCGGCCAGAATAATGCCCTTACGTGCTGTTTGTGCGGTCATGCACTCTCTCCCAAATCTTTCAAAATCGCATCCAGCCCGATCTGCCAATCCGGCGGATACAGGCCAAAAACAGTCTCTAATGTAGTACAATCCAGCCTGGAGTTCAGCGGCCGCTGTGCAGGGGTCGGATAGTCACTGCTTGGAATACCCGCCACCTCGCAAGCGATCCCGGCACGGCTGAAAATCGCTTCGGCAAAGCCCGCCCAGGAGGTCTCGGGACTGCCACCATAGTGATAAATCCCGGCCTTACCCGGATCCGATGCCAGCTGGCGCGCCACCTCAAGACAGGTGGCTGCAATATCGCGCGCCGGGGTTGGGGCACCGATCTGATCCGCCACAATGGTCAGGCGCGCGCGTTCGGCGCCCAGCCGCAACATCGTCTTGATGAAGTTCTGGCCATGGGCCGACACCACCCAGGAAGTGCGCAGCACCGCAAAGCTGCCCCCCGCCGCGACAACCGCCATCTCGCCGGCCAGCTTTGAGCGGCCATAGGCATTGAGCGGCGCCGGGCAATCATCAGGCCGCCAGGCCCGGGTGCCGCTGCCATCAAAGACATAGTCAGTCGACAGCGTCACAAAGGGGATGCCAAGCGCGGCACAGGCCTGCGCCATGGCCGCCGGAGCCTCGGCGTTGATCACCTGCGCCAGCGCCTCTTCCGTTTCGGCCTTGTCCACGGCTGTATAGGCAGCGGCATTGATCACCGCTGTGGGCCGCATCTCAGAAATCACTGCCGCGCAGGCTGCCGGATCGCTCAGATCCGCCTGCGTCCGGCCCAGGCAGGTCACGCCATCATGGCGCGCCAGCTCCTGCGCCACTTGACCGGTCTGGCCAAAAACGAGGATCATGCCTTGGTTCCCAGACGCTCGCCGACACCGGCCCGGTCCTGCAGGGCGCGCCACCAGGTCTCGTTGTCGAGATACCATTGCACGGTGCGCTCCAGCCCCTCTTCGACCGTCACCGAAGGCCGCCAGCCCAGCTCCTCGCGGATGCGCGAGGGATCAATTGCATAGCGGGCATCATGGCCGGGCCGGTCGGTGACAAATGTGATCTGATCGGCATAAGACTTACCGTCAGCACGGGGTCGCTTCTGATCAAGAATTGCACAGAGCGTCTGCACCAGCTCAAGATTGGAGCGCTCATTCTCGCCACCGACATTGTAGCTGCGTCCCAGCGCGCCCTTTTGCACCACCAGAAGCAGCGCATCGGCGTGGTCCTCGACATAGAGCCAGTCGCGCACGTTTGAGCCATCGCCATAGATCGGCAGCGCCTTGCCGGCCAGCGCGTTCAAAATCACCACCGGGATCAGCTTTTCGGGGAAATGGAAGGGGCCGTAGTTGTTGGAACAATTGGTCAGCACCACCGGCAGCCCGTAGGTCTCGGCCCAGGCGCGTACCAGATGATCTGACGCGGCCTTGGAGGCGGAATAGGGCGAGCGCGGATCATAGGCGGTCTCTTCGGTGAACATCACCTCGGGATCATTGGGCAGGGAGCCATAGACCTCGTCCGTGGAGATGTGATGGAACCGGAAGCTCTCGGGGCGCCCTGCATCCTGCCAGTATTTGCGCGCCGCCTCCAGCATCTGATAGGTGCCGGTGATATTGGTCTCGATGAAGTCCCCTGGCCCGTCAATCGAGCGGTCCACATGGCTTTCAGCCGCCAGATGCATCACCGCATCGGGCCTATGTGTCGCAAACCCCCGGTCCAGCGCGGCGCGGTCGCGGATATCAACCTGCTCAAACGTGTAATTGGCATTGTCCGCCACGCCCGCCACATTTTCCAGACAGGCTGCATAGGTCAGCGCATCCAGATTGACCACCTGGTGGCCATCCGCAATGGCGCGGCGCACCACGGCAGATCCAATAAAGCCGGCACCACCGGTCACAAGCAGTTTCATCTGTTATCCTTCCCACACAAACGGGCTGTCAAAATCAGCAAGCGCGGGCGCGGCGGCATCCTTGTCGCTCAACACCAGCTGGCTCTCAAAGCCCTGATCAAGACCCCAGTCGATACCGCAGCTGTCCCAGGCCACGGCCCCGTCGCAGTCCGGGGCGTAATAATCGGTGCATTTGTACAGGATCTCGGTATCGGGCGCGCGGGTGATGAACCCATGCAAAAATCCCTTGGGCACCAGCAGCTGTTTGCCGTTTTCGGCGCTGAGTTCAATACCGAACCACTGCCCATAGCTGGGTGAGCCTTTGCGGATATCCACCGCCACATCAAACAAAACCCCGCGCCCACAGCGGACCAATTTATCCTGCGCATGGGGCGGTGCCTGAAAATGCAGCCCCCGCAGGGTCCCCACCTGAGAGGACAGCGACTGGTTATCTTGGACAAAATCCAGATCAATTCCATGCTCGGACAACTGGTTCCGGTTCCAGCATTCGCTAAAGAAGCCGCGTGCATCACCAAACCGTCTCGGGGTCAGGATTTTCACACCCTGTAATGGAGTATCCTCAATCTGCAAAACCTGTTCCCAGCCTTTTTTCGTCAAAATCCTCGGCACCCTTAGCAATGCCCGGCTTGGTTGTCACCGTGAAGTTGCCCCCCTGAAGGTGTCACCGTGAAACAGAGGGGCAAACGCGCCATCCCCCACAACCGCTTGCCTCCTTCGGGCAGAGAAGCCAAAGATGCACATACCTGTCCCCAGATGAATGTGCCGATCCTCCATGAAACTACTTTTTGTTCACCAGAATATGCCCGGCCAGTACCGCGAAATGCTGGTCTGGCTGAGCCAGTTTGGCGGCCAGGAGATCGTCTTTCTCACCCAGCGCCGGGATGTGCAGATCAAAGGGGTGAAGACCCTCAGCTACCGCCCCCATCACAAGCCCGCAGCAGATGCCTATGGCCTGTCCAAGGATTGGGAGGCCGCCGCCGGCGCGGGCCTTGGGGCGGCCATGGCCATGCGACAGTTTGAAAAGGACCAGGGCTTTAAGCCCGATATCATCATTGGCCATACCGGCTGGGGCGAGCTGTTGTTCATGAAAGAGGTCTGGCCGGATGTGCCGGTGATTGGCTTTTTTGAATATTTCTACCGCACCAGCGGTGGCCTGGTGGGCTTTGATCCCGAAAGCCCCGCCAATGATCAGGCCGGCTTTTTTGCCCAGGCCCGCAACACGGTGCCCTATGCCAGCATCGAAGTGGTGGATCAGGGCCATGTGCCCACCCTGTGGCAGCGCGACCGTTTTCCCAGCTCCTTCCATGACCGCATGTATACCTGCCATGACGGCATTCGCTGTGACCGGCTGCTGCCGGATGAAAACGCCTCGGTCGGGCTGGGGCGGCTGGACCACCCTCTGACCCGCGACGACGAGGTGGTGACCTATATCGCCCGCAACATGGAGCGGGCGCGCGGCTTTCACATCATGATGCGCGCCCTGCCCCGGATCCAGGCCACCCGCCCCAAGGCCCGCGTGCTGATGATCGGCGGCAACGAGACCTCTTATGGTGCCGAGAGCAGCCACGCCAACGGGCTACGTGGTGAGATGGAAGCAGAGCTGGGCGATAGCGTCGACTGGAGCCGGGTGCATTTCCTCGGCAAGGTGCCCTATGACGATCTCTGCCGCATCATTCGCATCAGCCGCTGCCACATCTATCTGACCATGCCCTTTGTGCTCAGCTGGTCCCTCTTGGAGGCGATGTCGATGCAGGCCACCGTGGTGGCGGCCGATGTCGCCCCGGTGCGCGAAGCCATAAGCCATAATGAGACCGGTATGCTGGTGGATTTCTTTGACCCCGGCGCGCTGGCGGATCAGGTCACGGATGTGCTGGCCAATCCGGGCGCCTATGCCCATCTGGGCCCGGCGGCGCGGGCGCATGTCATGGCGCAGTATGATTTTCTCAGCCATTGCCTGCCCGAACATATCGCCCAGATCAATGCCTTGGTTCCAACCGCAAAACAGATCCGCATGTAACGGGGCCACAGGGGCCAAATGTTTCGCGCGCGAAACATTTGGCACAAAATCAGAGTCGAAACAAATCGCATTAGAGCCTGTTCAGGCGGGTCTCATTCAAGGCCGCGCTTCTTGACCCAGCCCAGGAAAGCCGCATCGGCCTGCCGCAGGCGCGGACGCCCCGTGCGCGCCCACATCGCCTGCCATTCGGCTTCCAGTGCATAAACATCTGCCCCCGGCATCAGATCACGGGCGCGCTCCAATGTGGTGGCTTTCAGCACCGGAGTGGCGGCGCCAGCCCCCCCACTGCCCGGTTCTGTCACCGCATGTTTCTGGGAAAACCGGATCAGGTCTCCGGGCAGCTCTTCCATGGCGTAATCCGGCAGGGGCTGGGCTGCGATCATGTCGCGCACCATCTTGCGAAACACCCGCCGCGGGCTGGCGGATCCGGATTTTTTCAGCAGGGTTTCCACCGAAATGGTCCAGGCCTGCTGGCGACCGCAGTGTTTGCGGGTCAGCTCGTAGATGCGGCGCTCCAGCGGTTTGCGCAGGCGGAAATAGTCGCGGCTGAGGGTCAGCACCGATTTCGACATCACCGCGCGAAACAACCAGTCCGACAGCGTCACCGCGACACTGACCATACGACCACCACGTGCCTTGCGCACGATCTCCCAGCGCTCGATCAGACCAAAGCCCGAGGTGACCTCCTCGCCGCCGGTGACGATATTGGTGGTGATGCGGGTGCCGGCGAGGCGCTCAAAACTTTCGCGCAAACGGCGATAGGCATCGCCAGAGGTTTCGCGATTGGTGGCCAGCAACAGATCATGCGCTTTCAGGTGCAGGGTGCGGCTGACCTGCCGCCCGGCATTCAATGCTGCCATCAGCTGGCTGACGCAAAAGATCAGGATGTCCTTGTCGTGGATCGTCGCCAATCCTTTAACGCTGGGCACCACGGTGATCTCGGCGCCATTGTGCTGATAGTTCAGAATGCGCCGGTCAGGCCGGGTCGCCAGCGAGAACAGCGGATGCTCCATCGAGGCCAGATCGTTCTTGGGAATGGCGTCAAAGATATCGCAGAGAAAAAAATCTCCCTGCCCTTCGGCCGGATAGGCTCCGCCTGTTACTGCTGCGCTCATCACTGTTCTGCCCGCTCTGCCTGTCCCCTGATTTGCCCTGATTGATCGGGTCTTTTCGGGGTGACTCGTTTTTCGTGGTTTTGATTACGCCCACCCTAGAGTTATCCACAAGCATTCTCAACGGGGTTCCGGAATCGCTGCTTCGGGGGTTTGGAGTCATTTCAACGGGGTTTCAGAGTCACCAGTGCTGAAAATATACCCTCCAAAGCCTTTTAAAAAAGGGGTTTGCAAGCACAGCCTTGTCCCCTTAACTTATATATAACTCATAAATAACAGAGCAGAAAAATTTCAACTGCCCCAAAGCCCCTGTTTTCCCCCTCTGCAAAAGCCTGATTTGCTTAGAAAAAGGAAAAGAGATGCGTGCATTCTTCCCATGTGCTGCCTTTTCTGATATCAGCCAATAAAGGCAATACATCGACGGTGTTGAGCCCAAAATCACAGGACCTCCTCAAGACCTGGGCAATCCAGGCCGCACAGATGGGCAGAGCATCATGGCAAAAGATATCCACAAGGCAGGGGCAGGCCTGCCCCCCTATTTCAACATTGATCCCGATGTGGCCCTGGCTGAACTGGATGACCCCACCAGCACCACGGGCTTTGCCGCAATCGCCGAAGGCTGTGCCCGGGGCCGAGAGGATCTCTCCAGCCGCGGCATGAACGAAGAGGGCCGCAAAGAGCTGCGCCTGTTTTCCACCTGGGAAATCACCCGTTATCTGATCCCGGTCGCTCAGGCGCATTTTCGCCGCGTGCTGAAGGCCAACCCGGAGCTGCCACAGGGACGGTCAGAAACCGAAGGGGGCGCCAAATGGTTCACCCTCGACGAGGTGCTGGTGCTGCGCGCACATTTTGGCGCGCAGGGCTCCAAGGCCAAGGACTACACCCCCTACCGCCCCAAGGGCCTGCCAGCCAAGCTGGTCTCTGTGGCCAATTTCAAAGGCGGCGTTGGCAAGACCTCAACGGCGGCGCATCTGGCGATGTCGGCAGCACTGGATGGCTACAAGGTGCTGGTGATTGATCTGGACAGCCAGGGGTCGATGACCTCGATCTTTGGCGGCAAGGTGGAGGATGAGTGGCAAACCGCCTTTCCGCTGCTGGCGCGCCACTACGGCGAACATCTGCGCGCCGACAACCAGCGCCGCCTGGATCGCGGCGAGGCCCCTCAGCCGCTCGAAGAAGCGCTCACAGCCGCCATGGAGATGACGTCTAGGGATGTCATTCAGGGCACTCACTGGCCCAATATCGATCTCATCGGCGCGCAGCTCAATCTGTACTGGGCCGAATTCCAGATCCCGGTCTGGCGGATGGCGGCGCGCAGCTGGAAGCTGTGGGATGCGCTCACCGACCGGCTGGAGGCAGACGGGGTGCTGGATGACTATGACATCGTGTTCATCGACACGCCCCCCGCACTTGGCTACCTCACCATCAACGGGCTGGCGGCCTCGGATATCCTGCTGGTGCCGATGGGGGCCTCGTTCCTGGAGTTCGACAGCACCGGGCGTTTCTTTGACATGCTGCATTCCACCTTTGCCTCGATCGAGGAGGGCGAGAACCTGGCAGCGCGCGCGCTGGGGCGGCCCGAGATGGGGTTTGAATGGGATGCGGTGCGCGCGGTGATCACCCGCTACGACGGCGCCCAGCAGGGTGAGCTGGCCGGTCTGATGCAGGCCTATATGGGGCCGGTGCTCAGCCCGCATAAACAGGACTACACCGCCCTGATCGGTCAGGCCGGCGAGCAGGTCTCAGGCATCTACGAGGCGGATTACCGCGACTTTAATCGCGAGACCTATGCGCGCGGGCGCGAAACATTTGATGCCACCTATGCGGCCTTCAAGCGGCTGCTGCTGGGGGTCTGGCGCCGGGCCGAGCTGGCCCAGCAGGCCGAAGCAGCTGAACAGCAAGACGCGCGTACGGAGGCTTAAGGCCTTCACAGGATCAAGGGCGCAGGATCACGCGCCACGATGACAGATCAAGACGAGATCACGAGGAGATTTGGCAGATGGCAAAACGCAAACGGCTTTCCCCCGCCCAAAGTGGCTATCTTTCGGGGGCGCCCGAAGGCAAATCCGCCCTGGCCGGACCCTTGGCAGCCCCGGTACAGACCACAGCGCCTATTGCACAGGTCGCTTCCGAGGCTTCGAGCCATGCAGCCTTGCAGGAATTGTCCGAGGTGCTGCAGACCGCCCGCGCCAGGGGGCTGATGATCGAAGAGATCGCGCTGGACGCCATCGACGAGACCCATCTGGTGCGCGACCGCATCACCCAGGACGAAGACGAGATGGCAGCGCTCATGTCCTCGATCCGCAGCCGCGGCCAGCAGACCCCGATCGAGGTGGTGCCGCTGCAGGGGCGACTGGATGGAAAAACCTGGGGGCTGATCTCGGGCTGGCGGAGATTATCTGCGCTGCGCAGGCTCTATACCGAGGATTCAGGGCCTGAATTCGCCACAGTCAAAGCCCTGGTGATCCGCCCTGAAAGCGCTGAAGCTGCCTATGTGGCCATGGTCGAAGAGAATGAAATCCGGGTCAATCTTTCGCATTATGAACGGGCCCGCATCGCGGTGCGCGCCCTCAAAGAGGGGGTTTTTCCGACGCAGAAAAAAGCGCTGCAGGGATTGTTTGCCAATGCGCCCCGCGCCAAACGTTCCAAGATCGGCAGCTTTGTCACCCTGGTCGAGGCGCTGGATGCCGTGCTGTATTTCCCGGCGGCCATCAGCGAAAAGCTGGGCCTCGCCCTGGTGCGCCAGATGACCGAGGACGCGGAGTTTGCGGAGCGCTTGATAATCAGCCTGCAAGAGAATGCACGCAGCACTGCTGCCGAAGAACTGTTTCTGCTCAACACGGCTCTGGAGGCATTAGAGCCGCCTCATCAATCTCCTGATAATGCGCCTCTGACAGGCAATGTAGAGCCTGAAATCCCCCTCCCCGCCGGGCCACGCCTGAGACCTGTTTCGGGGGCTGAGAATGCCGCAGGAGAACGGGTATCGATGCAGGTTGCGGCTGGGCTGCGGCTTGGCTTTACGCCGGATGCGCAGCGGATCGAGCTGAGCGGGACAGCAGTGGATGCAGCGCTGCTTGAGGATCTCAAGCGCTGGCTGAAGCAGCGCTGAAGGCGGGGCGAGCTGAAGTGAGGCTGAACGTATTGAAGAGAGGGAGGGCAGGGGCTCTCCCTTTTTTGTTTGTGCCTTGCCTTTCGTTTGTTGTGTATTCTGTCTCTAATCCTTGGGTTTGAGACCCTTGGCCGGATGATCTGCTGCTGTTCTGAAAGGGGGTGACAAGCGTGCCAAATGTTTCGCGCGCGAAACATTTGGCGTGATTTTACGTGACTTTTACGCGGCAACGGCAGCTCGGTTTTGCGCATGTTTTTGCGCATGACTGTGGCATAGATCCGCCAGTTGTGAGCTTCATGCTGTGGGGAAACAGTGGAACGCCGCGGGTAAAGGGTTTGACACGCGCCAGCATTTATGAGTTTTGCGCCCAGACAGAATGCTGAGCCTGCTGTCTCTGCAGGTTCTTTTACAGCCCCTTGTGAAATCCTCCGGGAAGATCCTCCGGGAAAATCCTCAGGGGATTTTGCGCTATCAGGAGAAGCCCCGCGTGAACCCGGATACCGGTCTCGATACAGAACTTGCGCTACCACTGGCTGATGCCTCTGCTGCTGCGGTGGCTGCCTGCCGTCTGGTGGCGGTGGTGGTGACCTTCAACCGGCTGGACAAGCTGAAGGCGACGCTGGCGCGTCTGCTGGAAAGCCCGGAGGCAGAGCTGGCGGCGGTGGTGGTGGTCGATAATGCTTCAACCGATGAGACTGCCGACTGGCTGGCCGGGCAGCAGGATGCGCGGCTGGATATCGTCACCAGCCCGGTCAATCGCGGTGGCGCTGGTGGCTTTGAGATGGGGATGCGGCGCGCGGTCGAAGCCCATGACCCGGATTGGCTGGTGGTGATGGATGATGACGCCCGCCCGGCGCCGGGGGCTTTTGCGGCCTTTCATGCCCAGCCGCGGCCGCTGGATACGGCGCTGGCGGCTGCGGTCTATTTCCCGGATGGCGGCATCTGCGAGATGAACCGGCCCTCGGTCAATCCGTTCTGGAACCCACGGGTGTTTCTGCGCACCCTGTTCAAGGCGCGCAATGGCTATCACATCCCCTATGACAGCTACGAGGCCACGACGCCGATGGCGATCGATCTCACCTCCTTTGTGGGTCTGTTCCTGTCGCGACGGATGATCGAAGAGGCGGGCTACCCGGACCCGGGCCTGTTTCTTTATGGCGATGACGTGATTTACACCCTGCGGCTGCGGCGCCAAGGGGAGAGGATCCTGTTTGACCCCGCTCTGCGGTTTGAGCACGACTGTTCGACTTTTCAAAATGATCATCACCGGGTGTTTCACCCGCTGTGGAAGGTCTATTACGCCTATCGCAACGGGCTGATGATGTATCGCGCGGCGGCGGGGCTTTTGTTCTGGCCCCTGCTGCTGGTGGTGGTGCTGAAATGGAGTTTCACGGCGCGACGCTATGGGGCAGAGCGTCAGTCCTATCGGCGGCTTTTGCGGCATGCTGTCTGGGATGCGCTGCGCGGCGATACCAGACGGACCCATGCACAGGTGATGGCCCTGGCCCAGGTGAAAGACTGAGCCGGGAGCAGACTGGGGGTCAGCGATTCAGAATGGTTCGGTGAAAACGTCCCATCAGGATCAATCCCAGTGTCAGCAGGCTCAGCGAAACAATCAGCACATAGGTGACATCGACATAGGAGGCGGTATAGGTCGGGTAGAACCCGGTGCGCATCATCCCCACGATATGGACCAGCGGATTGTACCAGAGCAGACCCTGAGCAAAGGGTGGCATTGAATCATACAGAAAAAAGATGCCCGAGGCGAGAAAGAGCGGTCGGGTGATGACAGACCAGATGATGCTCCAGAGCGGGAAAAGCCCGGACAGGACGCAATTCAGTGTCCCCACGCCCAGCCCCAGCAGCATGGCAAGCCCCGTGGCCAGAACGGCGGGAGCCATGTCGATAGTGGTGCGGTTGTCGATGGCGATCAGGATGCCGCCGATCAGCAGGATGGTGACCAAGATGCCAGTGAGACTGTTGAGCGCAAAGCGGGCAAGTATGGCGTCCAGCCAGGTCACGGCGGGGGATTTCAGCAGCGGCTTTGAAAACCCGATCGCACGGGCGGTTGTGTTGGAAATGCTCTGATAGATATCAAAGGGCATGTAGCCGGTGGCATAGAACAGCAGAAAAATGGTGCCGAGCTCCGGCGTTCGTATAACGAGCGAGAAGCCGATACTGAGAAACAGGATGGCGGCAAGGGGCTCCAGAATGCTCCAGAAAAACCCTCCGGGGGTCCGGCCGTAGCGAGTCGACATCTCGCGCAGGATCAGCGCGGAGACGGTGCGCAGCGTAGCGAAACGCCGGGTATGATTGCCGCGGGGCCGACCGGTTGGAAGAGCTGTCGTCATAATGTCCGACCGTGCTTGTATGATTGTGAGTTGAGCGTTTAGAAGCGATACTATGGAAGAAACAAAAGACAATTACAAACAGCAACAGAGCGGGACAGGCTGAAGTCATGGCGCAAGAGAGCCCGGATCGGGTCAGATCGAATTTGAGTGATGAGTTGCAAAACAAAGGCCCGGCAGCACCAGCGAAACCCGCGGCGGTCGAGCCCAAGAGTGACAACAGCACAAATGACGACGAAGTCAGCCGCAATAGAGCCCGCGGCAAGGCGCAAAAGACCCGTCGTGACGCCAAGTCGGCCACATCTGCAGCGGCACCCAAGAAGGATTTTGCCCTGGCGGGGCCAGCGCAGATGAAGCGACGTCACTGGGGGGTGGTCGGCAGTTTCGTGCTGTTGGTCCTGGCACCGCTGGCAGCCGTCATCTTCTATCTCGTGGTGATCGCCGAAGATCAGTATGTTTCAACCGCCGGCTTTACGGTGCGTAGCCAGGAAAACAGCAGTGCCAGTGATTTTCTGGGGGGGTTGGCCAGTTTTGCCGGGACGACGTCGGCTTCGGACAGCGACATTCTCTATGCCTTCATCCAGAGTCAGGAAATGGTCGAGGCGGTGGATGAGGCGATTGATCTGCGGGTCCGCTACAGTGCGCACTGGCCCCGGGACTGGGCCTTTTCAATCTGGCCGGATGCCACGCTGGAAGAGCTGATCTGGTACTGGCAGCGCATTGTCAGCATCTCCTATGACAGCGGCTCCGGTCTCATTGAGGTGCAGGCGGTGGGGTTTGATGCGCAGGTGGCCCGGGCCATCACGCAGACCATTGTTGATGTCAGCCAGGTGCAGATCAATGCCCTGAACGAGCGCGCCCGCGAAGATGCCATGGGCTATGCCCGCATCGATCTTGATGAGGCGGTGGTGCAACTGAAAGCGGCGCGTGAAGAGCTGACCAAGTTCCGGACCCGGACCCGCATTGTCGATCCGGAGGCCGATATTCAGGGTCGCATGGGGGTGATGAACAACCTGCAGCAGCAGCTGGCCGAGGCGCTGATCGAACATGACCTGCTCGAGGGCACGGTGAGCGCGAGCGATCCGCGCACCAAGAAGTCGCAGCAGCGGATCGAAGTCATCCGGGCCCGGATCGACAGCGAACGGCAGACCTTTACCTCGGACAATACCGATACCGGCGCGGTCGGCGAGGACTATCCCTCGTTGATTTCGGAATTCGAGAGCCTGAGCGTGGATCGTGAATATGCCGAAGAAACCTACCGTGCGGCGCTGAGGGCCCTGGAGGTGGCGCGCGATAATGCCACCCGGCAAAGCCGCTATCTGGCGACCTATATCAAGCCAACCCTGGCCGAAGAATCGGAATATCCCCGGCGCCCGCTTCTGATGGGCCTCACCGCTCTGTTTCTGGTGCTGGGCTGGTCCATCGCGACGCTGATCTATTATTCCATTCGCGACCGCAGCTAGGTCGGAGGAGGGGAAGCACATGATCCGGTTTGAAAACCTGACCAAGAGTTTCTGGCTCAAGGGCGAGCAGAAGGTGGTTATCGACAATCTGAACCTCACCCTGCCGACGGGGCGGTCGCTGGCGCTTTTGGGGCGCAACGGGGCGGGAAAGTCGACCCTGCTGAAGATCATTGCCGGCACCATGCGCCCCGATTACGGGCGGGTGGTGAGCGATGGGACGATGTCCTGGCCGGTGGGGCTGGGGGCCTCTTTCCATGGTGACCTGAGCGGGGCGGAAAATGTCCGCTTCATCGCTCGCATCTATGGGGTGAGCACCGATGAACTGGTGGCTTTTGTCGAAGATTTTGCCGAATTGGGAAAATTCTATCACATGCCGATGCGCAGCTATTCCAGCGGCATGCGCTCCCGGCTGACCTTTGGCGCCTCGATGGGGATCAAATTCGACACCTATCTGGTGGATGAGGTGACGGCGGTGGGGGATCGCTCTTTCAAGCTCAAGAGCCGAGAGGTTTTTTCTGCCCGCATGCGGGATGCAAGCGCCATTATGGTGAACCACTCGATGAGCCAGATCCGCAAGTTTTGCGATGCCGGCATCGTGCTGGAAATGGGCAAGATGCAGTATTTCGATGACCTCGAAGAGGCCATCGCAGTGCATGAGGACATGCTGTCCTGACATCCGGTCAGGATGGTGGACAGGAGGACGGGATATCAGGGGGACGGAGGGCTGCCCTTTGCAGCCAGATCTTCTGGTGCATGCTCTTCTGGAGAGAGGTCTTCGGCTAGGACACGCTGCCAATAGCTGCGCTGGGTCATCGCCTCGTATCCTTTGCGATAGCTGGCTTGCAGGGCGCTGTAATTGCGCTGAAAATCCCGAAAGGTGGTGATCATGCGCCAAGCCAGGGAAAAGAATTTCTGCTTGGACTGGCGCACCGTGTAACATTTGTCGCGCCGAGTGTTGTAATAGGTCAGCTCGGCGCTGCCAAAGGCCGGCAAAACCAGACCGCGGTCCCCGATATCCAGCGTCTTGTGATCCCCCAGCAGGCTCCAGAAAGGGATCAGATGGCCGTTGAGGCTCCAGATCCCGAAATAATGCCGCAGGCGCCGCGGCATCCTGCTGAAACGGTGGCGCTCCTGCGGGGGCTGCGGTGGTGCTGCGACCCAGGCTTCGTCGCTGATCAGTGCTTTGATCCGCGCCCGGCGTTCGGACATGTCGATGTTTCGGTCAAAGAATTCCGGTCCCTGCATCACATCCTGCCAGGCCAGGAGCTGTGCCTCGGCGCTGTCGTATTTGAAGCGCAGCATCGAGCGCATCATGAAACGCAGCGCGATCTTGGCCGTACCCCAGGCACTGCGTTGCAGTTTTTCAAAGACCAGATGATGCATCAGGTGATTGCGCAGATCGAGATAGAGCGTCTGCGCGCTTTCCTTTTCGGTGAAGTCATCCTGAAAGGAGACCACGCCGTTCAGGGTGAAGATCTTGAAATCATTGGCCAGAGAGAAGCTGATATCATCGCCGCGCACAAAGAACGGAAAGGGATGATGGCGCACCTGCGCGATCGGGAAGGCAAAGAACCACCAGCCGCCATAGAGGGTCTCGGGCTGTGGTCTGCTGGAAGAGACGAGCGCCATTTCGATGACATCATCAAGCTCGCGCAGGTCGGTGCCATTATACAGGGGATGGCAGGAGCCATCAAAATAGGCGCCACTTTCCCACATTGCCCATTTATGGGTGTTGTTGATCATGGCGCCGGCAATGGCCGTGTTCTGTGCCTTGGCCAGGGCCAGGAACATATAGCTGCGGGCGATGTTTTCCATATGGAACGAGGCATCATCATCCATGAACAGACAGTGGCTGTAGCCGCCTTTTTCGGCTTCCAGCAGGCCGCGGGCAAAACCGCCCGCGCCACCGAGATTGCTGTTGGGATAAGAGGTGACCTTGGCGCTGTTGGGGATCTCGGCGCTTTTGCCATTGTCCACCACCTGCACAGAGATGTTGTCTTGATGGGGGGTGTCTTTCAGGAAGCCTTCAAGGCGTTCCACGGTTCTGCGCACATCCTTTTCGCGCTTGAAGGTGGTGATGCTGACCGCCAGATGCGGCCAGGCGGCAGGCTGGGTGTCGGTTGCAAAACGGCCCCCGGTTACGGTGACCTCATCCCCCAGTGCCAGCAGTTCGACCCAGAGAACCCCGTCCCCCAAATACGCGTCGTGGCCTGTCCCTGCGCCTGTCCCTGCGCCTGCGAATTCCGACAGATCAATCAGATGCGGTCTGCTTGCCTCCAGATCCACCACTTCGCTGTAGACCACTTCCCCAGACAGGGTCGGCAGGGCCAGCTGCACCCGGATCTCGACCTTGCCGCTGCCGGTGAGCTCGGCAAAAAGACTGTCGAGCTGGCAGCCCCGGTTCCAGTTCCCCAGATTGAACAGGTTGAAATAGGTGCCGAAATTGATGCGGCTGCCCCGTGGCATCAGATAGCAGCCTTTGCTTTGCGAGAACCCGACTGCGCCCTCGGTCTGGTAATAGAGCGCGTGTTCCGTGCAGATTTCACGTTCGGGGGAGATGAAATTCTGAAGAGTAAGCATCACGAAAAACCTTTTGGGACCCGTTGGGAGCAAGGGCAGGGGCAAAGGGGGCGGCGCCCCTGAGCGGCCGGGGATCAGAGTGTCTGTTGCAGTTTTGAGATGTAATCGGACAAAACGGAGCTCTCCATTCCGGCAGGATCCAGACTGGCCAGCAGTCGCCGCGCCGCCTCCTGGTCTGACAGCGGGCGGGTTCTGTTCATCTCGTCGATATCGGGAAAGAAGGCTGGCTGGTTGGTGAGCTGGCTCAGATAGGCATGTATCGGGGCAAATTCCTCGGTCAGCTGTGCCCGGCGTTGCGCTCCGAACAGCTCCACATCGCCGTTCTTGACGGGGATCTTGTGGGGCGGCAGTTGCAGGAAGACTTCGCGTAGATCCTGGGCGTCTTTGTCTGGCAGGTCATGATTGGCGCGGCGGATGATTTCATAGCTGGCACGGGGCAATCCTTTGTTGACGGGACCCTGTTCCGGCAGGCGGTTGGGGAAGGGGGCGCTGACCTGGGTGATGAAATCCTGAACAGAGCCGCCGGCCTTGAGGATATCGGCGTAGTTGCGCAGATGCAGCCGCGCGCCGTCAAAGGACTGAACCCAGGGTTCGACCATCTTGCGATAGTTGAAATGGATCGACTTGGGTTTGATGGCGCTGCCTTCGCTGAGCGGGTCCAGCTTGCGGCCAAAGCGCAGCAGCTGACCGTACCAGGAGGCCATATATTCATCGGGGCGGCGCAGGGCACAGTAGAGCTCCTGCTCGGCGTCCGGAAACAGGGCGCGCAGCGTGGCAATCAGATCCGCATGATCGGCGCCAAAATTTGCAAAAACCTCGGAACACAGGACAACCGTTTCCGGTTGCAGGATTTCGACCTGATGGCGCAGCGTGAGCAGCATGGCAGGCAGGCCCGGAAGTATGCCATGCCAGGGAGGTGTCTTGCCCCCTGGTTTCTTGCTGGCGAGCATGCGAAATCCAAGCGCGTTGTGAGGCTCGCGCAGGTTCATGCAGTCCAGCGCGGGTTTGCTTTTGCGACCGAGGGCCTGGGCCAGCAGGTGAGACATGCCTTCGCTTTCCACTGCGGGGTAGAGGATGCCCTGTTGCAGCAGCGCCAGAGCATTGCGGGCCAGATAGGACTGAAGGGCGGTGGAGCCAACTTTGTGATGGCCGAAATAGATGATGAATTTCATGCGGAGCCGATACTGAGTTTTGCTGTTCTTCCGGAAGGATGCGGTTATTGCGATGGGGCGGAGATGCGGGCCTGCTCGACGTCACGGATCCGCTTTCTGTGCAGGAAAGCGGGCCAGTTCACGCCTTCTTTCTCCAGCAGGCCTTTCACCATGCCCGAGAGAAGTTCCAATGAGCGCAGCTCGGACGCGCAGAGGTAGTCGGACGGGGCGGTGGATTGCGGCCGGGTGCGGGCTGTTTTCACCGCATCGTGCAATTCGTTTTCCATCAGCGGGGCGCCGCCAAAGAAGGCCTGGTCCAGGCTGCGGGCATCTTTCATGTAGCTGGCGCGAATATCCCGGGCGAGGCTGCGGTGCAGCTGTATCTTGGTGCGCGTTGGTGGCGGCGGCATATGACTGACAAGCCGGGCGAATTCCCAACCGACCTTGAGGCGGATATTTGGTTTGACCGCAAGATGGCCCTGCATAACCTTCAGGCGCATCAGGTCTTCCAGGCAAAGAGATTCATTGGCCTGTGCTGTCTTACTTGGGCTGTCGGCGACGGTGAAGGGGATGCCGCCAAAGGCGTGATGCAGGAAATCATCCACCACAGACCCCTGATGAAGCTGGCTGCGAATCATCGGGCGCAGGATGAACTTGTCTGCGAAATGGTCGCGCCAGGCGGCGAAACGGGGCAGGTAGATGAACTCTTTGGCGGATTTGCGCCGGGCGGCAAACCCCGCGAGATCGTTGGTCAAAGTGGTCGGGATCCCGATCTTGGTGCGTTCTGCAAAACTGGAGATGATGCGGGCAGCATGGGGACGGACATAGCCGATGATCCGGATCTCATCGACGACCTTGGCAAAGAAGGTTTCAACAATCTCGTGAAACAGGGCTACGGGGACGCCCTCAAAGTCTTCTGCCGAGATCAGCACGAAATCCGCATCTGATTGCTGGATGCGTTGCACCAATTTTTCCAGTGGCTGTGCGGTCGCGCGGCGCTCCTGCTCTGTCTTGGCCTGGCCATAGGCGGTGAACTGACCTCCGAGGGCATTCATCGCCAGTTTGGCCGGGTAGAACAGGCTGTGCCCCTGCAGGACAACCCGGTGTTGAGCGAAAGCCAGTTGAATGGAGGTGGAGCCTGTCTTGTGATCCCCGATATGGAAAACCAATGTCTTACGTTTGTCGGGTCCAGGCATATTGGAGAGGCCTCTTTACGTCTTATGTCGAAAAGTACAAATTTCTGTCCCTGCTTTAGGGGATTTCGCCCATCCAGACAATCATTTGCATCGGGCCTGTGTTCGGGCCTGTGCATCGGGCTGTCCCCCGGCTCCCTGGCGCGCTGCGCGGGGGAGCAGATTTGCTTTCCCTCGTTGTGTCACGGGTCGGCGCGGATCTGCGCAAAGCGTGGGCGCAGAGGGCAGCCAAACCACATCAGCGGACTTGTCGCGGTCTTGTCTGTTGTCGCCCCCTTGCGACAGGCGCATGTTCCCGTTTAAGAAACGCATGTTTGGACAGGGAATTGAGCTCGATGGCGGCAGGCAGGTTTTTGATGGTGGGCGCAGGCCTGTCCGGGGCAGTGATCGGGCGCCATCTGGCCGAGGCGGGGCATGAGGTCACTGTGATCGACAGTCGCTCCCATATCGGTGGCAACTGCCATACGGAACGGGACGCGCAGACCGGTGTCATGGTGCATATCTATGGTCCCCATATCTTCCATACCGATGACGCCGAAGTCTGGGATTATGTGAACCGGTTCGCCCGCTTCATGCCCTATAAAAACCGGGTCAAGACCACCAGCCTGGATCCAGATGGCAAGCGCGGCGTCTTTTCGCTGCCGGTCAACCTGCACACTATCAACCAGTTCTTTGGCAAAACCCTGCGCCCGGATGAGGCCCGTGACTACATCGTCAATGAGCAGGCCGATACCAGCATTGACGATCCGCAGACCTTTGAAGACCAGGCGATGCGCTTTGTCGGGCGCGACCTCTACGAGGCCTTCTTCAAGGGCTACACCATCAAGCAGTGGGGGTGCAGCCCTCGGAGCTGCCGGCCAGCATCCTGAAACGTCTGCCGGTGCGGTTCAACTATGACGACAACTATTTCTTTCACAAATTTCAGGGTATGCCCGAAGAGGGCTATACCGCGATGATCGAAAAGATCCTCGACCACCCTGGCATAACGGTCAAGTTAGAGACTGTTTTCGACCGCGCCATGGCGGCGGATTACGATCACGTCTTCTATTCCGGGGCGCTGGATGGCTATTTCGACTTTGAGTTGGGCCGCCTGGGCTACCGCACCCTTGATTTTGAACGCTTTACCTATGAGGGTGATTATCAGGGCTGTGCGGTGATGAACTACGGCGAAGAAAGCGTGCCCTATACCCGCATCACCGAGCACAAGCATTTCAGCCCTTGGGAAAGCCATGACGGATCGGTCTGCTACCGCGAATTCTCTCGCGCGGCCGAACCGGAAGACATTCCCTATTATCCGATCCGTCAGGTGCAGGAAAAAGCCCTGCTGGCCGATTACGTCGCCCTGGCTGGGCAAACCGGCGGGGTCACCTTTGTGGGGCGTCTTGGCACCTATCGCTACCTCGATATGGATGTGACCATCCGCGAGGCGCTGGATACTGCCCGCGGCTTCGTGGCGGCAATGCAACAGGGAACACCCGCTCCGGCCTTCTTTGTGGCACCACTCTGAAGGTTGAGGGATTTGGACCTGAAAGATCCGGGCAGTTCCGCCCGATAGACGATATTAGCGAAGGCACCCCCCCAGGAATGTCCAAGAAAAAAACCACTTCAAAATCCCGTCACGCAGTTGTCGTTTTAGGCATGCATCGCTCTGGTACCTCTGCTCTGGCGGGAGTTCTTGCGCGGCTCGGCTGCGATCTGCCGGCCGCGATCATGCCCCCCAATGCCGTCAATCCCAAAGGGGTCTATGAATCCCTGAAAATCTGCAAGATGAATGATGCCATCTTGGCTTCGGGGGGATCAAGCTGGGACGACTGGCAGGCGTTCAATCCAGGATGGGTCAAGTCTCCCAGAATGGAAGAGTTTCTGGAACGTGGCGCTGAGGTGCTGTCAGAGGACTACGGTAAATCGCGCCTGTTCGTGCTGAAGGATCCGCGTATCTGTCGGCTGATGCCATTCTGGACGCAGCTGTTTCAGGAGCGCAAGACCCAGCCCGTTTACGTGCTGACCCACCGCAACCCGCTGGAGGTGGCGCGGTCTCTGGAAAAAAGTGAGGGCTGGCCGTTGGCGACGGGGCTGTTGCTGTGGTTGCGCCATGTCCTGGAGGCCGAGTCGGGATCGCGCGGCGCGCGGCGCTGCTGTACCAGCTATGACCGGCTGCTGACGGACTGGAGCGGGGTGGTCTCGACCCTCCAGAGCCGCACGGGTCTCAATTTTCCGCGCGTTTCCACCCGTGTCGGGGCAGATGTCGATGCCTTCCTGAGCCGGGATTTGCGCCACAGTGTCGAGCAGGCCGAGGCGATGGTCGACAATCCGCTGGTTTCCAAATGGGTCCGGGGCACCTTTGAAATCATGGAGCGCTGGACGGAGCAGGGAGAAAATGACGCCGATCATGGCGTGCTGGATCAGATCCGTGAGGAGTTCGAAGCCAGTGCTCCTATGTTTGATCAGCTGATCCAGGCGATGCAGGCCCGCATCACCAGAGACGAGGTCGCGCTGGGAGAGTTGCAGAGTTCTGTCGAGAGCCGCACGGCCGATCTGACCGCCCTGACCGGACAGCTTGATCAGGCTGGCAAAGACGTGGCCCAGCTTACCTCTCGCCTGCAGGAGGGCGACGAGCGCCTGCAGGAGCTGCAGAAAACCCTGCAGGAGGTTGAGCAGGACCGCTGGCAGATCCGCAGCGCGCTGGAACAGCGCAGTCAGGAGGCCGAGGATGTCGGTCGTGAAAACAAGGAAAACGCGGCGCAGGTCAAGGATCTTGAAACACAGCTGGAGGCGCTCCGTGCAGATCAGGCGGGCCTGATCGCCGAGCGGGACCAGGTCGGCAAGAGCGCCCGGATGATGCGTCTCAAGCTGCAGGACGAATTCGAGGTGCAGCTGAAAGAGGTTCTGACCGCGCAGCGGCGCCACGCGGATGGGCACAGCGCCGCGCTGGACGCAGAGGTTCAGGGGCTGACAGCCGCGCTGGCCAAGGCCCGGCAGATCGAAGAGCATAAGGCCGAAGAGCTGCAGCGGCTGACGGCGGATCGCGACCGGAGTGTGTCCGAACGCGAAGCCCAGGCCGAGACGCTTGGTCAGCTGCAGCACCGGATTGGCGAGCTGGAACAGATGGCTGCGGCCTATACCAACAGTACCTCCTGGAAGATCACCGCACCGCTGCGCCGGATCGTGACCCTTTTGCGGGGCCGAAGCTGAGTTGTTATGGGGGTGTGGGGCGACAGGTCACGAAGATGCTATACATGTGCAGTTCAGGTCTGATGATCTGCCTGATGGTCTGCAAAGAATAGAGAACTGAAACCCATGTCCTATATCGAAGCCCTTTTGTCGCCGGCCTGGTATTTCAGCGAGAACCCGGATGTTGCCGGTTTTTCGGGGGGCGCGCTCAAACACTATAGCCTGTTTGGCTGGCGCGAGGGACGCAGCCCGCATCCGCTGTTTGATCCGGCCTGGTATCTGCAGCAGAATCCGGAGGTTGCGGATGAAGGGATCGAGCCAAGCCAGCATTACCTGACGCGGGGCTGGCGCGAGATGCGCAGCCCGCACCCGCTGTTCAACCCGGCCTGGTATCTGTTGCAGAATCCGGATCTGCTCAGCGCCGATGTCGACCCCTGGTGGCACTATCTGCAGACCGGCTGGCGTGAGGGGCGCAGCCTGCACCCGCTGTTTGATCCGGCCTGGTATCTGGACCGCAACAAGGATGTTGACGCGGCGGGGGTCGACCCTCTGACGCATTATCTGCAGGTCGGCTGGCATGAGGGACGCAGCCCGCACCCGCTGTTTGATCCGGTCTGGTATCGGCAGCAATATGCGCAGGACTATGATCTGGCGGAAACGGTGGACCCTTGGCGGCATTATCTGCAGATTGGCTGGGTCGAGGGCTGCAGCCCACATCCCCGCTTCGATGCGGCCTGGTACCAAGCCACCTATCTGGATGCGATTGCGCTGCCAGTGGAGCCCCTGGAGCATTATCTCACGGAGGGCTGGCGCGAGGGGCTGTTGCCCTGTGCCGAAGAGGGGCTGTTGCCCCATGCTGGATATGTCGCCAAAGGTGGCGCGCAGGCTGAAGATCAGGCGCCACTCTATCAAGAGCTGCGTGGCGCTGTCGGCGGGGCTTGACTGCCCCCGCGCAGGGCAGCGGGATATGGGGCTGGCCGGGGAACTGGCCCGGAATTGGCCCGAATGATTGAGCGCGTGGCAGATATGATCGAGGTGGGGCGAAGAAGTACAATTGGTCGAGTGATCACAGGCAGCGGGGAGGCTACATGAGCGAGCAAGGGAGCCCTTCCGGCCTGCCGGATCTGCATGGAGATGTTTCGCACGATGCTTCAGGGCGCGCTTTTGGGGCAGCTGGACCAGAGATTGCACCAGAGACTGTGACTTCAGAGCTGGAGGCGCTGGCGCGTCAGCATTTTGATGCGCCCTTCTACCGGGCGACAGTTGCGGCCTGTGCTGCCCAGGCTCTGCCGGGCGAAAGATTGGCAGAAGATGTTCTGACCGAAGAGATGCTGGCGCAGGATCTGGATGCGGCGACACATTTCCTGACCCATGGCTGGCGTCTGGGCCTGTCACCAAATCGCTGGTTTGATACATTGGGGTATCTGGCGGCCAACCCAGAGGTCGCAGCCATGGGGATCAACCCCTTTCTGCATTACCTGGAGGTGGGCTTGCCGGAGGGCCGCCGGGCGATGCCTTTCTTTCTGGACCGGACCTGGCACCCGGCGGCGCTGCATCGCTTTGGCCGCTGCGAATACGGCCCCATTCGCCATATCCTGCGCTTGAATGGCCCAGGTCTGAATGATCTCGACCTGCATGAACCTGTGGATGTCGAGCCGCCGGAAACTTTGCCAGAGACGGTGCCGCAGCGGCTGGCGGTGCATCTGCATCTGTTTTACCCGGATATGGTCGGGCGCTGCATCCGGTTACTGCAGCGGCTGCCGGGGAATTTTGACCTGCTGGTCTCGGTGCGCGAGGACGCCGATGTCGCGGGGCTTCAGCGCCGTCTGGCGCAGGCGCTGCCGCGGGCGCGCCGGGTGATCCTGCGTCCGGGGCCGAACCGGGGGCGGGATGTGGCGCCCTGGCTGGTGACCTTCCGCGAGGAAATCCGCCAGTCGGATCTGTTTTTGCATCTGCACAGCAAGAAATCCGCTCATGGCAGCTATCACGCAGGCTGGTTCGACTTCCTTGGTCATAGTCTGTTGGGGTCAGACGCGGTGGCCGCGCAGATGCTGGATCTCTTTGCCGCCGACCCTGGTCTTGGCATGGTGGCGCCGGGCTATTGGCCCCTGCTGCGCCGGGCTCCGAATTATGGCAAGAGCCGCGATCTCTGCGCCCATCTGGCGGCCCGTATGGGGCTGCCGGATCTGCCTGCGGTCTGCCCGGATTTTCCGGCCGGCGCTTTTTTCTGTTGTCGCAGCAGCCTGCTGGCGCCGCTGCTGGATCTGGAGCTGACCTATCGGGATTTCCCGGCCGAGGCGGGGCAGATCTGCGGCACGCTGGCCCATGCGGTGGAGCGCCTCTTGGGCTACTTGCCGCAGGTCGCGGGGCTGCGGTTCGACATGGTGGCGGTGGATGTGCCTTTTGAACAGGCGGATCAGCAGCCGGTTGTCTGCAAGCCCTATCCTGCCGGGTCTCTTTCTGCGGGGCAGGGCGGCATAGCTGCCGCACAACAACAACGGCTGCCTTCTGTGTCGGTGATCTGTACCGTGACACAGGAGGACGGGACGCGGGATGGGCAATCCGTAGGTGACACTCTGGCCGCAGCCCTGACGCAGAGCCACGCGCCGCTGGAAGTGCTGCTGGTCGATGTTTCTGGAACGGATGCGGCTCTGGCGCAGGTCACGGCTGGTTTTGGCGCCGAAATCGCCGCAGGGCGGCTGCGGCTGCTGGCGCTGACGGCGGGGGATGTGGCTGCGGCGCGCAACGCCGCGCTTGAGGTGGCGCAGGGCGAGGTCATCGCCTATCTGCCGGGCGATACGCTCTGGGCGCCGGGCTATCTGGCGCAGGTGGCTGCCGCCCTGACAGCGCATTCCGACGCGGGCTGTCTCTATTCCAATCTGGTGCAGGAGTCGGCTTCTGCCCGCAGCTCTGCCCGAACTTCTGCCCGCACTTATGATCGGGCGGCGCTGGTGGCAGGGGATGGCATTGATCTTGCGGTCTTTGTGCATCGGCGCAGTCTGACGGATGCCGGGCTGCGCTTTGCGCCGGGGCTCGGGGCGGCGACGGCCTGGGATTTCATCCTGCAGGCGACGGCACAACAGGCACCGCTGCATCTGGAGTATGCGGGCTGCGCCCGGACAGCGCCTGCGCAGGTCTCCGCCTCACCGCCCCCTTCCTCACTGGTCAGTTCCTCGCAGGCGGCCTTACCGGCGGCGGCGCGGGCGCTGATGCGCAGGCATCGTAACGAGCGGCTGTATTGGGGGCAGGAAGGGCTGCAGATCGCGCTGAAAGTCCCAGCGCCACGACCCGAGTTCAAACACCGCTGGGGGGATCTGCATCTGGCGGCGAGCCTGGCGCGGGCGCTCGAGAGGCTGGGCTGCCGCACCCGTGTCGATATCCTGCCGGACTGGTATGATCACCACCCCGAAGATGATGTCACGCTGGTGCTGCGCGGGGTGACCCCCTATGAGCCGGATCCCAGGCATATCAACCTGATGTGGCACATCAGCCATCCTGCGCGGGTCTCGCTGGAGGAGATGCGCGGCTTTGACCATGTCTTTGTCAGCGCCTACCCGGAGGCCGAGCAGGTGATTGACGCTCTGGGGATGCAGGCCTCGGCGATGCTGCAATGTGCCGACCCCGAAGTGTTTCACCCGCAGGTGGATCTGCGCGATGTGCCGCGCCATGATCTGCTGTTTGTCGGCAATTCCCGCAAGGCGGCGCGCTGGATGCCGCAGGCCTGTGTCGAGCGCGACCTGCCGGTGGCGGTCTATGGGGCCGAATGGGAGGGGCTGATCCCGCCCCAGTATCTGCACGGCACTCATGTGCCCAACGACAGGCTGGCGGCCTACTATCGGGCCTCGCGCATCGTGCTGAACGATCATTGGCCGGACATGGCAGACCGCGGCTTCGTGTCGAACCGGATCATGGATGCCGGGCTGTCCGGTGCACTGGTGATCTCGGATCATTTCAGGGGCGAAGAGATCTTCATGGGGCATGTGGTGACCTGCCGCACCGCCGCTGAGGTCGAGGATGCCGTGCGATATTATCTGGCCGATGAGGAGGCGCGAAAGGAAAAAGCCGCGGCCCTGCGCCAGCTGGTGCTGCTGCATCACCGGGTGGAGCTGCGCGCACAGCAGGTTCTGCAGGTCGCGCGCGCTCTGACGCGAGATCGCCTGTCCCGGCTGCGTTGAGAGGAGGCGGGGCTGAAACCGGATCAAAGGCATGCGGACCCGGGCAGCTGTGGCGGCAAGTTAGTCTTGATATTTCAGAAAAAACGCGTCTAAACAGCCAGAGCAATATTGATTGGGAACGATGGGGCGATGGGGTTGTTTGGGAGCGTGATGAAATTTGGGGGCTTGATGAAACACAATGTTGATTTCGGAGCTGAGGCTCAGGCGAACCATGCCCTTGCGGTTCTGCGGGCGCAAAATCTGGACTGTCAGCCCGCCGACGCGAAGCGGTTCAGCCCGGGGATTTTCCTGTCTATCGATCCGGAAAGCGATAGCCGGGCCCATGTCACCAGCACGGCCGGTGAGCTGCTGAACCTTGAAATGACCACCGAGCGGCCAGGGCGTTGGCTGTCGCTCAATATCGAGCTTGGCAGCTGTGACCTGTCGCAGCGCGATGTGATGGGATTTGTCTGCAAGACCCGCGCCGATGAGACGATCACCTTTCAGGCCTGCCTGCGCAGCGGCCAGGACAAGGGGTTTCAGGATGCTTTCTTTGGCAAGCGGGTGATTTCCTATAGCGGGCCCAGCACCCATGCGGATCTGGTCAAGCTGGAAGAGCGCGATGATATCCCGCCCCAGGCGCCCTGGCGTGAGCTGATCCTGTTTTTCCCACCGGATCTGCGTCAGCTGACGCTGATTGATCTGTCGCTCTTTGGGGTATGAACCTTTCGGTCGTTATTCCGGTCCGCAATGACCCTGAGGGGTTGACGCGATTGCTGGCGCAGCTGGCTGAGCTGCACATCGCGGATCGGATTCTTGTCTGCGACGATGCCAGCGATCCCCCCTGCCGCCCTGCCGATCTGGGCTTTGACGAGACGGCGGCAGGCATCAGCTACCTGCGCAGCCCGGAGCACCGCGGTGCCGGTCATGCCCGCAATATGGGCATTGCGGCGCTGCAGACCGATCATGTGCTGTTTTTTGATTCCGATGATCTGCTGTGTGACGCCCTGGTGGATCTGCTGCGCGATCTTGATGGGGTGGAGTTTGATTTCTGCCTGTTTCGCCACATCGATAGCCGCCAGCGTGCCCCCGGCGCCCGGGACGTACGGGGCGGCCTCGGCCCGATGCCCTCGGATCAGGAACTGTGGCAGGCAGCGGGGCTGCATACTGTAGCACCACAGCAGATCACTGCCGATCAGGCCGCACAGATGGCGATGATTGCGGCCTATCCCTGGAACAAGATCTATCGCAGTGGTTTTCTGCAACAGCACAATATCCGCTGCACCGAGATCATGGTGCACAATGATATCGAATTGCACTGGTCCAGTTTCCTGAACGCCAGACGCATCTATGCATCGACCGCGCTGTGCTGCGAGCATTTCGTGCAGCAGGGCGGCGGTCGGTTGACCAACCGCCGGGACCGCGAGCGGCTCGAGGTGTTTCAGGCGCTCACGGTGCTGCATGAGGTGCTGCGCGCGACGGCGCAGGCGCCGCGGTTTCTGGTGCCGATGACCACCTTCTATCTGCGCCTGTTCGGCTGGATCCGGGAGACGCTGGATGTCCAGTATCACGCAGAGTTTCAGCGGCGGATCTCCGGGTTTCTGCTGGCCAGTCACGACGCGGCGACGATGGCGCTGATTGCGGCCCGCGCGCCGGATCTGGCCCAGCAGATCACCGCGCATATCCGACGGGGCTGGTCATGAAGTTCTCCTTTATCGTTACCTCCTGGAACATCGAGGACTACATCGGGGCCTGTCTCGACAGCCTGGCCCCCTGTCTCGCACCGGGTGACGAGCTGATCGTGATCGATGATGGCTCGGATGATGGCAGCTGCGAAGAGATCACCGCAGCGCTGGCCCGACTGAAAGAGCGGGGCGCCGCCCTGCGCCCGATCTTTTTGGGGGTCAATAGCCCAGGCGGGGTTGGCATCCCGGCCAATGTCGGTCTGCGCGAAGCCACCGGAGAGGCGATTTTCTTTGTCGATGGCGACGACTGGGTGGATGCCGCAGGTCTGCAGGCAGCGCGCCGACGCTTTGAGGCTCAGAATTGCGACGTTCTGATTGCCAATTACAGGGTCTATGATGCGGTTCAGGATCAGTTTTCACCGCCCTCGGACCAGTCGCTCTGGCGTGGTGTCGAGGGCTGCAGAAGCCTGCAGGAGCGTCGCCACTTGGCGCTGCAGATGGTCGGAGTGCCCTGGCGCAAGATCTATCGGCGCAGTTTTTTAGAGGCGCATAAGATCCGGTTCCCCGAGGGGGATTTTTTCTACGAGGACAACCCGTTTCACTGGCAGGTCTGTCTGGCGGCGACAGAGATTGGCTTTTTCAACAGATCCGTTTGCAGCCACCGCATGGGCCGGGCGGGGCAGACCATGGCGGCGACCGGGGCTGATCTGGCGGTGTTCTTTGATCATTACGAGCGGATCGTAGCACAGTTGCCTGATCCGCAGTATCGCCCGGATGTACTGCGCTGGCTGTTGGAAAACATGGCCTGGCACATGGAGCGGCTCGCGCCTGCAGCCCAGTGGATCTATGCGGTGCGGGCCGAGGAAACCCTGAAAACTATTGTTGATGCGGATTGGCAGGCCATGCGCCACGATGTGGTGGCTCAGCGGGCCTGGGGAGCTGCGCGTGCGCTGGCACAGGGCAGGCTGGGCGAGGTGATTTCCACCTGGCAACAGCAGCAGATGCTGCGCCTGTTTCAGAACCTTGAAGACCGGGTGGCGCAGATTGAACAGACTGCGACGCAGCTGGTGGACTGGTCCGAAGGCCAGCGCGCGGTGCAGGAATTCCACGCCCTGAAAGCCTTTGCTTCGAAGGCAGAGGACAAGCCCTCCAAAGGCTGAACCCAAAGCCGCGCTGGTCTTCGCGGTCTTCGCTGTGGTCTTTGCAGGGGCTTTAGAAACGGTCTTTACGGGACGGTGGGGTCCAGATCTCGACGCGCTCCAGGGTCGCGATGGCCTCAAGATCCAGCGCATAGACCAGCTCGAGATCGCGGCGCTCCCGGGCGCTCCAGGGGGAATAGGCGGTCCTGCCTGGAGAACTGTCAGATGCGTTTCTGGGATGCGCCTGCAGGCAGGCTGCCAGATCCGCAGGGCTGACCTGTCCGGCCTGCTGGTACAGCTGGTGCAGCGCGGTGACGGCAGCATGGGAAAACCCTTCGCGCCGGGCGTTGCTTTGCCGGGCGTTGCTTTGCCGGGCGTTGCTTTGGGGGCACGCGCGTCTGTCCTTGCCGATCTGCGCGACCGGCAGGTCTGCGATCCAGGCCAGCAGTGCCTCTTCCCGGCCACGCAGGTCTTCGGCGCGATAGATCCGCAGGCGGGACCGTGGAAAGGCTGCCTGCAGCCGGTCGATGACATCATACCAGGACAGGGCGGTCAGCGGCGCTGTGTTGAAATCCTCGAAAGGCAGGAAGGGCATCGATTTCAGTACCTCGCAATAGAGCGAAGGCAGATAGCCCGCAAATCCGCGAATGCCGAGCACGATGTCGGGGGCTTCCAGATTCAGCGCCCCGGCCATCCGCAGGGCCCGTTCGGCCCCCTCGGGATAGAGACCGCTGCGGTGCACCACATCTTGCACAAGGGCGAGGATATTCTCGTCGAACAGAAGGTAGCTGGCCTGGGCTGTCCTGGCTTGGGCATCTGTCTGCCCATCTATCTGCCCGTTCTCTTGTCTGGCAAGAGGCGGCACCAAAAGGGGGGCCGTTGTGCCTTTGGCACCGAGGAGAGGTGCATCGGGGACGGTTGCATCGGGGCTGGTTGTTTTTTGGGGCGCGCTTTGGGACGGGTAGAGCAGCGGCCGGGTATAGAGACTGCGAAAGCTCTGCATGTCGATATAACAGCGGTGCGCCTCTGCCAGGGCCGTCGCAGAATGGGACAACAGGTCCTGCAGATAGGTGGTGCCGGTTTTATGCGCGCCCAGCCAGAGAATATCGCGGTGAATATCGCGGTGGCGAAAGGAAGAGGACGAAGAGGGCATCTGTTGGGCTGGCATCCGCTGATAGGGTCGGCTGCCGTTTCTGTATCATCAGAGCGGGCGCGAGGGCACGGGGAATTCGCGGAATCCGGCATATTGACGCCACCCGCAGCCCAGAGTGTTGAAATCCACCTGTTTCTTCGTGATATGAACCGCTTGCGCCGATGGGAATGCTGCCTCTGGGGCTGTGGGCTTGCAGGGTAGGGCGGCCGTCAAAAGCCATTTGATGAATGGCATCTGCGGCAGTCATGGCCTAATATGCGGGGCCTAACATGCGGGGCGGTCCGATGGGGCGGATAATCGGGGCGATCTATACAGGAGACGCCGACTTTGTTTGGTAAGGACGATACATGAAAAAAGCGCTTATCACCGGTGTGACCGGTCAGGATGGATCCTACCTGGCGGAGTTTCTGCTGGAAAAAGGCTATGAGGTGCATGGCATCAAACGCCGGGCCTCTTCGTTCAACACCCAGCGGGTGGATCACATCTATCAGGATCCGCATGTGGATCATGCCAATTTCAAACTGCATTACGGCGATCTGACCGATACGTCGAACCTGACGCGGATCCTGCAGGACGTGCAACCCGAGGAGGTCTATAACCTGGGCGCGCAAAGCCATGTGGCGGTCAGCTTTGAAAGCCCGGAATATACGGCCGATGTCGATGCCATGGGTACGCTGCGTCTGCTGGAGGCAATTCGTTTCCTCGGGTTGGAGAAAAAGACCCGTTTTTATCAGGCCTCCACGTCGGAACTCTATGGTCTGGTGCAGGAAACGCCGCAGCGCGAGACCACGCCGTTTCACCCCCGCAGCCCCTATGCTGTCGCCAAGATGTACGCCTATTGGATCACGGTGAACTACCGTGAGGCTTACGGCATGTATGCCTGCAACGGCATCCTGTTCAACCATGAGAGCCCGCGCCGCGGCGAGACCTTTGTGACCCGCAAGATCACCCGTGGTCTGGCCAATATCGGCCAGGGGCTCGAAGATTGTCTTTACATGGGCAATATCGATGCGCTGCGCGACTGGGGCCATGCCAAGGACTATGTGCGCATGCAGTGGATGATGCTGCAGCAGGATGTGCCCGATGATTTCGTCATCGCCACCGGCAAGCAATATTCGGTGCGCGAGTTCATCACCTGGTCTGCTGCCGAACTGGGCATCAGCCTGGAGTTCACCGGGACGGGCGTCGAGGAAATTGCCACTGTGGCTGCCATCGAGGGCGATGCGGCCCCGGCGCTGAAGGTCGGCGATGTCATCCTGCGCATTGACCCGCGCTATTTCCGCCCCGCCGAGGTGGAGACCCTGCTGGGCGATCCGACCAAGGCCAAGGAGAAACTGGGCTGGGTGCCGGAAATCACCACGCAAGAGATGTGCACCGAGATGGTGCGCGAAGATCTCAAGACTGCACGGCGTCATGCTCTGCTGAAAGAGCACGGCATGGACCTGCCCGTTAGTGTTGAGGGCTGAGCCATTTTGAGTGCGCCCGGACATGATCCGGGCGGCCTCCAGTCAGGGTCCTGGAGACCCTTGCCGCAGATGGATGGTGAGGGCCAGGGCGTCATGAGGATTGAGACATGACCAAAATCTACGTTGCAGGCCATCGTGGCATGGTGGGAGGCGCCATTCTGCGCCAGCTCGAGGCGCGCCGCGCCGCAGGCGAAGATCTGACCCTGATCACCCGCACCAGTGCGGAGCTGGACCTGACTGATCAGATGGCTGTGCGTGATTTCATGCAGACTGAAAAGCCCGATCAGGTCATTCTGGCAGCGGCCAAGGTGGGCGGCATCATTGCCAACAACAGCTACCCGGGCCAGTTCATCTATGAAAACCTGATGATCGAATGCAACGTGATCCATCAGGCCTATGCCGCAGGCGTCAAGAAACTGCTGCAGCTGGGTTCTTCCTGCATCTATCCCAAGGCCGCAGAGCAGCCGATGCGTGAGGATGCGCTGCTCACAGGCACGCTGGAGCCGACAAATGAGCCCTATGCCGTGGCCAAGATCGCCGGCATCAAGCTCTGTGAAAGCTACAATCGCCAATATGGCACGGACTACCGCTCGGTGATGCCGACGAACCTCTATGGGCCCGGCGACAATTTCCACCCGGAAAACTCGCATGTTTTGCCCGCCCTCATCCGCCGCTTCCACGAGGCCGCCGAGGCCAAGGCTGAGGAGGTCGTGATCTGGGGATCCGGGCGGCCGATGCGCGAATTCCTGCATGTGGAAGACATGGCGGCGGCCTCGCTGTTCGTGATGGATCTGGACCGCGAGATCTATGCGCGCGAGACCGAACCGATGCTCAGCCATATCAATGTGGGCTCCGGCAGTGATGTCACCATTCTGGAGCTGGCGCAGATGGTGGCGCGCGCCACTGGGTTCACCGGCCAGATCACGACGGATCCGTCCAAGCCCGACGGCACCCTGCGCAAGCTGATGGATGTCTCCCGCCTTGATCGCCTGGGCTGGCGCGTCGGGATCGGATTGGAAGAGGGCATTCGCAGTACTTATGACTGGTTCCTGGCGCAGGGGCTGGATAACCTGCGGTCAAAATAAGCTAACCAAGCCAAGTAGGCCAATCAGACAAGTCAAAACAGGTGATTTCAAAGAGGTGCTGCCATGATCACTCCCATTCTTTTGTGCGGTGGCTCTGGCACACGGCTGTGGCCGTTGTCGCGCAAAAGCTACCCCAAGCAATTCGTGCCGCTGGTCGGTGAGACCACCCTGTTTCAGGCCTCGGCACAGCGGCTGTCGGGGGCGGGCTATGCAGCCCCCATGGTGCTGACCAATTCTGATTTTCGCTTTATCGTCACCGAACAGCTGGCCAGCGTCGGCATTGATCCCGGTGCCATCCTGATCGAGCCTGCCGGGCGCAACACGGCCCCTGCGGTGCTGGCGGCAGCACTTTATTTGCAACAGAGCGACCCGGATGCGCTGATGCTGGTGGCCCCGTCTGATCATGTGGTGCCGGATGCAGGTGCATTTCGCGCTGCGGTGGCGGCTGGCGAGGCGGCGGCCCGCGCGGGCCAGATTGTCACCTTTGGCATCAAGCCGACCCATGCGGAAACCGGCTATGGCTATCTGGAGTTGGATGGCGACCCCATTGAGTTTACCCCGGATTTCAGCCCTCGCGCCATCGGCCTGAAGCGGTTTGTGGAAAAACCCGATGCGGCCACGGCTGAGGCGATGCTCGCCTCGGGTACCTTCCTGTGGAATGCTGGTATCTTTTTGTTCTCGGTGCAGGCAATCCTTGCGGCATTTCGCGCCCATGCCCCGGATCTGATTGCCCCGGTTGAGGCGGCGATCGCGGCGGGGGAAAATGATCTTGGCTTTTTCCGGCTGGACCCTGCGGCTTGGGAGGCGCTCGACGATATCTCGATCGACTATGCGGTGATGGAAAAGGCTGACAATCTGACCGTGGTGCCCTTTGCGGCCGGCTGGTCCGATCTGGGCGGCTGGGATGCGGTCTGGCGCGAAAGTGGCCCCGATGCGCAGGGGGTGGTGACCAGTGGCGCTGCCACCGCGATCGATTGCGAAAACAGCCTGCTGCGCTCTGAAGATGACAGCCTCGAGGTTGTGGGGATTGGCCTCAAGAACGTGATTGCCGTGGCGATGCCGGATGCGGTGCTGGTGGCGGATGCCACGCGCGGGCAGGACGTGAAACTGGCGGTTGCAGCGCTGAAGGCAAAGGGCGCCAAACAGGCCACCGAATTTCCGCTGGATCACCGCCCCTGGGGCTGGTTCGAAAGCCTGGTTGTGGGTGAGCGTTTCCAGGTGAAGCGCATCCATGTGCACCCCGGTGCGGCGCTCAGCTTGCAAAGCCATCATCACCGGTCGGAACATTGGATCGTGGTGGAAGGCACCGCCCGGGTGACGGTGGACGATGAGGTCAAACTGGTGAGCGAAAACCAGTCGGTCTATATCCCGCTGGGCGCGGTGCACCGGATGGAAAACCCCGGCAAGCTGCCGATGGTGCTCATTGAAGTGCAGACCGGCAGCTATCTCGGCGAGGACGACATCATCCGCTACGAGGACGTCTATGCCCGCGGCCAGGGTGCCAAAGGGTAGGGGGCAAGGGCTAGGCGCCGCTAGCGCAGCAGCCATTCTTCGACATCCGGCGAGATACTCCGCATCAGCAGCCAGCAGGGGCTATGGGGCTGACCTTTGCGCAGGCGCAGCTTGCCCAAAAGCCCCACCAGATCCCATTCCGGGCGTTGGCTGCGGGGGCGATAGGGGCGGTCGGGGTCATAGCTGGGGTTTTCCTGCCGCCTGCCTGCAGCGTCCAGGACCAGGGCGCCAAAATCATTGCGCAGCCAGCGGTGTTTCCACTCATTCATGTCGCCATCGCCAATCAGTGCCGGTGCAGCGCTGATGACGCCGATGGGATCTTCGCCCGTGCGGGCGGGGCGGATCTTGTCCTCCTGCAGCACCACCGCAATCCCGCGCCGGTCTTTGCCCAGAGGGTTGCCATCGGCCCATTCAAACCATTCCGCGTAATCGGCGCCGCCGCCGCTCCAGGCGCCATCGCAAGCGCCATTGCCATCTGCGGCCAGCCGAAAGGCCGCGCCAGACCCATCCCCGGCCAGCAGATAATCCGATCCCGACCCGGCGATCTCCAGCTGCGCCGCAGGGCTGGCGGTGCCCAGCCCGGTGCGGCCACCGGGCGTCACCACCAGTGCATTGTTCCAGCTGCTGCCATCCGCTGAGGTCTTGAGGGCAAAATCATCATTGCCCAGCAGGCCGATCTCAGCCCGTCCGCTCCAGTTGGATTGAAACAGCAGCGCGGCAGTCTCTGCACTGGCGGATTTGTTCAGCTTCAGCTGATGGCCGCCGCCGGCATGGGTGAACAGGCTGGCGGCAGAGGCAACGGCCAGCTTGTTGGTGGCATCGGCACTGGTATTGACGCCCAGCTGCGCCAGGTTCTGGGTCTTGGCTGCGGGCAGCTCCCAGCTGCTGCCCTGCCAGATCCGCAGCTCACCCGGGGTTTCGCCCCAGGCGCGCCAGCCGGTCAGCGGCGCAATGAACAGCCAGCCCTCGCCCTGCCAGACCGCCAGATGGGTTGCCTGCCCGGCCCAGGCGCCAGTGGGGCTGGCTCCCAGCGCATAGGCCTCACCCGGGTTGGGCTCCAGTGGCGGTGTTTCGGCGTCAAAATCCACCACACGCAATTGCACCAGCGCATCCAAGAGCTGCAGCGCCTCGTTATGGGTCACATGTTTCTGCGCCTGGGTCGGCAGCAGATAGGGCAGCGAAAGGATCGGGGAGATATCGGACATGGATGCGCGGGCTCCTGAGGGGCGGAAAGAAAGGGGGGCTGAAACGGTATCTGGAATGGGGGCCTCAAACTGGACCTGTAGCGGCGTGCAAAATGAGCTTTGGGGCTGAAAGCCGCGCTAAGGGCGCGCCCGCCACAGCTGCAACGGCGGGGGGAACAGGCGGGGAAATTTTCCCTCCCCAAAAATTCCTTCGCAGCCCGGTTTTTCCCCCCCTTGGATTAATTGGGGAACAATTGGATGGGGAGGGAGGGGCCTTGCCACTTTTTTTTATCTTTTAAAAAACATCCCCCCTTTTCCTCCATTGCCCCCCAACAAAAAACGGTCCCCCCCCCGCCTTTTTGGCTTTGGCGACGGGGGGGAGGCGGGGGGGAAAGGGGGGTTGTTCGATGTTTTGATGTCGCGCCTCGCGCTGGGCGCGCCTGTGGGTGCGGCCCGACTGGACAAAGTCACGCCAGCGGGCTGTGCCGACCTTATTGCACGCGGCGCGCTGT
>NZ_CYSG01000020.1 GCF_001457775.1 Phaeobacter sp. CECT 5382
GCTCTTGGCATACCCGTTACCGAGCCCGTAGGATAATTCCGTCCGGGGAAAGGGGAAGTCCCCTCAGAAACCGATTTGTGCAACAAAGCCCCCGCGATCTCCCCGGCCCGCATGGCAGTAGCCATTGCAAACTTGAACGCGTGGAAGGCCCGCGCCGTAGCCTTTTCAAGATCCTCACCTGCGCTGAATTTCATCGCCTCGATCTCCGCCGCTGTCGGCAGGCGATCACGCGCAGGAGGCTTTGATGGTTTGCGCACATCGCTGAGAGGGTTCGTCGCAATCAACTCCCAGTCCCGCCGCGCAACAGTCAACACAGATGACATGAGCTGCATTTCCCGAATGACGCTCGCAGGAGCGACTTCTCTTAGCCGCGCATCTCGCCACTTTGAGAAATCTTTGGCAGACAGATCCTCCAGCCGGATCTTGGCGATAGCATCTCGCCCAATCTTTTCCAGCCGTATTGCCTCCCATCGGTGCCCCCGTTTTGAAGGCGAAACCTCGCGTGCATAACGGTCAAAAACCTCACCCAAAATCAGCTTGGCCGCCACTTTATCATGGTTCAGGATCTCATATTCCGCCCGAGCAGCCCAATCCTTGGCCTCTTGCTTTGTTGGGAATACCTTTGACTTTCGGACACCGTTACGGGCAATCTCTGCCCGGTATCCAGTTTTTAGCTTACGAAAAGACGCCATGAATTACGCACCGTGCGGAAAATATGCGTAAACGAATACACATTCTTACACATCATGGGTAGTCACTCAGTTCTGCAAAACCTGTAACACTCATATTTTGTAAGGATAAATGTTCAAACACGTACAAATCGGTTTGAATGATGGTGCGGGTGAAGGGACTCGAACCCCCACGCCTCGCGGCGCCAGAACCTAAATCTGGTGCGTCTACCAATTCCGCCACACCCGCACGTATCACAAATCAAGATTTGCGTGTCGCGGTGGATAGCAAAGCTTGCAGACGGATGCGAGCGCTAATTTCACCAAACAGCAAGATAAACAAAGGTCCTGAGGGCAACTGCGAGATCTGGCTTGGCGCAAGGCAATTTCCTCACACCTCAGTTCAAACACCCAGACGTCGGAAAACATCTGGTATTTGCTCTGGCAAGTCCTCGGCTATTAGGCCAGGACCAAACTGCAGTGCGCATTCCACGTGTAGCCAGGCACCTGTTTCGGCCGCCTGCATTGGCGAGAGCCCGCGCGCCAACAGCCCGGTAATAAACCCTGCCAACACATCACCTGATCCAGCAGTCGCAAGCCAGGGAGCTGATCGTTTGAAATGTGCAGAGTTGACAGAACAGCGCCCCAAGGGATCTGCAATCACGGTATCTGCGCCCTTGAAAAGCACCACACAGCCTGCGCGCATCGCGGCTTCGCGGGTGGCGTCCACCTTGGAGTAGGCAGGCCCTTTGGCTACAGGTTCCCTCAGCTTCGCCGCAATATCCGGGAAGAGGTTTGCGAACTCCCCACCGTGGGGCGATAGCAAGCATTTGTCATGCAGCAGATCAAACAAGACTTGCGGATTTTCACCAAACATCGTCAGCGCATCTGCATCCAGCACCGTTGCGCGCTTTGCCTGCAGGGCAGCAACAACAAGGGCCTGCTTATCCGAGCTGCGCCCCAGACCCGGCCCCAGACACAGCGCGTTAATGCGCTTATCCTCAAGCAACTCAGCCAATTCTGTAGCCCCATCAATCTGTCGCAGCATAATCGCTGTCAGATGGGCCGCATTTTCTGCCAAGGCAGCCCTAGGCGAGCCAACTGTGACCAACCCTGCCCCAATCCGCAACGCGCCGCGCGCAGACAAACGTGCCGCGCCGGTTCTAGCCGGACCGCCGGACACAACAAGGGCATGGCCATAGTCAAATTTGTGGCGCGCATTCCTTTTGGGAAGAAAAAGGGGAAGAGATTGAAAGCTGCTCTCATGCGCGACCACGCGACCCAACCTCGCACCTGGGCATGCAAGATTGTGAAGCTCAGCAAGTGCCCGGCGCGGAGCGACAGGATCCTTGCTCAACCCAATGTCCGCAACAACAACTTTTCCGCAAAGTGCAGGCCCTGCTCCCAGAACATGACCCAACTTTTTTGAATGAAAGGAAACCGTGAGATCCGCCGATATTTCCTCTAAGTGGGGCACAGGGGTTTCACCAGCTAACCGCATTCCTGAATCGGCACAAATACCGCTTGGGATATCAACAGACACCACACGAGGAGCAGGAAAGCTCTGGAAACGCTGCTCCTCAGCAAGCTTCCACTCAGAAACCTGCGTCACCCATCCAAAGGCATTAAAGGACTCGACGGGACGTGTCAGCCCGGTGCCAAACAACGCATCCACTAAGACTGTGTTTTCCCTGTAGGTCGAAGGGTCTAGCCAAAAGGCATCCTCACCTTCGTCGACATAGCTGTTCACCGTTCCATGGGCCAGCCATTTGGCATAATTGACCTTTGCGTCCGGTGGCAACTTTTCGGAATCCCCATACAGAAACACCTCCACTTGCCAGTGCCGCTCATGCAGCAGGCGCGCCACCACGAAACCGTCGCCCCCATTGTTTCCGGGACCGCAGAGAACCACCGCTCGGTTGCCACTGCCTTCCAAATCCGGCCATTCCTCAAAAATTGCCTCAACCACACCCTGCCCGGCACGCTCCATCAGCTCGAGGCCCGTCACCTCGCCCGACTCGATGGCCGCCTGTTCTATCGCGCGCATCTGGGCCGCTGTTAGGAGCTCGCTCATGGTTCTTTCCTCTGCCACTGGCACACGATTCAATTTCGCCCACTTTTTGTGCGTTACGCATATTTTTTAATCACATGCCTGCAAAAGCCGCATCTCTCGCAGCCTGAGACAGCACAGCGCATTGTCCCCGCCATTAAGAAATGATCTGAGGTCTTTCGACAAGGTTGTGAGGAGCCCCAACGATGAAAAAGATCGAAGCCATCATCAAGCCGTTCAAACTGGACGAGGTGAAGGAAGCGCTGCAGGACGTCGGCGTTCAGGGCCTCTCTGTCATCGAGGTCAAAGGCTTTGGCCGCCAAAAGGGTCATACCGAGCTTTACCGTGGCGCTGAATATGTCGTCGACTTTCTGCCCAAGGTGAAAATCGAAGTGGTGCTTGAGGCCGATCAGGTCGAAGCCGCCATCGAGGCCATCATTGACGCTGCCAAGACTGACAAGATCGGTGACGGCAAAATCTTTGTGTCGCCCGTTGAGCAAGCGATCCGTATCCGTACCGGCGAGACCGGCACGGACGCGCTGTAAACAAATTACCTGACATCAAAATCAGAAGGACCAAGGGAATGAGCACAGACGCAGTTCTCCAGATGATCAAGGACGAAGATGCGGCTTATGTCGACATCCGTTTCACCGATGTGCGCGGCAAGCTGCAGCACGTCACCGTGGATGTAGACCTGGTCGACGAAGATTTCCTCGAAGAGGGCTTCATGTTTGACGGCTCCTCCATCGCAGGCTGGAAGTCGATCGAAAACTCCGACATGAAACTGATGGCAGATACAACATCCGCCTATGTAGATCCCTTCTACGCGGAAAAAACCATCTGCATCCACTGCTCGATCGTTGAGCCCGACACCGGCGAAGCCTATGAGCGTGACCCACGCGGCACCGCGCAGAAAGCCGAAGCTTACCTGAAGGCTTCTGGTATCGGTGATGTGGCCTACATGGGCCCCGAAGCGGAATTCTTCCTGTTCGACGACGTGCGCTACTCCAACTCGATCAACAAGGTTTCCTACGAGGTCGACGCGACAGACGCCTCCTGGAACACCGACACCGAGTATGAAATGGGCAACATGGGCCACCGTCCTGGCCTCAAAGGTGGTTACTTCCCGGTGAACCCCACCGACGAAGCTCAGGATCTGCGCTCCGAGATGCTCTCGACCATGAAGCGTCTGGGCATGAAAGTGGACAAGCACCATCACGAGGTTGCCTCCTGCCAGCACGAACTGGGTCTGATCTTTGACAGCCTGACCAAACAGGCCGACGAGCTGCAGAAATACAAATATGTGATCCACAATGTGGCGCATGCTTACGGCAAATCCGCCACCTTCATGCCCAAGCCGATCTATGGCGACAACGGCACCGGCATGCACGTGAACATGTCGATCTGGAAAGACGGCAAGCCGCTCTTTGCTGGCGACAAATATGCGGACCTGTCCGACGAAGCCCTGTACTTCATCGGCGGCATCCTGAAGCATTCCAAAACCCTGAACGCCTTCACCAACCCAGCGACCAACAGCTACAAGCGTCTGATCCCTGGTTTTGAAGCCCCCGTTCTGCGCGCCTATTCGGCCCGTAACCGTTCGGGTTGTGTTCGTATCCCATGGACTGAATCGCCCAAAGCCAAGCGCGTTGAGGCCCGTTTCCCCGATCCGGCCGCCAACCCCTACCTGTGCTTTGCAGCGCTGCTGATGGCTGGTCTTGACGGTATCAAGAACAAGATCGACCCCGGTGAGGCCATGGACAAGAACCTCTATGACCTGCCTGCCGAAGAGCTGGCCGATATCCCAACCGTTGCGGGTAGCTTGCGCGAAGCGCTGGAATGCCTGGAAGCCGATCACGACTTCCTGCTGCAGGGCGACGTCTTCACCAAAGATCAGATCGAAGGCTATATCGCTCTGAAAATGGAAGAAGTTCAAACCTATGAGCACACGCCGCACCCTGTTGAGTATGGCATGTACTACAGCTGCTAAACGTTAGCGGTTCTATCAAATATGAAAGGGCGCTCCTATGGAGCGCCCTTTTCTTTTGACCTTCTGATCTTTTGGCCCCACGTGTTCTGGACCCACGTGTTTTGGACCTGCCATCTCAGGTGATCGGCAGCATGACCTGCTCCTGATAGGCTCGGCGCGCAGCCAGTTGGTCCCACCAGCGTTTCAAGTTCACCAGCTCAGGGCGGTCAAACGACATAGAATGCCAGCGATAGGCGGAACATCCCAGCGGGATATCTGCCATGCTTGGCCTCTCCCCCACTATAAAGGCACTGTCGGCAAGATGCCGGTCCAGCATCTCCCAGAACCGGGCACTGTCCTGAATAGCCTTGGCAATGGCTTCTTGATCACGCGCGGCCTCAGAAGTGCGGATCAATTGCCAGAACAGGATGGTCATCGGCGCATGCAGCGCCGTTTGGTACCAATCCATCCACTGGTTCGCTTGTGCACGCTGTTGGACCGTTGCCGGAAACCAAAGCGCCGTATCAGATTCTTTTGTTCCATATTGCTCACAGAGATATCTGACGATCGCATTGGATTCCCAAAGCACAAACCCGTCGTCAACCAGCGTAGGGATCTTGCCGTTGGGATTGCCGTTCAGATAGGTGGCCGTATCCGTGCCGCCAAAAACCCCACCAACATCGCGGCGCGTGACCTCCAGCCGCAGCTCGGCTGCACACCACATCACCTTTTGCACATTCACTGAATTTGCCCGCCCCAGAACCTCGATCACCAGCTTTCTCCACTCTTGCTGTTTCTTCGCCCTACCTTGATCACTCCGACCGAATTGCCAAGGGCTGCGCGCCTGAAAAAATCGCACCCAATAGCTTTCCCTGCCTTGATCCCATCGTAGCCCGGCTGTATCAGCGCAGGTTCCGTTTTGCATCAGGAGACCGCTATGAGCGCGCCAATGACCCTCGGCATCGATTTTGGCACCTCAAATACCGCCGCAGGCATTGCGGTTGGTGACAACCCCTGGCTGGTTGAAATGGAGCCGGGAGAGACGACCCTGCCTACGGCCGTTTTCTTTGAACCCAAGCGACCCATGCGCATTGGCCGCGCGGCCACGCGGGCGCTGATCAATGGCGATGAGGGGCGCTTCATGCGTGCGCTCAAAAGCCTATTGGGCACGCCTTTGTTGCGCGAAGAACGCCGCATCAACGGGGAAAGCACTGATTTCGTACAGATCATCGCTCGGTTTCTGGCTGAGGTGAAATCCCGCGCAGAATCAGCAACCCACCAGACATTCACCCATGCGCTGTCCGGACGGCCCGTCCATTTTCACAGTGCCGATCCGGCGCGCGACGCACAGGCAGAAATCGACCTGCGCGACTGCTACTTGGCCGCCGGGTTCTCTGATGTGAAATTCCTGTTTGAGCCCGAAGCCGCCGTGCGCTCCGCCCGCCCTGAGCCCGGCTTGGGGTTGATTGTCGATATTGGTGGCGGCACCTCGGATTTCACCCTGTTTGAACAGGGCACAGCAGGCGAGACCCGCATTCTGGCTTCGCATGGGCTGCGGCTGGGCGGCACTGATTTTGACCGCCAGATCAGCATTGAGCATGTCATGCCGCTGCTGGGACGCGGCAGCCAGATCCGCAATGCCTTTGGCAAAGAGACCCTGCCCGCCCCCAACCGGCTGTTCAATGATCTAGCCACCTGGCAGATGATCCAGTTTCTTTATGCAGCCGACAGTCGCCGTGCCGCGCGGGAGCTGGCAAAATACGCGGTGGAGCCCGAGAAGCTCAACCGGCTGGTTGAGGTGCTGGATGATGAGCTGGGCCATGATCTGGCTTTTGCCGTCGAGCGCGGCAAAATCCAGGCCAATGGCACGGATCTGGCAGATCCCCGCATAGACCTGCGCATTTTGGAGCGCGGCCTTTCAACGCCTCTGGCAGCGCCCCAAATGCAGGCGACGCTTGATCCGATGATGCATCAGATCACCCAAAGCGCGGCTGAAACACTGGCGCGTGCCGATCTCGCCCCTACGCGGATCAGCCGTCTGGTCATGGTTGGTGGCTCATCCTTGCTGAGCTCGGTCGAAACCTCACTGCGCGGGCTTTGCCCCAATGCTGCGGTCGAGAACCGCAATGCCATGACAGCCGTGGCAGATGGGCTAGCGCTGGCAGCCCCCAGCGCCTTTGCCTGAACACTGCAGATTACCGGGAAGAGTGCTCCGCTTTTCCCGCTGGAAATTCGCAGCGACCTAGCTAGGCTGGAGGCATATTTCCACCCATCCTTGTTCGGGACGACATTCATGCGGTTTCTTTACTCTCTTCCAGCAGCTTTTTTTATGGGCTGCCTTGCCTCTTCAGCTTTGGCAGCTCCCTGCGGTAACACCTCTGCCGGCTTTGCTGCCTGGAAGGCCGATTTCGCCAAAGATGCCAAACGCGCGGGCGTCAAAACTGCCGGGCTCAACGCCCTGACGCAGGCTCGCTATGCCAATCGCACCATCGCGGCTGATCGCAACCAAAAGAGCTTTCGCTACAGTCTGGAGAAATTCATGCAGATCCGCGGCTCTGCCACGATTGTGGCACAGGGCCGCAAGCGCAAAGTACGCCAGGCGGAGTTCTATGCGGCGCTGGAAAAGAAATATGGCGTGCCTGCGGGTATCCTGATTGCCATCCACGGCATGGAAACCGCCTTTGGAAGTTTCATGGGCGACAGTCAGGTAGTCTCGGCCATCGTCACGCTCACCTATGATTGCCGCCGCTCGGCATTTTTCAAACCCCACGCCATCGGTGCGCTGAAACTGGTGGATCAGGGCGCCATAACCGGCGCCACCCGTGGGGCCAAACACGGCGAGCTGGGTCACACACAGTTCCTGCCCGGCAATGCGCTGCAATATGGTGTCGACTGGAACCGCGACGGGCGGGTGGATTTCTACGATCAGGGGGACGCCCTGGCCTCAACCGCACATTATCTGCAAAAAAGTGGCTGGAAGCGCGGCAAAGGCTACCAGCAAGGCGAGCGGAACTACCGTGTTTTGAAGGAATGGAACGCCGCCACGGTCTATCAGCAGTCCCTCGCCATCATGGGCCGTCAGATTGATCAATAACACTGCGAAAGACTTTGAGCGCAGATCAGAGACAATCTCGCGATGAGACCCAAATTGTAGGAGATGCGGCATCAAAGTGGCCGAGACCCGCCGCCTTCTTGCCGCATTCCACTCACACTCACTCGAACAAATCACACCAACGCTTTGATTTAATGTCTTTTATTTCAACTTCGCAATACAATAATAAAATCTGAATTTTTCGTCACGGATTGTCTCTCCCTGCCTCACTTTTGGACCAGATCTCTTCCTATTGTTTACCAAGATGCAGCCCGAACGGAGGACCCTGACGGTGGCACAGGTTGAGCAATACACAGGTAGACTGGGGTTTGAACACCGCAGCGAAGAGAAACTGACACTGGCACTGACCGAGTTGCTGGATACGCTGGAAGAATTCGGCCATCCCGCCCTTCAGATCAATGCCCGGGATCCCCATCGGATCGGGCTGGACAGTGATCACTACAAGGTAACCCTGAGGCTTCGACGTATGCCTCTGCGGCTAGGCGTGCGTGTTCCGTTTGGGCTCCCGGCGCCCGCAGCCTATATCGAATTGGCACTGGTTCCAAATTTCCCCGAAGCCTGCGACCGGGAGATTTCCGAGATCCTTCTGGCCATGCTCTTGCGGCGTCTTACCGAGGCTTTGACGCCTGTGGTTGTCTTTTGGCAAGACACCGCCAAGGCATTGATGGCAGAAGATTTCCTGAGTGCGTTTGCGAGTGAACCCACGCCCCCTAACAACACGCCTTCTTTGGTCCCCCTCGAATGTGATGCAGATTTGCAGACCGTCACAGAGCCAGACGTCACAGAGCCAGACACAGTCTCTGATACTGGCACAGAAAACATGGCTCCAGACGGGACGCCACCAAACAGGTCCGCGATTTCGCCACGTGACAGGCGGATCAAAGCCTTGGCAGCCCGAACCTCAGATCTGTGCGACAGAGCCACTGCACCTCTGGGTCTTTCAGCCGCACAATCGCGCCTGCAACTGGCAGACCAAGCCCGCGCCGAGGCCGAAGCAGAACGTGCAAGAGGTCGGGCCTTGTTTGGCTCGGTTGATGCAGCAACGCCGCTTCTGGAACAACACTGCGACGAAATCCAGCATAAGGAAACAGGCTCAAGACGCAGCAGATACAAGCGCTCCGCACCGCGCCATGCGTCGGTGCTCCAGGACCTTCCTTTAAAACAGGCCATCCTCAAAGGCGTTTCATTGCCTCAAAGGGCTCTTTCGGCCACGGCAAATGCGCTACGCGGGATTGATCTGGTAGTATCGGTGCGAGCGCTTGTGACGGCCATGGTCATTTTGTTCCTGCATGGATCCGGCATGGTTCAGGCTGCGGCACGGGTCTTTCTGCCATAGGAACGCCTGCCCTCGAAAGGCATAGTGACTGCATGGGCCAACCTCTCTGGATGTTGGCCTTTTGCATTGGGGATCCCTTCTGAAGCTGCGACTGGGGCATAGTTGTTCGCGCCGCATTTACAGGGCCGGAGTGGTCCCAAAAATGCAAACGGGACATCACGTCGGATCCTGTAAAAACGACCGTTTGCGCGGTCGCATTTAGAATTGAAACGCCAAAGGCCGGCCCTCAGACTGGACACATCTGTTCAGACGGGGAGCCTGACGATGAGCGCGCCATACCGAGAGAGTCGAAAGATTGATCCAACCCGTGGACCATTGCTGGGCGACGGAACGCCGAATGACAATGACCGCATGGAAATCGGCCCCACCCAACTGGCTATTCAGGAGTGGCAGGACGGCGGGCTGACATTGCCAGACCTGCCACGAATGCGAGAGTTTCGCTGGCAGCGTCTGGTCAGGGCGATCCAGGAACGGGATTGGGGCGGCGTCCTGCTGTTTGATCCTCTGAACATCCGCTATGCCACCGACAGCACCAATATGCAGCTGTGGAACACGCATAACCCTTTTCGCGCCCTGCTGGTTTGCGCCGATGGCTATATGGTGTTGTGGGACTACAAGAATTCGCCGTTTCTTTCGACCTTCAACCCATTGGTGCGAGAACAGAGATCAGGTGCGGATCTGTTCTATTTTGATCGCGGCGACAAGGTGGATGTGGCAGCCGATGCCCTGTCCAACGAGGTGCGCCAACTGATCCATGAACATGGCGGTGGCAACCGGCGGCTGGGCGTTGACAAGATCATGCTGCACGGGTTGCGCGCCCTCGAGGCGCAAGGGTTTGAGATCATGGAAGGCGAAGAGTTGACCGAAAAGACCCGCGCCATCAAAGGCGCGGATGAGATCCTTGCCATGCGCTGCGCCAATCACGCCTGCGAGACCGCCGTGCAGGCGATGGAGGATTTTGCGCGGGCCAATGTGGGCGATGGCAAGACCTGCGAGGATGATATCTGGGCGGTCCTGCACGCAGAAAACATCCGACGCGGCGGCGAGTGGATCGAGACTCGGCTTCTGGCCTCGGGGCAGCGCACCAACCCCTGGTTTCAGGAATGCGGCCCCCGGATCACGCAGCAAAACGAGATCATTTCCTTTGATACCGATCTGATCGGATCCTACGGCATCTGCATTGACATCTCACGTAGCTGGTGGATTGGCGACCAAAAGCCACGCGCCGACATGATCTACGCAATGCAGCATGCCCATGAACATATCATGCAGAACATGGAGATGCTGAAACCTGGCGTGATGATCCCCGAGTTGACGGCGAACACACATGTTCTGGATGAAAAATATCAGGCACAGAAATACGGCTGCCTGATGCATGGCGTCGGGCTCTGTGATGAATGGCCGCTGGTGGCCTATCCCGACAAGGCGGTCGCAGGTGCCTATGACTATCCGCTGGAACCCGGCATGGTGCTCTGTGTGGAAGCCTGTGTTGGCGAGGTCGGAGGTGATTTCTCGATCAAACTCGAAGACCAGGTCCTGATCACCGAAGATGGCTACGAGAACCTTACCACCTACCCCTTTGACCCGGCGCTTATGGGGGAGAACTGAACAAACGGCCTAGCGCAGGCTGGTCAACATCAGTCCTGCAGCCACTAGCGCGATCAGCAGACCGGCGGTGATTTCCAAAAGCGGCACCACTTGACGGGCGCGGGTATTGGCTGCAAACAGCGACAGTGCCCCGCCTCGCAGCCCCAGGGCTGCCAGCCCAACCGCGATGGTGACGGAGGCAGTGCCAAGCGCCATAGCAAAAGCGCCGGCGACTCCGGCCAGGGCGATGCCCATCTGCCAGGTGATAATTAGAACGAAAAGTGCTCCGGTACAGGGCCTTACCGCAATACCTGCGATCAGTATCGCAGCTTCGCGCCAGCTGCTCAAATGCTCCACCTCTTCGAGGCTGGGGCCATGCCGGTGCCCACAATCGGCACAGGTCTCTGCGCCAGCCCCCGCTTCAGCTGAATGGTCGTGACTGTGGTGATGATGACCGTCGTGATGATGACTGTGGTGATCGTGACTGTGTGGTTCTTGGCTGTGTGGTTCGTGGCTGTGTGGTTCGTGGCTGTGTGGTTCGTGGCTGTGATGCTCCTCGGCCTTGGCAGCGGCGCTGGTGCGAAACAGTTTTCGCGCGCCCCGTAGCAAAAGCCAGATCCCGATCCCAGCGATGGCGGCATAGCTGATCGGCGCCATGGTTTTTTCCGCGATACCGATCATACTGTCACGGCCAAGCTGCAACACAAGGATGGCGGCGTAGACCAGCACCACCGCCGTGACCGCCTGCCCGAGACTGGACAGCAGCGCCACCAGACTGAGCCGCATCCAGGGCACCTTGCGCCCCAACCCGTAGCCACCAATCAGAACCTTGCCGTGTCCCGGCCCAATGGCATGAAAGAACCCATAGGCAAAACAGACCAGCAAGAGCAGCGACAGCGCCCCCGCCTGACCGCCACGCAGCGCCCGCAGCGCCCCCGCAATCCGGTTCTGAAAGGCGCGTTGCTCCTGCGCGGCCCAGTCGCCCAAGGGGGCCAACAGATCGCGGCCAACCCACCAGAGCGTCAGGCACATCCCGACACTCAGTGTGATCAGGAGCAGACTGGTCGCAACGCGACCCTTCAAGAGCTGGGGCATGAGAGCAGAACCTCGGTGGCGAATTCACCGCCAATCAGCGGGATATCGTTTTCTTCAAGGTCTGCATTGGCATCCAGCCGCAGCAGCTGCGCCTGCATCTGTGCCAGCCCGCCTGCAATATCCGGATCAATCCGCTCCAACATGCAGTGCCCCTGCAAATGTGGCGACAGGGTCACCGGCAGAGTGATCTCATAGGCGGTGTAATAGGAAGGATCAAACGCCTTGAGCGAAAACGGGCCGTCCTGCTTTGCGACGGGCTGGCTTAACTGGCGCCGATGCGTGCTGACAATGCGCCCCTCAAGAAGCTCGGTACCCGCGTCCACCGGGCCGGAAAGCGGCACAACAGCGCCGTTGATGCGCAGCTCGAGATCGCCGTTGAAGCCTTCGTCCCAATTTGTATCGAACCCGGTCAGCAAAATACCTTCCTGAGGCGTCAGAACTCCGTCGCCATCGCGGTCAAGCTGCAGATCCTCGGTGATCAAAAGAGAATAGAATTCATCGTATTGCCAGGTGACCTTGATCGCAACGAGATGATCGCTGTCATCAAATTCAAAGGCAAACCCCGTATCGACAAAGATGTGCGGATGCGCGGCAGTCTGCGTCGGCATGAGCAGTGCCCCCAAAGCAATTACTGAGGCTGAAGCTGGGGCAATCATCAGATTAGACACCAGTTGCTGCACCAGACGCGGCACAGGGGAAACGTTCAGAGTATTTATGTTTCGGAATTTCATAGTCGCCAATCTAGAAGCAACATTCCAAAGCTGCAATCATCTGACCATGCAGTGCTCTGCACCGCTGGCAAAATTGCGCGCACGACTGGAATTCTAGCAGCCTTCGCGCACCCTCATGCTCTCTCGCATCTTGTCGCTTCTTGTCGCGCGGCATCACCTTCGCGTGACGTTTCCTGCAGCTGCCTTGTGATAGCCGCCTAGACCCCGCACTCTAAGGGCGACACAAGATATGAGGCTTTTGCCAATGCCCACAGAACGTATTACCTTTGCCGGCCATTCCGGTGAGACCCTGGCCGCAAGGCTTGATCTGCCGCAGGGCCCGGTGTTGGCGACGGCGCTGTTTGCCCATTGCTTTACCTGCTCCAAGGATATTCCGGCCGCCCGCCGCATCGCCGGCCGCCTTGCCGCCATGGGTATCGCAGTGCTGCGCTTTGATTTCACCGGCCTTGGCCATTCCGAAGGCGAATTTGCTAATACCACCTTCAGTTCCAACGTCGCCGATTTGATCGCCGCCGCGCAGTACCTGGCCGCCCGTGATATGGCGCCGGCCCTGCTGATCGGCCACTCACTGGGCGGGGCGGCGGTGCTGCGCGCACGTGCCGGCATTCCTTCGGTCAAAGGGGTCGTCACCCTAGGGGCTCCCTTTGATCCCGGCCATGTCTCGCACCACTTTGACGCAGCCCTGCCCGAAATCCAGGCCAAGGGTCAGGCCGAGGTGTGCCTGGGCGGGCGTCCCTTTGTGATTGGCCGCGATTTTGTCGAAGACATCACCGCCGAGGCCCTGACCCCGGCTATCAAAGAGCTGAATGCCGCCCTGCTGGTGATGCATGCACCGCGTGACGCCACCGTCAGCATCGACAATGCCGCCGCGATTTTCACCGCCGCCCGCCATCCCAAAAGCTTTGTCACTCTGGACGAGGCCGACCATTTGATCACCAAACCCCGCGATGCAGAGTATGCCGCAGAGGTCATTTCCGCCTGGGCCGGGCGGTATGTCGACCTGTCGCCACCTGCACCGCCCCCTGGCGCCCCCGAAGGCGTGCTGCGAGTCACCGAAGCTGATCCTGCCGGATTTTTACAGGACATCCATTCGGGCCCGCATCATCACGCCTATGCAGATGAGCCTCTGGCCTATGGCGGCACCAATCGCGGCATGTCGCCTTATGGCTTTGTTTCTGCCGGTTTAGGAGCCTGCACGTCGATGACTTTACGCATGTACGCAAGACGCAAAGGCTGGCCGCTTGACTCTGTCAGTGTGGATGTGTCCCACGACAAGGTACATGCACAGGACGCGCAGCCCTCGGGGCCCGCCAAGATCGACCAATTCACCCGCATCATTCGCATCTGCGGCAATCTGGATCAGACACAACGGGCAAAGCTGTTGGAAATCGCGGACAAATGCCCGGTTCACCGCACTCTGGAACATGGCGCAAAGGTAAAAACCCAGCTGGAGGAAGAACCGCAAACCCTGCCAGCCTAGTCTCCCCAGAGTCTCTAGTCTCCCCAGAGTCTACTGAGCAGCACAGAGGGGCCCATTTTGCCCCCCAATTATTGCTTTGCAGGGGCAGTCTCTGTGCGCGCCCAATCCTGTTTTAACCCCCGCAGATCTCCGGATCCGCCTGCGCTCTATGCGAACTTGATCCACATCATAGCCGCCCTGTGCCTACCTGCGCAGTGTCTATCAAATCACTTGAAAATCACTTGGATTATTTTCCATTTTGCGGAGGCACGGCATGGGACTGTTTTCTAAACTCGGACAAAGCGCTGATCTGGTCGAAGGCATGGCCGACCGCCTGGGTATCGACTATGGCGAGGTGATCGCCAAAGATCCCGAAGCAGAAGGCCGCAAATTCATGCGCGCTGTGATGAATTGCAGCAAGTGCAGCAATCAGGACGGCTGCGCCGAACTGCAGGCACACAGTCGCCAGCTCACAGAGACACCGGAATATTGCCGCAACAGCAATATGCTGACGCATATGCAACGGGATTAATCCCGCATTCTTGGCTTTAAGCTTTGCTTTAAACAGCCCTCTTTGCTCTAGAGGGCTGTTTTTGGCCATGCCAAGGCAGATCCTGAAGGACCGAATTGCCCTTCGCTGACATCTCCTTCTTACTCAAAAATACGCAAACCCAATGGTCAGAGGCGCAAATCCGAAGCTCTAGAACCTGACAGCGGGATGCACCAGTTGGTCGCCTTTCCAGCTTAGACGCCTACGATACGCCCCTAGAAAAGCGCCAAGACAAGCGCCAGACAGATGCGACATTTTTCATATCAGCCCTGCCAGACTTGCCCAATTGGCTCTGCTCCCGTATGACGCGCCATATCTTCTGGACAATCCCATAAAGGTGCTTTCGCCAATGATCCCTCGCTATTCTCGCCCCGAAATGGTCGCCATTTGGTCGCCCGAAACCAAATTCAAGATCTGGTACGAGATCGAGGCTCATGCCTGCGAAGCCATGGCCAACATCGGTGTCATCCCCCGCGAAAACGCTGATGCCGTCTGGAAAGCCAAGGACGTGGAATTCGACGTCGCCCGTATCGACGAAATCGAAGCCGTCACCAAACATGACGTCATCGCCTTCCTGACTCACCTGGCCGAACATGTCGGTTCCGAAGAAGCACGTTTCGTGCATCAGGGCATGACCTCCTCTGACGTTCTGGACACCTGCCTGAACGTGCAGCTGGTGCGTTCTGCCGATATCCTGATCAAAGACATGGATGGGTTGCTGGCCGCCCTGAAACGACGTGCTCTGGAACATAAAGACACCGTGCGCGTCGGTCGCAGCCACGGCATCCATGCCGAGCCCACAACCATGGGGCTGACCTTTGCGCGTTTTTATGCGGAAATGGATCGGAACCTCGCGCGTTTGAAACTGGCGCGTGAAGAAATCGCCACCGGTGCGATTTCGGGCGCGGTTGGCACATTCGCCAATGTCGACCCTGCCGTCGAAGAGCATGTCTGCGCCGAACTGGGCCTCTCGCCCGAACCGATTTCGACCCAGGTGATCCCACGCGACCGTCACGCGATGTTCTTTGCCACCCTTGGCGTCATTGCATCGTCGATCGAAAACGTCGCGACCGAGATCCGCCACATGCAGCGCACCGAAGTGCTGGAAGGCGCGGAATTCTTCTCGATGGGGCAAAAAGGCTCTTCGGCTATGCCACACAAGAAAAACCCGGTTCTGACCGAAAACCTCACGGGTCTGGCCCGTCTGGTGCGCTCCGCCGTGATCCCGGCGATGGAGAACGTCGCCCTGTGGCACGAGCGTGACATCTCGCATTCTTCGGTAGAGCGCGCGATCGGCCCCGACTGCTGCGTCACCCTCGATTTTGCCCTGGCACGTCTGACAGGTGTGATCGACAAGATGTTGGTTTTCCCCGAAAACATGCTGGATAACATGAATAAATTCCCGGGTCTGGTGATGAGTCAGCGAGTTCTGCTGGCCCTGACACAGGCGGGTGTGTCGCGCGAAGACGCCTATTCCATGGTGCAGCGCAACGCACTGAAGGTCTGGGAAGATCGCGTTGATTTCCGCGAATTGCTGCTGGCCGATCCCGAAGTGGTCGCTGCTCTTGGCGAAGACGGCGTCAACGAGAAATTCGACATGGGCTATCACACCAAACATGTTGATACGATCTTCAAACGGGTCTTTGGCGCATAAGCCTACCCCGACACCTCAGCTTGCATGATCAAACGCCCCGCTTGTTTAGTGGGGCGTTTTTACATCTGTCACGGCAACGTGACCAAAAAACAGGGCATGGTCGCTACATAAAATGCGTCAATTGTCGTTAGACTGTTTTCAAATCCAATCATCCGGAGTTTCCCGATGCGCTATGCTTTGCTTGTTGCCACCCTGACCCTGTCTGGACTGACCCTGCCCGGCCTAGCCTATGCGGCCGGAGACAACGGCTGGAACCCGCCGAAACCAACAGAAACGACCAAGACCTGCAAAGGTAAAAGGGTCTGGGATCCGGAAAAGAAGCGCTGTGTTCGCCCGAAACAATCCTCGCTCAATCAGGATGAGCTGATGGGTGCTGTCCGCGAGCTGGCCTATGCCGGGCGCAACTCTGACGCACAGGCGGTTCTTGCAACGCTGACCGACCAAGAAGATGATCGTGCCCTGACTTATTGGGGTTTCACCCATCGCAAACTGGGCCATGGCGCGCTTGCCGCAACGTATTACGACAAGGCGATTGCACAAAACCCCGACAATCTTCTGGCCCGATCCTATATGGGGCAAGGCTTTGTCGAAGAAGGTCAATTCGGTCTGGCGCTGACGCAGTGGAAAGAAATTCGCGCCCGCGGTGGCGCAAATAGCTGGCCCGAAACCTCCCTGCGCCAGGCCTTGGAAACCGGTGTCACAACAAGCTATTAAACTTCAGCTTTTCTTTACCGCTTGCGGGGTAATTTAGACCTGACCGAAAAAGAATCTTTTTGGCTAGGGTGCTAGAATGCTGCAAGACGATATGTTGGCGCTTCCAATGACCACAGGTGGTGGTGGTATGGGAGACTTTTCTCCACCGGCTGCGGCCGGAATGGGGGGAACCTCTATGTCTGCCAGCAACTTGAGCGGCAAAGCTAAAGCCGCCATCGTCGTGCGCCTTCTGCTCAATGAGGGGGCCGATATCCCCATCGAAGATCTCCCGGACGAGCTTCAGATGGAACTGACACAGCAGATGGGCAAAATGCGATTGGTGGATCGCGACACACTCCATGCCGTCGCCGCAGAATTTGCCGAAATGCTCGATAATGTTGGTCTGACCTTCCCCAACGGTCTTGCTGGTGCTCTTACTGCGATGGACGGGCGGATCAGCCGTCAGACTGCAAGCAGGCTGCGCAAAGAGGCTGGCGTACGCCAGTTTGGCGACCCCTGGGAGCGCCTGAAGGCCCTGCCACCAGAAGACCTTGCGTCTTTGGCTGAGGCAGAAAGCATCGAAGTCGCCGCCGTTCTTTTGTCCAAACTTGACACCGGTAAAGCGGCGCAGATGCTGGTTCATTTGCCCGGACCGGTGGCGCGACAGATCACCTATGCCGTCAGCCACACCACCAACGTCACCCCTGAAACGGTTGATCGCATTGGACTTTCCCTCGCAGCCCAAGTGGATGCGCGACCAGATCTTGCCTTTGACTCCTCTCCAGGTCAACGCGTTGGCGCCATTCTCACCGAAGCCGCAGCCGCGAAACGCGAGGAGGTTCTGATCGCCCTCGAAGAGGAAGACGAGGACTTCGCCACAGATGTTCGCAAAGCCATCTTTACCTACGGTCTTATTGCGCAGCGCATGCAGCCACTGGATGTTCCGAAAATGATGCGGGTGCTCGCGATCCCTGATCTGGTAACTGCGATTGCCTTTGCCACCGACGAAGACGATGTCGCAACCAATGAGTTCCTGCTGGACAATATGTCCAGCCGCATGGCGACCAATATTCGCGAAGAAGTCAACGAACGCGGCAAGGTCAAACGCACTGACGGCGAAACCGCTTTTGGGCTGATCGTCTCTGCCATGCGCGACTTGATTGCGACTGGTGAGATAGAGCTGAAATCCGACGAGGAAGAAGAAGACGCTTGATGTCAGCCCTTCGGATCTGAGAAAGCGGGTTGCCTGCAACCTCAGCTGAAGCAGACGGAGCGGCACTAAAACTTATACTATTTTCATTTTTCACAATGATTTGAGGGCCACTCCTGCAGTGGCCAGCTGGCTAGTTGTACCCACCTGCAAGCAGGGGTAAGATTACCTTCTGATCTTCACGCCAGCGCAGGCCCTGTCTGACATGCCCATAGAATCCTCACAGTTGCCAGTCGGCAAACGAGTCTCCTATTTTTTCGGCAACCTTGCCTTGCGGGGGGTTCTCGGGTTGGCAGGCCTAGTCCCTTATCGATGGCGGATCCCAGCTATGGGGCGCCTGGTCAGCAGCTTGGGACCGATCGTCGGATTCGACCGGCGCGTGCGCGAAAACCTGGCGCTTACCTGTCCTGAACTGCCTCAGGATGAGGTGACACGACTGTGCCGCGAAGTCGGCGACAATGCCGGGCGCATGATCACAGAACTCTATGCCGGTGCGCCCTTTATCGACCGGGCCAAGGCCGCTCCCATATCCGGTCCCGGCCTGCAGGCGCTTGAAGATGCCCGTGCAGCAGGACGGCCAGTCATCCTGGTGACCGGTCATTTCGGCAACTACGACGCCGCCCGTGCCGGTCTGATTTCACGTGGGTTTTCAATGGGCGCGCTCTACCGACGGATGGCCAACCCTTATTTCAACAGCCACTATGTGCGCGCCATGTCACGCGTGGGCACACCGATGTTCGAACAGGGAAAGCGTGGCATGGTCGAGATGGTGCGCCACCTGAAAAAAGGTGGCATCATTGCCATCGTGGCCGACCTCCATGTTCATGGCGGAGAACTGATTGATTTCTTTGGCAAGCCCGCTGTGACCTCCACTGTCCCGGCAGAGCTGGCTCTCAAATATGGTGCAGCTCTGATCCCCGTCTATGCAATCCGGCAGGACAACGGACTGGATTTTGAGATCCTGCTCAATGCAGAAATCCCCGCTTCGGATGCCGTGACCATGACAAAATCGATCTGCGATGACCTCGAAACTGTCGTGCGTCGTCACATGGGGCAATGGTTCTGGATTCACCGGCGCTGGAAGCCCTATCTGCCTGAAGTGCGGACATCAAAGGCACAGCCTGACACGCCCAACACTGAAGAATAGATCAGTCCATTTCGGCCCATGCCAGCTCTGGGCACCAATGAGCCCGCCTGCCCTCGCCCTTTTTGGCAAGGATCTTCGCAAACCCTGTTCAAGTGGCCTGTGAATACGCCCTGCACCAGTTTCTGGCTATTCGATCCGGGCCGCTGCCAGTACTGGCCCATAGGGACCTTGCTGGACCAGGAAGGCAGCAGGCTGATCGCCTTGGATCTCGATGGTGATTTCGGTAGCCTCCTGCCCGTCCCAAACCCCGACTTGCTGCAGGTCATCAACAATATTGGCGTATTCTAGTTGATGGCCAGCCAGTTCCCCACGGGTAATGTCTACTGTTTGGGACGGCGTATAGCGGACAATCTGCATGGTGACGGGAATATCAGGCAAATCAACGCGCGGCGTCAGTGCAATGGTCACCCGCTGGCCGCTGCGAGACACCTCCAGCGCCACCGGGCGTGGGGCTGACTGATGCCTGGAGAGAGCATCCGCCACGCCCATCGCATCCGCGCCCGATACGTCTTGATGCCCCATAACGATCATCTGCGGCGTATAGATCATTTTGCGCCCTCCAACATGGGCATAGCCCTTTTGGCGCCGGGTATGAGCAGGACTGGCAAAGATATCCTTCCAGCCAATATAGTCCCAATAGTCCACATGAAACGCCAGGGCCAAAACATCCTGGCGCTGAGCCAATTGTTTCAAAAGCGCATCCGCCGGGGGGCAGGAGGAACAGCCCTGCGACGTGAACAGTTCCACGACAACAGGTTCGTTCACGGCTCCGACCTTTTGCTGTGCCTGGCCGGTCCCGGGCGTCAAAAGGCACAGGCTAGCAGCCAATGCCGAAAAAACCCTGACAGAGCCAAAAGCCGCAAAAATCTTCATAAACATTCATCCTATTTGCTCTGCCTCATCACTATTCCCCTAGTCAGGAATAGGCCAATCAATCATTCTTGAGGCGGACGCGAGCGCTTTCTTGCTGAAATTGTATACCATTGCATGCGAAAATCACTGCTGCGGCGTATCAACTATTGAAACAAAGCGAAACCTGATGCAGAAAACCTGCAGCGATATCCCTATTTTACATCCCAGAGGGAGGCCAAAATGCCTATTACCGTCGGACAGGACAATGCCAAGACACGTCGCACGCTGACAGCGGGTGGCACGTCGATCTCCTATTATTCGATCCCTGCGGCAACCGAAGCCGGTCTCGGAGATTTTTCCAGACTGCCCGTTGCCCTGAAGGTCGTGTTGGAAAACATGCTGCGCTTCGAAGACGGCGGGTTTTCAGTTTCGGTCGAAGACATCAAGGCCTTCGCCGTATGGGGGACCAATGGCGGCAAGACCCCGCGTGAGATCGCCTATAGACCGGCACGAGTGTTGATGCAGGATTTCACCGGCGTTCCCGCCGTTGTCGATCTGGCAGCCATGCGGGACGGCATCAAGGCTCTCGGGGGGGACGCACAAAAGATCAACCCGCTGAACCCCGTCGATCTGGTCATCGACCATTCGGTGATGATCGATGAATTCGGCAACCCGCGTGCCTTTCAGATGAACGTGGATCGCGAATATGAGCGCAACATGGAGCGCTACCAGTTTCTTAAATGGGGTCAGGGCGCGTTCAACAACTTTCGCGTTGTGCCGCCCGGAACCGGCATCTGCCACCAGGTGAATCTGGAATACCTGTCGCAGACCATTTGGTCTGATACCGACCAAAACGGCGAGGACGTCGCCTACCCTGACACACTGGTCGGCACCGACAGCCACACGACCATGGTCAACGGCGTGGCCGTGCTTGGTTGGGGTGTTGGCGGGATCGAGGCCGAGGCTGCGATGTTGGGCCAGCCGATCTCGATGCTGATCCCCGAAGTTGTTGGCTTTGAGCTGACGGGTGAGATGGTCGAAGGCACCACTGGTACCGATCTGGTTTTGAAAGTCGTCGAGATGCTGCGCGCCAAAGGTGTTGTCGGCAAGTTCGTTGAATTCTTTGGCGAGGGTCTGGACCATCTGCCGCTGGCAGATCGCGCCACCATCGCCAATATGGCGCCCGAATATGGCGCCACCTGTGGCTTCTTCCCGATTGATGGCGAGACCCTTCGCTATCTGCGCAACACTGGCCGCGACGAAGATCGCATCGCACTGGTCGAGGCCTATGCCAAGGAAAACGGCTTCTGGCGCGGTGCCGATTATGCCCCCATCTACACCGACACCCTCAGCCTGGATATGGGCAGCATCGTCCCAGCGATTTCCGGCCCCAAACGTCCGCAGGACTATGTTGCGCTGACCGACGGCCAGACGGCGTTCCGCCGCGAGATGGCAGAGACATTCAAACGCCCCATGGGCAAAGAGGTCGCGGTCAAAGGCGAAGACTACACCCTGGAAAGCGGCAAGGTGGTGATTGCTTCGATCACGTCGTGCACCAACACCTCGAACCCCTATGTGATGATCGGCGCGGGCCTTGTAGCCCGCAAGGCGGCCGCTTTGGGGCTGGATCGCAAGCCCTGGGTCAAAACCTCGCTGGCGCCGGGATCACAGGTTGTTTCAGCCTATCTTGAGGCCGCAGGCCTGCAAGAGGACCTCGACAAGATCGGATTCAACTTGGTCGGCTATGGCTGCACCACCTGTATCGGCAACTCTGGCCCGATCCAGGCGGAGCTGTCCGACGCCATCGCCGAGGGTGATCTGGTCGCCACCTCGGTTCTGTCCGGCAACCGCAACTTTGAGGGCCGCATCAGCCCCGATGTGCGCGCCAACTATCTGGCCTCCCCGCCGCTGGTTGTCGCCTATGCATTGGCCGGCACCATGGATATCGACCTAACCACCGATGCCATCGCCCAGGACAAGGACGGCAATGATGTCTTCCTGAAAGACATCTGGCCCACCAACAAGGAAATTGCAGATCTGGTCCATGCCACCGTGACCCGCGAGGCCTTCTTGTCAAAATATGCCGATGTCTTCAAAGGCGACGAAAAATGGCAGGCCGTGGATACCACCGGTGCTGAAACCTACGACTGGCCATCCGCCTCGACCTATATTCAGAACCCACCCTATTTCCAGGGCATGGGCAACGAGTCGGGCACCATCTCCAATATCGAAGATGCCAAGGTTCTGGCGGTTCTGGGCGATATGGTCACCACTGACCACATCTCTCCGGCGGGTTCATTCGCCACCACCACACCTGCAGGCCAGTACTTGCTGGATCGTCAGGTGCAGCCACGTGAATTCAACTCTTACGGCTCTCGCCGGGGCAACCATGAGATCATGATGCGCGGCACATTCGCCAATATCCGCATCAAGAACGAAATGCTCACGACCGATGAGGGCGTGGTTGAGGGCGGCTACACAAAAGGCCCCGATGGCAGCCAGATGGCGATCTACGATGCCTCCATGGCCTATCAAGAGGCAGGTACACCGCTCGTGATCTTTGGCGGTGAACAATATGGCGCGGGATCCAGCAGGGATTGGGCGGCCAAGGGCACAGCCCTGCTGGGCGTAAAGGCCGTGATTGCCGAGAATTTTGAACGGATCCACCGGTCAAATCTGGTCGGCATGGGGGTGATACCCTTTGAATTCACCGGCGGGGACAGTCGCAAAACCCTGGGCCTTACGGGTGACGAAACCGTATCGATATCCGGACTTGATACGATCGAGCCCCTGCAGGAGGTTCCCTGTACGATCACCATGGCAGATGGCACAGTTAAAGAGATCACTTTGAAGTGCCGCATCGATACAGCACCAGAGATCGAATACGTCGAAAACGGCGGCGTGCTGCACTATGTTTTGCGCAATCTCGCCAAGTCATAGGCCAACCTGGCGTTTCAATCTTGACGGGCGCCCCATGGGGCGCCCTTCTTTGTTCAAACGGCATTGTAGCAGCATTGTATTGTTATCCGACCGGAGAATTCGCATGAAAACAGTTCTGATCACGGGCGGCGCTTCTGGCATCGGGGCTGCACTCTCGGCCAAGTTTGCCCCGGACCACGATCTAGCTCTCACCTGGTGCCACAGAGAACCCACGGCAAAAATCACCGAGAATGCTTTGACACTTCAGGCTGACCTGACCCAAGACGGCAGTGCACAAACCGTCATCGATGCGGTGATACAGCGATTTGGCCGCATTGATGTTATCATCAACAATGCGGGGTCTCTAGCGCCCAGCCCTCCCGATGGATTTGACGCTGCCAGTCAGCGCGCAATTCTGGATCTGAACCTGTTGGCCCCGCAGGCCTTGCTGGCAGCCGCCATGCCGCACCTGCAACCTGGCGCATCTGTCATCAGCATTTCCTCGGTCAACGCCGTCCTGCCGCCGAAAGGTCATGTCACCTATGGCGCCAGCAAGGCTGCTCTCAACCTCTGGACCCGTGCCATGGCCAAAGAGCTGGGTCCGAAAGGGATCCGCGTCAACGCCGTCGCCCCGGGCGCCGTCAATATCCCCGAAAACCCACGCGATGCGGAGCTGACAAAGCGTTTCACCGATGAAACCGCACTCGGAAGACTGGCCACAGGGCACGACATCGCCGAGGCGGTGTATTTCCTCGCATCAAAGGCGGCAGGTGCCATCACAGGTGAAATACTGACCGTCTCTGGTGGCTATCGCCTTTGATGCATGTCCGGTTGCTGCACAGATCTTGTGGAATACTGCGCAATTGCCACTCGATACAAAAAACTTCAGGGTTATGGCATGAAACAGATCGACACTATCAGGGGCTACCATACCCATGTCTACTTTGACGCGCAGAGCGTTGAAAAGGCGCGAACCCTTTGCGAAACTACTGCCACGCTGTTTGGCGTCAAAATGGGGCGGGTCCACGAACAAGCCGTCGGACCGCACCCGATGTGGTCTTGCCAGTTGGGGGCCACGCCTTCGCAGTTCAGCCAGTTGCTGCCCTGGCTGGCCTTGAACCGAGACGGCCTCATTGTCTTTGCCCATCCAGAAACGGGCAATCATCTAGAGGATCATCGCGATCACGGCATCTGGCTGGGCACTGGACTGGATCTCGACCTGTCGATCTTTTCCTGACGCCGCTGCCTCAAAGCGCGCCAAAGGCGCAATTCTCTGTCTTCAAACAGGCGACCTTCAAACAGCCGGTTCAGTTGCTGCTTGCTTTTTCGATCGCCGGGCGCAGAGTGCCCTCGATGACCCGCTGGGTCACAGGACCGGCAAAGCGCAGCACGATCCGGCCCTCGCCATCGATCACATAGGTTTCCGGCACGCCGTAGACGCCCCAGTCAAGCGCCATGCGACCCTTTTCATCCCGGCCGATGGCCGTGTAGGGGTCGCCAAGTTCAGTCAGAAAAGACGCCGCATTGTCCTGCTGATCCTTGTAGTTCACCCCGTAGATCTTCAACCCTTCGTGAGAAAGCGCCTCAAGATTAGGATGTTCGACACGGCAGGGCGCGCACCAACTGGCCCAATAGTTGACCAGTTTAACCTCGCCATCGCGCAACGTGGCGTCATCAAACAGCGGTTTGTCGATGAATTCAGTCAGCACCACCGGTGGGGCCAATTGGCCTTCGCGGGCCGAAGGCAGGCCTTCAGGGTCTTCGCGGTACATACCAGTGATGGCGAGGCCAACAAAACTGGCAAAAACCACAATCGGAACCGCCATCAGCGGTGAAAACCTAGCCATCCCGGCGCATCCTTTGTTCCAGCGCATCCATCTCGCGGCGCACCCGGCGCCCGCGCCACAGAGTCAGCACCACAAGCAATGCCAGCAAAATGATCGAGGCAGCATAGGCGCTCAGCACCGTGTCACTGTATTTTCCTAGGTCTGGCAACATTGTCATGCCTCCTGCCGTGCGCGCGCCAACAGCGCTTTGATGCGCCGGGCACGAATTTCGGTGCCGGTGCGATAGAACACCATGGCAATAAAGAACAGCACAAAGCCGACCATGCAGATATACAGCGGGTTGGAAAAGGCATCCGCCACGTTTTCCTTTTCATCCAGCGACAGCGACGCTCCTTGATGCAGCCCTTGGTTCCAAAAGTTCACCGCATAACGGCTGAGCACAGCAAAGACCGTCCCAACCAGACACAGGATGGACGTCAGATCTGCTGCGGTATCCGGATTATCTATCGCCTCCCAAAGGGCGATGTAGCCCAGGTAGAACAAAAACAGCACCAGAAAGGAGGTCAGGCGCGGATCCCAAGCCCACCAGGTGCCCCACATCGGCTGCCCCCAGATTGCCCCTGTTGCAAGTGCGATCAACGTCATCACAATGCCCACGGGGGCAGCTGCCTTGGCCGCGAGCGCGCTGACATGGTGGCGCCGGATCACCCAGATCAAGGAAGCCACCAGCATCATGAACCAGGCGTTGATCGCCATCAGCGCCGCAGGCACGTGCAAAAAGATGATCTTGACGGTGGATCCCTGACGGTAGTCATCAGGGGTAAAGAAGAACCCCCAGATCAGTCCCACGGCCATCAACAGGCCAGAGCTGACCCACAGCACCGGCATCACCCGTTCTGATGTGCGCAGGAACTTTCGAGGGTTGGCGTATTCCCAGATCGACATTATGGCTCTCTCGTTCCCGATTGTGGTTACTTATATAGCTAGCGCAGATTGATACGCAAAACGGCGGCGCTGGCAAAGGGCATCAGCGCAATAACAGCGGCGGAAATCCCCGCCAGCATCAACAAAGGTGTCTCGACCCCCATGCCCAAAGCCCCACGACGGGCAGCTTCGGCGCCAAAAATCAGGGTCGGCACATAAAGTGGCATCACCAACAGTGACAAGAGCAAACCGCCCCGTTTCAGCCCCACCGTCAATGCTGCACCAAAGGTTCCGATCACCGACAGCGCAGGCGTGCCCAAAAGCAGCGAGATCACAACCCATTTGAAACCCTCGACAGGCAGGTTCAGCAACACGCCCAGCAAAGGCGCGGCCAGAACCAGCGGCAGGCCGGTGGTGATCCAATGGGCCAGCGCCTTGACGCTGACAACAGCTTCCAGCGGCAGCGGCGCTGTGGCCAGCAGATCAAGCGATCCATCCTCCCAGTCCAGCGCCAGCAAACGATCCAGCGACAACAGGCAGGACAGCAACGCGCCGAGCCATAGCACGCCGGGCGCTATGCGCGACAACAGGTCGGATTCAGGTCCGACCGAAAAAGGCACCATCACCGTCACGATCAGGAAAAACGCAAGCCCTAGGCCAAAGCCGCCCCCTGCCCGCACTGCAAGGCGCAGATCCCGCATCAACAGCGCAATCACAGGAAACCTCCGTCGAAATCATCCAGGGCCAGTGGCTTTGCTTTATACGGCCCCACATCCAGAACATCCGCATCCAAGCCAAGGTCGATATGAGTGGCGATCAGCGCCGCGCCGCCCGTTGCCAGATGGCCGCGTACGGCATCGGCAAACAAGGCAACAGAGTCGCGGTCAAGGCTCACCGTAGGTTCATCCATCACCCAAATGGCACGCCCGGTGACCAGCATCCGTGAAAGGCCCAAGCGTCGTTTCTGCCCCGCAGACAAAGCGCCGGCCGGACGGTCGCGCAATTGAGTCAGATTATAGGCTTCAAGGGCGGGCTCAATCGAAGCTGCGCCAAAGACACTGGCCCAAAACGCCAGGTTTTCTGCCACTGTCAGAGCCGGTTTCAAACCATCGGAATGGGCTGCATAGGCGATCTGCTCGTCACCACCGGCAATCACGCCAGCCAGCGGCGGCTGCAAGCCTGCAATGCAGCGCAACAGCGTCGTCTTGCCGATCCCATTGGGTCCGCGCAGGATCAGCGCCCGCCCCGCAGGAAGGCTGAAACTGATCCCCTCCAGCACCGGCAAACCGCCGCGAGAGACCTTCAGATCTGATACATTCAGTGACATGAATACCGGCTTATCTCATTGCTTGGGCGCAGAAAAGCTGCAAGTTACGCGCGCTGCCTTGCGGTAGGTCAAATCTGCTCCAGAATTCATGTTTTTGCGGCTCAGTCGACTATACTCAGGATCTCTCGCTCCGGAGTGTTTCTCGGCAATCAGGTCGGCAAAGCGGCAAGAGCAATCCGACGTCCTTCGGACAGCAGCACGTTATATGTCCGGCAGGCGGCGGGTGAATTCATCACCTCAACGCCCAGACCAGCCGTCTCCAGCGCCTGACGCAGATCGGCAGGGATATGACAGATTTCAGCACCTGTCCCGATAAAGACCACATCCATCTTTCCTGCCAGCTGCAACAGGGCTTCGCGGTCATCGAAACCGTTCCAGAGCTGTGTCCCTGCACCACTGGTCAGAATACCGCCCTGCTGCACCTCACCGGCAATCCGAAAGAACCCGGGGCCGTAGCCATCCACAGGTTTTGCATCCGTAAATGTCACTTCGTTAAGGCGCATGGGAAAGTCCTTTTGCGTATTTACGTAACCCGCTTTTAGTCAAACAGCGGCAGTCCGATCAAGACCGCAAGGCCAATCACCGAATATGAGGCCAGACGATACAGCCGTTCCAGACGGGGATCAAACAGCGCCTTACCGATCAGGGTGGTGACCAGATAAGGACCAGCCAGCAACACGGCCACCGATAGCGTTTGCCAGTTGGCGACCCCGTCAAACACCAGATTGGTTACGATCACCAAATCCAGCAGCGCCAGAAACACGATGGTGTTGGCCCGGACCTTTGATACATCGCGCGCATTGGCCAGATAAAACACGATGACCGCAGGCCCCGTCAGCCCGGTCATGCCACCAATGGTCCCAGCCGTGCCGCCAATCGCAAAACGCCCGCGCCAGCCAAGACGTCCCTGCCAGCGCCAGCCCGTCACCACCGCCAAAAGCGTCAGGCCGATTATGCCGGACAGGATCCAGCGCAGAGTCAGCGCATCCAGTTGCGCCATCAGCCACAATCCAAACGGCACTGCCACGCTTGCGGCGATCGCCAAGGCGCCGACTTCGGCCTTGTCAGCAATCTTCCAGGCGGATGGAAACAGCGCTGCGGTAGAGATCAAACCGGTGGCAGCCATCAAGAACACCACATCCGCCGTTGGCAAAAACTGCGTGCCAATGGGCACAAAGATCATCGCAGTGCCAAAACCAGTGAAGCCGCGGACAAGTCCTGCGGCTCCTATTGTTATCATCATCCAGAAAAGGCCCGGCACTGCCATGGCCCCTTCCAGTGCAAGGATCAGTGCATCAAGCATCAATGTTGGAGAATTGATTGCCTGCTGTGTTGGCCTGTTTGCTCCAATCGCGTTTGACGCCAAGGCGCAGCAGAATGGTCGAGGCTACAAAGATCGACGAATACGTCCCCACAATCACGCCCCAGATCATCGCAAAGACAAAGCCACGGATCACGTCGCCACCCAGAACATAGAGAGAAATCAGCGCCAGCAGCGTGGTGACAGAGGTCATCACCGTCCGGCTAAGCGTTTCGTTGATCGACAGGTTCAGAACCTCACCGAGATCCTTTTTCTTGTAGCGACGCAGGTTTTCACGCACTCGGTCAAACACAACCACGGTATCGTTCAACGAATAGCCAACGATTGTCAGCAGGGCCGCGATAATGGCCAGATCAAACTTGATCTGCAGCACCGCAAAAATGCCAATGGTCAGCACCACGTCGTGCACCAGAGCCGCCACGGCACCAAGTGCAAACTGCCACTCGAACCGCAACCAGATATAGATCAGGACGGCACCGATCGCCAGCACCACCGCCAGGATCGCGGTTTGCACCAGCTCACCCGAAACCTTGGGGCCTACGGATTCAACCGACACGAACTTTATGCCAGGTGCCACCACATCCAGGGTGGTGCGCAGTGTTTCGATGACCTCTCCCGAGATCGCTTCACCGTCGGCCTGCGCCTGAATGCGGATCATCGCCACGTGCTGGTCTTCGTCGAAATTGGGGTCAAACACCTCGGTGATCGAGATATCCCCTAGCCCCAAAGGTGCTATCACATCGCGATAGCTACCAACATCAATCGCCGAGGAGCTTTCGGTTCGCACCGTGGTGCCGCCTCGGAAGTCGATGCCGAAGTTCAGACCTTGCAGGCCAAATGACGCAAGGCTCAGCACCATAAGCAGTGCGGAAACCCCAACCCAGACTTTCCATTTGCTGAAAAAGTCGAATGAGGTTTCCTGAGGAACTAGTCTAAGCCGCATGATTACACCTCAATCTGTTTTGGACGACGACGCTCAAACCACATCACAATTATCAGGCGGGTGACAAAGATCGCGGTAAACACCGAGGTCATGATGCCAAGCCCCAGCGTGATCGCAAAACCGCGCACCGGGCCAGAGCCCATAGCGAACAGGATCACAGCTGTGATGAAAGTGGTGACATTGGCGTCCAGAATGGCGCTCAGCGCCTTGGAATAGCCTTCGTCGATAGCACGCGCGGGACCGCGCCCTGCCTTCAGCTCTTCGCGGATCCGTTCAAAGATCAGCACATTGGCGTCGACTGCCATACCAACCGTCAACACGATACCCGCAATCCCCGGCAGGGTCAGGGTCGCACCGATGAGGCTGAGAAAACCAAAGATCAGCGCCACGTTCAGGATCAGCGCTACATTGGCAAAGATGCCAAACAGACCATAGCTCAGAGCCATAAAGACCAGCACGCCGACAAAGGCGACGATGGTCGCGATCTTGCCAGCATCAATGCTGTCTTGGCCAAGCTCTGGCCCGATAGTGCGCTCTTCGAGGAACTCCAGCCCTGCAGGCAGGGCACCGGCGCGCAACAGGATCGCCAGATTGGTGCTTTCCTCGATGCTGAAATTGCCGGTAATAATGCCGGATCCCCCCGGAATATGAGACTGGATCACCGGGGCCGAGACGACCTCATCATCCAGCACGATCGCGAAAGGGGAACCGATGTTTTCGGCCGTGTAGTCGCCAAACTTGCGTGCGCCCGATGTGTTGAACCGGAAGTTCACCGCAGGCTGACCGTTCTGGTCAAAGGCAGGCTGTGCATCCACCAGTTGTTCACCAGTCACAACCGGCGCGGCCTCTACCGTGTAGAAAGCACCAGGTTCATCCACCGAGGGGATCACCTTGTTGCCAACACCGGCAGCTGCATTAGCGTCAGAGCCACGCCCCACCACAGGGTTAAAGGTCAGCTGCGCGGTGGTGCCGATGATGGCTTTCAGCTCAGAGGCGGAGCCAATGCCCGGCACTTGGATCAGGATCCGGTCGGCGCCCTGACGCTGAATGGTTGGTTCCCGCGTGCCGACCTCGTCGATGCGGCGGCGCACGATTTCCAGTGACTGGCGCACGGTGCGATCATCTGATGCCAGACGCTCGGCCTCTGAGAGCTCAACCGTGATAATGTCATCGGTACCAGAAACGGAAATATCCGATGCCCCGCCCCCAGTAAGGCTGGTGATCGGATTGGCTAGTCTACGCACCACTTCCAGCGCGCGTTCCATGCCCTCGGGCTTGGTAATCTTCAGGCGAATCTGCCCCTCAGGCGCCTGCTGGCGACGAAAGCTGCCAACTGTCGCCCGTTCCGGGCGCAGTGCATCGCGCACTTCAGGCCACAGCGCATCCATGCGCGCACCGTAGACGTCCTCGACCTGCACCTCGGCCAGCAGATGCGCACCACCACGCAGATCCAGCCCGAGATTGACCAATGAGGACGGCAGATAGGAGGGCCATTGCGCGACCAGCGCCTGCCGTTCCGCCGTGTCACCCTTGGCGATGATTTCCGCGGCGGCGTCATTGGACTGCTCGACGCGGGTGTAAAACCCATTTGGCAGGGCAAGCAAAAGGCCGGTCACACAGACCAGCCAAATGAGAACCCTCTTCCAGAGATCAATTTGCAGCATTGCCCTGCCTTTTCAGTTTGTTAAGGAAGGGTCTTAAGCTGCTGGCTCGGTCTTGCTGAGCACCTGAGCGATAGTGGATTTCACCACACGCACCTTGACGCCTTCGGCCAGCTCAACCTCGACCTCGTTGTCGTCTTTGACCTTGGCAATTTTGCCGATCAGGCCACCCTGGGTCACAACCTGATCACCGCGACGCACATTGGAGACCATATTCTGATGCTCTTTCATCTTTTTCTGCTGCGGACGGATCAGCAGGAAATACATGATCGCAAAGATCAGGATGAGCGGGAGAAACTGGCCAATCTGGTTCATATCCAAGGGGGTCTTCCTTCTGTCTATCCGGCACCCTCTTGGCGAGGTGCCGTTAATTTGCGGCGAACCTATGCGTTGCACCCCAGCATTGCAAGGCAAGCGCAGGCTCTGACCCTGAAAAGCTTGGGAAAAGGCAAAGCTCAGAGGAGGACTTGAGAAGAATACACCAGTAGGGCCAGCCTTGCTTGACCTCTATGGTCAGGACCCATTGATTTCTGTTGAAGGACGTGATTCACGGTTCGAAAACTGAGCGGTGAATCACGTCTGATCTCTTCTGGCTGACGGGATCTCTTCTGGCTGACGGATGTGCAGATGGCACGTCTGCAGCCCTTCTTCCCAAAGTCCCACGGCAAGCCGCGCGTCGATGACCTGCGTGTTTTGAGCGGGATTATCTTCATCAATCGCAATGACTTAAGGTGGCGCGATGCCCCTGACGCCTATGGTCCGCACAAGACGCTCTACAACCGCTGGAAACGGTGGAGCGACAAAGGCATCTTCGCACAGATGATGGTCGGTCTGGCTGCTGATCACGGCGAAGAAAAGACCGTGATGATCCCTCTCGGGACATCACCTGCGTGATGCCCTGCCGGGCAGAGGGCGCTACGTATCTGAAAGCTCACCGTACAGCGACCAGCATGGCCGCGAAAAAGGGGGGCGTGGACGTCTGATCATTGCCCGGCAGGGTATTGCGTAGAAATGTCTTGAAAGGGAGGCCGAACCAAGGGCGGCATGAATACCAAACTGCACGCCATCTGCGACAGCCAGGGACGTCCTCTCAACCTGTTCGTCACAGCAGGACAAGTCAGCGACTACATCGGCGCCGGCGCTTTGGTGAGTAGTTTGCCTACGGTCGAATGGCTGCTCGGGGACCGAGGATACGACGCTGATTGGTTCCGAGAGGCGTTGAAAGACAAAGGGATACGCGCCTGCATCCCGGGTCGGAAGCAACGCAAGAAAACCGTAAATTATGACAAGCGCCGCTACAAACGTCGCAACCGGATCGAAATCATGTTCGGAAGGCTTAAGGATTGGCGGCGTGTGGCGACCCGATACGATAGGTGCCCGAAGGTATTCCTATCAGCAATCGCCCTCGCAGCTCTCGTCATCTACTGGCTATGCGTCCTGACCCTAGTAAAAAAAGCGAAGCGCCTGACCCTGGGTGGGCGTGAAGCGCCCTCCCCTTTTCTGCAAGCAAACCTTTGGTTTGACGGGAGGGTCGGGCGCTGGCCGGTCTACGACCGGCCTTGGCTGAATCAAGCAGGTCCTTCCTACAACAATTTAGGCCTTTTGCCCCTGCCCTCTTTCTCTTTGCCACCCCTTGCGGCATAGGTTCCATAGTGATTCAAAAACCGTCGAGGAGCCGACACCATGCATGACATCCGTGCAATCCGCGAAAATCCTGCTGCTTTTGACGCCGCTTTGGCGCGACGTGGGGATGCGGGCGTGTCGTCAGACATTCTGGCGCTGGACGAGGCGCGTCGCGCCAAGATCCAGCAAGCCGAGGCCGCCCAAGCCGCGCAGAACAAGGCCGCCAAGGAAATTGGTGCCGCCAAGGCCAAAGGCGACAACGAGACCTTTGAGCGCCTGCGCGCCGAGGTTGCCGACAAGAAGAAAGAAGTCGCCGCCCTGCAGGCCGAAGCCAAGGAACTGGACGCAAAGCAGACCGATATGCTGGCCCGTATCGCCAACCTGCCTGCTGACGATGTGCCTGATGGCGCCGATGAAGACGACAATGTCGAAGTGAACCGCTGGGGCACGCCGCGCGCACTGGATTTTGCCCCAAAGGAGCATTTTGAGATCAAAGGCGTTGCCTCCAGCATGGACTTTGAAACGGCCGCCAAAACCTCTGGCGCACGTTTCGTGTTCCTCAAGGGCGGCGTGGCTCGCATCCACCGTGCGCTGGCGCAGTTCATGGTCGACACCCATGTCGATGAAAACGGCCTCACCGAGATGCAGACGCCGGTTCTGGTGCGCGACGAGGCGATGTATGGCACAGATAAGCTGCCCAAATTCGGCGACGACAGCTATCAGACCACCAATGGCTGGTGGCTGGTTCCGACCTCTGAAGTCACCCTGACCTATTCGGTCGCCGGTGATGTGCTCGAAGCCAAAGATCTGCCGATCCGCATGACAGCCCACACCCAGTGCTTCCGCTCGGAAGCCGGCTCGGCTGGGCGCGACACCTCCGGCATGCTGCGCCAGCACCAGTTTGAAAAGGTGGAGATGGTCTCGATCACGCATCCGGACGAAAGCGACAATGAGCAAAAACGCATGCTGCGCTGCGCTGAAGGTCTGCTGGAAAAGCTGGGTGTGCCCTATCGTACAGTGGTGCTGTGCACCGGTGACATGGGTTTTGGCGCGCGCCGCACCTTTGATATCGAGGCCTGGCTGCCTGGTCAGGATGCCTACCGCGAGATTTCTTCTGTCTCGACCACCGGTGCCTTTCAGGCGCGCCGCATGAATGCGCGCTTCCGCCCCGCGGATGGCGAAAAGCCCGAGTTCGTGCATACCCTGAATGGGTCTGGTCTGGCAGTCGGGCGCTGCCTGATTGCAGTTCTGGAAAACGGTCAGCAAGCGGATGGCTCGGTTACTCTCCCCGAAGTCCTTTCCCCCTATCTGGGCGGCAAGCTGACCCTGACAGCCGAAGGTCAGCTGGTCTAACACCGGAAAGCCCTGCCCGCATGCGGCTGGTGCACACAGAGAAGCCGACGCTCCGAAAGGGGCGTCGGCTCTTTCTATTCAGATGGCTCTGTTGAACTGATCAAAGACGGCCCCTCGAGAAACTTCAGGATTTGGCTCAAAGCCGAGACCAGCCTATTTCTTGGCTTTCTTCTTCTTGTCTGCTTTGGGTTTTGACTTCTTGCCCTGCTCCAGACCTTCAAGAATGGCTTTGGCCTTTGCCTTTTCGCGCTCGATCGCGCGCCGTGCCTCTGCCTTGACCTTTTTCGCCTTGGCCTTGGCTTTTTCCTTCGCCCGCGCCACTTCTTCCATCAACTGCTCCGCTTTGCGCAGCGACTTCTTCGCCTTGGCTTTGGCTTTTTCTGCCTTGCTCTCGGCTGCCTTCCTTGCGGTTTCCGCGGCGGCCAGCGCCGCGCTCAACGCCTCCTCCGCTTCGGAAGACAGTTTGGCGACAGGATTCTTGCTCTTGGCAGACTTGGCTGCCGCCTTACCACCGTTTTTCGCGGACGATTTCACCTGGGGCTTTGCAAGTGGTTTTACAGATGGCCTCGGTGATGCGGGTTTGACTGCAGTTTGATCAGCAGCTTTCGCGGCCGCTCCGCCCTTGTCGTCGGAAGCCTTTGCAGTTGATTTCACCTGCGATTTGGAAAAATCATCCGCCGCCTGTTTCAATCCGGCAGCGCGCGCAGCCCCAATGCCGCCAATTTTTTGCAGATCCGCAAGCGAAGCTGCGGCCACCTCTTCTGCAGAGGTCAGCCCATGCGCTTTGAGTGTCGCGGCCAATGCCGGTCCAACGCCGGTCAGTTTGGTGATTTCTGTCATCCCTGCCTTACTCCTGTTGAAATGTCGCGCGCATCATTCAATAGGCAGCAGCATTGCACAGCACGGCTTATGCCGGAAAGGGGACCAGTTGCTTTTTATCCTCATCCCAGAGCTTTAGGGTCACGGCCCGTAGGGCTTCGGGAAATTTGATCCGACGCGGCGCCAGCTCATCCGGCAGATTGTAATGACATTGACGCAGCCGGTAGCTGGGAATGCGTGCGTTGAAATGGTGAATGTCATGCAGGGTGATATTGGCCACGGCAAAATCAAAGAACCAGCCGAAATCCAGACAAGAAGACCCCTGCAGGGCTGCCTCTGCCGGGTTAAGATCAGGCCGTCGGTCCCAATAGGTATCTTCGAAATTATGTTGCAGGTAGACCAGAAAAACTCCGATCATCCCCCCAAGGAGGGAGAAAAGAAACCAGATCATCACCCCTTGCAGACCCGCGACTGAATAGAGAACCCAAAGTAACGCCAATATGGTCAGGTTGTGCAAAAGCACGCCAAATGCGCCAAACTCCCCACTGTTCTTGGGCCAGCGATAGCGGATAAAATAGGTGAAAGCCGCCCCCAATGGCACCAGGATCAGAGGGTTGCGATACAGTCTATAGCCAAGGCGCTGCCAAAAACCCGCATGCTGCCATTCGCGCAGGGTCATGGTATGGATCTCGCCGGTTTCGCGGTGCTCCAGATTGCCGATATTCGCATGGTGCAGGTTGTGGTTCTGCTTCATCACCTCAAACGGAGCAAAGGTAAATGGCGACAAAATATGCCCTGCCCATTCGTTTTGGCGCCGGGTTTCAAACAGGGAATGGTGGCCAGTGTCGTGCTGTAAAACATATAGCCGCACTGCCGCGAAGGCAAAGACCACCCCGGCGGGCAACAGCACATACCAACGATCGGCCTGGGAAATAGCCAGCGCAAGTGCTACAAAATAGACCGCGAATGTACCAAAATAGCTGATCGCTGCCAGCCTGTTATCCTGTCTTGCGTATTGACGCGTGTAGCTTCGCAAATCCATGGGGCCATCCCTAAATGCGCAGTGTAACGCCCTTATAAATCATTCTGGGCGTTCTTAAAAATATGTCCCTCCAGCCAGCGTGCCAACAATCGGTTCTGGCACGATGTACCAGCGTTTGCGGAGCAGTATTTGAGACCTCAAAGAAATGCGACGTCAGAGATCCGCCAGAGGCCCACCTGTGAGGGGTAGAATTAACTTAAAGACAATTCCGCTGATATCAATCAATCAAAGCAAGATTTTTCCAACAGCCCACCACCAAAGATAGAATGCACAAAAAAACATCCTGCGAGTCGCCTCGCAGGATGTTGCTAAAAGTCTTATCAACCGTTCAGCTTTTCTTCATCCACAGCCTGATCGGGAGACATGCGTCAATCCCGGAAATCAGTCCCGGCGCCCAGAAAGATGTTTACGCAGCTTAGAGGGCGGCGCCTTCTTGCGGCCCTTGAAGGGGTTCTTGTCATTCTGGCCGCGCATGGTCAGACGGATCGGAGAGCCCGGCATATCAAAGTCCTGTCGCAGCCCATTCACCAGATAGCGGGTATAGCTGGCCGGAATTTTATCTGGATGCGAACACATGACCACAAAGCCCGGCGGGCGGGTTTTTGCCTGCGTCATATAACGCAGTTTGATCCGCTTGCCCTGAGGTGCCGGCGGCGGGTGCTGTTCCAGCATGCCCGTCAGCCAGCGGTTCAGCGCCGCAGTTGGCACCCGGCGGTTCCAGACATCATAGGCGCGCATAATCGCGTCGTGCAGCCGGTCAAGCCCCTTGCCAGTCTTGGCAGAAACTGTCACCAGCGGTGCCCCACGCAGCTGTGGCAGCAGCCGGGCAAAGCTCTCTTTCAGATCGCGCAGTTTCTCCTGCTTGTTGTCTTCGACGTCCCATTTGTTCACGGCAATTACCACCGCGCGGCCCTCGCGCTCTGCCAGATCGGCGATGCGCAGGTCCTGTTGTTCAAAGGGGATTTCCGCATCCAGCAGGACGACAACGATCTCGGCAAATTTCACCGCGCGCAGACCATCGGACACCGAAAGCTTTTCCAGCTTTTCCTGCACTTTGGCCTTCTTGCGCATCCCGGCGGTGTCAAAGATCCGCATCGGCGTGCCGGACCAGTCGATCTGCAACGAGATTGCATCGCGGGTGATACCGGCCTCAGGACCGGTCAATAGACGATCCTCTCCGAGGATCTTGTTGATCAGGGTTGATTTGCCTGCGTTGGGACGCCCGACCACGGCAACCTGCAGTGGTTTGTCGCGGGTGGGCACCGGCGTATCCGGGACGGTTTCGCCATCCCAGTCGTCATCTTCTTCGAGATCGAGATCCACAACAGGAGAATGATCCACTGCCTCGGCTTCAAATTGATCAGCCAGCGGCACCAGAACTGAATAGAGATCCGGCATGCCTTCGCCGTGTTCACCAGAGAGCCGCAGGGGCTCTCCCAATCCCAGACCATAGGCCTCCAGCACACCGGCCTCGGCGGCGTTGCCTTCTGCCTTGTTGGCCGCCAAGATTACATGCGCGGATTTCCGGCGCAGGATCTCGGCAAACATCTCATCCACTGGTGTCACACCGGTGCGCGCGTCGATCATGAACAGGCAGATATCTGCCATGTCTACGGCGCGTTCGGTCAGGCGCCGCATCCGCCCCTCAAGAGAGTTGTCGGTGGCATCTTCCAGACCCGCTGTATCAACCACCGTAAAGCGCAAATCACCCAGGCGCGCCTCGCCTTCGCGCAGATCACGCGTGACACCAGGCTGGTCGTCGACCAGCGCCAGCTTTTTGCCTACCAGGCGATTGAACAGAGTGGACTTGCCCACATTCGGACGGCCCACGATAGCGAGGGTAAAAGACATCGGACCCAACTTTCAGCGTTTGAGACGCGCCCCATAGCGCATCTACGCGCCCTCGGCCAGAGCCGATTGCGTTTTAGCGGAAGGCGAGCAGGTTCCCCTTGCTCGACACCAGGTAAAGAGTATTGCCAGCAATCACCGGCGCCGCCGTGGCCCCACCGGGCACCTCAATGCTGCGAACCAAGCTGCCATCGGTAGGATTGAACAGGCGCAACAGCCCATCGTTGGACGCGACCAACAGGTTTCCACCTGCCAGAACCGGGCCATAGTGGGCATGTACAGCACCGCGTTTGCCGGGCTTGTCCTTCAGATAGCCGGGCAGATCCACGGCCCAAAGGACCTCACCGCTGTCGGCATTCAGGCGTAACAACTGGTTGCGGTCACTGACCTGAAACAGGCTGCCGCCCGCAGGCCAGACCGGACCAATTGCACCTTCCTGCGCAGTCCAGCGCCGCTCGCCGCTATCGATGTCAAAGGCAACTGTGCGCCCGGAATGATTGCCAACATAGGCATATTTCCCGGCAACCACCGGCGCACCGGTCACATCACTGATCCGCGACAGGGTATTGCCGGTTCGCTGGCCAGCAACAGAAGCGTTCCAGCGGCGCAAGCCTCCGCGGCGGAACGTGGCGACCAGATCGCCTGAACCAAAAGCAAAAATCGCAAGATCATTGGTCACCACCGGAGCAGGGGCGCCCAGAATGTTGGAAGGGCTGGGTGCGCCCTCGATCTGCCAGGCAATACGGCCATCCTTGGTATGGATGGCCCAGCCGGTGTCATCACCAGCAACCAGATAAACCAGCCCGTCACGAACGCGCGGCTCACCCGACCCTGTTGCATCAAGCTCCTGCCGCCAGATCTGTTTACCGCTGGAAGCATCCAATGCGGTCAACACGCCGAAACCGGACGAAATATACAGCACGCCATTGTCATAGGCCATGCCGCCGCCGGTCGCCTGTCCTTCATCATCACGGGCGGGAATCAGATCGCTCTGCCAAAGCAGTTGCCCCTGCTGCGAGACCGCCGAGACCTTGGCGGCGCTATCCAGCGTATAGATGCGGCCATCGGCCACCACGGGGCGGGCCGTGATCCGTTGCCGGCGCCCGTCACCAGACCCGATCGCAGTTGACCAGGCCGGGCTTGGTGCTGCACTCAGCGCCGGATGAGCCGTGCGCTGTTTCGGGTCACCATGCCCCTGCGCCCAGGACGCATTTGCGATCTGCTTGGGCAGTGAAATCGCTACCGACTGGTTCACCACATCGATGTCGCCCTCAGGACGGATCGCTTCGCGCTTGCCTGGCAGGATCACTTCGGGCTCTGTGCAGGCTGATAGCCCAAAAGCCAGTGCCGTGCTGCAGAGCAGGACCCGAACCAAAGAAAAAGAGTTAGCTGCCGTCATTACCCTGCCCCGCAAACCATTGTTTCTTTCCGCATATACTCACTGCGGTTACGTTAACCTTCTGGCGTCGATGCCACATCCAAGGTGCCACCCAGGGCCACAATCACTTGCGAGGCCCGGTCTTTCAAGTCCGCAGTCACAGCTGCAGCCTCAACAATCTCTTTCAGACGCGCAATCGCGGCCTCAGTCTTGCCCTCCTGGACGTCTAACAGTGCCAATTGTTCACTGGCCAGCAAAGCGAGCGGTGCCCCCGGCTGAGCCAGAGCTTCAAACTGCAGGCGACGGTCGGCAATGCTGAGACTATCCTGTTGCAGGCCAAGCGCTTTGAAACTGGCAATGTGGCGATAGATCAGCGGAAGATCCCCGTTGACTGCAACGGCGTTGAGACTGGCCACGGCCGCCTCACGCTCTCCGGCCTTAGCCTGAGCCCCCGCCTGCAACATCGCCAAAATAGCGGCACCGCCTGCGGTTTCTGCTGAAACTGTCGCCAGGGCCTGGGCCCGCGCGGCATCATCATCAGCTGCCAGCGCTGCAATCAGCCCATCCCCCAGTGCCTGTGCAGCAGCTTGTTCCTGCGACTTGCTGTATTCGCGAAAGGCTGCACCGCCGACGATCAGCACCACCGCCAGACCACCAATCCAGCCATAGCGTTTGAGCATCACGAACAGGCGGTCACGGCGCACCTCTTCGGTCACCTCATCAATAAAGCTGTCAGTGTCGCTCATGGTTTTTGCCCCTGAAGTGCTGTCAATTCAACCAAATCGATCGGACTGTGGACCAGACAATAGATCGGTCAAAGTTCGAACGGTGTTCCTCTTTGGCCCCTCATATCCTGCCTAAAGCATCAAGCCAAGTGCCCCATTTCGAAGTGATTTGGCAGAAAGCACCTGAATTCCGCAAGAATTGTCATCTGAACTATTCCGTTTAGTATGGACAATATCTACATCGCGGATATCAATTCGCGTGGGATCTGGCGGGATTCCTGGTGCATCTGGTCGCCATACGACCACCAGACAGGAATCGCTATTGAAAGGCCCAAGATGAAATTGATCCCCTTGATTACCGCCATTGTTGTTTCCCTTGGCCTGTATTTCCTGGTCATCCAGCGCGAAACACTTTTCGCCTTTGCCCGCGGTGAAGACCCGGTCCAGCCGAGCGCGACTGAAGCCGAGAAGGAAAACGCTGATTCCGCAATGGCGGAGCCCGCAGATCAGGCAGAGCAGTTGGCCGAAAACCGTGTCGGTGTTGTCGCCTTGCACAGTCAGGCACAGGTCTTTGACAGTGCCGTCATTCTGCGTGGCATGACACAAGCTGTGCGTCAGGTCGATGTACGTTCCGAGACCTCTTCGATCGTGATTTCCGCACCTTTGCGCAAGGGGCAGCGGGTCAAGACTGGCGATGTCCTGTGCAAACTGGATCCCGGCACCCGCCCCGCAGCTCTGGTAGAAGCGCAGGCTCGGCTGACCGAAGCACGGGCAAAAATGCCCGAATCCGAGGCGCGCCTAGATGAGGCCCGCGCCAAACTGGGTGAGGCCAAGATCAATCTCACGGCGGCGCAGAAGCTTTCTGAAGGCGGCTATGCCTCGGAGACGCGCCTGGCTGCTTCCAAGGCAGATGAACGCTCGGCCGTTGCTGGCGTTGCCAGCGCCATGGGCGGGCTGGAAACATCGCGCGCGGGGATCGAAACCGCCATTGCCGCCGTTGGTGCTGCCCGCAAGGAGTTGTCCCGCCTGACCATACAGGCGCCGTTTGACGGATTGCTGGAGAGCGACACAGCCGAGCTCGGCAGCCTGGTCCTGCCAGGAGATCTCTGTGCCACGGTGATCCAGCTCGACACTATCAAAGTTGTCGGCTTTGTACCCGAAACCCAGGTTGATCGCATCGCAGTCGGCTCCATGGCCCGCGCCGAGCTGGCCACCGGTCGGCAAGTTCAGGGCAAGGTCACATTCGTCAGCCGGTCCGCCGATCAGGCCACCCGCACCTTCGAGGTGGAAATTTCCGTTGCAAACCCTGATCTCGCCATTCGTGACGGCCAGACTGCCGATATCGCCATCTCCGCCGAAGGGGCCAAGGCCCACAAGCTGCCGCAATCTGCACTGACACTGAACAATGAGGGCCAGCTAGGCGTGCGCGTGGTGCGCGAAGATCTGACCGCCGGGTTCAATGCGGTTGAGCTGCTGCGTGACGAGGCCGATGGCATCTGGGTCGGAGGCCTGCCCGAAACCGCAGATGTAATCGTGATCGGCCAGGATTTTGTTATTTCAGGTGTGGCTCTCGCACCCACCTATAAGGAGGCTGCGCAATGATCGGCGTCGTCTCCTGGGCGGCCAACCGTGCCCGAATGGTTGTCGCCTTTATCGTGATTTCGCTGCTGGTGGGCGGCTTTGCCTATTCCAGCCTGCCCAAGGAAGGCGAGCCGGACATTGAAATTCCGGCTCTGTTCATCTCGGTCCCCTTCCCCGGCATTTCCGCCGAAGACGCCGAAAGCCTGCTGGTCAAGGTGATGGAAACCGAGCTTGCCGATCTTGACGGGCTCGACAAGATGACCTCCACAGCGGCCGAAAACTATGGTGGCATCGCGCTGGAGTTCGATTTTGGCTGGGATAAGACCGCCATTATGGCCGATGTGCGCGACGCGATGACCCGCGCCGAGGCGGATTTTCCCGACGGTGCTGAAACCTATTCGCTGAACGAGATCAACTTCTCTGAATTTCCGATCGTTATCGTCAACCTCACAGGTGCTGTGCCAGAACGCACCATGGCGCGTATCGCCAAGGATCTGCAGGATGATCTTGAGGCCATCGACGCTGTGCTTGAGGCCGGCATTGCCGGCAATCGCGATGAGATGGTCGAAGTGGTCATCGACCCGTTGCGACTGGAATCCTACAATGTCACTGCGGTTGAGCTGATCAATGTGGTGCAAAACAACAACCAGCTGATTGCGGCAGGTGAGGTCGAAACCGACCAGGGCACCTTCTCGGTCAAGATCCCGTCGTCCTTTGATGACGTAAACGACATCTACGGGCTACCGATCAAGACCAACGGCGACCGTATTGTCACGCTGGGTGAGCTGGCCGAAATCAATTTCACCTTTGAAGATCGCGCCGGTACCGCGCGTTTTGATGGCGAAGACACCGTCGCCCTGCAGGTGGTCAAGCGCAAGGGCTACAACCTGATCGACACCGTGGATCAGGTGAAAGACGCACTGGCACAGGCCAAGGCGAAATGGCCACCGGAACTGCAAGCGGCCATTACCCTGGGCACCTCGAATGACCAGAGCCGGGTCGTGGGCTCCATGGTAAGCCAGCTCGAAGGCTCGGTTCTGACGGCAGTTGCTTTGGTGATGATCGTAGTTCTTGCCTCGCTCGGCAGTCGTGCAGCCCTGCTTGTCGGCTTTGCCATTCCGACATCTTTCCTGCTGTGTTTCGCCTTTCTCGCTCTGATGGGCGTTTCGATCTCCAACATCGTGATGTTTGGTCTGATCCTTGCTGTTGGCATGCTGGTCGATGGTGCCATCGTGGTTGTGGAATATGCTGACAAACGCATCAAGGAAGGCTCTGGCCCGATGCATGCCTATGTCGAGGCAGCACAGCGGATGTTCTGGCCAATTGTCTCGTCAACCGCGACCACGCTTTGCGCCTTTTTGCCGATGCTGTTCTGGCCCGGCGTTCCCGGCCAGTTCATGGGTATGTTGCCGGTCACATTGATCTTCGTCCTTTCCGCATCACTGGTGGTCGCGCTGATCTATCTACCGGTCATGGGGGGGCTTTCTGGCCGTATGAGTCGACTTTTCGAGGGTGCCTCTGGCTGGTTGCGCCGCGCCTTTCCCTGGTGGGTACGTGCCCTTCTGGTGCCACCTGCAATCTGGGGCATGTTCGCTGGTGCCATGCAGATGCTCAACCCCGGATACTTGCTGCCCGATGGGACCGCACCACTGGTCGGGCTGGCCTTTGGCGGGGTCGTCTTTATTGTCACCGCCTTTGCCGCCTCGATCACCCTTGGGGCTGCCAAGATCCTGCGCCGCGAACGCCGGGTTGAGGCAGGCTACCACCACACTGCCTTTGGTCATGTGATCAAATTCATTGCCGGCAACCCGATCATGCCGATCGTCACCCTGGCCGCTGTCGCCTTTGGCATCATGACCGTGTTCACCATGTTTAGCGAAAACAACTATGGTGTTGAGTTCTTTGTTGAATCAGAACCCGAACAGGCCACGGCCTATGTGCGGGCGCGCGGCAATACCAGCCTGACAGAACAGGATCTGATGGTACAGGAAGCCGAACAGGCCATCATGGCCCATCCGGCCGTGATTAACGTCTTCTCCTTTGCAGGTGAAGGCGGGCTTGATACCGGTGGACCCAGCAACAGCCAGTCTCCCAGCGACACCATCGGGCAGGTTCAGTTCGAAATCATCCCCTGGGAGGATCGCCCGACCCAGACAGAAAAATGGTTCTTTGATCTGCTGACCCGTGATGTCAGCGCCACTGAATTTGCCGGTAACACGGTGATTGACGAGCTCAACGCCGAGCTCAGCAAGATCCCCGGCTTTGTGGTGGAAATCAACGCGCTGGAACAGGGGCCCGGCTCGGGCAAACCGATGCATCTGCGCATTCGCGGCGACAGCTGGGACGCACTGACCAATTCGACCCTGGCCGCACGCGCAAAGTTTGATGCCACCCCTGGCCTGACCCTTGTCGAAGACAGCCTGCCCCTGCCCGGCATTGACTGGCAGATCGACGTCGACGTGGAAAAAGCCGGGCGCTATGGCGCAGATGTGGCCACGGTTGGTGCCATGGTGCAGCTGGTGACGCGCGGGATCCTGCTCGACACTATGCGGGTCGACAGTTCCGACGAGGAGATCGAGATCCGCGTGCGCCTACCCGACGAAGACCGGGTTCTGGCCACGCTCGACAATCTCAAAGTGCGTACCGCCGACGGGCTGGTGCCACTCTCCAACTTTATCGCCCGCAAGCCAGTGCCAAAACTGGCCCAGATCAGCCGCATCAATCAGGAGCGGTTCTATGACGTCAAAGCAGATGTGGAACCCGGCCTGAGCAAGGTGTTGGTTGCAGATCCGGAAGGCGGCGAAGACCAGACGCTCGCGCTGCTCAAGCTGGTCCCCGAAGAGACAACGCCTGCAGGGCAGATCTTCACCGCCGACAACGGCCTGCACTACACGCTCTTTGAGCTGGTGATGGATGACAGTGCTGCTGACGGTTCAGAGACCTTGCAGAGGGCGCTGGATGACGGCGCCAAGATCATGCCAGTGAATGCAAATGAGCGTATCGCCGAGATCACCAAATGGCTCGACACTGGCCCACTGGACCGGGCCGTCGCCTGGGAATGGACCGGTGATCAGGAAGAACAGGCAGAATCCGGTGCGTTCTTGTCCAAAGCCTTTGCTGGGGCTTTGGCGCTGATGTTCGTGATCCTGCTGGCGCAGTTCAACTCTTTCTACAATGCGGTTCTGGTATTGCTGGCAGTGGTTCTGTCCACAACAGGCGTGCTGATTGGCATGATGGTGATGCAGCAGCCGTTTTCGATCATCATGACTGGCACAGGCATTGTGGCGCTGGCGGGGATTGTGGTGAACAACAATATTGTTCTCATCGATACCTATCAGGAATTCAGCCTGCAGATGCCCCGGATCGAGGCGATTATCCGCACCGCCGAGGCCCGCATTCGCCCGGTGCTGCTGACCACCGTCACAACCATGGCCGGTCTGGCGCCGATGATGTTTGGCATCAGTCTCGACTTTATTGATGGCGGCTATTCGATCGACAGCCCCACCGCGCTGTGGTGGAAGCAGCTGGCCACCGCCGTTGTCTTTGGCCTTGGTATCGCTACCGTGCTGACGCTAGTGGTGACGCCCTCGCTGCTGTCGATCCGGGTCTGGCTGTCGACCTATATGAGCTGGATGGGACGACTTTTGGCCCGCGTCAGTGGGGGACGTTCCAGCCGCATCGCCCAGGACATGCGGCTGGCCAAAAAGGCTCGAAAGCTGCCCACCAGCGAAATCCTTTGGGATGATCTGGACAGCAGCACAGCTCCGACAAAGCCAGTCGATGAAACAGGGTCGAAGAAAGCCTCGGGCGGCCCCTCACTTCAGGCGGCGGAATAGCCCCAGGTCACATCAGAAGATCTTTTGACACCTCCGGTTTTTCCGGGGGTGTTTTTTCTTTTATACCGGCGACAGCAAGTATACCGGCGATTGCAAGCCTTCTTGAGCTATCCCTTACCAAGGCTTGATGCTTTCGCGGATGTCATACCCTGGGCCATCGTGGTAGACAGGCTCACAGCTAGGCTCACAGCCAGGCTCACAGACAGGCAGGCACCAACAAAAAGGGCATTGCAATGAACCTCAAAGACAAAGTGGTTGTTGTCACTGGCGGCAGCGATGGCATTGGCAAGCATATCTGCCTCAAACTTGCGGCCGAGGGCTGCCGGCTGGCCATTCTAGGGCGCAACGAGGCCCGGCTTGCATCGGTCTGCAATCAGGCGCGGGCGCTTGGCGCACCAGAGGTGCGCAGCTATGCAATGGACCTGATGGAGCCAGAAACGCTTGCCGCAACCACCCAGCGGATCCTAGAGGATTTTGACCGGGTGGATATCCTGATCAACAATGCCGGCATCTGGCACAAAGCAGGTCCGCTGGACAGCATTCCTGCGCAGGTCCTGATCGAGACGGTCCAGACCAATCTCACCGGATTGATGCAACTGACGCAAGCCCTGCTGCCGGCCCTGCGCAAAACCGGGGCCGCCGCCATTCTGAACGTGGTGTCAAAATCCGGGGTCGTGGCACAGCCGGGACAATCAGTCTACACGGCCACCAAATACGGGGTGCGCGGCTTTAGTGATGTGTTGAAGCAGGACGAGGCCGAAACCGGCGTGCGGATCGCTGCCCTCTATCAGAGTGGCACCAACACCGGCATGTTCGCCAAGGCTGGCGAAGAGGTCCCAAATCATATCTTCACCGAGCCCGAAGATCTGGCAGAAGTGGTGGTCTTTATGCTGTCGCGCCCAGCAAAACTTTGGATGCACGAGGTCCAGGTCGAACTCTAGCCGCGTAGTGCGGTCTCATCAGCATCGACATCGATGATTTTCTGCTGTGCAAACTCGGCTTCGCTTTGACTTGCAACCGGCTCCGGATGGAGCCGTTTTGCGCTAGGAGTATGTTGCAAAACGACCTGAATCGGGAAGTGGTCCGATCCGATTTTGGGCAGCCGAGCAAGCGAGACAACGGTGAAGTCACCGGAACAAAACACATGGTCCAAGGGCCAGCGAAACAGGGGAAAGCCAGCGTGAAACGTGCTGAACATACCGCGCCCGACACGCGGATCCAGCAGGCCGCTCATCTTTTGAAACAGACGGGTTGATATCGACCAAGCCACGTCGTTCAAATCCCCCATCACAACGACTGATTGCGCCTGATGATCCAATGTCTTGGCCACGACCATCAATTCACCATCGCGTTCGGCAGAGGTCGCATTTTCAGTGGGGCTTGGCGGCGCCGGGTGCAGGCAATGCAGTTTTACCCGTTGGCCCGAGGCCAGAACAACCTCTGCATGGATCGATGGCACGCCTTCTTCAACCAGAAAAAGAATCTCGGCATCCAGCAGTTCAAGACGGGAATAAAGGTGCATGCCATAAAGATTATCCAATGGCTGACGCACCACGTAGGGATATCCCTCGGAGATCGCATCCAACTGGTCTTGCCACCAGTTGTCGGTCTCGAGCACTAAAACCAGATCCGGTTTCAAATCATGGATCAGATCCAACAGCGGCTGCGCCGTTCTGTTGGTCATCAAAACATTTGCAACAAGCAGGTTCAACTGGTCTTTCGGGCGCGACTGGCGCGCTGACTGGATTTGTTTTGGAAAGACAGGCGTATATCGAATGATACGCGCCAGTTGGATGATCGCACAGATCAGAAGAACCCCGATCAATGCCAGATCCCCGCCCGCCTGCCAGCCATAGATCAAAGGGTATGCTACGAGTGCAGCACAGGTTACAGCAGTAATCTGCACCGCTGGAAACTCAAAAGCGCGCACCCACCAGGCTTCATGGCGGAGCAATGGCAAGAGCGTGAACAAAGGCACCACGCAGCAAAGCGGAAAAACGATCAAGTCCAAAATCAATCTGTCTCCCCTCTGCACGCCAGGAGCTTAACAACGGCGGCCTTTGAAACTATGGGTCAGGCCACGGCCTGATCATCCGCCTGTTGGCGCTGCCACAGATGGGCATAGCGGCCTTCGCGCGCCAGCAAGTCTTCGTGGCTGCCCTGTTCCACCACCTCGCCCTGTTCCAGCACCACGATCAGATCTGCCTCGGCAACGGTAGACAAGCGATGCGCGATCGTCAGCACTGTACGGCCCTCGCTGGCGCGTTCCAGCGCATCTTTGATCTCTTGCTCGGTGTCGGTATCCAGGGCAGATGTGGCCTCGTCCAGCAACAGGATTGGCGGATTCTTCAGCAGGGTACGCGCAATGCCCACCCGCTGTTTCTCACCGCCGGACAGCTTCAGCCCGCGTTCCCCGACCTGGGTGTCATAGCCTTCGGGCAGGCCACTGATGAAATCATGGATCTGGGCATCGCGTGCAGCCTGTTCTACTTCATCCTGGGTGGCCCCGGCGCGACCATAGGCAATGTTGTAACGGATGGTGTCGTTGAACAGAACGGTATCCTGCGGCACCACACCAATGGCGGCATGCAGGCTTTTCTGTGTAACATCGCGCACATCCTGCCCGTCGATTGTCAGGCGCCCGCTGGTCACATCATAAAATCGAAACAGCAGTCGTCCGATGGTGGATTTGCCCGACCCGGTAGAGCCGACAATGGCCAAAGTCTGGCCCGCCCCGGCTGTGATCGAAACGCCTTTCAGGATTTCGCGTTCCTTGTCATAGCCAAAGCGCAGATCTTCCAGCCGAATTTCGCCGCCTGAGACCTTGAGCGGTTTGGCATCTGCCCGGTCTGTCACATCGGCGGGCTGCTCTAGCAGATCAAACATCTCGCCCATATCGACCAGGCTCTGGCGGATTTCGCGGTACACCGTCCCTAGGAAGTTCAGCGGCACGGTGATCTGGATCATATAGGCGTTGACCATGACAAAATCGCCAACCGTCAGCGCACCATTTTGCACGCCAATCGCCGCCATCACCATGACAGCAATCAGACCGCCGGTAATGAAAACGCTTTGACCAAAGTTCAAAAAGGCCAGCGAATAAGCAGTCTTGAGTGCCGCCTGCGCATAGGCGCGCATCGCACCGTCATAGCGCGCGGCCTCACGTGCCTCGGCGCCAAAATACTTCACCGTTTCAAAGTTGAGCAGGCTATCGATGGCCTTTTGATTGGCGTCAGTATCTTGCTTGTTCATCTCACGGCGCAGTTTCACCCGCCATTCGGTCACAGCAAACGTGAACCAGACATAAAGCGTGATGGTGCTCACCACGACCACCAGATACCAGGCATCAAAGAGCACCGTCAGGATAATCGCGACCAGGGTAAGCTCCAGCACCAGCGGGCCGATGGAAAACAGCATGAAGCGCAGCAGGAACTCGACGCCCTTGACGCCACGTTCGATGATCCGCGACAGCCCGCCTGTCTTACGCGTGATGTGATAGCGCATCGACAGGTTGTGAATATGGGTGAAGGTCTCCAGTGCCAGCTGACGCAGCGCACGCTGGCCGACCGGGGCAAAGATCGCATCGCGCAGCTGCTGAAACCCGGTGGTCAGGATCCGCGCCATGCCATAGGCCACTGTCAGACCCACTGCCCCCAGTGCCAGCGGTGGCACCCCCTCGGCTGCGAGCGCATCAACCGCTCCTTTGTAGAGCATCGGCGTATAGACCGCGATCAGCTTGGCCAGAACCAAAACCGCAATCGCAAGAACCACCCGTTGTTTGACCCAAAGCTGATCTTTCGGCCAAAGATACGGCCCCATGCGGCGCAACGTGCGCAGGCCAGACCGGCGTTCATCACTGGCAATGCTTCGATCTGTCGAAATCCGGTCTCGGGTCATGATTAACGCCTTCCTGCCTCAGACACTTCGAAATAGGCTTTGGCGGCGTTCACCACCAGAGCCGAAAGCGAAAAACGCGCCGATAAGAGCGCGTTTTCGGCGGATCAACCGCTTGTTCTGTCTCCGACTACTCGGGAATGGCAAAAACCTGACCGGGATAGATCAGATCAGGGTCACGAATTGCTGCCTGATTGGCTTCAAATACCCGCACATACAGGAATCCACTGCCGTAGCGCTGCTGTGAAATCGCCCAAAGCGTATCCCCTTCCTGTACCGTCACCGCCCGCACCAGAGGCGCTGCTGCATCGGGTGCCGTATCACTGTTGGCCGGTGGCAACAGAACCTCAGGTGCTTCGCGCTTGAACGGGGTTTCCAGACGGCTGAGGACCTTGCCATTGGTGTCCAGCTCATCCAGCCGCAGACGGTAGACACCCGGATCGACTGCCTCAAGCTGCCCGCCCCAACTGCCGTTCTGCGCCACCACAAAGCTGGTCACAACCGCATTATCCAAATAGACGCGGACCCGCGCGTTGGCGCGCGCACGCCCGGCTAGCTGCACCTCGCCCCTGTCAGAGTAGCCGATGGTATCCAGCACCACCTTGCCCTGTGGTGCCTGCGCTGCCGGTTGTACCAATGTCACCCCCTGCGCATCGGCGCGCAGAACTGCAACCTGAGTCGGAGCCGGTTCCGGGGCCGGGTCTGTCTCGGCACTGACGATGGTGCCTGCCGCCGCAGCCGGTTTGGTTTCAGGTTCCACCACCCGGGTCTCGTCTTCCGCTCCCTGAGCAGGAGAGCTCGGGGTGACAACCGGGGCAGAAGGCTCGCCACCTTGAGCGACCTGATCTGCTACAGACACCGCAGCAATGACTTCAGAACTATTGGGAGCATTCGCTGTCCCTTCAGCGACGCCAGTCTGTCCCTGCGAAGTTTCGCCAGCTTCGCGTGATCCCGTCGTGGTCTCTGTAGCGTCTTGTTCACCTGACTCTACTGGGGCCGTAGTATTATTTGCAGTCACACCACTTGTCGTCGCACCTGCTGCTTCGGAAACTGCAACCGCAGGCTCCTCCTTTGGTGCTGCGGTTTCGGCCTGCGCCAGAAGAGTCGGCGCGCTGGGGACAGGTGCTGCAGGTGCAAGAATGAAGCTGGTCTCCGACAGGGTGGTCTGATCGCCCTGCTCTGCGCGCAGCGAAATCACCCGCGCCTGATCACTGGGCGCGATCAAGGCAAAGGCAACAAATTCTCCGCCCTGCGACACATCGATCCGTTCCAGAACCCTGCCATCCAACAGGACCGCAACACGTGCGCCGGCAGTGGCGCGTCCCGCAATCACAGTATCGCCAGCCGGGTCAACCCGAACCAGATCAAGCTGAGGCGCCGCGAGGACCCCAGCTACAGGATCAGCTACCGGTTCAATCTGTTGATCATTTTCGGAGGCAGTTTGTGACGGGGTGACAGTTGCCAGAGCGCCATCATCACCAACTGTGTCACCCACTGTCTCTGCGAGTTCGGAACCGGTTTGTGCCCCTTCAGACTCGAGCTCGTTCTGATCCGCGGGTTGAACTGGTGCTTGGTCTGCAGCCTCCGCTTGCTCGGCAGAAGAGGCGACTTGCGACGTTTCTTCCGGATCGGGTTGCTGAGAGCTGCCTTGCATAACCGAAGGCACTTCGGCGGAGGGGGTGATGACCAGCTCCGTCTGAGGATCCGATGTGGACAGACGATAGGTCTCTGTGTCGAAAACCCCCAGCCAGACCAGCACCGCTCCCCCGACACCAACGACAGTTGCACCAATCCCTCCGAGTGCCAGAGCCTTCAGCCCGCCACGTCCTGTCGTCCCAGTCATTTTGTCCCTTCCCTAGAGCAGGCTCTTTGCGAGCCTTCCGCACGGGTTCGTGTCCCGCGTGGTTGAGCCAACCTAGCAACCGCGTTAACAAGGGTCAAAACACGAGTTATGTCCCCTTGAAAACAAAGTGAAAGGTTGCCCGATGAGCATAAAATCCGTCTGTGTCTATTGCGGATCCCGGTCCGGGGCAATGCCTGCCTACGAAAGCGCCGCAACGGCCCTTGGTCAGGGACTGGCCGCACGCGGGCTGCGCCTGGTCTATGGCGCTGGTGATGTTGGTCTGATGGGCAGTGTCGCGCGTGCCGCCCAGGCCGCCGGAGGCGAGACTTTTGGCGTGATCCCAGAGCATCTGGTGAAGCGCGAGGTCGGCAAATCAGACCTCACCACCTATGTGGTCACCGAAACCATGCACGAACGCAAAAAGGTCATGCTGTATAACGCGGATGCCGTGGTGGTTCTGCCCGGCGGCCCCGGATCACTGGACGAGCTGTTCGAGGCCCTGACCTGGCGACAACTGGGCCTGCACGATAAACCCATTCTGGTGCTGAACATTGCAGGCTATTGGGACAAACTGCGCGATCTGGTGGAGCACATGCTAGATCAGGGCTTTGCCGATGCATCACTTGGCGACTTTCTGACCTGGGTAGACACTCCGGAGCAGGCGCTGGAGATCCTGACCGGGACGGGACCCTGCCCCGGCAGGCTCCGTCAACCGGTGCTAAGGACAACCTCTAGACGCGGGCGCTCTGCCGTTGCTTTTGCAAAGCCCCCGCCGAGAAAATGATCACGGCGACCCAGATCAAAGCAAAGGCGAGGCTGTGCCAAATGGTAAACACTTCGCCAAAAACTAACGCAGCAACAAAGGCTTGCAGAGTTGGGTTGATGTATTGCAACACCCCAACCGTACCCAGAGCAACCCGCCGCGCCGCATAACTGAACAGGATCAGCGGCGCCCCTGTCAAAGGCCCTGAGAGCATAAGCAGTCCTGCCTCAGACCAGCCCAGCTGAAAGCCTCCGCCACCGGTGCCGAGAATGACCAAAAGAGCCAGTGGCAGGATCAGCAGAACTTCGGCAGTCACAGAAACCACGGGCCCAAGATCCAGACGTTTCTTGACCACACCATAGGTGCCAAAACTGAAGCCCAGGATCAGCGAGATCCAGGGCGCAACCCCAAGACCAATTGTCAGGATCACCACCGCGAGGACCGCAAGCGCAATGGCCAGGCTTTGCGCTCGACTAAGGTGTTCGCCAAAGACAAAGCGCCCCAGCATCACGCTGAGCAGTGGAAAGATATAGTAGCCGAGCGAGGCCTCAGTGGCGCGCCCGATCTGCACGGATGTGATGAAGGTAAACCAGTTCAGCGAAATCATCGCCGTCGCCAGCAGCAGGATTTTCACATTGCCACTATCAGACAGCGCCGCCCCCAGAACTTGGATCCGCCCCTGTATCAACAAAACCGCCGCAAAGAACAGGCAGGACCACAGAACCCGGTGCGACAACACCTGTTCTGGCGGGATATGCGACAGAAGCTTGTAAAACAGCCCTGACAGCCCCCAGACCGTACAGGCGATGATCATGGCACAGACGCCTTTTGCTGCCTCAGTCATTTCCGCTGCCCCTATGCCCGGTCTCTGCAAATGTCTTTGCCGTCTTTTCTTTGAAGGGGGTACTCATTGCGCACAACGCCCCTCTCAAATCAATGACGCCCGACCAAAAGGCCGGGCGTCACATCATCTATCTTCACTGCGTCGAAACTTAGCCGAGGCGCGAAGCAACGTTTTCCCAGTTCACCAGGTTGTCGAGGAAGTTCGACAGGTAGGCAGGTCGCTTGTTGCGGAAATCGATGTAGTAGGAGTGCTCCCAAACATCACAACCCAGCAGGGCTGTCTGGTTGAAGCACAGTGGGTTCACACCGTTTTCGGTCTTGGTCACGGCGAGCGAACCATCAGCGTTTTTCACAAGCCAGGCCCAGCCGGAGCCGAACTGACCCGCGCCAGCGGCCGAAAACTGCGATTTAAATTCGTCAACCGAGCCAAAGCTTTCAACCAGAGCTTTTTCCAGATCACCGGGCATGGCCGAACCACCAGGGCCCATCATTTCCCAGAACTGGTTGTGGTTCCACAGCTGCGAGATGTTGTTGAAGATACCGTTCTGCGCCACGGAGGATGCGTCATAGGTGCCAACAATGATCTCTTCCAGCGACTTGCTGTCCCATTCGGTACCAGCAATCAGCTTGTTGCCGTTGTCGACATAGGCTTTGTGGTGCAGATCGTGGTGGTATTCCAGGGTTTCTGCCGACATGCCCTTGGCGGCCAGCGCGTCATGTGCATAAGGAAGATCGGGAAGTTCAAAAGCCATAGTGGACCCCTGTCAAAAAATGTTGCGTTCCTGAGCAGATACATGCGGCGCAGCGGGGGGGCAGGTCAAGGGCCAAGACGATAAAACAGCGCGCAAGATGAGCAGGATCTATGTGCGAAAATGGGGGAAAGCCGGATGATTGCAAAGACCTGGACAGCGGCGCGCAAGATGTTTTACCGCGCCCGCGGCTACTACGCCGGCAGCCTGAACGGCCTTCCCTTTCGCTTGGATCCGTATCATTCAAAATTCTGGCGCAAGGCTGCGGCGGGCAGCTGGGAGCCTGAAACCTTTGCCGTGCTGGATGCTCATCTGGACAAGGATCACGACTATCTGGATATCGGCGCCTGGATTGGACCTACGGTCCTTTATGGTGCCGCAAAGGCTCGCCGGGTGTATTGCTTTGAGCCTGATCCCGTTGCCTTTCGCCATCTGGCCTGGAACCTCGAATTGAACCAGATCCAGAATGTTTCGGCCTTTTCGGTCGCTCTCAGCCAGCAAGTTGGCCTCGCCCGGATGGCGTCTTTTGGTGGCGAGGCCGGCGATAGCATGACAAGCCTGCTGAATGACGGCGACCACGGCTCTGACGTGGTTACTCTGGGATGGGAGGATTTTGCCAAATCGGCCGATCTCGGCCAGGTGTCGCTGGTCAAAATGGATATCGAGGGTGCCGAATTCGACGTCCTGCCACAGCTTATCCCCTGGCTGAAAGAACAGCGCCCAGCACTATACCTGTCCACCCACGCACCTTTTCTCGATTCTGAGACCCGTCAAGAGAGGATGAAAACCCTGGCCGAGCTATTGTCGTTCTACGGAACCTGTCTAGAGGACAATGGCCGCGCTTCGGGTTTTGAAACCCTTACACAAGAGCGCGCCCTAACTCAGTTTCCAACCTTTTTGTTCACCGCGTGAAGACAGAGCTAGCCTGAGACGGTACCGGAGACAGTGCAGCTCCCTTTGCCGCTCATGTCATTATCATAGCCGCGCGGCAGTACCCCCAAGGTGAGCCAAGTCATCACCGAAGACAGGTTCAAGTTCCTATAGTATTCATGTCGATCTCACTCACGCTGACCCGCAGAGCACGATTTCAAAAATCTCGTTGAGACAATTTCTCGGCCTCTCTGATCATGCTGCACCGTCCGACTCCGCGTGGCGATAGCGTCCCCATTTCCAGGCGCGAAAGAACCAGCACCGAGACCTTCAAGTTCTGCAAATTCAGGATGACCTGAAAGCGCTCCCCCGCCATGCCGGGCATTTTTTCAAGAACGGCGGGCCGAACGGTCCAGTCCAACAAATAAGAATTCTCGCTTCGTTTCTCGAGCTCTACCGGCACGGCGACCCCCTCGGAGCCATCCCAGACACGGGCGGATTTACGACCGTCAAAAAGCTCCATCGCGACCTGAGATGGTACCAGCGATGATTTCGATAAAGGTACAATCCGGCACAGGTAGGTTTCAGAGGCTTCCGCTGTAGTCCAGGCCATAAAGGTTGCAAGAAAAACAAACCATTTTGCAATTTCAACCATAAAACCCTCAGCACTCACGCAGAACAACTGGAACGGATAAATCAACCTATCGCGTTACACTCCATGCAAAAAAGCAAAATACAAGTAACTAAAAACACCTACTCAAAGCTGAATATCATGACGCCTACTCGCGTCAAAGAGAAATTTGGGAAAAGGCCGAATATACTTTCGAAGGCTCAAATTATTGCTGATCTCACGGACTGCAAACTGCATACCTTGAGGCAATAGCGCCTTGAAATAACATAAAACTTGAAACAAGCAACCGCCCCGCGCAGTCATGTTGCAAACCTTATCGCTGACACTGCTCTGATGTCGCAACGCCTGTCAAGCACTGGATCAAGTCGCCCGCCGGTGCAGTTCGCAAGGGGAAACAGGCACAAAGTCCCCTTGAGAAGAGTATCAGACAATCTTTGCACTGCTGGGGAGATATCAGCTGCCAGAGGAGACTGCTGCCCCGGCATGTGACACCGAAAACGGCAGGAAAGAAGGGCTGATGTGACCAAAAAGATTTCCGGCGCCTCTGACATTGGCGGTCCACCGTGTAATTGAAAAAACCAAATGAAGACAACGGAAAAGACCCTCCGCTTTTGACGGAGGGTCTTTAAGTTTAATCTCTGAATACAGGTTCGAGACCCGGATCACAGGCCGTCAGTAAACGCCAACTGCAGATTGCGGATGCGCAGCCGTTGACAGCAGCCCAAACATATAGGCGCCTACCGAACGGAAGCAGACCACCCGGAAACTGCCGTCATCCTGAAGCCAGAAAGCGGCTGCGACCTGCGCTGTGCGGCTGCGGCGAAAGTCGCCTGCCACAAAGGCTTCAGGCGACAGATCCACCGGACTGATTTTGGCCAGTACCTCGCGTGCGCCATCGCCTGTGATCTGAAAGAAGGAGCGGGCGTCCGACACATTGGCCGCCAGTGCATGTTCGCCTTTCAGGGCCTTAGTCAGCTCAGCAGTCTTGGCCACCGCCTGCTCATAGGGAACCAGCAGCAACAGCTCATCCGGTGACATCCAGGCAGCCGCGCCGCCCTCAACCACCAAGATCGTGCCCTGCGCGGGAACCTCAGTGCCGGTGGCAGCCTTGACGGCTGCTGCCAGAGGCTTGGAAGAAAGATCGCCACGTAGGGTGATCATGCCCTGAAGGCCAACATCTGCGACAGTGGCAATGCCCGAAAACTGAGCGCCATTGGTTGCGGTGACAGGATTAGACATTCTGCTTCTCCCCTTCCTTGTCGTAGAAGACCGGATCGACGATCTTTGCTGTGTAGGTCTTGCCATCAGTTCCGGGGAACTCGATCACCTCGCCCATGCGTTTGGGACCATGTTTGACCAGCCCCATGGCAATGCCGCGATCCAGCGTTGCCGAATAGTAGGTCGAAGTCACCCGGCCAATCATGTTCTTTTGGCCATTGGCATTGATACCATTGCCAAGCGCATAGGCCCCATCCGGCAGGACCGATCCATCAGTGGTCTCCAGACCAACCAGCTGCCAGCGATCCGGGTCAGCCATATGCGAGCGTTGCTGCGCACGCTTGCCCAGATAGTCTTCCTTTTTCTTCGACAGCGCCCAGTTCAGCCCCAGATCCTGCGGGATCACGGTGCCATCGGTTTCGTCGCCGATCATGATGAAGCCCTTTTCGGCGCGCAAAATGTGCAGGGTCTCGGTGCCATAAGGCATGACATTAAATTCGCGGCCTGCCTCCATCAGCGCGTCCCAGAAGGCCTGCCCTTCCGAGGCCGCAACGGCGATCTCGTAAGACAGCTCACCCGAGAAGGAGATCCGGAATGCACGTGCGTCAAAGCCGCCGATCTGGCCTTCACGCCACTCCATGAAGGGCAGCGCTTCCTTGCTGAGATCCATGCCGCCACCGGCCTGTGCGTTGAGCTTTTCCAGCACCTTGCGGGCCTTGGGGCCAACAACGGCGATCTGGGCGTATTGCTCGGTCACATTGGCGACGTAGACTTTCCAGTCCCACCACTCAGTCTGCAGCCATTCTTCCATGTGACCATGGATGCTTTCGGCACCGCCAGTGGTAGTGTGGCACAGCCAGGTGTCTTCGTCGATGCGGGCAACAACGCCATCATCAGACAAAAAGCCGTTCTCGGAACACATCAGACCATAGCGGCATTTGCCGATCTTCAGCGTCGACATCATGTTGGTATACATCATGTCGAGGAACTTGCCTGCGTCTGGCCCTTTGACGATCAACTTGCCAAGAGTGGACGCATCCAGGAGGCCAAGATTCTCGCGGGTGTTCTTCACCTCGCGGTTCACCGCGTCATGACGGCTCTCGCCGCTGCGGGTATAGGCAAAGGGACGGCGCCACTGGCCAACCGGTTCCCAATCCGCACCATTGGCATCGTTCCAGTCATAGATCGGCGTCTTGCGCACCGGCTGGAAGATCTCGCCACGGGCCTCGCCACCGATCGCACCCATGGAAATCGGGTGATACGGCGGACGGAAGGTGGTGGTGCCGACCTGCGGGATTTCTGCCCCAAGACTGTCAGCAAGAATGGCCAGCCCATTGATATTGCTCAGCTTACCCTGATCAGTTGCCATGCCCAGCGTGGTGTAACGCTTGGTGTGCTCCACGCTTTCATAGCCTTCACGAGCGGCCAGTTGCACGTCAGAGACTTTGACGTCATTTTGATAGTCGAGCCAAGTTTTCATCCGCAGCTTGATATCTGCTTTGGCAGGCATCAGCCAAACCGGCTGCATCAGGGTCTCGTCCTCGGCCACACCTTTGGATGCAGCGACAGATTTCGCTGGGAAACCCGCAGCCTCGGCCGCTTGAGCACCAGCAGCAGCTGCGTCTTCCAGCGCCGCGCCAAGACCCAGGTTGCCATTGGCAGAACCGGCTGCGACCACAAAGCCTGCGCCATTATCGCCAAGCGGCGGACGGGTGGGATCGGGACGGAAGAAGGCGTGATCCTTGTCCCAGGTGAGTTTACCCCCACAGTGGGACCACAGGTGAACCACGGGCGACCAGCCACCGGACATGGCCACGGCATCCGCCTCGACCTCTTCCTGGGCGCCGCCTTCGCCATTCTGCGCGCAGATGGCGACCTTGGTGACACGCGGGCCATCCTTGACCTTTGCAATGGCGCGGCCCAGCTCAACCCGGATACCTTTATCGCGCACCATTTCCATCAGCGCACCGCCGCCGGTGTCGCGCGCGTCAACCACGCGGACCACCTCGACGCCTGCGTCATGCAGGGTCAGGGCGGTGCGATAGGCATCGTCGTTGTTGGTGGCAACTACGACCTTTTGGCCGGGAGTCACGCCCCAGTTGACCACATAGTCGCGCATCGAAGCCGCCAGCATCACGCCAGGCACGTCATTGCCAGCAAAAGACAGCGGACGCTCGATCGCACCAGTGGCGGTGATGATCTGTTTGGCACGGATCCGCCACAGGCGGTGGCGTGGACCACCCTGCCCCGGCGCGTGATCGGTCAGACGCTCATAGCCCAGTGCATAGCCGTGGTCATAGACGCCAGAGCCCATGCAGCGGTCGCGCAGAGTGACATTGTCCATTGCGCGCAGCTCTGTCAGGGTCTTTTCGACCCAAACCTCCGGCGTATCGCCGTCGATTGTGCCACCATCCACAGGGGCACGACCGCCCCAATGGTTGTTTTGCTCCAGCACCAGAACTTTGGCTCCGCTTGCAGCCGCCGCCTTGGCGGCCTGCAAACCGGCAACACCACCACCGATCACAACCACATCCGCAAAGAAATAGAAATGTTCGTAGGTGTCGGCGTCTTTCAGCTCCGAGTCAGGTGCCGCGCCGAGACCGGCGGATTTGCGGATGATCGGCTCGTAGACGTGCTTCCACAGCGGGCGCGGATGGATGAACATCTTATAATAGAATCCAGCCGTCAGGAACCGCGACAGCTTGTTGTTGATGGCCAGCACGTCGAACTCGAGGCTTGGCCAGTGGTTCTGTGACGCCGCAGTCAGGCCCGAAAACAGCTCGGTGGTGGTGGCACGCTGGTTGGGCTCATAGCGGTCGCCAGTGCCCAGCTGCATCAGCGCATTGGGCTCTTCAGAGCCGGAGGCCACAACACCGCGCGGGCGGTGGTATTTGAACGACCGGCCCATCATCATCTGGTCATTGGCCAGCAGCGCCGAGGCGAGACTGTCGCCCCCGTAGCCCTGCATCCGTTTGCCGTTGAAGGTGAACTCGATCTGTTTGGACCGGTCAATCAGCCGGCCCTGTTTGGCGAGACGCGTGCTCATGTGGTCTGACCTTTCAAAGTAAAGCCATGTGTTTCAGCAGGGCGGATCATTCGGAGGCATCCGAGAATTCACGCCAGCTCCAGCCGGGACGTTTTGCGGTGATCTTGTCCTTGATCTCCTGCGGCGGCTCATAGGTCTGCGCCGCATAGGTGCCAAAGACCTCCAGCGTGGTGGTACAGCGGGCGGCATGGAACCACTTGCCGCAGCCATTGGCATGACGCCAGCGTTCAAAATGCACGCCCTTTGGGTTTTCGCGCATAAACAGGTAGTCGTGGAAATCATTGTCGTCCGAGCCAGGGCCAAAGCGCTTCAGATGCGCTTCGCCGCCCGCAGCCAGTTCAGTTTCTTCGGCTTTGACGCCGCAATAGGGGCATTCAAGGATCAGCATTGTGCTTACTCCGTCCTTATGAATTCTGCGGCACTAGTGCGCCACGCCAGCGGCGACGCTCTCGTCGATGAACTTGCCTTCTTTGAAGCGGTTCATGGTGAACTCTTCGGTCAGCGGCGAATGACCCGTGGCCATCAGTTCAGCCATGGCCCAACCGGATCCGGGGATCGATTTGAAACCGCCGGTGCCCCAACCACAGTTGATAAAGCAGTTGCCAACGGGCGTTTTCGAGATCAACGGCGACCGGTCACCGGTCACGTCCACAATGCCGCCCCACTGGCGCAGCATCTTGAGGCGACTGACCATCGGGAAGGTTTCGACCAGAGCGCGCACGGTTTCCTCGATATGATGGAACGACCCACGCTGGGTATAGTTGTTGGCTGCATCGGTGCCGCCGCCAATCACCATCTCACCCTTATCGGACTGAGACATGTATCCATGCACCGTATTGGCCATGACGACCACATCCATGCAGGGTTTGATCGGTTCAGAGACCAGCGCCTGAAGGGCGACGCTCTCCATTGGCAGACGGAAGCCAGCCATATCGGCCAAATGCGAAGCATTGCCCGCAACCAACATGCCCATCTTGTCGCAATCGATCGGACCTTTGGAGGTTTCAACACCTGCAACACGGCCATTTTCAACACGTACGCCAGTGACCTCGCATTGCTGGATGATGTCCATCCCCATGTCGGAACAGGCGCGCGCATAGCCCCAAGCAACGGCGTCATGACGCGCGGTACCAGCGCGTTCCTGCCACAGGGCGCCCAGAACGGGGTAGCGCGGCCCATGCAGATTGATGATCGGCACCAGTTCTTTGACGCGGGCAGGCTCGATCCATTCGGTCTGCACACCTTGCAAGGCATTGGCATGGGCGGTGCGTTTGTAGCCGCGGATCTCATGCTCGGTCTGCGCCAGCATCATGACGCCGCGCGGGCTGAACATGACGTTGTAGTTCAGGTCCTGCGACATGGTTTCATACAGACTGCGGGCCTTTTCATAGATCGCAGCCGAGGGATCCTGCAGATAGTTTGACCGGATGATGGTGGTGTTACGACCGGTGTTACCACCGCCCAACCAGCCCTTTTCGATAATCGCGACATTCGTAATGCCAAAGTTCTTGCCAAGATAATAGGCTGTGGCCAGACCGTGGCCACCAGCCCCTACGATGACAACATCGTAATGGCGTTTCGGTTCCGGCGAGCGCCAGGCGCGCTCCCATCCGGTATGATAGCGCAGGGCTTCCCGCGCGACAGCAAAGGCTGAATAGCGTTTCATTGGCGAATCCGATGGTTCGTGACTAACAACTGGTATGCCCCAGAGGCCCGGTTTCCCTACGCCGTTTATCGTCGCATTTTTGCACTGTTGCGACACGCGCACGTCACGGGGCGCAGGCCAGCCCGTGCAAGCCTGCATCGGTCAGGACCGCGCACCCGGGCAGTTAGCTCTTTTTTCCTGCCGCGCCCGCCTATAGATGAGAGGAAACCACCAACAAGCGCAATTCGCGGAGTGACTATGGTATTCTGGATCCTGATTTCCTTTGTGGCCCTTGCGGTCACCGGCCTGCTTTCACTGGCGCTGATGCGGGCGCATGAGGTTGGCGAGCCGCCTGCAGCCTATGATCTGCGTGTCTATCGCCAGCAGTTGCGTGACGTGGACAAGGATCTCGCCCGCGGCGTGATCAATGCATCAGACGCCGACCGGGTCCGGGCCGAAGTTTCCCGCCGTATTCTGGCAGCTGACTCCCTGCTTCAGCAACAGCAAAGCGGTGACAGTCAGCCCGCAGGCCTGAGTCGCGCTATGATCCTGATCTCAGCCGTCGCATTGATCGGGGGCACCCTTGGGCTTTATAGCTGGCTGGGCGCACCCGGCTATGACGACATGGGGCTGGAACTGCGCATTGCCGCCGCCAAAGACTATGCCAAAACCCGCCCCAGCCAGTCAGAGGCCGAAGCCCGCCTTCCGGCGACGCCAAAACCACAGGCCGAAGCCGAGTATCTTGATCTGGTCGCGCAGCTGCGCAAAACAGCCAATGCCCGCAGCAATGACGCACAGGGACAGGCCCTGCTGTCGCAGCACGAGGCAAATCTAGGCAATTTCAAAGCCGCCTATGAGGCCAAGCGCAACTACATTCAGATCATGACCGGCGACCTCGAAGCGCAGGACTATGGCGAGCTGGCCGAGCTGATGATCATGGCCAGCGGCGGCTATGTCTCTCCCGAGGCCGAAGAACTGCTGGACCGTACCCTGACGCTGGATCCGCGCAATGGTCCCGCCCGCTATTATTGGGGTCTGATGCAGGGACAGCTGAACCGACCCGATATTGCGTTTCGCATCTGGTCAGAAACCCTGCGCATGGGCCCTAAAGGTGCGCCCTGGATCAACGGGATTGAAGCCCAAATCGAAGAAATGGCTTTCCGCGCCGGGGTCGAATACCGTCTCATCGATGTTCCGGGTGCAACACCTGACGGCGGCCCTGCCCTAGCTGGGCCAAGCGCCGACGACGTTTCTGCTGCGCAAGACATGACAACCGAAGACCGCCAGGAGATGATCAAAGGCATGGTCGCGCGTCTGTCTGACCGACTGGCCACCGAAGGTGGCAGCGCCAAGGAATGGGCGCAGCTCATTGGAGCACTTGCCGTTCTGGGCGATCGTACACGCGCTGCTGCAATCTATGACGAGGCCAAGACACGCTTTGGCGCTGATGCAGCCTCTCTCAGCCTGATCGAGGCCGCCGCAAATCAAGCAGGCCTCGACCAATGATTTTTGATAACTTCGAAGAATACGCCGCTGCGGTTCCTGGGTTTTCCCCTCTCGCCGGGCTGGATTTTGGAGAGAAAACCATTGGTATTGCCATTTCCGACCGGCTGGGCACCGTTGCCACGCCGCTGGAAACCATCCGACGCAAGAAATTCACCCTGGATGCCGAACGCCTGTTTGAAATCACCAAGGCGCGTGAGGTTGGCGGACTGCTGCTTGGCCTGCCCCGCAATATGGATGGCTCTGAGGGCCCGCGCTGTCAGAAAACTCGCGCCTTTGCGCGCAATCTGGCGCGTCTCACCGAGCTGCCCATCGGGTTTTGGGACGAACGCTTGAGCACCGTTGCTGCCGAACGCGCGCTATTAGAGGCAGATACGTCACGAAAACGTCGCGCCGAGGTTATCGATCATGTGGCTGCTTCCTATATTCTGCAGGGAGCATTGGATCGAATGAGGCACCTGAAGAATGGCTAAAACAGACAGCACCAAGGTCTGGCAACGCGACGAGATACAGTCGCCCTGCATCAATATCTGCGTCGTCCATCCCGATGCGCGCATCTGCACCGGCTGTTATCGCTCTATCGATGAGATCACCAGCTGGTCAAAGATGTCCAACGAAGACCGCGCCGAGGTCATGGCTGATCTGCCAGCCCGCGCAGGCAATCTGACCAAACGGCGTGGCGGTCGGGCCGCGCGCCTGAAACGCTAGCACGCAGTTTTCACGGCAGGGTGATCCAGTCCGACACCCCGCCCACCTGTTCGGGCCGGAAATAGGCAATGACGCGCCCTTCGTTCTGCGCGCCAACATCTGTCGACCCTGACACCTCCTCTGATCCCTGCCATGATACCTGCCATGGGGCCACCCCATGCAGACAAAGCCGGTGCATCAGATAGGCCTCTCCGGGCTGGGCATGTACTGTGACACGCCTGCAGGTCTCAAACACCTCCGCCCGGGCAGTCTTGTAGGCCTCGGTCACATCCACCAGATGCCAATCCTGCGGGGCAACACTGCCAAAGGCCGCCGCGAATCCGCGTCGCATCACCTCGTGACTGCCCTCCCAGACCACTAGCGGTGCCGCCTCTGGGTCTTGGGCATTCAGCGGCAGACCCAGAACCCAGGCATGGCGTTCTTCTATGCGACGGTTGCGCGAGGCGCCAAACATCTTGACCCCGTCCACATGGGCTGCATCCCGCTTGCTTCGATAGCGAAAGGCTGCGTCATTTTCACCGGCGCGTGGGCGCGGATAACCTGGAAACACGATAGAAACCTGTGCGCGGTGCAGGTCGGAAACTGGCCCCATATGGCGGGTGATGAAGTCCACAGGGTCGCCGCACAACGCCGCGCCGGTCGGCAATCTTCCCGCTGTGTCATTGTCTAGGGCGTCGACACCAATGAACCAGGTTCCCTCGCAATCCAGCCATTCGGCATTTGCCGGATCGCGCAAACTGGCACGGGCCAGTGGCCGCGCTTCGCGCGCCCACTGCGCAATGCCTGCATCATGGCCAAACCGCGTCCAGCCCTGCGTCAGGAAATCTCGCCACTGCTTGTCTGACTCTTGTTGCATGCCGTGCTGTTGCCTCTGCATCCTGCGTGCCTTTGGCAAATCGACCATCGGCTCTTGTCTACAAGATTCTAGATCACCAACGGCAAGCCCCCGCTTTCGATTGCGACAAGATTGAGCGGCTCCGCGTCACGCGGCCGCGCTCGCCTCGATCACCGGCGCAAGCGCCTGCACTACAAGCTCTGGCCCCGCGCCAGGACGATTGGCCCCTTCCGACAGCATTCGCCGCCAGGCCCGCGCGCCAGGACGGCCCGCAAAAAGCCCCAGCATATGTCGGCTGATCTGATGCAGACGTGCGCCATTGGCAAGCTCGGCCTCGATATAGGGCAGCATTTCATGCACAACGGATACCGGGTCGCGCAACTGGCCACTGCCAAAGATGCGCATATCCGCCGTCGAAAGGATATCAGCTGGCTGATGATAGGCCGCGCGCCCGATCATCACCCCGTCCAGACCGCGGTCCAGATGCTCCACCGCTTGATCAAGGCTATCGACGCCGCCATTCAGCGAGATATGCATATCCGAAAATGCGGCCTTCATCTCATGGACCAGCTCATAGTCCAGCGGAGGAATGTCACGGTTTTCCTTTGGAGATAGCCCCTTGAGCCAAGCCTTACGCGCATGGATCGTCACCCGCTGGCAGCCTGCTGCACGGATCTTCTCCAGAAAAACCGGCAAGATTTCACGAGGTTCCTGCTCATCTACCCCGATCCGACATTTCACCGTTATCTCCACTGACACCTTTGACCGCATCTGTGCAATGCAATCGGCAACCAAGTCCGGGCTCTGCATCAGAACGGCCCCAAAAGCCCCGGATTGCACCCTATCACTGGGGCAGCCGCAATTGAGATTGATCTCATCATAGCCGGCCTCGGCACCTAACTGCGCGGCCTGTGCCAGCTCCTGTGGATCAGAGCCCCCCAGCTGCAAGGCCAGCGGATGCTCCTGTTGACTATGTTTCAAAAGATGCAAAGCCCCCCCCCGAACGAGGGCTGGAGATGTCACCATTTCAGTATAGAGCAAGGCCTCGTGGCTAAGAAGCCTGTGCAGGTAGCGACAATGGCGATCAGTCCAGTCCATCATGGGTGCCACGCTTAAACGCGCTGCTTTTTGTGCGTTATTTTTCAAAGCGTTAACTCCACATAACTCTAAACACTGTGTAGCACGATTTCCCTGGGTTTCGCCGTATTTTCGGAGGTTTCCGGGGGTTTTCGATTCGAGCGTGCTACCGTGTAGCACATCTGCGCAGCGTAGACAGCGGCCTGAGAACACGCGGTACCGGTGCCGTTCTCCCCCATTCCCAATCATCCAGAAGTCACTCGGAATTCGGCTATCAAACCTCGATTATTTTTTTCCCGGGTTCGAACCGACTTCCCAATCATCGAAATAAGGATGGGATGAATACCATGACCAAAATCAACACCAGCACTCAGAATGTTCTCGCGGCGATCACAGCACAGAACGCGCGAAAGGCTTCTGCCAGCGCAAGGCCAGCAGCAATTCACAATGTCACCAAGTAGCAGACGGATGTTGGCTTTCACAAGTATTGGCGCGACCATATTAGGCTTGCGATGTCGAACGGCTTTGTTGCACAAATCGGGTGAGGGATTCATTTCGTGAATCCAGCATGGTAG
>NZ_CYSG01000021.1 GCF_001457775.1 Phaeobacter sp. CECT 5382
GCTCTTGGCATACCCGTTACCGAGCCCGTAGGATAATTCCGTCCGGGGAAAGGGGAAGTCCCCTCAGAAACCGATTTGTGCAACAAAGCCCATCACACCCGCTCTTTTCCAGCACCCGTCGCCGACTGGCTGCCGATTGGCTAATACGCCCCCTTTGTCTAGCCTTCTGTCAGCGCGTCTTCGACCCAGGCAACCAAAGCATCCAATTCGGTGGCCCCGGCAACCGCCATACCATCCGAGAAAGCCTTGAACGGCTCCACATTCATTCGGTTGACGCCAGAAACAACCACCATTCCCTGCGCCAGTGCCTCGCCGATGACAGGACGCATGCCGCGTCCGTCGGCTTCGTGCTTGCCGAATTTGTTGACAATCAGCACCTGCGGCAACGGGTCGGAGTGCAGGCTCGCTGTCACCTGCCCCACAGCCTGCTCCAATGCCTCGGGGTTCAAACGACAACCGCGTGCACCCGCGCCCAAGGATTGCGAGATGCGGATGGTGTCCCCGGCAGGCAAAACCCGTACATCCATATCGCACAGGGTCTCATCACTGCATTCCGTATTGCTCTGGACGATGCCCGCCAGGCGAATGCCCTTGGCATCAAGCGCCTCGGCCAGGCTGGTCAACAGCCGGTCGGTGGCCCCACGGGTTTCAGTCATGACATAGGCAAGATGCATCGCGTGGCCCTCTTATCGCTACTAGGAATATGCGCGATGATTGCTAACGGCAATTTTACCCAAGCGCCAGAGGGGCTTTTGCCGCGCCACCCTCACTTGGCGGCGCGGCACGCAAAGCCTGCTACAGGCCAAGCGCCTTTTTACGTTCTTCGGCAAAGCCCTGCACGATGCGGTCGGCAATCAGTGCCAGGATCGCCATGGCGGCCCCTGCTGAAATCCCGAGCCCGACATCCGCTTGCCCAAGCGCCAGATAAATTGACTGTCCCAAACCGGTGGTGCCGATCAGCGCCGCAATCACCAGCATGGCAAAGGCATAGAGAATGGTCTGATTGAGCCCCAGCAGGATAGTCGGTGCCGCATAGGGCGCGCGCACATCGCGCATCATCTGCCAGCCGGTTGCACCCGATGCGGTCGCCGCCTCGATCATCTCTTCCGGCGTCGCGATCAACCCCTGCCTTGTGTAGCGGATCATCGGCACAATGGCATAGGCAATGATCGCCAGAAAGGCCGAGAATTCGCCAATCTGAAACACCATCAGAACCGGGATGAGAAAGACAAACAGCGGGATGGTCTGCAGCATGTCACAGATCGGGCGCACCACGCGCCAAGCCAAAGGCGAGGCTGCACTGAGCAAGCCAATGCCACCGCCAAGAATGGCGCAGGCCACGACGGAGGCCCCCGACAGATACAGCGACAACAAAGCGCGCTCCCAAAGCCCCGAGACCAGAATGGTGCTCAGCAATCCTACGCTCAGCATCGCCAGCCGCAGCCCACCAGCCACCCAGGCGAGCGCACCAACACCGACCAGCACAAAAGGCCAAGGCAGCTGTGACACGCCGGTTTCCAGAATGCCGGCCATGATCAACAGCACCAGCGCCCCCGTCAGCTGGCCGCGCAGCGTCAGCACGACCGCCCCAGCCCCTGCGGCTGCAAAGAACCACAGGCTCATGCCGGTGGTCCACTGAAAGCCCCAGGTAAAGGGCAGGATCGCCTGATCCAGACCAATGCGCAGTGGCAACAGCACATAAAACATGATGCTATTCTTAAAGCTGGTCAGTAAGTCCGCATTTGAGCGGGTAAAATCAGTCAGCCAGCTGTCCAGCCCATCGGCCACCGGATCCAGAGCCTGATAGCTACCTGGATCCGCCAGCGCGCGCCAGAACAACAGGCTGCCAACCAGCCCCAGCGCCATAATTCCCAACGAGATGCGCCCATCCCAAAGGCGACGCCGTTCCTGGGCCAAGGTGCCGCTCATCCTGTCGATCAGGATAGCAAAAATCACAATCACCGATCCGGCCAGCATCGCCGGGCCAAACTGCGCCTTGCGCATGGTGAGCAGAACTTCCCAGCCGATGTCCTCAAAGCCGCCAATCACAGCCGCAATGATTACCATCGACAGGGCCGCCATCAGACACTGATTGACCCCGACCATGATCTGCACCTTGGCGGCAGGGATCTCGACCTGAAACAGCTGCTGCATCCGGGTGCCCCCGGACATCACCGCGGCCTCTTTTACCTCGGGCTCCACCCGTTGCAGGCCCAGCAGGACATTGCGCGCCATCGGTGGCGCCGCATAGATCGCCGAGGCAATAAGCCCCACCACAGGACCAAAGCCAAAGAGCACCAGCAAAGGAGTGAGATAAGCAAAGGTCGGCACTGTCTGCATCACATCCAGCAGCGCTTGTACCGGCGCGCGAAAACGCGGAAATTCATTTGCCAGAATGCCAATCGCGGCTCCTGCGATCAGCGCCAGAGGCACCGAAACCGCAACCAGCGCCAGCGTGTTCATCCCCTGCGGCCAATAGCCTGACAACAGCACCAGCCCCAAACCAAAAGCAGCCATTGCCGCCATCCTTACTCCGCCAAGCCGCCAGCCCAGAGCAACAGTCGCGGCAATCAACAGTGGCCAGGGAAGTGCTGCCAGCACATAATTCGTGGCCGCCATTGGATAGGCCATCAGCGCGGAAAACATCCGCGCGGCGGGTTTAACAAAGACCAGACCGGCCTCAACCCCCATGCCAATAGCGTCACTAGCAGGCAGCACCCAGGTCTTGGGATAGGTCGTGAGCCAGGGCAGCGCCCCCTCCAGCAGCAGACAGAGCACGCCGACCACAACCGTGATCAGTGCCGCAAGGCTTCCTTTGCTCAAGCCCCTCATTCGGTGGGTTCCACCTGCAGGGCGGCAGCCAGATCCGCCGGGTTGATTACCCCCACCAGGGTGCCGTCCGCGTCGCGCACCGGCACCGGTTCATAAAGGTCCATGCAGCGCGCCAACGCTGCATCCAGGGTCATATCCCGGCGCAATCCCGGATCATCTGCACCATAGACATGGTTTTCAGGGCTCTGCATGACCGAGGCGACCTTGGCGTGGCGGCCCTTGGCAACATCCTTTGAAAACTCCCGTACGTAGTCATCTACTGGATTCAGAACGATATCTGCCGGGGTGCCGATCTGCACGATCTTACCGTCGCGCATGATGGCGATGCGATCCGCCAGTTTCAGCGCCTCGTTGATGTCATGGGTGATAAAGACGATAGTGGTTTTCAGCTTGGCCTGAATATCAAGGAATTCATCCTGCAGCTGACGGCGGATCAGAGGATCCAGCGCCGAAAAAGGCTCATCCAGAAACCAGACACGGCAATCCGCCACCAGCGACCGCGCAATGCCAACCCGTTGGCGCTGTCCGCCAGACAGTTCGCGCGGATAATGATCCTCGCGGCCTTGCAGCCCAACCAGTTCGATCACATCGCGAGCCTTGGCCTGACGCGCCTTGCGTTTTACGCCCTGGACCCGCAACGGATAGGCAACATTGTCGAGCACGGTCATATGCGGAAACAGGCCAAAGTGCTGAAACACCATACCAAGTGTCTTGCGGCGCAGCTCAATCAGGCGGGCCTTGCTGGCCGAGACGATATCCTCGCCCTCGATGCGAATTTCGCCACTGGTGGCATGCAACAGATGCGAAATACAGCGGATGAGGGTGGATTTTCCGGATCCGGACAGCCCCATGATCACGAAAAGCTCGCCCTCTTTGACCTCGAAATTGGCATCCTGTACTGCAGGCACCAACCCCTGGGCACGCAGCGTCGCCGAGACATCATCTGGGGATTCATGCTGCGACAGCGCTTCTTTCAAAGCGCTGTCTGCGTTGTTGCCAAAGACCTGCCAGACATGCTGGCAGGAAATGGCAGGCGTATCAGAGGAGCTCACTGCGCTCACTTGGTCGCGGCGTCGACAACCGGGCGCCAGGCGTTCTCATTGGCAGCCATCCAGGCCGCAACGACTTCTTCGACTTTGCCACCGTCCACATCAACTGCACCCATCATTGGTTGCTGGTCTTCAACCGCCAGAGTGTAGTTGGACAGGATTTCAAACGCGGCAGGCCAGGTTTCCGCAGTGCCGGACCAAGCGGCTTTGAAAATCCGCGAGGGTGCAAAGTCACAATCGTTCACGGCATTCGGGTTCGGCCCCCAGGCCGGATCGTTAAAGCAGGCCTCTTCGCCCACTGGCAGGTCGACAAATTTCACATCATAGGCTGACATCGCCCAGTGTGGCTGCCAGAAGGTGATCAACAGCGGTGTTTTACGTTCGGTCGAAGCGCGCAGCTCGGCGATCAAGGCCCCTTCGGATCCGGCGGGCACCGCCTTGAACGGCAATTCAAGCCCGGTCATTCTATCAGCACCTGGTGTGCCCCAATCGGCAGGATAGTCAACCAAACGGCCCGCAGGCAGGGTCTCAGCCGAGGCAAACAGAGGCGCGCAATCCTTCAGGGCTTCCCAGGCAGGCAGGCCGGGGCACAGCTCTGCCACATGGGCCGGATATGCGATGCCTTCCTTGGCGTTGAGTTCCAGATCGCCCAGCTCGACAATTGTGCCCTCGGCCACCTTGCCGGCATATTGATCAGACACATTGGAAGACCAGATTTCCATGGTCGCATGAATATCACCATCGGCGATGGCCTGGAACTGGTTCAGCATGCCGGCGGTGACATATTCCACCTTGTAGCCAGCGGCTTTCAGCATCTCGCCCGCGATATGCGTCGAAACATGCTGGCCAGTCCATTCATTGATCGCCAGTTTGATCGGCTTATCCACGGCGCCAAGATCGGCGGCGGAGCCCATGCTGGCGGCCAGCGAAGCAGCACCCAGTACACTTGCAAAAGTTGATGTTTTCATTGTTCTCTTCCCTGTTAAATGGCTGCGTTCATTCTGTTTGAACTGCACCCTTTCCTGTTGGAACCTTCCGGCTCAGATGGTCTCAGTTTCAAGTCGGGGTCACGCCAGGATCAAATCAGCGTCGTTTTTCGCCCCTTCATGCAGACCTGCGTAAAGCGATGCCCTCGAGTGTGACCAGATATGCGATTGCCATTTGACCATATTGCGACGCTTTGTCGATGATTCACGCCAGATTTTTCAAAATTCTTGTAGCGATATTCAATTTTTTGGCAGCTGGAGCAATTTTCCGCCAGATATCTCAAGAATCTGTTTGCGACATGGGCTTAACCCAGCAGGGATCTGCGCTCACCTCAGAGGGGCGATAAAGAGGCCGCGCTAGCCAGGTTTTCGCGCCAGGATCCAAACCGCATCATAGGTGAGCGGCAACTGATCTGCACAGGCAAATCGCTGCCGGTAGCGGCGCTCGAATTGCTCCAGATCACGTCGCCCCCAGCCACGGCTGGCCTGACCATTCACCCCGGTGCGGCGCAGATGGCGTAGCAGGTCAATCGCGCTGGCAAACTGCAAATCAATCGTCTGTTGCCGCATCGCCACCAATTCCAGCCCCGCAGGCAGGATCAACGGCCATTCCCCGGCATCCAGATAATTGGGAGCCGCCGCTTGCGAACCAAGCTCTACCAGCTGGTGAAACTGATGCCTGCCAAACCCGGATAGCGCCAGCCAGCCTCCGGGGCGCAAAGCGTCCGAAAGCCGGGACAGGGTCGCGGGCAGATCGGCGATCCATTGCACCGTCGAGGCCGAGGCAATGAGATCCAGCTGTTGTGGCAAGACCAGCTCCTCGATGGCGCCAAAGCAGAAGCTGGCCGCTTGACCCCGCTGCTGTAGCAACGCTTGCAACGGCTGCTCGGCTTCTGACACCAGATCATTCAGGGTCAGCGCGTCAATATCAAATTGATCGAGCAAAGCAGAGGTCAGATGGCCAGTGCCGCAGCCAAACTCCAGCACCCGTCCCAGCGTCTTCGGCACGCCCTGCGCCGCCAGTATGGCAACCAGCTCCTCGGCGATCTGGCGCTGCACGCTGGCGTTTTCATGATAGCTTTGCAATCCGCGCGCAAAGCTGCGCTGCACACGAGTGTGATCAATGGATGACAGCGACTGGTCCTTCATGCCAGCAACTCCTGCCAGCTGGAAAACCCGGCAAAGGGCATATGCGGCGCTGCAAGGGATGTGATCCTATGCCCGGCCCAGGCGCGCTTCAGATTGGCGGCAGGGAAGATCTTATCCTTTTCGGAAATCCAGACATGGTCAAATCCGGGGTCCGGTGCCGCCCCGCGCGCTGCCACGGCGCGCAATTCTTCCTGACGGGCGGCGATATCAATCACCGCCTCCGGCTGACCTGCGCCAAAGACACGGGTGATAAACCGCTGATAGGAGGCCGCGCTGAGGGTCTCGATGGTTTTCTGCATCACCACTGGCGGAATGCCCGCCTCGCGGTCCACGGGCGTCAGGCTACCATTCACCGCGATCCTGCGCTGAAACAGGTCCGCGCGCGCCCGCTGCCAATGGCCGTAGGCCGCGACACCAAAGGACCAGGCAAGAAGGCTCACCTTCTCATAGCCGCTCAGGTCGGGCAGATCCGCCGCTAGATCACGGTAGTCGCTGACAAAAAGGATATCCTGATCGCCTGCCAGATGATCAAAGACCTCTGGCCCGACAGCCCAGCCGCCAAAGACAACGATGGCCTCGGGGCTTGCTGTCTGTTTCAGCCAGCGGATCTCCATCTACAACTCGCGCGCCAGGCGCAGCATGCCTGCCGTGATTTCGCTCAGCTGGTCGGGCGTGGTGATGAAGGGGGGCATACAATAGATATTATGGCCAAAGGGACGCAGAAAGACGCCCATCTCATGGGCGCGGGCATGGGCCTCATCCGCTGAGACCCGATGCTGCATTTCAATGACGCCAATGCCGCCCAGAACGCGTACATCACGCACATTCGCCAGATCGCGGGCCGGAGCCAGCTCTGCCTGCATCTGTTCCGCGAGACCAGCCACCGTGCCGCGCCAGTCCTGCGCAGTCAGCAGATCGAGCGAGGCCTTGGCGGCAGCACAGGCCAGGGGGTTGGCCATATAGGTCGGCCCATGCATGAAGATGCCGGGATTGCCGCCCCCGACGCCCAGCGCCACGCGGTCATTGGTCATGGTGCAGGCAAACGAGATATGCCCGCCGGTCAGCCCCTTGCCCAAGCAGATGATGTCTGGCTCCACAGTGCAGAAATCAGTGGCGAACATTTCGCCGGTGCGACCAAAGCCGGTGGCTATTTCGTCAAAAATCAGCAGGATGCCCAGATCGTCGCACAGGCAGCGCGCCTGATTGAGGTATTCCGGGTGGTAGAAATACATCCCCCCCGTGCCCTGCACTACAGGTTCCAGAATGAAGCCCGCGATCTGTTCGGCATTGGCCTCCAGCAGCGCCCGCAATGCACCGATGCCATTTTGCGCGGGATCCTCGACCCAGTCTTCACCCATGCGGATTGGTGGTCGCGGCACAAAATGCTGCACGCTGAGCGCGCCCTGAAACAGGTGATGCATGCCGGTATCGGGATCACAGACGCTCATCGCTTTCCAGGTGTCACCATGATAGCCGGACCGCACGGTGGCAAACTGGCTGCGGCCTGCAAACCCACAGGCGTGCTGGTATTGCACCGCCATCTTCATCGCCACCTCAACCGAGACAGATCCACTGTCGCAGTAAAAGATCCGCGTCAGGCTATTGGGGGTGATGTCCAGCAGCTTGCGCCCCAGGTCGATGGCCGGATCATGGGTCAATCCGCCAAACATCACATGCGGCAACCGGTCCAGCTGGTCGTGGATGGCCTGGGTTATCGCCGGGTTGCGATGGCCATGCATCATGCACCACCAGGATGACATGGCGTCAATCAATCGCGAGCCATCGCCCAGCGTGATATGCACCCCCTCGCCTTCCTTCACCACAAAGGTGGGTCCGGGTTTGGCCACATTGGTATAGGGATGCCACAGATGTTGCTGGTCGAACTCCAGCTGACTCAGCTCAGATGCGCTCATCACAGGGCCTCCCGGATCAGATCAAGGTTGATGGTGTCGCCAAATGCCTGAGCCAGAGCTGCGCAGCCCGTTCCGCCTGATGCCGCGCGGCCAAGACCGTCGATCACCGGCAGGCGCCCAAGATGCGACACCCCGCCAAACTGGCAGATGGTTTGCTCCACCTCCGGCTGCGCATTCCCGATGAAGGCCACGCCAACCACCGGGCATCCGGCATCGCGCAGTGCCTTGAGCGACAAAAGCGTATGATTGATGGTGCCAAGCTTGGTGCGGGCACAGAGGATCACCGGCGCGCGCCAGCGGGCGATGAGATCAAGGTACAGCTCTTGCCGGTTCAGCGGCACCATCAACCCGCCAGCACCTTCGGCCACCAGCAGGCCTTCGACGTCAGGCAGATCCAGAGTGGTGCTGTCAATCTCTACCCCTTCGGCTTCGGCTGAAAGATGTGGGGATGCGGGCAGCTGCAACAGGTATCCCTCCGGCAGCGCCGGGCACCCCGAGAGCCGCGCCACGATCTGGCTGTCGGTCTCCTCCTCCTGGCCCGATTGCACCGGCTTCCAATAGGTCGCGTTTAGCGCCTGTACCAGCCCTGCCGAGAACACCGTCTTGCCGATTTCCGTATCCGTGCCGGTCACCACGATCACGCTCATTTCAAGGCCTCCAGCTCACCTGCAAGTGCTTCAAACATCGCGGTTATCACCCTCATAGTCAGAGAGCCGGTCAGCGAAATCCGCAGCCGGGATGTGCCACGTGGCACCGTGGGCGGGCGGATGCCGCGAATATCAAACCCCTGCCCCTGCAACGCCTGCGCCACCTGCATGGTGCACTGATCCTCTCCAAGGATCACCGGCAGGATCTGACTTTGAAACCCCTTCAGGCCACACAGCCGCGCTGCCTCTGCATGAGCATGATTGATCTGGTCCCAGGCCTGCTCCCGCCGAACAAGGGTCTGCGCCAGATCCTGTAAGGCTGCGCGAACCAGAGCCGCATTCAGCGGCGAAGGCGCTGTCGCGAAAATGAACCCACGCGCGCGGTTGATCAGCGTGTCGATCAAGACCTGCGCGCCACAGATCAGCGCACCCGAGACCCCCAGCCCCTTGCCGCAGGTATGCAGTGTCAACACTCGAGAACGATGCGCAATGTCATGTGCCAGCCCGCGCCCAAGGTCGCCAAAGACCCCGGTGGCATGGGCCTCATCCACCACCAGCACCGCCCCAGTAGCCTCGGCCAGCACCGCCATCTCAGCAACCGGGCCCAAAGTGCCTTCCATCGAATAGACCGCCTCGATCGCGATCCAGATCTGTCCAGTTCCGCCTGAAACACGCCAGTCAGAAATCTGCGCGGCGGCGTCCTGCACATCGTTATGGGCAAATCTGCGCGTCTCTGCCCGGCCCAGTCGCATGCCATCATGGGTGCTGGCATGGATCAGCGCATCATAAAGCACCAAATCACCCTGCTGTGGCAGGGTCGAGAAAATCGCCTGATTGGCATTGAAACCACCGCCCATGAACAGGGCGGCCTCGGTGCCGAAGAACGCTGCAGCCTCCTGTTCCAGCAGACCATGTTCAACGTCATTTCCGCGCAACAGGCGCGAGCCCCCTGCCCCGACTGCAACCCCCCGCGCCAGGGCATCTGCTGCGGCTTGTTTCAACACATCACTAGCCGCCAGTCCCAGATAGTCATTGGAGGCAAAGTCATGCCCCGCCCGCGGCATCAGCTGACGAAAGCGACCCCGCTTTTGCAGAGTCTCCAGTGCTGTGGCATGTCGCGGGAAGGCCTCTGTCATGCGTGGCTGCCGTCGCAGCCGACGCCCATGGCAGTGATGCCAAGCCGGTCAAACAGCACCTGATCCTTGTCCTCTTCGGGGTTGTCGGCGGTCAGCAGGGTGTCGCCCACAAAGATTGAATTGGCCCCGGCAAAGAAACACATCGCCTGCAGCTCATCCGACATATCGGTGCGACCTGCGGACAGGCGCACATGGCTTTTGGGCATCAGGATCCGCGCCAGCGCGATGGTGCGGACAAATTCAATCGGGTCCAGCTTGGCCACATCGGCCAGCGGCGTGTCTGCCATCGGGATCAGCATATTGACCGGCACCGAATCTGGGTGCTCCTCCAGCGTGGCCAGCGCCAGGATCATGTCGATCCGGTCCATCTGCTTCTCACCCATGCCGACGATGCCACCGGCACAGACCTTCATGCCGGCTTCGCGCACCCGGTTCAAAGTGTCGATGCGATCGGCAAAGGTGCGGGTGGTGATGATTTCGGAATAATAGCGTTCCGAGGTGTCGATATTGTGATTGTAATAATCCAGTCCGGCATCGCGCAGGCGGAACACCTGATTGTCATCCAGCATGCCCAGGGTCATGCAGGTTTCCATCCCCAGCTCTTTGACCCCGTGGATCATCGCCTCAAGCGCGGCCATGTCGCGATCCTTGGGCGAACGCCAAGCGGCGCCCATGCAATAGCGAGTCGCTCCACCTTCCTTTGCCTTGCGGGCTTCGGCCAGCACCCGTTCAACTTCGATCAGCTTACTCGCCGAGAGTTTTGCGCCATTGCGAGCCGACTGCGAACAATAAGCGCAATCCTCGGCGCAGCCACCGGTCTTGATGCTGAGCAGTTTGGACTTCTGCACCTGATTGGGATCGTAGTGCTGGCGATGCGTTGATTGCGCCTGAAACAGCAGATCCATGAAGGGCTGGTTGTAGATCTTTTCCGCGTCGTTGCGGGTCCAGTCGGTTCGAATGGGGGCAGCGTCCAGCATGGGCTCTCCTGAAGGTCACAGTGTTTTTCATGGACCTGATGGCCCGTTTTCTTTTTATAGATAATTTGCGATCAACTACCAACACAATATGTTGCAACGCGGCAATTTCACCAAAATTCATCTTAATCACATGTTTTTTAATATTAAAAAATATCTATGGAATTTTCCATTGACCTAAACCCACGCTCTCCCCTAGGTCTAAGCCTACGCAGGGGAGTCCCACCGAGGGGACTGAGAGGCTGACAGGGCAGAGTAATCTGACCGGCGATGCGACCCTTAGAACCTGACCCAGTTGACACTGGCGTAGGAAGCTAGGACGCACCGCCAAAGGGCCTCGTACCCCCTCTCGGCTGCGCGCTCCGAACCGGCAGGGTCGTACCCCCTTTGCCGCGGCCTCCCTGCCCAACCTCATCTGGTGACTTTTTTGAGTTTGGCTCGAGGAGCACCAAAATGAATGTAGCGACCCCAAAGATCACCCCAAAGGTGACCACCGGCGCCCTGCCCGCATCGCGCAAAATCTTTGTCCCCGGTGAGATCTATCCTGATATCCGCGTGCCGATGCGCGAAATCGCCACCCACCCGACTGCGGGCGAAGCCCCCCTGCCGGTCTATGACAGCTCTGGCCCCTATACAGATCCGGATCAACAAACCGATATCCGCCAGGGGCTGGCCCAGCTGCGCCGCGACTGGATTATCGCCCGCGGCGATGTCGAAGAATATCAGGGCCGCGAGATCACCGCCGCCGACAATGGTTTTGTTGCGGGTGACCGTCTGACGCCAGAATTTCCAGTCAAGCCTGCACCGCTGCGTGCCAAGGACGGCAAAGCCGTCACCCAGCTCGCCTATGCCCGCGCCGGTATCATCACGCCCGAGATGGAATTCATCGCCATCCGCGAAAACCAGCTGCGCGAACTGTCGCCCTGCCACAAGAATTCCGACCGCGACGGCAATGATTTTGGCGCCAATATCCCCGACTACGTGACGCCGGAATTCGTTCGCAAGGAAGTCGCCGAAGGCCGCGCCATCATCCCGGCCAACATCAACCACCCCGAAATTGAACCGATGATCATCGGCCGTAATTTTCTGGTCAAGATCAACGCCAATATGGGCACCTCTGCCGTCACCTCCTCTATGGAGGAAGAGGTGGACAAGCTGGTCTGGTCGATCCGCTGGGGCGCGGACACGGTGATGGATCTGTCCACCGGGCGCAATATCCACAACACCCGCGAATGGATCATTCGCAACTCCCCCGTACCCATCGGCACTGTGCCGATGTATCAGGCGCTGGAAAAGGTCAACGGCATCGCCGAAGACCTGACCTGGGAGGTGTTTCGTGACACCCTCATTGAGCAGGCTGAACAGGGTGTGGACTATTTCACCATCCACGCGGGCGTGCGCCTGCACATGGTGCCAATGACGGTCAATCGCGTCACCGGCATCGTGTCGCGTGGCGGGTCGATCATGGCGAAATGGTGCCTGCATCACCACAAGGAAAGCTTCCTCTACGAACACTTCGACGAGATCTGCGACATCTGCCGCAAATACGACGTCTCTTTCTCGCTGGGTGACGGGCTGCGTCCCGGATCCATTGCGGATGCCAATGATGAGGCGCAGTTTGCTGAGCTGGAAACCCTGGGAGAGTTGACCAAGATCGCCTGGGCCAAGGATTGCCAGGTGATGATCGAAGGGCCCGGCCATGTGGCCATGCACAAGATCAAGGAAAACATGGACAAGCAGCTGGAGTGCTGCCACGAGGCTCCGTTTTACACGCTGGGGCCGCTCACCACGGATATCGCGCCGGGCTATGACCACATCACCTCCGGCATTGGTGCGGCGATGATCGGCTGGTTCGGCTGTGCGATGCTATGCTACGTGACGCCCAAGGAACACCTGGGCCTGCCCGACCGTGATGACGTCAAGGTCGGCGTCATCACCTATAAGATCGCCGCCCATGCCGCTGACCTCGCCAAAGGGTTGCCGGGGGCACAGCGCCGCGATGATGCTCTGTCACGCGCAAGGTTTGAATTCCGCTGGGAAGACCAGTTCAACCTCTCGCTCGATCCCGATACGGCGCGTGACTACCACGACCAGACCTTGCCGAAAGAGGCGCATAAGGTGGCGCATTTCTGCTCCATGTGTGGGCCGAAATTCTGCTCGATGCGGATCAGTCATGACATCCGCGCCGAGGCTCAGAAAGAAGGCATGGAGGCCATGGCCGCCAAGTTCCGCCAGGGCGGAGAGCTTTATGTGCCCGCCTCTGACGCAGTATCAGAGGCATCTGCCGAGCCCGCTCTGGAACCGGGCGAATGATCTCTATCGCGGGGGCGGGGCTTGCGGGCCTCGCCACCGCTTACGAGCTGTTGCAGCGCGGCGCTGAGGTGCAGATCTTTGAGCAGGGCCCCGGCCCCGGTACGACAAGCGTCGCGCGATTTGCCGGCGGTATGCTGGCCCCCTGGTGCGAACGCGAAAGCGCCGAGGAAGAGGTGATCACCCTCGGCAGCCGCGCCTGCGACTGGTGGGCCAAGATCACCCCCGTGCACCGGCGCGGCACGCTGGTCTTGGCACCAAGGCGCGACCGGGCAGAACTCACCCGTTTTGCCCGCCGCACCAGCGGTCATCACCCCGTGAGCCAAACGGATATCGGCGAACTGGAGCCCGCGCTTGCCGGGCGCTTTGCACAGGGGCTGTTTTTCAAGCGTGAGGCCCATCTGGACCCCCGCCGCGCTCTGCGCGACCTCAGCCGGGCGATCACCGATCTGGGGGGAGAGATCCACTACAACAGCCCGGCCCCTGCCAAGATTGACCTCAACTGCACCGGCATGGCCGCCGCCCTGCCCGGCCTGCGCCCGGTGCGTGGGGAGATGGCGATCCTGCACTGCCCGGATGTTGCGATCAGCCGCACCCTGCGGCTGCTGCATCCGCGCATGCCGCTTTATCTGGTGCCACGCGATGACCAGCATTTCATGATTGGTGGCACCATGATCGAAAGCACATCAAGCCGCCCGCCCTCGCTCCGGTCAGTGACAGAACTGCTGAGTGCAGCCTTTGCGCTGCACCCAGCCCTGGCAGAGGCTTCGGTGGTGGAGCTGGGCGCAGGGCTGCGGCCAGCCTTTTGCAACAACCTGCCGCGTCTCGTCGACCATGACGGCGTGCTGCATCTCAACGGGCTCTACCGGCATGGCTTTCTGCTGGCCCCGGCCATGGCGCAGCGCGCAGCCCAACGCCTGCTGCCCGCACAATTCTCGGAGGTGACTGATGAAAATTCTGGTCAACGCCACTGCGCGTGACATCCAATCCGGCACGCTGGACAAAGCCCTGGCTGAGCTGGGCATGACCAGCCCGGCGCTGGCCACTGCGCTCAACGGCATTTTTGTTTCGCGCGCGAAACGCGCGGACACCCAACTGTCTGAAGGGGACCGACTTGAGGTTCTCAGCCCGATGCAGGGAGGCTGACGAATGCAGCTCTATGACACCACGGTACAGTCGCGCCTGTTGCTTGGCACCGCACTGTACCCTTCACCGCAGGTCCTGAACGAAGCCATCGCCGCCAGCGACACCGAAATCATCACCGTCTCGCTGCGCCGTGAAGTCGCCTCAGGCGCGGATGGTGGACCAGATGGCAGATCGGGTGCCGGTTTCTGGGACAGCCTGCGCGCGACAGGCGCGCATATTCTGCCCAACACGGCCGGCTGTCACAGCGTTCAGGAAGCCGTCACCACCGCCCAGATGGCCCGTGAGGTCTTTGACACCAGCTGGATCAAGCTCGAAGTCATTGGCCATGCCGACACCCTGCAACCAGATGTCTTTGGTCTGGTCGAAGCCGCAGGCATTCTGAGCCGCGATGGCTTTCAGGTCTTTCCCTATACCACCGAAGATCTGGTGGTGGGCGAACGCCTGCTGGAGGCCGGCTGCGAAGTGCTGATGCCCTGGGGCGCACCTATTGGGTCGGGTCAGGGGCTGCGCAACCCAGACGGGCTGCGCGCCATGCGGGCGCATTTTCCCGACACGCCACTGATCGTGGACGCCGGAATTGGCCGCCCTTCGGACGCCGCACAGGCGATGGAGCTGGGAATGGATGCGGTCTTGCTGAATACCGCCGTCGCCAAGGCCGGTGATCCTGCCCTGATGGCCGCGGCCATGGCGCAGGCAATCGCGGCCGGACGCGCCGGATTTGTCGCCGACCCGATGGAACGCCGCAATATGGCGGTGCCCTCGACCCCGGTGCTTGGCCTGGCGGAACTGGCATGAAAGGACAAAGCCCGATGGAACGCTTCTACCTGATTGTCGGCCACGTAGGTCGGCTGGAACTTATGGTACCGCAGGGCGCGCGGCTGGTGCAGCTGCGCCTCAAGAACGAACCCGACGCCGAAGTGCACCGCCAGATTGCCCGCGCCCGTGATTTCTGCGCAGTGCAAGGCGCCCAACTGGTGGTCAACGACCACTGGCAGACCGCGCTGGATCTGAATTGCTCCTTTGTGCACCTAGGCCAGGAAGACATGGAGACAGCTGACTTCAAAGCCCTGCGCCGTGCCGGCATTCGCTATGGGCTGTCGACCCATGACGAAGACGAGCTGGAGCGTGCCCTGAGCCATGATCCGGCCTATGTCGCGTTGGGGCCAGTCTATCCAACGTTGCTGAAGAAAATGAAATGGGGTCCACAGGGGCTGGATCGGGTGACCCGCTGGAAGGCCCTGGCGGGCAAGGTGCCACTGGTGGCCATCGGCGGCCTCACCCCCGAACGCCTGCCCGGCGTGTTTGCCGCCGGGGCCGACAGTGCCGCCGTCGTGACCGATGTCCAGCAAGCCCAGGATCCCGAGGCGCGCTGCAGGCTTTGGGCCGAGGCCTGCGCCTGATGTCACGCTTCGCCCGGCAAATGATCCTGCCCGAGGTCGGCGCCAAAGGGCAGGCCCGGCTGGCCCGCGCGCATGTTCTGGTGGTGGGTGCAGGAGGGCTGGCCGCCCCGATCCTGCAATATCTCGCCGGGGCCGGGCTTGGCCAGATCACCCTGATGGATCCCGATCATGTTGAGGAAAGCAACTTACATCGCCAGCCGCTGTTTACGATGGCAGACATCGGCCGCGCCAAAGTCGCCGCTGCGCGTGACTACCTGCTGGCCCGCAACCCGGATCTGCAGTTGCACGCACGCCTTGACCTTTTGGATGCCTGCACTGCAGGACCCGCTGTCAGCCAAGTCGATCTGGTGCTGGATGCGGCTGACAGTTTTGCCGCCTCCTATATCCTGTCGGATGCCTGCAAGGCACAAAGCAAGCCACTGATCTCTGCGTCGGTGCTGGGACAAAAGGGCTATGTCGGAGGGTTTTGTGGCGGCCAGGCGCCCTCGCTCCGGGCGTTATTTCCCGATCTGCCCGACAGTGCCGCCAGTTGTGTCACAGCGGGTGTCATGGGGCCGGTGGTTGGGCTGATCGGGGCCCTACAGGCGCAGATGGCGCTGCAGGTTCTATTGCAGCAGCAACACCCGTCACCACTGGGCCAGCTCATGCAGGTAGATATGGCCAACCTCACCCTCTCGGGATTTCGTTTTGATGGCGCCGAAGAGCCCGATGCACCGCTGCGTTTCACCAGTGTCGCGCGCTTGACCGCACAGGACCAGATCATCGATCTGCGCCCGCCCCAAGAGGCTCCGAAAACAATTACCCCCGCAGCCCGGCGCATTTTGCCCGGTGACATCAACGCCCTTGAGATCGACGTGCAACGGCCATTGGTTCTGTGCTGCCGTTCCGGGGTGCGCGCCTGGAAGGTCGCGCGCCAACTGCAACAGAAAGGGATCAGCCGGATTTCAATCCTGGCGGCCGGAGACACGCAATGAGCCGGATACTGGTCATTGCCGGCACAGATAGCAGTGGCGGCGCCGGGCTCAGCCGTGATGTCGCCATGGCCACCACGCTGGGCTGCGCTGTCGCCCCGGTCGTGACCGCCGTGACAGTGCAAACCAATGCGGCAGTGATCGCGATCCAGCCCATTGACCCCGACCTCGTTGCCGCGCAGATCCGGGCTGCGTTCGACAGCAAGGATACCGCCCCCAAGGCGGTGAAAATCGGCATGCTGGGCACGCCGGAAATCGCCCAGGCAGTGGCCCGGAGCCTGCCCCTTAGCCTCCCGGTTGTTCTGGACCCCGTCCTCAAAAGCACTTCTGGTGGGCAATTGATGCCTGTGGCGGCGCTGGCGTCGCTGCTGCGCCATGTCACGCTGTTGACGCCAAATCTGGCCGAAAGCGCCTTGCTGAGCGACTCCGCTGAGACGCAGGATCGACAACAGCTACAGGTCCAGGCCCGGCGCCTGCTGGCACTGGGGCCGAAGGCCGTGCTGATCAAAGGTGGTCATGGTGACGGCCCCTGCGCGACGGATCATCTGTTTCACGCCACGGGGCATCAGGCCTTGTCCTGCCCGCGCCTGGCACGGGGAAAGCGCGGTACCGGTTGCAGCCTAGCTACTGCCGTTGCCTGCCGACTGGCCCTTGGCGATGAGCTGACAACGGCCTGCCATACGGCCAAGAACGCGCTATTTCGATGGTTGAAGACATAGCCTGAAAGCAATCTATTTCCCAGTTGCGGACTTTCTTCAGCCCGAAAGTCCCTGCAGCTCGCAGCGACCCGCATGCAGCATCGCCAGGGTCTGGATTAGAACCGGTTTGCTGATCGGTTTTTGCAGGAAGTAATCCATTCCCGCGGCCAAACAGGCATCACGATCGGAATCAAAGGCATTTGCGGTCAGCGCGATGATCACCGGTTGCACAATGTTGAGCGCGCGAATTTCACGGGTGGCTGCCAGACCATCCAATTCCGGCATGGACATGTCCATCAGGATGATATCCGGCAGGTTTTCCTGACACATGGCAACTGCCTCACGTCCATTTCTGGCCTCCCGAAGGTTCAAATCCAATCCCTTAAGGTATTTGCGGATCAGCAGGCGATTGGTCTTGTTGTCTTCGGCCAGAAGAATGTTGCACCCATTCAGCACCGCCGCATCCACCACGGTCTCTGTGTTTGGCAGTTGGTTGAGATCTTGTGCCGCCGCCAACTGGATCTGCAGCCGGAAGCAGGACCCTTTCTCCTTTAGGGTACAAAGATCAATTCCCCCCCCCATGCGCTTGGCCAAAATACTGGAGATCGTCAGGCCAAGCCCGGTGCCGCCAAAGGCGCGGGTGATTGCGGCATCGGCCTGCGAAAAGCGGTCAAAAATATGCGCGGCCTGGCTGGAACTTACTCCGATCCCGGTATCGTCGACCTCGATCAGCAAGCGGTAGGGATCCCCATCAAGACTGCAGATGGAAATATCAACGCCCCCAGACGCAGTAAATTTTACCGCATTGCCGATGAGATTGACCAGAATCTGCCGCAACCGGCCATCGTCACCATGCATCCGTTCCGGCAAGCCCTCTTCGAAACTGACCGAAATCCACAACCCCTTTTCGCGGGCACGGGGGCGCAACAAATTGACCGCACCGGCAACGCAAAGACGCAGATTGAAATCAACCGGCGAGATCACAAGTTGCCCAGCCTCCAGTCGAGACAGGTCCAGAATGTCATTGATGATTTTCAACAAAGCATTGGATGAGTCACGAATGGTGTCCAGATACTGGCGCTCTTCTGTGCCCAGATCTGATTCAGCCATCAGATCCGCCATGCCGAGAATACCGTTCATTGGCGTGCGGATTTCGTGGCTCATGTTGGCAAGAAATTCTGATTTTGCCCGGTCTGCCCGCTCTGCCGAAAGTTTCGCATCATTCAGCTCACTGTTGCGCTGCAACAGGGCCGAGTTCGCCTCGATAAGTTTTTCACGCAGATGCACATCGCGCGAGACGTCAAGATTAACGCCGATCATCCGCAACCAGCCTTCGGCATCGGCATAGGCGGCACCCATGGCACGGATGTGCTTTACCTCGCCGTTGCGCAGCACAATACGGAACTCGGACGTATGGCTACCGCCGACATGCGAGGCCTGTCGATGAGCGTCCACCGCCTGTTGCCGATCATCGGGATGAAGGAGATTCTCCCATGTTTCGAAAGTCACGAAATCATCCTTGGAAACCCCATAGATGCTACGCAGATTTTGATCCCAGATCAGCTCACCCGTCTTTGAGTTCAATTCCCAAATGCCAATTTCAGAGATATCAACGGCGATTTCCAGGCGGCGTGACAGGGTTTCCAATTCCCGTTCGCGCCGGGTCAGCATCGCGATAACATCTTTTCGCGCTTCGGACAGACGCCCGGCCGTATAAGTTGGGATCAAGATCAGCGCACCGGCCACCAGAACCAAAACGCGCCAAGCCCAGGGGCTGCCGCTGCGCGACGACCAGCCGCCCTTTGGCCGGGCCGCAAACTGCCAGGATCCGACGGGCAGAGGAATATCCAAAAGCACAGGATCATCTTCAAAGATTTCAGGGTCGCCGTAGAACTGAGCCCCCTGCGCGCCCATCCCGTCACGCCCCATCAGCGCGATTTCAATGCCAAGATCCGGGTTGTCAAAACCATGCGCCTCATAAAGCAGTTCTGCCTTCATCACCGATGACAGGATCCCCCAGAAACGGCGATTTTTCCCACCACCGGTGAAGACGGGAAAGCGGCCGATAAAGGCCGTCCCCCCCTGCACCAGATTGACAGGGCCGGCCAGAACCATTTCACCGCCATCGCGCACCTTATAGGCAGCCTCACGCTGGGCTCGGTTTTGATTGTAATCCAGCCCCAATGCCGCCTCGTTGCCCTGCAAGGGGTAGATGAGAGAGATTACCAGATCCGGTGCCGCCGCCACATGGCTGATGCCACTATGCGTGCCAATCACCATTTCACCAAGTTCACCAAACCGTTCCTGGGTCATCTCCGGTTCAGTCGACAGCACGGCCACCAGCCCGCGAACCAGCTGAATATCCGCGTTCAGAGCGCCTTCGAGGCTGGATTGAATTTGACTGGCCTCGCGACGGACCTCAGCGCGCTGGTTTTGAAGGTGAATCGTTGCGTTTTGCTTTTCAAAATAGAACGCAGCAAAGAGCACCACAAAAAATGCAACCCACACTGGGAGATAGGCGCGTTTTGAGAGGCCGCGAAAAAGGGATCTCTGGAAACGCTTTGTCACGAAATCAACACCATGTAACCCACACTCAACAGAGTTCGTATTTGGTGAAATGTGCCCGAAAGGAGTTCACATTGACTTAACAAAAACACTGCGCGCAACAGACAGGCGCCAAGCGATGCCCTACCTTGAACTGTCAATATCATATAGAAAAGATCGAATGGGAAGTGAATTCAGCAAAACGCTAACGTAAGAGCGCCCACAAACCGAAAAGTCCCAATCTTTGACAGGCAGAGAAACAGGAAGGAGGTCACACGCCGGATTTGTGGCTGAAACCTTCCTGCAGCGCAGGCAGGACCGGGGCCTCAGTGCTGAAGGATCGCCTCCTCAGGCAGCAGTTCGGGCAGACCTTTCGTCAGCAGGTTGCAGGCTCATCGCCCAGGCCTGCAAACAGTCCACATCCGGCTCCAATGCGCAACCGATGCCGCCGACAAACTCCAGAAAAGCGTCCTTGTTCAGCTGATTGAGCCCCACCAGAACCGGAATTTCCTGCTCCAAAGCTGTCGCAATTGCAGCGCGGAAACCGCGGCCCTCGGCTTCGTGTTTGCCGAATTTGTTGACGATCAGGAAATCTGCGCCTTTTGACAGCGCCGCTTCGGTCAAACTAACCGACTGTTCCAACGCATCTGGATCCAGCCGACACCCGCGGGAGGCTTTGCCCAGGGACTGCGAAATACGGATCACCGGTCCCTGAGGCAAGACCTGAACATCCATGTCGCATTTGCGCCCGTCGCTGCGCTCGGTATTGATCTGGACCGTGCCACAGGGGGTCACCCCCGCCTCTATCAGCCGTTGGGCCAGTTGAAACAGGATCAGGTCAGTGTCGCCGCGCCCCGGCGCCATTGTATAGGCAATATGCATGTCACTCGCTCCTTCAGCAGTCAGGGAAAGGCAGGAATTCGGCCAACCCGCCTGCTGCAATTTCTTCGGTATCGCCGGGGATAAAGATCACCCCGTCGGCTTTAGCCAGGCTCGACAAACGCGCCGAATGGGTGGTGGCACCAAAGCGCGCAATCTCTCGCCCCATGCCATCAAAGCCCGTCAGACTGGCGGGGCGCAACTCGCAGCGCCCCGGACGGTGCCGCGCAATTTCACCCAGCACCACGTGACGCCGCCGACCCGCCGTAGGTGTTTCACCACTGAGGCAACGCAACAGGTGACGACCAAACAGGCTCCAGGTCACGAAGGCCGAAACCGGGTTCCCCGGCAGCCCTAGCCAAGTGGTGGCCGCTAGACGCCCACAGGTCACCGGCTTACCCGGCTTGATGGCGACACCGCTGAACACTTGGTCCAGCCCCAGCCCAAACAGGGCCGGTTTGACAAAATCCGCCTCTCCGACGGACACACCACCTGTGGTGATCAGCAGATCAGACTGCTCCAGAAGCTCTTCCAGATGGGCCTGCAGCCGCACCGGATCATCCGCTGCCGTGCTATGGCTGACGACCTCAAAAGCATTGGCCGGAATAGCCGAGGCAATCATCGGCGTGTTCACATCCCAGATCTGCGCCTGACCCAAGGCCTCTCCGGCTGGGGTCAACTCGTCCCCAGTGGTTAGAAAGGCCACACGAATGCGCCGCCGGACCGTGACACTGCCCTGCCCTGCCGCCGCACAGGCCGCGATCTCGCGCGAGCCCAACAGGCATCCCGCTTCCAGAACCAGATCCCCCGGACGCATGTCTTCGCCACTGCGGCGGATATGACTGCCCGCTTGAGGACGTTCTGTCAGAGTGATGCAGGTGCCACAGCGTTCGACCGCTTCCTGCATCACCACGGCATCCGCCCCGGCAGGGATCGGTGCCCCGGTAAAAATCCGCACCGCCTGACCGGCAAGCTCCTGCTCTGCGGCCTGACCGGCACCTCTGGCAACAGTCCCGACAGAGCCCGCCGTGATCCGCCCCACAACCTCTAGCTGCCAGGGGCCATTGCCCTGCAACGAGGCTGAAGAAATCGCATAGCCATCCATGGCGGAATTATCAAACGGCGGCGCCAAAGCCTGCGCCAGCACAGGTTCCGCCAGAACGCGGCCCCGCGCCTGCATCAAGGGCAAGACTTCAACGCCATCGACGACAGGCACGGCCTCGGTGATCGCCGCCAGAGCCTCGTCAATCGAAATCAGTTTCTTTTGATGGTCAAAAGCCTCGCAGCCACAGCCCGGTCTTTCGATCATATCAACAACACTCATTCTGGCCTCTCCAGTCCTTGATGGCCTTGCCACCACAACAGACATAGGTGCTGCTGCGGCAGGTTTCTTTGATCTGGATCGTATAGAGCACGGATTTTCACCTCCGCATGTTCCGACCCCAGCCAGATCGCGCCACAACAACTAGCCGCCATTACGACCCTCTTCCTTGCGGTGCGACAACGTTCTTCAACAAAGGGATCATCCCCTATCGTCCTGTTTCGAAATTATTCTGTTCCGGGATCGACCTCCGGAAGCGGAATGCCGCGCCGCTGCATCATGCACAGACGCAGGCTTTCGTGATCACAGGAGCGCAGGCGCAGGCGTGCGATTGGCAACACCACAGCGTTTTCAAGAATGAGATGGCGCCGGGCATGCGATGCAAACTGCGCCAGAACCTGCCGCTCTTGCTCCGTCGGCGGGCGTGATTGCAGATCTTCAAGGATCGCGATCACCTTTGGCGTGTCCTTTGCGGCGTGGCTGTGATCCAGCAGGAGCCGTTCAATCACCCGGCCGATCTCATCTTCCGGGGCGCAGCAGCGGCGCATCAGCGGAAACAGATCCTCTTCTTCATCCGCCAGATGCAACGGCAGCTCCCGGGTCAGGAAAGTCAGCGATTGGGCAATATCTTCGGGGTCCGGATATCCAGGGGCTGAGCTTGCAGAGACTGGCAGGTCGCCAGCCGAGGTCCGGTTCCGTTTGTCCTCCTGATCCGTGGCGGCGAGACGCTCAAGGGCGGCGCAGATTTCGCGCTCGCGCCAATGATCTTCGGCAATGAAATCCAACGGCGTGGCGAGACGCGCAAGATCCGCACTGGAGAGGGGACATTCGGGTTGGCGATTGCGACCTGTCAAAGGTGTCATGACACAGCCCCCTCTCCTGTGGGGTTAGATGGGTTTCAGATCCGCCCCGGTGATCTGAGCCGCGGCAGCCAGTTCCTGCACATATCCATGGGCAGATCGCGCCCAGGCCGCTTTTTCCATGGCGATGGTGATCGCGCGTTTTGCGGCTTCAAAGGGCAGTTCCTGACCCTTTGCCACCGCATCCATCCGCACGATGTGATAGCCATGACGCGACAATACCGGCTCGGGCGTGATCGCACCTTCATCTAGATCAAGTAGAACCTTTTCAAATTCCGGGACGGTATCCCCAGGCCCAAGCTGCCCCAGAGCGCCGCCAGAAGATTTTGAGCCGCAGTCACTGTCTGTTTTTGCCAGAGCAACAAAGTCCCTGGGTCTCACCTTCAGGCGTTCGCTCAGCACATTGGCCCTTTGCAATGCTTTTTCCTTGGCCTCTTTGTCGCGGGGGTCGCAAGCGCACAGAATATGCGAGACCTCCCACAAAGGCGGCGAGCGAAAACGCGAGGGATCCCGCGCCCATTCTGCCTTCACTTCTTCTTCGGTCGGCGCATCCACCGCGACCGAGGTTTCGAGAAGGCCCCGAATCAGGGCCTCCTCGTCGGTTTCAAAACGGCCCGGCCCGACCTCGGCGGGTTCCGGCGTCAGGGCCTGACGGTGTGCCTCCTGCAGCAGCAGGGTGCGCACAGCCACCGCATTGGCCGCCTTGCGCCAGGCAATACCGGGTTTTCCGGCAGGGGCGTCGTGGTTCTGCGCCTCTGCCGCAACCACGGTATGAGGAACAGTTTCACCGTTGACGATGAGATCGGGAAAAAGGCCAGCTTTCATCTTGTCACCTCCGGCTTATTTGTTGGTGGACCGGCCGGGAGCAACCGGACCAGCACGGGTTGGAAGAGGCTCAGAGCGACGCGAACGAACCACCTGATAGCCAGGGCGGAAGATGTAGCGCACCGGCACCGACAGCATGTGCACCAGTCGGGTGAAGGGAAAGATTAGGAAGATGGTCAGACCCAGAAACAGGTGCAGTTTGAAGATGAAAGCCACATCGGCAATATGGGCGGCAGCGCCAGCCTGGAAGGTAAAGATCCCCTGCGCCCAGGCCATGAATTTGGTCATCTCGTGACCGTCCAGATGTCCCAGGGATGCAAAGATCGTCAACAGCCCCAGCACCAGCTGCGCCAAGAGCATCGCCAAGATAGCAATATCCGCTGTGCTGGAGGTCTTGCGGATGCGTGGATCTGTCCAGCGACGGTGAAACAGCATACCACCCCCCACCAGCGCCATCACGCCGGCAATGCCACCAACAACAACCGCACCGACCTGTTTGAACCCATGGCTGATGCCAAGCGCGTCAAAGATGCCAATTGGTGTCAGCAGACCAATGAGGTGCCCAAAAAAGATGATCAGCACCCCAATGTGAAACAGCACCGAGCCCATGATCAACTGCTTGCGGCGCAGCATCTGGCTTGAGGAAGTTTTCCATGTGAAAGGGTCCCGCTCGTAGCGCGCGATCGACCCGATGATCGCCACCGAAAGAGCGATATAAGGATAGATACCGAATAGGAAATTATGCATGAGAGCCTCCGTTATTCAGCCGCTACGCCGGTGGAACCGGACGTAGGTTTTAGGGGTTCATCCATGCGCGACAGCATATCGCGCACTTGCGGGCAGCCGGCGTTGGGGTCGGGACCAAAGAGCACTTCACTCTCCTCCCAGACCTCGTCCAGCGCTTCCAGATCGTTGGGGTCTACTTCAGGCTGCTCCAGCAGCTCAGCCACCGCAGCCTTGTCGGCCTCGACACCTGCGAGCTGTAAAAGAGCGGCGAACACAGCACCATAAGCGCTTTCGCGACGGGCAAGCCGTTCGCTCAAAGCTTCAAAGATATGGGCCGCGTCCGCCAAAGTATCCTGTGCTTCGGCAAGGGGACGCGTCGACAGGAATTCCAACAAAACAGGCAAATGATCCGGCAGCTCAGAGGTATTGGGCTCAAAGCCACCATCACGGTAGGTCTCAATCAACGACACCATGGCGCCGCCACGATCGCGGCTCTCGCCGTGCACGTGCTCAAACAGGTTGAGGCTGAGGGTGCGCGAGCGATCAAAGAGCATGACGTATTTCTCTTCGAGGTCGTAGATATCATCACTGCGCAGGGTATCTACCAAGGGGCGCAACGCGCGCCGTGCCGCCGCCGTCAGCCGGGTATCAGAGGCGAGAACGCCTCCGATTTCAGACATGGCACCCTGAAGCTCCCTGGTGGGGTAGCTCAAAAGCAGGGAAATCGCTTTTAACGTCCGGTCCATCAGCGCAGCTCCTCAGGCATTTTCAAAGGTTTCTTGGAGCCGCCAAACAGCGAGCCCTTGTTGATACCAGGGGAGCACCCATTGGTGTCGGTAAAGCCGCAGCCGCCGCGTAGATCGTAGGCTTCCTCGACCTGTTCACGGTGGGTTGTGGGGATGACAAAGCGGTCTTCGTAGTCCGCCAAAGCCATGATTTTATACATGTCCTCGATCATCTCCCCATCGAGGCCCACCTTGGCCGCGACGGCCTCGTCACGAACACCGTCAACGGTTTTGGCGCGCATATAGCTGCGCATCGCCAGCATCCGTTCCAGCGCCAGCGCCACGGGCTCCTCGTCGCCTGCGGTCAGCATATTGGCGAGGTAGCGCAGCGGGATGCGCAGGTTGCGCACGTCGGGCATGGCACCATCCATACCAATCGCGCCGGCCTCAGCCGCGTTCTGGATGGGCGACAGTGGCGGGATGTACCAGACCATGGGCAGCGTGCGATATTCGGGGTGCAGCGGGAAGGCCACCTTCCACTCCATCGCCATCTTCCAGATCGGGCTGGCCTGCGCCGATTTGATCCAGTCCTCGGGGATACCATCGGCGCGGGCGGTTTCAATCACCTGCGGATCGTTGGGGTCCAGGAAGACATCCAGCTGCGCGTCATACAGATCAGTTGTGGCGGGCGCATTGGCCGCCTCTTCGATCTTATCCGCATCATAGAGCATCACGCCCAGATAGCGGATCCGACCGACGCAGGTCTCGGAGCAAACCGTTGGGTTGCCGCTTTCAATCCGGGGATAGCACAGGGTGCATTTCTCGGATTTGCCGCTCTGCCAGTTGTAGTAGATCTTTTTGTAGGGACAGCCCGAGACACACATCCGCCAGCCGCGGCATTTCTCCTGATCAATCAGGACGATGCCGTCTTCTTCGCGTTTGTAGATCGCCCCCGATGGGCAGGCGGCAGCACAGGCCGGGTTCAGACAGTGCTCACACAGGCGGGGGAGATACATCATGAATGTATTCTCGTACTCCCCGTAGATCTCCTTTTGGATGCCCTCGAAGTTGTAGTCCTCAGACCGTTTCGAGAACTCACCGCCCAGGATCTCTTCCCAGTTCGGACCCTTGTTGATCTTCTCCATCCGCTCGCCGGTGATCTTCGATCTTGGACGTGCGGTGGGAAAGGCTTCCAGTTCGGGCGCTGATTTCAGGTGATCATAGTCAAAATCGAAGGGCTCGTAGTAGTCATCGATTTCGGGCAGATCCGGGTTGCCAAAGATATTGGCCAGGATCCGCCATTTGCTGCCCTGTTTAGGCTGGAGTTTCCCCCCGCGGGTCCGCTCCCAGCCGCCATTCCAACGGTCCTGGTTTTCCCAGTCGGTGGGATAGCCTGTGCCGGGCTTGGTTTCCACATTGTTGAACCAAGCGTATTCGACACCGTCGCGGCTGGTCCAGACGTTTTTACAGGTGACGGAACATGTGTGGCACCCGATGCATTTATCGAGGTTCAGCACCATGCCGATTTGAGCGCGTACTCTCATTCTGCTGCCTCCTTCTGGGTTGCTTCCCGGTCGAGCCAGTCGACCTTTTTCATTTTGCGCACCACAACAAATTCATCGCGGTTGGCACCGACAGTTCCGTAGTAGTTGAAGCCATAAGACTGCTGCGCATAGCCGCCGATCATATGGGTGGGTTTCAGCACAGTCCGGGTCACAGAGTTGTGGATCCCGCCACGTTTTCCGGTCTTCTCAGAGCCGGGCGTGTTCACGATTTTCTCCTGCGCGTGATACATGAACGTGGTGCCATCCTTGATCCGCTGCGACACCACCGCCCGCGCGGTCAGTGCGCCGTTGGTGTTGTAAAGCTCGATCCAGTCGTTGTCCTTGATGTTGGCCTTTTTGGCGTCGTTTTCAGACAGCCAGACCACCGGACCACCGCGGTTGAGCGTCAGCATCAGCAGGTTGTCGGAATAGGTTGAATGGATCCCCCATTTCTGGTGGGGCGTGATAAAGTTCAACACCAGATTGTCGCCATCGTCCTGCACATCCTTGGTGATGGTTTTCAAATCCACCGGAGGCCGGTAGGACATGAATCCTTCACCAAAGGCGCGCATCCACAGGTGATCCTGATAGAGCTGCTGACGCCCCGTCAGGGTCCGCCATGGGATCAACTCATGCACGTTGGTGTAGCCCGCATTATAGCAGACCTTCTCGCTTTCCAGACCGGACCAGGTCGGAGAGGAGATGATCTTGCGCGGTTGCGCCGCGATATCGCGGAAGCGGATCTTTTCGTCTTCCTTGGGTTTCGCCAGATGGGTGTGATCAATGCCAGTGAACTGCGACAGGGAATCCCAGGCTTTCACCGCGACCTCACCGTTGGTTTCCGGCGCCAGCATCAGCACAACCTCGGTCGCGTCAATGTCAGTGACGATCTTGGCACAGCCCTTGGCCGGGCCTTCCGTCCATTCCCCGTTCAGCTCGCGCAGATGCTGCACTTCGTGTTCGGTGTTCCAGGCGATGCCTTTGCCGCCATTGCCGATTTTATCCATGAGCGGGCCAAGTGCGACGAAGCGGTCGTAGATCGCCGTATAGTCACGCTCAACCGGGATGTAGTTTGGTGCGGTCTTGCCGGGAATGAGGTCACATTCGCCTTTCTTCCAGTCTTTGACCTGATCCTGCGCCAGTTCCGCCGGCGTGTCGTGCAGCAGTGGGAGTGCTACAATATCGGTCTCCTTACCGAGGACCTCAGGCGCAACTTCCTGCACCTTCTTGGCGATGGATTTGAAGATCTCCCAGTCGGATTTGCTCTCGTAGGCCGGGTCCACAGCCGCCTGCAGCGGGTGGATGAACGGGTGCATATCCGAAGTATTGAGGTCGTTCTTCTCATACCAGGAGGCCGTTGGCAGCACGATGTCGGAATAGACCGCGGTGGTGCTCATCCGGAAATCGATGGTGACCAGCAGATCGAGTTTACCTTGCGGGCCTTCCTCGTGCCATTTGGCCTCTTTGGGCAGTTGCCGTCCTTCTTCGCCAAGATCCTTACCCATGACGCCGTGATCGGTGCCAAGCAGGTGCTTGAGGAAGTATTCATGGCCTTTGCCGGAAGATCCCAACAGGTTAGAGCGCCAGACAAAGAGGTTGCGCGGCCAGTTTTCGGGCGCATCCGGATCTTCGCAGGACATTTCCAATTCGCCAGACTTCAGCTGCTCAGCAACATATGTCGGGATATCCTTGCCAGCCTCTTTGGCCTGTTTCGCCACTTCCAGCGGGTTGGTCTTGAGCTGCGGTGCCGATGGCAGCCAGCCCATGCGTTCAGCCCGGACGTTGTAGTCGATGAGGTTAATGTCCCAGTCGCCTGCGGGGGCGGTGGGCGACAGGATCTCATCGGCGTCGAGGGTCTCGTAGCGCCATTGATCGGTATGGGCATACCAGGCCGACGTTGCGTTCATGTGACGTGGCGGGCGACCCCAGTCGAGGGCAAAGGCCAATGGCTGCCAGCCAGTCTGCGGACGCAGTTTTTCCTGGCCCACATAGTGCGCCCAGCCACCACCGGACTGCCCCACGCAACCACACATGACCAGCATGTTGATGACCGCGCGATAGTTCATATCCATGTGGTACCAGTGGTTCATAGCCGCGCCGATGATGACCATGGATTTGCCTTTGGTCTTTTCAGCGTTCTGGGCGAATTCACGGGCAACGTGGATGATCTTGTCACGCGACACGCCAGTGATCTTCTCGGCCCAGGCAGGGGTGCCGGGCATCTCGTCGTCATAGTCCTTGGCAACCCAGTCACCGCCCAGGTTCCGGTCGAGACCATAGTTGGCGCAGTAAAGGTCGAAAACCGTTGCGACCTGAATATCGCCTTCAGCAGTCTTGATTGTTTTGACCGGGATATTACGGGTCAAAACATCTGGGTGATCCGCGTCTGTCGCAAAGGCTTCGGTTGCTTCGCCACCAAAGTAGGGGAAGTCCACACCCAGCACATCATCATGGTCTTCTTCCATGATCAGCGACATTTTCAAGTTGGTGTCGGCGTCCTTGGCTTTTTCTTGCAGGTTCCATTCGCCATCTTCGCCCCAGCGATAGCCGATCGAGCCATTTGGCGCGACCAGACCACCTGTGGCCTCGTCCCAGGCGATGGTTTTCCATTCCGGGTTATTTTCTTCACCCAGTTTGCCATCCAGATCATCGGCGCGCAGGAAGCGGCCCGGCAGGATACGTCCGTCTTTTTCTTCCAGCTTCACCAGCATGGGGAAGTCGGAATACTTGCGGCAGTATTCTTCAAAGTACTCGGCCTGACGGTCGAGGTGGAATTCACGCAGGATCACGTGGCCAAAGGCCATGCCAAGTGCTGCATCGGTGCCCTGTTTGACGTTCAGCCAGACATCGCCAAACTTGGCGGCCTCGGAATAGTCGGGGCAGATGACGGCGGATTTGGTGCCACGATAGCGCGCTTCAGTATAGAAATGCGCATCCGGTGTACGGGTCTGCGGCACGTTGGAGCCCCAGAGCAGCAGATAACCAGAGTTATACCAGTCCGCAGATTCAGGGACGTCGGTCTGCTCGCCCCAGACCATCGGCGAGGCCGGTGGCAAATCGCAGTACCAGTCATAAAACGACATGCAGACGCCGCCCATCAGCGACAGATAGCGCGAGCCCGCAGCGTAAGAAATCATCGACATCGCCGGAATGGGCGAGAAGCCAAAGATCCGGTCCGGGCCGTAGGTCTTGGTGGTATAAAGATTGGCAGCCGCCGTGATCTCGGTGGCCTCGTCCCAAGTGGCGCGCACAAAGCCGCCCAGCCCCCGGGTCTCCACGTAAGAGGCCCGCAGGATCGGGTCGTTCTGCAGCTTGGTCCATGCCTCAATCGGGCTCATGGTGGCGCGCATCTTGCGCCAGATCTTCATCAGGCGACCCCGCACCAGCGGGTTTTTCACCCGGTTGGCGGAATAGAGATACCAGCTGTAGCTGGCGCCACGGGCACAGCCGCGGGGTTCATGGTTCGGCAGATCGGGCCGCGTACGGGGGTAATCCGTCTGCTGTGTTTCCCAGGTGACGATCCCGGACTTCACATAGATCTTCCAGGAACAAGACCCGGTACAGTTCACCCCATGGGTGGAGCGCACGATTTTATCGTGGCGCCAGCGGTTGCGGTAGGTGTCTTCCCAGTCGCGGTTTTCACGGGTGACCTGGCCGTGACCGTTGGAGAACGTTTCAAGTTCTTTGGACTGAAGGAAGTTTAGCCGGTCGAGCAGATGGCTCATGGGGTCTCTCCTTGGGGTAGCGGGCGGATTGGCGGGCTGGCCCCGGCCAGCAGGTGGCCGGGGCGAAGGTGCTTTGGGAGTTTAGGGGTTCTTGATGTAGGCGCCGGGGCGCAGGTAGAACCACCAGTTGATCAGGATGCAGACACCGTAGAAGACTGCAAAACCGTAGAGCGCGTACTCAGGAGTTGCGGCTTTGATCTGCTCACCAAACACTTTGGGGATGATGAATGCGCCGTAAGCAGCAACAGCGGCGGTCCAGCCCAGAACCGGGCCAGCCTGTTCTTTGTTGAAGGCCACCGCGATGGTGCGGAAGGTCGAGCCATTGCCGATACCGGTGGCAGCAAACAAGATCAGGAACAGTACCATGAAGGGGAAGAAATACTGCTCAGGCGTTGCCGAAACATAGGCCTGCTTGAGGAAGTAAGCGACGCCCAAGGCCGAGGCCACCATGACAATCGAGATCCACTGCGTAACCCGGGCACCGCCCAGTTTGTCAGCAATCATACCACCAACGGGACGGATCAAGGCGCCAATAAAGGGCCCCATCCAGGCATACATCAGGGCAGATGGGCCATTGGGATTGGCAAGATCGTGGGTCATGATGCCGTCAACTTCAACGTGCTGGAAGCCAAAGACCACTTTGATCGCCAGAGCAAAGGTCGCCGCATACCCGATGAAAGAGCCAAAGGTCATGGTATAGATCACGGTCATCGCCCAGGTGTGCTTGTTACCAAAGATCTTGTATTGACGGGTGAGGTTTTGACCAACCTGCCCAGGGATCAGCTTCAGCATGAACACGGTCAGCGCGATCACGATGGGCAAGACGATCCATTTCGAGATCATGAAGCCAGACCCACCAACCTTAGCAGGCAGCATCAGCCACAACCCGATTGCAGCAGCAACAAAGCCAATCAGCAGCATGAAGGTAATGGTCGAGAAGGCACCAACAGGGCTGGGGATATCCGGGCTGACATGTTCATCGCGGATATTGTTCATGCCAAACCAACCGGCAAAGGCCAGCGGAATCAGAGCCAGGAGCCAGACATAGCCCGCATTGTGGATATAGGTCTCGGTGCCCGCTGGGATCTTACCAATCAGAGTACCAGAGGTGTTTTCGAGGATCATTGGCTCGCCGCCAAACAGACCAAATGTCATCACCAGTGGGATAACGATCTGCATGGTGGTCACACCAAAGTTGCCCAGGCCTGCGTTCATGCCCAGCGCATAGCCCTGCACTTTTTTGGGGTAGAAGAACGAGATGTTGGACATCGAGGAGGAGAAGTTACCGCCACCGATACCCGACAGGAAGGCCAGCACCTGGAACTGCCAGAGCGGCGTATCAGGGTTTTGCAGTGCAATACCGGCACCCACGGCGGGGATCATCAACAGGGCTGTTGTAAAGAAGATAGTGTTTCGACCACCCGCGATGCGGATAAAGAAGGTCGAAGGAATACGCAGCGTCGCACCAGTCAGACCGGCGATGGCGGCAAGCGTAAACAGCTCGGATTTTTCAAAGCTAAAGCCAAGGTTGATCATCTGCACGGTGATGATGCCCCAGTAGAGCCAGACCGCAAAGCCGCAGAGCAGCGAGGGGATCGAGATCCACAGGTTCCGGGTGGCGATGGCTTTCCCCGTAGAGGCCCAATAGCTCTCGTCCTCCGGGGTATAGTTTCTTAGGTCTTGTCCCACGTTTTTCCTCCTCATCATGAGGTTGCGGCGGACCGGGAGAGGTCCGCCAATTTTTGAATTCAGGATTTCTGTGCTTCTGGGTGGTTGGCGTTCCACTCCTCGACCACTGCGACCGACTGGGCCAGCGCGGTGTTGGCGCGCTGTGCACGCACTCGCAGGGCGTCCAGGGAAGCATGTTCAAAGTTGGCTTTCTCCTCTTCTTCCTGCGCTTCAGAGAAGCGGACAAAGAAGGCGAGAACCGAGGCACAAGCGACAGTGACACCGATGACAAAGAAGACATCTGGCCACTCCATGGTGCCTTTGAACAGGAAGCCCGCAGCCACCGCACCGGCGTTACCGCCCGCACCAACCACACCGGCAACCGCGCCAAGCGCTTTTTTGTTGATGAAGGGAACCACCGAGTAGGTCGCGCCTTCGGCCATCTGAGTGAACAGCGAGAAGATGATCAGCATTGGCAGCGCCAGGAACAGCACCTGCATCTGGCTGAACACCATCAAAGCACAGCCTTCACCCAACAGCACGATGAAGAGCCAGAAGCTGCGACCTTTGAGGCCCCAGAGAGCGCCGAAGTTGTCGCCAAAGATGCCACCAAGGGTCCGGGCAAAGATGTTCATCAAACCAAAGGAAGCCGCAACACCACCCGCAGCCACCAGGCTCAGGTCGAAGTAGTCATAGAAGTAGAGCGCTGCGACGTTGTTGACGGTGAGCTCGATGCCAAAGCAGGCACCGTAAATCAGGAACAGGATCCAGACGCGGTAATCTGCCATGGCTTTGAAGTAGTCTGCGGTGACCGACTTCTTGTGCGGCAGCATGTTTTTCTCACGCAGCTCTTTGAAGTTGCCGTCAGGCGCATCCTGGGTCAGGAAGTAATACGCGATACCGACCACAAAGATCACGCCACCCACAACCATCATCGACATGCGCCAGCCTTCGGCGTCGGTGAAACCAAAGCCGATGACAAACATCGAAAACACCATGGGCATGGCAAACTGAGTGACGCCGCCACCAAGGTTACCCCAACCGGCCGACGTGGCGTTGGCGGTGCCAACCACATTGGGCGCGAACATCACAGTGGTGTGGTATTGGGTGATCACAAAGGAGGCCCCGATCACACCGATCAGCAGACGGAAGAACAGGAATGTTTCAAAACTGTCCGCCAGACCGATGCCCGCCACTGGAAAAGCGCCAAAAACCAGCAGGTAGGTATAGGACAACCTTGGACCGATGCGGTCACAGAGCCAGCCGATAAAGAAGCGCGCAAAGACCGTCACCGCCACCGAGGCGATGATCGACCAACCAACTTGCGATTTTGTCAGCTCCAGCTCTTCGCGCACAATGATCATCAGCGGCGCGATGCCGAACCAAGCAAAGAAGCAGGAGAAAAAGGCGAACCACGTCATGTGGAACGTCCGGATCTGCACCATCCGAACGTTGAAGAAATTTCGCCGGAGGCTTGTTGCCTTTTTCTGGATTTCCATCGGTGTCCCTCCGAATTTGACGAAAGACCCGCTGAGGCGGGCGTTGCATGAGACCTGCGCCCATACTCCCCCCGCCGGTTTGATTTAGATCATAAATCACCAAAAAAACGTTCAAAATAAACGCCTTACAAACTTTTGTCATGTGAGAGAATAGGAATGCGCATGTAGAAATCCGGCGGAAATCAAGCGGGCAGTTGACATTTATCAAGTGAACGCGTGATCTACATGCGAACAAAACTCAGCTGGTGACGCTAGGCATGCCCGATTCACATCTCTCGGAAATTCGGGACCTGCATCTTTTTGCCGATATGCAAGAAGCCCATTTTGAACGGCTCATCCGCGCTTCATATGTGCAGAATTTCCCGCCTCAGATTGAACTTATCTCCGAAGGCGATCCAAGTGATTTTCTGCATATTCTGGTGACGGGCTCGGTGGATCTGTTTTCGTCCTGGAACGACCGTGAGACCAGCATGGCTACGGTCCGCCCCATTTCGACCTTCATTCTGGCAGCCACCGTAAAGGACGCGCCCTATTTGATGTCGGCCCGCACCATGGAAAAAAGCCGCATTATGCTGATCCCCAGTCAGGACGTGCGCGAGGCGTTTTCAAATGACGGCCAATTTGCCCGTGCCATCGTCGATGAGCTGGCTCAATGCTATCGCGGCGTTATCAAAAACACCAAGGATCTGAAACTGCGCACCTCGCTGGAGCGGCTGGCCAACTATCTGTTGCGCCAGCAGATTCGTTCGGGTGGAGGGGCAAGTTTCACGCTGGACGCGGAAAAACGCCGCCTCGCCTCGGTCCTTGGCATGACTTCGGAAAACTTGAGCCGCGCCTTCAAGGGGTTGCGCCCCTACGGTGTGCAGGTGAAGGGGGCCGAGATCACCATCACCAATCAGGCCGATCTCGAAGGTTTCGCCAAACCGAACCCGCTGATCGACAACCGCAGCCCTTGAGCTGATGTCTGTCTGGTCAGGAGATCCCTGACAACCCATCCCTAGCAGACGTCAGTGCCGCAGGATTTCAAGCCGGGCGCATAACCCCTTGCTACGTCCCTGACTGCCGCCCTCAGTTCGACTGCCCTGCTCAAAGCTGAGACTGCCGCCATGCTGTTCGGCCACCGTCGCCACGATGGTCAGGCCAAGACCAAAGCCATCGATTGATTTGGTATTGGCGCCGCGTTGAAACGGGGCCAGCACGGCTTCGATATCTGCGACGGTCAGTTCTGACCCTTCATCCTCGACGGTGATTACCGCCCGTTCAGATGTCGCTTCCAGGCGCACCTCGGCGCGGCGGCCATATTTCAGGGCATTATCCACCAGATTGGTCAGTGCGCGTTGCAACAACAGCGGGCGGGCCGTGACGAGAACCCGGCGCGCATCCGCCAGGCCGGACAGATCCCCCTGCCCCGTGCGCAGCGAAAACAACGACTGTGCCCCCTGCATCACTTCGGGTGGGGCTGCGACATAGCTCACGGGGCGCCCCAGATCCTGATAATCGGCCACCAGTGCTTCGACCAGCGCGCTCAGCGATATCTGGCGCGGGGTCTCCAGGCTGAGCTCGGAGCGTGTATAGGTTAGAACACTTTCGATCATGCCAGTCATACTGTCGATATCGGCCTCCAGCCTGCCGCGCAGTTCCGCGTCTGCAATCAGCGCTGCACGCAGCCGTAAGCGGGTGGCAGGCGTGCCCAGATCATGACTGACCCCGGACAGAACCGTCGCCCGTTTGGTAATCTGTTGGCGCGCGCCTTCAAGGTGGTCGTTCACCGCGCCCACGATCTGTTGCAGCTCTTGGGGGCCTTCGGCAGAATACCGATCAGGCCCCCCCAAGGTCCGGCGCTGGCGCAGCTGGCTAGCAAAGGCGCCAAAGTTTGCCACGGTGTCGGCGCTGAGGCTGAGCAGGATCGCCAGTGCCACAGCCGCCAGAAGCACCGCCAATAGCCGCAGGTCAGCGGGAGCGGCCGTGCAGCCCCAAACCTGAGTGCCATCAATGCGCTGCCAGCTGCCCTCGCCCAGGCGGGCAAAGACAATCGGCATGCTGCAATAGCGCGCCAGAAGACGCGTGATTCCGCCCAGTTTCTGCGCCGCCGTCTGGCCTGCGTCCGAGACCAGCTCTGACACGGCATATTGCAGATCGCCGGAGACCACCGCCAGACGCAGTACCGCGCCGCCGGGGTCAGGGCGGATCGACACATCCGTGACAAAGCCCGGTTTTGGCAGATCGGGCAACTGCCGGATCCACTGGCTGCCGGTTTGGTGCGCCAGCGCCTGCGGCACGGGTTGAACCGTCACCCCAGTCGGCACAGGCGCCCCGTGCTGCAGGCTGTGAAACAGCAATACACCAGCGGTTTCACTGCGGTTGAGATGGCTTTGCCAGGCGCTCACCGACTGCAACCAGAGACCTGCTGTCACAAGGCCGATCACAAACCCTGTCACCACCCAGATCCGGCTCAGCGTCTTGAGCCGCAGCGCCCGCCTCATTGCGGCTCTTCCACCGTGATATCGACTGCAAGGATATAGCCGGTCCCACGGGCAGTACGCAGCATCTGCGGCTCTTTCGGGTCGGTTTCGATCTTGGAGCGCAATCGCCCGACAAGCATGTCGATGGCCCGCCCCGAGATTTCTGCCCCGCCCTCGCCTGTCCCATCACCTGCGCGCGCGTCATCCAGCGCCAGATGGATCTCTTCGCGGGTCAGGGGAATATGCGGATTGGCCAGAAACACCTTCAGCAGATCCGTCTCGCGTTGCGACAGTGCCACCTGAAAGCCCTGCGGCGACAAGACTTCATCGCGCTTGCCATCATAGATCCAGCCGCCAAAGCGAAACAGCGAAATTTTGCGGCGGTACACCAGCGACGCACTGCGGCTGGCGCGCAGCAAAACCGCCCGCAGCCGCGCCAGCAACAGCTGCGGATTGAACGGCTTGGCAATATAGTCGTCCGCACCACCCGCATAGCCGGCCATGCGTTGATGATCCTGCGATAGGGCCGACACCAGAATAATCGGCACATCCTGGTCGGCGCGCAGCCGGGCGCAGATCTCAACGCCATTCTCAGCCCCCAGCATCACATCCAGCAAGATCAGATCAATGCGCCCCGCCTGCAGATGCGCCTGTATCTCCGCCTCAGTCTCGGCAGGCAGCGCGATAAAGCCATTCTGCTGCAGAAACTGCGTCAGCATGGCACGCGTTTCGGCGTCGTCATCAACCACCAAAAGACGGGGAATCGTCATATCTGTTGTCTCTCGCCACTCATTGCGCCATGCAAATCACCTGGCGCCGGTTTCTGGTCTTTGTTGCGACAGGTTTCGATACAGACTGCCCCATTTTCAAGTCTCAGGTAACAAGTTGTAACGGATCAGCAGGTTTTCTTTGTATCGCCCCCATGATGCCCCGGCTCAGCCATTGCGACACGGGCCCGCCCTGACGCAGGCTATCCGCATACTGCCAACCAATAGGCAGCGCACAGAACAAAGCACAGAACTAACCGGGAAAGACAAAGAAAAGACCACACGACAATTCTGGGAGGAAATCGTCATGAGAAATTCCGTATTCGCCGCCACATCAACTTTGGCGCTGCTGGCCGCAGTCAGTGTCAGCGCAGGCCCCCAAGCAGAAGTCTTACATTGGTGGACCTCGGGCGGGGAGGCAAAATCCGTCGCCGTGCTGCAAGAAGAGTTTGCCGCAAATGGTGGCACCTGGACCGATATGCCCGTGGCCGGCGGCGGTGGTGATGCCGCCATGACCGCCCTGCGTGCCCGGGTGCTGTCCGGCAACGCGCCCGCCGCCGTGCAACTGAAAGGCCCGGCCATTCAGGAATGGTTTGATGAAGGCGTGCTGGCTGATATCTCGTCGGTCGCCGAGGCCGAAGGCTGGGACAAGGTGCTGCCCGCCTCCATCGCGGCGCATATGAAATGCGAAGGCAGTTGGTGCGCCGCCCCGGTCAATGTGCACCGGGTTGACTGGCTGTGGGCCAATGCGGAAATCCTGTCCGCAAATGATATCGAGATGCCAACTAGTTGGGCAGAGTTCAATGCTGCCGCCGACAAACTGCAGGCCGCCGGGGTGATCCCGCTGGCCCATGGCGGACAGGCCTGGCAGGACGCCACCGTGTTCGAGGTGGTCGCCCTGGGCATTCTGGGCGTCGAGGGCTTTCACAAAGCCTTTGTCGAGCTGGACCCAGCAACGCTGACCTCTGACAAAATGCATGCGGTGTTTGACCAGATGCGCAAGATGCGTGGCTATGTGGACAGCAATTTCCCCGGACGCGACTGGAACCTTGCGACCTCGATGGTGATGAATGGCGAAGCCGCCTTTCAGATCATGGGCGACTGGGCCAAAGGTGAATTCCTGGCCGCAGGCAAGGTGCCGGGCGAGGATTTCCTCTGTGCCTCGGCACCGGGCAATGGTTTTCTGTATAATGTCGACAGCTTTGCCATGTTCGACGTGGACGGCGCAGAAAAACAAGACGGTCAGGCGCTCTTGGCCAAACTGATCGTCGGGCAGAACTTCCAGAAGGTCTTCAACCTCAACAAGGGGTCGATCCCGGCCCGCGTCGATGTCAACATGGCGGAGTTCGACAGCTGCGCGCATCTATCGGCGGCCGAAATGACCTCCAGCTCAAAAGAAGGCTCTTTGCTGCCCAGCTATGCCCATGGCATGGCGCTGCGCGGTGCCCAGTCCGGGGCCATCACCGATGTGGTGACAGCACATTTCAACTCTGACATGTCCTCTGACGAAGCCGTGACGATGCTGGAAAATGCGGTGAGAAACTCTCTCTGATCTATCCGATCACAGTTCACATCAGTGCCCCATCCCGCGTTAACATGCGGGGTGGGTCGGGGCTAAGAGGGGCGTAAATTCAATGACTGCATGGCTGGAACGGCAGATCCCAAAGATGGTGCTGGCGCCTTCTTTCGTGGCGGTCCTGATCTTTGTCTACGGCTTCATCGGCTGGACCGCATGGGTCTCTCTGACGCGATCACGGCTGCTGCCGAAATATGACCTGCACGGATTTATTCAATACAAACGGCTCCTTGCGTCGCCACGCTGGGATACGGCAATGGACAATCTGTTTGTCTTTGGAGCCCTTTTCATTGGCATATCAATGCTGTTGGGGCTGCTGCTGGCGATCCTGCTGGACCAGAAGATCCGCGTCGAAGGCGTGCTGCGCACCATCTATTTGTATCCGATGGCGCTGTCGATGATCGTCACTGGCACTGCCTGGAAATGGATCATGAACCCCGGTCTGGGCCTGGAGGCAATGGTGCGCAGCTGGGGCTTTGAAAGCTTCTCCTTTGCCTGGGTGATCGATCCCAAGATGGCGATCTATGCCGTCGTCATCGCAGGTGTCTGGCAGGCCTCCGGCTTTGTCATGGCGCTGTTTCTGGCCGGGCTGCGCAGCGTTGATGGTGAAATCATCAAGGCCGCTCAGGTCGATGGCATCCCCGGCTGGCGGATCTATTCGGCCATTATCCTGCCCTCGATGGCACCAATATTCCTGTCCGCCTTTATCGTGCTGGCGCATCTTGCGATCAAAAGCTTTGATCTGGTTATCGCCCTCACCGGTGGCGGGCCGGGATATGCCACAGATCTGCCCGCCACCTATATGTATGCCATGGCCTTTTCGCGCGGTGACATCGGTCAGGCGGCGAGTTCCGCCATGGTGATGATGGCGGTCGTCTTTGCCATCGTGGTGCCCTATCTCTATTCCGAATTGAGAGCGAAACATGACTGATTTCATCTCGTCCACGGGCCTGCCTGCTGCCAGTCGCGCACCATCCCGGCCTGCCCAGATTGCACTGCGCTGGCTGCTGTTCACCCTGCTGGGGGTGTTTGCGCTGTTCTATCTGATGCCGCTCTTTGTCATGGTAACCACCTCGCTCAAAAGCCTTGAGGAAATCCGCACCGGCAGTCTGGTGGCCTTTCCGCGTGAGATCACGTTCGAGGCCTGGCGCACCGCCTGGTCCGGGGCCTGTACCGGCATCCAGTGCGAGGGGCTGCGCCCCTATTTCTGGAATTCGGTGATCCTAGCGGTGCCTGCGGTGCTGATCTCGACCTTTCTGGGGGCGGCCAATGGCTATGTCATCGCCCAGTGGAATTTTCGCGGTGCCAACCTGATCTTTTCGGCGATGCTGTTTGGCTGTTTCATCCCCTTTCAGGTGGTGCTGTTGCCAATGGCGCGCATGCTGGGCCTGATGGGGATTGCCGGCACAATTCCGGGGCTGATGTTTGCCCATGTGATCTATGGCATTGGCTTTACCACGCTGTTTTTCCGTAATTTCTACGTCACGGTGCCGGGCGATCTGGTCAAAGCTGCCAAGGTCGACGGCGCGGGTTTCTTCCGTATCTTCTGGTCGATCTTTTTGCCGCTCAGCCTGCCGATTTTCGTAGTCACTGTGATCTGGCAATTCACCCAGATTTGGAATGATTTCCTGTTTGGCGTGAGCTTCAGCCAGGCGGGCACCCAGCCGGTCACGGTGGCGCTGAATAATATCGTCAACTCCACCACCGGGGTGAAGGAATACAACGTCGATATGGCCGCCGCCATCATCGCTGCCCTGCCAACACTGCTGGTCTATGTGGTTGCCGGTAAATATTTTATCCGCGGTCTCACCGCCGGTTCCGTGAAAGGTTGACCCCATGGATCCTATCCTCAACATCAAGAACCTCAGCAAGAGCTATGGCCAGCTGGAGATCCTGCAAGAAATCAATGTCGCCATTGATCGCGGTGATTTCCTGGTTCTGGTCGGCCCCTCGGGCTGTGGCAAATCCACCCTGCTCAACTGCATTGCCGGGCTGGAGCCGATATCAGCCGGGTCGATCAGCATCGACGGGCGCGACATGACGCATGTCAGCCCAAAGGACCGCGATATCGCCATGGTGTTCCAGTCCTACGCGCTTTATCCCACCATGACGGTCGCGAAAAACATCACTTTTGGCATGAAGGTGCGCGGCGTGGATACCGCCACCCAGGCACGCAAGCTGGACGAGGTGGCACGGCAGTTGCAAATCGAGCCTCTGCTCAACCGACGGCCCGGTCAACTATCGGGTGGACAGCGTCAGCGGGTCGCCATGGGGCGTGCGCTGGTGCGGGATCCGAAACTGTTCCTGTTTGACGAACCCCTGTCCAATCTGGATGCCAAACTGCGTGTCAGCATGCGCAGCGAGATCAAGAAACTGCACCAGAGCCTCGGCGCAACCATGGTCTATGTCACTCATGATCAGATCGAAGCGATGACACTGGCGACCAAGATCGTGGTGATGAAAGGCGGTATCGTGCAGCAGATCGGCACCCCGGCCGAGATCTACAACCATCCCGCCAATCTGTTTGTGGCCGATTTCATGGGCTCACCCGCGATGAACCTGATCCCGGCCCGCACCCGGCGAAAGGGGCAGGAAACCCTGATCGAAATTGCCCGCGCCGAAGGAGACCCGATGCTGCTGGCTGGGCCGGATGGCAGCGATCTGCCCCAAGATATCATTCTGGGGCTGCGCCCCGAAGACATCGCCGAGGCCGGTTTTCGCAGTGGCGATCGGGTGCAGGCCGCCCAGTGCCGCATCGATCTGGTGGAGCCTGCCGGGGCGGATACTTATGTGGTGTCACAACTGGGGGGCAGACAGGTCACCGCCCGTCTGCATGCAGAAACCAAAGCCCAACCCGGCGCCATGCTGGAGCTTGCATTCGATCTCGCCAAGGTGTCCTATTTTGCACCAGATACTGGCGAAAGGCTGAACTGAAGATGGTCCGACTGGTAGCAGATCTTGGCGGCACCAATTGCCGCCTGGCGCAGATCACGGATCCTAAAACTTGCGCAGGCAGCGCGCCACAGGCCATTCAAAGCTATCGGATCGATGGGTTCAACGATTTTGCCAGCCTTGTGCGGCGCTATCTTGAGGACAGCGGTCAGCCTGATCTGTCAGAAATGGTCATCGCAGTAGCCGGTCCAGTTTCCGATTGCCGCCTTGCGGGGAGCGGCCAGATCGCCAAGGTCACCAATTGGGACTGGCAAATATCATCCACTGAACTGGGACAAGCTTTTGGCGATATTCCTGTTGGTATCATCAATGACCTAAACGCACTGGGGCATAGTCTAACCGACCTGAAGAGCGGCGATCTGCAGGCGCTTCATCCGCCAGAACTGGCACAGGATTACGCCCAGGATGACGGCCTAGGACAGCAGCAGCGCTTGGTCATCGGCATCGGCACCGGGTTCAATCTGAGCCCGGTGATCACCACCCAGCAGGGCAGCAGCTGCCTTGCGGGTGAATATGGCCATGTCGCCTTGCCACAGGATGTGCACCTTGCCCTCGCCGCACGGCTGGGCGGGCGGGCCGACCAGTTTCGCAGTGTTGAATGCTGTTTTTCGGGCCGCGGCTGCGAAGCACTTTTTGCTGCGTTTACCCCTCAAAGCACACTGAAAGGTGCCGCAGATATTCTGCACCTGGCACCACAGGCAGAAACAAAGGCATTTCAGGAGTTCTATGCCAACCTTCTGGCCCTGCTCTGTCGCAACCTGCTCAAAGGGTTTCTGCCACGCGAAGGGATCTATTTTGCCGGCAGTATCGCACGCAGCCTGCTGACGGGCCCGGCCTCGGCCCGATTTGCCAGCCAGTTTTTCGAACCGGACCCGCAGTTTCCTGACATTGCCGCGCCTGTCTATATCCTTTTGGACGATGCTGCCGCGCTGAAAGGCTGCGCCCGGTATAGGTTCAGCCCGGTAGAGGTTCAGGGATAATTTCGGCGTCCCTAACCCGCCGCACGCGGCCTTCAGGCGATCGCAGCTTCCGTTTTTTCAGCCAACTCGCCTGTGATCCATTCAACGGCAAACCTGAAGGCAATGATCAAAACCAGTGGCGTTGCCAGAGCCAGGCCGGCAAAAACACCTGCCATCGCCGGGGCCCCCGCCCCCATCTGAACAGCGATGATCTGCACCTGTACAAAGGCCGTGACTGGAAAGGTGAAACTGGCCCAGGCCGGGCTCCAGCCGCCCTGTGTCAGCCAGGCTGCCGACACTAAAAACCCTAGGGCCACAAGGCTGGACAGCCAGTAAAACACCCAGAATCCCGTCTCAAATCCCAATAGGGCGAAACTGATGGCAAACAGACAGTTGGGCGACAAAAAGATCACCAAGGCCGGACGCATCTTAACAGCCAGAGGCGCCTGCAACAGCCGCCGCCCATAGCCAAGGGTGATCACCACAAAGGCCCCAAAAGCCGCCAGCGTTAGCAAAAGACTCTCGGTGACATAGCCCAGCGACACACCGGCGATGGGACCAACAACCGGCCCGACAAAGCTCAAATACTGAAACGGAGAGAACTGTCGGAGCGCTGGAGCATCTTGCCAAATGGCCCAGCAGACAGTTGCACTAGCGAGAATCTGCAACAGCACCCCACACCACCAGACCTGGGCGACGGCGATGTCCAGCGGCATCAAAGCTGCTGCGAGCAGCATCATGCACATGGCAGCGGCCGCAATCCCGGCACGGGCCGGTGCCTGAACCAGGTCCTCCAGGACGACTTTCGGACGTGACAGAGTTTTGACCAGATAGAGCGCCAGAAACCAGAGGAAATATGCGGTCGCAAACCCCAAAATCAGATCACCGATCTGATTTGCGACGGGCAGGATTTCAGCCGACTTGCGCCAGGCCAGGCCCAGCCCCATCACGCCGAGACAAACCGGAAAAACAGCTGGCGGCGCCCGGCGCCAAAGCAGACCTTTTTGCACGTTTGCCACCTTCACCTTCGCTGATCCGAAGCCCTGTGAATACGGGTTGAAAAACGCGCTGTCCATTCTGGGTAGGGTGACAAATCCGTTATGGCCGCCTGCTCTGGAGCGGTCCAGACCATACGTCTTTACCGCATCCCACAATCCCTTGAAAAAACGAGGGGTTAATCAGATCGTCAAGGTCCCCACGCTGGCCCCGCCACAAACATAGAGCGTCTGGCCGGTGACAAAGCCGTTTTCGGGATCACAGAAATACAAAAAGGCGTTGGAAACATCACGCGGCACGCCCAGACGCCCAACAGGCAGACTGGCTGCCAGCTTTGCCTCGCGCTCAGACCCCTGGGCCACAATGCCCCAAAAATTATCCGTCTGTACCGGCCCAGGTGCCACCACATTGACAGTGATGCCGTGTGGCGCGAGCTCCAGCGCCCAGGTGCGCGCCATGCCGATCACCCCGGCCTTTGACGCGGCATAAGCGGTGCGGGTCGGCACGCCCAGCGCCGCACGCGAACCATTGAACAGCACCCGGCCAAACTGGCGCGCCTTCATGGCCGGCAAAAAGGCCTGCAGCAATGTCAGAGCAGACCCCAGCTGCAGCTGGGCCAGACCGGTGATGTCACCGGGCGTTGCGTCTTCGAGCAGATTGGGCCAGATCACCCCGGCGTTTTGCACAAAATGCGTCACCTCATAGGCGCTAGCAATCTGGGCTGCGACCTGTGCGACAGCCGCAGCGTCCAGCAGATCGGCCTGCATCTGAATCAGCGCCTCAGGCACATCCGAGGCCTTGCTGCGGGCGATCGAAATCACCGTGTAGTCCAGATCCAGCAACCGTTTGGCCAGATCCAGACCTATGCCCTTGCTGCCTCCGGTGATCACGGCGGTATGTTTCATGCCGTCTCCTCCACCAGGGCGAGCACCCGCAGGGGGCTGCCGGTACCGCCTTTGATTTTCAGTGGTGCTGCAATTAGCATTGCCCCTGTGGCAGGCAGCTGATCCAGATTGTTGAGACATTGCAGACCGTATTTTCCGGCCCCATGCAGGATGAAATGGGCCGGATAAGGCGGCACATAGTGCATGCCCTGCCCGGCATCTGTGCCAACGGTTTCGGTGCCAAAGCCGCGAATGTTGCGGTGTTCGACCAGATAGCGCATTGCTTCAGGGTCAGGCCCCGGCGAATGTGGCCCGTCATCCTGCATGTTCAGATAGGCAGCGCCGCGCCGTTTCGACCAATCCGTTCGCATCAAGACCCAGGCGTCTTCCGGGATGGGGCCATGTTCCGCCTCCCAAGACTGAATTTCCGCAACGGTGAGTTCAAAATCATCGTCCGCCGCCGCGCCTTCGGAACAATCGATCACCACCACCGGACCAACAAAGGCCTGCAGCGGGATTTCATCCACCGCCCCATGGGCCACATCGCGCCCCGAGATCCAGTGGCTGGGAGCATCAAAATGGGTGCCGGTATGTTCCGACATCGAGATATTATGCCATTTCCAGGCGGGGCCGCGATGATCATAGGCGCTGACCTCCTCCATGCGGAAACGCGCGCATTGACCAAATTCCGGCGGCAGTATGATCACCGGAAAATCAGGATCAAGCCGATGCGTCAGATCCACCATGCGGATCGCCCCCGAGGCCAGCGCCTGGGCCAGGTCTGCAAGCTGTGTCATGACGATCTTCCTATTTTACAGTCCATCTGCGGCCCCCATGGTCATCTCCCGTTCCAGCACCTTGGGATCCCGGCGCATCCGGGCAATCAGATCCTGTGCGACATCGCCGCAATACACATCCTCCAGCCCGTCGTGCAGCCCCGCCACAATGGATCGTGCAAGCCCCCTGGGCAGCACCTTGGGCGGCGGCAAGGGCTGATGCCAGTCATCCTCCGTGGGGCCGGTAAAAACATTCATCAGCCGCAGGCCTGCGCCGCGAAATTCTCCCCGCAGGCTCTGGCTGAGCGACAGGGCTGCCGCTTGTGAAGCCGAGAAACTGCCAAACCCGGGCGCGGGCATCAGCGCATGGGCCGACAAAATGTTGACCCAGGCAGTTGCCGCGTTTACCCCGTCTGCCGTGCGTGCGCACATGCCGGGGCCAAAGCTTTGCGCCAACCGCATCAATCCCAGATAGTTCACGTCCATTTCCTGCTGCGCAAAGGCGGTATCGGCCCGCGTCAGAGCACTGCCCGGCCGGATAAAGCGGGCGGTGTTGATCAGGATATCCACCTTGCCGCCAATCTCCCCAGCCAGTTCACGGGTGCTGCTGGCATCCGTCACATCCAGTGGCAGGATTTCGACCTGGGCGATCTCTGACAGGGCCTGTTGTTGCGGGTTAGGGCGCCAAGTCTCTGAAACGCCCACAAAGATCGTGCTCGCCCCCGCAGTCACCAGGGCTTTGGCCAGAACCGGCGCCAAATCACTACGCCCTTCGGTGATCAACACCCGCCGGTGTTTCGGATCCGATGTCAGGGCGCGCAGTTGCGGGTCGTCTTCCATGTTCGGGCTCCTGTCCAGCGGCAGGGCAAAGAGCACCCCCTGCCCGGCGCGATCCAATCGGTTTATCAACCTCACCGGGCTGCGCGGAGCAACGTCGCCATGCACATGGCACAGGATCACCGGCCCCGCGTTCAGTTTGACAGAGCCCAGTCGCCATGGCGCACGTTCACGGAAATAGAGGTTGGTCGAAGTGCGTACCGTGGTTTCAGCCAAAAGGTCCCCATGCGGGTCGATATCGCGCCAAGGCAGATTGACGGACAGGCATGTGCTGCAGGCATCGCGCGGCGGGTATTGTACAGAACCGCAAGCCGCGCAGACCTGTAGCGCAAAGCGTCCTTCGGCAGCCGCAGCCGTCAGTCCCAGTGCTGCACGGCTGCGCGCTTCGGGGGGACGGGTTGGCGACAGGGTGCGGTTTTGCGGGTTCTTCTTTGGCGGCGGCTGCAATGGGGTGCTCATGCCTGACCTCCTTGCAAAATGGCAGCGCTGGAACAGACACCGCGATCATAGTTGATCATGCCAAAGCCAGACACCATAGCCCGGCTTGCGCCAGCCACCTGGGTCGGCCCGGCCTGCCCCGTTACCTGGCGGATTGCCTCGACCAGGCCAATAAAACCACCCGCCGCCCCTGCCTGCCCCCCGGACAGCTGCCCGCCCGAGGTATTGTGGGGAAAATCACCTGTCACGGTCAGATCATGATCGCGAACAAATTGCGCCGCCGTGCCCTTGGCACAAAACCCCAGATCTTCGATCTGCATCATCGAGATCACCGGATAGTCGTCATAGGTTTGCAGCAGGTCGATATCTGCTGGCGCACAGCCTGCCTGACTCCAGAGATCGTCGATATCGATCGTCCAGCCGCCCCGCAGCTGGATCGGGTCTGATGCATGGGCATTGTGGCGCTCGATCGCGCCTGAAATGGTGGCAAAGGGAAGATTGCGCCGCTGTGCCTCCTCTACGGTCATAACCAAAAAAGCCTCGGCGCCGGCACAGGGCATGACGCAATCAAACAGCGCAATCGGGTCGGCAATGGGACGCGCATCCAGATATTGTTCCAGCGTCAGCGGTTTTTTCATCACAGCACCGGGATTGTTCAGCGCATTGTGCCGCTGTGCGACGCAGATACGACCAAAATCCTCGCGGGTTGCGCCATATTCATGCATGTAACGGTCTGTCAGCAGGGCAAAATTCGCATTTGGCCCGCCATATCCATAGGGATAGGACGCATCCATCGCAAAGCGGCTGAACGACGACAGCAAAGAGCGGAAACTGTCGATGTGATTGGTATCACCCGCTACACAGGCGACGATGTCAGCGTCTCCGGCCTGCACCGCGCGGGCCGCCTTGCGTAGCGAAATCACCCCGGAGGCACCGCCCATCGGAATATGATCCAGCCAGCGCGGTGTCAGGCCCAGATGCTGCGTCAACCCAACAGCGGTATCGGGAAACAGGGTAAAGCTAGAGACCGAAAACCCGTCGAGCTCTGCCGGTTTCATCCCTGCCGTCCGCAAGGCCGTCCCAAGCGCGCGGGCAATCCACCAATGCGCCGTCTCGATCGAATAGCGCTGATAGGGGATCGAGGTCGGCGCGACAAGCGCCACCCCCTCGTAGGACTGTTGCGGGCGGGAGATCCCTCCGCCATTCTGGTCGACTGCCTGCCCGCCTGCTGCTCTGGAGTCGCTCATGCCACTTGCCTTTTCTTCAGATGCGCGACGCTGACTGTCGCGGGATCCGTCATCAGCTCTGCGGCAAGCGTTTTCAGCGCCGCCCTCTGGATCTTTTGTGTCGCAGTCAGCGGCAATTTTTGCACAAAGGCGATATGGCCGGGCACTTTATAATAAGCCATCTGATCCAGCGCCCAGCGACTGATCTCTTCTGCCAGCTCTGGCCCTGCGTTGGGACTGTTCTCTCCCTCCGACACCAAGGTCAGGCAAGCAAAGACCTCATCACCGCGAATAGCATCCGGCACTGGGGCGACGGCGGCAGCTTTGACAGCCGGGTGGCGCATCAGGATCGACTCGACCTCGACGGCGGCGATATTTTCGCCCGAGCGACGAATGACGTTTTTCTTGCGATCAACGAAGAACAAGAAACCCGCCGCATCCGCGCGCACCACATCCCCGGTGTGAAACCAGCCGCCTGCCCAGGCTTCATCGGTGGCATTCGCATTTTTATAGTATGACTGGAAAAAGCCCGCACGCGGGTCTGCCCCTTTGCGCCGCACCAGCAGTTCACCAGGCGTGCCTGTTGGCACTGGCTGGCCGTCTTCGCCCTGCAGCAAAACTTCCAGCCCCGCGGGCACTCGGCCCAGCGCCGAACATCCGATCAGCCGATCCGTCTCATGATTGGAAATCACCGCCCCCGCGCCAGTTTCAGTCATCGCCCAGGCCTCCATCAGTGGAAAGCCAAAGCGGGTCTCAAAGGCTGCGTGCAATTTTGGGTCAACCCCGGCGCCAAAGCCGAACCGCACGCTATGGCTGCGCTCAGCTGCACTGGGTTCCAGCCCCATCAGCATCGAGGGCATCACGCCAAGGTAATGCAGACAGGTGGCGCCGCTGTCTTTGACATCCTGCCACCAGCTGCGCGGATGGAACCGGTCCAGCACCGTCAGACAGCCGCCTGTCGCCAGCATGGCCATGAAAGAATACGCCATTGCATTCATGTGAAAGATTGGCAGCGGCGTGATCATGCGCTCGCCTGTGGTGGTCAAAGACACGATACCGCCGAGCCCGGCATACCAGCGCGCCACCTGCAGGAAGTAGTCATTGGTGAGCACGCAGCCCTTGGGCTGCCCCGTAGTGCCAGAGGTATAGAGAACGGCGGCCTCTTGTGATGCGGCCCCATCGCCCGATGTGTTGCAGTGCGCGACGGCAGCTCCCGGGCGCGGTGCGGGGAGATCTACAGTCAGCGTGATCACCGGCAAAGCCAGACCGCTTGCCTCTGCCGCCAGTTGCAGTTCTGCCCGGCGCCCGGTCAGTGTAATCACCAATGCAGGTTCGGCATGCGACAGCAGATACTCCAGTTCGGCGGCGCGCAGATCCGGGTTGATCGGCACCACCGAGGCGCCGATCCGGTTGAGCGCGAGCCAGATCAGAAAGAACACCGGCCGGTTTTCCAACAACAAGGCCACCCGCATTCCAGGGCCATATCCCGCCAATGTGAAGCGGTCTGCCCAGATCGATACCGCCTGTTCGGCGGTGCCATAGGTGATTTCGCCCGGCGCAATATCGTAGATCTCTGCCGTGGCAGGCAGGACGTTCAGCATTGGACGGCTGGGATACTGTGCGACCGAGGCTGCAAACAGATCATAAACCCGCTGGTGATCTGTCTCTGTCATGGCAGCAACTGGATGTTGCCAAAGGCCGCATCGCAATTCAGCAGATCGACCCGTTTGTTGGCGATCCGAAGGTTTCCGTCGACCAAGCGCAGCTCATGCGTGGCCACCAGCGCCAGCAGGAATTGCTCATCTAGTCGGGTTTCGACGTAATGCATCGATGTATTGGTGACAAAGCGTCCGGCTTGCGCATCGAATTCATCAATGAAGGGGCGTTGGATCACGTGACTGCAGCGGCTTTTGGGTTTCTGGCTGAAGGTCCGTTCGCCATTCAACCGTTCCACCCTCAGGCGCCGCATGAAGTGGTCCTCATAGAGCAAAGAGGTCACCAGATCTGGATCAGCCTGCTTGTAGTCCAGCGGCATCCAGTAATGCCCCTCCTCCAACCAGAGGTCGAGCCATTCGCTGAACCGTCCCTCGTCCAGCATCCGCACCTCGGCGTAGAGAAAATCTATGACATCGTCACGGCTGACAGTCATTGGGCGGCCTCCTCTGTCGTGCCGCCCATCGAGACAGTGATGAAATGTGCCCAGGCCTGCATCTGGTTGCGCATCTGTCGCTCTGTGGTGCCGTTTTCGACCTGCGCCGCACTGTAGTCTTCGACCTCAGTGTGCAGGCGCTGGATATTGATCCATTCCAGCCCGTCCACATGCAGCCCTTCCTGGGCGCGCTCGTACATTTCCAGATCATCATGCCCCACCATCGAAGTCGGGGCGTTGATCAGCCGGTTATACATCGCGGTGCGCTGTAACAGCACATCCGGTGCCCCGACCAGCCGGTAGACATAGCTTTCCACCAGGGTGCGGTCCGGCCCCAGCGGAATGAAATTGCGCAGCTGCTGCACCGGCCCTTTGATCATGATATTGGGGAAATAGACAGTGTTATGGCGGTTCTCGCCCAAGATTTCCTGCGCCTTTTCAGCACCATGGGCGGCGGTCATGCTGTCCAGATAGTCCGGCGCCATGGAATAGTCGGAATGGATCGAGTGATGCACCCCGGTGTGGCCATGCCCATTAGGCCAGGTGCGGATGCCCATTTCCTCAAAGAATTCATAGGGCGACATGAAAGGCGCGATGATCTCCATCGCCATGGGTTTGGGCCTGTCGTCTGGCCAATCGCTGTCCTCAAACAGCTTGATGGCAGTACCGGCGCTGCTTTCATGGGCCACCATCGGGTGACAGGTGTCGGTCTGGTTATCTACCAACATCTTCCAGTTGCACTTGTGCATATAGCGCAGTGGCGGCCCTGCGACCTCCAACCGGCCTTCGGGGGCGCGATCCACCATATTGTCGAGGCTGCTGAGAGACTCGCCAAAATAGTCGTCAAAGCTGATGCCGGTCGCAGCCAAACGCGCAAAGACAAAGCCGCGATGGTTCTGCACGGCCCCCACCGGCAGCATGCCATGGCTGGCTTCGCTTTCGCTGAAATCGGTGTCGGCATAGCCCTTTTTCAGCGGGATCGCCAACAGGCAGCCGTTGGTTTTGAAGCTCCAGGCGTGATAGGGACAGCGGAAGAACTTGCCGGTATTGCCGCTGCGATCAATGGCGATCTTGGTGCCTTTGTGCGGGCAGCGGTTGAGCAGCACATGGATTTCATTGTCCGTGTGGCGCACCATGATCACCGGCTGATCACCGATTTGGGTGGTGATATAGTCTCCCTTGGCCGGGGTCTGGCTGTCATGACCGACAAAGACCCAAGTATTGGCAAAGAGATGTTTCATCTCCAGCGCATAGATTTCCGCATCAATATAGGTGTCGCGGTGCACCTGATGCTGCTGCACCAGGGCCGAGACCGCCGCCGGATTGTCGCTGTATTTTCCCATCACGTTCCCCTCCGCTTGTCTCTTCAGATATCCAGCACCAGACGCGCTGATTTTGCCCGGCTGACGCAGATCTGCATGACTTTGCCTGCTGCCCGCTCCGCCTCAGAGAGCACCACATCGCGGTGATCGGGGGTGCCGCTCAGCACATCTGTCTGGCAGATGCCGCAATCGCCGCGGGCACAGTCAAACATCACATCGACACCTGCCTCTTCCAGCACCTCGACGATGGTTTGGTCGGCGGGCACGGTGAAGACACGGCCATCGCCGATCTCCACCTCAAACGGCTGATCCCCTGATTGAGTTTCCGGCGCAGTGAACAGCTCGAAATGGATCTGCGTTTTGGCAAACCCGGCAGTCTCTGCCAGATCACGCACCGCGTCGATCATGCCCTTGGGGCCGCAACAATAGATATGTGTCTTCGGGCTGGCCGCCGCGATCAGTGCCGCCAGATCAATCGCTGCGGTGTCGTCAAACCAGCAGGTCAGCCTGTCGCCAAGCAGCGGCGTTAGTCGGCCCTGAAAGGCGCAGAGCTCCCGCGTCCGGCAGGCATAGTGCAGTGCAAAATCCTCGCCGCGCGCGCTCAGCTCCGTCGCAAAGGAGATCAGCGGCGTCACCCCGATCCCGCCAGCAAGCAGCAGCGCAGGGGCCGCGTCATCGTGAAGCTCAAAATCACTTTTGGGCAGGCTCACAGAGATCTTGTCGCCGGGGGCCAAGGCGTGCATCGCAACCGATCCCCCTGCCCCTGCGGCCTCACGCTGAACCGCTACACGGTAGCTTTCCGGCACTGCTGCGGGAGAGGTGAAATCCACCAACGAATAGGAGCGCAAACCCAGCGGGCCGAGGTCAAAATCCAGATGCGCGCCCGGCGCATAGGCTGGCAGTGCCGCCCCATCGGGCGCAGCCAATGTAATCATGCGGATATGGTCCGAAAGCGCCTCGCTCGACGTTACTGTCAGGCTCTGTGTCACCGGCACGCCTCCCTGGTCAATTCTGTCTGTTGTTGCGTTACTTGATATTTTGTATGATTTTTCATGTTTAAATGTCAAATATCATCTGTAAAACTGCGCAAAGTGCGCATCGCGCCCGTCAGGGCCTCACCCTCGGCATCCATCAGTGCCGCCTGTCGTAGCCTGCGGAGCCAATCCGCGCCGTCGTCGCGCGCTTCAATCAAGGGTATTGCGCTGAAAACAATATAAAATTTTGACAGGCCGCGTTTGTGTGTATCGGAATAGCCCTTGATCAGGCGCTGGCAGGCCAGGAGTTCGCAGGCCAGATCATAGCGCGCCCCCGCGAGTGCCAGTGCCGCAGATTTCAGCCGGTGCAGATGCGCGAGCTCAACCTGATGCCGCATCAAACGTGGTCGCCAGGGGCGGAGCGCCGCCAAGAGCCAGAGCAACAAAAAGCCGCGTAACCTATCACTGCGCAGACGTCGGCCCCGCCGCGTCAGCCGCGCCAATAGTCCTTGCATCCAACGGTTCTGCCCTACCCGATTGGCCAGCCCCGGCGGCAAAAGCGACGTCAGCTCTTCGGGGCGGGGGTGGAAATATTCCGTGACCTGCACGATCTGGCCTGTGCCAATTTCCTGTTCGCGCCGCAGACGGTGCTGTCGCGCGCTGCGAGTTTTCAGATCGGCCACCCGCAGAATATCATCATAACACATTGCATTAGCGATGTATTTTGCGGCCTGTTGCGACAGCTGATAGTCTTGTGCCGGATCGTCCAGCGCCAGAAAGTCATCAAGGTGCTCCAGATAAGCGCGCCCATAGGCCAAGTCTTGATAATCCACCACCCGGCGCAACCCGGCATTTGCCATGGCGTGCACTGGCAATGGCAGCGCCTGAACCCGCTGCTGCATGTCCTGCCATTGGCGCATCAGGGCAGGCTTGCCTGCGACAGGCTTCGCCCCCGCCTGCGGCGCTCGTTCAGCCGCCTTCGCAGAGACTCGATCGTAGTTCAGCGCTGCATGAAACGCCGCCAGACTGGCCTCGACCCCGCGACCGGAGCCTTTGATCACCGTCTCAAACATCTCAACCGGAAACGGCAGAACCTCGGCCCGCGCCAAGCCGCCAAACAGGCTGGCAGAAATGACGCTTCCCGCGTCGCGCGCCAGAGTTTCCATATCAAAACAGACCAGCTGCCGCGCTGCACTGCGCAAAGAGGTCAGAACCGCTTCACTCTCTTTGCGACCATCCCCCGGTTCCTGCTTTTCCGACACAGCCAGAATACGATGCGACGAGGCAATCAGCGTGGTCCGGTCCGGCGTTACAAAGCCGCGCAGCACCGCACGCCCGGCCTCCATTAGCTCAGAGGCGATGAGCACATCAATATCCCCCGGCGCAGGGCTCAACCCAAAGACCACCGGGCGCGTCGATTTGGGCGCCATTTCAACGTAGTATATCGTGGCCCCGGTTCGCTGTGCGACCCCGGCCACTGACGTGACCTGAACGCTGTAACCGCCCAAAGTGGCGAGATCTGCCACCCAGTTTGACAGCACACCGCCGCCCTGCCCGCCGACCGCAACGATGGCCATTTTCAAGATCTCTGATGAACTATCCATCGCAGTTTCGGCGCTCATGTTGCGGCCTCTGGATCAAACTGCAGGCGGCGCCGCGCCCGCAGATGTTGCAGGGCACCAATCACCCTGCCCCGCCAGCCTGCACGCAGCCTGTCATAGCGGGTCGGGTTCTGCACAAGGTCGGCCTGATAAAACGAGGGGCAAAGCACTGCCGCATCAGCGACTTCGCCGCAGGTGCCACAGCCGACGCAATTGTTGTCGATACTGGCCACCGGATCGTCGCGCAGCGGGTCCGCCAGCGGTTTCAGCGTCAGCGAGGGGCAGCCCGACAGCCGGATACAGGCGTGATCGCCAGTGCAAATGTCCTCGTCCACGCCAAAGCGGCTGCGCAGCAGGCGCTTGCCTTCGACCTCTGCCTGACGCTTTATCGGCTTTTCGCGGCGTTGCCGGTTCAGCATGCATTCCGAAGCCGCGATGATGACTTTGGGGCCTGCGATATCAGTGGTCAGCGCTTCATGCAGCGTGTCGCGCATCCGGGTTACGTCATAGGTGCGATCAATCTGGCGGATCCATTGCACGCCGACCCCAGCTACAGCCTTGGCAATCGGGTTCTGGGTGGTGCGGTGCTGGTTATCTGCCCGCGAGGACAGAATGTCCTGCCCACCTGTGGCCGCCGAATAGAAATTATCGACAATGACGATGACCCCATCATCCTGATTATACACCGCATTCCCGATCGAGCTGGTCAATCCATTGTGCCAGAACCCGCCATCGCCCAAAAAGCTGATCGACCGCTTGCCAGCCGATCTGTCATTCAGCGCCGAGGCCGAGGCTGGCCCAAGCCCATAGCCCATGGTGGTGGCCCCAAGATTGAAGGGCGCGTTGATCGAAAACAGATGGCAGCCGATGTCGCTGGCGATGTGATGCGGCCCCAGCTCCTGTTCGACCAGCTTGGTGGCGGCAAAGATCGGCCGCTCAGGGCAGCCAACGCAGAACCCGGGCGGGCGGGCGGGCACGTTTTCTTCCAATGCAGCGGGGCGCAGGATTGGTGGCGTATTCGGAGCGCGCGCCCGGGCAGGCAAAAGATCTGCAGCCTGCTTGCGCAAAAACTCACCGATGGCCTGCAGCATCACCGGTGCGGTCAACTCTCCGGCCTCTGGGAACAGATCCTGCCCCTTGCCAAACAGCTGCGCTGTGGCACCTGCCTTGTGCAGTATGGACCGGATGTTCTGCTCAATGTAGTCGGGGTGGCCCTCTTCAACCACCAAAAGCGCGTCTTTGTTTGCGGCAAATTCCAGCAATTCTTCATCAACCAGCGGATAGACCACATTCAGCACATAGAGCGGGATCTCGGTTTCTCCGTGAATGTCGGCCAGACCGAGCCGTTGCAACGCCCGGATTACACCATTGTACATACCGCCCTGCAGGATAATGCCGCAGCGATGGTCAGGATTGCCAAACTGCTCGTTCAGCCCCTCGGAGCGAATAAAGGCGCGTGCAGCTGGCAGGCGCTGCGCGACTTTCTCCTGCTCATGCAAAAAGGAGGCCGGTGGCAGCACGATCCGGTCCAGATCCCGTTTCGGCTGTTCCAGCGCGTCTCGCACCGTCATCGACGGGCGTTGATTGTCGCGCGCCTCGAATTCGCCAAGCAGATGACAGGCACGGATGCGGATCTGCAGCATCACCGGCGCATTTGACGCCTCCGACAGGCGGAAACCATCGCCGACGGATTTTACAATCGCGGGCAGATTGGGGCGCGGATCCAGCAGCCAGATCTGGCTTTTCATTGCAAAACCATGGCTGCGCTCCTGCATGATCGAAGAGCCTTCACCGTAGTCTTCGCCCACGATCACCAATGCCCCGCCCCTGACACCTCCCGAGGCCAGATTGGCCAGCGCATCCGAGGCGACATTGGTGCCAACAGTGGATTTGAACGTCACTGCGCCGCGAATGGGATAATGTACCGAAGCCGCCAGCGAGGCCGCAGCTGTCGCCTCAGAGGCACTTGCCTCGAAACGCACACCCAGCTCCTGCAGCAATGGCGTGGCATCGGCCAGAACATCCATCAGATGGCTGATCGGAGAGCCCTGATAGCCACCGACATAACCCACACCGTTTTCCAATAGTGCCTTGGTGATGGCCAAAATACCCTCGCCGCGAAAGGTTTCACCCGCGCCGATCCGAAGGTGCTCCACCTCTTGCTTGAATGATCTCTCTGCCACGGCGCGCTCCATTATTTATGATTTATCATATAAAGAGCTGTGCAAACCTGTCAATCACCAACCGCGCTGCAAAACACAGGTGGAGCGAAGCTGATTTGGAACCTGATCTAGATCGGATTTTTTCTGATATTCTTGAGCACCGTCATAAGGATGCGCTGCAGTGCTTCGCGGTCCTCTGATGAGAGACCCTTCAGCATGGTCTCATTAGCGCCGGTCAGGACGGGCCAGACCTGTTCATAAAGCGCCGCACCGCTTTCGGTCAGCTCCACCACCCGCGAGCGGCTGTCTTCTTCACTGACGCGGCGGGTGATACGGCCTTCGGCTTCGAGCTTGTCCAGGGCACGGCTCATGGCGGGCTGTTCGGCGATGGCATGCACACAAAGTTCATTCACTGTCATCTGGCCATAGACCTTGAGACTGACGATGATCCGCGTGGCGACTGTGGTCAGACCTGCTCCCTTGATATCTGCCTTCACCGATTGATTGTAGCGATGCACGATCCGGTTCAACAGGTAGGAGGTGATATTGCCCAGCTTTGGGCCCTGATCGGCTTGATCTGTGTCGATATGATCTTTGGCGGTCCGGGTCACAACTAGGCTCCTATTCAGGCGGGCGGTCTCAGGCAAGAAGATCTCTCAGCCGTACAGACATATGACAATTCTCAGCGCCTGTCACAATTCTCTGTCCCTGCTCTCTGTCCCTGCTCTTTGGGTCTGACACATGGCTTCGGGCAGACGTAGCCTCACCGTCGGCTCTGTCAACAAATGATACACGGGGTTTGGGCCGAAACGTCCGAAGCTCTGGCCATTGGTCTCGCCAGCCCAACCGCAGCAACATCCAGACCGATCGCGTGTTGGTAAATGCATTCTCAACGACAACGCCGGGGGTCAGGATCCCCCGGCGCTGTTTTTAGCGCCTTTATTTCGCGGCAGCCATTTCTGCTGCAATCATGTCATAGGCAGCCTGCGCATCAATGCCCGTTGCGGCCACTTCTGTCAGGATCTTGCTACGAACGTGCTCTGCCATTGCGGCAAATGCGGCTTGGTCCGCCTCTGATGCGGTGAATATCTTGTTGTCATCAGCAGCCTCGGTCACCGCGCGAGCAGCCGCGTCATGAGCATCCCATGCTGCGCCAAAGACCCGGCTTGCGGTCTCACCAAAGACCTTTTCATCTAGTGCGGTGCGCACGTCTTCCGGAAGGGCATCAAAGGTTTCCTGGCTCATCAGAACCGCAAAAGAGCCACGATACAGGCCGCCGGGCATCTCATAGACGTTCTTGGCCACTTCGGTCAGCTTGAAACCTGTGCGTTCACCGATATTCATCGCCACCGCATCCGCCGCACCTGACGACAGGGTTTCATAGACTTTGGGTGCCGGAACCTGAATGCCAACCAACCCCAGCTCTGCCCCGACATCCGCCGAAACACCGCCCCCAAGGCGGGTCTTCAGCCCCTTGAGGTCCGCCAGCGACGCGACATCGGAATTGGTATGGATCTGCCCGGGACCATGGGTGGTCAGTGCAACCAGTTTAACACCGCGATGTTCGTCCAGCGCTGCCAGATGCGCTTCGTGGACGCGCCAATAGGCCACCGAGGACGCCTCGGCGCTGCCCTGATAGCCTGGCAGTTCGATCAGTTTGGTGGCAACAAACCGGCCTGGCTGATAGCCATGAAAGATGATGGTCATGTCGGCGGCACCGTCCATCACCAGATCCATCTGCGCCGGAGGTGGAGCCAGCCCGTGCTTCAGCTCGCCGACCACTTCGCCATCGGTGGCTTCCGACATCATGTCGATCAGAACCTCAAGCATCTGGGTGTTGATCGGATGGGACGGCGGCAACCAAGTTGAGACGGTGAGCTTGGTTTCGGCAACAAGCGGTGTCGCCAGAACCGCAAGGCTCAAGGCTGCGGCTGCACATCTGCGCGTGAATGATTTCATTGTGTTCTCCCTGGTATCGTTCTTGGTTGGTGCATTTTTCTAATTATTATTGAAACGTCATTAACATGATTTTTCATGTAATTCAAGATTTCTGACCTCATCGCATGACTGCCGACACGACGGTCAGCACGACAGCAGGCAAGATGGCCAACACGTTAGGGATATCTTTCGGGGTTCAAAATGGGGAGCCGCCCCTCGCCAGAAACAGAAATTCAAGCCTACTGGCGCTTTCAAAGACCCGTTCAATCATCACTTGCATGAAAGCCGCAATTCGACATTCTGGTACAGGCTCTTGGTACAACACACGGGGCATCCAAACACGGGGCATCCAAGCCCCAACCTGGCCAAATCTAGCGTCGGGCGCGCCCAAAAGAATCCATGACACAGGAAGCCATGACACAGGCAGATGACACTCCGAAATTTGTTCGCAAAGACTGGCGACGCCTGCCGTTTTCGCCAGGTCTGTGCTGCCTGCAAGCACTGAGCCCTTCGGGAAAGTCTGCCAGTGGCGCCGCACTGACGCGGGCTGATGCCTATTTCGCCTGTATGGGAGAACTCGCCGAAATCGCAGCGCTTGAGCACGCAAATCCTGAAGCAGAGCCTGCACCACACCCGAAACCAGATCTGGCGGCCAAGCCTAGCTGGACCGGCCTTGCCGCTGGTCAATCCGACGCCGCCGCCCAGTACCGGGCCCTGTGCGAGGCATTGGAACGGGCCAGCATCGATTTGTGGTGGCAGGGCCATCTGCGCGCAGCACCCGTGGATATGACACAATCGCAGGGGCCTGCCCTGCAAGGCTTGATAGACCGGCTGCGTGGTAGCAAAACATCGCCCCGGCGCAGCTCGCTTTGGCGTCTGGATGGGTTTGGCGGTCTGCCCGTGACCGTTGCCCTCAGCACGGATGCACAGTCCAAAGGCCTGGTGTTGGGATATGGCGCAGATTGGGACGCAGCAGCCTCCGGTCGGCGCGCTTTGGTGGAAATGGCCCTGATGGAGCTTAACCTCAGCGACACCACCGACCCGGTGACGCAGGCCAAAAGACTGTCTGCGCTGCAGCAGGGGTTCGAGGCTCGAATAAACAGACTGTTTTCAACTGCTCCCAAAGCCGTGGATGGCAGGCCCCTTGCACCTTTGTCGACTGCGCCAACGGCCACCTCAGGGAGCGCCCAAATGCAACGGAATTTTGAAGCGCTCAAAACCGCTCTGAAAGCAGCAAGTGTAGGGTATCGAATACGCAATCTGTCTGCGCCCGACCTGGCCTATCCGGTCTGGACAGTCACCCTGACCGAAACCCCGTCAGCAGGATCGCCAACGCCGCTTTGCCAACGCCCCCTGCTGTAGTCCAGCGCACCAGACAGCCTGTTTGAAAAGCTTCCGAAAGTTCAGGTCACAGAAGAATCACAGATCACATCTCAAACTGGACGCGGGAGGCTTTCACAATGACCACAGAGCTTGAGGAGACGGCGCTTGAGGAGACAGCAGCAACGGGGACTGCACCTGCACCGGACAGTTTGGCCGACAGTTCTAGCGCTGGCCGATCTGATGGGACCGGCATCTTGCCTGAAAGCACCCTGCCCGCCTTCAACCTTGCCGATCCCATCTGGCGCGACCACTGCCTGAAGACCGCGGTGCTGCCTGCCGGATATACCTATCTGGCGCAGCTGATGGGGCATGATCTTGGCAACAGCGTCGCACGCGCCTCTATGCCCCATGTGCCGCATCCAAACAGTGATGAGAGCAGCGACGACACCAATTCCCAAAGTTATAACTTGATCGAGAACCCGCTGACGCTGGAAACCGTCTATGGCAAAGGGCCGACTGACCTTCCCTATCTGTATGATCCGCGCACCCTGATGTTTCAGTTGCCTGCAGGCCCCCTCTGGCCCGCGTTTTTCAAAATCCCGGGGCATCGCACCGCCTTCCCGCTGATCGCCGATATGCGAAACCGCGACACCGTGATGCTGCTGCAGCTGACAACGGCCTGGATGCAATACCACAACTGCGTCGCGCGCGCGCTCATCCAGCAAGAGCACGGTACCGACAGCAACCTGCCAAAGGCGTATTTCCGTGAGATTTTTGCCGATGCCCGCGTCATCGTTCTGCATACATGGCACCAGATCATCATGGCAGACCTTCTGCCCTGGATCTGTCACCCGGATGTTCTTGCCCTGCCAAAATATGCGCTGGACCAGACGTTGTTGCTGGATGAGGTATCGGTTTTGAACGGCGTCATGCGCGCCTTTCATGCCCTGCCCTTGCGACAATACAGTCTCGAAAGCGGTTCCCTGCGTCCCTTTGATCAATTGGGAGAAACCGCTATCAAAACACGCTGGCGCATTGATTGGGATCACTTTTTCGGTCCCACCGCGCGCAATAAAACCGCGATCAGCGCCAGCTACTCATCACAGTTCAAGGGAGCGAATGGCGCGGGCATCGCCTTTGCCGATCTGGCTTCGGCGATCAAGGCAGGCCCGCTGCACGGCTTTAGCCCAGAAATCCTGACCGCCCAGACGAAACTGCCGCAGGCTTTGCAGAATGATCTTTCTGCCACAGCGCTGACGCAGCTGTTCAACGCCGAAATCATCGGCGCACATGCGGTCTCCGAAGCGGAGCTTGCGCAGAGCCCGCTGTTTTTGCTGCTGATGCTGGAAGCACAGTTTCATGGTAGCAATGGTGGCTTTGGCCCCTTTGGTTCGGCCCTGCTACGCCGCTATCTCGAACACGCCCGGAAACAAGTCGTCATGCCCCCCCCCAGCAGATCCCTGCCGCCGGATTGGGTGCCCCCGGACAGCATGTCGGCGCTTATAAAATTCACCCAGCGAGATTCGTAAGATGACTTTAGGAAGGAAAAAAACAATGTCGGATATTGATTACATCATCGTTGGTCGCGACGTTGGCGAGGCACAGTATCACCTGGTCGGGGGCAGCTTTCTGGAGGCCGACACCGACCCCGGCGGCACGCCGCTGGATGTGATCCATATCGGCAAGCTGATTGCCCGCATGTCCGAACGCGAAGGCGTAGAGCGTTGCGCGACGGAACACGAAATCGAACAGATAAAGCGCGCCATGCGCGTCGATTCCGTCCCGCCCGGCCAATTCAGCAAAGCGCAGGAAGAGGCCATCTGGGCGCAGACCGAGGTCGAGGTTCTGTTCGAGACCCGCACGCCGGGTGCAACACAGGCCAGTGACGACAACAAACGCATTCTTGTGGTACCTGCCGATGGCACCCTGAAGGCGGCTCTGGATGCGTTGGAGATGCCAGCCCCCGGCGACTATTTCGACCCACCCCTGACCTATCCGGTCGACAAGAATCTGATGCTTGGGCATTTGCTGGACCAGATCGTCGAGATCGCGGTCGAAGCGCCGGAGCCAAGCAATCTCGCCACCATGAGCTGGACCGACATCAAAAAACACTTTGCGGATCGGTTTGAGGCCAGGCTGTCGGATGCAGCGCATCAGGGAGATGTTGATCAGGTCGGCGCCTATCACCGGGCTGTTGGGATTTATGCCACCAACATGTGCCGCTAGGTCGAGCCCGGATCACCAAAACTGAACCACCCAGCTCAGATGGCTGGGTTAAGCCTCTGCCGCCGAGAGAAGAGTTGAGCGTAGCTCTTCTCTGACGGCTTCATCGCGCAGCGGAAAGACTGAAACGAACCAGTCGATCACGTCCTGACAGCTGGGCGCCTTGGGCAGAACCCACTGTTGCATCATGAAGCTGTGATAGTCTTTCAGCCGGGCCTTGGCGGCGCGCATCTGCCCCAGTTGCACCAATGATGCGACGTGCCAGCCGCCGACAGTCGCCATCAGATCACCGGCCTCATCGCACTGATGCGCGGTCTGTTCATAGTGGCCACAAAGATAGTTCACCGCTGCCAGATAGACCAAATGAAAGGGCTCCAGCGCCTCGGGGGCTTGCTGCATCTCGACGGCCAGCCGCTCGGCCTCCTCAATCCGGTTGGAAAAGGCGCAGCCCAATGCACAAGACGCCAGTGTCAGGCTGTTGGATTCATTCAGCGCTAAGGCTTGTTCGAAATGAAAGCCGGCCAGCTCAAACTCATCCTTGTGGCAATAGCACCAGGCCAGCACCCGATGCGCGCGCGTGTCCAGCGGATCCAGCGTGATCGCCTCCAGTGCGTGATGCAGGGCCCGCTGTTTTTCAGTCCCTGTCTGCTGCGTTCCCGGCAACAGGATATGGCGCACGTTCAGTGCCCCCGCCAATTCTGCATGGGCGGCACCAAAGCGCGGCGCCTCTTTGGTGATATCGTCCAACATCTGGATTGCAGCGGCTTCGGTCGTGGGGGACCACATGTCGATCAGCATCTGGCTTTCCAGCCATTTGTCATAGACTGCGGCCTCCCGTATCGGCGCTGCATCGCGATGCGTCGCGATAGAGAGAGAGCGCGCAATATGCACCAGTTGCGCTCGCGCTTTACTGTCCCAATCTGTGGTCGGCGCCGGGATCATCTCGGCCCAGATCAGCTCTTTTTCCGCCCCTTTGGTGACTTCAACCGAAAGCTTACTTCCACCGGGGAAAGCCAGCAATTTCAGTGCGATCCAGATATCCGCCTGCTCTGTGCCCTCATCATCGACAACCCGCCATTCGCGAAACCGTGACAGGCGCATCTTCATGTCGTGAAACAAGACCGTCAGCAGGCTTTGATCCATAGTCGTCTGGGTCTCATCCTCGGTTTTTAACAAGACTATCGTGGGACGGATATGATGTTTATCAGGCTGATCCGGCGCGGCCTTCTGCACCGAATATGGTCCGGCTTTGACCGCCGCGGCCAAGGCAATTGTCTCGGCCTCCGGCTCCTGATCGAGTTCGCTGTCGAGATAATGATACAGCGCATTATAGGTTTCGATGGCCCGGTTGGCCGCGTTGTTCATCCAGTCCTGACGCATCAGAAAGCGGGCTGCCGCCTCGTTGGCGGGCTCGATTTGGCGGGCGACTTTGGCCGCCTGCAAGGCAAGGTCAGAGACATCCGTTTGGGCCGCGTCCGAACCAAAAATCTTTTCCAGCTCGCCAGAGAGACTTTGCAGGGTCTGGCTCTTCTTGATTGCCATCCAACTGTCAAAAGAGTCGCTCAGCCCGATCAGCAAATCGAACTCCTGAACATAGCGTTCAATCGTCTCAACCGTTCGTGCAGGCCAGCTTGTCTCGGCAATCAGCGCGCACATGCGCCGGTCGACCGGCCCTTCGTCGCCCCATCGCAAACCCAGATGCCCCCGGCGGGTGACCAATGCCATATAAGAATTTTCAGGCAGTTGGCTGCGCACCTGACGAATGGTCTGCCTGAGAGAGGCCATTGCCTTGTCGTGGGAATAGTCCTGCCAGAAGATGTCAGCGATCTTTTCCCCACGGTGATCCACGCCAGGCGCGTGCAGCAGGTAAAACAGCAAAGCCCGGGCCTTGCGAAAACGAATACCGCCAATCAGATCAATCTGTTGGATCGTATTGTCTACAGCACTTTTCACCCGATGAACCCCGACCCACTGATTGCCTGAGTGTCCTTTCCCAAGCATTGTGCCACGTTAGTTCAATTTTTTTCGACACAACAGGATTTGTTCTGCGGTCTTTCCCAAGGTCATAATCTGTGTGTGTTGGGCCAAAAGCGGCTGTGGCAAAACACCGAAAGGCCGAAGCATTCGCCGCATCAGCAACAGAAAAAAGGCCCAGGACGACGTAATCCGCCGCTGCGCAGGTTTATCTGTCCGGGTAGCAATGCGATGCACCCGGACGCATGGATGTTCAGAGTTTCTGGTTTCGAACAGGGTCAGTTCTGTTCTTTGCGCCATTCCCAGGGTGGTTGTGTCGCCGCCTGCCAGATGCCGATTTCACCGGCCTGAGCGGTCGCCGCTTCAGAGCCGTAATATCCCTGCTCCTGATCTGGCCATGCCAGCCCTTCTCCGACCAGAACCGCACCAACGTCCCGGCCATCCGCCTTGCAAGACGCAAGGTAGTTGCCATAGCTGTCCTGTTCATCGCTGAAGCATTCAACCCGTTCAGCCATCCGCATCAGAGACCGCACGCGATCCTCGGCCTCCACGGCACATTCCCAGAATGCCCCCTCCGCCGTATTGCACTGTTGCGCTGTTTCCGGAGCATCTATGCCAACCAGCCGGATCCTCAGATGCCCCAGCGCCAGAAAATCACCATCGAGAACGCGAAAGGCTTCACCCGGCACCGAGACCAAAGGCTCGATAGACCCGGAAAGCTGTTGAAAGCTGTGTAATTCCAAAAAGATCTTTGCCGAGATAGGATCACCTGCTGGGAGGTCTGCCGCTGACACCGCACCGGCTGCAATCGCACAGGCAAGGCCCGCTATGGTTTGCTTGATAATCATTGTGGTGGCTACTCTGTTAAGGCGTCTGGATTTCAATCTGTGAAAACCATGCCCTACAAGAGGCCAAGATTTTGTTAATCTCGTCCGGCTTTGTTGCACAAATCGGGTGAGGGATTCATTTTGTGAATCCAGCATGGTAGCTGGAGTATATGAGCAGTTGGGCCCCTACGAAGTACA
>NZ_CYSG01000022.1 GCF_001457775.1 Phaeobacter sp. CECT 5382
ATTCCGTCCGGGGAAAGGGGAAGTCCCCTCAGAAACCGATTTGTGCAACAAAGCCTGGTCTTGTCGTCATATGAGATGATCTCAACAGGGCGCCGTGCCCCATCCACCATGAGGCCACCGCGATCATTGACCTGCTTGGACCACAGTTCGATATTTGGAATGTGAGTCACAGCATCGCCACCGGCCAAAGGCCCGGTCAGATGCGACACCACACCGATTTTGATCGGATCAGCGGCTACAGCGGTTGTCGCCATTAATGCGGTCAGCCCCAAAGCTGCACCGGAGCCCAACACCAGCGAACGGCGAATTTTGTCAAAGGTCATAACGTTTCCTCCCATTTCCTTTGGTTTGTCGTCTCGGTCTCTACTGCGCGGGTCACCCACCGCAGTTCAGTAAACTCGTGAATTGCCCAACGCCCACCAAACCGGCCATAACCGCTCGATTTTACGCCCCCAAAAGGCGCGTGTGGCGAGTCGTTTACAGTGCTACGATTGATATGGCAGATGCCGCTTTGGACTTGCGCAGCCAGTTTTTCAGCGCGTTCAATGTTTTGACTGAACACGGAACAGGCCAGACCATACTCGCTGTCATTGGCAACGGTTATGGCCTCAAGATCATTGGCAACGCGGGTGATTGATAGGATCGGGCCAAAGACCTCTTCGTTGTAGATGCGCATGTCGGTCTCGACGTCATCCAGCAATGTAGGCTCGACATATGCCTCGCGAAGTTTCCCACCTCCAACAAGCTTGGCCCCCTTTGAAACCGCGTCACTGATCATCCCGGAGAGGCGCTCGGCCGCAGCCAAACTAATAACCGGCCCAATATCCGTTTCCGGTTTGCGAGGGTCCCCAAGAACCAGAGTTCTGCGACCTGCCTCGATCCGCTCGATCAGTGCATCCGCAACAGAATGTGAAACAATCAATCGTTCTGTCGACATGCAGATCTGACCCTGGTTACGAAAGGCCCCCTTCAGGGCCATGTCCGCCGCGAGATCTATGTCCGCGTCATCCAGTACGACCATTGTAGATTGGCCACCCAGTTCCAGAAGGGGACGCTTCAGGTGTTTTGCACACAGCTCTGCGACACGCCGCCCGACCCGTGTCGACCCGGTAAAGTTCACACGTTGCACGACCGGAGATGAAATCAGCGCTTCGACAATTTCCTCACTGTCTTCCGCGCGGGTTTGGACCACCGCAGCAACATCTGCTGGAAGATGCGATGCATCCAGCACCTCAGCGATGAGCCGGAAAGTACGCGGCGCAAACTCGCTTCCCTTGAGTAGAACAGTGTTGCCGCACAGCAAGGGCATTGCGATTGCGCGAAACCCTAAAACGAGGGGCGCGTTCCAAGGCGCGATACCAAGGCAAACACCGCAGGGCACCCTTACCGCTTTGCTCTCGATATTCGGAGCGCTTTCGATGCGTTCAACATGGTTAACGTCATCGGCGTAAGAGGCCGTATGACGCAGAATTTCACTCGCAAACCGGACATTGCTTTCTGCCCACTCGATCGGTGTGCCGATTTCTTCGGTCATAGCCGAAATGAACGCGTCACGTCGTTGTTCGAGTTGAACAGCAATATCAAGAAGATTATCTGCACGGTCGGTTGCAGAACGTGCTGACCATGCGGGAAATGCAGCGGCTGCCCGAGCAGCAGCTGCCAGACCGGAGGACCGATCATGAGCAGCCTCAATGCTTACAACCTGACCACTTACGGGACTGATGCTTTCAATAACCAAGCCACTTTGAACAAGCGGCACTGCTGACGTGATCGCCATATCCCCCCCCTTGAGCCGAAACCCGGCTCCTCCTGCACTCAACAATAACTCTTGCATATTTGCATGAAATGCTAATTTTTGGGCATTCATTGTTAAATTCTGGGAGGTTTTGACGTGAAACAGTCCTACGCAGTCATCCAAGCGGAGCAAGTCGCATTACACAGCCGTACAATACGGTCACGTTTCCCAGATAGGTTTTCCAACCTCATGTTTCTGGAGCAGGGCCATTTGACTTCCGGCGAAGCAGAAATTGTTACCGTCGGTCCAGCTCTTTGTTTTTGGCCACAAAACCAACATCAAACTCTGAGCCTGAATGCAGGGTCCCGCGCTGTTATTCTGGGTTTGAGTGACACGATTGTTCTCGATGCGATCGGCGCCCGCTCCGAATCGGTGCACCTAAGAATGCTCGTTGAACAGACGTTTGCCGCTCCGCTGCCCCATGACACAGACATCGACCAGATTCGCACACTTTTCACTTGGTTTGCTGCAGAGCAGGCGAAGGAAGAAGGGCAGTCACCCATGACTCTCGCGGCCTATTTGCGTCTTATGCTCATCTGCGCGCTAAGGGCCCACCAACCCGAACCCATCGCAAAAGGTGCAGAGAAAACGAGTATTCTGCGACGGTTTCGACATCTGGTCGAACTACAATATCGAGATCACTGGCCGGTCTCCCGCTATGCGACAGAATTGGGAATAGACTACGATCGGCTGCACCGAACCTGCAAAAGAAAAACTGGCCGTAGCCCCGCCGAACTTGTTCATGAGCGACTGACAGCAGAGGCCAAGGCCCGCCTTGAAAACTCTGGCTCCCCTCTGAAAAAGATCGCCGCTGATCTGGGCTTTGCGGACGCCACACGGTTTTCACACTTCTTCAAACGCCGCACCGACATGTCTCCGGGAGCATATCGTGCGATTGTTTCACGGCCAGACGGAGAAGACCTTGTTGAACTAAGACGTGGATTCTCTGACTGGCCATAATGGCCACTCCACTCACCTGGAAATTGAAAAGCATTAACAAGTGAAAGCATCACAAGTCTAAAAGGAAATCCTTCTCATTGAGCGACACTTCCATACTTCTCCGGCTGTCCGCTGCGATAAAGTCGATTTTACAGTTACTATCCCATGACCTGAGCCCCAAGTTCCCACCAGCTTTACGCGGAGTCCTTGGGGTTAAATCTTTGGCGTTAGGCCGCCATCTTGTCCATCGCTTTTCTCTGTAAAAATTCCATGGGTGTCAGGTTGCCCAAGGCTGAATGTGGTCTGCGCCAGTTGTAATCCTCCTGCCATTCTTCGAGCGTTTCGCGCGCATCGCCTAAGGTGCCAAACAGTGTTTCGTTGAGGCATTCATCCCGCAGTTTACCGTTGAAGCTTTCAATGAAACCGTTCTGCTGGGGCTTTCCAGGCGCAATGTAGTGCCAATCGATACCTGTATCCTGAACCCACTTCAGAATTGCCATGCTGGTGAACTCTGTGCCGCTATCAGAAACGATTGTCTTTGGCATGCCTCGCTCAGCGATCACGCGGTCCAGTTCACGCGCAACCCGTTGGCCCGACAAGGATGTATCTGCGACCAGCACCAAGCTCTCGCGGCTGAAGTCGTCAACAACCGCAAGAATGCGAAAGCGGCGGCCATCCGTCAGCGCATCGGACACGAAATCCAAACTCCAGCGCTGGTTTGGGCCGTCTGGCAACACCATCGCTTCCTCGTGCCCAATGCGCACTTCCTGCCGCCCCTACGGCGCACCTGAAGCCTCTCTTCGGTATAAATGCGTCTGACCTTCTTGTGGTTCACGACAAAACCCTCCCGCGCAATCATCACGTGGACACGACGACAACCAAACCGTCGTCTCTCCCGCGAAACCCGTTTGATAGCATCGCGCAGATCAGCATCATCGCCACGGCGCGACAGATACCGCACCGATGACCGGTCCACTTGCAACACATGGCACGCCCGTCGTTGACTGACCTGATGTCGCGCCATCAGATGCATCACCGCTTTCCGCTTCGCTACGGGCGTCACCACTTTTTGAATTGATGTCTCGCAGCATGGCGTTGTCCAACATCTGTTCTGCCAGCAGCTTCTTCAACTTGCCGTTCTCATCTTCAAGCGCACGCAGTCGCTTCGCATCCGACGGTTCCATGCCACCATACTTCGATTTGTATTTGTAGAACGTCGCTGAGCTGATCCCGTGCCGCCGATATACATCAGCAGTCTTCTCACCAGATTCCTGTTCCTTGATCATCGCAATGATCTGCTCATCCGTGAATCGTGCCTTCATTTGTCCGTCCTTCTGTTGGGCGGACTCTACACAAATTTGGAGGAGTTTTAGGGGCTCAGGTCAGAATGATTGCAAGTCGAGAACCGCCGCCATTTGCAATCACGTCTGCAAACTAGGAAAAGGACCGGCGAGGCTGTTGATACTACCGCCCGACTCACTGATTTTTCAGTTTGTGCCTTCGATACTGTCACGGAGTGCGTGAAGCTCTTCGTGCTGATATACTTGGGTAGTTCCACTTGTGCTGATCTGCACATTCGTAGCAGACGCGATAACGTTTAGTCGAATGTCTCCAATTTCAAATCGCCAATGGATATTGTTGGGTTCGGCCAACTCAAGTCGCCATTTGACGGGAGCTGTGTTGTCCGGTGTCTGCTCGAGCCAAAGCGCTAAGGCTTCTGCCAGGTGGAAGCGCCTGTTGAGTGCTGCTATCTCCTCTCCGACAGAGTTGGCGACCTTACCTAATTTGCGGGTTCTACGGACCACTTTTTGGCGAGCTAGGCGCTTGAAGGCCCGCTCCGTGCGCCGTTTCGGGTCAATGAAATAGAACAGCCGGGAGACGAGCCCGCTAGGGGGAGAGGGAAAGTTGATTCCGTTTTCAAGCACAGCATCTGGGTCGCCTGTGGCCTCAAAGACCGACAGGCTATCTTTGCCCAGCTCAACAACATAGGCATGATCACCTCGTGTCGTTGCCAACACGCCGGCGCGTTCCGGGCGGCGAGTTTTGGCAGCACCAGTGCGCAGAAACTCCGCAGCTGGCAGATGCGCGCCTTCAGCGAATAGACTGAGGGCCGCACAGGTTGCGGGTTTGGGTAGAGCCTGCGCCAGGTCGGTCAATTGTGCGGCAATGCGCTGAACCCGTGCAACAGGATCAGCAGTGACGGCGGCCTTTACCTCGGCCTCAAACGTGTCATCAGAGACGATCTTCACGGGGCTGACCGCAAGCAAGAGTCGAAGTTCTTCAATCTCTGAAACGATTGCGGGAAAACGCACATATCCCTCATCGTAGCTGCACATGTGCAGGAATGCTTGTGCATGCGTCTTTGGCAAAGTGTTCACACGGGCGAGCCAAGTTTCTTCGTCCACTGTATCGGCCTCGTACAAAGCAGTGTCAAAGAGTCTGAGATCAGGCGAGACATATGGAGTGAAGCCTTTCTGCAATAACGCTTCTTTTGGGTTTTTCGCCATCCAAGCCTGTACATCGCGCATGATACTCAGGGTTTCGGGCATCTCGTAGCGTTCGGCAGCCTCCATCGCCCAGTCGAGAAAACGCGACGGGTCACCGTCATAGAAATTGCGCGCATTGCCCATGAACTGGCTATGGCCACCGTTGCGAACATTGCCGAGGTAATAGCCGAGTAAAAACGCAGCGCGAAGATCAGAATTTATTCGATCCCATGAAACACCGCCCCCTAGCAGAATGTGCATTTGCTTATTCAGATAGTATGAGGGAAGAGTTGCACCTGCTTGTGCGGCAGGGGGCAGGAAGAAGGGAAATGTGTCGGTCGAGCGGCTCTGTGATGCTGGCAATTGAATTATTCCGATAAATCGATCTTCGAACCTCTATCTACATCAGCAAGACTTAGCTTGGGAAGCAGACATTAGTGCATTCTGCAGCAGCGATCAAAGTGGGCTCGCTACCGACATTGAGGGCAAATGCCGCGTTTGACAGCTTGAATGTCCGGTTCCGGGAAGTCGAGGCGCGATTTGTGCTAGTGCAGCAACGAGAACAAACCTCGCTTCGCACCGGTCACTTTGGGCTGCGAGCTGCCGTTGACGTGTTTTCTTCGACGACAGGCCTGAGCCGTTCTAGATGGCCGATGGAGACTTTTCCCGAGGCGTTCCAAAGTTTGACTTCTTCACTTCCAAGACATTGGCTTGCCTGAATGGTCACCAATCTTAGATCGCATGGGTGTGAACGTCATCATCCCCAAGCCATCCTTTGGGACACTTTTTTCGCGCCGGAGATTTGAAAATCCCGTAAGAAAGCTCCGCAACCTACGGGCGTGCGTCAGGAAAGTATATTTTAATATCAATACATTGAGATAAGATTAGTCAGAAAACCTTCTTCACTATGAACCCAGGGTCGCCCACCACGCTTGTGTTACACGCATTTGGGAACCAGCAATGATTCTGCGGTAAGTTCCTTTCTTGGTGCGTTTATTCTGCTCGTAGCCTCCTACAACAAAGCCCGCAACAAAACCCGTAACAATCCAAGGCAATTTTCTCCACAACCAAATGATTTAAATAGGTATTTACGTCAAGGTTTAATCCCTTTGTCTCCGCCACCTGCCCGGTGTCGAAACACATTTACCAAAGACACTCAGCTACAGACATCGCCCCGAGCGACCGAAAACTTCGCCAGCGAAGGCAGTTGTTCCCGCTTTGGTATGCTCACACATCTCACCGGTTAGAAAGCGACGGTTACGCTGCTTTCACGGCATGATTTTGCTGGCAGGATCGGGGAGCTAGAGAAAAGGGACGGCTTCCGCTAAAGGCTAAGGAAGGAGTGCCAAACGTTTCAAGAAAAGGGACTTCACCCCACCTGCCTCTACACCCATACAAACCGAAATCTCACCCCGGCAGCTTGGGCCGGCTATGAGGGTTGCCCCAAGCGCCTCCCCTTCACAGGCGACTTTGACCGCCACTTTGCGCCTGTCAAAAAGCTGCGGATGACTGCAGGCGATGACTGCAGCCGGATCATGAAGGGAACAGCCGTCAAATTTCCCCACGGTCTCGTAAAACGCCAGATAGAACTCCGACATCTTCTGCAGCACCCCTCCCAGCTCGGGGGATTGAGCAGCGATAGCGCCAAAATCCGCCTTGGTGCAGAGTATGCGATGCGTGACATCCAGGCCCACCATCTCGACCTTGCCGCCAGCGGCAAAGACGACATCCGCCGCATGTGGATCATGATAGATATTTGCCTCGGCATGAGCCGTGATATTGCCCCCTTCCTCTAGAGAGCCGCCCATGATGACAATGCGTTTGACGTTTTTGACAAAATCAGGATCTCGCTGAATGGCCAGGGCAATGTTGGTCAGGGGCCCGATCGGGCAAAGCACCAGCTCGCCCCTGTGTTCGCGCGCCATGCGGATCAGAAAATCAGCGGCATCTTCCTCAATGGCGTTGCCACGCGGGGTCTGCGCCGGGATATCGCCGAAGCCTTCGTCACCATGAACATAGGCCGAAGGCGCAAAGGGAGCCAGGATCAGAGGCGCCTCTGCCCCACGGGCAACCGGCAGGTCAAGTTCGGCCATTTCAAGCAAGCGCAGGGCATTGCGGGTAGCGATCTCGGTGGTGACATTGCCAAAAATCGTGGTCAGGCCCAACAGCTCGATGTCCGGTGCTGCCGCGGCATAAAAAATCGCCATGGCATCATCGATACCGGGATCTGTGTCGATAATCAGCTTGATCATAAAGGTCTCCACTAGGTCTTTTCCGTCAGGGCTATACCAATATCTGGGCTGCACCAATAGATGCCCCTGGCAAGGCCCTGACCCAGACACAATTTCATCGCGACCAGCAAGGAAAAACGCCCAGGCAGTATCACTGCCCGGGCGTTTTTCTGTCTGGCAACGTGGTGACTGCCGATCAGGTGTTGAACAGGAAATGCATCACATCACCATCCTGAACGATGTAGGACTTGCCTTCGGCGCGCATCTTACCGCTTTCTTTGGCGCCTTGTTCGCCATTGCTGGCGATATAGTCGTCATAGGCGATGGTTTCAGCCCGAATGAAGCCCTTCTCAAAGTCCCCATGAATGACGCCCGCCGCCTGCGGAGCCGAGGTGCCCTGACGAATGGTCCAGGCACGAGCTTCCTTGGGGCCTACGGTGAAATAGGTTTCCAGGTGCAGCAGCTCATAGCCCGCTCGGATCAAGCGATCGAGACCGGCCTCTTCGAGCCCCATTTCCTCGAGGAACATCTGGGCTTCATCGGCTTCGAGCTGGCTGATCTCTTCTTCGATCTGTGCTGAAATGATCACATGTGCGTTGCCCTGCGCGGCTGCCATTTCTGCAACTTTTCCAGAGTGTTCATTTCCGTCGACAGATTCCGATTCGCCAACGTTGCAGACATAAAGCACCGGCTTGGTGCTCAGCAGTTGCAGCATTTTCCAGGCTTTGGCATCCTCTTCGTCGACCTCAACAAGCCGCGCGGGTTTGCCTTCTTCGAGCATCGCCTGTGCTTCAGCCAGCAATCGGTCCTGCTGCTGGGCGTCTTTGTCGTTGCCCTTGATCTTGCGCACCAGTCCGGCGCGGCGCTTTTCGATGCTTTCCAGATCGGCAAGCATCAACTCTGTTTCGATGGTTTCGGCATCTGCAACGGGATCAACGCGCCCATCCACATGGGTCACGTCACCGTCTTCGAAACAGCGCAAAACATGAGCGATTGCATCGGTTTCGCGGATGTTCGCCAGGAACTGATTGCCCAGGCCCTCGCCTTTGGACGCGCCTTTGACGAGGCCTGCAATATCCACAAAGGTCATCCGGGTCGGGATGATCTGTTTGGAGCCCGCAATCGCTGCCAGCTTGTCCAGACGCGCATCCGGAACACCGACTTCACCCACGTTGGGTTCAATCGTACAGAACGGGAAATTCGCCGCCTGTGCCGATGCGGTTTTGGTCAATGCGTTGAACAAGGTCGACTTGCCGACATTCGGCAGGCCCACAATTCCCATTTTAAAGCCCATATCGGCCTCCTGATGCCACTTGGGAGTGGCTTCTAGGCAGCATTGGCGCAAGGCGCAAGCTGAACTGCACGACCTCTCTGTCCTGTGCGCCTTGAAAAAATTCGAAAATCAGGTCACGTTAGGTCGCAATTTCGTGTGCAACCATTTATTTTGACACACACTATCCCATTTCTCCGTGACACCAATGTTTTGCCTGAGGTTTGCATGAAACGTTTTACTCTTATCTGCGCTGCTGTTGCAGGCTTCGCCGCTCCTGCTTTAGGGCAGGAAATTGTCCTTGGGGCTGGCTATACAGACTACTCCCGCGCAGGCTCCGAAGATGGGGTGCTTTTGTCACTGGAATATATCCACAGTCCCTTTTTTGAGAAAAACCGGTTTTCAGCCCGATTTGGCGGTGCGCTGGAAGTGGTGGAAACCGGAGACGCGTTCATCGGCGGTGGCATCAGCGGTAACTGGGATCTGAACCGCAACTGGTTCATCGAAGCCAGTGTCATGCCCGGAGCCTTCTTTGAGGGGCCGACGCTGAACGACCTTGGCTCCTCTTTTGAGATCCGCAGCCAGCTTGCGGTCGGTAAGCGGTTTGACAATGGCAAGGCGCTGTCCCTCGCCATTAGTCACAAATCCAATGCCTCGACCGCGGATACCAACCCCGGCGTCAATACCCTGTCGCTGCGCTGGCATATGCCGATCGGGAACTGAGTTTCGGGCCATTCGCAAACAGGTCGGGATTGATTTCCCCCGGATCTTTCGGCACACCGGAGCTGTAAGTTGCAAGAGGCCCGATCATGACCCGCATTGACGCAAAATTCGCCGAACTCAAAGCCGCCGGAAAAAAGGCCTTTGTGTCCTATGTTATGGCGGGAGATCCGAACTATGACAGCTCATTGGAGCTGGTAAAGGGCCTGCCCGGTGCCGGTGTTGATATCATCGAACTGGGCCTGCCCTTTACCGACCCGATGGCTGATGGTCCCACCATTCAGCTGGCCGGCCAGCGTGCCCTTGATGGCGGCATGACTTTGGAGAAAACGCTGCAACTGGCCAGCGAATTCCGCCAGACTGACGACAGCACTCCGATCGTTTTGATGGGGTATTACAACCCGATCTACAATCGCGGCGTCGACAAATTTCTGGTGGATGCCAAGGCCGCTGGCATCGATGGGCTAATCGTTGTGGATCTGCCTCCGGAAGAAGACGACGAGCTGTGCATCCCCGCGCAAAAGGCTGGCCTGAACTTCATCCGCCTGGCGACCCCGACCACAGATGACGCACGCCTTCCCAAGGTGCTGCAGAACACATCGGGTTTTGTCTACTACGTGTCGATCACCGGCATCACCGGGTCAGCCGAGGCCGAAAGCGCTGATGTCGCGCCCGAAGTTGCCCGGATCAAGGCAGCCACCGATATTCCGGTGATCGTCGGTTTCGGGATCAACACGCCGGAAAAGGCCCAGAACATTGCCGCGATCTCGGATGGGGCGGTTGTTGGCAGCGCCATTGTCAGCCAAATGGCTGCCGGAAAGTCAGTAAACGAGGTTCTCGCTTTCGTGAAAACCCTGTCAGATGGTGCCCACCGGGCCTAAAATTTACCCCAACGCGGCAAATCTACTATCGCAAGGCCCTTGGAGAAGACACCTTCAGGGGCCTTTTTCAGACGGGTGTCCGGCTGTTGATAGCGCTGGTGTTTGCAGCAGGCATCCGCTGGCAGACAAGTCCCCTGCCGCAGCCAAAACCTCTCCCATCGCCTGAATCAGATCCGTCCGGCGAAAGGGTTTTGCCACATGGGCCATCATCCCCTTCGCCAAATAGGCTGCGACCTGGTGGTGCATCGCATTGGCTGACACCGCAATGACCGGCACAGGCACCAAGCCCCGCCTCTGCTCTTCGGTCCGGATCACCGCAGTGGCGGATAAACCGTCAAGAACCGGCATATTCACATCCATCAAAATCAGGTCAAAACCTGTTTGGCGCCAGTGGTGAATGGCCTCCTCACCAGTTTCAACAAAAGTGATATCCAGATCAAGTGGGCGTAGAAAATGCCGTATTACCAGTTGGTTTGTCCGACTGTCCTCGGCCACGAGAATGCGCCAACGGCGCTGCGAAAGAACCGCTTCATAGCTGCTCGCTCTGGTATCCACAGGGGGCTTTGCAGGTTCTTTGGGGGCTTCGGCTCGCGGCACGTCCAAAGACACGGTGAACGTGCTACCTTGGCCTGCCGCACTGACAAACCGGATATCGCCCGCCATTTGTTGGCAAATTTGCTGCGACACCACCAGCCCCAGACCTGTGCCCCCGTGACTGCGCGCAATACTGGCATCCGCCTGCGAGAAGGGTTGGAACAGCCGGGCCTGCTGCGCCTCGGCGATGCCCCGGCCAGTATCAGCGATGCTGAATTCAAGGTGTAGCCGACCCAGCGGCAACGCTTCGGCTTTGGCCGACAGTGTAATTCCACCCGTTTCTGTGAACTTCAGCGCATTGGACATAAGGTTGCCCAACACCTGCCGAAGCCGTGTTGGATCCAGCTGCGCCCAAAGCGTGTCCTGAGCCAACAACTTTGTAGGCAGATAAGCAAACGACAGACCTTTTTCCCGTATCGCCACTTCGAATTGTTGGCATACAGCAGCCAGAACCCCGTCGACCGGACTTGGCAAAAACTCGAGCTCCAGCTTTCCGGCCTCGACCTTGGCAAGGTCCAGAATGTCATTGATGATCGTGAGTAACATGTCCCCGCTGGAGAGAATGACCTCCAGGGCTTCTGTCTGTTCCTGTGATGTCTCGCTCTCTGCCAGACAACTCGCCATACCCAGAATCCCGTTCAAAGGCGTTCTGATTTCGTGGCTCATGACCGCCAGAAAGTTGGATTTGGCCAGACTGGCAGCTTCGGCCTCAAGTTTTGCCCGTTCAAGATCCCGAGTTCTTTCGCGAACAACCGCATCCAGTGTCTGTGCGTGTTTATTCAGAGCCTCATTGGCCTGCACCAACTCCCTGCATTTAACTTCCAACAGATTTTCAGCTTCTTGGCGAGCGGCCTGTTCACGGGCGTAGCGGCGGCGCGAAACCCGATCCGTCGCAGATGGCACTGTCGGTTCTTTTTGTTCCTGGCACATGGGCTACGATACCCGCTCGATCAAAAACTCGACCATCTCCGGCTCCTTTTCAGGATAATCCGTCAAGGAGATCACCGCCTTCTCTGCAAACTGCGCAAGACAGGCCCCGATCAGGGTCAGCAGTTCCTCGCTGGGGTACGTCCCGCCTCTGGTATAGGTTCCGCCACTGGGCAAATCCGCCGCATCGATAATCTCGTCAATCTCGTCTTCGCTCAACACCGTCTCGGCCATTTCAAGCAACTCAGTAAAAACCAAACCCTTCACCACATGCCTCCAATCAACACTCCAATCTCATTTTGATACCACATTTTCTCACTGATGGCATTTGCAACGAAAATCATCGGCAAAAGCCACGATTGCACCGCGGAGTAAAAATTGGTAAGGAAACTTGACCACGCTAGGGCCGCATTAGGGCAAGGAGGCATTCAGTGCCGGTAATTACCAATATCCAGGACCTCAAACGCATCTACGAGCGGCGCGTGCCGCGGATGTTCTTTGACTACGCAGAAAGCGGCAGCTGGACAGAACAGACCTTTCGCGAAAACACCTCTGATTTTGAAAAAATCCGCCTGCGCCAGCGCGTCGCCGTGGATATGTCCGGGCGCACCACCAGCGGCAAAATGATCGGCGAAGACGTCGCCATGCCCGTGGCGCTGGCCCCTGTCGGCCTCACCGGAATGCAGCACGCAGATGGTGAAATCAAAGCCGCCAAGGCAGCTGAAGACTTTGGCGTCCCCTTTACACTTTCGACCATGTCGATCAACTCGATCGAAGATGTTGCCGAGGCCACGACCAAACCGTTCTGGTTTCAGCTCTATACCATGAACGACGAAGACTATGTGCGCCGTCTGATCCAGCGGGCCAAAGATGCCAAATGCTCTGCTTTGGTGATCACGCTGGATCTGCAAATTCTCGGTCAGCGCCACAAGGATCTGAAAAACGGCCTGTCCGCCCCGCCGAAACTGACGCCCAAAACCATTGCCAATCTGATGACAAAATGGGCCTGGGGCATTGAAATGTTGGGAGCTAAGCGGCGTGAGTTTGGCAATATTGTCGGCCATGTCGAAGGCATCTCGGACGCCTCGTCGCTTGGGGCCTGGACATCGGAACAGTTCGATCTCTCGCTGGATTGGGGCAAGATCGCTAAGCTGAAAGAGATGTGGGGCGGCAAGGTGATCCTCAAGGGAATTCTTGACGCCGAAGACGCCAAAATGGCTGTCAAAGTTGGTGCTGACGCCATTGTTGTGTCCAACCACGGCGGCCGCCAGCTAGACGGGGCACTCAGCTCGATCCGGATGCTGCCACAAATCATGGACGCGGTCGGCGGTGAGGTCGAGGTGATCCTGGATAGCGGTATTCGCTCTGGTCAGGACGTGCTCAAATCCCTGGCTCTGGGCGCATCCGGCACCATGATCGGTCGTGCCTTTGTCTATGGTCTTGGAGCCATGGGGCAAAAGGGCGTAACCACCGCGCTGGAAGTGATACACAAGGAGCTGGACACCACCATGGCCCTGTGTGGAGAACGCAAGGTCAGCGATCTGGGGCGTCACAACCTGCTGATCCCCCAAAATTTTGAAGGCGAGTGGCAGGACTAGGCTGCCGCTGCCGCATCAAAAAACCCGGTCCTGAAACCAGATCAGGGCCGGATAAGCGCAAAGCCAAATCCAGAAAAACCGGTTGAGGCCAAAAAAGCAGGCGTTGGAAAAATGGAACCCTGCCGCACAGAGCAGTGCCAGTTTCAGCGCCACAGGATGCAAGAGCGCAAGCGGAAAAACCAGCTCGAACAGCACCACAGACCAGCCCATGACTAACAGAAAACGTGGATGATCAGACAAGCTGCGCAGCGCCTCACTGACCGGGTAGGCTGAAAACCGGAAGACATCGCGCAGGGCTTCGCCCCGCTGCCATTCCGGATTGATCACCTTGATCCAGCCAGAAACGAAATAGGACAGCACCAGCTGCACCGCGAGATACGATAGCGCCATTTCCTGCCAAAAAATGTCCGGCGCCAAATGCGCTAGGCTCAGGCAAGTCAGGATCAGCAGAGTCATCTTATCACTGCCACCATTATATGGCCCCTGATACCGCCAGAGCATAGCCAGCCCCAGCCCCCAGAGCCCCCAAACGGTCCATCCCCCTCCTATTCCCAGCGCCAGAAACAGGCTCAGCACCAGGCGCGGCACAAAAATCATCCGATCACCGCGGGCCAGATGCTCCAGGCTTTGCTGTGCCAGCGCAAAGGAGAGCAGCAACTCGATCCAGCGCATCACCTCGGTCACCGAATGCCCCTGCCCCAGTCCCAGCAAGGTCACAACCAACTCATTCATGCCGCCACCCTCTGCAGTTGCTGCAATGGCACCGGCGTGCTTTCATATTCCACCATCTTGACGATCCGGCTGCCCTCGCGGGAGACAAAGACCAGCCGAAACTGCAGATCCCCGGATCCGCTAGGCAAAAGCCGCGCCACACGGGTGTTGATCTCATCTACACTGTGCTGACTGGGGGCATCGATCAGCCGTTCGGAACAGCTGACCAGAAACAGCTGTTCGTTCCAGTCCGGGTTCCACAGCATCCGCCGCAGCATCGTTGCAATCGACAGGCTGGCCGGTCGCGGACGATCTTCGCGCCAATCGCCCCGCTTTCCATCGCAAATCAGGCGGTATTCAATCCGCGGCGATGGTGCCACGGTTTTGAAAAACCGCCAGGAGGGAATCACCGCGGGCAAAAACAGGGAAATCAGGCGCAGCACTGGCGAGCCTCATAAGAAATCAGGGTTCAACCAGCATAAAGGCCGGGTTTTAACAGAGCGTTCCCAGCCTTTGCACCTGTTTTGCCTGCCGCCTGTGCCGCCGCCGGGGATAGAGACTTTTCAAAGCACACAATCTGGTGTAAGCGCAGGCCTTCACTCGGGGTGACAGCCTTGGAGGCACCCCGCCTAGTTATATTGGAGAATTCGAATGGCAAATGAGATTCCTGATCTCGTCGCCCAGGCACGTGCGGGGACAGGCAAGGGCGCCGCTCGCGCAGCACGTCGTGCTGGCATGGTCCCTGGTGTTGTTTACGGTGGCGAAGCTGACCCCGTTGCGATCCAGATCCCTTTCAACGAGCTGTTGAAAAAGTTGAAAGCCGGCAAATTCAAGTCCACCCTGTGGAACCTGAAGGTCGAAGGCCACGATGATGTGCGCGTGATCTGCCGTGACGTCCAGCGCGATGTTGTCAAAGATCTGCCAACACACCTGGACCTGATGCGCCTGCGTCGTACGTCCGAAATCAACCTGTTCATCCCGGTTGAGTTCCTGAACGAAGACAGCTGCCCCGGCATCAAAAAAGGCGGCATGCTGGCCGTCGTACGTCCCGAAGTCGAGCTGGTTGTGACCGCCGGCGAGATCCCCGAGAAGATCGTTGTGGATCTGGCAGAAGCTTCCATTGGCGATGTGATCACCATCTCGTCGATCGAACTGCCCAGCGGCGCACGTCCAACAATCGACCGTGACTTCGTTGTAGCAAACATTGCCGCTCCTGGCGGCATCTCGGCTGCGGACGAAGAAGAAGAAGAAGCCGGCGAAGAAGCCGCTGCTGAAGAATAAGACCCTCCCCGTTTCAGGGGATGGTGAAACGGGGTCCTTCGGGGCCCCGTTTTTTTTCGTCAGATCGCATTTTCGACTGCGTCCTTCGTGGCGTAGGAACAATCAGGCCAAAAGTAGAAACAAAATCAAAAGATTTTCCTGCTCCCCACACACGGATCCTTTGCCATTTCCCTGCAGGCTGCTGGTTGGGAAAATTACGGGGGTACCTGAGATGTCAAACAGACTGGATCGCGAAGAGGCCAAACTGCGCCGCAGACTTCTTTTTCGCCTTTTGCGGGGCTTCAATTTCGACGCTCCCAGATTTCGCAGCGAAATCATTTCCGATCCGGTCCCACGCGGATTGATGACCGGAGAATACCACTCGACCAATCGGCGCGGGTCGTAATTTTTCGCTCGCCTGCCCTGCACCTATGGCCGCAGAGCACAGAGGCTGGATATTTGGCTCAAAACAGGCCATGTAGCGCCAAAGCCCCTTTCCGGGCCGTGCCCCAGGTCCGGCCCACAGAAGTGGGGACAGCCATGGAACACAGGCGAGGCAAGCCATGAAACTTTTTGTTGGGCTCGGAAATCCCGGTGCCAAATACGCGCAGAACCGCCACAATATCGGCTTCATGGCGCTGGATGAGATCGCCTCGGCACATGGGTTTTCTCCCTGGAAAAGCAAGTTTCAGGCGCAGGTCTGCGAAGGAACCCTGGGCGACGTCAAGGTGCTGCTGCTAAAACCCCAGACCTTCATGAATCTGTCCGGCCAGGCGGTCGGAGAGGCGATGCGGTTTTACAAACTGACGCCACAGGACGTGACTGTCCTGCATGACGAACTAGATCTGGCCCCCGGAAAATGTCGTGTAAAACAAGGCGGCGGTCATGCCGGACACAACGGACTGCGCTCCATCCATTCGCATATCGGGGCAGACTACCACCGTGTGCGTCTCGGCATTGGTCACCCCGGACACAAAGATGCAGTTGCAGGCTATGTGCTGCGCGATTTTCCCAAGGCCGATGAAGGCTGGCTGGACGATCTGATGCGCGGGATTTCCGATGGCGCGGCGGCACTGGCCGCCGGAGATGGCGGTAAATTCATGAATGCGGTCTCATTGCGCACAGCTCCACCGCGCAGCTCAAATACAGCCAAACCCAAAATCGACACTGCAACAACCACAGTGGCCCCCGAACCAGCGCCGGACACCCGCTCTGCCATGGAAAAGCTGGTCGACAAGTTCAAATAGCGGCCCCGGCTTCCGTCGCGTCTCTCTTTGTTGCATGCGGTGCCCCGGTCTATTCCTGTTGAGACCTCCGCCCACAGTCATCTCGGTCTACGGTCATCTGGGCCTGAGGGTGTCTGGGTCTGAAGCGAACTCGGAGGATGCGACATGGGAAGAATTTTCAAACTACTGCTACGGGGCCTTCTGGTTCTCGTGGTTCTGGCCCTGGCCTTCGGGCTCTGGAAACGAGAAGAAATCCAGCGCCTGCTGGCAGTAAATTCCCTGTTTTCCCCTGAAAAGATCGTCGACAATTTCTCCAACATGGACGCAGCCTTTCTGACCACGCCTGTTGGCCGTGGCAACGGTCCCGTCAGCCCCTTGCCACAGGGGGCCGAAATGGCGTTGCCCACAGGAACTGACCAATGGATCAGCGATCGCGCAGTCACCTCGCTTTTGGTTCTGAAGGCCGGCGAAATCCGTCACGAGAGCTATCATCTGGGAACCAGACCAGCGGATAGGCGGATCTCCTGGTCGGTGGCAAAAAGCTATCTGTCCGCGCTGTTTGGTGTATTGCTGGACGAAGGCAAGATTGCCTCTCTTGATGATCCGGTCACTAAATATGCGCCCGCGCTCACTGGTGGGGCCTACGACGGTGCGACGATCCGCAATGTCCTGAACATGGCCAGTGGCGTCACCTTCGACGAGGATTATCTCGACTACAACTCCGACATCAATCAGATGGGGCGCGAAATTGCGCTCGGCGGCACCCTGGATCAGTTTACTGCTGATCTTACCGAGGTCTTTGCCGGCGCAGGTGAGACCTGGAAATACGTCTCCATCGATACCCATGTGATCGGGATGGTTATCCGCGGAGCCACCGGGCAGCCAATCGCACGCCTCCTGCAAGAAAAGATCATCGCGCCCTTGGGACTGGATCGCGACCTTTATTATGTCACCGATGGCGAGGGTGTCGCCTTTGTTTTGGGTGGCCTCAACATCACCACCCGCGATTACGCCAGATTTGGACTGATGGTCGAACAAGACGGCGCCTATAATGGGCGCCAGATTGTACCGGCCGCCTGGATCAAGGCCTCAACCAGACCTTCCGCCCCGACCAAGCCCGACAAGATTTCCTATGGGTATCAGTGGTGGGTCCCGGTGGGAGCAGAGCCCGGTGAGTTTCTCGCTCGGGGCGTTTATGGCCAGTATATCTATATTGACCAAGCCCGAGACGTGGTCATTGTCAGCACCGCTGCCGACCGGAAGTTCCGTGATGCGGGCGTCAGCGAGATCAACATCGAAATGTTTCGAAAGCTCGCCCGAATCCTGTAGGCTGACAGCCATGGAACAAGACAAAAGCATCAACGTACTTGGCGGGGCGCTCGCGCCCTGCTCTCAGAATCCGCTCACAGGCTATTTCCGCGACGGATCCTGCAACACCTGCGCCGAGGATGAAGGCAGCCATACGGTCTGCGCGGTCATGACGGCAGAATTCCTCGCCTATTCCAAATATGTCGGCAATGATCTGTCCACGTCGCGCCCGCAGTATCAGTTTTCCGGGCTGAAACCCGGGGATCAGTGGTGCCTCTGTGCCGCGCGCTTTCTGCAAGCAGCAGACGAGGGCTGTGCGCCACTGGTCAGCTTGGAAGCGACGCATTACCGCGCCCTGGAGATTGTGCCGCTGGCTCTGCTGCAACGACACGCAGCCTCGCCGCAAAGCTGATCCCCGGAAAGTTGCCCCTCCGGCTAAGCCCCAGTCGGACCCCAGTCGGGCCCCAGTCGACCTCAAGCTGGCTCCGGCTTTAGCCCAGACTTGGATCTCACTTGCCGCGTCAGCACCCAGATATGATTGCCCCCAAGGGGCTTTGCCGCTATGGCTTCCTCATAGCCAGCCCCGCGATCCCTCGGTCGCCTTCGCCAGCCTTCTCACACAACACTGACAGAGGAGACCGGCATGAGCTACATCGCCATGAACCGTTTCAAGATCCGCCCTGGACGCGACGCTGATTTCGAAGACATCTGGAAAACGCGGGAATCCCACCTGAACGAACTGAAGGGGTTTCGAGAGTTCCGCCTGCTAAAAGGCCCTGAATCCGAAGAGTACCACCTCTATTCCAGCCATGTCGTCTGGGACAGTCGGGAGGATTTCGAGGCCTGGACCAAATCCGAACAGTTCCGTGCCTCGCACCGCAATGTCGGCAAGCGGGAAGGCGAAAGCCCGATCCTGGGTCATCCTCAGTTCGAGGGCTTTGAAACCGTCCTGCACGAAGCCTGACACGCACAAAAAAGGCGCCCTCTCGGGCGCCTTTCTGTTTCATGAGCCTCAGCTCCGTATCAATCTTCGAAGGAGCGGCCTTCTTCAGTGTCGGACATGTCAAAACCGAGGTGTTTGGCTACGGTAAAGACATCCTTGTCGCCGCGTCCGCACATATTCATCACGATGATATGATCTGCGGGCAGGTCCGGCGCGATTTTCATCACATGGGCCAGCGCGTGGCTTGGCTCAAGGGCCGGAATGATGCCTTCCATGGCACAGGACAGCTGGAACGCCTCCAGGGCTTCCTTATCGGTGATCGAGACATATTCGGCGCGACCAGTGTCATGCAGCCAGGAATGCTCAGGGCCAATGCCAGGATAGTCGAGCCCGGCCGAGATCGAGAAGCCTTCCATGATCTGGCCATCGTCATCCTGCAGTAGATAGGTGCGGTTGCCGTGGAGCACGCCGGGACGACCACCAGTCAAGGATGCGCAGTGCTGCATCCGGTCATCGACGCCTTTGCCACCAGCTTCGACGCCAATGATGTTGACGGATTTGTCGTCCAGGAAGGGATGAAACAGGCCAATCGCGTTGGAGCCCCCCCCGATCGCGGCGATCACGGTGTCTGGCAGACGCCCCTCGCCTTCCTGTTCGGCCAGCTGCCAGCGGACTTCTTTGCCGATAATCGACTGAAAATCGCGGACCAGCGCCGGATAAGGATGTGGGCCAGCGGCTGTGCCGATGCAATAGAACGTATCTTTGACATTGGTCACCCAGTCGCGAAGCGCGTCGTTCATCGCATCCTTCAGCGTGCCGCGCCCAGAGGTAACGGGGATCACCTCGGCGCCCAGAAGACGCATGCGGAACACATTGGGAGCCTGGCGCTTCACATCATGAGCGCCCATGTAGACCACACATTTCAGACCGAACTTGGCGCAAACCGTCGCCGTTGCAACACCATGCTGGCCCGCTCCGGTCTCGGCAATGATCCGGGTCTTGCCCATGCGCCGTGCCAGTAGAATCTGCCCCAACACATTGTTGATTTTATGGGCCCCGGTATGGTTCAGCTCGTCCCGCTTCATGTAGATCTTGGCACCGCCAAGATGCGCCGTCAGACGCTCAGCGTAGTACAGCGGGCTGGGGCGCCCCACATAGTGTTTCCACAGATCATCCATCTCGGCCCAGAAGGATGCATCATCCTTGGCCCGGTTGTATTCCTCTTCGAGGCTCAGGATCAGTGGCATCAGGGTCTCAGAGACAAACCGCCCCCCGAAAATGCCAAAACGTCCCTGTTCATTGGGCCCGTTCATAAAGCTGTTGAAAAGATCGTCGGCCATGGTTCTTCCCCTTGTCACAGCGCTAAGTGTCACAGCACTGGGTGTCACGGCGCTGGGTGACAGCGCTGGATATGACTAGCGCGCAGGCGGCGGCGGGTAAAGAGAGACAGGACAGGATTCGCATCGCTGACCTCGGGTTTCAGGCGGCGGCAGGCAGCGCGCGTAAAAAGACCGGCAAGACTGCCGGTCTGGTTCTCAAATATGGAATGAGGTCTCGGCCACAAGCCGCGAGAGTATCAGCTGCTCACTGCCAGAGCCGCAGCGGTGAAGCTGGCAATCAGGGTTGGATCCTTCTCTCCTGGAGCGCTTTCCACACCAGAGGAGACATCGACCTGACGTGCACCAGTCAGCCGAATCGCCTCGGCTACGTTGTCAGGGGTCAGCCCGCCCGCCAGCATCCAGGGGCACTGCCAGTACTTACGTCCGGCCAGCAAGCGCCAGTCAAAGGCCAACCCATTGCCGCCCGGCAGATCCGCACCTTTTGGAGGCTTCGCATCAATCAACAACTGGTCGGCAACCTGCGAATAAAGGTCGATCTGCTGCAGATCTGCTGCCTCCGAGATGCCAATCGCCTTCATCACCGGCAGACCGTAGCGCGCTTTGACCTCACGTATCCGTTCCGGGCTTTCGGATCCATGCAGCTGCAGCATGTCCAGTGGCACGGCATTCGTGATCGCGTCGAGAGTGGCATCATCAGCATTGACCGTCAGCGCCACCTTGCACAGCCCCACAGGCACTTCGAGCGCCAGCGCACGCGCCTGCTCAAGCGAAACATTGCGGGGAGATTTAGCAAAGAACACAAAGCCGACATAGGCCGCCTGCGCCTTGGCGGCGGCAGCGACATCCTGCGGGCTGCGCAGCCCGCAGATTTTGACCCGAATAGCACTCATGATTTGGCTCAGCTGGTTTCTTCCAGAAGAGCCAGAACTTCGTCCTTGCCCTCATGTTTCTGCTTCTTCAGCTTTTGCACTTCGCGCGAAAGCTTTTTCACTTCGCGGCTGTGATCTCCAGCTGCACGACGATGCTTGTGTTCACGCAACCATTCCCAGATGAAGCCAATCACCAGGCCAGCGCCAAGCCCGCCAATCACCACGACGAACAGCGGCAACGAAATAGCCGGGTTCACCCCTAACAGCTCTGCCACGGCATTTGGCAGAAGCTTCAGGTCAACGATGGCACGGTTTGCCAGGCAAACCGAGACCAGCACAATTCCCAGAACTCCCAGGATAGCATAGCGAATATAGCGCATTTAGGCCTTTCCGTTCAGGCGGTCCCTCAAGAGCTTACCGGTCTTGAAGAACGGAACATGTTTCTCTTCAACCTGGACCGTTTCACCAGTACGTGGATTGCGGCCAACCCGCGAATCCCGCTGTTTCACCGAAAAAGCGCCAAACCCGCGCAATTCGACCCGGTCTCCCCGGGACATTGCGTCGGTCACTTCCTCGAAAACCGTGTTTACGATCCTTTCGACATCCCGCTGATACAGGTGCGGGTTTTCGTCTGCAATCTTCTGAATCAATTCAGAACGGATCATACTTCCTGCCCTCCCAAAACTACGCAAACCTTTGCTGGCTAACGACAACTATAGGTACAAAAGCCCGTTCAAGGAACCAAAACAGCCGCCGTCATATGGCTATTTTCCCTGCTAATTTGGGCAATCGGGCAGAATTTTTTGTTTTCGCCTCAGAAAAAGAGGTCATAAGCCTGCGCCAAAGCCTGAAAGCCCGGTCCGGTCGCGGATAAGAAATGATTGATTCGCAATCAGTTATCAATGTGCCCGTCGCGCGCTACACGCCCGGCCGTTAGGCTAAAGCTTCTGAAATTCGCATTCATCCAGCCCCACCTTCGGAGCCTTTCCTGCATCGCTTGGGTGGTGGAAATCCGCTCAAAACAAAAAACGCCCCCGCCAAAAGGCAGGGCCGTTCAAGTCTACAGGTACCATAGTACCGGTCGAAACTTAGTCGTTGTTCAGAGCTGCGCCCAGGATATCGCCCAGCGATGCGCCGGAATCCGAGGAACCATACTGCTCAACAGCTTCTTTTTCTTCTGCGATCTCGCGTGCTTTGATCGACAGACCCAAACGGCGGGTCTTGCTGTCAACGTTGGTGACGCGAACGTCAACTTTGTCGCCAACATTGAAGCGCTCTGGGCGCTGCTCAGCACGATCACGCGACAGGTCGGAACGACGGATGAAGCTCTTCATGCCTTCGTATTCAACCTCAACGCCGCCTTCTTCGATGGCAGTGACGTTCACGGTGATGATTGAGCCACGCTTCACGCCGCCAACGGCTTCAGCGAACTTGTCGCCGCCCAGGGCTTTGATCGACAGAGAGATACGCTCTTTTTCAACATCCACTTCGGAGACAACGGCCGAAACCATGTCGCCTTTGCGGTAGTTCTGGATCGCATCTTCGCCGCGCTCGTCCCAGGACAGGTCGGACAGGTGAACCATGCCGTCGATGTCGCCTTCGAGGCCGATGAACAGACCGAATTCGGTGATGTTCTTGACTTCGCCTTCGACTTCGGTGCCCTCGGGATGTGTCTCAGCAAAGACTTCCCATGGGTTGCGCTGTGTCTGCTTGAGACCCAGGGAAACGCGGCGCTTGGAGCCGTCGATTTCCAGAACCATAACGTCGACTTCCTGCGAAGTGGAGACGATCTTGCCGGGGTGCACGTTCTTCTTTGTCCAGGACATTTCGGAAACGTGGACCAGACCTTCGACACCAGGCTCCAGCTCAACAAATGCACCGTAATCGGTGATGTTGGTAACACGGCCTTTGTGGACCGATGCCAGTGGGTACTTGGCGCCAACCAGATCCCATGGATCTTCCTGCAGCTGCTTCATGCCGAGGGAGATACGGTGGGTCTCTTTGTTGATCTTGATGACCTGAACCTTGACGGTTTCGCCGATCGACAGAATCTCGGAGGGGTGGTTCACACGACGCCATGCCATGTCGGTGACGTGCAGCAGGCCGTCTACGCCGCCCAGGTCAACAAATGCACCATATTCGGTGATGTTCTTGACCACACCGTCAACGGAATCACCTTCGGAGAGCTTGCCGATGACTTCGGCGCGCTGCTCGGCGCGGGATTCTTCGAGGATCGCACGACGGGAAACAACGATGTTGCCACGACGACGGTCCATTTTCAGGATCTGGAACGGCTGCTTCAGACCCATCAGAGGGCCAGCGTCGCGCACGGGGCGCACGTCAACTTGCGAACCTGGCAGGAAGGCAACTGCGCCACCCAGATCGACGGTAAAGCCACCTTTGACACGACCAAAGATCGCGCCTTCGACGCGCTCGTCGTCGGCGTAGGCTTTTTCCAGACGGTCCCAGGCTTCTTCGCGGCGCGCCATCTCACGGGAGATAACAGCTTCGCCACGGGCATTCTCAGCGGAACGCAGGTAGACTTCTACCTCGTCACCAACTGCGATTTCAGGAGCTTCGCCAGGGTTTGCGAATTCTTTAAGGTCGACGCGGCCTTCCATCTTGTAGCCTACGTCGATCAGGGCCTGGCCCGCTTCAATCGCGATAACCTTGCCTTTAACAACGGACCCCTCGTTAGGGGTGTCCATTTCGAAGCTTTCATTCAGAAGGGCTTCGAAGTCCTCCATAGATACGTTTTGAGCCATGAGGTCTCAGGTTTCCTTTACAAAGTTTTCTGGCCGTGCGGTTGTCTCCGCCGGTCTTGGGGTTTGGTCGTACAAAGCGTAGCCCGAGCGCATCTGCAGCAAACAAACACAAAGGGCCGGAAGTGATCCCGACCCTGCTCAGATTGTCATTCGTGCGTTAGCCGCCTCTATACAGACAGCGCGGTTATTAAGCGGATTCCCTCTGACACGCAAGTGAAACCATAGCCACACCCCAAAACAGGCCTTATTTTTCTGGTCTCACGCGAGAAAATGACCATCAGCGCCCACTTCACACGCCGCCAAAATTGGGGCACCCCTGCTAGGATGCCCCAAGACATTTGATCAGTCGATATTGGTGACAAAGGTGCTCAGCGGCTTGCGCACCTTCTTGAGGTTCAACAACCAATCGCCGCTTTCGTCGCGGTAGCCGAGTGGCAGCAACAGAACCGAGCGCAGGCCTTTTGCCTTCAGCCCGAGGATTTCATCGACCTGTGCTGGGTCAAAACCTTCCATCGGAGTGCTGTCCACTTCCAGCTCAGCTGCGGCCGCCAAAGCAAAACCCAGACCAATATAGGCCTGACGTGCCGCATGGGCATAGTTTTCCTCAGCTGTACGCGGCAGATACATCGCTTTCAGGCGATCATAATACCCCTGCAGCAGATCATTCATGCCACCACGTTCTGCCGCCATCTGATCAACCACTGCATCAATGCGTTCTTCGCTGTAGTTGTCCCAAGCGGCAAACACCAACAAGTGCGAGCCTTCGGTGATCTGGGCCTGATCCCAGGCGACGGGGCGAATGGCAGCGCGGATATCGTCGTTGCGCACAACCAGCAGTTCATAAGGCTGCAGACCACTGGAGGTAGGTGCCATCTGAACCGCCTCGACGATCTTGGCAACCTTGTCTTCCGGAACCGATTTCGAGGGGTCCATCTTCTTGGTCGCATAGCGCCAGTTCAGCTTGTCTAGAAACATAGTCTTTCCCGTCATTGGAAGGTTTGTGTCTCTCTTATTTATAACTAAACTGTTTAGTTCAATACTTGGCTGGCAAATTTCTTTCCTGTTCGGTCAGAACGCGGGAATGAGACATGGCTCTCGTACTCTCTTGGTTGCAGAAAGTGTCTGCTTTGCGCCATTGTCAGCAGGGAATGGGGATAGGAAAGACACAAATGCGTCAATCAAGCTACCGGTTTTCCGAGAAAATTTTGGCCCCTTACAGAGGGGAGGAAACGGCTATTGTGACCATGCTGCTCAATGGCGGAAACATGGATGTCGCCGCCTCTGGAACATTTGGCACAAGAGAAAAAACCGCGCCCGCAGATATGATCTTCGAAATCGGATCAATCACAAAAGTCTTCACGGCTCTTCTTCTCGCCGTTCTCATCGAAGAAGGAAAGGTTGATCCCAATCGTCCAATCAAGGACTTCATTGCAGGCCTGTCAGACGTCCCGCATTGGATCACACTGCAGGCTCTTGCGACGCACACCAGCGGTCTGCCAAGAATTCATATGCCGCTATGGAAAGCACTGATTTCGTCATTGCCAGACGACCCTTATGGGTCTTTCTCCAGAGACGATCTTCTTGATTGGTTGCGCGTTAGAAAGGACGCAACACCTCCCCGGCGCCTGCGGTATGCCTATTCCAATCTGGGTTTCGGGCTTTTGGGCGAGGCCATGGCGATGAGCGAGGGCAAGCCCTACCTGGGTCTACTGACGGAAAAGGTAATAGCGCCGCTCGGGCTGGTTGATACCACCTCGGATTTGACGCAATCGCAGCAGGCGCGATTCATGCAGCCCTTCAATACTAAAGGCAAACCCGTCGTGCCCTGGACTTTCCAGGCCATTGCTGGTGCTGGGTGCCTACGCTCAACAGCACGTGATCTGGGTCATTTTTCTGCCTTTGTGTTGAAGGCTTTGGAAAACCCCAAAACTTCGCTAGACCGCTCAATTTGCAGAAGTGTTGAGCCGCTGTTTGGTTTGGGAAGACGCGGTGCAATGGAGCCTGTCGCTCAATGCCTGGGCTGGCTTTCGATAAAAACAGCACCAGAGGCACCCCAAATGCTCTTTCACAATGGGGGCACTGCCGGTTCAACTTGCGCACTTTACATCTGCCCCGAAGCAATGTCTGGCGCGTTGATCTTGTCCAACCGGGGTGTTGCCGCCAACCTGTGGTCAAGTTTAAGGCTTAGCAGGTCCGATCCCCACGGCGCGACAAACGATTTGTTTGCGAGCCTGGACAGGACCTAACAACGTATTTCAGCTACTTAGACAACTGTCTGTCCTCAGAGCCGCCTTTCTAGCCCCCCAGACACGCATCCAGTCGAGGCCAAAAGCACCTTGAAAGCGCCTCAACGAAGCGTGGCGACCACTTTCAGGGCCTGTGTCACGGCCTCTTCGATGGACAACGTGCTGCTGTCGATGATCACCGCATCCTCGGCAGGCTTAAGCGGCGCTTCGGCGCGGTTCATGTCACGCTCATCGCGGGCCTTCACATCGGCCAGAACTTCCTCCAGCGTTTCCGCCAGCCCTTTGGCAGAGAGCTCCAGAAAGCGCCGCTTGGCGCGCACTTCGGGGCTGGCGGTGACAAAGAGCTTCACCTCAGCCTGCGGGCAAATCACCGTGCCGATGTCACGGCCATCCAGAACGGCGCCCCCGGCGCGGCGGGCAAAGGCACGCTGAAAATCCACCAATGCGGCCCGCACCTCGGCAATCACCGCCACTTTGGAGGCAGCCTGTGCGGCCTCTGGCCCGCGCAAATCACCCCGTTCAAGATCTTCAGCAGTCAGCGTCCGCGCTGCCTCAATGGCTGGGGTGCCCTCGAGCGTCTTGGCCCCGACAGCCCGATACAGCAGCCCGGTATCCAGATGCGCCAAGTCCAAGGCCTCGGCCACGGCTTTGGAAATCGTGCCCTTGCCAGCAGCAGCCGGCCCGTCGATTGCAATGGTGAAACTGGCGGTCATCGGAAATACCTCCTGCAAGGATCAGTCCTACGGGAATCAGTCTTGGCTAAGCTTGGCACCCAGACCTGTCATCAAGGGCTCAAAGATCGGAAACGACGTGGTGATCGGGCTGCCGTCGTCCACCGTGACCGGGTTTTGTGCGCCCATACCCATCACCATGAATGACATGGCGATGCGGTGATCGAGGAAGCTTTCGCAGGTGCCGCCACCGGGAACACCATCGGGCCCCAGGCCTTCGACGGACCACCAGTCTTCGCCCTCTTCCACGGTGACGCCATTGGCCCGCAGTCCCCGCGCCATCGCATCAATCCGGTCGCTTTCCTTGACGCGTAGCTCTTTCACGCCCGCCATCATGGTTTTGCCTGTGGCAAAGGAGGCCACAACGGACAGCACCGGATATTCATCGATCATCGAGGCAGCGCGGTCTGGCGGCACTGCTATGCCCTTCATGGCGGAGGAATATTTGGCCCGCAGGTCAGCCACCGGCTCACCACCCTCTTCGCGCATGTTTTCGAATGTCAGATCCGCACCCATATCCTGCAGGGTATAGAACAGACCTGCCCGGGTGGGGTTGAGGCCGATGCCCGGCACCAGCACATCAGATCCCGGCGTGATCAGGGCCGCACAGACCGGAAAAGCCGCACTGGAGGGGTCACGGGGCACCGCTATGACCTGCGGTTTCAGCTCGGGCTGCCCCGTCAGGGTGATCTCCCGGCCCTCCTCTGTGTCCGCAACAGTGATCTCGGCGCCAAAGCCTGCAAGCATCCGTTCGGAATGGTCGCGGGTGGCTTCTTTCTCGATCACCACAGTTTGGCCGGGCGCGTTCAGCCCCGCCAGCAGCACAGCGGATTTCACCTGCGCCGAAGGCACTGGCACCACATAGCGCACCGGGGTCGGCTCAGCGGCGCCCACGATGGTCATTGGCAAACGGCCGCCTTTGCGCCCCACCGTTTTAGCACCAAACAGCGCCAGCGGATCGGTCACTCGTGCCATGGGACGTCCGTTAAGACTGGAGTCACCGGTAAAAGTGACAGTGATGGGCGAGGTCGCCATGCAGCCCATGATCAGCCGCACCCCAGTGCCGGAGTTGCCGCAATCAATGACCTGATCCGGCTCGGCAAAGCCGCCGACACCCACGCCAAAGACCGACCAGTTGCCGCCACCATGATTGACCACCTCGGCACCGAAGGCCTGCATCGCCTTGGCGGTGTCGAGCACATCGTCGCCTTCCAGCAGGCCGGAAATCTTGGTCTCGCCAATTGCCATGGCCCCCAGGATCAGCGAGCGGTGGGAGATCGACTTGTCGCCCGGCACCTCGGCCACTCCGCTCAGAGGTGCGGCGCGGTGAGAGGTCATCGGGATGGGCGTACCGTGTCCGGACATGGCGCTTCCTTTGTGAAAATCGTGATGATCTGTTCTGTTTCCGCTATCGGTAACGAATAGTCTCGGGGCGGTCCAGCATGGATGCGCCCCGAAGACAGCCCAAACCGTCAGCCAAGACCGTCAACCAAGACGGCGGAAGGTCAGATAGGTCGGGGTGCGCCCCTCGCGCAGGGCTTTTTGCTCATAACGAGTAGAGATCCAGTCCTCCCAGGGCTCGCGCCAATCGGCGGCCTCTGATGCCAGCCACTCAAACCCTGCCTTTGGCACCTCTTCCAGCGTCTGGCGCACATAGTCGGGAATATCGGTAGCCACCCTGAAGATCGCGCCGGGTTTGAGGCAGCGTGCCAGTGGCTCCAGGTGTTCCTGGGTCACAAACCGGCGGCGGTGATGACGGGTTTTAGGCCAGGGATCAGGATACAGCAGGAACGCTTTGGCGATCGATTGTGGCGGGATCACATCCATCAGATCGCGGGCATCGCCGGGATGTACTGCGATATTGTCACAGCCCGCCTTGCGGATCTTGCCCAGTAGCATCGCCACGCCATTGATAAAGGGTTCTGCGCCAATGATGCCCACATCCGGATTGGCACTGGCCTGATGCACCAGATGTTCGCCACCACCAAAGCCGATCTCGAGCCAGGTCTCACGCCCACCAAACAGCGCCGCAAGGTCCAGCGGTGTACGGTCGGGGTTTTCATCCCAGCCCACAGCACCGGGGCTGAGGCGCGCCAGGTCCTCATCAAGATAGCGCCGCTGGCTGTCTTTCAGCGTTTTCCCGCTGAAACGGCCATAAAAATTGCGCCATGGCGCACCACTGACATGGGTACCATCTGCGGTCTCTGTTCCGACCGCCAGTTCGGGTTTCCGGCTGGAAGGAGCGCCGATGGGCGACCCGCCAGGTGCATCCGCAGAGGCGGCGGTTTTGGGCGTTTTGTCATCAGCCATGGACTGGGTGCATCCTTTGTTCGGGCAAAATGGGACGACCCGCCATATTTCACAGGTCACAAGTTGGCCGCCCATCTGCCGCAACTGGCCCCGCAGGTCAAGGTCACGCGCCTTTGCCCCCCCCCCTGCCTTGGCTGTGACGCTAATCTTCTGGGGCCTCTTCGCGCAGCACACCTGCCGCGATCAACTGCAATCGCGACGGATACCATTCTTCACTGGAGATGGCCTGCATCGACTTGATGGCAAACCCCGGATCAACCCCGCGCGACACCATAAAGGTCAGGTGTTCGTAGATCTCCGCCTGCGTGTCGCCATAGATCCAAGCGCCAAATTCAAACGGCGTGGCCCAGTCCTTGCGTTTGCGCCATTCACGATAATAGTTCTGCACCGCTTTAGGCCCCCAGCTGCGGTGGTGAAACCCAAGTTTCGACCCAAAGGTCATACGCCGCCGCTTGCCTGCCAGAAACAGATCAATGCAGGCACTGATGCATTCCCCATCGACCCGAGTGTCGAGCCCGTAGTCCATCACGATCCAGGCCATCTCGCTGCCGGCATAGACACTGCCGCCGGTGCTGTTCAGCCTGAGCTCGGTGATGCCGGAATGCTCATTCAACACCTGTTTCAACGCATCGATATCTTCGTCGCGGATCTCGCCTTTCAGCTTTTCGGTATCATAGATCAGCACGCTTCCCTTAACTTCGAACTTCTCCGAAAGCGGCTCCTTCGCCATGGTTCCCATAGGCAGGAGTGCAAGACATGTGGCGGCGAATAATCGGATCATTTGTCTCGGGTCCTCCGGTCCATTTGCGTTGCCTTGTCTCATCATGGACCATGTATTGGTCTCAAACCAAGAGGGGAATCCGCGAGACGTACTGGCTAATTGTTGTTCCTGTGCTTGTGCCTACCCCCTGCAGGCTGTCCCCTGCCGCGTGTTTTTTGGGATCAAACCTTGTCAAAAATGGCGCGCAGGACAAACATGCCGGGAATGGTCACAATATATGTCGAAATACCATAAACCGCTGCCGGTACGGCATATTCGGGGATGCCGCTCGCCTGCGCCACCAAACCGGCCACTGCAATGCCAAGCGCCGCGTTCTGCACGCCCATCTCAATCGAGATGCACAGGCCATCGCTGCCGGTCAGCCCAATTGCGCGGGCGCAAAGCATCCCGACAAGCAATAGCACCGCATTCAATCCCATCAAGATCGGGCCAAGTACCGCGATACTGTTCACAAACAAATCCCAATTGGTGACCAGAGCCACCACAACGACCACCATAAACAGCACTGTCGCAATCAAGGAGACCGCACTCTCCGTCCGGGTCGCAAAATCCGCCACCAAAAAACGGACCACGAGGCCAACCACAACCGGCACAACTGTAATCGCAACCATCGACAGGGCGATCGATGTCACATCGATCTCCGGCGCGTCTGCCCCCAAAAACTGCTCTGCCGCCCAGGCAATCAAGACTGGCATCGTGAGAACAGACAGCAGGCTGACAATCGCTGTCAGTGTAATCGACAGGGCAACGGTACCGCCAACAAGTTTGGTCAGGATATTGGAGGTCACGCCACCGGGGCAAAACGACAAGAGCATGACGCCAAAGGCCAGTGCAGGCGGCAGCTCAAACACCAAAAGCGCCAGAAATGCCAGCACAGGCACGGCCACAACCTGCAAGAAAAGACCCGTCAACACGGCGCGTGGCAGGATCAGAACCCGCCCGAAATCGGCAAGGGTCAGCCCATAGCCCAGTGAAAACATGATAAAGGCCAGAGACAGCGGCAAAGCCACATCAATCAACATCGCGCATTTCCTCCCAGAAATCTGGGGCAAAGCGTGACATGGAAAGGCAAAAGGGCCAAAGCATTCCGTCACGGAATACCTTGGCCCCAGCGTAACCCCGCAGGGTCAGGCGCTCAAAGGCGCCCAGATTTGTCAGCCTTAAACAGCCTTTTTCAAAGCCTCTGCCAGGTCTGTGCGCTCCCAGCTGAACCCGCCATCGGCATCGGGTTCGCGGCCAAAGTGGCCATAGGCAGCCGTACGCTGATAGATCGGCTTGTTCAGACCCAGATGCCGGCGAATGCCGCGCGGGGTCAGATCCATGGCCTGATCAATGGCGTTTTCGATAGCTGCCGGGGCAACTTCGCCGGTGCCATGGGTATCCGCATAGATCGACAGCGGCTTGGACACGCCAATCGCATAGGACAGCTGAATGGTGCATTTTTCAGCCATGCCAGCCGCCACGACGTTTTTCGCCAAGTAGCGCGCCGCATAGGCTGCCGAGCGGTCAACCTTGGTTGGGTCTTTACCAGAGAAAGCGCCACCACCATGGGGGGCCGCGCCGCCATAGGTATCCACGATGATCTTACGGCCGGTCAGACCGGCATCGCCATCAGGGCCGCCAATGACAAACTTGCCGGTCGGGTTCACGTGCCAGACAGTGTCATCCGTCAGCCAACCCTCAGGCAGGACTTCGTGGAAATAGGGGGCAACGATGGCGCGGATATCAGCAGAACTCAGGGTTTCATCCAGGTGCTGTGTCGACAGCACCAAAGAGCTGACCCGGACGGGCTTGCCATCTTCGTAAACGACGGAGAGCTGCGATTTCGCATCGGGGCCCAGCGCGGGCTCGGTCCCATTCTTGCGCACTTCAGCCAGGCGACGCAGAACAGCGTGGCTGTACTGGATCGGTGCTGGCATCAACTGTGGCGTCTCGGTGGTGGCATAGCCGAACATGATACCCTGATCGCCGGCACCTTCGTCCTTGTCACCAGAGGCGTCGACACCCTGGGCAATATGAGCGGACTGTTCGTGCAGCAGGTTGGTCACTTCCACGGTCTCGTGGTGGAACTTATCCTGCTCATAGCCGATGTCTTTGATGCAGGCGCGGGTGATATCTTCGATCCGCCCCATGTAGTCATGCAGCTTGTCCTGATCTGACAGGCCGACTTCGCCGCCGATCACCACGCGGTTGGTGGTGGCAAAGGTCTCTGCGGCAACGCGCGCCTCGGGTTCTTCAGCCAGAAAGGCGTCGAGAACGGCATCGGAGATCTGATCACAGACCTTATCCGGGTGACCTTCGGAAACGGATTCCGAAGTGAAGGTGTAGTTATTACGGGTCATGAAAGTGCTCCATTGGATTTCACCTCGCCACGCCAGGAAGCCGTTGTGTGAGGTATCAATTCGCTCTACGCGGGGTTACCCTGAGGGTCAATCTATAATTGCCAGAGGTTAAGCAGCTATGAGTGCCGTGCAACGGCTGCACCACGAAACCAGAAGAACGGACCCAAAGCGATGCAAAGCAGAAACACCGGCCAGTCACCAGTGCGGCTATAGAGCGTCGCCGCCAAGGGCTTTGGCAGCAGCGCATCCACTGCCCCGGCCTCTCCGAGCGGGATATTCTCCCGTATTTGGCCATAGGGATCGATCATCGCCGTAATTCCGGTATTGGCCGCGCGCAGCATCGGCAACCCCTGTTCTGCGGCGCGCATCTGGGCCTGCACCAAGTGCTGATACGGGCCAGAACGGGCACCGAACCAGGCATCATTGGTTATCTGGATCAGCATCTCGGGGCGTTGCTTCACCGCATTCACATCCTGGGCAAAAACGGCCTCGTAGCAGATCAACGGCAAAGCCGTGCCAATCGGCAGGTCCATCACCTGCGGCCCTGCACCAGCGCTGTAGCCCGCCCCGGCCTGCGAGGCAAAGCCATAGATGCCAAAGCGCGCCATGGTATCGCCAAAGGGAACATATTCACCAAAGGGCACCAGATGAGCCTTGTCATAGATCTGGACCGCCACCCCTGCCTGATCCACCAGAGCCGCAGAATTGAAAAAGCGCCCGTCTTCTTCGCGCTGGATCCCGACCAACAGGGGAACGCCACCGATCTGGGCCATGATTGCCGCCAGAGTCTCGTCGGCATGGTTCAATAGCTGTGGCACAGCGGTCTCAGGCCAGACGATCAGCTCAGGTTGCGGGGCCGTCGTGCCCTGGCCTTTGGCGCTCAGCTCTACGGCACGACGGGCGAACTCCCAGCGTTTCTTGGGCAGCCATTTTTCCGCCTGCGGTGCATTGGGCTGCACCAGACGCACCAGACGCGTTGTCATTTCAGCCGCGGGCGGAGCAGGCAACAGCAGCACCATGGCCGTAGTCACGACCAGCGGCGATAGCGCCAAAACGGGTTTCCTGCGTAACAGGGCCAGAGGCAAACAGACAGCAAGCGTTAGAAATGCTAGCCCCTGCGCCCCGATCCAGGGCAGCAACTGCGCCATGGGTGTGTCGATCCAGAACTGGCCAAATCCCGCCCAGGGAAACCCGGTCAGCAAATAGGCGCGGCCAAATTCGGCCAGCGACCAAAAAACAAGGAGCACCAACAGCCGCCGCTGCCCAACCGCCCATCTTGCAGCCAATGCAAAGGTCGCGCCCCAGAACAGGGCCAACCCACCCGCAAGAAACACCAGCGCAAAAGGGGCCATCCAGGCGTAGCGTTCAGCGTCAATCTGAAACGGTTCGATAATCCAGGACAGACCAAAGCCGAAATACCCCAGCCCAAAGGCCCAGCCAATCAGGGCCGCTTGGCGCCACCCAACTGCCCGTAGCGCCAGAACGCCAATGCCGCCCAGCGCAAGGGGCAGCGTCCACAAGATGTGCAAAGGTGCCAGAGACAGCGACAGAACCCCGCCAAGCCCCAGCGCCAAAACAAGGGCGAGCCAAAGACTGGCCCGCCCGGAGTTTTTTACCAGAGTCGCAAGACCACTCGCAAAACCTCCCGGTGTCATGCAGGAGTTTCGGGCAGCATAACCCGCAAGCGCTTGATCCGGCGTGGGTCTGCATCCATCACTTCGAATTCAGGGCCATCCGGATGCACGATCACCTCACCACGGGCAGGCACCTTGCCGGACAGCATGAAGACAAGACCGCCAAGCGTGTCGATCTCTTCAGCGTCGACATCCTCATGACTGGTAAGCGATTGGCCGATTTCCGCCTCAAATTCATCCAAAGGCGTGCGCGCCAAAGCGATATAACAACCCGCCTTTTCCTGATACCAGGTCTGGTCTTCTCCGGGGTCATGCTCGTCTTCGATCTCGCCAATGACCTGTTCGATGAGGTCTTCGATAGTGACCAGACCATCGACGCCGCCATATTCATCGATGACCAGCGCCATATGGCGCCGCTCTGCCTGCATTTTGGCCAAAAGCACCCCAATGGGCATCGATGGCGGTACAAAAAGCAAAGGCCGCAGCATCTGGGACAGATCAAAGGGTTTACTGCCACCGTTAAAGCCGTGCGTGAGCGCAAAATCCTTTAGGTGCGCAAAGCCAAGCGGCGTATCCAGCGTGCCTTCATAAACGGGAATACGCGTATAGCCGCTGTCACGAAACACCTGCACCAGATCGTCACGATCAATCGACACCGGAACCGACAGGATTTCCGCCGAGGGAATTGCCACATCTTCGACCCGCATCCGGCGCAGGTTCATCATGCCGTGAGGCTGAACCTCGACGGTCGGCCCATGCGCGGCTTCCGGCTCCGCTATCGGCGCCGCTGGTGTAAAAGAGCCAAAGAGTCGCCCCCAAAGCCCCGGTCTCTCTGCAGCACCGGCTTCTGCCGGGGTGCTGCCAATGTTCTGCTGCGCGCCATGCGCTGCGTTAGAACTGCCTTCTATATCGCCCATTTGTCCTATCCAAAATGCCCCTCAGAGGCTGTCATCTATAGTATATGGGTCATCAATACCCATTTTGCCAAGTATCTCGACCTCCAAGCCTTCCATCACTGTGGCGTCAGGGTCGCGAATGTGGTCATAACCCAAAAGATGCAACACTCCGTGAACAACCAGATGTCGCAAATGATCAGCCAGCGGCTTACCTGCGGCAGCGGCCTCTGCGGCGCAGGTGTCATAGGCAATGGCAATATCGCCCAGCGGGATCTCGCCGGTGAAATCTGCTTCTGGCATGTCGGGTATTCCACCCGGCTCTTCGGCCGCCAGAACCTCTGCAGGCCAGCTCAGAACATTGGTCGCAACAGGTTTGCCGCGAAATTCCGAATTCAACTCGGCGATGCGGTCATCATCGCAAGCCAGCAGGGCAATCTCGCAGGTTTCCAGATCCAGTCCGAAATGAACCAGAGTCCTTGCGATAGCATCCTGTGCCACCTCTTCGACGCCCAGTGACGTCCAACGTTCATCTTCAATTGCAATTTCAAGTGTCATACCCGGCTTGGAGCGGAATTATACGACCCCGTCAAGGCAAGGATTCCGTTTCTAGCGCCCGCCCGCCAGAATGGCCGACAACGCGGCAGTCATCCGCAGCGCCTGATCGGCCGTCATGCGGGCATGACCGGGGAGGAACTCAGCCACGGGGCGCGCACTATAGCGCCCCCAAAGCACGCCATCCCGTTCGATCAGAAACAACTTGGCAAAATCATGGGCGCGCCCATGGCAGATCTTGCAGGTATCGTTGAAAAAACTACCCGCTTCGAGCTGCGACAGGAACATGTCCAACAGGCCGCGGATCTGTTCAGCAGGCAGTCCCCCTTTGTGCACAGACAGGAAGGGTTCCAGATTCTGCCCTGCACTGCCAAGGACCACACCATCCTGAACCTGCAGATGCTCCCGTGCGAAAGCCCCCGCATGACCATGACAGGCGGTACAGCGTTCCTCGAAGAGTGCGTGGTAGTCGAGATCTTCGGCCAAGGCAGCAGTTCCCGCGATCATAACCAGCCCTGCAATTGCTGCCGATAAGAAATTCTTGGTCCAGCGTTGTTTGATCATACCGGCCTCCTATAGCCATCCGCGACAAATTTGGCCGCGCAATCGCGCTAGCCTAGGACGAAAAAAGGGGCGCCACATTGACGCCCCTCAATTCACGAAATCTTTTCACGGGATCTTTCAGCCAGCAGGGGTTTCCGCATCATAGGCCTCGATGATCGCCGCTACCAAGGGATGGCGAACGACATCGCGCGATGTGAAATAGTTGAAGCTGATCTTGGAAATCGGGCTCAGAAGGCGTTCTGCATCTGCCAGCCCCGAAGGCACACCGCGTGGCAAATCGATCTGCGTTCGGTCGCCTGTGATCACCATGCGCGACCCCTCGCCCAAACGGGTGAGAAACATCTTCATCTGCATCGATGTGGCATTCTGCGCCTCGTCCAGCACCACAAAGGCATTGGACAGCGTGCGCCCGCGCATAAAGGCCAAGGGCGCGATTTCGATCTGCTTTTCCTCCAGCAGTTTGGCCAGTTGCTTGCCGGGAAGGAAATCATTCAGCGCATCATAAAGCGGCTGCATGTAGGGATCGACCTTGTCCTTCATGTCACCAGGCAGGTAGCCCAGCTTTTCGCCCGCCTCGACTGCAGGACGTGACAGGATGATCTTGTCGACCTGACCGGTGATGAACAGATTTACCCCAACCGCCACCGCCAGATAGGTCTTGCCGGTACCTGCAGGCCCGATGCCAAAGGCAAGTTCATGCTCAAACAGCGACCGGACATAGGCCTTTTGGGCGTCGGTGCGCGGCTCGACCAGCTTTTTGCGGGTCTTGATTTCCACCTGACCGCCCTTGAACATTTCCAGCTGGTCGTCAGCAGGCGCGTCCTGTTCGTGCCCCATGCGCAACTCGCGATCAACGTCACCGCGTTCGACACTGCGCCCTGTTTCCAGCCTGTCATACAGAGAGATCAAAACTTCGGCAGCCTGCTCGCGCTGCTCAGCCTCACCAAGAACAGAGAGCTGATTGCCCCGGCGAATGATCTGAACGCCTATCTTCTGCTCTATATCCGCAAGATTGCGATCATATTCACCGCAAAGATCAATCAACAAGCGGTTGTCAGGGAATTCAAGCAGCACTTCGTGCGAGCTGTCGGTGTCTGGCGTCTGGATCCGGGCGCTGGTGGCCAATTGGGGACTCCTGTTCTTGAGTTACCCCCTCAGTTTGCCTCTGCCACCGAGCGGGCGCAAGCACAGGCCGCGCAAATTCACAGGAATGAAACAAAAAAGGCGGCCCCTCCGATAAGGCGCCACCTTCTGCTGCATCTTGCACGCAGCATAACTCAAAGGATCAGGTCGGGCAGACTGAGGCGTCAGCCCTGTCCAGTTCCAATTTGTGGTTCGGTCTCTCGATACAGATCACACCGAACAGAGATCAGATGGGATCCTCGAACGAAGACCCGGATTTAAAAGGACCAGTCGCAGTATTGATCGGCAATTCGCTATTGCAGACCGGTTTGCCGTCCGGCGTGCGCCGCAAATCAGCGTAGCCTTCGACACCATCATCAATGATCCAGTGTTCGCAGCCATTGGGATCGACCCAGATACCGGCGGTCAGTTGTGACAGATCCTTGCCGTCAAAGCCGCGATCAACCGTCTTGTCGCGCTTTGGTGAATCACAGGCCGATAGCGCTACAGCACCAACGAGAAGAACAAGCCCCAGAGTTTTTTTCATGATGCCTATCCTTATCGCAGACAATAGATTTCGACGCGGCGATTCTGCGCCATATTGGACGCATTGGTATTAGGCACACGTGGGTCCCGCTCTCCATAAGCACGCACATCTGCGATCCGCGCCCCTACAGACTTGCCCACCTTTGCCACCGCATTGGCCCGGCGCTTGGACAGACGAATATTGTATTCGTCCGAGGCGCGGCTGTCAGTATGACCGGCGACAATAAAGTAGCGCACACTGGCCATTTTTGAGGTGAAAAACTCCATCAGGCGCGCCTTGCCTGCCGCATTGATATAGGACTTGTCAGTGGCAAAGAAATGGTCTGCCTCCAGCACACCGCACATGCTGCCACTTCGGCAGACGGGTTTGCCATCCGGTTTTACATGCGGCGTCATGAACCCCTCGGTGCCGTCGTCCATCACCCAGTGTTCACAGCCATCCGGGTCAACCCAGATCGTTGGCACGTAGCGCTCACCAACGATTGCGACCTGCCCCGTAGCAGCCTGCGCCTGCACAGAAGCGGCCGACAGGCCCAGTGCTGCAAAACCAACCGCCAACAAGCCAAGCATGTTTTTTGCGTTCAATGTCATCACAATCAGATTTCCTTCACCAAAGCCCTCTCGAAGACGAGAGCTCACCACCAAATGCTTTCAAACCCGGAGCATCAGCAGCGACTTACACATACACGGAGACTTACATAGCGATTTTGTTAAATTTCCACGTAGAGACAGCCATTTCGAGCAGAATAGGCTTCTTTGCAGGACACTCAAACCCACTGGCGCGAATTGTGCGGCCTACGCGGCAATAATGACTCACTTTACAGCCTTACTTCATGGCCTCACTTCCACGGCACAGGCCTTGCTGGCCTCACCTCACTCGATCAGCTCACCCGCCAAAGAGTTGGTGCGCGATGACACGATGCGAACCCGCGCCAAATCGCCAATTTCGCGATCGCAATCGGCCACATGCACCGCGTGCAGATAGTCCGATTTGCCGAGCATCTGCCCAGCCTGGCGTCCTGGCTTTTCAAACAGCACGCCGACCTCACGGCCGACCATGCTATCCTGAATCTCTCGCTGCTGCCGCGTCAGCAAAGCCTGCAGCCGCTGCAGGCGATCATCCGCCTCTGCGGGATCTACCTGAGGACGCTCTGCGGCTGGGGTGCCGGGGCGGGTGGAATATTTAAAGGAATAGGCGGTGCCGTATTTGACCTCTTCGACCAGATCGAGGGTCGCCTGAAAATCTGCTTCGGTCTCTTCGGGAAAGCCGACGATGAAATCGCCCGAGATCAGAATATCGGGCCGTGCGGCGCGGATACGTTCGATCAGACGCAGATAGCTTTCAGCGGTGTGGCTGCGGTTCATCCGCTTCAGGATCTTGTCCGAGCCTGCCTGCACTGGCAAATGTAGATAGGGCATCAGCTTTTTGCAGCTCGCATGCGCCTCGATCAAATCATCCATCATGTCGTTGGGGTGACTGGTTGTGAACCGGATACGTTCCAGCCCATCCACCTTGTCCAGCTCCCAGATCAGCTGCGCCAAGGTCAGATCACCGTTGGCACCAGCCCCATGATAGGCATTCACATTCTGGCCCAGCAGGGTGATTTCGCGCACGCCGCGCTCCACCAGATCGCGGGCTTCGGTCAGGATACGATCCGCCGGACGCGACACTTCGGCGCCACGGGTGTAGGGCACCACGCAAAAGGCGCAGAACTTGTCGCAGCCTTCCTGCACCGTAAGAAAGGCTGCAGGGCCACGCTTGGCCATAGGGCGACGCTTCAGCTTCTCAAACTTGTCTTCTTCGGGGAAATCCGTGTCGAGCACCTTTTCCCCGGAGCGCGCCTTTTCTTCCATCTCGGGCAAGCGATGGTAGCTTTGCGGCCCCACCACCAGATCTACCAGCGGCTGACGACGCATGATCTCCTGCCCCTCGGCCTGGGCGACACAACCCGCAACCCCGATCTTCAGATCCGGTTTTTTCGCCTTCAGCTTTTTGAAACGCCCAAGTTCGGAATAGACTTTTTCAGCGGCCTTTTCGCGAATGTGGCAAGTGTTGAGCAGGATCATATCGGCGTCATCCGCCGATTTGGTCTCGACATAGCCCTGCCCGCCCAGCGCTTCGGACATGCGTTCACTGTCATAGACATTCATCTGACAACCGTAGGTCTTGATAAACAGCTTCTTGGGGGCGCTCATGTCTCTACTTAGCCTTCCAGCCTGATATGGGATCAGCGGATTGCCTTAACGGCAAATCTCGCGGCTTGCAATGCAGGCGGGATTACCCGATTTTAGCAGCAATTGCCAGAAAGGCAGCAATACAGGCCGGGACATGAGCGCATGATGTATTCTTCGCTGGATGATTTTCTCAAACAACAACAGGCCCTGCTGACCAAGGGGCCAGTGGCACTGATCTTTGTCGAAGACGATGTCGAGGTGGCCACGACCCTGCGCCACCACCTGCAAAGCGGCTTCAAAGCCGTGGTTGCACTGATGCCGGATGCCTTTGATCTGCCCCGTGACATCAAGAATAAAGTCCACCGGGTGCCCTTTGATTGCAGCGCGCCGGAACGTCCCTTTCACGCCATCAATCAGGTCATCGCAGCCGCCACCCCTGGATGCTGGCTCTATTATTGCTACAACGCCGAATTCCTGTTCTTTCCCTTCTGCGAGACCCGGTCAGTGACCGAAATGCTGGCCTTTCACGGCGAGGAACGCCGCTCGGCCATGCTGAGCTATGTGATTGATCTATACGCGGGGGACCTCAGCGAACATCCCAGCGCGGTCTCGCTGGATACTGCCTACCTGGATAAATCCGGCTACTACGCCCAGGCCCGGCCCGACCTGCCGGATGGCAGCACCCCAGAGCGCCAGCTGGATTTCTTTGGCGGCGTGCGTTGGCGGCACGAGGAACACATCCCCGAAGCCAGCCGCAAGATCGACCGCATTTCACTGTTTCAGGCCAAACCGGGTTTAGAACTGCTGCCCAATCACACCTTCAACGAGCAGGAGTACAACACCTATTCCTGTCCCTGGCACCATAACCTGACCGCCGCCGTGTGTTCGTTCCGCACCGCCAAAGCGCTGAAACGAAACCCAGAATCAGACTATGCCATCCACAGCTTTCGCTGGCACAACTCCACCCCCTTTGAATGGCATTCACGGCAGCTGCTGGACCTTGGCCTGATGGAGCCAGGACAGTGGTTTTAACACCTACTGCCCCCTCTTGCACCACAAGATCCCCCCAATGATGCGACACATCGGGGAGTAAGACTATGATTCAACGCTGCAGCAGTACCGGGAACCAATCTTCGCGCAGGCGCTGTCCGGGTTGCATCTCATGCCCCGGATAGGGCGGCGAGGTTGGGCCGGGACGTTCTACATAGCGGGCGTCTTCACCGACCAGACGCAGTGAAAAGGCCCGGCGGCGGCTGTCGCTGGTATTGCCACGCGCCCCATGCAAGGTCTTGTAGTTGAAAGCCACTGCATCACCGGGCTCCATCGTCCATTCGCGGATCGTCATCCCTTCGGCCTCGGGATCGGGAACCTGCATGTACTGGCCTTCGTCGGCAAAGAATCCCTCGTTCGAGACCCAACGGGTCGGCAACACTTCTTTTTCCCATTTATGCGAGCCTGCAACGCAGCGAAGCGAGGCATCTTTTACCGGATCCAGCGGCGACCAAAAGCTGACGGTCTGCGCACCTTCGACGAAATAATATGGCCCATCCTGGTGCCAGGGCGTCGGCATCGATGTTCCGGGTTCTTTAACCAGCACGTGATCGTGAAACATCTGCACCCGATCTGATTGCATCAGGTCTGCCGCAACTTCAGCCACCGGCGAGGTCTTGATCGCCTGTTCAAAGGTGGGGATTCGCGTCCAGTTGCAATAGTCATCAAAGAACCGCCCGGTCTGCCCCGCCTTTTCATTGTTCGAGGCATAGGGGCCCGGTTCCGCCATGTTCTGGTCGACACCAGCGCGCAGCATGTCGACCTGATCCTTGAACAGACCTTTGATAAACACCACGCCGTCGCGCTGGAACTGATCAATATGATCCTGGGTAATTAGGGGGTGCACCATGCGGGCCTCCGTCTGAGAGTGGGCTGAAAGATGTATTATTGCTGTCGCGACCCTGCCTGCAGCCATAAATAGTTTCAAATCATATATTTCTAAGTTAGGGATAAGCTGATGTTATACCTTACCCTACGCCACTATGAATACGTTTGCGCTGTTGCCCATCACGGCAGCCTTTCAGCCGCCGCCGAAGCGCTGCATGTCAGCCAGCCCGCCCTGTCGGCGGCCCTTTCACGCATTGAAGAACATTTGGGACATGCGCTTTTCCTGCGCCGTCGTGGCGCCCCACTGGCCCTGACACCGCAGGGGCGCAGCTTCACCAAACGCGCCCAGAGCCTGGTCGATCAGGCGGCACAACTGGAAAGCCCCAACGCGACCGCACCAATCGCACAGAAACTTGTATTAGGCTGCTTTTCAGATCTTGCCCCTTTTTTGCTAGCCCCCGCTCTGCAGCATCTGCGCAGCGCCCTGCCCGACCTGGCCATCACCCCACGTGTTGGCGACTTCGCAACACTGACAGAGGCCATGTTGCAGGGCGAAATCGACTTCGCCTTCACCTATGATTTGGGTCTGGATGCGGGGTTCGCGCGGCAGATCATGGATCATCGCCGCCCGCATATCCTAGTACAGCCCGGACACAGGCTGGCAGACCACCCCGCAGTTGCTCTGGCCGATGTCGCACCGGAACCGCTGATTCTGTCACAGGAAGGTCTGTCGGTTCAGCATATGCTGTCCTTGTTCAAATCCCGGAACCTTTCACCCAGAATTGCCCATCGCGCCGCCTCACTGGAGCTGCTGCGCAGCCTCGCTGCCAATGGCGAGGGCGTCGGCATCAGCTACAGCGCGCCGCCCCTTGATCTGAGCTATGACGGCAAGCCACTGATTTCTGTGCCAGTCAGCGACGAGATCGCTCGCGAACCGGTGATCCTCACAAGTCACGGCATGCCCCACCCCGAATCGTCACAGGCGATGGCAACATCTCTGCTCACGGAATTGTTCACCAAACCAGACCGGAACCAAAACTGAGGGAACAAACCGGTACGTCAGTTTGTGCGGCTTCAAATCTTGCGCCTTCAGATTTTGCGGAGGCGGATCACCACATCAACCGAGGCAATCTCCATGCCCTCGGGCGCATCTGGCAGACGCTGGATGACCAGTTGATCAGAGGGCGCATCGGTGACGTGACTGCCATCTTCCCAGAAGTAATGCGGATGATCATGGGTATTGGTATCAAAGTAGCTTTTTGACCCATCCACAGTGATTTCCTGCAACACACCAGCGTCACAAAAGGCCCGCAAGGTGTTGTACACCGTCGCCAGAGACACCGCAGCGCCTTTGGTTTTGGCCGCGTCAAACAGGCTTTCGGCGGTGACATGGCGATGATTGCCATCCCCGACCAGAAGCTCCGCCAGAGCAACCCGCTGACGGGTTGGGCGCAAACCGGCCTCGACCAGCCAATTGGTTGCCACGTCTTCGCTGTTTGGCGTCATGTGCGGTTCCTGCATCGCGTTGCTACCCACGTTTATACAGTCAAAGAGTTGTGTTTTTCAAACGGAATTCCCAGCCCCCGCTGCCATACAGGCAGGCATTGCGCAGCGCCTTTGCACTTTCTGGTGGTACAATCTCCCTGCCCCGCGACTTTCAGCACCCTTGCAGGACCCTTTGGGCGGGTGCTACAGGAAGGAAAACATAGTAAACACCACAGGCAGGAGACGCGCCAGCATGGCCGATTACCCCAGCAGCTTTGACAAAGACGACCTGTTGAAATGTGCCCGCGGAGAGCTTTTTGGCCCCGGCAACGCCCAGCTTCCAGCCCCACCAATGCTGATGATGGACCGCATCACCGAAGTCAGCGCCGATGGCGGCGCCCATGGCAAGGGTCACATCGTTGCAGAATTCGATATCAACCCGGACCTGTGGTTTTTTGAATGCCACTTCCCCGGCAATCCGATCATGCCCGGCTGTCTGGGTCTTGATGGTCTGTGGCAGCTGACTGGTTTCAACCTCGGCTGGCGCGGCTGGAAAGGTCGCGGCATGGCCGTTGGTGTGGGTGAAGTAAAGCTCACCGGCATGGTGCGCCCCGAACGCAAGATGCTGACCTATAAAATCGACTTCAAAAAAGCGATCCAAACCCGCCGTCTGACTATGGGCGTGGCGGATGGCATCGTCGAGGCCGATGGCGAGATGATCTATGACGTCAAGGACATGAAGGTCGTTCTGTCCGAGGCCTAGTTCGCTCGGATAATCCAAGATTGAAGAAGAGGCCCCCGGGCCTCTTTTTTTTGTTATTGAGAGGATATTTACTTCTGAGCCCGTTTGGATGGGTCTATGGACATAGAGTTGGCAGGTATGGATTTCGTTTTGTGTCGAGAATTTCAAAGCGCATTCGCCTTTTTGACCAGTTGTAAACTTCAGTTCGCTCGTGAGCTGGTGCAACAAGGATAGCGTGATAGTCGAAAACGATTGTACCAGTCGGGCCTGTTCTACTGGTCGCGACGTGGGGAAGGCGCATTTCCCAGATAGAGCTTAGCTCGGTGCCATAGCGAACAGGTTTGGGCACCAGAATACACGCCCCATCGGTGTTGCCAGAGGCCCCACGGTGAACGAACATGCCTAGCGCTGAAACCCAAGACCAACTGGCAAGAAGAAACAGAACCCAGAACCCTGTTCCAAAGTGCAAATCAGGGGCTTGTCCGGGCGTCAAAACCCTAGAAATCATATGTAGATAACCGGCAAAACCCACGACGTAGAAAAATGTAATTGCCCCATCTACTGATGTTCCTATACTCCACGCGAGAATAGCGAGAAACGCTCCGCTAATCAGAACTAGGACTGCTAGTACCCGCAACATCTTTGCTGGCCAACGACGATCCTTCAGTCGCTCTTGGGCGACAAATGCCGCGCATAGTCCAAATATACAGACGAAGCTTAAAGAGAGAGGCCATTTATCCAGTGAGGTTGGAAGCCAACTGCTGATCCAGCAAACAAGCACAAGAAATGGCGATGCGAACTTCATTCGGAATTGTGCTCCATACTAAACTATCCTCTATCATGAAAATGGGTATGTGTTGGATACCTTATCTGGGCGCGTTTCCCAAGGTTAGCTCCCTCCGCAAAGCTGCCAACCACCGCAATCCCGTCAGTCAACCACCACCTCTCCGCCAACCCATCTTGCACCCCTCCCCTGCAACGCATACTAAGACATAAGCAATTAAGGGAGTGCACGTATGCGTCGTGTCGTCGTCACCGGTCTGGGGATCGTCTCCTCCATCGGAAACAATGCCGAAGAAGTCATCGCCTCGCTGAAGGCCGGGAAATCCGGGATCGAGGCGAGCCCCGAAATGACCGAGCACGGCTTTCGCAGTCAGATCGCGGGCACTCTGAAGATTGATACCAAGGAACTGGTGGACAAACGCACGCTGCGTTTTATGGGCGATGGCGCCGCCTATGCCCATATCGCCATGAGCCAGGCCATTGCCGACGCGGGACTTTCTGAGGACCAGATCGTCAACACCCGCACTGGACTGGTGGCGGGCTCTGGTGGGCCGTCCACCTCGGCCATGTTGGCGGCGCATCAAGTGGTTGCCAAGACTGGCGCCACCAAACGCATCGGGCCTTTTGCGGTGCCAAAATGCATGTCCTCTACGGTCTCGGCCAACCTTGCGACCGCCTTCAAGATCAAGGGCATCAACTATTCCATCACCTCGGCCTGTTCGACCTCATTGCACTGTATCGGCAATGCGGCTGAACAGATCATGATGGGCAAACAGGATGTTATGTTTGCCGGCGGCGGCGAAGAGCTGGACTGGACCCTGTCCTGCCTGTTCGATGCCATGGGTGCGATGTCCTCGAAGAAAAACGACGCCCCCACAGCCGCCAGCCGCGCCTTCGATCAGGACCGCGACGGTTTTGTCATCTCTGGCGGCGGCGGCATCGTGGTGCTGGAAGATCTCGACCATGCGCTGGCACGTGGTGCCAAGATCTACGCCGAAGTTGTTGGCTATGCCGCGACTTCGGACGGGCACGACATGGTCGCCCCTTCTGGCGAAGGCGGCGAACGCGCCATGCGTCTGGCGCTATCGACCGTGCCCGAGGGCCGCAAGATCGGCTATATCAACGCCCACGGCACATCGACCCCAGTTGGCGACGTTGGCGAAGTCGAAGCCGTCCGCCGTGTCTTTGGCGAAGGCCAAACGCCGCCTATTTCATCCACGAAATCAATGACCGGACACGCACAGGGTGCCGCCGGCGCATTGGAGGCGATCTTTTGCCTATTGATGCTGGACAATGATTTCATCGCTCCCTCGATCAATGTGGACACACTGGCCGAGGGCATTCTCCCCGGCGAGATCGCCACTGACCTCGTGGAAAATGCAGGCCTCGACTCTGTCATGACCAACAGCTTTGGCTTTGGCGGCACCAATGGGTCGATGGTTCTGAGCAAATACAAAGGATAACCCGACAATGTCAGGAATTTTGACAGGCAAACGCGGATTGATCATGGGCGTAGCCAATGATCGCTCCATCGCCTGGGGCATTGCCAAGGCCATGTCCGAGGCCGGTGCTGAGCTGGCCTTCACCTATCAGGGTGAGGCCTTTGGTAAACGCCTGGCACCGCTGGCGCAAAGCGTTGGCAGTGATTTCATGGTCGATGTCGACGTCACCGATGATGCCTCGCTGGACACAGCCTTTGACCAGCTGGCAACCCGTTGGCCGACGATTGATTTTGTCGTCCATGCCATTGCCTATTCGGACAAATCCGAACTGACTGGGCGGTTCCTCGATACCAGCCGGGCGAACTTCAAAAACTCGATGGATATCTCGGCCTATTCTTTCATCGAAGTGGCGCGCCGCGCCCATCCCATGATGGTCGAAAATGGCGGCACTCTGCTGACCCTGACCTATCAGGGCTCCAACCGGGTGGTTCCCAACTACAACGTCATGGGCGTGGCCAAGGCCGCATTGGAAAGCGCCACCCGCTATCTGGCCAATGACCTTGGCCCTGAAGGCATCCGCGTCAATGCAATCTCTCCTGGTCCGATGAAGACCCTTGCGGGAGCTGCCATTGGTGGTGCCCGCAAGACCTTCAAGCACACAGCGCAGAACGCGCCGATGCGCGACAATGCCACGCTCGAAGCCGTAGGCGGCACCGCTGTCTATCTGGCATCTGACGCTGGGGCCTGCACAACTGGCGAAATCATCCGGGTCGACGGTGGCTTTCACGTGTTGGGAATGCCGCAACAGGATCATCTGTGAAGACCTGAACACCAGAGAGAATTTAAACGAAAGAGGGCGCCCAACACATGGGCGCCCTCTTTTTAGTCGATGCAGTTTAGTCAATGCAGTGGCTCAAACCCAGATCAGCCGATCGAGACAAGCTCGATGTCAAAGTTGAGATCTTTGCCCGCCAGCGGGTGGTTTGCATCCAAAGTCACGGTCGCCTCAGTAACCTCAACCACGGTCACAGGCAGCACATGGCCTTCGGGGCTTTGCATCTGCAGCTGAATGCCCACTTCAAGCGGGATATCATCAGGAATGCCTTCGCGCGGGATGGCTTGACGCGCCTCGGGGTTCAGGGGGCCATAGGCATCTTCCGCCGCAATCTCGAGCCGCTTCTTGTCGCCAACCTTCATGCCTGGAAGGCCTGCATCCATGCCGCCAATCACATGACCGGCGCCAACGGTGAACTCCAGCGGATCGCGCCCTTCGGAGCTGTCAAAGACAGACCCATCCGTCAATGTGCCAGTGTAGTGGATCTTGACGGTGTCGCCGTTCTTTACCTCGGTCATAGGACCTCCAGTTGATATACAGGGAAACTAAAGGCGCGCACCCTACAGCCCTTGGGAACAATGTAAACCCGACTTGCTGCCGCATCTGCGCGTCAATTTCGCTGATTCAACCGCTCAAATCCCCGCATATCGCTATCCTGATTTCTATCCACGTCTCTATCCAGGCCCAAGTGCAGATCCCCGGATCGTGCAGGAACTGACTGCAAGGAATTGTAACCATCACAACTTCGCACTTTGCGCGTCCACCTTCTCCGTGACAGGATGCAGGGAACGGAGGATTACATGCCCATTACCACCTGTGTTTTTGACGCCTATGGCACTCTTTTCGACGTCGCGGCCGCCGCGCGTCAGGCCGCCGCGGAACCTGAATTTCCGCATCTGCAAGACAGCTGGGTTGAACTGGCCAATCACTGGCGCCTGAAGCAGCTGCAATATACTTGGTTGCGCGCCATAACGGATGCCCATTGCGACTTTTGGCAAGTCACCCAAGACGGGCTTGACTGGGCGCTGGAGGCTGCAGCCCTGGCAGGCGATCCCAAACTTCGCCAGCGTCTGCTGGATCTCTATTGGGAGCTACAGGCCTATGCCGAAGTCCCCGCCATGCTTGCGGCCCTCAAAGAAGCTGGCATGAACACTGCCATTCTGTCCAATGGATCACCAAAGATGCTGGATGGGGCAGTGCAGTCCGCAGGTATCGGCGCGGTCCTGGATGATGTGCTCTCGGTGGAAAGCGTCGGTATTTTCAAGCCAGATCATAGGGTTTATGATCTGGTCGGTCAGCGCTTTGACTGCGCCAGGGACGAGGTGCTGTTTGTCTCATCCAATGGCTGGGACGCGGCCGGGGCCTCGGGCTATGGGTTCACCACCGCCTGGGTCAACCGCGCGGGCGAGCCTGTGGACCGCCTACCCTGGACCCCGGCCCATATCCTGCCCAACCTCATCACCATTCCCGATCTGGCCAAGCGCTGACCGATCCAGCGTTTAAGGACCAAGGATATGAGTAATTTCACCACCACAGACGGGCTGTCGCTGTTATTTGAAGAAAGCGGCACCCCGACTGGCATACCACTGATCTGTCTTGCAGGTCTGACCCGTGACAGCCGCGATTTTCGTTATTTCGCTCCCCATGCACAGCGCTATCGCCTGATTACGCTCGATGCGCGCGGGCGGGGGCAGTCCGACCATGATCCGCAGTTTGAAAACTACAACGTACCGCGTGAGGCACAGGACGTGCTGGAACTGATGGACCACCTTGTCCTGCCTCAGGCCGCCCTCCTCGGGACGTCACGCGGCGGCATGGTTGCGATGATGCTGGCGGCAAGCGCCAAACCGCGCCTTATGGCGGTGATCCTGAACGATGTCGGCCCGGTGATCCCGGCGAATGGGATCGAGCGCATCATGCAATACGTAGGCCGTCGCCCAGCTGCCAAAACCCAGGCACAGGCTGCCGAAACTCTGACGGCGCTGATGGCGCCCGCCTTTGCGGGTGTTCCCGCCCAACGCTGGCGCGAAGAGGTCGAAACCTTTTACGACAGCACACCCCAGGGGCTGCAACTGCGCTATGATCCGCGTATCCGTGACGCGCTTCTGGCTCAGGCCGAGGCGGGACCGGTGCCGGATCTCTGGCCGCTGTTTCTGGCCCTGGACGGCCTGCCCTGCGGTGTCATTCGCGGTGCCAACTCTGATGTGCTCAGCCATGAGACCTATGTCGAAATGCAGGCCCGCCTACCCGCGCTTCAAGCGGTAGAACTGCCTGGTCGCGGCCATGTACCCTTTCTGGATGAGCCCGCCGCCCTTTCCCTGATACAATCCGTTCTGGAGCAGATCTGATGTCCAACTTTGCCATGATCCAAGCCGCCGCCGCCCGCCTGGACGGACAGGCCCGTGTCACGCCGATGCTCTCGTCTCCGTTTCTGGATGAGATCGCCGGACGCCGGGTTCTGGTCAAAGCTGAATGCCTGCAGCACACGGGTTCGTTCAAGTTTCGCGGCGGCTGGGCGGCTGTCTCGGCGCTTTCACCGGCGGAGCGCGCGCGCGGTGTTATCGCCTATTCCAGCGGCAACCACGCCCAGGGTGTTGCCGCCGCCGCCAAAGCCCATGGGGTTGCTGCCGTCATTTTGATGCCCGCCGATGCACCGCAGTTGAAGATCGACAACACCCGCGCCTTGGGCGCAGAGGTGGTGCTCTATGACCGCGCCGGGGGCGAAGACCGCGATGCCATTGGTCATGATCTGGCACAGGATCGCGGCTTGACGCTGATCAAACCCTACGACGAACCCGAAGTGATTGCAGGACAGGGGACTACCGGGTTGGAAATCGCCGAACAGGCCGCCGCCCAGGGGGTGACCAGCGGCGATGTTCTGGTCTGCTGCGGCGGTGGTGGGCTGACCAGTGGTATCGCCCTGGCACTCGAAGGCCTCGGCTCGGATCTCAGGGTGCGCCCGGTGGAGCCAAAGGGTTTTGACGATGTGGCAAGATCGCTGGCCAGTGGCGAAATCCAGACCAATGCGCAGATCTCAGGCTCGATCTGCGACGCCATCCTGACACCCGCGCCCGGCGCGCTGACCTTTCCCGTGCTGCAACGCCTGTGTGGCGCCGGGATCACCGTGAGCGAAGACGAAGCCATGCACGCCATGGCACTTGCCTTTCTGCGCCTGAAGATCGTGATCGAACCCGGCGGCGCTGTCGCCCTAGCGGCAGCCCTGTTTCATGGCGACAAGATCGAGGGCAACGCGGTGATCGCACTGGCCACTGGTGGCAATGTCGACGCCGCCCTGTTCCAGCGTGCCCTCAGCACCTATGCTTGACGCAGCAGGTCAGAATTTTAGCGAAGGGAAACCCAGATGAGCCGTTTCACCATTGCCTCTTTCAACGTGAAAAACCTGATTGGCCCGGATCAGGAATATTACAAGTTCCAAAACTACACCCCCGAAGAATACGCCTGGAAATCCGACTGGATGGCAGACCAGTTGCTGACGCTGGACGCCGATATTGTCGGCTTTCAGGAGATCTTCGAAGAAGAGCCCCTACGCGCGGTGATCGCCGAGGCAGACAAGCGCGGCATAGAGGCCAATGCCGCCACGGTTCCCGACCGCTCCAAGCGCTATCACCGCAAGGCAATCTTTCGCAAATTGGCCTATGGCCCCTATGGTAGCGGCGGTCTGGCCTTTGCGCCCAACGTGAATGACACCGACACACCCGGCCAGCGCCGTCCTGGCCTCGCGATCCTGTCGCGCTTTGGCTTTGTCGGCACGCCTGAGGTGATCCAGGAGTTGGAACACCCGCTGGATATCCCGATGTCGGATCTGGGCGGCGACGAGGACGCGGGCTATTTCACCCTGCGCCGCCTGTCGCGACCGATCCTCAAGGCGCGTATTCCCATCAATGGCCAGGTGGTCACCGTCTTCAACTGCCACCTGAAATCAAAATTGGGCGAATTCATCACCCCAGCAGGTGCACCCTTTGCGCCCGAAGCGGTGCTCACGGCCTATGATCCGGCGGGGCGGGCATTGGGCGCGTTGCGGGCCGCGCTGCGCCGCATGGGAGAGGCCTGGGTGCTGCGCCGCGCCATTCTGGACGAGCTGGAACAGGACCGGCCTGTTATGGTGCTCGGGGATTTCAACGATGGCGAACATGCCGTCAGCAGCGAAATCATCTCAGGCGAGGTGCCGTTTCGCAACTATTCCTGGATGCTGCGACACGATGCCAAACACGGCAGTGATCGCTATAGCAGCAAGGAAAACACCCAGATCGTTGAAGCTATCGACAAGGTCCGACTGCGGGCTGCAGAAAAGATCTTTCTCAAACGCTCCCTGCGTGATGTGGTCTACACCACGGCTTTTGGCGGTGTGCATGAAAGCATCGACCAGATCTACATGTCGCGTCATTTCGACCCTGAATGGTCGGGTGCTACAGGCAAGATGCATTACTTCAGCGTCTTCAATGATCATCTGACCGATGGCAGCCACCCCGAAGCACCCTACAATAAGCTTGCCTCGGACCACGGCCAGATCATGGCGCATATGGAGCTGCTTACCCCTGAAACGCCCGAATAGGCCAATCCGGGCTGGAACGGGCTTTACCCTGCTTAGGCACCTCCCTAAATTGCGCGCCATATTTACCGGAGAAAGTGCATGCAGATCGCAGACCTGGGCGATGTCCAGCTTCACTACCAAATCGATGGCGACCCAAACGGGGCGCCCATCGTTTTTGCCAATTCCCTTGGCACCGACCTGCGGGTTTGGGACGCCGTGGTGGAACGTCTGCCTGCCGGGTTGAAGGTCATTCGCTATGACAAGCGCGGCCACGGCCTGTCCTCTTGTCCGGATGCGCCCTATTCCATGGGTTCGCTGGTGCGAGATGCCGAACGGCTGCTGGATCATCTGGCGGTACGCGATTGCGTCTTTGTCGGCCTGTCTATTGGCGGCATGATCGCACAGGGGCTGGCGGTGAAACGCCTGGATCAGGTGCGCGCATTGGTGCTCTCCAATACCGCCGCCAAGATCGGCACTGCCGAGATGTGGCAGGACCGGGTCAAAGCGGTCACCGATCATGGCATCGAGCCTTTGGCCGATAGCGTGATGGAACGCTGGTTTGCCCGTGGTTTTCGCGCCAAACCAGAGCTACAGCTCTGGCGCAATATGCTGGTGCAGCAATCACGTAGTGGCTATGCAGGCTGCTGCGCCGCCATTGCAGGCACCGATTTTTACACTCCTACCAGCGGGTTACGCCTGCCTTGCCTTGGCTTTGCCGGTTCTGAGGATGGCGCAACCCCACCTGATCTGGTACGTGAAACCGTTGATCTGATCCCCGGTAGCCAGTTCCATCTGATCCGCCGCGCGGGCCACATTCCCTGCGTTGAGCAGCCCGATGAATATGCCATCCGCCTGACACAGTTTTTGCAGGAGACCGGACACATTGGCTGATATTCTATTGATCCACGGATCCTGCCATGGCGCCTGGTGCTGGCGTGATCTGACCCCAGCACTGGAGGCGCGCGGCCATACTGTGCGCACAATCGATCTCCCAGGAAACGGCAGCGGTCATGAAAACGAACGCGATCTGGGCCAGGTCACCCTACAGGAAAGCGCTGAAGCGATCTTGGCAGCAACCACACCAGACACGTTGGTGCTGGGCCATTCTTGGGCTGGCTATCCCATCTCTGCCGCAGCCGAAATCAACCCACAGGCCATGCGCGGATTGATCTATCTTTGTGCCTATGTGCCGCGTTCAGACCTGTCGCTGATCGACATGCGCAAAGCCGGACCGCGCCAGACCATTGGCTCAGCTGCCATCAAGGATCCCACAGGCACCAGCTACACCATTGATACTGCTGAAGCGCCGCGTCTGTTCTACCATGACTGCCCCGCCGAGGCCGTCGCCTATGCCCTGCCCCGGCTATGCCCGCAGGCCATCAAGCCACAGGACACCCCGCTGACGCTGGGCGAAAACTGGCAAAACACAGCCAAGGCCTATATTCGCTGCACGAATGACCAGACGATCCCGCCGGAGTATCAAGCCGAAATGGTGGCTGACTGGCCCCGGGACATGGTTCACGACATGCACTGCTCTCATTCGCCCTTTTTCGCCGACCCAGAGGGTCTGGCTGATCTCATCGGGCAAATCGCAAAGGACATCTGATGGCGGCTTCGGTCTTTGACAGCCAGATCTATGGCGACCTCTTCACCTCTGGCGACGTTGGTCGCCTGTTCACCGATACTGCTGAAACCCGCGCTATGCTGCTGGTCGAGGGCGCACTAGCCAAAGCGCAGGGTGCGCGCGGCGAGATCCCCGAGCTCAGCGCGGCGGCAATTGGCCGGGCAGTGATGGAAGTGGCAATGGATCCCGGCACCATCCGCAAGCCAACCGGTCAGAACGGCGTGCCGGTTCCCGGCCTTGTCGCCGCCTTTCGCGCCGAGATGAACGCGCCGGAACACGCGCAATATGTGCATTGGGGGGCCACCTCGCAGGATATCATGGACACAGGCCTGATGCTGCGACTGCGTCAGGCACTGGCGCTGATCGAGGATGATCTGAAACTGGCGCTGGCCTCTTTGGGCAAATTGGCCCGTGACCACGCCAAACTGCCGATGCCAGCGCGCACCTATGGCCAGCATGCCACTCCTACCAGTTTTGGCGCGACTGTCGCCGCTTGGGGGGCACCGCTGCTGGATCTGCTGGCAGAGCTGCCTGGTCTGCGCAAATCCTGCTTGCTGATCTCGCTGTCAGGCGCGGCAGGCACGGCTGGTGCTCTGGGCCCCAATGCGGCAGAAATTCGCGCCGATATGGCCAAGGCACTTGGTCTGAATGACCCGGAGCGCAGCTGGCACAGTGATCGCGGCCCCCTGTTGCGGCTGATGGACTGGATGGTGCGGGTGAACCTCGCGCTTGGGAAATTGGGCGAAGACTGCATCGCCCTGGTGCAGACTGGTATTGGCGAATTATCACTGGGTGGTTCTGGGGCGTCGTCGACTATGCCCCAAAAGCAGAACCCGGTCGCCCCTTCGGCGCTGGTGGCGCTGGCGCGTCAAGGCACTGGTCTGCTGTCGATCCTGCACGGCAGCGCTGTGCAGCAGCATCAGCGCGACGGGGCCGCCTGGTTTAGCGAATGGCTGTGCCTGCCGCAGATCACGCTGGGCGCCGCAAGTTCTGCCCGCATTGGCCGGGATCTCTGTGCTGGGATCACCCCGGTGGAGGCCGCGATGACTGCGGCTCTTGCCTCGGGACTTGATATGATCAACGCCGAAGCGCTGAGCTTTGCCCTGGCTGAACCCCTGCCCCGCCCCGAAGCACAGGCGCAGGTCAAAACCCTGTGCCGCGAATCTGGCGCCACCGGGCGCGCTCTCAGCGAGCTGGTTGCGCGGGACTATCCGGATCTGGACAGCTCGCACCTGTTTGACCCGGCTGCCCAGCTTGGCGCTGCCCCTGCGGAAGCCTTGCGTTTTTCCAGTAAAGTGACGGAACTGTCTCAGACCTGATGGCCAAGCCCGGCCGCTGCGTCACCAAGTCGTGATTTCATCAAAAGACGAGTGCTGATGCGCCTGCCCCTGATCTTTGTACTCACCACCGTGATGATTGATGCCATGGGCATTGGTCTGATCATGCCAATCATGCCCAACCTTCTGGTCGAGGTGCAGGGCGGCAGTCTGGCGGATGCGGCGATCTGGGGTGGTATCCTCAGCACCGCCTTTGCGGTGATGCAGTTTCTGTTCAGCCCAGTACTGGGCTCCCTTTCGGATGCCTATGGGCGCCGTCCTGTGCTGCTGATCTCGCTATTCATCATGGCACTGGACTATCTGGTTATGGCGCTGGCGGGCTCGCTCTGGCTGCTGCTGATCGGGCGTCTGGTAGGTGGCATCACTGCCGCCACCCATGCCACCGCCGGGGCCTATATCGCCGATATTTCCAAACCCGCGGAAAAGGCCGCCAATTTCGGCCTACTCGGCGCGGCCTTTGGCGCCGGATTTGTCCTCGGGCCGCTGATCGGCGGTCTGTTAGGAGAGATGGGCACCCGCGCGCCGTTTTATGCGGCTGCCGTTCTGGCCGGCCTCAACTTTGCCCTTGGCTGGTTCGTGATGCGCGAAACCGTCACGGATGATACCCGCCGGGCCTTTGACTGGCGCCGGGCCAATCCCTTTGGCGCTTTTCGCGCCATGGCCAGCATTCCGGGCATCAAAGGTCTGTTGTGGGTCTATTTCCTGTACTCCGTGGCGATCTATGTCTACCCGGCGATCTGGTCTTATTTCACCGCTGAACAGTTTGGCTGGCAGCCGCAGATGATTGGCGTCTCGCTGGCGATCTATGGGATTTCCATGGCCTTGGTGCAGGGCTGGCTGCTGCGCCATGTGGTGCGCTGGGTCGGCGAACGGCGCACGGTGATCTGGGGGCAGGTCTTTGACTTTGTCGCTTTTGGCATCCTTGCCGTTATCACCAGCGGCAATCTGGCGCTGGCGCTGATCCCAATCTCGGCCCTTGGTGCCTTGGTGCAGCCCGCGCTGCAGGGGTTAATGTCGCGCGCCGTCGCCGACAACCAGCAAGGTGAGCTGCAGGGCGTGATGACGGCTGTCCATGCGCTGTCGATGGTGGTGTCGCCACTGATGATGACAGCCGCTTTCGCACAGTTCTCCGACAGGGATACCGCTTACTATCTGCCCGGTGCGCCGTTTCTTTTGGCACTGGTCCTGATGATCATCGGCTGCCTCGTCTTTTTGCGCACGCGCCCTTCCGTGACGTAAAAACGGCAGCCTACGGCGCAGGCCTGACGGTTTCGCGCTTGCAGTAGATCTCCCCCCGCGCCACCGTGCATCAAAACAGGGAGTGAGATCATGCAAACCATCAAAGCCGCCGTCTGTCATGCCTTTGGGGAACCGCTGGTGATCGAAGAGATCCAGATCGAAGACCCACGCATGGGAGAAGTGGAAGTCACCCTGGACGCGGTGGCGATCTGCCATAGCGATATTTCTTTTGCCGAAGGCGCCTGGGGCGGGTTTTTGCCTTCGGTCTATGGTCACGAGGCCGCAGGGGTCGTCACTCAGGTCGGTGAAGGCGTCAGTGGGTTTGCCGAAGGTGACAGCGTTGTGGTCACGCTGATCCGGTCCTGTGGCAGCTGCCCCAGCTGCGCCAGTGGCAAGCCGACCATTTGTGAAACCCCCTATGATGCCGTGAAATCCGGCCCGCTGAAGACTGCGGATGGCGCGCCGCTGATGCAGGCCATGGCCTGCGGTGCCTTTGCCGAAAAGGTCGTGGTGGATCAGCGCCAGATCGTGAAGATCCCCGAAACCCTGAGCAAAGAAGCAGCCGCGCTGATTTCCTGCGGTGTCATCACCGGCGTCGGCGCGGCCGTTAACGCCGCAGGCCTGCGCGCCGGGCAGGATGTGGTGGTGATTGGGGCTGGGGGCGTTGGCCTGAACGCCATACAGGGCGCGCGCATTGCTGGTGCACGGCGCATCGTAGCTATTGATATGACCGAAGAAAAACTGGAGATCGCCAAGGAGTTCGGCGCCACCGATGGCGTTTTGGGTACACTGAAATCACCGTGGAAAGCTGCGTTCAAAGCACTTGGCGGCAAGGGCGCTGATGTGGTTCTGGTCACCGTCGGGGCCATCCCGGCCTATGAACAGGCGCTGCGCTATCTTGGCTATGGCGGCAAAGCCGTGATGATCGGCATGCCACACTCCGGCCAAAAAGCCACCTATGAGCCCGTCATCATGGCAGCCGTCGGTCAAGGCATGATCGGCTCTAAAATGGGTGATGTGGTCATCCAGCGGGATATTCCCTGGATGGTTGATCTATACGAGCAGGGTCGCCTGAAACTGGATGAGCTGATCTCTGGTCGTTGGGAGCTGGAGCAGATCAACGAAGCCATTGCCGACACCAAGACCGGCAGTGCCAAACGCAATGTCATATTGTTCAACCGCTAGATAAACGTCAGTATCGACCCACCCCGACGACGTCCAGACAACGCCCAGAGAGACACCCCATGAAGCTGCAAGATCTCGATATCATCGTCACCGCCCCGCCTGCTCCCGGTTGGGGAGGGCGCTATTGGATCCTGGTAAAGGTAACCACAGATACCGGTATCACGGGCTGGGGTGAATGCTACGCGTCAACAATTGGACCTGCGGCGATGAAGCCGGTGATCCGCGATGTATTTGATCGGCATATGGCAGGTGAAAACCCTGAAAACATTGAGCTGATGTTCCGCAGGGTCTATTCTTCGGGGTTTACCCAGCGCCCGGATTTGACCGTCATGGGCGCCTTCTCGGGCCTCGAGATTGCCTGCTGGGATATCCTCGGCAAGGATCGCGACCGTCCCGTGCATGCGCTGATTGGCGGCCGTATGAACGACCGCATTCGCGCCTACACCTACCTTTATCCCCTGCCACATCACGATATCGATGAATTCTGGAGCTCCCCCGAACTGGCAGCAGAATCCGCCGCCGAGATGGTTCGCCAGGGCTATACGGCGGTGAAATTTGACCCTGCAGGGCCCTATACCATGCGCGGCGGCCATATGCCTGCGATGCGTGACATCTCGCTCTCGGTGGAGTTTTGCAAGGCGATCCGTGGCGCTGTTGGCGACAAGGCGGACCTGTTGTTTGGCACCCATGGCCAGTTCAACACCGCTGGCGCCATTCGCCTCGGTCAGGCGCTGGAGCCCTATTCACCGCTTTGGTTCGAAGAGCCCACACCGCCCGACAATATCGAGGACATGGCCCGTGTCGCGCGCAACGTGCGCATCCCTGTCGCGACCGGCGAACGAATGACGACCAAGACCGAGTTCGCGGCCGTGTTACGCAGTGGTGCCGCCGAAATCCTGCAGCCCGCGCTGGGTCGGGCCGGTGGTATCTGGGAGATGAAGAAAGTCGCCGCCCTGGCCGAGGTTTATAACGCACAGATGGCGCCACATCTTTACGCAGGCTCGGTGGAATGGGCTGCTAATATCCAGCTCGCCGCCTCGATCCCGAATATCCTGATGGCCGAAAGCATCGACACGCCCTTCCATGACGACCTGATCAAGGGCAGCATCCGCGTCGAAGATGGCTTTATCACCCCACCGGGCACGCCGGGTCTGGGCATCGACGTCGACGAAGATCTCGCCCGCGCGCATCCCTTTGACGGTGACGATCTGCACCTCAACATGCGAGACGAAGCCTGCAGTTACACTGGTAACAATAGTTTCGCAGGCGGCGCGCCACCGCTCAAAACTTGACGCCTCTCTGTCTTGTGACCGGGAGGGGGTGACTTACGTTAGGAAAATGAGGCATTATGGCAAATACACCACTCGCAGGATTCAGGACACGTGACGCTTCAGACCCTCAAATCGACCGAAGAGACATCTTCCGAAACTCTTCATCCGGAAACACCAATCGACATGGCGCAGCGTGCCGCTGAGGCTGCGGCGTTTCTCAAGACCCTCGCCCATGAGGGCCGATTGATGATTCTCTGTCATCTGGGTACCGGAGAGAAATCCGTCGGCGCGCTCGAAGCTCTGCTCGAAATGCGCCAGGCTGCCGTCAGCCAGATGCTGGCACGCCTGCGCGATGAAGGGCTGGTGCAGACCCGGCGTGAGGGAAAGACAATCTACTACTCGCTGAAAAACAAAAACACCGAAGAAATCATTGCCCTGCTCTACCAGCAGTTTTGCTCCCCGGACTAACACCCCAATCGACCTGAAAACCCAGTCTGATGCCCCATTTGCTACCCAGGTCAGGTGACGCCACCTGAGCACGCCTGAACTTTAGCACGCGTGTTCACGTCTGGTGCACCTGTCCACGTCAAAGCTTTCTCCGAAGGTCAGGCTACGCGCGGTATGGTTTTGTGATTTTCCTGCATAACATTTTCCTGCATAACGATGGGGAAGGCGGCTCGGCTGACCACTGCAGCCGCAAAACCGGCAAGCATATCCGCTAGCGTCCATCCTGCGGCCACCTATCCGGCTGCGCACAAAGCCTTCTAGTTTCCAACGTATCCGGAAACGACTTGCAGGAGCTTGAAGGCGGTATTGGCGTCATTCTCCACCACTGCCAGAAACTCTTCCTCACCGATCCGCAAACAGCTCAGCTCGGTTGTCGCAACCATGCTCAGCGCCCGCGGTTCCTTGCGAATGAGTCCGAGCTCCCCAACCAAATGCCCAGGTCCGACATTGGTGATCAGACGATCTTGCTGCCCGTCCTGTGGCAAATAAAGCCCCGCTTCGCCATCGATAATCATATAGACACCATCGCTGGCCACATCATCCTTGAGAAACACCACATCGCCAGCCTTGGCCGCATACCAGCGCGCTCCAAAAGCCAGCAGCCGCAATTGCCGCCGGTTCAGACCAGAGAACAGTTCCGTTTGCTCCAGTGCCCGCAGCTTACGCGCCAGATCCTGGCTTGCGGCACTGTCTTCGGCCACCTCGTAATGCGGATCATCGCTCACCAGGCGCCCCTGGCGTAATTCGTAATGAACATCAAAAACATCCGGGCGTTCAAAGCTAGTATCCAAATAGACCAGAGTTGTCGCAGGCAGCAGCCGCCGCAGATTCTTGTGTACTGCAATCCGTGTATCAAGATCGTAGCTTGTCAGCGCCGAATCGAGCAGCAGAATGTCAGGGCGTTTGATAGTCGCCCGCGCAAAAGCCAGCGGCTCTGCATAGCTGGCTGGCAGCCCTTGTCCGCCTAGGGCGATTGGCAGATCAAAGATCAGCTCGACCACCATGTCCCGGGCTCCGTTCTCGACCAGAACCTCAGAGACCAGGCGACGCAGTTCGTCTCCGCGCGCGCCAGCTCCATCGGAGATCTTGCCAAACAGCGCATTCTCCAGCACCGTCAGGCCCGGCGCAAATACCGCCCCATCAAGGTGCACAAAGATATCCGACAGGGTCTCCATCAGCTCACCCGCGTGGCTTTTGCGGAACGACAGGATGCGCATCTTCATTTCATCGGTAAAGGCAGGACCGATCTGTTCGGCCGAGATGCTGAAGGGGACGATCATCAGCTGCGCCAACTCGTCCGGCCCCAGAGAGGCAGCCCCCTTGCTGCGGGTCTTGTCAACCAGAGCCGAGGCACGTTCGTAGGCCTTGGGATCCAGCCCCAACTTGCGAAACAGCGGATGGCCCGTGCCATCCATGCCAAAGATCTGGCGCAGAATATCCACCACATCCTGGGTCAGTGTGACCAGATCATCATCCAGTTTCAGCTCACGCAGACGTTCCAGGAATTCCACATGCCGCTGCAGCACCTCTTCGGTGATCGGTTCACACAGGGTGGCGTAAAGCAGGTTCTCCGCAACCGGCAGAGCCGGATTATAGGCGTCAGGTGCAAACCAATGCACCTGCGCTTCCAGACCAGCTGCAGCAACCGCTTCCTGAACCTTGGGGCGCAGATCGATCAGGCATTGGGCCAATCGCGGATGCTGGTTCTGATCAAAAAGCTGCTCCATGCCGCGCCAGAACAGCGCACTATCAGTCCCGATACCGGCCAAGAGCTGCACCCACCAATCCCGCAGATCATGCGCACTGGCAAACCCTGCCAGTTCCGGATCCAACCAGGGCGCGTCAAAAGGATCAGCACTATTGCCGGCCAGCTGTGCGGCGAGAAATCGCCGCGTGTCTTGGGCGGCGCCCTTGGGGCGGTGTCGCATGGGCATCATCACATTGTCGCCGAAAGAGCCCTGAAACAGCACCGGTCGCGAGGTCACATAGCCGATACGCAAAGCCAGAACCGCCTGATGCAGGTCGCGCATGTCCTGACCCGCAACAGTCACCTGCCCCGCGGATGGCAGCACTTCACGGGTCAGCAGTTCGGCCAGTGCCCGCCGGTCTTCTTCAGACGGGGCCGCAATGCCAATCACTTGGCCAGCCGGCAGGGTCGCGTTCAGATCCTCCAGCACCAGATTGCCATCGGCATCCCGTACATTGACCCGCTGCAGCGCCACATCCCCCTTGAGGTGCGGGATCGTCTGCGGCTCGCCGAACATCAGCTCCTCGCGTACCATGCCCGCAGGGGCAAAGCGCTCCAGGATCACGTCCCAGCGCAGCGACATATCCTGCGTCTGGTTGTAATAGGCCAGCAGCTCCTTCCAGGGAGAAGCCAGATCTTTGTAGGCCGCCAACGCGGCCACCAGTGCCCCCAGTGACACCTGCCCCTCCAGCACAAGATAGCCACCGACAGCATAAAAGAAGAACGGCGTCAGATTGGTGATGAAGTTGTTGAGAAACTTCATGAAGAACTTTTTCTGGTAAATCTCGAAACGGATATCGTAGAGCCGCCCCAGCCGGTCGGTGATCGCCGCCATCCGATACCGCCAACCGCCATTGATCCGCAAAGTGGCCGCACCAGCCGCGCTTTCACCGATT
>NZ_CYSG01000023.1 GCF_001457775.1 Phaeobacter sp. CECT 5382
TGTACTTCGTAGGGGCCCAACTGCTCATATACTCCAGCTACCATGCTGGATTCACAAAATGAATCCCTCACCCGATTTGTGCAACAAAGCCATCTCTATCGCTCTCGCCTCGTCTCCCCAGACTGCATTCTTGATCTGCCTCCGAGAGCGGTAAAGGGTGAGGTTGGAACGTGTCGGCACAAGCAGGGTCTTCGCATTGATTTTACCTCGGAATATGTGCATCACCTGAAGGATGAGACAGGGGTTTCCATATCTGCGGGCAGGAATGCGCATCGGGCTGCTGGGGGGATCCTTTGATCCGGCCCATCAGGGCCATTTGCAAATCACCAAAGCCGCCTTGCAGCAGTTCGACCTCGATCAGCTTTGGTGGCTGGTCTCGCCGGGCAATCCGCTGAAGGCGCAGGCTCCGGCCAGCATGGCGCGGCGGGTGCAGGCCGCGCGCGATCTGGTGACAGATCCAAAGGTGCTGATCAGTGACATCGAAGCCCAGCTCGGGACCCGCTACACCGCCGAAACCCTGCGCGCGATGCGGCGTGTCTATCCCGGGGTGCGCTTTACCTGGTTGATGGGGGCAGACAATCTGGCGCATTTCCATCGCTGGAAGGACTGGCAAAACATCATGGAAACCGTTCCGATTGGCGTTTTGGCGCGTCCTGGGGACCGGATTTCGGCCAGACTGTCTCCGGCGGCCCAGATATATCGCGCCGCCATGCTGAAAGGCGCACAGAGTCAGCTGTTGTCCGGCCAGACTGCGCCGGCCTGGTGCTTTGTCAATGTGCCGATGGTGGACGCCAGCTCAACCGAGATCCGGGCAAAAGGCGCCTGGTCGCGCAAAGGCTGACGGAGGGCTGGGATCATAGCACAGGCTTTGGCATTCGAAAAAAAACGAAGATATGCCATCTTGCCGACCCGTTCGCACGCAACATGGGCGGCGAAAGCTGCGCAAAATGCCCGCAGCAACGGCTGTGATGGTGGGCTGCGTGCAGGCAGCAAAGAGAAAACAGGTGAAAGCAGATGGATCAGGCGATATGTTTCGGCTGCATTTGTTTTTTAGCAGTAATTTTACTAGATATTGACTGACATGATTTCAAGACGCTCCTTTCTTTCCGCCGCATCTGCGGCTTTGGCTTCCCCCGCACTTTTGGGGACGGCGGCGCTGGCCAGTGCGCCCCAAACCTCTTTGCGTCCCCTTGCCCGGTCCGGGGCTGCAGGTGCGGGCTCGGTCGCCCCAAAGCTGAGCCTCAAAACGCTGGTGTCACAATCGGGCCTGTCAGGTCAGGTGGCCTGCGCCGTGGCAAACGTTAAAACCGGCGAGGTGTTGGAAACGCTGGACGGCAGTGCGGCTCTGCCACCTGCCAGTGTGGCAAAGGCGCTGACCGCGCTTTATGCGCTGGACACGCTTGGCGCGGGGCATCGATTTACCACCCGCATTCTGGCGACCGGCACGGTGAGCGGTAGCAGCCTGCGTGGTGATCTGATCCTCGCGGGTGGTGGGGATCCGATGTTGAATACGGATCATCTGGCCCAGCTGGCACGGGCGCTCAAGAACGCCGGTATCCGCGAGGTGCAGGGCGATTTCAAAATCTGGGACGGAGCATTGCCAGAGGTGCATACGATTGATAGCGATCAACCCGATCACGTGGGCTACAGCCCGGCGGTTTCGGGGATCGCGCTGAATTTCAACCGAGTGCATTTTGAATGGAAACGGGCTGGCAAAGGCTGGTCGGTGAACATGGATGCGCGCACGGAAAAATACCGCCCCGAGGTCAGCATGGCGCGGATGAAGGTCGCGAGGCGGGCCGTGCCCGTCTATACCTATGCGGAACGCGGCGGCGCGGACCACTGGACCGTGGCCAATCAGGCGCTGGGCAAGGGCGGGTCACGTTGGCTGCCGGTGCGCCGTCCGGCCGACTATGCGGCGGATGTGTTTCGCACCATGGCGCGCGCGCATGGGATCACGTTGAAAAAGCCCAAGCGGATTAAATCACTTCCCCAGGCAAAGCTGCTGGCGCAGCATCACAGCCCGCCGCTGGATCTGATGCTGAAAGGGATGTTGAAGTATTCCAACAACCTCATGGCCGAGATGATCGGCATGGCGGCCACCAGCAAACGCAAGGGACGCCCCAGGGGCTTGAAGGATTCTGCGGCTGAGATGTCGCGTTGGGCGGCAACAAAATATGGCGCCAGTGCCATTCGCATGGTGGATCATTCCGGCCTCGGAGAGGCCTCGCGCGTGACCCCCAACGCGATGTTGTCGGTTCTGTTGTCGGCTCATAAGACGGGGGCGCTGAAGCCGCTTCTCAAGAAAGTCGCGTTGCGCGATGCCAAGGGGCGGGTGATCAAATCCCACCCCATCAAGGTCGCGGCCAAGACCGGCACGTTGAACTTCGTCTCGGGGCTTGGCGGTTTTATGACGGCGCCGGATGGTTCTGATTTGGCCCTTGCGATCTTTTCTGCCGATACCAAGGCACGTGCCCGTATCAGCCGGGCAGAGCGCGAACGCCCCAGGGGGGGCAAGGCCTGGAACAAGAAGGCCAAGCGGTTGCAGCAACAGATGATCGAACGCTGGGGGCAGGTCTACGGCAGCTAGTCGGTACTGCGCAGAAGCCTTCCCCAGCTGTTTGCGTATCGAGCTCAGGCCGATTTCACATCCACAAAGGTCTCATGATAGCAGGCACCGTCCTCGATATCTGTCCGGATATCTGCCGGGATCAGCGCGTTTACCGTCAGCCCCGTGTCAGAGCTGGCGCGCCAGGTGCCTTTCGGCGAATAGAGCACCCCCGGACGGGTCGCATCGCTCACTTTGAGCCGTAGCGTGACCGCGCCCTGCGCGTTCCAGACCGTGATCTCAGTGCCATCTTGCAGGCCGCGCGTTTGTGCGTCGAAAGGATGCATCTCGACCTCTTCCAGCCCTTGCGAAGCGGGATCACTGCCAAAGGTGGCATTGGTGCGTTTTGACGATGACGGCGTGATCAGCGTGAAGGGCAGCGATCGGACCACGGGGTCATAGCGCGGCACGCCATAGCCATAGCGGGTCTGATAGGCCTCACTGAACAGCTCAATCTTGCCAGAAGGGGTTGCGGGCATGACATTGTGGCACAGGATGAGGCTCTCGCCGTTGGCGGCTGTCATTTCGATGGCACTGTCCAGTGGGATCTGGCTGGGGCGTTGCCCGGCTAGTTGCGGATGGTCCGCGTCAATGGCCTCGTCCATCAGTTGGGCATCACTGGCCTGAAACAGCGCGTCGTCATAGCCAAACCGCGCCGCCAGACGGCGGAAGATCTCAGTATTGGGCAGGCTTTCACCCACACAGGGAATGACGGGAGCGGCACGTTGCAGGTAGTTTTGCCCGTAAGCGCCATAGATATCGTCGAACTCGAAATGAGTGGCGGCAGGTAGGATTACATCGCACATCGCCATACTGTCGGTCATCACCACATCACAGCCCGCGATGAACAGGTCCTCGCGCATCAGCGCCTTGATCAGATTGGCCTGATCCGGGTGGGTGGCGACAGGGTTGTGGTTGTAGATCATCGTTGCCTTGATCGGTGTCTCAAGACTGTCATCCTGCAGCACCGCAGCAAGGTCCACGATATTGAAGCACCGGGTGCCTGGCTTGATCAGATGGTCACCATGCAGGCGGGCCTGGGTTTTGGGGGTGGCAACACCGGATTTGGCCAGAACACCTGCGCCGAGGCGGCCGTGCTGGCCCAGCAGCGCAGGCAGCACCATGGCGGCCCGCAGGCCAGAGCCACCAGAGCGCCCCCGCTCAATACCATTGCCAAAGGCGCAGGCCATGGATTTCGCCGCGACCATCAGATCCGCCAGGGCGTGAAATTCTTCGGCGGCGATACCACAGAGCGCGGTCACCGTTGCCAGATCATATAGCCGCGCCTGCGCCATATAGGGATCAAACCCGGTGACCCATTGATCGATAAAACCCTTGTCGAGCGCTGCGCGCCGCTCCAGTTCAGCGGCCAACCCCATGGCAAGCACAACATCGGTGCCGGGTTTGATTTGCAGATGCATATCGCACTGTTCGGCGATCTTGATCCGCTTGGGGTCGATCACCACCAGTTTGCCACCGCGCGCGCGCATCTGTTTCAGCAAGGGGGCCAGATGCAGGTTGGAGACGGTGACATTGTTGCCCCAGACCAGCACCAGATCACTATGGACCACCTGCATCGGCGGCATGCCGGGTGCGTTGCCAAAGACGCTGGCATAGGCCCCGCCGCGCACACCACCACAGAGCGGCCCACGGTTCAGCAGGCTTGCGCCCATATGATAGAAAAAACGGCGATCCATGGATCCTGCTGCCAGCTCTCCGTGCGGGCCGGCATAGTTGAACGGCAGCACGGATTGCGGTCCATGGGTATCGATTGCCTGGGTGAAACCAGCATGGACCATGTCCAGCGCGGCATCCCAGCTGATCTGTTCAAACTGCCCCGATCCACGTGGGCCGACACGTTTTAGCGGGTGTGTCAGGCGGGCCTTGCCATGCAGGAATTCCGGATAGTAGCGCGCCACCTTGTTGCAAATGACGCCATCGGTGTAGGGGTTTGCCTTTGATCCTTTGACGGCGACCACTCTGTCGTCCTGTACCTGCACATTCAGGCTGCAGGTGTCAGGGCAGTCCAGCGGACAGACCGAAGGCAGGGAGTGGATTTCAAGTGGCTTGTTCATGGCGGGCTCCGAAAGCAGTAGCTGGAGTCCGGTGTAGCGGGGAACTGGTTTGACGAATAAGGGCCAAAACAGATTAAAATGAGCAGACCAATTGCGCGCTGGAAACTGTTCTGCTCAGACGTGGTCGGTGTAAATCGTCTTGAAAAGGCAGCGCCTAGACCATGTGGCGGGCGCGGGCACCGCGTTCGATGGCGGCGGCATGCAACCGGTCGATGTTCAGCTCGTAGCGGACCTCGGCCAGGAATTCGAGCTCGGTCTCGGCCAGTTTTCCATCTGCTGCCGCAACATCGCAGGCCAGCGCATAGGCGGTTTCATAGAGCCGCTCCGGCAGATCATCGAGGATCAGACCAAAAAGTGCTTCCAGCCCGTCTTCCTGTTCAAACAGATCCAACACGGTTTTTGAAATCCGCGTCATGCGGTCGATGTCATAATCGGCAAAGACCGGCAGCATGTTGACTGCGGACTGGATCTTGACCAATTCAGCCGTACGGATGTTTTCGTCCGAGGCAGAAACTGCCACCATCAGGGCCACCAGGCAGTCCTGCGGAGACATAGAGTGGGGTGAGTGGGGCGTTTGCTCGGGCATGGGAAATCCTTTTCGGGCATATATGCTTCGATCAGGATAGGCATGGCCAGGGGCAAGGTTCAACTGCTGTCCCTGGCGTATTTTTATGAAACTGGCGGGAAACGGCCCAGCCTGCAATGTCATTTGCCGACGCGGCGTGCACAGGCACTGGTGCAGGCGCTAGGTTTGCGCGCTGAACCGATAGGTGATCTGCTCAAAACTCGCTTCGGCAAATCCATAAGCAAAGCGCAACCCATCCGGCCCGGCCTGGGTATCGTGCTCGGCATTGGCAGGCACATAGATGGCAATGCCAGGGCGCATTTCATGCGGTGTGCCATCTATGGTCACGATGCCTGACCCTTCGAGCCCAAAATAGAATTCGGCCGGGTCATGACGATGCGGCAGCAGGCGGCCATAGGGTTCAAACTCGGCAATGCCCAGCACCATATCGCGTGATTTTTCAGAGCAGCTGTTGATCAATGTACGCCAGCGGACCTCTCCATAGGCGGCATCGGTGCCGCCAGAAAGGGGAACCTGTGCTGCATCCACCACCAGGAGGTTGTCCTGGGGGGCGTGTGGCAGGTTGGAGGCCTGATGCAGCTGTTCGGTATCGCTGAGATCAATGGCAAGGGTGGTCATGTCCGTTGCAGTATCCTGGGGCATTTCCTGTTGCATGTGCTGAGGCCTCCGTGAGGTTTGTGTGAGTGATGACTGATCTCAGATAAGGGGCTTTTTGTGTTTCACTCAATGCGCTAAAGCTGCAGTATAATATACACTGAGGTTATGATAGATGGAGCGTCTTCCCAGCTTTTCGGGGCTCACGGCTTTCTACGCGGCGGCACGCCATGGTACACTGACAGCGGCTGCGGATGAGTTGAATGTTTCGCAACCGGCAGTTTCGCGTCGGATCGCGACATTGGAGGCCGATCTGGGCTGTGATCTGTTTGACAGAACTCATAAGCCAGCCCGTATTACCCATGCTGGTAAGGAACTTTTGCAGGCCTTGCACAGTGGTTTTGGCCAGATCGAAGATGCAGTTTCACAAATCAGAAAAGCGGCAGAAACGCGGGTCGTGACGGTGACGGCCCCCTCTGGTTTTGTTGGTTTTTGGCTCATTCCACGCTTGGGTGAATTGGAGCAGGCCTTTCCCGAAGTAACGATTCGTATCATAAGCCAAGAGTATGGAGAGGCGGTGCGCCCAGGTGATCTGACCGTTCGCTTTGGTCTGCCCGGTGGCGGCGGGGACGCAGAGACGCGCCTGCTGAGCGATGAGGTCTATGCTGCGGCAAGCCCGCTTTATCTGTCGCGTCTCGGCATGACGGCACAGGACTATGATTTTTCCCGCATGACCCTGTTGACCATGGAGGCTGCCCGCAGCCAGTGGCATGACTGGCCAAGCTGGTTCAAATCTGCAGGTCAGGTGATGCCGCGCGGCGCGCGGGTGCTGGACTTCAGCTCTTATGCCATGCTGGTCAATGCCGGGCTGGCGGGGCAGGGGATCTTTCTCGCCTGGGGCGGGATTCTTGACAGTTTCATCGAGACTGGCGCCTTGTTGCAACTACAGGCGCCAGTCACCACATCGGCGCGCGGCTACTTTGCCGGGCTGCGGGATGGGGCTGCTGCCCAACAGGATGTACGGCAAATTCTGGACTGGATTGTCGAAAAGGCGCATTTTCCTGGCTGAAACCTGTGCGCGGCGGGCTCTCTTCATTGACTCATGCTGCATCTGCGCAATAGATCAAGCCGACCTGCTGCACTGGGCAGCGGGGCACGAATATGCGGCCATCGGGGCCGCTGATGGAGAACAGCAATGTTTGAACTGCGCGACACCGCTCTCAAGAGCAAGGCCTGGCCGTTTGAAGAAGCCCGTCGGGTGCTCAAACGTTATGCCAAGGGCGCGCCAGAAAAGGGCTATGTGCTGTTTGAAACCGGCTATGGCCCCTCGGGCCTGCCGCATATCGGCACCTTTGGCGAAGTCGCACGGACCACGATGATCAAGACCGCCTTTGAGGTGATCAGCGATATCCCCACCAAACTGATCTGTTTTTCCGACGATCTGGACGGCATGCGCAAGGTTCCGGGCAATGTGCCCAACCCCGAAAGCCTGACGGAGCATCTGCAAAAGCCGCTGACCTCGGTACCGGATCCCTTTGGCACCCATGAAAGCTTTGGTCATCACAACAATGCCATGCTGCGCCGGTTTCTTGATACCTTTGGGTTCGAGTATGAATTCTATTCCGCGACTGAGTTTTATGGCTCTGGCCAGTTCGACGAGGTGCTCAAGCGCGCCGTTGAGAAATACGACGAGATCATGGAAGTGATGCTGGCGTCATTGCGCGAAGAACGTCGTCAGACCTATTCGATTTTTCTGCCGTTTCATCCTGAAACCGGCCGGGTGCTCTATGTGCCGATGAAAAAGGTCGATGCTGAAAACCACACCATCACCTTTGATGACGAAGACGGCAAGGAATGGACGCTGCCGGTCACCGGCGGCAATGTGAAACTGCAGTGGAAGCCGGACTTTGGCGCGCGCTGGGCGGCACTCGAGGTTGATTTCGAGATGTACGGCAAGGACCACAGCACCAACACACCGATCTATGACAAGATCTGCCGCATTCTGGGCCATCGCGCGCCGGATCATTTCACCTATGAATTGTTCCTGGATGCCAATGGGCAGAAGATCTCCAAAACCTCCGGCAACGGGATTTCGATCGACGAATGGCTGACCTATGCCAGTTCCGAAAGCCTGTCGTATTTCATGTATCTCAAGCCCAAAACCGCCAAGCGGATGCATTTTGATGTGATCCCAAAAGCAGTGGATGAATATCACCAGCAACTGCGTGCCTATGCGACGCAGGATCTGAAGGCGCAGCTGAACAACCCGGTCTGGCACATCCACGGCGGTGACGTGCCGCAGTCGGATATGGTGGTGCCGTTCAGCATGCTGTTGAACCTGGCCTCGGCCTCTAGTGCTGAAGACAAGGCAACCATGTGGGGCTTTATCAACAAATACGCCCCCGATGCGACGCCTGAAAGCAACCCGACCATGGATCAGGCGGCAGGGTTCGCGGTCGCCTATTTCAATGACTATGTGAAGCCGACTAAAGTCTTCCGCGCCCCTTCTGATCAGGAACGGACAGCACTGCAGGACCTGGCGGATGCGTTGAAATCGCCTGAGGCTGCGCTGGCCGCGATTGCCAAGAAGAACGAGATTGTCGGCAAGGATGATACCCTGCCGGAGGCCAATTTCGCGGATGAAGAATTTTTGCAATCGGTGGTCTTTGCCATTGGCAAGATCCACGGTTTTGAGCCGCTGCGCGATTGGTTCACCGCCATCTATGAGGTGCTTCTGGGCGCCAGCCAGGGGCCGCGTTTTGGTGGCTTCATTGCGCTTTACGGCGTCGCTGAAACTATCGCGCTGATCGAAAAGGCGCTGGCGGCCGAATAGGTCTGCAAGATATAAGGTTTGAAGAGCGCCCTTTGGGGCGCTCTTTTTGTTTGAACTGTTTCCGCGCCGGGACCTGCCCAAGCAAAGCAAAGCAAGGCGATCGAGGGTGCATGGCCTGCGTACGCCCTGCTTGGCTGGCCTTAATCCCGAACCCCTAGCTCTGTGCAGCAATTGGCGTGCGCGCTGCAGGAAAGGGTTTTGGGATGAACAAGGTGATCACCGCAGGTATTCAACTGATGCCGCCAGAGTTTGAGGCTGGGCTGGATCAATGGTCCAGTGGCAATGGCACGCCGGGCTCCGATACCTATGACGGGGTCGCCAATGCGGCCATCGTGGTGGCGGATGCGGATTTCGCCGGCTGTATGGAGTTGCAAAAACTGCAGGCGACCCAAAGGCTGCGCTATATGGGGCAGGTGCCACTGCTGCCGGGCTGCTATCTGCAGGTCAAGGCCCGCATCAAAGCGGTGAGTGGTGCCTTGCCGACGGTCCGGATCGCGGGCTGGGCGGGCGACAGCAATGAAAACCATGTTGCAGGTGTCACTGAGGTCGGGTCTGGTACGACGTTGACCAGCTATGGCTCCGTCGTCGAGGTCACGGCTATCATTGGCACCGGTAGTCGCACCGGGGTCGACATGCCCTGGGGGCGCGATGCGCGCTATGGCCATTTTGGCCTCGATTTGACGGGGTCCAATGGCGGCATCGTGCGGATTGACGATATTGAGATCACCGATATCACCAGCGCCTTTTTGCGCGACATGCTGAGCTTGGTGGATGTCACAGACTATGGTGCCATCGGAGATGATGCGACAGACAATTCGGCGGCCTTTGAAGCGGCGGATGCCGATGCGGATGGGCGTGTGATCCTGGTGCCTGCCGGAAAATTTTATCTGAATGATACCATCTCGATCAATCATCCGATCCGCTTTGAGGGCAGCCTGCGGATGCCCACGAATAGAATGCTGTTGCTACGCAAGAATTTTGACTTTCCAAGCTATGCTTCTGCCTTTGACAGCGAAGAACTGGGGTTCAAAAAGGCGTTTCAGGCGTTGTTGAATTCGGCGGATCATGACTCGCTTGATCTGGCCGGGCGCATGGTCACCGTGACGGAACCCATTGATATGCAAGCGGCCGTGCCCAATCGCAGTTCTTATGCGACCCGGAGGGTGATCCGCAACGGGCAGATCTCGGCCACCGGCGGTGCCGCCTGGGATACCGAGACCTGGACCGAACAGGCAAGCTATGATCCCGGCAACTCGCGCAAGCTGACGTCGGTGGCCAATATCGCCAGTATTCCGGTGGGGGCTCTGGTCGAAGGCAGTGGGGTCGGGCGCGAGATTTATGTGCGCAGCAAGAATGTCGGCGCGGCAGAGATCACGCTGAGTGCGCCGCTTTATGATGCCGCCGGCACGCAGAATTTCACGTTCAAAAGCTTCAAATACATGCTCGATTTCAGTGGTTTCAGTGCGCTGAGTAAATTCGGCATGACCGAGGTGGAGATCCAGTGTAATTCTCATTGCTCGGCGCTGCGCCTGCCTTCCGCCGGGACCGTCTTCAGCCTTGACCATTGCTTTATCTCGCGGCCCAAGGATCGTGGGATTACCTCGATCGGAACTGGCTGTCAGGGCATTCTGGTCGACAATTGTCAGTTCCTGTCAGCGGAAGAGCCTTTGGCGGTCTCGGACCGCAGCAGTATTGCGCTGAATGTGAATGCCAATGATGCCAAGCTGCGCAACAACCGGGTGACCAAGTTCCGCCATTTCGCGCTGTTGGCCGGGGCCAATAATACGGTGGCGGGCAATCACTTCTTTCAGGGCGATGACGTTGCGGGTGGCGTGCGCACGGCGGGGCTGATCCTGGCTTCGACCTATTGTTCCACCACGGTGTCTGACAACTATATCGACAACTGCTTTATTGAGTGGACCAATGAACAGGATCCGACGCCAGACTTTACCACCGGGTTTTCCTTTAGTGCCTTGTCCATTGCCGACAATGTCTTTTTGTCGGGCGATGTGGCGCCCTGGTTCAGCTATGTGGTGGTCAAACCCTATGGCACTGGGCATTTCCTCAATGGGGTCAGCGTGTCTGACAATAAATTTCGCTCGATCAACGGCAGTATTGATCGCGCGGAGCGGGTGGATACCAGTTTCTCGGGTCTCGACTTTTCCCGCAGCAAGTCAGTGTTCTTTGAAGGCAATACCTTTCATGGCATCACCACTGCCGTCGCCAGCCCCCTGCGCCTGCGCCATGAGCAGGCCTCTGTTGCGACGAGCTGGCGGATCGAGACAGCTGGAAAGCTGCCCTTTGAGGGCGCAGCCCGGGCCGTGGATGCGGTGACCGCCATAGGCCCGATTGAAACCAGCGGTGGAAGTGATCGGTTTGTTACCCCCTATGTTCGGCTGGAACGGGGCAGCAATGATGATGAGATCGACCTGGTCTGGCCCGAGGCGCTGCGCGGCGAGGTCCAGGTAGTGGTGCGGGTCGACAAGTGAGCATCGCCATGGCCTAGGGCGTAGGCTATCAGGGCAGGCGCGCTGGGCCTTTTTAGCCGGGTTGCGACAGATCTGCAGGGGTCAGGTGAAACGCCTTGCCGAAGCCTCCATTCAGCAAGCCCTCGCTGATTTCAAACCGTACAAAGCTGAAGTCGGCAAACCCGATATAGAGCTTTGCCTTGGGGTGGCTGCGCAGATAATGCGCGGCCAGGTCCGCATGTTGCGGGCTTTGATTGTCGACAAACAGCGCCTGCGCCATCAGGCTAAGCCGCGGATGGGTGAGAGGGTCGCCTTTCTCACCCGGCTCTCCGACCAGCAAAGAGGCGGCAGGAGTGTCCTGCAACGCCTGCGTATGCGCCGCGAGGCTGGAGATCAGGCTGATGGGCTGGCCGGCGGGGCAAAGACCAAAAGCCACGCGTGTCACCAGCGGGGCACCAGTTGCGGTGATCGTGGCGAGGGCGGCATATCCTGCGCTTTGCATCAGGGTCTGCGCCAGGCTGCGGGCCTCATCATCGGTAGGGCGGATCGGGTCGGTGCGCTGTGTCGGGTTGGTCATGGTCGAGCTTTCACAGAGAGCAGGTCGGGGCTGCGGGGGCGGCTATCGAACAGTATAGCGGAGCTTAAAACCTGTGCCACAGCGAGATCTTGAGGCCAAGGCTATGTGTATTTGCCTGGCGGTAGCTCAGCCCGATCAGCAGATCGCTTTGATCAAACAGGCCTGCGCCAGATGCCTGGCGCCCGAAAGGTGCCTCGCCAGGCCGGGCGCGCGGCTTGGCAGGGCTGTTGAACAGCTTCAGATCCGCCAGCTTAATCCGCAGGGCGGGGATGATGGTATAAGAAAAGGCTTGGCTGGCGGATTTTGAGGTCTCGATCGATAGTACGGGCGAGATGCGTCCCGGAGTGTTCAATCCAAAGCTGGCGTCCAGTTTCCATAGGGGGTCCGTCTGGCTGCTGCGCTGTTCATAGTGCAGATCAATATTGCCCCAACCTGTCCGTTTGTCAGTTCGTTTGTTGTTGCCCCAGGGTATGTTGAAATTCTTTCCTGCCGACAGCGTGAGACGATACATGCCACGCCAATGGCCCTTGTAGTGACTACCGCCAAGGGCCAGCTCGGTGGCCAGTTGCCCCCATCGGGGCGATTGCCACAGTGGCAGGCGTGCAAAAACCAGCGCATGCCCGGACAAGTCATCAACCTGGTTCAGATCAACCCCCAGATCAAAGCGTTCGGTGATGCCGAAGTCGCCATAATAGCTCAGCTCTTGTGAATGGCCGCCCTCTAGGCGTCGCAGGCTGATACTGGCTGAGGCGAAGCCTTCGCCCTGGGGACGTTTCCAGGCGCCAGAGATGGCGGGCGTACCAAGCATCATACCGCACAAAAGCAGCAGCAGGCAGCGGCTCACGGCTTTTTACCTATGGCTGAAATCAGGTCAATCATACACCCGTTTTAGGAGAGTTTTTCTGCCAAAACTATCCCATGGCAAAAACTTGTCTGATTTTTGCTGCAACCATCGTAGGCTGGTCACACCTAGCTATACAGCCAAAGGAGAAGCTGATGCCGAAGATCGTGCAAGGCGCAGAAATCCAGACAGTCATTACCACATTTGAAATGACACCGGGGACCTGTCAGGACCTTTTGGAGGCGTTGAACGACGCCTATTCCGAATTCATTTCAAAGCAGCCGGGCTTCATTTCGGCCGGGCTGCATGTGAATGATGCACAAACCCGGATTGCCAATTACTCGCAATGGCGGCGACGCGAGGATTTTATGGAGATGCTGCGCTCGTCTGAGATGCGGCAAAGAAACCGCAAGATAAACGAGCTTTGCCGGAGTTTTGAGCCGGTCATGTATGATGTGGCCGCGACATTTGAAACCAAGTGAAATCAGCCGGATGTGGCGGAGGTAAAGCGCAGGTTGGTGGGTTTGATCTGTTGTTGAGGCCGTTGCAAAGTCTCTGACCTGGATCAAGGCTGGGTCTTTGACTTCGGTCCATTCTTTTGAAAACGCGTCGCCAAGGAGGCTTCAAATGTATCACAACATTCTCGTACCCATTTCCTTTGACCCGGACCGGGATGTCTCGGCCCCCCTGAAGCTAGCCAAGCTGCTGGCCGTGCCAGAGGCCAAAATCACCCTGCTGCATGTGGTGGAGCAAATCCCGGCTTATGCGATTTCCTATATGCCGGTGGAATACATGGCGCAGGCGCGCGCCGCTCTGGAGAGCGAGCTGGATGGTCTGGCCAAGACCCTGCCAAATGCAACCGGCATCGTGATCGAAGGCCATTCGGGGCGTTCAATCTTGGATTGGGCCGAAGAGCACAAGCCAGATCTGGTGATCATGGCTTCGCACCGCCCGGGCATGCAGGACCTGCTGCTGGGCTCCACCGCCAGTCAGGTTGTGCGTCACGCCGCCTGCGCTGTGCATGTTGTACGCTAGGTCTTGCCAACCTGATCTCACGTGATCCCGGCGTGCTGTTGCTGCCCGCCGGGATGGTGTCTGGGTGTCGCTAGCCGCGCTGCAGCGCATGGCCCAAAACATGGGCGGCAAAACGGATGATGCTCCCGGGTAGCAGGGCAGAGCGCAGCAAAACCTTGTTGGAGTTCAGGGCCTCGGCGATGCGGGTATAATGTTCCTGCTTGTTCGCCGGAGAGCGTAGAAGGATTATTTCTGCCTTTTCAATGGCTTGTTCGGTTTGTCGGGTCACTTTTGGCACCGCTTCGGGTTTGATCGGTTGATAGACTTCGAACCCGCGCCGTTTGGGTTTCTGCGCCGGGTCACGGTTTTTCTTCACCGCTGTGTCTAGTGTGTCTTCGACCAGCACCAGCGCCTTAAGAGCCTCGGAATATGCCGGGTTGCCGCGCAGCAGGTCTGCAGAGCGTTTGTAGACCAATCGATAGCAGTCATAGCGGTATGACCAGTCGAGTCGGGAACAGCGGCTGAACCCGCGTGACAGGGTTTTGGCAACGGTCTTGGTCACGCCAAAGGACAGCCCGGCCTTCGCGCTTCCGCCGCTTCCGTAGCCGCTGCCGGCATCGCCTCCTGCGAGCACGGGAACAGTCAATTGCCACATAAAGAGCGCGACCCAGAGGGGGGCTGCCTTGCAAAATCCACTCATAAAAATCTCCTCACTATGGTTTGAAAACTAGCACGGGGCGTTCATGATGCAAGGGGCGGGCAAAGGGCAGGCCACCCTGACGCGGGTTTCGCGAAACTACGGTCCTCAAGCGTTTTGCATAGTTTTCGCATAGAAAGAGTAAGCCGAAGAAAAGCTCAGTCAGAAATGCCTGTTTATAAAGGCTTCTCTTGCCTGTTTGACGCAGTTTCCCCGCCATTTTTGGGTATGTTTTGGGTTGTCCTTCGCAGCATTGTCTTCAATATTTGGATCGCAAACTTTTATCGAAGTCTTTTTCAGGGGTGCATCATGAAAATTGGAAAAACTGTTTTGGCGGCTGTCGCAGCGCTGGCTTTGTCAACGCCCTGTGCAATGGCAGATGAGCTGTTGGCCAGCTATGTGGCCTTCATCGGTCGGGATGATCTTTACAATTCCAAGGGCGCGCGGTTGACGGAGCCCTGGCAGATCCTGCGGCAGGATCGTGCGAATTTTCACCGCTTCGGCATTTCACAGCCCGGTGACGAATGGGACCCGATCTTCAAGGATGTGAATAACCGTGCGACAATGGAAAGCATGATCCAGTACGGCTCGATCGAGGCATCGGCGGGGCGCAATATCGTCAAGGGCGGTGTGATGGTGCAGGTCGATGTCTATGATGGTGGCGCGCGCGACTACGTCCGGGTCAGTGTTACCCGCTAATCTGAGCTACCTGCTAATCTGATCGGCGCAGGCGCCACCAGTAATAGATCAATCCGGGGATCTCCCGGAGCCAGGATTTCAGCACCTTGTGTTTGGCTGTGCCGGTCATTGGTGGACATGAAACGCGGGCCTTGATGCCCAGATGCTGCGCTGTCATGGCGGCGCGCCATTTGTGGTAGGTATCGGTGACGATCACCACTTCGGGCGCACCGAGTTCAGCCAACAGCGGGAGGGTATTTGCGAGGTTCTCCAAAGTAGAGTGCGATTGATCCTCCAGCCGTATTGCCGCAACTGGCAGACCTTCTGCCAGGCAAATGCTGCGCATCACGTCAGCCTCGGTCGGGGGAAAGCGACCCAAACCACCACAGCAGATCACATGGGTCACCGCGCCGCTTTTGAATAGCTTAACAGCCTGTAACGTGCGCCGACGCAGCGTGGGCGATGCGTTGCCATCGGGCTTTACGGCGGCCCCAAGGATTATCGCTACGGTCATGGTGGGTGTCCTGTCAGTTCCTGTGTCGTGCGAAACCAAGGTAAAGGGTCCAAAAGCAGGGTCGCGTTTCCGTTTGGCCAGCGCCCCGCGTTTGTTGAACGAAATGCCATGTTTTCGACACGGCACTCTCGGCTTCTGCGAGGGAGGGCCAAAGCCCCCGTCCAGAGCCAGCCGGGGTTCTCTGTTAAGCGGCTACATCTCACGAAAACTTCTTTTGCGACTTGCCACGATAGGCCCGCGTTCCGGCCTTGCCTGCACTGGAGCGACCGCGCGATTTGACCGCGGCCTCCGACGCTTTTTCCACCGCGTATTGCCGCGCCAGGGGATCATCCGACACCGCGAGATCAACCGCTTCCAGCCGTTTCACCTCGTCGCGCAGGCGGGCGGCTTCTTCGAACTCCAGGTTCTCGGCGGCCTTGCGCATCTCGTCGCGCAGCCCGTTCAGATGGGCCTCCAGGTTGGCGCCGTGCATTGGCTTGTCGATATTTGCGGTGACACGGTTCATATCCACGTCGCCCTGATAGAGCCCCGCCAGAACATCTTCGACGTTCTTTTTCACAGTCGCGGGCGTAATGCCGTGTTCCAGGTTATAGGCTTTCTGCTTTTCGCGGCGGCGATTGGTTTCTGCCAATGCGCGCTCCATCGAACCGGTAATCTTGTCCGCATACATGATGACGCGGCCTTCGGCGTTACGCGCGGCGCGGCCAATGGTCTGCACCAGCGAGGTTTCCGAACGCAAAAAGCCTTCTTTGTCGGCGTCCAGAATGGCCACCAGCCCGCATTCGGGAATATCCAGACCCTCGCGCAGCAGATTGATGCCGATCAGCACGTCAAAAGCGCCAAGCCGCAAATCTCGCAGGATTTCAATGCGTTCCAGCGTGTCGATATCCGAATGCATGTACCGCACCTTGATGCCCTGTTCGTGCAGATATTCGGTCAGATCTTCGGCCATGCGTTTGGTCAGCGTGGTAACAAGCGTGCGCATACCATCGGCGCTGACCTTGCGGATTTCGTCCAACAGATCATCCACCTGCATCTGCACCGGACGGATCTCGATCTCGGGCTCCAGCAGGCCGGTGGGGCGGATCACCTGTTCGGTGAAAACACCGCCGGCCTGATCCAGCTCCCAGGCGGACGGCGTCGCCGAGACAAAGACCGACTGGGGCCGCATCGCGTCCCATTCTTCGAACTTCAGTGGACGGTTGTCCATGCAGGACGGCAGCCGGAAGCCATGTTCTGCTAGCGTCGATTTGCGTCGAAAATCGCCTTTGTACATGCCGCCGATCTGCGGCACCGAGACATGGCTTTCGTCGGCAAACACGATGGCATTGTCAGGAATGAACTCAAACAGGGTGGGGGGCGGCTCACCGGGCGCGCGACCCGTCAGATAGCGCGAATAGTTTTCGATGCCGTTGCAATAGCCGGTGGCCTCCAGCATCTCGATATCAAAGTTACAGCGCTGTTCCAGCCGTTGCGCCTCCAGTAGCTTGCCCTCGCTGACGAACTGGTCAAGCCGTTTGCGAAGCTCTTCCTTGATCGAGATAACCGCCTGATTCAATGTCGGTTTCGGCGTCACGTAGTGGGAATTTGCATAGACGCGGATCTGTTCGAACGCACCCGTCCGTTCGCCGGTTAGTGGATCAAACTCGGTGATCGCCTCCAGCTCTTCGCCAAAGAAGGACAGCTTCCAGGCGCGGTCTTCAAGGTGGGCGGGAAAGATTTCCAGCGTATCACCACGCACCCGGAACGAACCGCGTTGAAAGGCCTGATCGTTGCGTTTGTACTGCTGTGCCACCAGATCGGCCATGACCTGCCGCTGGTCATATTCTTCACCGACCTTCAGATCCTGGGTCATCGCCGAATAGGTCTCGACGGAACCAATCCCGTAGATGCAACTGACGGACGCGATGATGATCACATCGTCGCGTTCCAGCAGCGCCCGCGTGGCAGAGTGGCGCATCCGGTCGATCTGTTCGTTGATCTGGCTTTCCTTCTCGATGAAGGTATCAGAGCGCGCCACATAGGCTTCGGGTTGGTAGTAGTCATAAAACGAGACGAAGTATTCCACCGAGTTCTCAGGAAAAAAGCCCTTGAACTCACCATATAGCTGCGCCGCCAAGGTCTTGTTTGGGGCCAGAATGATGGCAGGACGCTGGGTTTCTTCGATCACTTTGGCCATGGTGAAGGTTTTGCCGGTGCCAGTGGCCCCCAGCAGAACCTGATTGCGCTCGCCCTCGGCCACGCCGGCGCTGAGTTCGGCAATGGCGGTGGGCTGATCCCCCGCCGGAGAAAACTCCGTCTGCATCACAAAGGCACGACCGCCTTCAAGCTTGGGGCGGGCAGCTGGTGCGCGCTCAACCATTTTTTCTGGCAAAGCCTCTGGTGAGGTCTCTGGCAGCGGATCGCCCATCTGGGCCGCAGATTTGTCTGAATGGGCGTAGGGCATCCGGCTCTCCTTTGATCCTTGCTGATTTTGGTCTGTTTTTGTTCTTGTTCAAGGGGCATTCGACGCCTTTTCAGCTTCTTTTTGTTGCCGCGATGCAAACCTGTTGAATGCGCTGGATTTGTCTTCTTGTGACAGAAGGGTATTCGGCGCATATATGAGCCGCATATAGATGCCGAGACGAGTCACGAGGAGACACCCATGCGAGCGCGGATTTACCGGCCAGCCCGAAACGCCATGACTTCCGGAATGGCCAAGACCCGCAAGTGGGTGCTGGACTATGCGCCGGAAACTGCGCGGGAAGTGGATCCTTTGATGGGCTGGACGTCTTCTTCGGACACCCAAAGCCAGGTCCGCCTGCGCTTTGACACCAAAGAAGCGGCGCTGGAATACGCTCAGGATCACGGCATCAATGCGGAGGTGGTCGAGCCCAAAGCGCGTAAAGCCAACATCCGCAATGGCGGCTATGGCGAGAATTTTGCCACCAACCGGCGCGTGCCCTGGACCCACTGACGGGCACTGGTGACGGGCACTGATGACGGGTAGTAATGGCAGGTAGCGACCGCATGGAAATCCGCAAGACCGACCCGGGGCTGTCGGCGCTGCGCCCTTTGATTGAGGGCAACCAAAGCCATGGTGCCGCCGCAACCTCTTCCGAAAGCGATCACACCTTCGGCGTGGAAGATCTGCGTCAACCAGGGGTGCAGTTTTATGCGGCCTTTGAGGCCGGAATAGCCCAGGGATGTGGCGCTTTCAAAGCGTTGAGCGATGGCACTGCCGAGGTGAAATCGGTCTTTGTCTGCGAAAATGCACGCGGTCGCGGGCTTGCACACAGACTGATGGAACATCTGGCACGAGAGGCTGCCGGGGCTGGATTTTCTGCTCTGGTTCTCGAAACAGGGTCTGAGCTTTGTCCGCAATATGACGCCGCCCGCGCTCTGTATGAGCGACTGGGTTACGCATATTGCCCTCCGATCGAAGGCTACACCGAAGACCCAATGAGCGTTTTCATGCGATTGCCGCTGCTTTCTGAGGGCTAGGACGGAAGTCGTCACACGGAATTCTCGCCCCTTCCGGCCTTTGTCTTGACGTTGTGGCCCTCACTGTCGCCCTCCCTGCGCCGCGCTATCCCGTCGACAGTCTGACGTTTCCATGTGCTGACACATGGCTTGGATGTCGTTGATGCTTTCGCAACGCAGTCGTCCCCTTGATCACTTGGTTCGCGAAAGAAAGTGATCGAGATCGGAAGAAACGGGAAAGGGAACTCCTGAGAGAATAGAGGCTGGCCTGATTTGGGCTGTCTTCGGCTCGAAAAGGTCTGAGGGCGGTTAGGGTAGGCAAAACCAATAGGGTCGCAACTCAAAGAGTTGCGACCCTAAAATGTTCCTTCACTTCCGGCATATTGGGGCCCATCCATTCACTTTTACACAGATTGGATGAGCAAAATGCCGGAGGTTGCCTTTCGCCCGAAAGGGCTCAGCCGATGATCGCGTTCAGTGTTGCGCTTGGGCGCATGACTGCGGCCTTCTTGGCGGCATCCGGGTGGAAATAACCACCAATGTCAGCTGCCGGACCCTGTACCGCTGCGAATTCCGCCAGGATCTTTGTCTCGCCTTCTGCCAGAGCTTTGGCAATCGGGGTAAAATAGGCGGCGATCTCTGCGTCATCACTCTGTGCTGCCAGCGCTTCGGCCCAGTAGCGGGCGAACCAGTAGTGGCTGTCGCGGTTGTCGGGCTCACCGACTTTGCGCGAAGGTGAGTTGTTGTTGTCCAGAATGCCCTGGGTCGCAACTTCGGCAGCGGCGCCAAGGACCCCTGCTTTGGCATTGCCCTTGCTGTCAGCCAGGAAATTCAGGCTTTCACCAAGCGCGCAGAATTCACCCATCGAATCCCAGCGCAGGTGGTTTTGCTCAACCAACTGCTGCACGTGCTTGGGGGCAGACCCACCAGCACCGGTTTCAAACAAGCCGCCACCTTTCATCAGCTTCACGATCGACAGCATTTTGGCCGAGGTGCCAAGTTCCAGGATGGGGAACAGGTCAGTCAGGTAGTCGCGCAGCACGTTGCCGGTGATGGCGATGCTGTCGTTGCCTGCGGTGATGGTCTTCAGCGACTGGGCTGTTGCTTCACGCGGGGCCATGATCTGGAACTTGTCGGCAACACCGGCAGCCTCCAGGGCAGGGGTCACATATTTGATCAGCTCGGCGTCATGGGCGCGGTTTGCGTCCAGCCAGAAGATCGCCTCGGATCCGGTCAGGCGCTGACGGTCACGGGCCAGCTCGATCCAGTTTTCAATCGGTGCCTGCTTGGCGGTGCAGGCACGCCAGATGTCGCCAGCCTCAACGTCATGCGAATGCAGGGTCTCTCCATTGGCCAGAACCACGCGGATGGTACCCGCAGCTGCGGCTTCAAACGTAGTCGGGTGCGAGCCGTATTCTTCGGCCTTTTGTGCCATCAGGCCGACGTTGGCGACGGATCCTGCAGTGGTCACATCCAGCGCGCCATTGGCTTTGAAGAAGTTGATGGTCTCGTCATAGATGGTGGCATAGCAGCGGTCGGGGATGACGCAGTTGGTGTCGCCCTTGTTGCCAGCCGCATCCCAGCCCTTGCCGCCAGCGCGGATCACGGCTGGCATCGAGGCGTCGATGATCACATCGGACGGCACGTGCAGGTTGGTGATGCCTTTGTCACTGTCGACCATATACATGGCGGGGCGTTCACCGGTGACAGCGTCAATGGCGGCCATGATATCGGCGTTGTCTTTGACGCGGTCCAGCAGATCGCCCATGCCGGAGTTCGCATTGACACCCAGCGCGTCCATTTCGGCGCCGAATTTGTCGAAGACGGGCGCCAGCCAGGCTTTGACCGCATGGCCAAAGATGATCGGGTCCGAGACCTTCATCATGGTGGCCTTCATGTGCAGCGAGAACATGGTGCCGTCTGCTTTGGTGTCCGCGATGGCATCGGCCAGGAACGCATCCAGAGCCGTAGCCGACATGAAGGTGGCATCCGCAATGGTGCCTGCCTCCAGGGGCCAGCTGTCTTTCAGCACAGTGACGCTGCTGTCTTTGGCAACAAATTCGATCTTTGCATCACCGGCCTGCGCGGCGGTGATGGTTGCGGCTTTTTCATTGGCGTAGAAATCATCGCCGGGCATCGACGAAACTTTGGTCTTGCTGTCAGCAGCCCATGCGCCCATCGAATGCGGGTTGTTCTGGGCGTAGTTCTTGACGGCACGGGCGGCGCGACGATCCGAGTTTCCTTCGCGCAGAACCGGGTTCACAGCAGAACCTTTGAGGCCGTCATAGCGCGCGCGGGCGTCTTTTTCTGCGTCCGTTGCTGGCTCTTCGGGGTAAGAGGGGATGTCATAGCCTTGGGCCTGCAGCTCTTCGATGGCGGCGACCAGCTGCGGCACCGAGGCCGAAATATTTGGCAGCTTGATGACATTGGCATCGGGCGTTTTGACCAATTTGCCAAGTTCGGCCAGATCGTCTGTCTGACGCTGCTCGGCGCTCAGACCTTCAGGGAAAGCAGAAATGATGCGGCCAGCAAGGGAAATATCCTTGGTGCCTACGCTGACATCTGCCGCCGATGCGAACTTGCGGATGATCGGCAGAAAGGAGGCCGAGGCCAGTTCGGGGGCTTCGTCTACGATGGTATACAGAATGTCGGGGTTTGAATTTTCTGTCATATTTCATAACCTTTCAGCGATAACGGAAGCTTTGTTGACTTAGCGTAGCAGCGCTACATCTCATACAAGACTGAACGGCCCCTGAACCGCAGAGGGTTTTCTGGCGGGGCCATTTATGGCTCCCATGTAGAGCAGGAGCGCCGCCGGTGCAATCACCAGCTTGTGCATTTGCTTCGGCAGATTGACGCGGCGCAGCATTTATCAACACTTCTGTGCGTTTTCCTATCCCTTTGGGGGGGCTTGCGTGATTTTGCACAGTTCTTCACTTCGGAGGCGTTCTTGGAGATCAGGGTTAACGCACCTTAACCTTGTTGCAAAAAGGAAGCCTCTAGTCTTCCGTCAGCAAGGAGATTCCGATGACCGTCACCCAGAACCTGCCGTCCCTCCTGATCTACGCTCCGGTGCCGCTGTTTTTCTGCGCTGGGGAGTATTACGTCGAACGTCAGGCGGTAAACGGGCTGAGGCTTTGGGCGCAGCATTTTCACCCAGTGACTGTGATGATGCCGCTGGACGCTGCCCCGCGTAACACGCCCCCCCCTCAGGGGTGGGTTCCGGTGCGAACCCACCTCGAAGATCTTGCCGGAGTGCGGATCGAACCGGTTCCGATGGCTTATCGGCCTGATCAATTTGTTCGTGCCTTGCCGCGCACTCTGCGTCAGATTCGGGCCCTAATCGACAAGGCGGACTACCTCAGCTTTGCCATCGGCGGGCTATTCGGGGATTGGGGGGCGGTCTCTTGTTTGGCAGCACATCAGATGCAGCGTCCGTTTGCTGTTTGGACCGATCGGGTCGAATCCGAAGTGATGCGCCAACAGCTGGAACAGGGCTCGAACAGGGCGCAAGCAGGCGACGATAACGGGATTGATCACGGGATTTGGCGCAGTCAATTGCGCGCGCGCCTGTATCACCGGCCAATGGCGCGACTTGAGCAGATGGTGATCCGGCGCGCGCACCTGGGACTGTTTCATGGGGCGGAAACTTTTGAGACCTACCGGGGATTTTGCCGCAACCCTCAGCTGGTTCACGACATCCATATTTCGTCCCGCGATCACATCGATGAAAGTAGCCTGGCCGCAAAGGCCGCATCGGTAGCCAAGGGGCCATTGCGGCTGGTCTATGCCGGGCGGGCCGAGGCGATGAAGGGGCCGATTGACTGGACCACAGTGTTGGAACGTCTGAAGGTCATGGGCGTAGATTTCGAGGCGACCTGGCTTGGGGCTGGCGCGGCGCTGCCACAAATGCGGGCCCGGATTGCACGGGCCGGATTGGCGGACCGGGTTCATTTTGCGGGCTTTGTTGAAGATCAATCAGAGGTTCTAAAACAACTGCGCGCGGCGCATCTGTTCCTGTTTTGCCATAAAACACCTGAATCGCCGCGTTGTCTGATTGAGGCGCTCACCTGCGGCACGCCTATTCTTGGCTACGGAGGAGCCTATGCCCGTGACCTGATTGCGAACCACGGCGGTGGCAGGCTGGTGCGGCGAGGAGATACCGACGCTTTGGCTCAGCAAGTCGCCTGCCTGGATGCGGATCGCACGCGTCTCGCCGCGATGATTCGAAAGGCCCATGCAGATGGGGCACCCTTTACGGATGTGTCGGTTTTTGCCCACCGCTCTGACATTCTGAAACAGCATTTGCCGGGCCCTGACCGTGGTGCGGCGAAACAGCATCCTGAAAACAAGGGCAGGCATCACACATCGCCGCAGCGGCGGGGCGGGGGGGTGGGGGCGGCCAGGCTGGACAGCCCAGCTCTCAACGGTTGGCCTCTCAGCAGCTCCTCTGGAAATGGCGGTGCAGTTTAGGGCGTGCGGATGACAACCAATGGGTGGCGGTCAAATTGGGGGTGGCATCACTCTTGGCGATAGCAAAGCTGCGTTGACCCTCTCTTGCAGCTCTGCCACTCATGGGGCAGTCCGGTTTGGTCCGGTCAGCCTTATGCAGATCCTGGGTTTGTTCCCTGATCTGTCTTTTGACCGGAGCCCCGATGAGCACTTTTCGTTTTCTGCACTGTTCTGATCTGCATTTGGGAAAGCGCTTTGGCCGCTTTCCCGAGGAGACGCGGATCGCCCTGCAGCAGGCCCGCCAGCAGATCGTTGCAGGGCTGGCGGCAGTGGCCCAGGCGCACGCGGCGGAGCATGTTCTGATCGCCGGGGATATGTTTGACACCGAAACACCGTCTGAGCGTGTGTTGCGCCAGGCACTTGCTGCGATGCGGGCTGCGTCGGATCTGCACTGGTGGATCATCCCGGGCAATCACGACAGTGCAGCCGCTGAAACGCTCTGGGCCTCTCTGGCCGAGCATGCCCCGCCCAACGTACACCTGCTGATGTGGTCCGAAGTCGTGCAGATGGCGCCGGGGGTGCAGCTGCTGCCTGCACCTTGCCGTCACCGCTTTGCTGGCCAGGATCTGACGCAATGGATGGATGCCGCTGAGACGCCGACAGGAGATCTGCGCATCGGGCTTGCCCATGGGGGGGTACTTGATTTTGGCAGCGACGAGGCAGGCGGCGAAACCATCGCACCTGATCGTGCCAGGTCTGCCCGGTTGGACTATCTGGCGCTGGGCGACTGGCATGGCACCTTCACGCTGGACGCGCGCAGCCGTTACAGTGGCACGCCCGAGGCGGATCGTTTCAAACATGCCGGTCGCGGTCAGGCCTTGCTGGTAGAGCTGTCAAGTGTTGGCCAAGACCCAAAGGTTGAGGCAATAGAGACCGGGGCTCTTCACTGGCAGGATCTTTCGCTTGATCTCACTCCGGCGGCGGATGCTGGGGCATTGCTGCGGGCTCAGCTGCCGTCAGATCGTCCAGGCTGGCATCAACATCTGCTGCAGATCAGGGCACAGGGCTGGATCACAGCGCCGCAACGGCTGGCCTTGCAACAGGTGATCGCAGAAGTCGGACCTGAGTTCTGTTTCTTCCATCTGGATGAGACCGGTCTGCGGAGTGAGCATCAGGTCGAGGATCTGGACCTCATCGCGACAAATGGCGCCCTGCGGGTCGCAGCCGAAGACCTGTTGCAGGCCGCTGAAGACACGGCTTTGGCGCAGGTCGAACGGGACGTGGCCTCGGCCGCGTTGAACCGGCTGTTTGCCTATGGCCAGGAAATGACAGCCTCAGCGGCGTGCAGCGCGGAGGCTGAAACATGAAGATCTGTGCCATCCGCCTGCAAAACATTCGCCGCTTTACCGAGGCCGTTGAAATCACCGGCATAGGGCCTGGGCTGAATGTTTTGGCCGCTCCGAATGAACAGGGTAAATCTACCATCTTTGATGCGCTGCACGCCGTGTTTTTCAAAGATGCCAAATCCTGGGACAAAGAGATCCGCGCGCTTGCGCCCCGGGCTGGAGGGGAGCCGCGCATCGAAGTTGAGATCGACCGCGATGGCACCAGGTATCGGCTGGTCAAACAGTTCCAGAAGGCGTCAGGCAAAGGCGAGATCCGGATCTGGCAGGGCGACACCCTTTATTTGCAATCTGACGCCGCCGAAGCCTGGCTGCAGGATTTGATCAAGTCACCAAAAGACGGTGGCCCTGCGGGCTTGCTTTGGGTGCGTCAGGGGCTCACGGATTTTGCCGATGCAAAGGAGACGCTGTCGGCGCGCCAGGATTTGCTGTCGTCGATCACTGGTGAGGTCGATGCGGTCACTGGCGGGCAGCGTATGGATGCAATCCGTCGCGACCTGCGCCAGTCGCTGGATCGGCTGGTAACGTCGCGTGGTGCCAAAAAGGGGGGGGCACTCGATCTTGCGGCCACCGAAGTTGCGCAGTTGCAGGCCGACGAACAGCGCCTGCAGGCCCGGGTGCAGGAGTTGCGCTCTCAGCTCGACCAGCGCCGTGCACTGCGCGCGGAGCTTGCGGGCCTGCAAGAAGCTGACACACAGCAGGAGCTGGAGGCGCGCATGCAGGCCGCGCGACAGGCGTTGGCAGCGGCAGAACGCTATCAGGAAAAACTAGATACTTCGGCAGCGGCGGTGAAAACCGCTCGGCTGATAAAGGAAAACCACCAGAGCACAGTTCAGGGGCTGCGGGCCCGGCAACAAGAACACATGGCGGCACTGGCCGAATGTGAGCAAGCGCAGAGCGATGTAGCTGAGGTGGCGACAAGGCTTACTCCGGCGGAGCAGCGCCTGCGGGAATGTCTGGCCCAATCAGCTGCGGATCAAGATGCCCTGCGCCAGGCAGAGGTTTTGTTGGCACGCGTGCAGCGCGCCGCAGTAGAGGCACAGGAGCAGGCACAGCGCCAAACCCTGAGCAAGACTGTCGCACAGGCCCGAGCGGCTCAGGCGCAGGTGACAGAACTGACGCAGCAGGCAAGGCAGGGACCGGACCGCAAGGCCATGGACCGGATTGAAGCAGCCCGCGAGGCGCTTGGTCTTGCTGAACAGGCGCAACATCTCGCGGCCCCTGCGATAACGGTCACCTATGAGGCGGGGCAGGAGGGACGTCTGCGCCTGGATGGACAGGCTGTTGCAGCCGGTGAACGTCTGTCCTTGCCGCGTGGCGGACAGATTGAAGCCCTTGGGCTGGGGCGGATAGCCCTGCACCCGGGGCAGGCGACCACCTCGGATCAGTTGGCTGTAAAACAGGCGGAACTGGCGGCAGCGCTCGCCTATGCCGATTGTGCAGAAGTGGCAGAGGCGCGCGCACGTCACCGTAGCCGCGAAGAGGCCGCCATTCGTCTGCAACAGGCAGATGTGCAGTTGCAGGCCTTGGCTCCGGAGGGGCTTTTGGCCTTGATCAACCAGCTCGACAGTCTGGGGGAACACGACAGTCTGGAGGAACGTGCGGCAGAGGGGGCGGCGAGTGCGCAACCGCCAGAACCGCCAGAATTGCCGGAGCGCACGACGGTAGAGGCTGATTTGTCCCGCTGCCGTGCTGCGATGGATCAGTCCAGCGCGGCGCTGGAGGCTGCCCGGGCACAGGAAGCGACCCTGCGGCTTGGCTTTGAAGGGGCCAATGTCCGTCATCAGGCAGCGCAACAGCGGCTGGAACGGGCCAAGGCGGCGCTGGCCGGAGAGGTCGACGCAGCAGTGAGCCTTGCGGTGCTGGAACAACAGGCAACTGCCTTGCAGGAGGAGCTCAATCAGGCGCAGGCACAATTGGAGCTGCTGCAACAAGCGGCCCCGGACCTTGCTGCGGTGCAGGCGCGGGTTGTTCGGGCGAAATCGGCTCAGGAGGCCGTGATGTCACGCCTGCAGGAACTGGGACGGGATCTGGCGGTTCTGGATACCCGAATTGGCACCACCGCCGGAGAGGCGGTGGAAGAGGAGCTGGCAGAGGTTTCGGATCAGCTCTTGGCAGCGCAGGACCGTCTCGCGGCAGTCGAATTCGAAGTTGCGGTACTGCGCCGTCTCGATCTGGCGCTGGATCAGGCCCGAAGCGCCGCACAGGAGGCCTATGTGGCGCCGGTCCTGAAGGAATTGCAGCCGCTGCTGCGTCATCTGTGGCCAGACGCGCAGTTGCAGGTTGATGCGGACCGGGTGCTGCCACATCATTTGCACCGTGACACCGGCGGCGGCGAAGACTTCGAGAGCCTGTCCGGGGGCACGCAGGAGCAGATCGCGCTTTTGGTCCGGCTTGCCTTTGCCCGCCTGTTGGCACGCAGCGGCGAGGCGGCGCCGGTTATTCTGGATGATGCGATTGTCTATACCGATGACGCGCGTATTGAGCGATTGTTTGACGCCTTGACGCTGCAGAGCAGTGATTTGCAGATTTTGGTTTTCACCTGTCGTCAAAAAAGTTTCAGGGCGCTGGGCGGAACGCAACTCGCCATACGGTCTGTGCAGACAGCCTGATTGCAGCCTTGCAGGGGCCTGATGGAGTGGTTCCAACGGTTTTGACAGTAGCAGCCGGGCGGCTTAGTCGCGGATCTCTTCGGGCATAACCCCCCAGAGCTTGCCTTTGGGGGCCCAGCCGCTGAATCCACCTGCGCTGACTTCGCACCAGGTCTGCGAGCAATCGCCAAGACGAGCCACGACGCCATATTCCAGCGCGGCAGTCACCGGGGCCTTGTCGTCAGGCTGGGCATGCAGGGTCAGCATGTCTTCCTGAACCAGTACCGTACGGGCGCCAGACAGCAGCGCGTAATGGACCCAGCCACCAGCACCGTCCTGATCGCGAACGCGCCGCCAGTGGCCGTATTCCGCTGTGATTTCCAGTGGCATGCCTCGGCGTTTGAAGACCCAGTCGATGCGATGCGTCAAGGATGGTCCACGCCGGACATTGCCTTCGGCGGCTTTCATCGAGACGTAGCGCGGCAGCGGCAGATTGGTGACAGCGCCGCGCGCCTCCTTGGCCCAGGCGTTGGAGGTTACTGAAAAAGCTGTCGAAATTACACAAAGAGTCACCGCAAAACGGTGCCATCCAAAAGATAGTCTTGTCACTGCCTGCTCACTTTTGCCCGTCGTTCGGCCTGCTCAGTTCTTGTACCGCGATTCTGCCGCAGCTTTTTGCCAAGAGGGGAAAAAGCCGCGTCACATGTTCCGGTTCAGGCGGATCGGTTCTTGTGCCCGGTTCCGTCCTGCGCCACCATGCCACCAAGGCAAATGGATTGCAAAGCCAGGGGAGAGCAAAAGTGGCAAGAGAACGTCTGAGTGTTGTCGTTACGCGACGGTTGCCGGAGCCGGTCGAGACGCGGCTGAGCGAGTTGTTTGATGTACGGCTGCGCAGCGATGATGCACCGATGAGCCGCCAGGAACTGGCCGCCGCCATGAAGGAAGCAGATGTATTGGTGCCCACGGTCACCGATCACCTTGATGCGGCCCTGCTGGGTCAGGCCGGAGAGAAGCTAAAGCTGATCGCCAACTACGGCGCCGGGGTGGATCACATCGATGTGGCCACGGCCCGCCAGCGCGGCATTCTGGTCTCCAATACGCCGGGTGTTCTGACCGATGATACCGCAGATATGGCGATGGCGCTGATCATGGCGGTGGTGCGACGCATCCCCGAGGGGCTCGCCGTTATGCAAAAGGGTGACTGGCAAGGCTGGGCACCTACGGCGATGCTGGGCGGGCGTCTTGCGGGGCGGCGTCTTGGCATTCTTGGCATGGGTCAGATCGGCGAGGCCGTTGCCCGCCGGGCGCGCGCCTTTGGCATGCAGATCCACTATCACAATCGCCGTCGGCGCCGGCCCGAGATCGAAAGCGAGCTGGAGGCGACCTATTGGGAAAGCCTGGACCAGATGATCGCGCGCATGGATGTGATCTCGGTCAATTGCCCCTCGACACCCTCGTCGTTTCATTTGCTCAACGCACGCCGCCTGAAGCTGCTAAAGCCAACAGCGGTGGTGGTGAACACATCGCGCGGTGAGGTGATTGACGAAAACGCGCTGACGCGGATGCTGCGCAATAATGAAATTGCTGGCGCGGGTCTCGATGTTTACGAGAATGGCACCGATATCAATCCACGTTTGCGCGAGTTGCCGAATGTGGTACTCCTTCCTCATATGGGGTCTGCAACTCTCGAAGGCCGGATCGAAATGGGCGAAAAAGTCCTGTTGAATATCAAAACCTTCGAGGATGGACATCGGCCACCTGATCTGGTGGTCCCAGCCATGTTGTAGGGTGCCGTATCACATCTGAGAGCTGTGATTGGAGATCTGCATGAGACCGATTCTTTCCGCCTGTCTGGCTGCTTCGAGCTCGGCCCTTGTTGCCGCTGTTTTGTCTACGACTGTTGCACATGCCCAGGAGGCTGCGGATGCGGTTGCCCCGGAAGGCGCCAGCGCCGGTGGCATGGCTGCCATTTCCGAGGCGGTAGCCACTTCATTGGCGGCAAAGGCGGCAGGGCGACCTGTTGAAGCTGAAAACTGGATGATTGCCGCCGCCAATCCTCATGCGGTTGAGGCAGGTGCTGCGATCCTGCGTCAGGGCGGTACGGCGGCTGATGCCATGGTAGCGGTGCAGACCGTTCTGGGATTGGTTGAGCCGCAGTCTTCGGGCCTTGGCGGTGGGGCCTTTCTGGTCTGGTATGATGCCAAATCGGGTGCAGTGACCACGCTGGACGCGCGCGAAACAGCCCCCTTGGCGGCAACGCCTCGGTTATTTCAGGACGACGCGGGTGAGCCGCTGAAATTCTTTGATGCTGTCGTCGGTGGGCGTTCGGTTGGCACCCCCGGCACACCTGCTTTGCTGGAGGCTGCGCATCGGCGCTGGGGGCGCAGCAACTGGGGCACTCTATTTGAAGCGGGGATCGCACTGGCTGACGACGGCTTTGAGGTCTCGCCCCGAATGGCAGGCTCCATCGCGCGTGACGCGGAGCGTTTGGCGCGGTTTTCGGCAACCGCCGACTATTTTCTGCCCGGCGGCACGCCGCTGGCTGCAGGTGATATGCTGACCAATCCGGCCTATGCGGAGGTTCTGCGCACCCTTGCAGACGAGGGCGCAGATGGATTTTATTCTGGTCCGATTGCAGGTGATATCGTTCGGACAGTCACCACGGTCTCAGATAACCCCGGTGTGCTTTCCGAGATGGATCTGGCGCTGTATCAGGTGAAGGAACGCGCTGCGAGCTGTGCCAGTTACCGCAGCTTTGAGGTCTGCGGCATGGGGCCGCCGTCCTCGGGGGCGCTGACCGTGGGGCAGATTCTCGGCATGCTTGGTGGCTATGATCTGGCAGCGCTGGGGGCGGAAAACCCGGAATCCTGGCGTTTGATCGGTGACGCCTCGCGGCTCGCCTTTGCGGATCGGGGCCGCTACATGGCCGATAGCGACTATGTGCCAGTGCCGGCTAAGGGGCTGGTCGATCCGGACTATCTGGCGGCGCGCGGCCAGCTGCTGGCGGGGGATGATGCCCTGCCCGAAGTGGTGCCGGGCAAGCCGGTGTTCGACCACGCGGCGTTGACACCGCGTTGGGCTGATGATGCCTCGATCGAGTTTCCCTCGACCTCGCATCTGTCGATTGTGGATCAGTATGGCAACGTGCTGTCGATGACTACGACGATTGAAAACGGCTTTGGCTCGCGCTTGATGACCAATGGGTTTTTGCTGAACAATGAGCTGACAGATTTCTCTTTCCGCAGCCACCGCGGCGGGGTGCCGATTGCCAACCGGGTGGAGCCCGGCAAGCGTCCGCGGTCCTCGATGGCGCCAACCATCGTTTTGCAGGATGGCAAGCCAGTTCTGGCCATTGGCTCTCCGGGTGGCAGCCGTATCATTGGCTACGTGGCCAGTGCCATCGTAGCCTGGGCCGACTGGGGGATGAATGTCCAGCAGGCGCTTTCGCTGCCCCATGCGGTTAACCGTTTCGGCACCTATGATCTTGAGGCTGGGACCGCTGCCGCGGGTCTGGAGGGCGCGCTCAGCGAAATGGGCTACAAGGTCAATATCCGCGATCTGAACTCTGGGCTGCATGCGATTGAGATCGGCGAGACCCTTAAGGGCGGCGCCGACCCGCGTCGCGAAGGCGTGGCTCTCGGGGAATGACATATCCGGCGTAATAACCTTGCATGCGCGAGGGGGCAAAGGCGCGGGCATCACTTGTCTGCGCCTTTTTTTTAAGTCATAAGGGCGTACGTGTTGTCATGACAACACGTGGAATGAAGGCGGCCCGCAAGTGGGTCGGGGGAAGAAGAGGAACAGGACATGGTGCAAGCCACAGCATTGCCGCGGAATGAGGCTGGGATCAAAGCCGCGATTGACGTACTCAAACAGCAGTTTGGCGAGCAGTTGCAAACGGGTCAGGCGATCCGCGAACAGCATGGTCACACCACCACCTGGATTACGAATCAGGCGCCGGATGCGGTGGTCTTTCCGACCACGACGCAGGAGGTGTCTGACATCGTGAAATGCTGCGCCGAATATGGCGTGCCGGTCATTCCCTTTGGCACAGGAACATCGCTGGAGGGCCATGTGAACGCACCCGCCGGTGGGATCTGTGTCGACATGATGCGAATGGATCAGATCCTGGCAGTCCATGCCGAAGATCTGGACGTCGTGGTGCAGCCTGGCGTTACCCGCGAGCAACTGAACACCTTCCTGCGCGATCAGGGGCTGTTCTTTCCGATTGATCCCGGTGCCAATGCCTCCCTTGGGGGTATGGCCGCGACGCGGGCCTCGGGCACCAATGCGGTGCGCTATGGCACCATGAAAGATAACGTACTGGCGCTTGAGGTGGTTATGGCCGATGGCGAGGTGATCCGCACGGCACAGCGGGCCAAGAAATCCTCGGCGGGCTATGATCTAACCCGCCTGATGGTCGGATCCGAAGGCACCCTGGGTCTTATGACCGAAATCACCCTGCGCCTGCAGGGCATCCCCGAAGCGATCCGCTCGGCGCGCTGTTCCTTTCGCACCGTGGATGATGCCTGCCGGGCTGTGATGATGACCATCCAATATGGTATCCCGGTGGCCCGGATGGAGCTTTTGGACGAGATGAGCGTCAAGGCCGCCAACAGTTATTCCAAGCTGTCACTGCCGGAAACGCCGCTGCTACTGCTGGAGTTCCACGGATCCGACGCGGGTGTTGTTGAACAGACAGAAGTGTTCAACGCGATCGCCGAAGAGTTCGGCGGTTTTGACTTTGCCGCGACCTCCACAGCGGAAGAGCGCAACCAGCTTTGGCAGGCGCGTCATGACATGTACTGGGCCTGCATGCAGATCCGTCCCGCAGCGAAGGGGATTTCCACCGACGTCTGTGTTCCGATCTCGCGGCTGGCGGAATGCGTCGCGGCAACCCAGGCCAAGGCCGATGAGCTGGGCCTGATCGCGCCGATTGTTGGCCATGTCGGCGACGGCAATTTCCATTCCCTGGTTCTGGTGGACATGGAAAACGCTGATGAACGGCAAAAAGCGGATGAGTTCATCGGCTGGTTGAATGATATGGCGATTTCGATGGATGGCACCTGCACCGGGGAACATGGCATCGGGCAGGGCAAACGCCCCTATCTGCAAAAGGAGTTGGGTGCTGCGACCCGCTATATGGCGGCCATCAAAGCAGCCCTTGATCCTGACAATATCCTGAACCCCGGCAAGATCCTCAGCGACAAGGGCTGAACCCAAAGGGGTGAGGCAATAGGACTGCGCTCTTCGGGTTTGCCCTCTTTGCCTCTGCCATAATTTTGCACCGCATCATCCTTTAGCCTTGCGGCACGGGGTGCCGGTGCGAAATTTGGAGGGTGCAGATGGGAGTGCGAAAAGCTTTGGGAATACTTGCTTTCTCGACGCAGGCAGTCATTGCCGTGGACTATAACATGCAAAGTCAAAAAGCGGGCCTGCAGCCGGGCGAGCTGAGCATGTCCGAATACGCCGCCATTGTGCAAAAGCGCTACGAGGCCCCAAAGAGTATTCAATTTGTAGCAGAAGAGACGCGCACCACGGGGCTGTGGGGCAAGCTTTCCGGGGTTGGCTCTCAGGTTGGCTCCGGGGTTGGCACCGGGGGTGGTGCTGGGCTCGCGGCGCGCGCGACCGGAAGGGAAGATCTTGCCAAGGCCGAGATCACTCCCGGATCTGAAGCCCCAGCGCCGGTTTGTATCCGGCGTGGCACTGCGCTGGACTGCAACTAGCAAGATTGAAATTTCAGACCAAAAGCAAGGGGCGCCATGGAGCGCCTCTGATGCGTATTGGGGCACGCGCCAGCCGTTCTGGCTGTCGCATTTTGAATTTAGCCGGGGGAAAGGTCGGTTTTGTGTTTTTTTGCGTCGGATGGATTTAGCGGAAATCTCTGCGGCGCGGGCATAACATTGCAAAACCGAGTCACTTGTTCCGGAGAACGGCCTCATGAAAACCCAAGTCAAAGCACTGGTCGTCGGCGGCGGCGCCGTTGGTACCTCAATCGCCTATCACCTCGCTAAAGCCGGCTGGGATGACGTCATGCTGATAGAGCGTGACGAGCTGACCTCTGGCTCGACCTGGCACGCGGCGGGCCTTTTGCCGCTGTTCAACATGTCCTATGCGACCACCCACATTCACAAATACTCGGTCGATTTCTACAAGCAGCTGGAAGAGGAGACCGGTCTCAACGCTGGGTTCGCGGTCGTCGGCAATCTGCGTATGGCGCAGACCGAAGAGCGTATGGACGAGTACAAGCTCTATGCCTCGACAGCAGAAACTTGTGATGTGGATTATGAATGGCTGACACCTGACCAGATCAAAGAACGCTGGCCCTTGATCCGCACCGACGATCTGAAAGGCGCGATCTACCACACCGAGGACGGCTATATAAACCCCGCAGATGTGACCCAGGCCATGGCCAAGGGCGCCCGTCAGCGCGGCGTTGAAATCGTGCGTAAGATGCAGGCCGATGCCTTCCATTGGACCGGTACCCATTGGGAAGTTACCTGCACCAAAATGGTCGAGCAGGGCGGCAATCTGGTGCCCTCGGATGAGCAAGTTGTCATCACCGCTGAGCATGTTGTGACCGCCTCTGGGAACCACGCACAGCGCACCGCCAAGATGCTGGGTATCAAGATGCCTGCAATCCCGGTGGAACACACCTTCATCGTCATGGACAAAGACCCGGAGCTGGTCAAATGGCGCGAAGCTGGCAACCCCGAGCACCCCGTTGTGCGCGATGCCGACAATGAGTCCTATGCCCGCGAAGAGCGTGGCGGCTGGATCCTGGGTATCTATGAAAAAGACGCGCCAGCCCGGTTTGAGCACGGCGTTCCAGACAGCTTCCGCGCCGACTTGTTCCCGCTGGATCTGGACCGGATTGCTGAACAGTATATGGCGATGACCGAGCGGGTGCCTTCTTGCGCTGAATCCGGCCTTAAAGACGATTTCAACGGCCCGATCTGCTACACGCCGGACGGTAACCCGCTGGTTGGCCCAGCTCCTGGCCTGCGCAATATGTGGCTGGCCGAGGGTTTCTCTTTCGGGATCACTGCAGGTGGCGGTACTGGCTACTATCTGGCCCAGATGATGGTCGATGGCGAAGCTGAGATCGATATGGCAAGCTTGGACCCCAAGCGGTATTCGCAGAACTGGATGACCACCGAGTTCGCAGCCCGCAAAAACGAAGAGTGCTACGAGCATGTCTACGTTCTGCACCATCCCGACGAGGAACGCCCCGCGGCACGCCCTTTGCGGTGCTCGCCTGCCTTTGACCGCCAAAAAGAGCGCGGCGCGCAATTTGGTTGGGTCAACGGCTGGGAACGCCCCAACTACTTTGGCCCGCTGGATGCGCCAGAAACCTTTGACCACGACGCGCGCTCCTTCCGTCGTGGTGGCTGGTGGAACTATGCGGTTGAGGAAGCCAAATCGATCCGCGAAGGTGTTGGCCTGGTGGATGCAACCGCCTTTACCAAGCATGTCGTCAAGGGCCCCGGTGCCACCCAGTTCCTGGATTGGTTCACCTGTAACAAACTGCCCAAGATTGGCCGTATCAACCTAACCTATGCGCTGACCTCGGCGGGGACCACCCGTACCGAATACACCATCGTGCGCAACGGAGAAAACAACTACTATCTGGTCTCAGCGGGTGCCTGGACTGAATACGACGCGGACTTCCTGCGCAAGGCTGCCGAAGACAAGATGGAAGAGTTCGGCTACATCGAGATCCAGGATGTCACCACCCAGTGGGGCGTCTTTGCCATCGCGGGCCCAAAATCGCGGGATGTACTGAAAGAAATCATCAGTGATGCGGATCCGGAAACAGCCCTGAGCAACAAGCGCTTCCCTTGGCTTTCGGCGCGCCAGATCGAGCTGGGTATGTGCCCGGTCAATGCGATCCGTGTGGCCTATACTGGTGAACTTGGCTGGGAACTGCACCACCCGATCGAAATGCAGAACTACCTGTTTGATCTGCTCGAAAAGGCTGGCGAGAAGCACGGTATGAAGCTGGTTGGCGCCCGCGCTCAGAACTGGCTGCGGATGGAAAAATCCTACCGGGCATTTGGCACCGAGCTGGGCCGCGACGCAACGCCTGCCGAAGCGGACCTGCCGCGCTTTATCGATCTGGAGAAAGACTTCCATGGTAAAGACGCCATGGTTGAAAAGGGCGTGCGTTTCAAATGTTGCACCCTGCTGATCGACGGTCCGGATGATGCCGATCCATGGGGCCGCGAAGTACTCTATACCGAAGATGGCGCAACCCGCGTGGGACGTTTGACCTCGGGCGGCTATTCGGTGGCCTTCGAGAAGTCGATCGGTATGGGCTATGTACCGCCAGAACTGGCTGTTGAAGGCACTAAGCTGAAGGTCAAGTTGCAGGACAAGCTGTGGGATGCGGTCGTGACCTGCGACAGCCCCTATGATCCGACCAATGCGACCATCCGTCAAAACGGCTAAGCCCTGGCTTTAGATCCGCGCTTTCGAGGTTTGCCTTTGGGCGTAAGATAACGAACCTGCCGCATATCTGTGCGGCAGGTTTTTTTAGGGCTTTCTTTCAAATCGGGGGCCGAGAGGGATATTGCTGGGCAGGCTTTGGGCCTGTCAAAGGGCTTTCGAAGGCTTAGTTAGTAGGGTTTTGAAATCACCCCGTACTGAGCATAGCCGCGATACAGATCCTGATGCTGCGAGATGCCGCCGATGCCAGACGCGCAGGCGGACAGGGCCTGTTTCAGCTCCAGTCGCGGGCTGACGTGAAACTTTGCCAACCAGCGATGCAGGGCCCTGCCAAAAGGGCGTGGCAGGCCGCTTTGGTCTGAAAAATCCACCACGTGCAGCTGGCCACCGGGACTCAGCTGTCGACAGGCCATGCGCAGGGCGCTTTTCCAGGCAGGGATCATTGAGATGCCGTAGGAGATGAATATTCGGTCAAATCTGGGGCGATGAAACAGGGCAGAGCTGTTGAAATCGCAGGCGTCCGCCTGTGCCAGCTGCACCCGGCTGCCCAGTTTGTCACTGGCCGTGGCAAGCATTTTAGCCGATATATCCAGTCCGTAAAAAGCGCATTCAGGGTATTTGCGGGCCGCCAGGTGCAGATTTCGCCCGGTGCCGCAGGCGACCTCAAGTACGTGCGATCCGGGTTTAGGGGCCAGCCCGGCAATCAGCCGGTCACGGCCAAACAGGTAATACTTGCGGGTCAGATCATAGATGATGCGTTGGTGGCGGTAGGTTTCGTCCATCAAATCAGCATGGGATCTTGAGGTGGTATCCAACATGTCTCTTACCCCTGAAACCGGTAGAGGTGAAAGCCGCCGTAGATCGCAGACCGGTCCTGCGCTGTGCCGCGCGCCGATTCCATTTCATCGTAGGTCCAGCGGTTGAGCGTTTCAGGTTTGACCCGACCAGGCAGGATATCTGCAGTGCCTCCGGTGCGAAAAATTACCCGAGCACCCGGGCTGGCCGTACGGGTGATTTCATCCCAAAGCGCGTTCAGCTGCTGATCATTCATCCAGTCCTGTGCATCCAGCAGTACATAGCCCTGTTTGGAGCCATCGGGGGCTTCGGCCAGCACATCGGTCAGCGCGCGGTTGACGATCCGCCCCTTGCTGGCATGGCGGCGCAGGGCTGTGAAATTGTGCTGTTGCAAATAGGGCGGCAGCGCGCCCGCGGGCGAGGGATCATAGCGGCGGGCAAAGGCTTGCCAGGCGAAGTAGTTTTTCTGAATGGGGAAATCACACATCAGCTTGCGCACGCGTTCGCGCAGTACAGGCAGGACATCGCCATCCCCATCGGCTGCCAGCTTATCGTATTGCGCGGGCGGAATGCCCAACCCGAACAGGGCGGCGCGAAACCCGGCCAGCGTGCGGACCAGCCACATGTCAAAGAGCGGCGCGATTTTCAGATCAAAAAACGCCTGTTGTTCCTGCAGGGTGCGGGCGGCCAGAAGAGGGGCGAAATCGACCCTACCCAGACGCGCCACCAGATGCACAGCGCCAAGGAAACGTCCCAGTAGCCCGCGTCGGTAAAAGCCTCTTTGGAAAACGGAAATTCGGCGCTTGAACGGTGCGCGGGCCTCCCAGAAGCTGCGACTTGGCGCATCGAGATACGGCTGGATGTAACGGTCATAGAGGTCTGCGTTGCTGGCCAAATCGGCGCAGCCAAAGAACTGGTAGAATGCTGCGTAGTCCGGCAGATGCTGGGCCGCTGTTAGTTTCAAACGCCCAAGGGCAACATGTGCCGGAGACAGATCCACCGCCGTCACCGAGGCAGGACCCGCAGCAAGGTAGGACAGCATGTTGCAGCTGCCAGAGGCAATGCAGACCAGATTGTCCTGAGGGGTGATTTCTAGCGCCTGCATATCGACAACCGGATCTTCCCAAATCTGCGGGTAGACCAGCCCCAGAAACAGGCGCGAAAACAGGCGCTCCAGGCGCCCCGTTGCATGATCGGCCTCTTGCAGGACTGCGGCGTCCAGTTGGGCCTGTACGGAAATACTCATCGAACAGTTGCCTCTTTATACATTTTCAAGTTGCTTTTCCTTGCGGCGGGCACGGCGGGCACGGCGGGTGCGGTCGCGATGGCGCGACAGGCGTGCTGAAATTTCCCAGTCGATCAGGGACAGGCGGCCATCTTCCAACTCGACCACGGCTGTGCAGCTTTCGACCCAGTCGCCGGTATTTACATAGGTGATGCCGTCCATGTCGCGGATCGCAGCGCTGTGAATGTGGCCGCAGATCACCCCGTCATAGCCGCCACGTCGGGCTTCAGCTGTCAGGACATTTTCGTATTCGCTGATGAAGTTGACAGCCTGTTTGACCTGATATTTTGCCCATTTGGACAGCGACCAATACTGCCCACCCCAAAGGTGACGCAGCCGGTTGATCCGGGTGTTGAGCCAAAGAATGAAATCATAGGCGCGATCCCCCAGATGGGCGAGCCATTTGGCGTTGACCACGATAGAATCGAATTGATCGCCATGGGTCACCAAATAGCGGCGACCATCGGCGCTGGTGAAATCGGCGGTGTTGACCACCTCGATGCCGCCAAAATGCGTACCCAGATAAGAGCGCAGGAATTCGTCATGATTACCGGGGATCAGGTAGATCTCGGCGCCATCATGCGCCTTGGCCAGCAGGGCCTGCACCACATCATTGTGGGCCTGTGGCCACAGGAAACCTTTGCGCCGGATGCGCCAGGCATCAACGATATCCCCGACCAGATAGTAGGTTTCGGCTTCGTGTTTGGTGAGAAAGTCGAGCAGCAGTTCGGCCTGACAGCCCGGTGTGCCCAAATGAATGTCAGAAAGGAAAATGCTGCGGTATTTCACCTTGCGTGTCCCAGCTTGTTTCGCTGAGGGCAGGCATATCGCGTCAGGTTAACAGAACCGTGACGCAGCTTTTCTCATAGAAAATCGTCGACCAGATTGCCGGACCTCGGGGCAGTGACGCCTGAAGTTCGGTTTTTTTTATGAAAGAACAGAAGCCTTTATCGCTCCATGCAGTCACGATGCTCGGCTGAACTTTGCATCCGCAGGCATATGCGCATCAAAAAGACTGGCGATGAGACGCGTCAGCGCCCGCCCCGCAGGCATGATCTCCATTTTGCCATCCTTAGTGGCGATCAAATCTCCAAAACGGGCTTCTGCCTTGTGAATGTCAGCAGCCAGCGTATCGCAGAGCATGCCGAATTGCTGGCGCAGGGCAGGCAGGTCCAGTGAAAAATCGCACATGATCATTTCAATGGCGCGCGCGCGCATCAAATCCTCGGTGGTCATCTCGTGACCACGGCTGCCTGCCAGCGTGCCTGCCTCGATCTTTTTGACATAGGCAGGTGTTGCGGGTGCATTCTGGACATAGCCGCCAGGCAGGCGCGATATCGACGAGGCGCCGATACCAATCAGAGTGGGGCAGGTGTCTTCGGTATAGCCCTGAAAGTTGCGCCGCAGATGCCCGGTCTTTGCGGCCTCGGCCAGACTGTCCTGTGGCAGGGCAAAGTGGTCGATGCCAATCGCATCAAAGCCAGCCTCTGCAAAGGCGTCACTGGCCTGCCCAGCCAGAGCGTGACGGGCCAGATCATCGGGCAGCACGGCCTCGTCGATCAGTTTCTGCCGCTTGGCAACCCAGGGCACATGCGCATAGCCAAACAGCGCAATACGATCTGGTTTGAGGCTGAGCACCTTGTCCAGCGTGTCCCCCATGCGACGGCTGGTCTGATGCGGCAACCCATAGACTAGATCCGCATTGAGTGAAGTGATCCCAGCGGCGCGCAGATCTTCCACGCAGGCCAAAGTGTCTTCATAGGGTTGCTGACGACCAATGGCCTCCTGCACCAATGGATCAAAATCCTGAATGCCGATGCTGGCCCGGGTCATGCCTTCGGCAGCCAGTGCCGCAATCTTGTCTCGGTCCACCAATGTGGGGTCAATTTCCACAGAAAATTCCCAGTCGGCTGTGTGTGGAAACACTGATTTTACCGCCCGCGCCAGCCGGTGGATTAGTTCCGGAGGCAGAATAGTCGGCGTGCCACCGCCCCAATGTAGCCGCCCCATCTGCAGCCCGTCAGGCAGGGTTTGTGCCAAAAGCGCCAGTTCTGCCTCAAGGGTGGCTATGTAACTTTCGACTGGGCTGAGAGACTGGGTTCCCTGGGTGCGGCAGGCGCAAAACCAGCAGAGCCGCTCGCAGAAAGGAATATGGATATAGACCGAAACCGGAATGGCAGGATCCAGCGCCGCCAATTGGTGCTTTTGCATCTCCGGGCCTACAGCAGGGCTGAAAACCGGCGCGGTTGGATAGGATGTGTAGCGGGGCACACGGCTGTCAAACAGCCCAAGAGCAGCAAGGCGATCAATATGTTTCATGACTCCCATCTGTCTCTTTTTTTGTGTCCGTTCTTTGCGCAGGATCAAATAGAAGACATTGTCAGCCTGGCTCCAATTTCGGATTGAGGAAGGAATGCTGATGGCTAGTGGACTGAAAAGGCGAATGAATTCTCCGAGCATCAGGGAGGGGTGGAATGACGCAAGTTTTTTTCCTATCACCGGGTGATTTCCGTTTGACGCTCTGTGCGACTCCGCATATACGCCCCCTCACGACACCTGCCCAGGTGGCGGAATTGGTAGACGCGCTAGCTTCAGGTGCTAGTATTGGCAACGATGTGGAGGTTCGAGTCCTCTCCTGGGCACCATTTTACATTCAGATGTACATAATCTCAAAAACTAAAAAACTAAAATATTACAGACACTTGCGGATTTCGAAAACCGTTTTGGCGGTCATAGGCCAAAGGTGCTTTGAATGCTGTTTTGAGGATGGTTTTCTTCACTTCCAACGGCCCCTTATCGTGGATATTCCAAGGGTTTGACAGGAGCTCTCGCAAAAGTTCGAAAATCTGACCCATGCTCGCCTTCGGTTTTGAGTTTTGCGTGATTTTCTCACTCATGCGCAGCTTGTCTTCATCCAGCTTTGCAATCTTGGTTTCGAGTTCTGCGATGACTTTTGGGTTCGATGTTTCGACCAACCGCTCCACCATAGCGTCCTGCTTCTTATCCAACTCAGTGATTTTGCGTTTCAGAGCAGTTTTGGCCTGTTTGGTTTGTTCTTAACTCTGGCTTGATGCGTCGCTCAGCATCGACATCGCCACTGCGAGAATATTTTCGGTTGGAGTCGTGGCGCTCAGAACCTTCTCAAACCCAGCTTCAACTTTCTCAGCGCGGATAGCCTTCGAACGCCTCTTCGACAATCGAGGCGACAGGTTCGTCTGAGGGCAGTCCTTCGATGATTTGTACATGGACTGGCTAGTATGCGGATTAACCCCTACATCGGCCTCGCGCTGAAATTGGAATTTATATACGAAGAAGGCAGTACATTTCTTTGCCAATATTGCGCGGTCCACCTACTAAAATCACCCCGGAAAGATGGCCGGATCCTACCGTGAGCCGTTTTGTAACTTCTAGGCAAGTCCAGGCAAAAGTCCTTAGGTTCTGCGCATAGTTTGTTCGATACCATTTTGGCGGGTTGCACAAACTATATGTAATGTTATTACATATTTTTAATTTCCAAACTTCAGCATCCAGGAGAAACCATTGAAAGACCGTCGGCTAGCAGATACCCGCCTTCCCGTAACAGTCCTGTCCGGCTTTCTAGGCGCCGGGAAGACTACGCTTTTGAACCGTGTGCTGAACAACCGCGAGGGGCGTCGCGTGGCGGTCATCGTGAACGACATGTCCGAGGTAAACATTGACGCTGATCTGGTGCGTGAAGGCACAGAGTTGTCGAGGTCAGAGGAAAAACTTGTCGAGATGTCGAATGGTTGCATTTGCTGCACCCTGCGGGACGACTTGCTGAAAGAGGTCCGGCAACTGGCCGAAGAGGGGCGCTTTGACTATTTGTTGATTGAATCCACCGGAATTTCCGAACCACTGCCTGTGGCTGCCACCTTTGATTTCCGCGACGAACAGGGGCAAAGTCTTTCGGATGTAGCCCGCCTTGATACGATGGTCACGGTCGTGGACGCGGTGAATCTGCTTCAGGATTTCTCCAGCCATGACTTCCTAACGGATCGAGGGGAATCCTTGGGTGACCAGGATGACCGCAGCCTAGTTAGCCTGCTGACTGAACAGATCGAATTTGCCGATGTAGTCATTCTTAATAAGGTCACGGATGCCGGGCGCGCGCGTACGGACAGTGCACGACAGATCATCCGCAGCTTAAATGGCGATGCCAAGATCCTCGAAACAGATCACTCGCAGGTGCCAGCCGAGGCCATTCTGGACACCGGTCTGTTCGATTTTGACACCGCACATGAGCATCCAATGTGGGCCAAGGAGCTTTACGGTTTTGCCAACCACACGCCCGAAGATGAAGAATACGGGATCACCTCTTTCACCTACCACGCCCGTGCACCGTTTCACCCGCAAAGACTTCATGCGGTGCTGAATGGTGACCTGCCTGGCGTGATCCGTTCCAAGGGGCATTTTTGGATCGCCACGCGCCCGGATTGGGCGGCAGAATATAGTCTGGCAGGTGCTTTGTCTTCCATCACGCCCTTAGGCCGCTGGTGGGCGTCAGTACCCGAAGATCGTCTTCCGACCCACCCGCAGGCGCAGGCTGAAATAGCCCGCAACTGGTCGGAACCCTGGGGTGACCGCAGGCAAGAGCTTGTCTTTATTGGCGTCGGGCTGGATCGCGCTGCCATCTGCCATCGGTTGAACGCCGCTTTGGTCGACGCGGATGATTTCTTGCCTGATACATGGGCCAATCTGTCCGATCCTTTCCCGCGTTGGGGGCAGGGCTGATGGAAGCAGCCATCATGCGCCAGCTGATGCAGGACATCCCCGCCGGAGTCAGTGTCACTGAAACCGCCACAGGTTTATCGGCGATTCACCGCCCGGGATGTGCTGCTGCTATCTGGCAAAGGTCTCCCTTGCCGTCATTCCAATCCTGGATCGATGAGCTTGATCCCAAACATCTGCCGAAAGGTCGAACGATCCTGCGCCCGCACTGTGTGCGAGACACTGTTCATCAGATTTGCATCAGCCAGGGAACCCCTGACTGCAAGGAGCGCAAGAACCTGATCGATGACATTGCCGCGCTGGCCGAGGTTTTCGCGGACCTGATGCAGGCGCGGAACTTGAGGTTGCGCCTCGACGTGGTGACGACGAATGCGTGCCGCAAGTTCCATGTTGACGCCGTGACCGCACGGCTCGTCTGCACCTATCGCGGAACTGGAACGCAATTCGGAACCGAACAAGACATCGATGATCCGCAGCGCATTTTCACTGTCCCCACAGGCGCACCGATCCTTCTGCGTGGGACGCAATGGCAAGAGAAGCCCCGGTCTGGCATTCTGCACCGCTCGCCGCCTATTCAGGGCACGGGCGAGACGCGTCTGGTCATTGTTATTGACCCGATAACTGATCCCGCAGACGAGATTTGAGCTTTCCTGAGCTGCCTGGCAAAAGCTCTCTCTTTCAAACAGAGATTACGGGAAACGGAGAGTGTTCGGAGGTAGGATTAGAACTGCCCGCTGCGTGTGTTGGGAGAGCAGTTCGTGCGCGGAGGCTCAAAGGCAGGAGCAAGAACAACGAGTTATTCCCTGTTCCGCCGAGGCTTTCCTTTACCAATTTTTAGATGCTCATGGTGAATATGCCAATCGACAGCATTTGCTTAAAATGAGGAAAGCTAAAATTGTTAGAAAAACAGCCACTGCCCGCTTCTCCAAGGCGCCTTGAGTTTCAAGAGCATCACCAAGGTGCTCGAGAAGCAGACAGCCTTGTCCAGCTTGCAAAAGCTGAACCCTTAACTGATGGCGGCATTCAGACATCGCAGCTTCTTTCGGCAGCTCTCACCATAGATCCCCACCATCACGAAGCGCAGGTGTTGCAGGAGCGGCTTCATCAGATGTTCGTTCCCCGTTGGCATTTTCCAATGCTGGCCGACACGGCGCGTAACAGTGCCTATGCCGAGGCCATTGCAGCAAAGGTAAGGCCCGGTGACGTGGTCCTTGATATCGGCTGCGGTGCCGGGCTGACAGCAATGCTGGCGGCACGTGCCGGTGCAAAACATGTCTATACCTGCGAACAGCAGCCTCTGATCGCGCAGGCGGCACTCAAGGTCATCGAAAAGAACGGGCTCAGTGATCGCATCACCGTTATTCCGAAACTGTCGCACAATCTAGTTATTGGTGTGGACATTCCGGAACTGGCGGATGTGGTGATTTCGGAAATCGTCGATACCGTTCTGCTTGGCGAGGGAGCACTTGCGACACTCACGCATGCGATATCCGCGCTGGCCAAGCCGGATGCGCGGGCGGTTCCCGAAAGGGGAACACTGTTTGCGCAGCTCGTCGAAAGCGACCAGCTCCTGGATTTGTGGCAGCCACTAGAGGCAGAAGGGTTTGACCTGAGTGGGTTTCATCACTTGGCCAGCGTCGCGCAGATTACGCCGAACGATTTTGCGGCCTGTGGGTTGCGCCCGCTGGGACCTGCGACAGATCTGTTTCAGTTTGATTTCACCAAGCCAAATGTCAGACCTGCGCGCACAACAGAAGCCCTTAGCTGTTCCGGTTGCGGAACCATTCATGCCGTCTTTGTTAGTTTTGAGATGGAACTGGCGCCCGACATCATAGTGACAAACGGATTGCAGTCCAGCGGCCATTGGGGACGAACGGCTTTCCTGCTGGATCATCCCAGATCTGCTTTGGCGGGTGACCGCGTCAAAGTGACGGCTCAGCATGACTCGGCGCAGCTGAGCTTGTCCGTGCACGCGCCTGTTTCCGGCACGGATGATGCGACCCAGGCCCTCCTGCGGGCGAAACAAGCCTTACATACGCAGCCACCCCTGCGAGACGATTGCGACCTTAGCATTATGGCCCAGTCGAAATGGCACCCGACAGATGCTCGGAATGGTCATTCTTACCACTAGAACAAGTGCAGGAATGGGACATGCCATCCCTAAACTATTGCCAGTGTCAGGCGCGGCAATCAGATGGCGTGCCCTCTGCTGATCGGTGTCCGTCGCAAATCTCCTATTGGGCCCCAAGCCGGGCGAAAGCGTTACTTGCGGCCTGTTTGCGCAACATGTGCGCCTGCTGCAGGGCACCGCCACGCGGGCTGCCTAGTGAAAAGAGCTGCGGACATTCTGGCAATGGCAAGCTATCTGTGTGGACCGAAAGCAGAAGATACGAACATTTCAAATGTTGTCAGACAAAACCACCGCTGCTGCGCTGGAGGCTTCAATTAAATCGGCTGCGAACGGTCGTTGACGTTTTCTGCACCTATGAGTTCTCGGTCTCCGGGTGACGCTTCCTGACCTGCAAACCAGCCACTTAAGCCGATGCATTTGGATGCAGTGCGGTCCAGCCTCGTTCTTTTGTTTAGCTGGGTGAAGGCCTCTTGACCGGAGACCTGAACGACTTCACTCAGCCCGAACGCGACGACTAGTCTCGCGCTTCGGCGGTGCTATGCATCGCCTGTTAGCAGAGAAGACCCAAAGGTATTTCTGGCTGCAATCAATGAGCCTAGAGCCTCAGTTCTGTTTGATTGGCGTATCACTTGGGACTGAATTTGGGCCCGTCTGATATCTGCAGCGCTAAGCTAAAGAGTGGATCATAACGCCATTGATTGCCGGGATTCTGGGAATCACAGTCGCCGGATTGATGACGGTGATTGGCGCTTTTCCTGTGCTTGTTGAACGTCGCGTGACTGCACGAACACAGGATGTGTTGCTGGAGTTTTCTGCTGGCGCGATGCTCGCGGCCTCGTTTTGTTCGCTTATCATCCCCAGTCGTGTGGCCCCAGTCTTGAGGGGTCCGAACACCTTTATGGCGCTTGGATGGCAACCGGCACTGATCGCCGTGACCGGGATACTGCTTGGGGGCGCCGCTATTCTTGCCATTGGTCGCGCCGTCCCATCCAGGCATTTCGTGTCGGGACGGGAAGGGAGGGGCCATCTCGCGATGCGTTCAAAAAGATATGGCTCTTCGTGATTGTCATAACCATTCATAACATTCCAGAGAAGCTGGCCGTTGGCATTGGTTTTGGCGGTGGGAACAACTCAGGGGGGCTAGAACTGGCAATCGGTATCGGTTTGCAGAACGCTCCGGAGGGTCTCGCGGTGGCGCTTGCGCAACAAAGCGAAGGCTGCTCGAAACACTATGCCTTTGTGGCTGCCGCGCTGACTGGACTGGTTGAGCCCATTGCGGGCGCAGTCAGAGCGGCTGCAGTGGAAGTATCCGAGCTGACCCTGCCCTGGGGGATGGTCTTTGCGGCTGGCGCGATGATCTATGTGATCAGCCACGAGATCATAACTGAAACACACAGGCGCGGGCATCAGGACGCGGCAACAATCGGACTGATGATTGGGCTGGTCCTGATACTTTTTCCGGATGTGAGCCTCAGCTAGACTGGGGCGATTGGCGGGTGAGTTGGGCCAATGTGGCCGTTCTTTGGTCCTGCGGGTGCCGTTGCTGATGACTCAAATCATTTTGGACCACGCCGGGCAGCTTTCAGACTGGTTCCGATTTTGCCGATTTCACCGCCCGCTTCGCGGTCTCGACGGTTTCCTCAATCGCCTCAACCTCGTTGGTGACAAAAGCACCAGCGCAGTGTGTCAGCATTTCGGTGCAGTCTTTCGCATCCTCAGCGAGCCTCTCCATCGAATGGGCCTGCCAATCCGTAAGGATGCCCATTGCGGCTTGCGGATTCTGCATAGCTCCATCCGCAAGCTGCCTGCTTGCTTCAAGTGCAGCCCGTGTTCCATCATGACGCCGCTTGAACCAAGCGGTTGAAAAGTCTTCAAACTTCTCCAGAAATTGTTCCTGTGCCTGCCAGAAATGTGTGCTCTGCGCCCCTGTCATAGGTGCAGCGGCAAACATGGTTTGGGCAGATTTTATCATGCCTTGCATTCCGCTGGTTGCATCGTTGAGTTTAGGCATTGCGTCCTCCTGTTGCTGGTTATCACGATCGGTTTTGAGCCGATGATCCTGAGGGATGTATTCCATCTGGGCGGGCTGCAAATGGCAGTCTGGGCCGGGGAATGGGTCATCGGAGATCAGACCGCCCCACTATGCCACGCCCTGCAGGGTTGGAATTGACCTCTGTCAATTCGTGAGTGCACAGGCCAAGAAACAACCTTGTTGAGCGGGCAGGACCGGGCCTGGGGGATAGCTAGGGTGCAGGAAGGCTGCAGAAATCGCGCCACGCCAGCCAACGGGAGCAGGCAATTACCGGTAGCTCACCGTCTGCCACACCATCTCCTGCACACCATCTCATGAATGTGATGCAGCTCCTGACACAAGAAGGCGGCAAAACTCTTTGTATGGGCAGACGGGGGAAGGTTGGAGAATAGAGGCATTGAGGACAACACGGGGCTGAATCTTTCGGAACACAGCGGGAAGAGGTCGGGGTTGTGACCGGATACACCCGCAGACAGTAGCCGGGTCGCAATTGCAGCAGAGCGGTCATTGGATACCCGCTCAAATCAGCAGCCGTTTTGAGATCTGTATCGGGCCTGTCGGCAGGGGGCGCGTAGAATGAATTTGGGTGTTCTGATCATCGTTGGTGGCATTCAGGGATGTGCCACTGCCTATCATCTGGCAAAACAGAGTGTTTCTGTCATTGTCTTGGAAAAGGACAACGAGGCGCGGCATGCTTCTGGGGTGAATGCCGGAGGGTGCGACTGCTTGGCCGTGACATCGCTGAAGGGCCTCTCAGCCATGCGGCCCCCAGGATCACGGCCCGCATGCCGCATTTCGCCGGACCTGCCGTCGGCGCCGTGAGCCGTCAGCTCAGCTTCAAACAGTCGACAATGGCATCGTATTGATTGGCGGCGGGGCCAAGGGGGCGCGGGCTTCGGTCAACCGGATGCGGACCGTACTCGAGACCTGTATACAGGACAATCTGCACGCCGGACAATCTGCCGGTTATCAGCCCCGCCGCGAATACGGACCGTGGCTTCCGTGCCTTTGGCTATTCAGCCCATGGTTTCCAGCTGGGCCCCACTACCGGAAAAGTGATGGCCGACCCGGTGCCCCAACTTTAAGCCGACCGTAAACCAAACCAAGACTTGGGCCGCCTATAATTGGTTCTGCTTAGCAAGGTCATCTTTCGTTAAAGGCGCGTTCCATGGTCAGCTGGACTGGCTTCAGCATATAGGCCAGCAAGGTCTTTTCACCGGTTGTCATCTCGGCCACGACCGTCATCCCGGCCTGCAGAGGGCGCTGAAAGTGACCGGTTCCGACACGGGTGTCGTCCAGCTCGATGGAGGCGCGAAAATAAGTCTCTCCGGTGCGTTCGTCGACCAAAGGCAACGGAGAGACGGATTGCAGCCGCCCCTGAACCTTGCCGAATTTGCGGACGTCGTAGGTGTCGATACTGACGGAGATCGGGTGTTCGGAGCCGATATGACCAACCTCGGAATTCGGAATGCGAGCTTCGACAACAAGCGCCTGCCGGGTCGGCAGCAGCTCGAAAATTGTCTCGCCCGGGGCAATGACTTCGCCCGGGTTCGGATGAATTACGGATTGCACAACGCCGCGTGCAGGTGCCACCAGACGCAGGTCCTGCAGTTTGGCCACCACGGTTGCCAGCGAGACCTTCAGCTGCCCCAGTTCCCGATCCAGTTCAGTGATCTGAGTAAGAACTTCTTCGCGCAGGGTCAGTGTTTCTGTCGCAAGTGCTGCCGTAGCCAAACTCAGATCTCGCTTGGCTTCAGCCAGGCGCACATGGGCGTCTGAAGCTGCAGCGCGCAGGCTGTCCAGCCGGTCTTCTTCTTCCAGAACCTCATTGATTGGCTTCAGTCCGCGATCATATAGCTTTGCGTATTTCTGGAGAATTTCTTCTTTCTTATTCACGCGTTCCAAACTGAAATTCACCGCAGCCTGCAGGATCTCCAGGGTTTCTTCTTGCTGGGCAATGGAGCTTTTCTGGATTTTTTGGCTTTCAAGATACAGCTCCAGTGCCGCAGAGGCGCCGGAGAATCCATGAGTTTCCAGATCGCGAATGTCAGCTAAGGTCAAAGAAGAGCTGTGGTTGAGGGCCGCGAGAATGGCCTTTGCATTATCAAGCTCATGTTCAACGGCCGTAAATTGCCCGCTCAGAACGTCATTTTGCTGTTTCAGGTCGGGATGTTTAAGCACCATCAGCACATCCCCGGCTTCGACGGTTTGGCCGTCACGCACGTGCACGGTCTGGACAATCCCGCCCTCCATGCTTTCGATTTCGTGATAGTCGCCGAGAGGGGTGATGGTCCCGGGAGCTCGGGTGATTTGCGGCACATCCGTCTGGCTGGCCAGCAGAACGAGGATGGCGACCATGGCAGAAAACGTCAGGGAAAGGAGCGCTGCAAAGCGTGGCGGACGAGCATGTTTTTTCCGCTTGGCGCGTTCCATTGGGCCGACTGCTGGTTTCTTGTTGGAAAAACTATTCATTTTAAGCTCCGAAAGTTTTCAAGACGGCTTCGATTTTTTTGCGCCCGGCGGCCCCGGTGTCCTGAACGGCGATTCTGTCACCGTTGAGGAAAATGAAACGATCCGCGAATTGAATGAAGGAGCGGTCAGCGGTCGCAATGACCACTGTTTTGTGACCGCGTTGGTTTTTCACCCACTCCTTGAAACAATCGCGGCGCAAGTCGTCCAAGCCGTTTGTCGGCTCCGAGAAGAGGTGGATTGAGGAGGGGCGTGCCATGCCACGCGCCAAGGTCAGCGATTTGACGGCTTCTTCTGGCAGGTTTGCCAGAACCGTATCGGTCAGGCGCGTATCGGCCCCCTGCGGCAGCAGATCAAGATCGTCCTTTAGTCCAATGCCGACGAGTGCGTCGTCGATTTCTGCATCAGACAGCGACGGCGCGGCAAGACGGAAATTCTGCGCAACAGTGCCATAGAAAAGGGATTTATCGTAGGTTGCATAGGTGACGGATTTGCGCAGCTCGTCCATGGCGATTTGGCGAATATCAATGCCATCGTGTTCGATCGTACCGGCCAGCGGCGTATAGAGACCATCGATCAGGTCTAGGACTGCTGTGCGCGCAGAGGTATCGCTGCCCATGATCAGAACCACTTCGCCGGGCTCGCATTTGAAACTTGCCTGCAACAGAACCGGCGCGTTCAACGGGTCAGGGCGATGGGTTACCGAAGCAAAACTAATCGCGCCGCTCAGTGTTTTCTGGTGGGATTGTTCAAGCCCCAACTCCATTTCCTCGGTAAGGCTCAGCATGCGGTCAGCCTGGGTGCGGCTGCTCCGGAATGAGAGCAGCTGCGGCATGTTTGAATACAGCGCCTGAAGCGGCGCAAGCACCTTTGAAACGAGTGCGATAGAGGCGATCAAGGCGCCAAAGCTCAGCTCTCCGGCCAATGCGCCCTGTGCACTCAGAACGACGGCTCCAACGGTTGCGAGGGCTGCTACTGTCTGGGCCATAGACTGGACAAAGGCCTGGAACTGTCGAGCGTGCCGGGTACTGCGTTCGGCGACTTTTGCCAGCGGTATGCTCCGCTCAAGCCACTGGTTCTGTACCCCAAGATTGGCGATGGCCCGCTGGTTCGCAATGGCATCATGGACCACAGACTGGTTCGCCGCGTTCGCTTCGGCTGCATTTTGATCCAGTCGCTGCTGGTGAGGGATGGTTATGACAGCAAGTACAACCAGAAAAACCGCAAGGCCAAGCGTCAACAGCCCTACCGGAGGGGCAAGGTAGATGAGGACCGAAAAGAAGATCAGTGCAAAGGGCAGATCAATCAGCGTGGTCATGATCTGGCCGGTGAAAACTTCGCGCAGCGCTTCGAATTGACGAAAACGGGCCAGCTGCTGGTTGATGTCTGATTTTTGCAGTTGGGCCAGAGGCAGGGCCATCAGCTTGCGAAACAGGGAAACGGTCAATTGCCTTTCCCCATGCCACCCGACATAGGCCAAAGCCCTGATGCGCGCATACCGAAAGCAGAAATCGGAGGCCCCGATTACGATCACACCAACCACCAGTGACGCCAGCATGTTGACGGATCCCGAAGGAATGACCCGGTCGTAGATGGCCATGATCAACAGCGGCGCCAGCAGTCCAAGAAAATTCGTCAACAGGGAGGAGGCCAGAAGCCAGGGCATCATAGGCCTCAGCTCGCGAAAGGAATCTCGCACGGTTGCAAATTCGTTCTCTGAACGCCGATGGGCAAAACGGTTTATGCGCACCACCAGACAGGTGCGATGCGAAGGCTTGCGCAGCTCTGTGTCCGCGTCCTGACTGTAGCAGACTTCCAGCGCGTCCCCCTCCTTGCCGAGAGCCATGAAACATGCCCCGGTTTCAGGTATGACCAGTGCTGGGCATTCGTCAGCCGTGATGTCCTGTTCAGCACAACGGATCTTGGTGTAGGGGATCTTGAGGTTGTCCAGCGTATCAACGATCTCTTCCGGATGCAGGCTTTTCGACATATGCGGAAAGGCTTCCAGAATGGTCTCCTCGCTGTTTCTCCAACCTCCAACCAGAAGAAGCTGTTGCAGCAAGCGGCTTGCGGACTGGGTCGTCAGGGTATTCATGCCGCTCCCTTTCTCTGGGTGTTTGCATCCAGGCGTTCTTGTTCGGCGTCTGCATCCCAGGCCGCAATTTCTGCGGCGGTTTCGGCCTCAAGCATGACGGTGTCGTCCGCAAGATGTTTCAAGCGCGGATCTGGGCTGGCCATCAGGATTGTCGGTCGCGGGCTGAGTGACCGCAGACATGTTGCCAGAGCATGGCGCTCCGGGGTGTCCAAAATAGCGCTGGGTTCGTTCATCAACAGCACCCGGGGTTGCACGGCCAGCGCGCGTGTCAGCGCAATTAGCTGTCGGTTGACGGGATCTCTCTCGAAACTGGTTCCGGTATTGAGCTTGGTGTTGTAGCCCTTGGGCAGACGGTGAATGCGCTCTTCCAGGCCGAGGGCTGCAGCAAAATGCTTGGCGCGTTCGATTTGCGCGACACCTCCAAAGGCGCTGAGATTTTCTAGCAAGGTGCCGGACAGAATTGCGGGATCCGACTCTAGGATGACCATTGCATCCTTGCCGCGCCAGGCGGTGAGCTGGGATGCGGGAATGTCACCAATCAGTATTTCGCCCCGGTCCGGCTTGCGTTGACCTGCCAGGGCACTGAAGAAAGCCCTTATCATCCAGGCGTCACGGGCATTGACCAAGACTGTCGAGCCCTGAGGTACATGAAAGCTGGCGTTGGCAAAGGAGCGACCTGTGCGGTCTCGCCGCTTCATGCTGAGCCCCTGTACCAAGATGTCGCCGCGCAAAATCTGCGCGTCGGGCAGTGTCTCGGATTGTGTTTCAAGAGCTTCCATCTCATCCAAGCGGGCCCGGGAGACGGCAAGGCTTTCCGACTGCACCCAAAGGGTCATCAATTTTGTCAGGGGCTGGATGATCCGACCATTCAGCAGCATACAGGCCGCCAGTTCCGCTATGCCGATCATGTCGGTAATGACCAGATAGGCGCCCAACAGCCCCATCGATGCCACAGTCAACTGCGAAAAAACGGCGCCAAAGCTTTGGGCCAGACCGGAAAACTGGATGAGTTTTCTGCTGATATCAACGGTTTGGTCTTCCAGCATTTCGAAGCGCCGGGCCATCTGCCGCTCCATTCTGTTGGCTTTGATTGTCGACATGTTAGACAGCAGTTCGGACAGGAATGCATATCGGCGCGTGTCCAGTTTCTTGCGCGCGCCAAACAGCGCCCATTGGGCGCGTTTCATGAAGAAGGTAAACATAAGGGCCACGCAAAAGGCGCCAACCGGCACCAGAACCAACCCGCCGCCAATCAGTCCAATCATGAGCGCAAAAAGCAAGGTGAAGGGCAGATCAATGGCCAGTGTCTGATTCTGGCCTGCGTGGTGATCCCTGAGCTGGCCGATTGCGGCATAGCGCTCGATGTAAGAGCTGCCCGGATCTTTGGCAAAGTCGACCGTGTTGGCTTGCAGGACCCTGGACATGAAGCGGTGGTGGTTTGAGATGGCGGCCTCTTCGGCCGAAACATTGAGCAAAACAGAGCGGGTCCAACGCAAAATAAGCTCCATTGCGGTGCTGATCAGTAGCGCCAGAGTGAGCATTCTCAAGGTTTCGGCAGACTGAAACGGGATGACCCGGTCAAAAATCAACAAAATGGAAATTGGCATCAGCAGGGAAAGAACATTCAAGGAAACCGACGCGGCCCCCAAGGGAATATCGATTTTCCACGCCGAGGTCCGGCCGATAAATCCCTGCGTTCTCATTTCGTTCACCGCCCAGTTAATTCGCTGCCCCCATAGAGCGCGACAGGTTTAAACTGCAAGTTAAGCGTGTGGGGAAAGTCGTGAAAATTGTATTTAACTGCAAGTGTTTAGTAAGATTTAAGGGTTTGAAAGGTTATTCCTATGGCAGAGACTTTTATCGGCATTTGGGAGGCCCTTGAGATATGGGAAATACAGAAAACGAAGTCGACCCATATCTGATTTCGGTGCCGGGAGAGCAGGAGGAGCCAGAAGATCTGGGCACCCTGTTATCTCAAAACGCTGATGACCTGAGCGATGACCCAAGCCGCAGTACGCTGCATACGGGTGAAGGAGGGGCTTCTGGTGAGGCCCTTGAACGCGCCTATGAAGGCGGCGCGCCGACTGAACCGGCAGCCACTCCGCCTGAGATCAAAAATACGGATGTGAACGAAGCCCCCGAAGCGGTGACGCTGGACGGGGCCCCGGTTGCGGAAAACGCCGTCGGGGCGGTTGTCGGCACGGTCTCGGTGGTGGATCCGGACGCAGGCGACAGCCATACCTTCGAGGTCTCGGATGACCGGTTCGAGGTGG
>NZ_CYSG01000024.1 GCF_001457775.1 Phaeobacter sp. CECT 5382
TTGCGATCCGCGAAGGCGGCCGCACCGTCGGCGCTGGCGTCGTTTCCAAAATCACCGAGTAAGACGCGCTCGCGCGTCTGGTGGTGACAGGTGATCTTCCCCACCGGGGAAAATCACCGAGAACCACACAGGTGAGAATATAAAAAGGGCGCCCAAAGGGGCGCCCTTTTTCTGTTTCAGTGACCCTCTAACAGGTCTGTCCGGGAGAAATGGTTCGCTCAGTTGGGTTCTAACAGCCAAAATGAGGAAGTAAGGTCTCTCTGATGGAGTGTTCTGTGAGGGCCGGGCTTTGAAATTTACGCTGGATACCAATTGTATTATTGACTTAGATCTTTGCCGTCCAAGCGCGACGAATGTCCAGAGTTTGATATCGGCTCACAGAGCTGGAAAAGCGGAGGTCGCTTTTGTGGCGGTTTCTGCATCTGAACGTCAACCAGGAGACAGATATCTGGATAGTTTTCGCGAATTTGAAGCGCGCTTGAAGGAATTGGACATAGATGACATTCCCTTGCTTCTGGGAATGGCCTACATCGACATCAGTTACTTGGATCACGCAGTGTTTGCGGACGAAGAGTGTGACCTCGAAGAGCGCATTCACAATGTTTTGTTTCCAAGCGTAGCTTTCAGTTACTCGGACTTCAAAAGGCTGGCCCCCGAAGCTACCGGTGATATTTTGACTGACAAAAAATGGCGGAACCGTTGGTGCGACCGGCAGATGATGTGGGCCCACGTTTCCAATAGTAGGGATGTCTTTGTAACCAGCGACAATAACTTCAAAAAAATTGAGCGCACGGAAAGTTTTGAGGGGGTCAAAGTTCGAACGCCGGAAGAAGCTGTGGCGCTACTCTAACCCTGTTTCCTCCTCGGGTCGGAAGGCCACACAAACCCCAAACCCGCCGCACGCCCCAAAGGCAACTGTTTCGCGCGCGAAACGTCTTGCCACGTTGGCGTATCAGGCGTATAGGGCGCAGGTTCCCTAGTGGAACAGCTAGGCGGGGTGATTCCCGCCTTTTGGGTTCGACGAGGGTAAGCGATGGTCGCTGCCCCTCCTCTCAACCTTCACGCCTAGATAAAGGCTGACTAATGCAAAGCCAAAATATCCGTATTCGGCTGAAGGCATTTGACTATCGTGTACTGGACGCCAGCACACAAGAGATCGTCAACACTGCCAAGCGGACCGGCGCGACTGTTCGCGGCCCGATCCCACTGCCAAACAAGATCGAGAAATTCACCGTTCTGCGTGGTCCCCACGTTGACAAGAAATCTCGTGACCAGTTCGAGATCCGTACGCACAAGCGTATGCTCGACATCGTTGATCCGACCCCCCAGACCGTGGACGCGCTGATGAAGCTCGACCTCGCCGCTGGTGTGGACGTCGAGATCAAACTGCAATCTTAAGAACGGAGGGTATAAATAATGCGCTCTGGTATTATTGCAAAAAAAGTTGGCATGACCCGTCTGTTCCTTGAAGATGGTCAGCAGATCCCTGTGACCGTTCTTCACCTGGATGGCCTGCAGGTTGTGTCTCAGCGTACCGAAGACAAAGACGGCTACACAGCTGTTCAGCTCGGTGCAGGTTCCGCCAAGGTAAAGCGCGTCTCCAAGGCCATGCGTGGTCACTTTGCTGCTGCGAAAGTCGAGCCCAAGCGTAAGATCGTGGAATTCCGCGTTCCTGCCGAAGCTCTGATCGAAGTTGGTGCTGAAATCTCTGCCGAACACTTCCTGCAAGGTCAGAAAGTGGACGTCACTGGTACATCGATCGGTAAAGGTTTTGCCGGTGCGATGAAGCGTCACAACTTTGGTGGTCTGCGTGCCTCGCACGGTGTTTCGATCTCTCACCGTTCGCATGGCTCCACTGGCCAGTGTCAGGATCCCGGCAAGGTTTTCAAAGGCAAGAAGATGGCTGGTCACATGGGTGCTGCCCGCGTAACCACACAGAACCTGGAAGTCGTCAAAACTGACGCCGACCGTGGTCTGGTCTTCATCAAAGGCGCCGTTCCCGGTTCCAAAGGTGGCTGGGTCACTGTCAAGGATGCCGTGAAGAAGAAAGCTCCTGAAGGTCTTCCGTTCCCAGCTGGTGTCAAAGCCGCTGCAACCGAAGCCCCTGCAGAAGGTGGTGAAGCATGAAACTTGATGTGATGAATCTCGACGGCAGCAAAGCTGGCGACATCGAGCTGAACGCCGACCTCTTTGGTCTGGAGCCACGTGCGGACATTCTGCACCGTGTGGTTCGCTGGCAGCGTAACAACGCGCAGGCCGGTACCCACAAGGTAAAGACCCGTTCGGAAGTCAAATACTCGACCAAGAAGATCTATCGCCAAAAAGGCACCGGTGGCGCACGCCACGGCGCTCGCTCGGCACCGATCTTCCGCGGTGGTGGTATCTACAAAGGCCCCGTTGTGCGTTCGCACGGCCACGAGCTGACCAAAAAGTTCCGCAAGCTGGGTCTGCGTCACGCACTCTCCGCGAAGGCAAAAGCCGGCGAACTGGTTGTGATCTCTGACGCCGCTGCCGAAGGCAAGACCGGTGCTCTGGCCAAACAGGTTGCAAACCTGGGTTGGAAGCGCGCGCTGGTCATCGATGGTGCCTCGGTAAACGAAGGCTTCCTGAAAGCGTCGCGCAACATTGAAGGTCTGGATATCCTGCCAACAATGGGTGCGAACGTCTATGACATCCTGAAGCGTGACACCCTGGTGATCACCAAAGCAGGTCTCGAAGCACTGGAGGCTCGCCTGAAATGAACGCTAAAGCAGAACACTACGATGTGATCCGCAAGCCGATCATCACCGAGAAAACCACCATGGCATCCGAAAACGGTGCGGTTGTTTTTGAAGTTGCGATCGACAGCAACAAACCCCAGATCAAAGAAGCTGTTGAAAGCCTCTTTGGTGTGAAAGTGAAGGCGGTCAACACCACCATCACCAAGGGTAAGCAAAAGCGGTTCCGCGGCCAGATCGGCCGTCGCAAAGACGTGAAAAAAGCCTATGTGACGCTCGAAGAGGGCAACACAATCGACGTGTCCACCGGACTCTGAGATTTTGGTTTTGACCTGATTGGAAAGGCCCTCGCTGCGAAGCGGGGGCCTTTTTGCTATTGGCCTAAGTTGAAGGGTTAACTCCCTATAAACTTGACAAAATAGGTGGGTGGGTATAGGTTGCTACTTGGCTCCCGGTTGTCGAATACGTTGGTAGAGATCAGCCGTTTCCGTTATTCGGAATAGACTTCGGGAGCCAAATACCTGTCTTCCTTTCATTTCTTCCAGTGCCAAACTGTAAAGTTGGCATCCCGACTAGTTGTTTCGCTCCAGTCGGCTAGAGGCGATCTTTCAAGAATGTAGTTTCCTAATTCGTTTTTGTTCTTGTTTAGCTTCCGGTTCTCGCGCAGTGCGGCTATGCCACCTAGTATTACGTCGGGAAGCTGAAGAGGTAGCATCTTTGATGAGGGGTAGGGTTGTATTCTCATTAGGCTTCCGAAGTTTGCGCCATGGCTGAAATACGCCGCCTTGCAAACGTTTTCTCGAAAGCTGACAATTTCTGCCGAGTCGTTCCCATGGTCGGGGTACATGGCGATTTTGCCTTTCTTCCCGTACCTACGACAAATCTGATGTACAAGAAGCTGATAGTAGAGTTTGTTGACGCTTCGGAACATGTTTTTCGAACCATTGAGTTCGTCGTGTTTGTGATCAAAATCATTGAAGTCGCATATCAAGCAGTGAAAGTGCAGATGGTTCTTTTCGATCATGCTATAGAATAAATCGACGAGCTCAAAATATGCCTTTTTCCTTTGGCCGTTCTTGTATCCCGACCACTTGAACTCGCTTGCGGGGCCCATCTTGGCTTGATCCTTTAAGGCCAGCATTGCGGAGTTGAGCTCCCTTGCACGATTTGGGGTGAGGAGAATTCCACCAACTACCATAAACTGGTGTCCCCGATGGCTGCTACTGTCGCTAAAAAATTGAAAGTCTTCTTTTGCCAAACGTTGACTACCTCAGTTTATTTGGGGGTTAGAAACTCTTTGGTTGGTGATTTAAACTCCCCAGAGGAGAAAGTACAGCATAGCACTCTCCTAAAGAGGTGATCCACCAACTCGACTTTCTCATATGGACGTCTGATGTATAGTCAGTGCGGGGTTGTGATGAAGGTACGATCCTGAAAGAGGGCCATTGCCACCCCCCCCCATCCCTGCTACATCCGCCCAATCCTGCTGGCCTCAGATTCGTTCTGGGGCCGTTATCTTTGTGGGATATATTGAGCTGGGGACCTTTGGGGCCCTAAAGACTGGCCACCTTAGTAGCGCGCTCCACATGGGGCAAACGGACGGGGGGCTTACACATAGCGGATCTACTGGGGCACGCCCCCGATGATCTGCAACGGCGGGGCAACCCGTCGTAGCTAAACGGAAGACAGAAAGCATGGCACTCAAGTCGTATAAGCCGACGACGCCGGGCCAGCGTGGGCTGGTTCTGATCGACCGTTCGGAGCTTTGGAAAGGACGTCCCGTCAAGTCTCTCACTGAGGGTTTGACGAAATCGGGCGGCCGGAACAACACCGGACGAATTACTTCTCGCCGTCGCGGCGGTGGCGCAAAGCGTCTTTACCGTATCGTTGACTTCAAGCGGAACAAACTGGATGTTGCGGCAACCGTTGAACGGATCGAATATGACCCGAACCGGACCGCATTCATCGCCCTGATCAAATACGAAGACGGTGAGCAGGCCTATATCCTGGCAGCACAGCGTCTGGCGGTTGGTGATAAAGTTGTTGCTTCGGCAAAAGCTGACATCAAGCCCGGTAACGCAATGCCCTTCTCCGGCATGCCGATCGGTACCATCATCCACAACATCGAGATGAAGCCAGGCAAAGGCGGCCAGATCGCCCGTGCTGCTGGTACTTATGCTCAGTTTGTTGGTCGTGATGGTGGCTACGCTCAGATTCGCCTGTCGTCGGGTGAACTGCGTATGGTTCGTCAGGAATGCATGGCCACCGTTGGTGCCGTGTCGAACCCTGACAACTCGAACCAGAACTACGGTAAAGCCGGCCGCATGCGCCACAAAGGCAAGCGTCCTTCGGTTCGTGGTGTTGTCATGAACCCGATCGATCACCCACACGGTGGTGGTGAAGGTCGTACCTCTGGTGGTCGTCACCCGGTAACCCCATGGGGCAAGCCGACCAAAGGTAAGCGCACCCGCAACAAAAACAAAGCGTCGCAAAAGCTGATCATCCGCTCGCGTCACGCCAAGAAGAAGGGGCGTTAATTTATGTCTCGCTCTGTATGGAAAGGCCCATTTGTCGACAGCTACGTGCTTAAGAAAGCCGAAGCTGCGCGCGAATCCGGCCGCAACGAAGTCATCAAAATCTGGTCGCGTCGTTCCACCATTCTGCCCCAGTTCGTGGGTCTGACATTTGGTGTGTACAACGGCCAGAAGCACATCCCAGTCAACGTCTCGGAAGACATGATCGGTCAGAAGTTCGGTGAGTATTCGCCAACTCGTACCTATTATGGTCACGCCGCTGACAAAAAAGCGAAGCGGAAGTAAGTCATGGGTAAGGTACAAAATCCCCGCCGCGTGGCAGACAACGAAGCAATGGCGAAAACCCGCATGCTCCGTACTTCCCCGCAGAAGCTGAACCTGGTTGCGCAGATGATCCGTGGCAAGAAAGTTGACAAGGCTCTGACCGACCTGACTTTCTCGAACAAGCGTGTCGCGCAGGACGTGAAGAAATGCCTTCAGTCTGCCATCGCCAATGCTGAAAACAACCATAACCTGGACGTTGACGAGCTGATCGTTGCCGAAGCCTGGGTTGGTAAGAACATGACCCTGAAGCGTGGCCGTCCTCGTGCCCGTGGTCGTTTCGGCAAGATCTTGAAACCGTTCGCTGAGATCACCATCAAGGTGCGTCAAGTTGAGGAGCAAGCCTAATGGGACATAAAGTCAATCCGGTTGGCATGCGCCTGCAGATCAACCGTACCTGGGACAGCCGTTGGTACGCCGACACCAAAGATTTTGGTGATCTGCTGCTCGAAGACCTGAAACTGCGCGAATTCATCAAGGATGAGTGCAAACAGGCCGGTATCGCCCGTGTGATCATCGAACGTCCACACAAGAAGTGCCGCGTGACCATTCACACCGCACGTCCTGGTGTGATCATCGGTAAAAAAGGCGCTGACATCGAAGTGCTTCGCAAGAAGCTCGCCTCGATGACTGCTTCGGAACTGCACCTCAACATCGTTGAAGTTCGCAAGCCCGAGCTCGACGCAGCCCTGGTTGGTGAGTCCATCGCTCAGCAGCTGGAACGTCGTGTGTCTTTCCGTCGTGCGATGAAGCGCGCCGTACAGAACGCCATGCGTATGGGCGCCCTGGGTATCCGGGTGAACGTTGCTGGTCGTCTGGGTGGCGCTGAAATCGCCCGTACCGAATGGTACCGCGAAGGTCGTGTGCCTCTGCACACACTGCGCGCCGACATCGATTACGCACATGCCGAAGCGATGACTCCCTATGGGATCATCGGGATCAAAACCTGGATCTTCAAAGGTGAGATCATGGAACACGATCCACAGGCACGTGACCGTAAAGCACAGGAACTCCAGGACGGCCCTGCACCTCGTGGTGCTGGTGGCGGTCGTCGCTAAGGAGAGAACGAAATGCTTCAGCCAAAGCGTACTAAATTCCGCAAGATGCACAAAGGCCGGATCAAGGGCGACGCCAAAGGTGGCTCCGATCTGAACTTTGGCACCTACGGCCTCAAGGCAACCACTCCTGAGCGCGTCACTGCGCGTCAGATCGAGGCTGCCCGTCGTGCCATGACCCGTCACATGAAGCGTCAGGGCCGTGTCTGGATCCGTATCTTCCCGGACACTCCTGTGACCTCCAAGCCCGTCGAAGTTCGTATGGGTAAAGGTAAAGGTTCCGTGGATTATTGGGCATGCAAGGTCAAACCTGGCCGCGTGATGTTTGAAATCGACGGCGTCAACGACGACATCGCCCGTGAGGCCCTGCGTCTGGCCGCGATGAAACTGCCGGTGAAAACCCGCGTCGTGGTTCGCGAAGACTGGTAAGATCTGCCGGTTCTGATAATCAAAAAAGCCCCCGCTGAGAATTCAGCGGGGGCTTTTTCATTTCTGTGGCCCGCATTCACGCGATGTGGGGCGCCAAGAAAAGGGGCGGCAAAAGAAAAACCGCCGAACAAAGCGCGGCGGTTTTCGATGACGCGACTTATTCGTGGGGTTTGCGCCACCAGACACCTGTCCAGTCGATGCCGAAGATCTGCGCGGTAATGTTGTTGGCCGCGCGATAGTCCTCGATGGCTTGTTTGCAGCCGGGGACGGCACCATAGTCATCCACAATCAGGAAACCGCCCGGGCTGAGCCGCGGATAGAGCGCTTCGATGGCCTGGATGGTGGATTCATACATATCGCCATCAAGGCGCACTACGGCAAAGGTGCGATCCAGACCGGGCAGGGTGTCCTTGAACCAGCCTTTCAGGAATTTCACCTGATCATCCAGCAAGCCATAAGAGGCAAAGTTGGCGCTGACCTGCTCCTGTGACACCGCGAGCTCTTCGTAGGTGTCGTGGACATCGCCGGTGTCGGCGGGGAAATTGGTCGGGTCAGCAGGTGGTAGACCTTCAAAACTGTCGGCAACATAGACTTGGCGGCTGGTGTCGCCATAGGCTTTGCAGACCGCGCGCATCATGATGCTTGCGCCACCGCGCCAGACGCCGGTTTCGATGAAGTCGCCGGGAATGCCTTCTTTGATCGCGGCCTCGGCCATCTCGCGAGTGTTGCGCAGCCGTTTTGCGCCAATCATCGTATGGGCCTTGCTCGGCCAGTCCTTGCCGTTCTCACGCAAAGCTACGTGATATTTTTTGCCGGTCCATGGATCGGTTGGATCGTCACCATAGATGGTATTGGCAAGGCATTTCTCCATCAGGTCCAGATAGAGGCTGTTCGCCTGAGGCGAGGTATCTAGCATCACTTTAATTCCTTCAAAGCCATTTGGAGAAAAATTAGCGCGAAGGCACTTAAAATACGGTTTAGACCGAGCCAAAATTTCTGCGGCGGCGGTTCTGAGAGGGAAATGAGGCTTGCGGGGCCGCATTGCCGCATTGCCGCAGATCCCTTATTGGGGAGGCAACTGGTTTATGGAGTCTGCCATGTCACAGATTGAATCGCTGTTTGCGACCCGCCTCTATCGCGCTGCCCTGTCGGAGTTTGATCCGAAGATCAATGCCGAAGAGCTGGAAAAGTCTTGCCTGGTCATCGCCGAGGATGACGAGGCGGGGCAGGACTGGTGCGAGGAAAACGGCTATCCCGGCTATACCTCCTATGCATCGCTGACGGATCTGCCCTGGCGGTTCCCGATCTTTGCCGATCTGGTCAAGGTTCTGGATGCCCATGTCGCTAGTTTCGCCAAGGATCTTGAGTTTGATCTGGATGGCCGTGCGCTGAAGCTCGAGGATCTTTGGATCAACATCCTGCCCGAAGGCGGCATGCATGCCTCGCATATCCATCCACATTCGGTGATTTCTGGCACCACCTATGTGGCAATGCCCGAAGACACCAGCGCGCTGAAGCTGGAAGATCCGCGCTCCGCCATGATGATGGCCGCGCCGGTCCGGGTGAAAGACGCGCGTCGCGAGCTGAAGCCCTTTATCTACATGAAGCCCGATGTGGGCGATGTGCTGCTCTGGGAAAGCTGGCTGCGCCACGAGGTACCGATGAACATGTCCGAAGACGACCGGATTTCAGTCAGTTTTAACTATCGGTGGGAGTAAGATCCGACCCGCGCAGCGGCAATCGTTCCGGGGGAACGATTGGGGGCCGACCGGTCGGAGGCCTCGCGCGGTACGGCGATTAACGTAGGCATTTTTAGTGCGACCGAGCCGAGCGGCAAAGTTTAGGGTGAAGCGCGTGGGGAGCGTCTGAACATAGTCAATCGCTTCCAAGGTTATTCTCCTACTGGGAATTCTGGATTGTCGCGTTTTAGTTGTGCTAGTGTCTCTACATGCACAAGATATTTTCCGAAATCCCTGAGCGCATCATTTGGAATGCCAAGGCTGCAGTTAGCCAGGCCAATACGCACGCAGTATATCTTGATCCAGGCAGAGAGTACTGGGGAAACACTTCTGTCTTAAACGCGGCACATGCTGGCGAACTCGTCCTGAAGGCATTGATAGCCCGCTCGCACCCACTCCTAATTTTCAAAAACATCTCTGATTTGTATGAGGGCTCAACTAACGAACTCCAGTTGAAAAGGATGCTTGAAAAGGGGAGGACGCATGACTTCCAGCACCTTCCTAATATCCTTTGGGCGGTAACCGGTATATCGTTACCTGACCGCGACAGCTTTGATCGGATACTCAAACTGCGAAACGCAGTTCAACATTTTTACCATCCTGATGGCATTGAGAACTTTGGTGTAGTAGCGAGCGAGACAAGCTTGGAGTTCTTATACAAAAATGTGGACCCTCTTCTGAAGAAGTACTTTCATTGTTGTGCTATCGAATTCCACGAAGACCCAAGTGTAGGTTACGATTATGTTGTTGAACGGTTAGTTCGCCTAGAGCAGAAGTTTTCAATGCCAGACGACTTTGATCTAAGTGAAATTGGTTTGGATGAGGCGTCGGCAGAAGTGTCTCTTGAGTATCGAACGTGGCTAAGAAGCAGCTTGTCTTCAATCGATCGTCTTGACTTATTGGAGTAGAGTGACTGCTGCCAACCTTTCCCTTGCCCCCCCCGCCCATCTCCCCTATAGGAGCACATCGCTTGGCTTAAATCTGTCACGGATCTGGGCCTGGTGATTCTTTTTCCATGCCTTCGGGTATGGGGTTTTACATAACCCACCAGATAACAAGGTGACCCTCACGGGGCCTTCTGGTGCTTAGGACAAGGAACAAAGGCGATGAACGCCAATGATCTGCGCGATAAGACCGTGGACGAGCTCCGCGATCTGCTTGCATCCATGAAAAAAGAGAGCTTCAATCTCCGTTTTCAACAAGCTACCGGTCAAATGGAAAACACTTCGGGTATCAAAACGGCTCGCCGTAACGCTGCCCGCGTGAAGACCATTCTGAACGAAAAAGCTGCAGCCGCAGCTGCAGAATAAGGAGCCTGACAGATGCCCAAACGTATTCTCACAGGCACCGTGACCAGCGACGCCAACGCCCAGACCGTAACTGTCTCGGTTGAACGCCGCTTCACGCATCCTGTTCTGAAGAAAACCATTCGTAAGTCCAAAAAGTATCGGGCGCACGATGAACAGAACGCTTTCAAGGTCGGCGATCAAGTTCGCATCATCGAATGCGCGCCGAAATCGAAAACGAAACGCTGGGAAGTTCTGACCGCTTAAGAGACCGTAAGGTCCCATAAGCGGCAGACTGACCAGTTTGTCGAAACCCTGGGGGCATAATTTGGCACGCATCGCCAGTCCCCACAGGTCGGGAGAAACCACATGATCCAGATGCAAACAAACCTGGATGTTGCTGACAACTCCGGCGCTCGCCGAGTTCAGTGCATCAAGGTTCTGGGTGGTTCCAAGCGTAAGTACGCATCCGTAGGCGACGTCATTGTTGTCTCGGTTAAGGAAGCCATCCCCCGCGGTCGCGTTAAGAAAGGTGATGTCCGTAAGGCCGTCGTCGTTCGCACCGCCAAAGAAGTCCGTCGTGCCGATGGTACCGCGATCCGTTTCGATCGCAACGCCGCCGTCATCCTCAACAACAACAATGAGCCCGTAGGTACACGTATCTTTGGCCCAGTTGTTCGCGAGCTGCGCGCCAAAAACTTCATGAAAATCATCTCGCTTGCTCCGGAGGTGCTGTAACAATGGCTGCTAAACTCCGCAAAGGCGATAAGGTTATCGTGCTGGCCGGTAAGGATAAGGGCAAAGAAGGCACCATCGCCTCTGTTGACCCCCAAGCCGGTAAAGCGATTGTTGACGGCGTGAACATGGCGATCCGCCACACACGTCAGACACAAAGCGACCAGGGCGGCCGCCTGCCCAAAGCACTGCCAATCGAGCTTTCGAACCTGGCACTGCTGGACTCCAATGGTAAAGCAACTCGCGTTGGCTTCCGCATGGAAGACGACAAGAAAGTGCGCTTCGCCAAAACGACCGGGGAGACTGTCTGATGCTTGATAACGCAACCTACACCCCGCGTCTGAAGACTCTGTACAAGGAAACCATCACTGGTGCCCTGACCGAAGAGTTCGGCTACAAGAACGTTATGCAGCTGCCTAAGCTGGAAAAAATCGTTCTGAACATCGGGTGCGGCCGCGCTGCTGTCAAAGACAGCAAGAAAGCCAAATCCGCCCAGGCTGATCTCTCCACCATCGCTGGCCAGAATGCTCTGACCACTGTGGCGAAGAACTCCATCGCTGGCTTCCGGGTTCGTGAAGGCATGCCGATGGGCGCAAAGGTAACTCTGCGCGGCGACCGGATGTTTGAATTCCTGGATCGTCTGATCACCGTTGCGATGCCTCGTATCCGCGATTTTCGCGGCGTATCGGGTACCTCTTTTGACGGTCGTGGCAACTATGCCATGGGCCTGAAAGAGCATCTCGTGTTCCCAGAAATCGATTTTGATAAAATCGACGAAAACTGGGGCATGGATATCGTGATTGCCACCACCGCGAAAACCGACGCGGAAGCAAAGGCGCTGTTGAAAGCTTTCAACATGCCCTTCAATAGCTGAGCGCGGGAAGGACAGAGACATGGCTAAGAAAAGCATGATCGAACGCGAGAAAAAGCGCGAGCGTCTGGTGGCAAAATATGCCGCGAAACGCGCCGAGCTTAAAGAAATCGCGAATGACGAATCCAAGCCAATGGAAGAGCGTTTCAAAGCGCGTCTGACACTGGCAAAACTGCCGCGGAATTCTTCGGCAACTCGTCTTCACAACCGTTGTCAGCTGACCGGTCGTCCTCACGCTTACTATCGTAAGCTGAAGGTCAGCCGGATCGCGCTGCGGGAACTGGGCTCGAATGGCCAGATCCCCGGTATGGTGAAATCGAGCTGGTAAGGGAGAGACAGATATGAACGATCCTATCGGCGATATGCTCACCCGTATTCGTAACTCTCAGATGCGCGGCAAATCCACCGTATCATCCCCTGCGTCGAAGTTGCGCGCTTGGGTGTTGGATGTGCTGGCTGACGAAGGTTACATCCGCGGCTATGAGAAAACGACTGACGAACGCGGCCATCCGGCGCTGGAAATCAGCCTCAAGTACTACGATGGCGATCCTGTCATTCGCGAAGTGAAGCGGGTTTCCAAACCTGGCCGTCGCGTTTACATGGGCGTCAATGACATCCCGTCGGTCCGTCAGGGCCTGGGTGTGTCGATTGTCTCCACCCCCAAGGGTGTGATGTCGGATGCAAGCGCACGGGCAGCCAATGTTGGCGGCGAAGTGCTCTGCACCGTATTCTAAGGAGGTCTATCGATGTCCCGTATTGGTAAAAAAGCAGTCGCACTGCCCAGCGGTGTCACCGCTAGCGTGTCCGGCCAGAGCATCGAAGTTAAGGGCCCCAAAGGGACCCGCAGCTTCACAGCTACCGACGACGTCACTCTCCTGGTTGAAGAGAACGCAGTAAAGGTCGAGCCTCGCGGCAAGTCCAAGCGCGCTCGTCAGCAGTGGGGCATGTCCCGCACCATGGTTGCAAACCTGGTTGCTGGCGTGACCACCGGCTTTAAGAAAGAGCTGGAGATCCAGGGTGTTGGTTACCGGGCTCAGATGCAGGGAAATACCCTGAAGCTGAACCTGGGCTATAGCCATGATGTCGATTTTGTTGCTCCGGAAGGTGTTACCATCACCGCGCCGAAGCAGACCGAAATCGTTGTGGAAGGTATCGACCAGCAGCAGGTGGGCGAAGTCGCGGCTAAGATCCGTGAATGGCGCCGTCCCGAGCCCTATAAGGGCAAAGGCATCCGCTACAAGGGCGAGTTCATCTTCCGCAAAGAAGGCAAGAAGAAGTAAGGACCAGCACAATGGCAAACAGCAAACGTACCCTGTTTCTGAAGCGTCGCCTGCGCGTCCGGAACAAACTTCGCAAGGTCAACGCCGGCCGTCTGCGTCTTTCAGTTCATCGTTCCAACAAGAACCTCTCGGTTCAGTTGATCGACGATCTGGCAGGCAAGACACTGGCGTCAGCCTCGACACTGGAAAAAGATCTCGGCTTTGTTGGCAAGAACAACATCGAAGCGGCGACCAAAGTGGGTTCGGTTATCGCCGAGCGCGCCAAGGCGGCTGGTGTTTCCGAGGCCTATTTCGATCGTGGCGGCTTCCTGTTCCACGGCAAAGTGAAGGCCCTGGCCGACGCTGCGCGTGAAGGCGGTCTGAAGATCTAAGACTTGCGGGTGGCAGTTCTGCCACCCCGATGATCCGGGAGGCGCTCCGCAAGGGGCGCCTCACCTGGATTGGAATAAAAGGCGCCAAGCGCCATCCTGAAAGGAATGCCTAATGGCAGAACGTGAAAATCGCCGTGGCCGTGGCCGTCGCGAAGAAGAAACACCTGAATTCGCAGATCGCCTGGTCGCGATCAACCGTGTCTCCAAAACTGTAAAAGGCGGTAAGCGCTTTGGTTTTGCAGCCCTGGTTGTTGTTGGTGACCAAAAAGGCCGCGTTGGCTTTGGCAAAGGTAAAGCGAAAGAAGTACCCGAGGCCATCCGCAAGGCGACTGAGCAAGCCAAGCGCCAGATGGTTCGTGTACCTCTGAAAGAGGGTCGTACCCTGCACCACGACATCGACGGTCGCCACGGCGCCGGCAAGGTTGTGATGCGTACCGCACCTGAAGGTACCGGTATCATCGCCGGTGGTCCCATGCGTGCAGTATTCGAGATGCTCGGCGTCAAAGACGTTGTCTCGAAGTCGATCGGCTCGCAGAACCCCTACAACATGATCCGCGCAACCCTGAACGGTCTGACCAAAGAGCAGAGCCCCCGTTCGGTTGCACAGCGTCGTGGTAAAAAGGTCGCCGACATCCTGCCCAAGCGGGACGAAGCACCTGTTGCCGAAACCGCTGAAGCGTAAGGAGACGGACACATGGCTAAAACTATCGTTGTTAAGCAGATTGGTTCTCCAATCCGCCGTCCCGCCGACCAGCGCGCAACGCTGATCGGTCTGGGTCTGAACAAGATGCACAAAACCCGTGAACTCGAAGATACGCCTTCGGTTCGTGGCATGGTTCGCAAGATCTCTCACATGGTAGAGATCATCGAAGAGCGCGATTAAGCCTCTTTCGTGAGACCTGATGAAAGCGCCTCCGGGAAACCGGGGGCGTTTTTTCTTTGGTACGCTGTCCGGTACGGATGGCTTGCTGATGTCAGACCCTGTTGCACGCGGTGCGATGCGGTTTGGCCTATGCATTCAGCGCATGACGGGTAGACCTGCCCATCTGTTGTTTGCCGTAAAATAAATCCTTTATTTCAAAGGTACCTAAAAAGGCACCGAACAAGAGCTGGGGAATACGCTCCGGCTATGAATGAAGGACACTCCTATGGCACACGCCTATACACACACATCTGATTTTGGCCTCATCGCGCGCCTGCGCGCTTTTGCGGCCCAGGCGACAGCCAACTGGGCCATGAGCCGGGAATACAAACGCACCTATGCGCAGCTGTCGCGCCTCACCAACCGAGAGTTGGCTGACATTGGTGTGCGTCGCTGCGATATCGCCGATATCGCCCGTAAGCATGTCTACCATCTGTGATCTGATGAGTTAACCAGCCAGAGCCCTCCTCCCTCGGTTTTGGTTCTGAAAGCGCCTCTGCACTCTGCGGGGGCGTTTTTTGTCTTGCGGGGGCGATTAGGTTTGGCCGGGCTTGGCTTGGCTTGGTCGGGCTTGGCTTGGGTTTGAGTGGGTGGCACGTCAATGTGAGGGGCGCAGTCCTGCTAGGGCTTGATCCGGTTCGGCTGGGGGGCTATACGCCAGCGGTGGCTCCTTTGGGGCCATGGAATCATTTGTACACAAGCCGTGGTTGACCCTCTCTACGCTTCAGGGGTCACATCCGGCACAGGAGAAGCGACATGAAACTTCACGAACTCAGCGACAATCCAGGCGCAACCAAAAAACGCATGCGCGTTGCCCGTGGTCCCGGCTCCGGCAAGGGTAAAATGGGTGGCCGTGGTATCAAAGGTCAGAAATCCCGTTCGGGTGTTTCGATCAACGGCTATGAGGGCGGTCAGATGCCTTTGTACCAACGTCTGCCTAAGCGCGGCTTCAACAAGCCAAACCGCAAGGCATTCGCCGTTGTGAACCTGGGCCTGATCCAGAAATTCATCGACCTGGGTCGTTTGGACGCCGCGTCGATCACCGAAGATACTCTGGTGTCTTCCGGCCTGATCCGTCGCAAAAAGGACGGTATCCGCGTCCTGGCCAAAGGCGAATTCACTGCAAAAGCGACCATCTCGGTTACTGGCGCATCTGCCGCAGCTGTTGAAGCAGTTGCAAAGGCCGGTGGCGCATTGACCGTGGCAACTGCAGCCGCCGCCGAGTAACGGCTTGTGAGCGGCCTTGATGCCGCTTACATAGGTCACAGTTTTCCAATACGCCGTCCGAGCCGGAAAACGGTTCCGGGCGGCGTTTTCGCAAGAAGAGACCCATTTCATGGTATCAGCAGCAGAACAAATGGCAGCGAACACCAGCTGGTCCGCACTTGGCAAAGCCACGGATCTGCGCAATCGCATCCTGTTTACGCTTGGCCTTCTGATCGTATATCGCCTCGGCACCTTTATTCCGGTTCCAGGCATCGATTCAGGCGCCCTGCGAGAGTTTATGGAAGCGGCGGGGCAGGGCATCGGCGGCATGGTGTCGATGTTCACCGGTGGCGCGCTTGGCCGTATGGGCATCTTTGCCCTGGGCATCATGCCCTATATTTCGGCCTCGATCATTGTCCAGTTGCTGACCTCGATGGTTCCGGCACTTGAACAGCTCAAAAAAGAGGGCGATCAGGGCCGCAAGAAAATCAACCAATACACCCGTTACGGCACCGTCGCGCTAGCGACCGCGCAGGCCTATGGTCTGGCCGTGTCACTGGAGGCCGGTGATCTGGCCACCGATCCGGGCATGTATTTCCGCATGGCTTGCATGATCACGCTGGTGGGCGGCACCATGTTCCTGATGTGGCTGGGCGAGCAGATCACCCAGCGTGGCATCGGCAACGGTATTTCGCTGATCATCTTCGTTGGCATCATCGCCGAGGTTCCTGCTTCGATCGCGCAGTTCTTTGCTTCTGGCCGCTCCGGCGCCATCAGCCCTGCTGTGATCATCGGTGTTATCCTGATGGTCATCGCCGTAATCATGTTCGTGGTCTTCATGGAACGTGCGCTGCGCAAGATCCACATCCAGTACCCACGTCGTCAGGTTGGCATGAAAGTCTATGACGGTGGCTCCAGCCACTTGCCGGTCAAGGTGAACCCAGCAGGCGTAATCCCGGCGATCTTTGCCAGCTCGCTTTTGCTGCTGCCGACAACCATTTCGACCTTTTCATCTGGTGCCACCAGCGGTCCGGTGATGTCTTGGCTTTTGGCCAACTTTGGCCCCGGCCAACCGCTGTATCTGCTGTTCTTCGTGTCGATGATCGTGTTCTTTGCTTATTTCTACACCTTCAACGTGGCCTTCAAGCCCGAGGAAGTTGCAAATAACCTGAAGAACCAGAACGGTTTTGTACCGGGTATTCGCCCCGGTAAGAAAACCGCTGAATATATTGAATATGTTGTGAACCGTGTCTTGGTTCTGGGCTCGTTCTATCTGGCTTTGGTCTGTGTCCTGCCTGAAGTTTTGCGCGGTCAGTTTGCCTTCCCGGTTTACTTTGGTGGCACCTCGGTCCTGATCGTCGTGTCGGTGACCATGGATACCATTCAGCAGGCCCAGAGCCATCTGCTTGCGCATCAGTATGAAGGCCTCATCGAGAAGAGCCAGCTGCGCGGGCGTAACAAAAAACGTGCAAAACGGGGGCCATCTCGCCGATGACCAATATCATTCTCTTGGGCCCGCCCGGTGCGGGCAAGGGGACGCAGGCGCGTCACCTGGTTGAAAATCGCGGCATGGTGCAGCTGTCTACCGGTGACATGCTGCGCGAAGCCCAGGCGAATGGCTCTGAAATGGGCAAAAAGGTCGCGGACGTCATCGCCCGTGGTGAGCTGGTCACGGATGAGATCGTCATTGGTTTGATCCGTGAAAAAATCGCCGAAGGTGCTGAGGGTGGTTTCATCTTTGATGGCTTCCCGCGCACGTTGGGACAGGCCGATGCACTCGGTGACTTGCTGGCCGAAATGGGGCTTAAGCTGGATGCAGTGATCGAGATGGCTGTCGATGACAGCGCCTTGGTCGCGCGCATCACCGGTCGCTCCACCTGCGGTGGCTGCGGAGAGGTCTATCACGACCAGACCAAACCCTGGCCCGCCGATGGCAAATGCAGCAATTGTGGCAGTACAGATGTGAAGCGCCGTGCAGACGACAATGAGGACAGCCTCAAGACTCGTCTGATGGAGTATTACAAAAAGACGTCACCATTGCTGGGATACTATTACGCCAAGGGTCAGCTGCAGTCCGTTGACGGCCTGCAATCGATGGAAGCGGTCGCGGCAGACATTGCGGCTGCACTGGACTAAAACGCTCTGCCTGATAGTCAGAAATTAAGAAGGGGAGCCTTGTGGCTTCCCTTTTTTGTTTGTGCGGATTTTAGTTTTTGCAAGCCGCAGAAGGCTTCCCATGGGCGAAGGTATTTGTGCAGTATAGGAGAGTATTCTGCCTGATTGGGAAAGTGATTTATGAAAACTCTACTTGGTTCAATTTGCGCCGGTTCGCTGGCTCTGGTTCTGACGGGGCCGGTTGCGGCACAGGGTCTGTTTGTCGACAGCCCCGAAGGGTGTGATATTGTGTTGGGTAGCCCTGATGGCGATCTGGACTACGCCGGCGAAGGCGGGCTGCTTCTGGGCGCAGATGGCTATAGCTCGTTGGAATATTTTTGTTCTTTCAGCCCCAATATTGATTTCCAATGGAACAGCTATCAGGTGCGCACGCATGTGGGCCAATGCGAAATGCCGGGACCAGAGTATCAGCCGCAACTGTTTACGGTCGTTACGGATCCAGATCAGCCTGATCTTGTCTCGATCTTTACCGGGGATGCGGATCCGCTGCGTTTCTACCGCTGCCGATCTTAAATGAGGCATCCAGGCGGTTCCTGCCGGGCAATCCGTGACGAAACTCTGTCGCCGAGCTGGAAAAGCTCCGCGTTAACCAGATCACGGGTTGACGCTTCCCGGAAATCCTCATACGCAAGCCCATCCCTTCACGGGATGATTCCACGTGGGCAAGTTCTTTGCCTGCATGATCACCTCAAAATGCTGGGCTTACGGCGACACTGCCAAGGTCAAGCGTTGTGAAAAAAGGTTCTGGTACTACGGAACCGCAACGAAAAGGAAAGTGAAACGTGGCACGTATTGCCGGCGTAAACATCCCCACTGCAAAGCGGGTACCTATCGCCCTCACCTATATCACCGGAATCGGTAACACCTCGGCGGCCGCAATCTGCGAAGCCGTTGGCATTGATGCGTCGCGTCGCGTCAATGAGCTGTCTGATGCCGAAGTTCTGGCCATCCGCGAGCACATCGATGCTACCTTCACCGTCGAAGGTGACCTGCGTCGTGAAACCCAGATGAACATCAAACGCCTGATGGATCTTGGTTGCTATCGCGGCCTGCGCCATCGTCGTAACCTGCCCGTTCGCGGTCAGCGTACCCACACCAACGCTCGCACCCGCAAAGGCCCCGCAAAGGCCATTGCTGGCAAGAAGAAGTAAGGGAGGGTTTGATCAATGGCACGCGATAAGACTCGTACTAAGCGTAAAGAGCGCAAGAACATCGCCACCGGCGTTGCTCACGTGAACTCTTCGTTCAACAACACCAAAATCCTGATCTCCGACGTTCAGGGTAATGCTATTTCCTGGTCCTCCGCAGGTTCCATGGGCTTCAAAGGGTCGCGTAAATCGACTCCTTATGCGGCTCAGATGGCTGCAGAAGACGCAGGCAAAAAAGCGCAGGAACACGGTGTTAAAACCCTTGAAGTTGAAGTCCAGGGTCCTGGCGGCGGTCGTGAATCGGCTCTGCGCGCTCTGGCTGCGGCTGGGTTCAACATCACCTCGATCCGTGACGTGACACCGATCGCGCACAACGGCTGCCGTCCGCCAAAGCGCCGTCGCGTCTAATATTCGAGACTTACGCTGGGGCCCCGCTTGATTCGCCGGGCCCCAGTCCGTCATTTTAACCTCGGGCGTCTGCACCTTCGGACATGAGGTACAGACAGGAATGGAGGGACTGCATGATCCATAAAAATTGGGCAGAGCTGATCAAGCCAACACAGCTTGAAGCAAAGCCGGGCAACGATCCCGCACGTCAGGCAACCATTATTGCCGAACCACTAGAGCGTGGCTTTGGTCTGACACTGGGTAACGCACTGCGTCGCGTGCTGATGAGCTCGCTGCAGGGTGCTGCGATCACCAGCGTACAGATCGACAACGTTCTGCACGAATTTTCCAGCGTTGCCGGTGTGCGTGAAGACGTCACCGATATCATCCTGAACCTCAAGGGCGTCAGCCTGCGCATGGAAGTCGAAGGCCCCAAGCGCCTGTCGATCAATGCCAAGGGTCCAGCTGTTGTTACCGCTGGTGACATCTCTGAAAGCGCAGGTATCGAGGTTCTGAACCGCGATCACGTCATCTGCCACCTGGATGATGGCGCTGACCTGTTCATGGAACTCACCGTGAATACCGGCAAGGGCTATGTCTCTGCCGAGAAGAACAAGCCGGAAGACGCGCCTATCGGTCTGATCCCGATCGATGCGATCTACTCGCCGGTCAAAAAGGTTTCTTATGACGTTCAGCCCACCCGTGAGGGCCAGGTGCTGGATTATGATAAGCTGACCCTGAAGATCGAAACCGATGGGTCCGTGACTCCTGATGACGCGCTGGCCTATGCCGCACGCATCCTGCAGGATCAGCTGTCGATCTTCGTCAACTTTGAAGAGCCCGAGTCGGCGAACCGTCAGGACGAAGACGATGGTCTCGAGTTCAACCCGCTTCTGCTGAAGAAGGTGGACGAGCTGGAACTGTCTGTGCGTTCGGCAAACTGCCTGAAGAACGACAACATTGTCTACATCGGCGATCTGATCCAGAAAACCGAAGCAGAAATGCTGCGCACGCCAAACTTTGGCCGCAAGTCGCTCAACGAGATCAAAGAAGTGCTTTCGGGCATGGGTCTGCACCTCGGCATGGATGTCGAGGACTGGCCACCGGACAACATCGAAGATCTGGCCAAGAAGTTCGAAGACACGTTCTAAGAACCACTGGGCTACACGATTTTAAGGGCAGGCTGCGGTCTGCCCTTAAGCAATGCCCGCGCTGGCGGGGAAAAGATGGGCACATGCCCCAAGGAGAGCAGCTGACACGCATCGGCTGACAGACAAAGCAAAAACGCGAAAGAAGGAATTTAACAATGCGTCACGCACGTGGTTACCGCCGCCTGAACCGTACTCATGAGCACCGTAAAGCCCTGTTTGCTAACATGGCTGGCTCGCTGATCGAGCACGAGCAGATCAAAACGACTCTGCCAAAGGCCAAAGAATTGCGCCCCATCATCGAAAAGATGATCACCCTGGCAAAACGTGGCGATCTGCACGCCCGTCGTCAGGCCAACGCGCGCCTGAAAGAAGACCAGTATGTCGCCAAACTCTTTGACATCCTGGGCCCCCGTTACAAAGACCGTCAGGGCGGCTATGTTCGCATCCTGAAAGCTGGTTTCCGGTATGGCGACATGGCGCCTATGGCGATCATCGAATTCGTCGACCGTGACGTTTCCGCCAAAGGCGCCGCCGACAAGGCACGTCTGGCTGCTGAAGTCGCAGCTGACGAAGAATAAGACCATAAGCCCAACCGGGTTTTGCAGTTTGCCCCCGCTTGTTTTTCAAGCGGGGGTTTTCTTTTGCCTAGAAGGTCGAATTCGAGGTGCTTTGAACGGTGGCCGCTGACACCGGCGGCGTGGCAGCACGGGCCGAACGCTTGCAATCTGTGACTTGCCTCCGCATATCCTGTCGGTACCCATACTTGCGGCATCCATCCTTCGGAGTTCCAATGATACGCGCAGTTCTTTTTGCCCCACTGGCTTTGGCTCTGGCCATCAATCTTGTTTTGCCCTCCAAAGGCCAGGCCGAAACACGCATTCCACAGTCGCAGGCCGAAATTTCGCTCGGCTTTGCGCCTTTGGTCAAACAGGCAGCGCCAGCGGTGGTGAATATCTATGCCAAGATCGTGCGCCAGACGCAGCAGCGGTCTTCCTTTATGAATGACCCCTTCTTTGATGACTTCTTTCGCAGCTTTGCAGCGCCGCGCCCGCGGGTTGAAAGCTCGCTCGGCTCCGGGGTGATCCTTTCGGAGGATGGCATTGTCGTGTCCAATTACCATGTGGTGGGCATGGCGACCGAGATCCGTGTGGTGACCACCGACAAGCGCGAATATGACGCGCAGGTTGTTTTGGCCGACAAGGCGAGCGATCTGGCTATCCTCCAGCTGGAAGAGGCAGCGGATCTGCCCTATCTCGATCTGCGCGATAGCGATAAGGTCGAAGTCGGTGAGCTTACTCTGGCCATCGGCAATCCCTTTGGCGTCGGCCAGACGGTCAGCAGTGGTATCGTTTCTGGTCTGGCGCGAAGCGGCACGGCCCGCGGCGAGGGATTTGGCTACTATATTCAGACAGACGCGCCGATCAATCCAGGGAACTCGGGTGGTGCTTTGATCGATGTGAATGGCCACTTGATTGGCATCAACACCCGTATCCTCAGCCGGTCCGGGGGCTCCAACGGGATTGGGTTTGCCATCCCGGCCAATCTTGTTCGGGAATTTGTCAAACAGGCGCAGGCAGGGGCCGAGGGGTTCCAGCGGCCCTGGGCCGGGATGAGCGGACAGCCCGTGGATGCGGATCTGGCGGCCTCACTTGGTATGGGGTTGCCCGAAGGCATGGTGATTTCCGAGCTGCACGACAAAAGCCCCTTTGCCATGGCTGGCTTTGAGGTGGGGGACGTTATCACCGAAGTCGACGGTCAGGTGGTGAATTCCCCTTCTGAGATGGTGTTTCGCATATCTGTTGTTGGCCCCGGCGGCACCTCTGAGGTGACCCGCCTGCGCGGCGAGGAGCGCAAAACCTTGACGGTCGCGATGTTTACGGCGCCGAATGATCCACCAGCGCAATCACTTGTGCTGAATGAAAATAGTGCTTTGCCGGGTCTGACGGTTGGCCTGATCAATCCGGTTGCCATCGTGCGGTTGCAATTGCCGCTGTCTGCTACCGGAGTTGCGGTGCTTGATCCCGGCCCACATGCAGGGCGTGCTGGCGTCAAGCCCGGTGACATCCTGCTGGCGATCAATGGAGAAGAGGTGGCCGAGGCCGAAGATGTGCCGCGATTGCTGCAAGAGGCGGGGCGGCGCCTGCAATTGGATCTGAGCCGACGTGGACAGCGGGTCAGCCTGCGGATGCGGCGCTGACCGATGGCGGATCTATTCGACAGTGGCGAGATATCAGAGGTCGCGAAAGGCAAGGATGTAAACCGCCCGTTGGCGGACCGCTTGCGGCCGCAGCTCTTGTCAGAAGTCATCGGTCAGCAACAGGTCCTGGGACCGGATGCGCCTTTGGGAGTCATGCTGGCGTCGGGGTCTTTGTCCTCGCTGGTGTTCTGGGGGCCGCCCGGCGTTGGCAAAACCACTATTGCGCGGCTTTTGGCGCGGGAAACCGATCTGCATTTTGTTCAGATCTCGGCGATCTTCACGGGCGTCCCTGATCTGCGCAAGGTGTTTGAGGCCGCCAAGATTCGACGTCAGAACGGGCAGGGCACATTGCTGTTCGTCGATGAGATCCATCGCTTCAACAAAGCACAGCAGGATGGGTTTCTGCCCTATATGGAGGATGGAACCATCCTTTTGGTGGGGGCGACCACAGAAAACCCCTCGTTTGAGCTGAATGCCGCTGTGCTGTCACGCGCGCAGGTTCTGGTGCTGGAGCGCCTGTCGCTGGCCGATCTTGAACACCTGACGCAACGCGCCGAGCAAGAGTTGGGGCGTGCGCTGCCGCTGACGGCAGAGGCGCGTGATGCGCTGCAGGAAATGGCTGATGGTGATGGTCGGGCACTGCTTAACCTGATCGAACAGGTTGCGGCCTGGAAAGTCAGCGCGCCGCTGGGGCGCGAGGCGCTGGCGACACGTTTGATGCGCCGCGCCACGAAATACGACAAATCCGGTGACGAACACTACAACCTGATTTCGGCCCTGCACAAATCCATCCGGGGCTCTGATCCGGATGCCGCACTGTACTGGTTGGGACGGATGTTGGAGGGCGGCGAGGATCCGCGCTATCTGGCGCGACGTCTGACCATGATGGCGACCGAAGACATCGGTCTGGCGGACCCTCAGGCCAACACTGTCTGTCTGAATGCCTGGCAGACCTTTGAACGTCTTGGCAGCCCCGAAGGTGAGCTGGCGCTGGCCAATGCCGCCGTCTATCTGGCGCTGGCGCCAAAATCGAATGCGGTCTACGTCGGCATCAAGGCGGCCCGCCGTCTGGCCAAGGAAACCGGTTCTGCACCGCCGCCCAAGCATATCATGAATGCACCGACCAAACTGATGGCCGAGCAGGGATACGGCGACGGCTATGCCTATGATCATGACGCCGAAGACGGCTTTTCCGGCCAGAACTATTTCCCGGATGGGGTCAAACGGCCGATGCTGTATCAGCCGGTTGAACGCGGTTTTGAGCGGGAGTTGAAACGGCGCAGTGAATATTTCGCCAAGCTCCGCCTGCAGCGCAACAGCTGACGCCTGCCTGCCCCAAGGCGGGAGGGCAAGATGCATGGGCAAGGCGCGTGGGACTGTAGCTCTGCAATCGAGCCGGGTCGGCTCTGCGCTGCGCGCAACGGGGAAAACTTGACATCCCAGCTCACTCACGCCAGAGACCCTTGATGATTTCGACGGTATCTCTGGTCGCCCTGGGCGGCGCGTGCGGGGCAGCGCTCCGCTATCTGACGGGCCTGGGTGTTTTGCGCCTCATAGGCCATCAGGAGTTCCCGCTGGCCATCATCACTGTGAACGTGATCGGCTCCTTTCTGATGGGGGCTTTTGTGGTGGCGGCGGCACACAAGGGGCTGACGCATCTCAGCCCGCTGGTGATGACCGGGGTGCTTGGTGGGTTCACCACCTTTTCGGCCTTCTCGCTGGAGACGGCCAATCTGATCGAGCGCGGTGCCCTGGGGCAGGCCGCGCTATATGTTTTTCTGTCTGTTGGCCTGTCGGTTGGTGGATTGTTTCTGGGCCTGATGGCCGCAAGAGGAGTGTTCGCATGAGCGGCGTACAGATGATCACCGTTACCGACGAGGATGATGACCAGCGGATCGACCGCTGGCTGCGCCGTCTGTTCCCGCATGTAAATCAGGGCCGCATCGAAAAGATGTGCCGCAAAGGCGAGTTGCGACTGGATGGCGGCCGGGTCAAGGCCAGCTCGCGGGTCGCTGCCGGTCAGGTGGTGCGGGTGCCGCCGCTGGCGGATTCGGATCTTAAACCAGCCGCACCGCGTCTGGCGCGGATATCGGAAGCGGATGCCAAGATGATCCGCAGCTGCGTGATCTACAAGGACGACGATGTCATCGTGCTGAACAAACCGGCGGGTCTGGCGGTTCAGGGCGGTAGCGGCACGACAAAACACGTGGATGGCCTGTCAGATGCGCTGCGCTTTGATGCCGAAGAAAAGCCCCGGCTGGTGCACCGTCTGGACAAAGATACATCCGGTGTTTTGGTGCTGGCGCGAAACCGTCTGGCAGCCAAGGCGCTGACAGCGGCCTTCCGCCATCGCAACACCCGCAAGATCTACTGGGCTCTGGTCGCCGGTGTGCCGACGCCCTATCTCGGTGAGATCAAGGCCGGGCTGGTCAAAGCTGGTGGTCATGGTGCGAGCGGTGAAGGCGAAAAGATGATTGCCGTGCACCCGTCTGAAATCGACCGCACGCCGGGTGCGAAGCGGGCGCATACCTATTATGCCACGCTATACCGGGTTGCCGGGCGGGCCTCCTGGGTGGCGATGGAGCCCGTCACCGGGCGGACCCACCAGCTGCGTGCACATATGGCCGAAATTGGCCATCCGATCATTGGCGATGGCAAATACGGTGGCTCGGGTCAGGAAAACCTCGGTGATGGCTGGGGCGCACAGCTTGGTGGTGTGATCAGTAAAAAGCTGCATCTGCATGCGCGGCGCATGGTGTTTGAACACCCGACCACCAAAAAGGACATCGTGGTGACGGCGGAGCTGCCGGACCACATGAAAGACAGCTGGGACACCTTTGGCTGGACCGAAGATCTGGCAGCAGATGATCCTTTTGAGGGGCTGCTGTGAGCGCACCGCTGCGACTGATCCTGTTTGATGTCGATGGCACGCTTGCGGATAGTCAAAGCGCCATTGCTTCAGCAATGACGCTGGCCTTTGACGGGGTTGGCCTGCCGGTTCCGGCGCACCAGCAGATCCTGTCGATTGTTGGCCTTTCGTTGCCACTGGCGATGGCCGAACTGGCACCTGAGGCAGACCATGCAACACAGGCGGCCTTGGTCGAAGGTTACAAACAGGCCTATATGTCTGAACGTCTGGCTGCGGGAGCAGGGCATTCGCCGCTGTTTGCTGGCGCGCGGGAAACCTTGGCGGCGCTGCATGCGGTGCCGGAGTACCTGTTGGGTGTGGCCACCGGCAAATCACAGCGCGGCTTGGATGCACTGATCGCAGCGCATGGGTTGGATTGTTTTGTGACCCGGCAGGTGGCGGATCATCACCCGTCAAAACCGCATCCGTCAATGGTGCTGACGGCGCTGGCAGAAACCGGCGTCGAGCCCGCGCATGCGGTGATGATTGGCGACACAAGTTTCGACATTGATATGGGGCGTGCAGCGGGGGTTGTGACCATTGCCGTGGACTGGGGGTATCACCCGGCCGCTGAGCTGGGCGCTGACTATATCATCAGCAGTTTTGCCGAACTGGCACCGCTGCTCGGACAGATCTGGAAGGCATAGACGATGAGTGACTGGAAGCAGAAACGGTTCTGGAAAGAGGCCAAGGCCTGTGAAGCTGAGGCTGGGTTCACGGTGGAGCTGGACGGGCGGCGCGTTAAAACGCCGGCCAAAGCCGCATTGGTTGTACCCAGTGCCGCCATGGCCGAGGCTATTGCGGCGGAATGGGATGCCCAGATCGAAGGCATCAATCCAGAGACCATGCCGTTCACGAAATCCGCCAACGCCGCCATCGATAAAGTCGCGAATCAGCACGAGGAAGTCGCGGACATGCTGGCGGACTACGGGGATTCGGATCTTTTGTGCTACCGCGCCGACTCTCCTCAAGAATTGGTGATGCGTCAGGAACAGGGTTGGAATCCGGCCCTGGATTGGGCGGATCAGACACTGGGTGTGCGGCTTGATACACGGACTGGCCTGCTACATCAGAGACAGGATGAGAGAGCGCTCGCGATCCTGCGCCAGAGCGTTCATGCGCTGAACAACTTTCAGCTGGCAGCCTTCCATGACCTGGTTTCGATGTCCGGATCGCTGGTTCTGGGCTTTGCAGCAGCCCAAGATTGGCGCAGTGCGGACGAAATTTGGCGCATTTCGCGTCTGGACGAGACCTGGCAGGAAGAACAGTGGGGCGTCGATGATGAAGCCAAAGCCACAGAAAACCTGAAACGCACTGCCTTTTTGCATGCCAAAAGTTTCTATGACTTTTCCTAAAAAGACAGCAAATTGCCGAGCTGATCCCCGTTAGGGAAATTTTGTATCGAATAGTGAAAAGTACGCTATCCGGACATCGAATTTCATGATCATACACTTGACGTTTGTTGATGAATGCGCCCAAACTCCTGAACGAATTGAGGCTCAGCCTCAGTTCACACCATCTTAGGCACCTTGTGTGCCGGGTAAAAAAAACCGCCGCAACAGGCGGAACATCAGGAAGAGGTAAATATGAAAAATACCGTGATTTTGGGCGCGATGACCATTGCCGGTCTGGCAGCTGGTGCTGCTGCTGCCGGTACTCTGGACGACGTGAAAGCCCGCGGCAAACTGAACTGCGGCGTGACCACCGGTCTGGTTGGCTTTGCGGCTCCGGATGCGAATGGGGAATGGAAAGGTTTTGACGTTGCCGTCTGTCGCGCTGTTGCTGCGGCTGTTCTGGGCGACTCGACCGCTGTTGAATTTGTCCCAACCACCGGCAAGACCCGCTTCACCGCGCTGGCTTCTGGCGAAATCGACATGCTGGCCCGTAACACCACGTGGACCTTCTCGCGCGATGTCGACCTGAAGTTCGAATTCACCGGCGTCAACTACTACGACGGTCAGGGCTTCATGGTTCCAAAAGAGCTGGGTGTTTCCTCGGCGAAAGAACTCGATGGCGCGACTGTCTGCATTCAGACCGGCACCACCACCGAGCTGAACCTGGCGGACTTCTTCCGTTCCAACAACATCTCTTATGAGCCTGTTCCGATCGAAACCAACGCCGAAGCTCAGCAGCAGTATCTGGCTGGTGCCTGTGACGTCTACACCACCGATGCGTCCGGCCTTGCGGCAACCCGCGCCACCTTTGACGCGCCAGACGCTCACGTTCTGCTGCCCGAAATCATCTCCAAAGAGCCCCTGGGCCCGCTGGTTCGCCATGGCGACCACGAGTGGGGCGACGTTGTGCGCTGGACTTTGAACGCACTGGTTACGGCTGAAGAGCTGGGTGTAACTTCGGCCAATCTGTCCGAGATGGCTGCCGGTACCAACAACCCGGAAATCAACCGTCTTCTGGGCACCGAAGGTACCCTGGGCGAAATGCTGGGCCTGTCCGCTGACTGGGGCAAAAACGCGCTTGCCGCTGGCGGCAACTACGGCGAAGTCTTTGCCAAGAACATTGGTGAAGATACCCCAATCGGTCTGGCACGTGGCTTGAACGCACAGTGGACCCAGGGCGGCCTGCTGTACTCGCCTCCCTTCCGCTAAGACTTCTTAGGAAAGGGCGCAGGACATCCTGCGCCCTTTTTCCTTTCTCTGACTATCCAACCAAAAACGCTTGAGATCCGACGCGAGCAGGGACCCAACCCTGCCGATCAGTCGATCTGTAAGCCACGGGGATCTCTCATTCATGTCAACTCTCACTGACCCTCCAAAGGAACAGTTCCGGTTGTCTATGTTGGTTAACGATACACGCTATCGTTCGTTGACCTTCCAGGCGATTGCGGCGCTGGTTCTGGCCTTGGCCATTTGGTATCTCGGGAACAATCTTCTGCAGAACCTGCGCGCTGCGGGCCTGAATATCTCGTATGACTTTCTGGGCAATTCGGCAGGTTACGATATTAACCAACGCCTGATCGAATATGACAACCAGGATAGCCATGGGCGCGCTGCGCTTGTTGGTATTCTAAACACCCTGCTGGTGGCCTTTCTGGCCTGCATCACGGCAACCATATTTGGTGTGATCGCGGGTGTCTTGCGCCTGTCGAACAACTGGCTCGTGTCCAAACTGATGGCCGTATATGTCGAGGTGTTTCGCAACATCCCGGTGCTGATCTGGATCATCATCATCTTTACGATCATGACAGCTGTGATGCCTGGCCCGCGCGAATTCCGCGGTGCAGAGCCAACGGCAAGCATGCTGTTTGATCTTTTTGCCTTTACCAACCGTGGCGTCTACACACCGATGCCGGTGTTTGGAAACGGATTTTTTGCCTCCACAGCCTTGAACTGGCTGGTCGTTCTTGCGGTTTTGGCCGGATCATTCTTTGTGATGCGCCGGGTGGAAGCCAAGGCAACTGCGACGCAGGAAGAAACCGGCGAGCGGCCCAAAACCCTGCTGATTGCACTGGCTGTCTGGATCATTCCATTTGCACTGCTGATGCTGGCCATGGGGCTGACCTGGGAAGTTCCAGAGCTGAAGGGCTTTAACTTTAAGGGCGGTATCAAAATTGGCGGACCGCTGATCGCGCTGTGGTTTGCGCTGTCGATCTATACCGGTGCCTTTATTGCTGAGAACGTGCGGGCAGGTATTCAGGCGATCTCCAAGGGGCAGTCCGAAGCTGCGGCTGCACTGGGGCTGCGCCCGAGCCGGACTATGAACCTTGTGGTCTTGCCACAGGCGTTGCGTGTGATCATTCCACCGCTGATCTCCAACTTCCTCAACATCACCAAGAACTCTTCGCTGGCTATTGCCGTCGGCTACGCCGACATCACCGCGACTTTGGGCGGGATTACCCTCAACCAGACCGGCCGCGCGATTGAATGCGTTTTGCTGCTGATGCTGTTCTATCTCACCGCGTCGTTGATCATCTCGATGGTGATGAACGTCTATAACTCCTCCGTGAAGCTGAAGGAGCGCTGAGCCATGAGTGACAAAACAACACAACAGATTGCCTTTGTTGCGGAGGGCATGATTCCGGAATCACCGCCGCCTGCGCGTGAGGCCGGCGCCTACAAGTGGGTGCGTGAGAACCTGTTCTCAAGCATTCCCAACTCGATCTTGACGCTGGCCGCGCTGGCGCTGATCTATTCGCTGCTTAGCAATGTTCTGCCCTGGCTTTTGAATGGGGTCTGGACGACCTCGTCGCTGGCTGAATGCCGTGAGGTCCTCGAAGGCAAAGCTGGCGCCTGTTTCTCGGTTCTGACGGAACGCTGGCATCAGCTGCTGTATGGCTTCAAATACCCCACCGATCAGTACTGGCGCCCCAACCTGGCATTGCTACTGCTGTTGATTGCACTGGCACCGGTCCTGTTCTTTGACCTGCCACGTAGGCTGCTGGCATTCACCGCAGTCTATCCCTTCCTAGCCTTTTGGCTGATCTGGGGGGGCTCTATTCTGGTGCCAATCGTGGCGTTGCTTGGGTTTGTCGCTGCGGGAGTGGTTTTCCAGAAGTACGGCAAGAGCAGTTTTGCTGCGGGGTTCTTTGGAGCGATCGTAGCGGCCCTGGTCATTTGGAAACTTGGGGGGCTTTTGATCCCTGATGCGGCCTCTGACAATGCCATGCTGAGCTCTGTCCCAAGCCGTGATCTGGGTGGGTTCATGCTGAACATGATGCTGGGCGTGACCTGCGTGTCGCTGTCGGTGCCTCTGGGCATTGCCCTGGCGCTGGGACGTCAGTCGAGCATGCCTTTCATCAAATGGATATGCGTAGTCTTCATCGAGTTCGTGCGCGGCGTGCCGCTGATCACGCTGCTCTTTGTGGCTTCCGTGATGCTGTCCTACTTCTTCCCACCTGATGCGACCGTGGATTTGTTTCTGCGTGTGGTTATCATGATCACCCTGTTTTCGGCGGCCTATATCGCTGAGGTGATCCGTGGCGGGCTGGCAGCGCTTCCGACCGGGCAGTATGAGGCGGCAGACAGTCTGGGGTTGGATTACCCACAGGCCATGCGTTTGATCATCTTGCCGCAGGCTTTGAAGATTTCCATTCCGGGCATCGTGAACGTGGCTGTTGGCCTGTTCAAGGATACCACGCTTGTGTCGGTCATTTCGATGTTCGACATGGTTGGGATGATCCGTGGTCCCATTCTTGCCTCGACCGAGTGGAACGGCGTCTACTGGGAGCTCCTGGGCTTTGCAGCCGCTTTGTTCTTCGTCGTTTGCTACGGCATTTCTCAATACTCTCAGTGGCTCGAGCGTCGTCTCGCCACTGGTCACCGATAAGGAGGCCGGACAATGGCTGACACTTCTCAAATGCAAGTCTCTGACGAAATCGCAATCACCATTGACAACATGAACAAATGGTATGGCTCGTTCCATGTGCTGCGTGACATCAACCTGACCGTCAATCAGGGCGAACGGATCGTGATTTGTGGGCCTTCGGGCTCGGGCAAATCGACCCTGATCCGCTGTATCAATGCTCTGGAAGAGCACCAGCAAGGTTCGATTGTTGTGGATGGCACGCTGCTGTCCAATGACCTGAAGAACATCGACAAGATCCGCTCGGAAGTGGGCATGTGCTTTCAGCACTTCAACCTGTTTCCGCATCTGACCATTCTGGAAAACTGCACGCTGGCGCCGATCTGGGTTCGCAAGACCCCGAAAAAAGAAGCCGAAGAGCGGGCGATGCATTTCCTCGAAAAGGTGAAGATCCCGGAGCAGGCGGATAAGTACCCCGGCCAGCTTTCCGGTGGTCAGCAGCAGCGTGTGGCGATTGCCCGCTCGCTCTGCATGATGCCCCGTATCATGTTGTTTGATGAGCCGACCTCGGCGCTTGACCCGGAGATGATCAAAGAGGTGCTCGACACCATGATCGAGTTGGCGGAAGAGGGCATGACCATGCTCTGTGTGACCCACGAGATGGGCTTTGCCCGCCAGGTGGCGAACCGGGTGATCTTTATGGATGCGGGCCAGATTGTTGAACAGAATGAACCCGAAGAGTTCTTCAACAACCCGCAAAGCGAACGCACCCAGCTGTTCCTGAGCCAGATTCTCGGCCACTGATCAGCTCGAAAATGCAATGTAAAAGGGCTCCTCGGATTTTCCAGGGAGCCCTTTTTCTTGTCATCCGCTACGGATGGTTGGTGTGGTCACGCCTCTACATCTTCGCCGAGGAGCTCACGCGGGACGACAAAATCTTTTACCTTGCCAGTGCTCCAATTCAGATCGGCCCAGGTGTCGATATCGAATTCCACCACCAGTGTGGCGCCGGTTGGGTAGTCGTCAAACCGGCTGTGGTCAGGCGGGCTGGCTACAATGGCATGGGCAAAGGCTGCAATGCCGGGGTTATGGCTGACAATCATCACTCGGTTTTGTTCGGCCTCGCGCAGGGCCTGAAAAATGATCTCGGAGCTGGCATGATAGAGACGTTCGATAAAAACGGTGGGGACGTCAAACCCCATCAGCGCCTGGGTTTCACGGGTGCGTTGGGATGACGACGAAAGAATTTGCTCGGGAACCTGATCTATTTCGCGCAGCCAATGGCCAAGCGCCACTGCGGATTTGCGGCCCCGCTTGTTCAGAGGGCGGGCATGATCGCTGGGCGAATTGGTGTCCCAGGCGGATTTGGCATGGCGGGTCAGAATCAGAGTTCGGGTCATGATGGGTGAAAATACCTCATGTGATGTGCAGTTTGGTCGAAAGTCCGTCCAGCCCCATCACTGAGAGGGCAGGCCCGTCGTGCCAGACAGCCCTGCGACATGCAGGGCGTTCCGGCAGGGGTATCCAGGTGATGGTGACAGGCTGCCAAATCATATGGCCATCCGTCAACCAGGGCGTGCGCCGGGCATGCGTTCAAACACGGCTGAGCTGCACAAGTCGCGCAAGGGGAGTGTGCCAAAACTGGGGGGGGGATGTCAAAGCTTTGATCGAAGTGGAGCGCCCCGCGATAGGAAATCAACATGCCGACCTCATCATGCACCATCATCTGTGACGGTGATGTGAAGGCACGACCTGAGGCCAGCGCCCAATTGATAAAGGGCGTGTAGGGCGGGCCGCCAAAGGGGTAATATGCTGTTGCACCGAGATCCTTCGCCAACTGACCAATGGTGCGGCTGGACCAGCGATCAACGGGGTCAGTGTGCCCGTCCAGGTATTCGGGGCTTTGGGTGAACGCAGACCAGAACGTATCGCCTGTTCCGAGCAGGACCAATGTGCCCTGTGAAAGCGCAGAAACCTGTTGAACAGCAGGATGAAGCGCGCCGTAGATCTGCAGGCCCTGGGCCTGAGCCGCAGTCTCGATCTCTGTGTAAGCACCACTGGTCTGGCCGTTGGAAAGACCGGATGATCTGGTCCCTATCATCTGATCCCCCGCAATTGGTGTTTCAGAGATCCTATCAGGCATCGGGGCAGGGCGGGGGGCAAAAACGGCTCTCGCCGTCCAGTTACGCCCCTTCTGGGTAGATTGGGGCGTGTCAGGCGCGGATCATCGAGCCCGCACCGTGATCGGTAAACAGCTCCAGCAGGACCGCGTTCTGCACCCGGCCATCCACGATGGTACAGGCGCGTACGCCAGACCGAACAGCCAACAGGGCGGTTTCGGTCTTTGGGATCATGCCGCCGGCGATGATGCCCTCTTTGGTCATGCGCTCCACGTCTGCGGCTTTCAGCTCGGTGACGACCTCGCCGCTGCCATCCTTGACGCCGGAAACATCTGTGAGCAGTAGCAAACGATCAGCGTTCAGCGCCGTGGCGATGGCGCCGGCTGCCGTGTCGCCATTGATGTTAAAGGTTTCACCAGCGCGGCCTGCACCAATAGGGGCAATGACCGGAATGATGTCTTTTTCAAACAGATCATACAGCACCTGTGGGTCCATCTCAGCGGGGGCGCCGACAAAGCCGAGATCGGCATTGGCCTGATCGCAGGTGATCAGGTTGGCATCCTTGCCCGACAGGCCTACGGCCCGCCCACCCTGTGCGTTGATCGCCTGAACGATTCGCTTGTTGACGACGCCAGACAGCACCATTTCCACCACTTCCATGGTGGCCTGATCGGTGACACGCTTGCCATCAACAAATTCGGACTGGATCTGCAGCTTGTTCAGCATGGCATTGATCATCGGGCCACCACCATGGACGATCACCGGATTCACCCCGACCTGGCGCATCAACACGATGTCGCGGGCAAAGGTTTCCATCGCCTCATCGCTGCCCATGGCATGGCCGCCCAGCTTGATGACGACAATGGCCCCGTCATAGCGCTGCAAATAGGGCAGCGCACTCGACAGGGTTTCGGCTGTGGCAATCCAATCGCGGTTCATATCTTGTTTCTTCATGGCTCAGGGTCCCTTTGGCATGTGGTGTTACGCGGTTCCGGCACCGCTGCCAAGTGCGACATCAAGCACGACATAGAGATTGCAGCCCGGCCAGCGCCTGATAGGGTCGCGCCAAAGCCCTCAAACAGATGGATCCTGCGATATGCGCCAAAAGACTCTGCTTCTGACAGGTGCCAGCCGCGGTATTGGCCATGCCACCGTGCGCCGCTTCAATGCCGAAGGCTGGCGGGTGATCACATGTTCGCGCCAACCTTTCCCAGAGGAGTGCCCGTGGGGCGGTGGCAAGGAGAATCACGTGCAGCTGGACCTGTCTGACCCCAGCGATACCATCAATGCTGTCGGCGTCATCCAGGAACGGCTGGGTGGCAAGCTCGACGCGCTGGTGAACAACGCCGGCATTTCTCCAAAGGGCCCCGATGGGGAGCGGCTGAGCACGCTGGACACTGATCTGATGACCTGGGGCAAGGTCTTTCACGTCAATTTCTTTGCCTCGGTTGTCCTGGCGCGGGGGCTGAAGGATGAGCTGGCGGCGGCCAAAGGGTCAGTCGTCAATGTGACTTCGATCGCGGGCAGCCGGGTGCATCCCTTTGCCGGCGCGGCCTATGCCACGTCCAAGGCAGCGCTGGCGGCGCTGACGCGCGAAATGGCGCATGACTTTGGCCCCTTGGGCGTGCGGGTCAATGCCATCGCACCAGGTGAGGTGGAAACGGCGATTCTGTCACCGGGGACCGACAAGATTGTCGAAAAGCTGCCGATGCAGCGACTGGGCCAGCCCGAAGAGGTCGCGGCGGCGATCTACTTCCTGTGCTCATCAGACAGCTCGTACATTTCCGGTTCAGAGATCGAAGTGAATGGCGCGCAGCACGTTTGACCGTAATTCCCGCTGAAACAAAAGTTGGCCCTGCAAAGTCGTCTACTCTTTGCAGGGCCTTTTGGTTGGCCGGGCCTCAAGGGACGCAAAGGGCCCCGCCAACCTAGGCTCCACCCTCGGTGAGGGATGAGTGAGGAGCCAATCAGGATTAGCTGAGCAGGGCTAGCTAAAGGCGCGTTTCATCGCCGGGATGTTACTGAGGATCAGCAGATCAAAGGCAAGCACGACCAAGAGCGTCAGCCCGACCAGTGGAAAAGCCATCGCGGTAAAGAGACCAATCAGTACCGCACCTTTCCAGAAAGGTAGATCAGCAGGGAGAGGGGGGGCAGCCAGACGACCGGCACCTGACGGGCGGCGCCTCACCCACATCACTACCCCAGAGATCGACACAAAGATCACCGACAGGCAGAACACCACGTTGAGGATAAAGTTCCAGGTGCCCATCAGCCCCATGTGAAACGGAATGCCCACAGCCATGGCTTTGCCGGCCCAGGAGTAGTCATCATATTTCACGTCCGCGAGGATCTTGCCGGTATACTGATCAACATGGATGGTGCGATCCACAAAGGGGTCGTCCGAATCGCTGCTCATGCTGTCGCGGTTGATGGTCCAGACACCGCCTTCGCCACCGGGGTAGGCGACCCGAAAGCGCCCGTCCATTCCCAGCATCCGGCCAAGAATGACAAGGCTGTGGATATTGACGGCTGTGCCTTCTGGAATGCCGGTGATCCCGGCTTCAGAACCGGACGCGGGCATCGGGGTTTGCTCCAGCGCCCAGGGCACATCATTTGTGGCACCGTGGTTCATGTCCGCATGGATCGAATCAGACAGCGGGACATTGTCCCATTTGGCGGCGGGAAAGGTGCTCCAAGCCTGCATCATCTTGCCGCCCCAAATCCCGGTCCAGGACATCCCGGAAATCAGGAAGATGACCAGCAACACCGAAATCCAAAAGCCGGTGACCGCGTGCAGGCTTTTCCATAGCGCCCGTCCCCGAGCCCGCAGATCGGGCACAAAGGCGGCCATGGCATTGCCACGGGGCCACCAGAGGTAAAGCCCGGTCAGAACCAGCACGAGGCCCAGTCCGGCGGCGATTTCAATCAGGCGGTCGCCAATGGTGCCAATCAGCAGATCGGAATGCAGGTTGTCGGCAAAATCATACCATCCCGCGCGGCGGTCCCAGATCTCAAGCACGTCGCCAGTATACTGGTTCAGCGCCACCAGACGCTGGCCGTCGTCGGTTTTGATGCGAAAGACCGTTGCAAGATCCGGGGCCTTGGGGCCGATCCATTCGGTCAGGGTGCCGGGCTGCGCGGCTAGGGCCGCCGCGGATTGCTGTTCGAGGTTCAGAACTGTTTCGCCCTGGGTGATCTGAATGGTTTCGCCATCGCGACCGTCAAACTGGGTGATGAACATCATCATCAACCCGGTGGTGGCAAGCACCAGAAAAAACGGAACCACGTAGAGGGCTGCGTAAAAATGCCAGCGCCAGGCGGCAAAATAGAATTTGTCGGTCAGCGAGCGTGATTGGCCCGCTTCATGCGGTTGGCTTGTTGCCATGGTGATCTCTCCAAATCAGAACTGGGCCTGCTGCCTTGGTGTCAGGACAGCGCGGCTTCAAAGCATGCGGTTTTGAATGTTCAGGAGAGTGCGGGCGGCCCGCGCGCATCATAGCGCCAGTGAAAACCGGCCGTATGATGGGTGAAGCTCTGATCAGCCCAGCGGGCTGTCAGAGGTGTATTCAGCGCCAGCTCTGGCCCGGTATCAGGCAGGGTGGCGCTGGCGGATAGCGCCGAGAATGGACAACTACGGTCGTCCATTTGTTCCGTTGGATGTGGGGTCGGACTATCTTCACCCAGATCGACCCACTGTTCCTGCACCCCATCGGTGGTGCAGATCACCAAGAGCACCCGCCCGTCTCCATCATGTGTAGGCATCCAGCCTGCCGGAACCAGTCCGGCAGCGCTGATTGTGAACAGCATGAGATATGAGAACAGGCGGCGCAGCACTTGTTTATTCGAGGCCGCAGATGATGGAGCGCAGCGTGGCGATACCATCGCCTTTTTCAGACGAGGTCAGCACGATTTCAGGATAAGCGGCGGGGTGGCGAGCCAGGGCAGTACGCACCTGTTCCATCACGCGCTCACGGTCTTTGAGCTTTACCTTGTCGGCCTTGGTCATGACGCATTGGAAGGTCACGGCGGAACTATCCAGCAGGCTCATGATCTCTTCGTCGACGTCTTTGACGCCGTGGCGGCTGTCAATCAGCACAAAGGCGCGGCGCAGGGTCTGTCGCCCGCTGAGATAGCGTTTGAGCAGCTTTTGCCATTTCTCCACCACGGCCAGCGGCGCGTTAGCATAGCCATAGCCGGGCAGGTCGACGAGATAGAGATCGGGGCCTTGGGTGAAATAGTTGATTTCCTGCGTGCGCCCTGGTGTGTTTGACGCCCGCGCCAGACCTTTGGTACCGGTGAGGGCATTGATCAGGCTGGATTTGCCGACGTTTGAACGCCCGGCAAAACAGACCTCCATCCGGTCGGCATCGGGCAGGCCGGACATGGCGACGACGCCTTTGACAAAAAGGGACTCGCCCGCAAACAGTTTGCGGCCCTTTTCGGCGGTGATTTGGTCAGGCTCTTCGGCCAAAGAAAACGGGATCTGCATCACAGTACCTTTACGCTATCGCCCAGTCGGATGTCACCACCGGTGATGACTTCGGCGTAGACAGAGAAATCCTGATGCCCCCAGGTCTCCTTGAGGGTCTTCAGGGTATCGGCGTCGCGCACGCCGGTCTCGGGATTGGCGGTGGTGGCCAGGCAACGCGTTACGCGTTCGCGAATGAGGAATGTTACTTCGCCGATCTGGATCTGGCTGCCCATCAGGTCGTTCTCAGCCCAGGGGGCGCCCAGATCGAACCAGATATTGCCGCGCCAGCGTTTCGGCGACAGGTCGTGCCCGATAGCGGCCTCGACCGCGCGATGAGAGTCCCAGTTACACAGGGAAACAGATGGGAAATCAGTGTCGGTCATGCCGCGACCGGGCACCCGAATAATGCGGGCAGAGGCGGCGCGATCAGCTGGTGTCAGCGGCTTTTCCCAATCGAGAAACCGCTGCAGGTCTGCGGCGGCGTCGGGATCAAAGCTGAGATCGGGGCGATCGGGATGGGAGAGGGTCAGCTGACCCGTGACATCCTCCAGCTGGGCGTTGATCGCCATCAGCTGCGGCGCTTTGGCACCCCGGGTGAAATTGGCGCAGGGGGCCCATTGGGACCCATCCGCCTTGGAGGCATCATGGGCTACGGCCCAGACGCGATCGCCGGGCATGGTTTGCCCGGCGATCATGGTTACGCTGTCCAGTGCTTCGCGCCCGTGTGATTTGAGCGGGTGGCGCCAGATATCTGTAACGCTGTGGATCATTTCTGATCCGTTTTTGGCTTCTTCTTGAAGCTCGACTTGATATTGCCAAACACATCCGGCTTGTAGCCGTGGCTGCGCATGATCAGATACTGCTGGCTGAATGTAATGGTGTTGTTGGCAATCCAGTACACCACCAGGCCAGAGGCAAAACCGCCCAGCATGAACATGAAGACCCAGGGCATCCAAGCAAAGATCATCTGCTGGGTGGGATCCGTGGGCGCAGGGTTCAGCTTTTGCTGCAGCCACATCGAAATACCCAGCAGGATGGGCAGGATACCGATAAAGACCAGCGCCAGGATGCTGTCGGGTGCAGGGCCTTCAAAGGGCAGCAGACCAAAGAGATTGATCAGCGAGGTTGGGTCAGGCGCGCTCAGATCCTGGAACGGACCAAAGAAGGGCGCATGACGCAGCTCCAGTGTGACAAAGATCACCTTATAGAGCGAGAAGAAGATCGGGATCTGGATCAGAATTGGCAAACAGCCGGCAGCGGGGTTCACTTTTTCCCGCTTATACAGCTCCATGATCTCTTTCTGCTGCTTTTGACGGTCGTCACCAACCCGTTCTTTCAGCTTCTCCATCTCCGGCTGCAGCTCTTTCATCTTTGCCATCGAGGCATAGGATTTATAGGCCAGCGGGAAGACGATGATCTTGATCAGAATGGTGAGGCCGATGATGGCCCAGCCCATGTTGCCGATCAGCGCATTCAGCCAATGCAGAACCGCAAACATCGGTTTGGTCAGGAAGAAGAACCAGCCCCAGTCGATGCTGTCGAGGAAACCGGCAATGCCGCCCTTTTCATAGGCGCGGATGGTTGCCCATTCCTTGGCGCCGGAAAACAGCTGGGTGGTGACTTCGGTTGATTCACCATCGGCAAGGGTCACGGTCGGCAGGACCACATCTGTCTGATAGATCTCGCGGCGTTCGTCGTATTTGGCGATCGAGCGGAAGGCCTGACCGGGGGCAGGAATCAGGGTCGACATCCAGTAGTGATCGGTGAAGCCGATCCAGCCATTGGCTTCGACCTGCTTGATCTCGGATCGTGATCCATCACGTGGATCGATCTCAAAGTCGGCAACATCCGAATAGTCCAGCTCTGCCAGTTCGCCGTCGGTCATGCCGACAACACCTTCGTGCAGGATGAAGAAGTTCTTCAGATCCGCAGGCTCACCATGGCGTGCCAGAGTACCATAGGGGGCCAGTGCAACGGTCTCGCCAGAGGCGTTGCTGACCGACTGGGAGATCGAGAACATATAGTCCTGGTCCACCGCGATGGTGCGGCTGAACGTCAGGCCCTTGCCGTTGTCCCAAGAGAGGGTCACCGGGCTGTCAGGGGTCAGCGTCGCATCGCTGGCAGCGGTCCAGATCGTGTTGGCATTGGGGACGTCCTCAAACCCGAGGCCACTGCCTGCAGCCCAGCCGTAGAGGGCGTAATAGGCACCTGGTTCGCCGACGGGCGACAGGAACTGGACGATTTCAGGATTGTCGATGGTGACGCGGTAATCTTTCAGCGCCAGATCGTCGATGCGACCGCCCTGCAGCGAGATGCTGCCGGATAGCCGGTCGGTTTCGATGCTGAGACGCGGCGCATCAGAGGCGTTGGCCTCTTCGCTGCTTTGGCTGGCCACAGCTTCGGCTGCAGCGGCACTTGGCGTGCTGGCGGTATCACCTGCTGGTGCCGTTTCAGCAGCCAGGGCTTCCGGTGCCGGCTCCGGCTCTGGGGGTGGGAAAAAACTATACCACCCGAGAATTACCAGGAAGCTGAGTGCGGTCGCGAGAATGAGATTCTTGTTCTGGTCGTCCATTTGGGACTGCCACCTCGTGTAGGGAATGACAGGGTGTGGTTCAACAGAGATGCCCCCCAAAGGTCAAGCAGAATCGCGGAAAACCGGGGCAGCAATGCGCCCCGGCGGCCGAAAACAGCAGATCAGGAGGGGATCAGCGGGTGTGACGCCCGATTTCCGGTGCATCTTGCAGCTTTGCCTCATGCGCCGTGATCCAGTCCAGTGTCTGGTCAAAAGGCATTGGACGGCCAATGCCGAAACCCTGAACGTGGTCACAGCCTAGCTGAGCCAGAAGCGCGTGCTCACCAACGGTCTCTACCCCTTCGGCCAGAGTTTCCAGGTCGAGACGCTCGGCCATGGTCAGGATGGCAGCAATGAGTTTCTGCTGGTCAGGGTCACGGTCTGCACGCAGCACGAAAGACCGGTCAATCTTGATTCGTGAGATATTGAACCGGCGCACAGCAGAGATGGATGCATGGCCAGTGCCAAAATCGTCCAGTTCAATATGGCAGCCCAGCTCGCTGAGGGCGGCGATATTACGGGTGACGACATCGTCAGGCTGGTCGGTCATCACGGTTTCCAGGATTTCCACCGAAAGACGGGTCGGCGGCAGGCCAAAACGCTCCAGCTCCCATTTGATGTTTTCCGACAGATTCGGATTGCGCAGTTCCTGGGTGGCGAAATTCACTCCAACTGCCGGGACTTTCACACCGGCGGCATCCCAGGCATTCAGTGCGGTCAGGGAATGATAGAGCATGACCTGGCTGAGGCGTTCCATCAAGCCGGCGTCCTCAAGGACAGGGAGGAATTTTGCCGGGGGAACCAGCCCGCGTACGGGATGCATCCAGCGCGCCAGCGCCTCAAAGCCGGAGACGCGACCGGTGTCGGTGCAGATTTGCGGCTGGAACCATGGCAGGATCTGGCCTGCCTCCAGGGCTTCTGCTGCCTCTTCGCGCAGGCTGCCACGGGCCATGCTGCGCTGTTGCATGTCTGCCGAAAACACCCGAATGCCCGAGGGGCCATTTTGTTGGGCCTCGCTGAGGGCCGCTGCGGCTGCAGTGGTCCATTCGGCGGGGGTCTCTCCGGGGGCGCGGCTGTGCAGGCAAAAGCCAATGGAACAGGAAACGTAAACGGTGCTGCCGTCCAGCGAAATGGGTTCTTCTACGGCGGCCTGGATGCGGCCTGCCAGCTGCACACAGGATTCGAGATCCAGCTGCAACACAGGGGTAAGGCAAATGGCGAACTTGCTGTCGCCAATGCGGGCCACGGTATCGCCGTTGCGCAAAGTGCTGGCGATTCTCTCGCCACAGTTCAGCATGACCCGATCACCGGCTTCTTGCCCGTCACGATGCACGAGGTCCTTGAAATCATCCACTTCGATCACATAAAGCGCCGAGCGCAGACCTGATTTGGCACAGTCGTGAAAGACCCGGTCCAGTTCCAGCTCAAAGCCTTCGCGCAGCATCAAGCCAGTGACATTGTCGCGTGGGACTGCATTGCGGCCACGACCGGAAAAACCACCCATGGCGGCAAAGACCAGGGGAAGCCCGAGAGCGACCCACAACAGAGCAGCTTCGCCGCCCAACCAGAAAGTCGCGAGAGTGAGGGCAGGCAAGAACGCCAGAATGGGCGGCGCGAACAGCGCCGGGGCCAATCTTGTCCGAATTCGGTTCAGGAGACCTGAATTCGCTTTTGTCATGTTCAGACCTTTCGCCTAAAGCAAGTATGCTCTGGCAGATTAAGGGACTGCTTCTGACTCTGAAGTTAACGCAGCAGAGGAATTTCCTCGGAATCCGGCGTTTCTGACGTTGATTTGCGTGCAAGTCCCATAAAATCAAAGAGTTTGGGGTCCAGCAGATGGGAAGGTCGGGCATTCATCAGCGAACGGAACATGACCTGTCGGCGACCGGGGCTGTTGCGCTCCCATTGGTCGAGAATCTGCTTGACCTGCTGGCGCTGTAGCCCGTCCTGACTGCCACAAAGATCACAGGGAATGATCGGGTAGTCCATTGCTTTTGCGAATTTTTCACAATCTTCCTCGGCCACATGAGCGAGGGGGCGATAGACAAAGAGATCACCTTCTTCATTGACCAGTTTGGGCGGCATGGTGGCCAGGCGCCCGCCGTGGAACAGGTTCATGAAGAAGGTTTCGAGGATATCATCGCGGTGATGGCCGAGAATCACTGCCGAGCAGCCTTCTTCGCGCGCAACCCGGTACAGGTTGCCGCGGCGCAGCCGCGAGCAGAGCGCGCAAAACGTGCGCCCAGCGGGTACCTTGTCGACTACGATACTGTAGGTGTCCTGATATTCGATTCGATGCGGCACACCCATCTTTTCCAGAAAGGCAGGCAGCACGGTTGCCGGAAAACCCGGTTGCCCCTGATCCAGATTGCAGGCCAGAAGATCAACTGGCAGCAAGCCGCGCCACTTCAGCTCATGCAGGACCGCCAGCAGGGTGTAGCTATCCTTGCCACCGGACAGGCAGACCAGCCAGCGCGGCGTGCTGCCATCTGCCGGGCGTTCCACCATGCCGTATTGTTCGATGGCTTCACGGGCATATCGCACGATGCGTTTGCGCAGTTTCTTGAACTCGGTGGTCGAGGGGGCACCGGCAAAGAGCGGGTGAATGTCGTCGCGGTCATTATCAAGCATTGCCGGGCTCCTAAATCCTGGCGCGAGGCATAGGCCAGGACAGCCCGGAAAGTCAAAACCCTAGTTGCGCAGCCTTGGGTTGTGCTACGCTCGCCGCAGGATTTGAACGGGTATTTTGAAAGGGTTTTTGGTATGGATTATTTCTTTTCCGTGCGCGGCCGATCTGGTGATGGCTATTCTGACAGTCTGGGCCGCGCGAAATATCTGGCGGTTCCGGGATCAGTGAACAAGGTGAGCCGCGCCCATGAAATAAAAAAGACCAGTTGGTTCAAGAAAGTTCAGGAAAAGGCTGGGGCAAAGCCACCGCTGAAAGGGCATATCGTGGTCTTTGTACATGGCTTCAATACAGAACAATATGACATGCTGGAACGCCACCGTAAGATCCGCAAAGGTCTGGAGGCACAGGGTTTCAAGGGAACTCTTGTCAGTTTTGACTGGCCCAGTGATGGATCCGCGCTGGGCTATTCATCGGACCGGCGCGATGCGCGTCTGTCGGCGGACCGTCTGTTTCAGGACGGCATAACCCGGTTGTCGGCCATGCAAACCGAGAATTGCGACTTCAATGTCCACGTTCTGGCGCATTCCATGGGCTGCTTTTTGCTGCGCGAGGCCTTTGACTATGCGGATGATGATCACAAAACCGCACAGAAAAGCTGGACCGTCAGTCAAATTGCCCTGGTGGCCGCGGATATTTCGCAGAAGTCGATGATTGATGGCAGCTCGAAATCATCGTCGTTGCTGCGCCACAGCACGCGGGTGACAAGCTACTACAGTCCTTTTGACGATATTCTCTCGATCTCCGAGGTCAAACGGATCGGCGTCAGCCGGCGCCTGGGCCGGGTCGGTCTGCCGGATGCGCATTCGGAAAAAGCGGTGAACCTTTATTGTGGCGCGTATTTCAAACAGAACCGTGAGACCTTTGGCGATGCGGTTGGCATGTCTCACCGCTGGTATTTTGAATCACAGCGTTTCTACGAGGATCTCTACCATACGTTCATGGGCAAACTGGATCGCGACGTCATTCCGACTCGTGGCCGCAGCGACCAGGGCAATCTTGCTTTGACGTGACCGAAGGCGCGTCTGGGGCGGTTTCAGGGGAGATTGCTGCGGGCTTATGGCTTGCTTTCGTGTGCGCTGTGCCTGTGCCTGTTCTTGGGCCTGTGTCCGTATCCATATCCGTGCCCGGAACTGGGTCATAGCCATCTCCACCCAGGGGATGGCAACGACCGATACGGCGCGCCGTCAGCCAGGCCCCCTTGAGGCCCCCGTGTTTTTCAAAGGCTTCCAGCGCATAGGCAGAGCAGGTGGGCTGATACCGACAGTTGAATCCAACCCAGGGCGAAAAGAACAGCCGGTAGGCACGCACTGGCAGGGCCAGGAGATGGGCAAGCGGGGTCATTGTCATAAGGCCTAGATAGGCTTTGCTGCAGGCGTGATAAAGGGCTGGAGAAGAGAATTGCTCAGATTTGCCGAAATGGCTCTTTGGCGCCCACCGTCAGCCGTGGATCTTTTTCACCGCATAGGCCAGGTCACGTTTGAGATCTTCGAAGTCGCGCGCGGCAGTTGCTTCAGCCCGCCCGATGAGAACATAATCCCAACCCAAATGGCCGATCTGTGGCAAGACCATGCGTGCAGCTTCGCGCAATCGACGCTTTGCGCGGTTGCGGGCCACGGCGTTGCCAACTTTTTTGGAACAGGTGAACCCGACCCGAATCCCTTCGGCTTCTCCCTCTTTGCGTTTTCGGCCCTGCACCATCATGCTTTTTGTGCCCTGACGGCGGGCGCGGGCGGCAGCAAGAAATTCACTGCGCTTGGAAAGAACCAGAAGCGGAGCCGGTTGCGGGACCGGTCTGGCCTGGGGGGCAGGGGGCTCTGCGCAAACAGAAACCGCCGAAGGCTGGTTCCCATGGTCAGCTGTGCTGTCCTCAGGGGCCTTCGGCGGTGTCATATCTGTCAATCCTTGAAGCTGTGCGCTTATGCGCTCAGCTCCTTGCGGCCACGTGCGCGGCGTGCGTTGAGGATCTTGCGGCCTGCCTTGGTGGCCATGCGCGCACGGAAACCGTGGCGACGTTTACGAACCAGGTTCGAAGGCTGATAGGTGCGTTTCATCGCTCCGGTCTCCAATTTCTACATCGGGCAAGCGGAATCGCCACCCGGGGGGTCTATCTCGAAGCCCGGTCATTAGAAGGGATTCTCTGCCAAGTCAAACCCTGCGGCCTGTCTTTTGGCATTCGGGCGCAACATTTTTGTCAAAAACCGCAGGAAATGGCCCAACTAGCCTGCCATGCACGTCCTGAAATGTTGCAGATTTCGCCGTAAACCATCGAAACCTCACAAAATGGAGGCTATCAGATCAAGGCCCCGTGATGAAACCCTGCAATGGCTCGCACAGGGGCTCATTTCAGCGTAGCACGCTATGGGCGCTTTTAGGTGCCAGGAGATTGGCAGCAAACTGGCAGCCCTACACACCACCAAAGCCTACAGAAAGGCCCACAGATGAGTAAGACGACAGAGACATCTAAATCGGGCCTAAGCCGACACCTGCCTTTGATTGCTGTTGTGAGTGTTGCGCTGATTGGGGCGATAACCCTGAAAGACCACCTGACTTTCGACACCCTGCGCGACAATCGCGAGGCGCTGATGGCGTTTCGGGATCAGAACTATCTGGGGCTCGCTGCCATTTTTGCCGGAGTTTACATTCTCATTGTGGTGTTTTCCCTGCCGGGTGCTGCGGTGGCATCGGTCACTGGCGGATTTCTGTTCGGGCTGTTCTCCGGGACAGCGCTGAATGTCGTTTCGGCCACAATTGGCGCGTCAGGGATCTTTCTGGCGGCGCGCTGGGGGCTGGGCGAAATGCTGACGGCCAAGCTCGAATCGGCGGAAGGCCGTATTCAGATGCTGAAAAACGCCCTGCGCCAGAACGAGGTCGAAGTGCTGCTGTTGCTGCGGCTGGTGCCTGCGGTGCCATTCTTTGTGGCCAACCTGCTGCCGGCCCTGGTGGGGGTGCGCTTTGGCAATTTCCTTTGGACGACGGCGCTGGGCATCATTCCAGGTGCGATTGTCTTTACCTGGATCGGCGTTGGCGTCGGCGAGGTCTTTGATCGCGGCGAGGATCCCGATCTGTCGCTGCTGTGGGAGCCGCATGTGATTGGCCCGATCCTTGGGCTCTGCGTGCTGGCAACCATGCCGATCATTGTCAAAACCCTGCGCCCAAAGAAAGAGAGCTGAGTCATGAGCCCTATCAAATGTGACCTTCTGGTGATCGGTGCCGGATCGGGTGGCCTGTCTGTTGCCGCCGGGGCCAGTCAGATGGGGGCCGATGTTGTCCTGCTTGAGGGCCACAAGATGGGGGGCGACTGTCTGAACTACGGCTGCGTCCCCTCCAAAGCGCTGCTGGCCAGTGCCAAGGCGGCCTATGGTCAGGCGCATGCCGCATCTTTTGGTGTCGCTGATCAGGTACCGCAGGCGGATTACGCAGCTGCCAAGGACCATGTGCAAAATACTATTGATGCCATCACGCCGATGGACAGCCAGGAGCGGTTCGAAGGTTTTGGCGTGCGGGTCATTCGCGCATTTGGCAGCTTTATTTCCCCAACAGAGGTGCAGGCCGGTGATCATGTGATCCAGGCGCGCCGCGTGGTGATTGCCACCGGGTCGTCGCCGTTTGTGCCGCCGGTGCCGGGGCTGGAGACTGTCCCCTATGAGACCAATGAAACTCTGTTTGATCTGCGCGAGCGCCCCGACCATCTGCTGATCATCGGCGGTGGCCCCATTGGCATGGAGATGGCGCAGGCGCATATCCGGCTGGGGTGCAAGGTCACGGTCATCGAGGGCGCCAAGGCGCTGGGCCGGGATGATCCGGAAGCCGCAGCTGTGGTGCTGGATGCGCTGCGCGGCGAGGGCGTCGAAATCGCCGAAGACGCGCTGGCGGCCGAAATCAGCGGCGAAGCCGGGGCGATCGAGGTGAAAACCAAAGACGGTCGCAGCTTCACGGGCAGCCATCTGTTGATGGCGGTCGGCCGAAAGGCCAATGTGGATCGCCTGAATCTGGCCGCAGGCGGGATTGAACCCAGCCGCGCTGGCATCAAGGTTGACGCCGGGCTGCGCACCAGCAACCGGCGGGTTTATGCCATAGGTGATGTCGCGGGCGGGCTGCAGTTCACCCATGTGGCGGGCTATCATGCCGGGGTTATCATCCGCTCAGTCCTGTTTGGCCTGCCGTCAAAGGCGCAAGACTTCCATATTCCGCGCGCCACCTACACTGATCCTGAACTGGCACAGGTCGGGCTGGCCGAGGCCGAAGCCCGTTCAAAATATGGTGCAGCGCTGGAACTGGCGCGGTTTGACTATCATCATAATGACCGCGCTCTGGCCGAGTTGAAAACCAAGGGGTTTATCAAGGTCATGGTGGTCAAGGGACGTCCCGTTGGGGCGACGATTGTCGGTCATCAGGCGGGGGAGTTGATTTCATTGTGGTCTTTGGCATTGGCGAATAAGCTGAAGATGAGTCAGGTTGCTGCGATGGTGGCACCCTACCCGTCGATTGGGGAGATCAACAAACGTGTCGCTGGGGCTTATTTTTCGCCAAGGCTATTTGATAGCCCCTTCGTCAAACGTGCTGTGCGCTTTGTTCAGCGCTGGATCCCATAGACGGGAAGGGCCTGTATGCTGAATTCGCTTTCGGGTCGGTTTCTGGTTCTGACCACGGTCTTTGTGATGCTGGCTGAAGTGCTGATCTTTGTGCCGTCGATCTCGCGCTTCCGACTCGACTATCTCTCTGAACGGCTGGAACGGGCGCAGATTGCCTCGCTGGCGCTTCTGGCTGACGATATGCTGGAAACAGAGCTCGAAGCAGAACTGCTGGAAAACGCCGGTGTTTACAACGTGGTGTTGCGCCGCGACGAGATCCGGCAGTTGATGCTGTCTTCCCCTATCCCGCAGGCGATTGCCGGGACTTATGATTTGCGCATGGCCAATGCCTTTACCCTGATCGGGGATGCGTTCCAGCAACTGGCCAGTCCGGAAAACCGGATCATCCGTGTCATTGGCGCTCCGGTGCGCGATGCCGGACTGCTGATAGAAATCACCATCGAGACCGCGCCATTGCGGATGGCGATGATCGATTACGGCGTCCGTATCCTGTTGCTCTCGGCGGTGATTTCGATCTTCACGGCCCTGTTGCTGTTTGCGGCGGTGCGAGTGTTTCTGGTGCGCCCGATCAAGGGCGTTGTCGGCTATATGCAGCGCTATGCTGCCGCGCCTGAGGATGCGCGCGGGATTATCCAGCCCAATGCTGGCGTCAGTGAGCTGCGCGAGGCCGAAGAGGCGTTGTTGCAGCTGCAAACCGAACTGACCCATGCGCTGCGGCAGCGTGAACGTCTTGCCCAGCTTGGCGGTGCGGTGGCGAAGATCAGCCATGATCTACGAAATATTCTGACATCCGCGCAGCTGTTTACCGACCGTATCGAGATGAGCGAAGACCCTCTGGTGCGGCGTCTGGCCCCTAAGCTGGTGAACTCCATCACCCGTGCAGTGTCGCTGTGCGAAGGCACCCTGGCCTTTGGTCGCGCCGAAGAACCGGCTCCGACCTTTGCGCATGTGCCGCTGTGTGAGCTGGTCAATGATATTGTCGAAAGCGAATCTCTGGCTGCCACCGACACGGAAGTGTCGATTGTAAACGCTGTGCCCAAGGGGTTGATGCTGCGTGGTGATGCGGAACAGTTGTTCCGCGTGGTGATGAACCTGGTGCGCAATGCCCGGCAGGCCATCGTTTCAACCGGGCAGTCGGGACAGGTGACAATATCTGCCCGTGATGAGGATGATGCCTGGTGGATAACGGTTCAGGACACTGGCCCCGGATTGCCCAAAAAAGCCCAAGACAATCTGTTCACACCTTTTCAGGGTGGCACCCGCAAGGGCGGCAGTGGCCTGGGGCTGGCGATCGCGGCAGAACTCATTCGCGGTCATGGCGGGGTGGTTGCTCTTGGTGAAACGGGACCAGCGGGGACGATTTTTGAGATCCGATTGCCCAAAGGGGATGGCGCGATCTGAGCGCGCAACGACTTGTTGACGGGCTGATGTGACAGAAAGGTGAAACTAATCTGTTTTTGGGGTTGCGCCATTCGTTCCCTGAGACTAAACCCCGCCGCAGTGGACCGATAGCTCAGCTGGATAGAGTACCTGACTACGAATCAGGGGGTCGGGGGTTCGAATCCTCCTCGGTCCGCCACTTCCCCTCTTCAGATTTCACGATCCGCTGCTTCGAAAACAGGCATTTCGCAAAACAGGCTGCAGCAGTTGGGCTATTCGAACTTGTCGCTGATTTGGCAGTTTTTCCGGTCCGTCGAAACTGTTTTCACGCCTTGTTTTTCTGTCGACGCGCCTTGAAAGCTGCGCCAAAGCGAAGGGCGCGGTCTTCTTGATTTCGATCCCGCAAGTGCTGCTGCATCGTCTGCTTATAGAGGTAGATCTCTTTGCGACCACGAATGAGCTGGGCAAAACTCGTGGGGGTCAAGTGGTCCGTGATTGCAGCGGTCATGATGTCTTTCAGGCTGTCCATACGGCGCAGGGCAAAGGCGGATTTATGACCGCAGCCCGGGGCATGCAGGCGCATCACAGTGTCTGCCGATAACCGTTCTGCATGCAGAGCATCCTGGGTGACAAAGGGGTCGTAAATCACATAGGCCTTTTGCGCAGTCTCCAAACCCTTGGCGGCGTCCGAATAGGGCAGCGTCCAGTCTTGCACCTGGCCTTTTCGGAACCTAGTTTCCCAGGGCACGATTGCGGTGTCGAGGCTGCTTTGAGGACTAAAGGCGATGACCACGGCGCCGGGAACCAGTTGGGAAAAGGTCAGGGCTGCAAAGCCGCCCATGGAGGTGCCGCAAAAAACCACACGTTTGAAGCGCGTAAACAACCCGGTGTCACGCAGGGCTTCCAGCCGGGAAATGAGCTGCGCATCCCGGTACCACAGGGGCCCCTTTGAAAACACGCTGAAATGGCTCCAACCCTTGTCGGCGACGAATTTGCCAGCCCAGGGTTCGCGTGCAAGGTGCCGCCCTCCCGCATCCGAGAGGTTGTCGAAGGTGACGACCAGTATATCGGGGTCGCGTTCCACAAAAAGCAGTGCGTGATCTGTTAGTTTCTCGTAAAAACCGTTGCGCTCCCCCCCGGGGAAAATCTCCTGATACCATCGCGGTGGTCCGTCGACGTCGGTCTCGTTGCCTGACATGATGTGCTCCTCATGCGGCACTGCGCACAGCCATATTTTTTTCGAATATGCGTGATTTGAAAAATGTTCTCAAGAGGGCGACAGGCAACTGCCGACTGAACGTGGCTGCGGCTTGAAGTGCCGGAAGCAGGTCGGATATTTGGTGCTTTCCAAATGCATCATTTTTGGGCGCCGGACCGTAAAATTAAGAGAAAAATAGACTTTGGTGACTAACTATCCGGTCAGATCTTATGAAGTTGAGCGCGGAGTACGGCATTGTTTTTCAAGAAGAAGTCTCAGGATGATATTTCAGGGCACGGGATGGACAAGGTGATCGCGGATATGATCGATCGCACTCAGGCCACCATCCAATTTGATCCAAAAGGCACTATTTTGACGGCCAATGGCAATTTTCTGGCTGCGATGGGCTACGCATTGGAAGAGATCAAAGGCCAGCATCATTCCATTTTTGTTGAAACTGACATTCCCCAAGTAGAACGTCCTCCCGCCCACCTTGCCGCTGTTCTGCGCTCCTATCAAGCCTCTTGCACCCATGGTGCCGTTGTTCGGGCATCTGACGCGCGAACTGCGCCCGATTTCCGGTCTCGGGGGCGAGGTTGATCCGGATATTGGTCTGACCGACCCCCGTATGGATAGACCGGTTGAGCCGCTTTTGTTCAGGTTTTATGATTAACGATGTTGTCATTAGGGAACCGGCGGTGCGCGCAGCCGATGTATGGCCGCAAGGATGCGGTTGAACAGATCGCCGCTGACAGCCACCTCGGCCAGTTGGAAGGTGATTGCACGGGCGTGACGCACAACCCTCGCACCAATCTTGATCAATCGCGTCTGCAGGCTTGTCAGTGACCAGTCGGCTATCTCATCAGGTAGATCAGTGCCCTGTAGGAAGGCACCGATATTGTAAGCCAGTGCATGGAGTTGCAGCCGCACCTCGTTCTGCGCCATGCCTTTGCAGGACAAACGGGTCCAGTTGATCGCCTGCTTGCCTTCCTTGATGTATTGCTCGGCGGTGCCGCGTTGGTTGTAGAAGCGGATGATCCAGTCGGGTTCCATCGGCATGTTGGTGACCACGAAGCCCACGCGCGGGAACAACTCGCTGGGATGCCATTCCACCTTGGCGATGACACGACGAGGTTTGTCCCAAGATGCCGCCTGATATTGGAAGTCGCCGTAGATGCGCTTCACGCCTTTTGGCGGACGACCCACAGGGCGCTTGAGCAGATGCGCAATCTTGCCCTGAAGAACGCGATTGGCCCGAAGGCGGATGGCGTAGAAATAGTTTTCCAGTTCCAGAGTTTTGTATAGCTCCGGGATGGCGAACGCAGCATCCCCCCGGAAGAACCGCATCAGGTGACGATCCGCATATCGCGCGATGA
>NZ_CYSG01000025.1 GCF_001457775.1 Phaeobacter sp. CECT 5382
TGTACTTCGTAGGGGCCCAACTGCTCATATACTCCAGCTACCATGCTGGATTCACGAAATGAATCCCTCACCCGATTTGTGCAACAAAGCCGGGTCAAAGAAGAACTTGGTGAAAGCGGGACGGCCATGGGGACCGAAACCAAATCACCATCGCCATCAGAACCGACCTCGTATGGCTCGATCCGAAACGCGACTGGTGCACCCTTCGGGATACTTCTCTGCTTTTTCTGAACAATGAACACTGCGTTTTCAGAACCAGCACCTTCAGCCGGTTGCAGGGTGAGCAGCGTGTCGATGTTTGCAGTCAGCGCAGAGGAGCCACGAGGACGACCGCTGTCGCTCGTGCCAACATGGTGAATAAACAGCACATGCGCGCCTGTTGCTTTCGCCAACCGCTGCGCGTTCCCAATGACTCGGCTCGTATCACGGGCTGAGTTCTCATCTCCGTCGCCGATACTCAGGTTGAGCGTGTCGATGATGATCAACAGCCCATCGCAACCCCAGTGTTTGCGAAACGCTGTGGCGTATTCGCCAAACTCATCAACCTCGCTTTGGTCCTGCATATCCAGCGCCATATCGAAGACTTCGAAGGGGGCCGTCCCTGCCGGGGCAAAATTCATGTGTGGGTATGCCCTTTCCGAGATTCCTTCTGCATCCTCGGCGGCAACATAAATCACCGCAGATCGTTTCACGCGCATTCCGCCAACTTCATGGCCCATCGCCACTTTCGAAGCATAGCAAGCGATGATGGCCGACTTCCCCATGTTTGACGGCCCTGCCAGCAATCCAACTTGCCGAGCCAGGAGCAAACCCTTCACTATGTAAGAGCGGTTCAGATCAGGTGTGAACTGATTGACCAAAACGGATTGACGATCTTGAAATGATGGAGCCGGAATACGGCAGTTCGAGTTGGTATCTTCCAGGAGCTTCACTATATTTACCTCAATGTTCGTTGCTTCTTGGCGGCCTGCGGTTAGGTTTTCCCGGCGGCCAAAAAGTAATTGGGTCCGCTTTTGTCCGGACCAAAACAAAACAAGAATATTTTTTTGGACGGACTGGACGCCCTCCCTTTATGGGAGGCGTCCAGTCCGCCCGAACAGCAACAGATGCAATCCAAGGAAACGCTACTACTGAGGAGGCAGCACGCCAGCTTCAGCAAGAGCCTTGCCCCACAGCTCCATCAACTCGGAACGCGCCTCGAAATAGTCGCCACGATTATAGGCGCGCTCGACTTTGCTCCCCACATCATGCGCAAGAGAATACTCCTTCACCTCCCGCGAGAACTTCGTCTGCTCCTCCGCGAACTGACGAAACGAAGTTCTAAATCCATGCACCGTCAACCCAGGTCGGCTTGTCTGTAGGACCTTTCGCATGGTGTTTTCTGACAACATTTTGTCAGGTCTGGCGGGGGAAGGGAAAATGAGGCTGTCGGGGCCAGTCTTGAATTTCTCGGCTCGTTCCAAGAGCAGTTGCGCCTGGATGCTCAGCGGCACCGAAAAGGCTTCACGGGTTTTCATGTGGCCTTCAGGAATGTCCCAAACAAACTTGCATTCGTCGATCTCATTCCAACGCGCTTTTCGCACCGCTCCCGAACGGACCGCAGTGGCAATAGTGAAGCACAGCGCCAACGCGCCAACCTCTTCCTTTGCCTTGAATTCATCAAAGATCGACGCGGCTTCCAACCAATCGGCGGCTTTGAAATGCTGAACCTTGGGGGCCTCGTTCCTTCGATTTTTTAGAACATCCGCTACAGGGTTCCCATCAGTCCTGATTTCTGTTTCGAGCGCATAGTCAAAGACTACCCCCATTCTTTGCCGAACCCGGCGGGCAGTTTCGTGCTTGGCCTTCCAGATCGGATTGAGGATGGTGAAGATGTCCGCCCGCGAAATCAGATGCACTGGCTTTTTTCCGATGACAGGTGAAGCATAAGTCCGAAGCGTGTTGATCCACTGATCGACATGCTTTCCGTTGCTGCTCTTCGGAATGATCCATTCCTGATGAACGCGCTCAGCCAGCTCGTCAAATGTGATGAAAAGCTTTGCTGATGTCTCGGTCTGCTCTATTGGATCACCACCACCACGCGCCATCTTTCGGAACTCGTCCGCTTTTTGCCTGGCTGTCTCCAAGCTCACCACTGAGGTCGAACCAAGGCCAAAATCACGCCGCCGCCCTTGCACAGTTATTCGCAGCAACCAGCGGCTTGCGCCGGAAGGATCAACAACAAGATACAGCCCACCCCCATCGGTGTGCCTTCCTGGCGGTGCCTTCTTGATCATAGAAGCTTTGAGTCGTCGTTCAAAATGACGCCCCTTCGCCTTGCCGCCCGGCGCGCCTTTGCCATCACCTGAAGTGCTCAAATCTCCCCCCCCCCCACAATTCACCCCACAATAATCGCATCCACACTGGATCCAACGAATGGGAAAAATCAAGCAATTTCAAAGCCTGAGCGGTTGCTCAGTTCTGAAAATACGCCATAAATTGGGGTAATGGCGGAGACGAAGGGATTCGAACCCTCGAGACCCTTCCGGGCCTACTCCCTTAGCAGGGGAGCGCCTTCGACCACTCGGCCACGTCTCCGCTGACGGGTATATCCGTGCAAGCGGCGGATATACAAGGCCAATTTTCAATGATTTGCGATTTTTCTTTGAGAGGCCTGAAACCCTTGGAATCGCTCCAAATCGAGCAGGTGGAGGTCAGCTTTCGGCAAGGTTCGGTCAATTCTTTATGCCGATAACACCTACTGGCTTGGCTCGCCTGCGCTGAATCACCTTTGGGCGGTGACCCAGAAGAAAAGGGGGAAGTCGTTTCCGCCTCAGCCTGAAAGAACCCAACTCCGCTCTGACCGGAGGGGCGGGCATGAAGAGCAGCACACCAAATCACAATCCCCCCTGTGAAGGCTGTGCCCGACCAGTTTGCGGTGAACACCAGCATTGCTCCAGCAAAGGCAATGCTGCGATAGACCAGCGCCTTTCCCCATCTGCTGCCAAGGTCAGAGAAACCGCCCTGTACTGGAGTGAAGCCAGAGAAGCAGCATAGGGCATTTCTCAATGCCAGATCAGTCATGCCGACATCCACGGGCCCGAAACGATATCGATGGCAGGATGTCTGGACCCTAGAGGAGGCTGGTCGCACCCAGCTTTGGCTACGCCATGCTCGTTTTCCAATACCAGGAAATCTGATCTGTACTTCTAACCAGAATGACTAAGAGTTTGAAATATTTGCGGAACCGAATTCGGAACGACCGGGAAGTCACCGGCACCGTTCTTTGGCAAGAATCCGACAACTGTTTTCTCAGATATTCCAACAATCATACACAACGTCATACGAGCTCGAACGTCATGCGCGACGATATCGGCCATGAGGTGACTCCAAGCCTTTCACGGGTCAACAAAAGACGACAAGGTCGGTTCCTGTCATCAGATCCGTGACACGGATCTCTTGTAGCCGGGAAGGAGTGACTTAGTTGGGCTCAGCAGGCGTTTGGGTCAATGTTGCGATGGAAAAGTCAAACATCTCTGTGGTTTTACAGGGGGGGAAGTGGCGGACCGAGGAGGATTCGAACCCCCGACCCCCTGATTCGTAGTCAGGTACTCTATCCAGCTGAGCTATCGGTCCACTAAGCGCGGGGTTTAAGGTTCCTGCTGGGGAGATGCAACCTAAATCAGGGGGCTCAACACAGCTTTTTGCGAAAACAATTTCCCGGGATGGTTTTACACAAAAGTCGCCGCGCGGGGAGGTAGTCCGGTGGCGACTTTTTAGGGAACTTTTGTGCTGCGATCGGTGATCGGGGAAATGTTTGTTGTCACACTTGACAATTTTTGACTGAGAGTTATTTGTCAGCTATGACAATAAACGAGGCCGCCATGTCCCGACCCAGCCTAAAAGACCAGCGATCTGAGCAAATCCTTGATGCCTACCTGACTTGTGTGGCCCGGTTTGGGCTTGAAGGAGCAACCCAGGAACGTATTGCTGCGGAGGCAGGAGTGAAGCGCCCTTTGCTGAGGCACTATCTTGGAAACAAGGAACAGATGATATCGGCGCTGACCACCTATGTGGACGAAAGCTTTGCCGCGTCGACCGAAGCTCTTGCCGTGGCCTTTGCAGAGATCAGCACTCCGGTGGAGTTGGTTGAGCTGATCTTTTCAAAGGGTGCGGCAAGTGATCCGCGCCTAATGCTTGCCTGGCAGGCCCTCACGGCCTCGGTTTCTGATCACCCGGAGATGCGCAATCCTTTGTTGGAGAGCCTTGCGCGGTTTCTTGGTGTGATTGCTGACGCATTGCAGCGTGTTGCCCCAGGGGTAGATGGCGGCCGGATCCGTGTCGTAGCCCAGGGGATTGCAGCGCCTTACATGGGGCTTGATGCCATGTCACCGCTGTGCCCGCCCGTCGAATGGCGCACAGAATTGAAACAGGCGGCGACCCTTCTTGCCGCCAGTCTGGAGGTGGACCAGTGAGCCGTACAAGACTGATCAACTATCTTGCCTTGCCTGTGCTGCTGGCGGGAGCCGTCCTGGGGTACTACTGGCTTTGGGGACTGCTGTTTTTGTGGTGGCTGGTGCCCTCTGTCATGACCGGGCAAACGGCACTGGTTTTTGACATTCAACGCGATGAAGATCCCGTCCTGTTTTGGGCGGTGGTGATCATATGGGCGCTTTTTGGGGCCATGATGATCGCTGCCAGTCTTTTTCCCGCCTATTCAATCTGGCTTGTATGAGAGGTCGCCATGACACCTTTGGATATCAAAACGCCGATGTACCACCTCCTGCCTGTCGATGCCTATACCGCGCAGGACTGGTTTGATCACGAACAACGCCAGATCTTTTCGCGTACATGGCGCTATGCCGGGCTGGTTGAAGATATCCCGGAACCGGGGCATTTCCTCGCGGTGCAGGCGGGGTTGAACAATCTTTTTGTCGTGATGGGGCGCGATCACCGTCTGCGCGCCTTTCACAATATCTGTCGTCATCGCGGCACCCAGTTGATCCGCGCTGTTGGGAAAACACAAAAGGCGCTGACCTGTCCCTATCACGACTGGACCTATGATCTTGAGGGCAATCTGATTTCGGTGCCGGATGAGGCGAAAGAATATCCGGATGGTATCGACAAGAGCTGCCTGGGCCTGAAGCCGGCTGCGGTTGATGTATGGCGGGGCATGATTTTTGTGCACCCGGATCCCACACCACCCAGTCTGGCTGAATGGTTCGGTGAGGTGGATCCCTTGCTGGGGCCGCATCAGCCGCAGGAATTGGTCGAATACCCGGAGGCGCGCCGAACTTACGAGATCAAGGCGAACTGGAAGATCGTGGTCGAGAACTACATTGACGTCTACCATCTGAGCCATCTGCATTCGAATACCCTGCATATGTATGACCACGCTCGTGCCGAATTTGGCTGGAAGGGGCCGCATTATCATTTCTGGGAGCCTCCGGCGGCAGACTACGCCAAGGCGTTGGAGAGCAATCTGCCGACGCCGCGGGTGATCCCGGAGCCGCATGTCGGGGCCTGGGTGCCGATGCTGTTTCCCGGTATTGGGCTGGGTGCCAGTGAAGACAGCTGGAGTATTTTTGTCATCACTCCCCTGGCTCCGGATCTGACCCGGATCGAAAATCGCACCAAGCTGGCAAACGCGTCTGCCTGGCAATTCCAGAAACAACTCTGGAAGAGCAGTGGGTTCTGGAAAGACTTTGGTGGGGCAAAATATCAGGGTGATGACGTGACAGGGAGCGAGGATCCGATGGCGTCCGGAGACTTCACGGCGGAAGACGTCTATGCCTGCGAGCAGCAGCAGAAGTCCCTGACCAGCCCCTATCTGGAAATTGGGCCAGCATCGCAGGGCGAAAGCCCGATCCTGCGCCATCAGCAGGCGGTTCTGAATGCGCTCGGAGAGACAAAACAATGACGTTCGAACGTATCCCGGCGACAGCTCCGGTACGGCCAACCCAGGAGGGGGACGGCTTTCACGTTTTGACGGTGGTGAGTCTCGAACGTGAGATAGACGGCGATGCTGCCAGCGTCAGCTTTGAGGTGCCGCCGGACCTGGCACCCTGCTTCGTCTGGTCAGCAGGTCAACACCTGACACTGCAGCTCGTCGTCGACGGACAGAAAATACGCCGGTGCTACACAATCTCCAATCCTCCGGGACAGCCATTGCGGGTCACGGTCAAGCGCGCCAGTCAGGGAGGTGTGTCGGCCTATATCTGTGACAAGCTCGTGGTTGGGGACCGGGTGGAGGTGATGCCGCCGTCGGGTAATTTTGAACTGGTCGCCGACAGGCGGTTGCGGCGAACACATTATTTCTTTGGTGCGGGCAGCGGCATTACCCCGCTTTTTGCCATGATCAATGAGATGCTGACGGCAGAACCATATTCCACGGCGCATTTGATTTATGGCAACAGCGATGCCGGTAGCATTCTGTTTCGCCAGCAGCTGGAGGAGCTTGCACAGATTTATCCAGGCCGTTTCACGCTACGCCATGTTCTTTCCGAGCCGTCAATGTGGCACTGGCTGACGCCATGGCGGCAGGGCCGCGTCGATGCGGCCGCTATCAAGGCCGCCCTGACCGAAACACCGCCAGTGGCACAGGATGTGCAGTATTGGATCTGTGGACCCGGGCGTATGAATGCAGATGTTACATCAGCACTGATGGCTTTGGACGTGCCCCGGTCGCGCATTCATCTGGAAAACTTCGGCGCAGGCACGCAGCAGGACACCAGTGTGACCGGTGTGGCTGCGACGGCCAGGGTCACCTTGAATGGCAGGACACAGGATTTGGCTATTGCAGCTGAGCAGACCTTGCTGGAGGCGGCCCGTGCGGCGGGTTTGTCTCCTCCTTTCCACTGCCAGTCGGGGGTCTGTGGTGCCTGTAAGGCCAGGTTGACCCAGGGCGAGGTGCACATGCGTGCCCACATGGCCTTGCAGGAGGAGGAGATCGAGCAAGGGGTTATCCTTACCTGCCAAAGTGTTGCGCTCGCTGACCAGATTGACGTCTGCTTTGAGGGCTAGGGCGGTGTTGCTTTGCTCCGAGGCTTCCTCTGGGTCTCATGTTTAGACTTAGGGATGGGCCTGTAAAATCAGCTCGCTGGCCTTTTCGCCGATCATGATGGCGGGCGCATTGGTGTTGCCGCTGACGATTTCTGGCATGATCGAACAATCGGCAACCCGCAAGCCCCCGATCCCGTGAACGCAGAGATCCGCGCCGACCACGGCATCTGCAGACTGTCCCATCTTGCAGGTGCCTGTCGGGTGGTAAATAGAGGCCGTATTGTTGCGTGCCCAGTCCAGCGTGGCTTCATAGTCGTCGATGTCGAGGCTGGCATGGGGGCGGAATTCCTCGGAGATTTTGGCAGTAAGCGGGGCGTGGCGGGCGATGCTGCGGGCAATATTCACTCCTGCCACGATGGTGCGGCAGTCGGTTTCCGTCGAAAGGTAGTTTGGAATGATCCGGGGGTAGTCTTTGGGATCGGCAGAGCGCAGGCGAATTTCGCCGCGCGATTCCGGGCGCAGCTGGCAGACGGACATCGTGAAGGCCGAAAACCTATCCGCGCCTTTGCCGGGGTTCTCGGCTGACAAAGGCTGTACATGGAACTGGATATCCGGAGTTTCCAGATCCGGTCGCGTTTTCAAAAAACCGGTCGCGAGACTAGCGGCCATTGTCATCGGCCCGGCCCGGAACATCAGATACTTCAAGCCGATCTTTGCCTGCCCAAAAAGCGAGCTGACCTCATCATTCAGGGTCGGCTCGTTACATTTATAGACCAGCCGCGCCTGCAGGTGGTCCTGCATATTCTTGCCGACACCGGACAGATTGGCGATCACCTCGATGCCGTTTTCGACCAGGTGTTCGGCCGCGCCAATGCCGGACAGCATCAGCAATTGCGGAGAGTTGATGGCGCCGCCCGACAAGATGATCTCTCGGCTTGCCTTGAGTGTCTGCACCTCGCCACTGCGATCCGTGTAGCGGACGGCTGTGGCGCGCTTGCCTTCTATTACAATGCGTTGCACATGCGCGTGGGTGATGATCTGCAGATTTGGGCGGGCCTTCACCGGGTTCAAAAAGGCTACCGCCGAAGAGCAGCGGCGCCCATTGCGCGCGGTAAGCTGGAAAAAGCCGACGCCCTCTTGGTCGGGGCCATTGTAGTCGGGGTTGAATTTGTAGCCTGCCGCCTGTGCGGCTGCGACCCAGGCATCAGTTATCGGGCGCTGGATGCGCATATTTGAGACCGAAAGAGGCCCCCGGTCGCCGTGAAAGGCGTCGCCGCCGCGTTCGTTGTTTTCTGATCGTTTGAACAGTGGCAACACGTCATCCCAGCCCCAGCCCTGGTTGCCCATCTGGCGCCAGCGATCATAGTCCTGGCTTTGGCCGCGCACATAGAGCAACCCGTTTAACGAGGATGATCCACCTAGCACCTTGCCGCGCGGCCATTCTATGGATCTGCCGTTCAATCCGGGGTCCGGTTCGGTCTTGTAGCACCAGTCTACCTTGGGGTTGTGAATGGTTTTGAAATAGCCGACCGGCACATGGATCCAGGGATTTGTGTCCTTGCCGCCGGCCTCAAGCAGGACGACCTTTTTGGTCGGGTCCGCACTGAGACGATTGGCAATAACACAGCCCGCAGACCCTGCTCCGATAATGATGAAATCAGCCTCCAAAACTCGTCCCTCCAGTTGGCGTCGAAAAAAACTCTATGCAAATTGCATGAATTAGACTAGCTTTTTTTGAGATGAAACGTCTCAATAATGCTCACTTAGGGAGGAAGACTATGGGACTCAAGGAGAATCTCAATTTTATCTCGCGGCGAGACCTGTTTCGGGTTGCTGGCCGCTATGGCATGAGTTCGACGCTTTTGGCGGCGGGTGGCTTTGGAGGAGCCATGAGCCTGGCCAATCTCGCCTCGGCTGCCGAGTCGACCTATGACAAGCGGTTTTCAAAGCCCGCTAAGCACACGCTTAAGTTTGGTGCGGCTGGTTTTAATGCGCAGAACCTGCTGATTGAACGGGCAGGGGCCTTGGAATTTGCCCGCGATCTGGAAAGTCGCACGGATGGGGAGATCCGTATTGAATTCATTGGCAATAACCAGATCTGTGGTCAGACCTCTTGCGTTGAGAAAACCCAGCAAGGCATCGTTGATATCTATGCGGCTTCGACGCAGAACTCCGCCGGCGGCGCACCCTATCTGAACGTGCTCGACTACGCCTATATGTTCCCCGGCCGGGCGTCGCAGTATCATTTCCTCTATAGCCCTGAATCCCAGCGTATCCTGCGCGATCCACTGGAAAAACGGCACGGGCTGAAGTTCCTGTTCAGTCATTGTGAGCTGCGCGGCATTCAGCTGGGTCTTGGCTGGGAAGACAAGCCAACCGTGACCAAGCTGGAGCAGCTGTTTGGCACCAAAAACCGCGTAACGGGCACTCAGCTGGGCCGGATTGCCATGCAGGCGCTGAACCTCAACCCAGTGCCCGTTGCCTGGGAAGAAACCCTGGATGGGCTTAAGCAGGGTCTGATTGATGGGGCTGAAACCTGGGCCTCGGCTGTGGCCTACGCCAATATGTCGCCTGTGGTCAGCCAGTCGGTAGATCTGAAATTCTTCTGTGGTACCGAGCATACCTCGATGAGCGCTTCGGTCTTTGACAGTCTTGAAGGCTATCTGCAGGATGCGGTGATGGAGAGCGCCTATTGGGCCCAGACCCATGTGCAGGCGGCGAACGAGGCCGCACTGGTCAAGACGGTCGGCCATTCGGACCCGCAGATGCCGGGGACCATTTTTGCCGAAAATAACGTGCGCAATGCTTTCTTGGCGGACGACCAGATCAAAATGGCCGAGGAAATGTGCTCGCCCGAGTTCCAGCCGCAGCTCTGGGAGCAGTGGCGCGAACGCCTGAACGGTTGGGCCGGTGGCATTGATACCTATCAGGAGATCTACGACATCGCGCGGCAAGTCCCCAAAGACATGAAGCCGGAGAACGTCGAGCCCCGGCGCTGGTGGAAATCCTGAACGCGCGATACCCTTTCAGGTAGAAACAATAAAAGGTCGGCGCGCGATGATGCGCCGATCTGCTTGTCCGTAAAGACCGGAACAGCCCGGCGGACATCAGGGAGGAAGACATGGCACTCTGGTCAGAGATCAGTGATATTTTTCGTGCATTTGCATCACAAGACAGCTGGGAAATCCGCAATGCTCTCAAATCCGAGGGCGCCTGGGTCTTTGGCACCATAGCGACGGCACTGGCCGGATTGGTGATGCTGTGGATTTACAAGCTGCTGCCCTTGCTGGACCGGCATCTGGAGCGGACCATCATGGTCTACAGCTATCTGGCGATTGCTTTTATCATCTTCTGGGGTGTCATTGACCGGTTCATTTTTTCCAATCAGCAACCCTGGTCGACAACCATTCCGCCGCTGCTGTTCATGATCATGGCCTGGTTTGGAGCAGCCTTTAACGTGCGTCTCAGAACGCACCTTAGTTTTGCCGAGTTTCGCACGGTGATGCCACGTCGGGGACAAATGGCCTGTCTCATTCTGGATGCGGTGCTCTGGTTCATCTTTGCGGTCATCGTGCTGGTCACCACCTCGCGGATGACGGCGCTGTCGGCTTCGAACTTTCAGATCGTGCTGGGCACCGACAATGTCATGCAGTGGTGGTTTCTGATCACCGCGCCTTTGTCTTTTGTGCTGATGGTGGCGCGGGTTTTTGAAAACCTGATTGAAGACTTTGCCAATTGGCGCTCTGGCGCGCCGCTGATCAAACAGGCTGTGATCGGAGGAGACATATAATGACTGATGGGTCTTGGGTCACACTGATCTCGCTTGGGGTCACGTTTTTGTTCATGCTGGGCGTGCCGGTTCTACTGGTGATTGCCTATTGGGTGATCGGTTGCTCCTTTGTGCTTGGGCTGACGCTCGACAACATGGGCGCTGAGCTTTTGAACGTCTTCAACAAGGGCTTTGCCCTGCTTGCGATGCCGCTGTTCATATTGACCGGGGATCTGATCAATCAATCTGGCATTGCGCGGCGATTATCTGATTTCGCCTATGCCTGTCTGGGATGGCTCAGGGGCGGGCTTGCCATGGCATCGCTTGGGGCCTGCGGGTTGTTCGCGGCCATTTCGGGCTCTAACTCAGCGACCACAGCCACCATCGGGTCCATGCTGCACCCGGAAATGGTCAAGGGCGGCTACGACGAGCGCTTTTCGGCGGCCACGGCGGCGGCGGGCGGCACAGTCGGGATTATCATCCCGCCTTCGATCATCTTTATCGTCTATGGCTTCTTGCTGAACCTGCCGATCTCAGAGCTGTTTGTAGCCGGCATTCTGCCCGGGGCCCTGATGGTGATTGGCATGCAGCTGGCCTGCTGGATCATCTGCCGCATCAATGGCTGGGGTCATCTGATCCCGCTGCAGCTGACCCGTGTGCTGAAAACCGCCTTTGGGGCCTGGCTCGGCTTTTTTGCCATCGGCCTGGTGCTTTGGGGTATTTACACAGGTAAGTTCTCTCCAACCGAAGCGGCTGGTGTCACCGTGGGCTTTTGCGTCATTGCCGGTCTCGTTAGCTATCCTCTCAACCGCATAATGGGGTCTCGACGCGACAAGCCGATAAGCGAGAAAACCTACGCCGAGATGCTGGTCGTCGAAGGTTTCACCATTCCGCAGATCCCGTCGGTGGTGGTGCGCTCTGCTCAGATTACCGGCATTCTGGCACCGCTGATTGCGATTTCGGTGGTGATGCAACAGATCCTGTCGCTGCTGGGTGCGCAACAGACCATCGGCGATTTTGTTACCTCAATGGGCGGCTATTACGCAGTGCTTTTTACCTCGATGGTGATCGTGTTCTTTTCCGGCATGGTGCTCGAAAGTCTGCCGGTGACAATCATCCTGGCCCCGATCCTGGCACCTATTGCCGCTTCGGTGGGGATTGATCCGATCCATTTTTCGGTGATCTTCCTTGTGGGGGCCTCTATCGGCTTCATCACGCCGCCCTACGGTCTCAATCTCTATGTGGCATCCGGGGTGACGGGCGTTCCATACTTCCGTTTGCTGCGCTATACGGTGCCTTACCTTGCAGCGTTGATCTGCGTGTGGATACTGGTGTCTTTGGTACCGGATCTGGCCCTGATCTTGCTGCCCAACAGATAAATGTGATGTAATGCCTGACGATAGTTCTTCTTCCAAAGATCCGCAGATCCCAACAAACCTACGGCTGCTGTTGATCCTGGAGGAGGTGGCCCGTCTGGGCGTCGCCGTCAAACCGGCGCAACTGGTCGATGCGATGGGCCTGCCAAAACCAACACTGCACCGGTTGTTGCAAACCGCCGAGGCCGAAGGGTTTTTGCAGCGTGACCTTGATGGGCGCTCCTATGGTCCGGGGCCGCGGCTGCGGGCCCTGGCCGTCAACACAATGTCGTCGGAACATCTGCGCACGGCGCGACTGGCTATCCTGCGCCGCGTTGCCGAGGAAATCGGCGAGACTTGCAACCTGGCCACCGCCGATCGCGAGGGCATGACCTATCTTGACCGGGTCGAAACCAAATGGCCGCTGCGTATTCAACTGCCGATTGGCACCCAGGTGCCCTTTCATTGCACGGCAAGCGGCAAGATGTATCTGTCAAGCCTGCGCCCTGCGACCTTGAAAGGCGTGCTGTCAGCGCGTCCCCTTGAGGCACAGACAGAAAAAACCATCACCTCCACCGAGGCCCTGCAGGCTGAGTTGAAAGCGACACGCGCGCGGGGCTATTCCACCGACGATGAGGAATTCATGATCGGCATGGCCGCCATAGCCGTTCCGGTTCTGGACCCGCAGGACCGTCTGCTGGCAACGCTTTCGGTACATGCGCCAACCCAGCGGCATTCCCTGTCCCAGATCATTGATTTCTTGCAGCCGCTGCAGGCTGCGGCAGAACAACTGGCGACTCTTTATAGTGGCCAACTGGCGGATGCGCCCTAGAAGGCGCACCCAAAGCGCTCTGCATATTCCTGGTGTGTAACGGAGACTGAAAACGACGGTTTTCTTGAGTTTTGATTTCCCTCAGGGCTATAGTTAACAAAAAGTAAACAGGCCCACTCCGGTGGATAGTGAAAACCACAAAAAGCAGTGCAGAAATGTCCATCACCAAAGCCTATGAAGACGTCCTTGAAATTAGCGGAGTGAAAATTCCTCTGGCTCCGAAGGTTGTAACGCCTCGGGTTGAAGAACTCATGCGGAGCGGGGGCTACGGCGGCGGCATCTGTCGGGTCATTGGCAAGACTCTGCGTGCCGGTGATCGGGTTCTGGAGTTGGGGGCGGGCATCGGCCTGATTTCTTCTGTTGTAGCGCAGGTCGAAGACCTTGAGACCGTGACGGCGGTGGAAGCCAATCCGCAACTCATCCCCCTGATCACCGAGACTTTTCGCCTGAACGGGGTCTCGGATGTCACGCTGCGCAATGGGGTTGTTGTTGCCAGTCACCAGAAACGGACACCGTTCTATCTGCGCGAGGATTTCGCCACCTCATCGCTGGCGGTGGATGCACAGGCCACCACGAAACGTAAACATTTGCCCTGCTTCAATATTGGTGAGTTGATTGAAGAGACAAATCCCACCGTCATCATCTGCGATATTGTTGGGGGTGAGCTGGGGTTGTTTGAGGGTATCGATCTGTCAGCTGTGCGCAGCCTGCTCCTGACGGTGCATCCTGAAATCTACGGCAACGAAGCCCTAGATGACATAACGCGTAGCCTTAAGACGCAGGGCCTGGTCCTGGATATGCCTGAAAAATTGGATGGACCTGATAAAACATCGACCTTGCACTGCTATCATCGCGGAGTGAAGCGGCCCAAACCCCGCTCCCAGGCCTTGCCCTTTGAGTCTGGAAAGCCGGAACTGACTGGCCTGCAGGACAAGCCTTGGGATCCGCAGACGGCCCGGTTTCTGGTGACAACCTGCATGAAGGACGAAGGCCCGTTTATTCTGGAATGGCTGGCCTGGCATAAATCCATCGGCATCCAGGATTTTGTGATCTTCACCAATGATTGCACCGATGGCACCCATCTGCTGTTGCAGCGCCTAGATGAAATGGGAGAACTGCGGCATTTGCCAAACCCGGCCTTGGCCAGCGCGAGCCCGGCGTTTCAACCCTATGCCTTAGCCTATACGCCGTATCTGGCAGAGTTTTCACGCGCTGATTTCTACATCTCCATGGATGTGGATGAATTCATCAATATTCGCCTTGGCACTGGTCAGATGTCTGATCTTCTGACCAAGACTGGCCCGTTTGATGCTCTGTCCATCAGCGAGTTGAACCATGGCAGCAATCATGTCGAAGGGTATGAACCCGGTTTTGTGATCGACCAGTTCCCGAAGCACCAGCGCGAAAGCCCCGGTAAATTTCGCGCCCATCGCGGGGTCAAAACCATTGTCCGGCTTGGGGAAAAGCTCAAACATATTCGCAACCACCGCCCGGATCTGCACAGTGATACAGGCCCCGTTTCATGGCTGGACGGGGCGGGGCGCCCGTTGCAAAGCCTGCACGAAGACCCGACGCAGAACGGCATCGATGTCCGGGGAAGCTATGATCTGGTCTCGCTGGATCATTTTGCCCTGCGCTCACTGCATTCTTATCTGGTGAAGATGTTTCGTGGTGATGTCGTGGTAAAAGACAAGATGGTTTCGCAACGCTATTGGCGCAACAGGGATCGCAACAGTGATCTTACTTCCAGCTTTGAGCGGCAGCGAAAGGGCTTTGAAAAGGTGTACAAACGTCTTCTCAAGGATAAAACTCTTGCTGCGCTCCACGAAGAATGCTGCACCGCACACCAAGACCGTATCAGCGAATTGCTAGGGGATCCGGTGTTTCAGCTGCGCAAGCAGTGGATCCACGACAATATCTGGTCCCCCGAAGTCCCCGAGGCCAAGGACGACTGATACTGCGGTCGCGCATTCGGCCGTACGCTTCGCGTCGGGCCTTTTAGATGGGTCTGTAAAAGGCTGCTCAGGGAAACGGCCAGGCGCCAATGATGTGCATGTGCGAATGCAAAAGCAAAATCCAAATCAGAAGACCAGCCAATACACGCCGCAGTAACTGACCTGCGTTTTGCCGGAGCCAGTGGCGCTGGATCAGAGGGCGCAGAGAGAGAACCGAGGTCTGGTCAAAGAAACGATCCGCATCCGGGCCGAGACGTCGGCGGGTTTTACGGTCAAACCCCCAAATCGCGATCAGAGGAAAGGCGGCAAAGCTGGCAAACAACACCACATGGGCCAGATCGCCATTGGCGATCAGATGCGCTGTGGCCCACAGAAGCAGTCCCAGCAGCAGCGGGTGTCGGCTGACTGCCGCAAAGCCCGGGTTTTCTGGATCAAATGCCCGACTGGCAGAACCACCAAGTGTTTCCGGGTTGGCGACGCCAAAACCACAGGTGGTTAAAATGCAGGCCAGCGGCACCACCAGATTGGGCAACCAACGCATCCAGGGCTGTTGCGGCCAAAGCTCGACAAACGGGGCTCGCCCGGCAGCGATAATGACCCAGGCCAACAGGAACAGCGACACAACTCCATAGGCCGAAAAATAGCTCCGGCGCCCAAAGCGTGCGATGAGTGTTTCACGCAGCCCCCAAAGACGGGGGACAAAATGGCTGCTGAGAAAGGCAAGCATTGCCAGGGTGAAAGCAGCCCAATCCGTCATCGTCTTTCGGCCTCTTTGATCAAACGCACGATATGGCGGCCAAAATACCAGCTGGCCGGGATGCCTAAGGGCAGGCCCCAAACCAGTGCTTCATAGGGTGTCAGCGCCCGCCATCCAAGGGCTTGCGTGATCAGGGAGGCGAAAAACAGATTGACCGCCGCCGCCCCTGCACCAAAGGGATAGAGCGCTGCCAAAAGTCGCCAGGAGGGACGATCTGTCATCGACGATTGACCAGAATATGCACAGCCCCCAGTGCCAGGATCAACGCGATCGAGGCCACGAGAAATGTCACTTCGGCGGCCGCGGTCTGTGGGAGTGGGATCGGGCGTTGAAAGCCTTCGGCCAAAACCGGCAGGGGCAGCAGCGCCATCAGGACGAGAAGAAGATGTTTCATATCAATGCTCCATGGTGAGGGATTGGTAGATTTCTGGTAGCGCGCGGGGCAGTCGGGCGGGGTCGGGCAGCAGGGTGAAACCGGCGCGGCCAAAAATGCGGGCAAACCAGTCCTGACCATCTGCGTCGATCACGACGCCATGCACGGCCTGACCCAGCGCGCGGGCTTCGCGCACAGCCATGCGGCTGTCTTCGATGCCATGCACGCCTTCATAGTGATCCAGATCATTGGGTTTGCCGTCCGTCAGCACCAGCAACAGCCGACGATCAGACCCTTCCTCGGCCAGCTGGGCAGAGGCATGGCGGATGGCGGCGCCAAGACGGGTGTAGTGACCGGGTTTGAAACTGCCGATGCGGGCGGTGATTTCTGCGCTCATTGGGTCGTCAAAACTCTTGGCGCGGGACATGAAAACGCGATCACGCCGCAGTGAGGAAAATCCCCAGATCGCCAGCCGGTCGCCAGCCGTTGAGATCCCTGCCGCCAGCGCCGCGAGCGAGTCGCGGGCAGTGTCGATGACCGGGCGGTCCTTGACCACCGCCTCAGTCGAGCGGGAGCAATCCATCAGCACGGCAACGCTGAGGTCGCGTGCCATAGGGCGGCTGGCCTGCCAGATGCGGTCGCTGCCCTCTTGTCCGGCAGCAAGATCGACTTGGCTCGCAACCACCGCATCAAGATCGAGATCATTGCCATCAAGCTGGCGCGCCAGCGTCACCCGGCGCGGGTGCAGTGGCGCAAACTGTCGGCTGACACGCGCCACCAGTCGCGCGTCGGGGGAGAAGCTGTCAGCAGGGGCCGCGTCGCTTGCCAGGATACGGCAATAGGAGGGCATCATCTCGCCACTTCGGTGGTTCCATTCCGGATAGGTGAACTTGCCCGCCAAGCGCTCCTGTTCGGCCTCTTGTGGTGACAGGTCCAGCGACAGACGCAGGCGCGAGGCAGCGCGTTTGAGGTTCTGTGACAGGGTGATCTGGTCCTGATCCTCGGCCGCCTTTTGAGCGTTCTCATTGTCGTCATCGTCGACCATGCGGTTGATATTCAGACTTTCGGCCCAGGACATGATCGATTCAAACCGGTGCATGATAAAGCTGTCGCGCCGATTGGCCTGATCCCGCTCTTCGCGCTTGCCTTCCTTGCGGCTGGCCATGGCAAGGCCGGGATTGCTTTGCGGCTCTGCTGGATCTGCAGCCGCACCTTTCCCAGTTGAGCGTGACAGCAAGCGCAGCCAGATCGGTACCGGTTGATAGGTTTGATAGCCGCGCGGTGTCACCATGCTTTGGGTTGGAAGTTCGGGAGCGGACGCGTCCCTGTGCAACTGCCCTTCAATCACCGCTTCGATCAGGCGTTCGAGCCTTGGCAGACCACTTCGGGCACGGCTGTGCGACAGCTCCTGACAAAAACTGCGATAAGAGAAGCGCAGGCCGGGGCAGGCAGCATAGGTCGCACGCACGGCAAGGAAATTGGCGCCGACCGTGGCTTGATCATTTTTGAAGGCATCTTCATGCCCGTCCGGAACAATGACATGCGCGGCCATTGCTGCCAGCCAAAGATAGGCCTGCCGGTTCAAGCTGCGACTGGAAAATATCGCCATCACGGGGGGCAGACGCAGGCGCGCGCCATCAAAATCCGCCACATGCTCCATTTCGCGGGCGGTGCCGATGCGGCGTAGCGGGTCCAGCCGATGCGCCGATGCGGCAGCGGGGGATTCGAGGATCTCGATGCCACCGGCCCCGCCAAAGCCCTTGAATAGCATGGCGATGCTGGTGCGCATCTCTGCCAGTGTGACGGCGGCCTCAGCATGCCCGCCTTTGGCACCAAAGCCACTGGCCATGTCATGCCAGAGATTACCAACGGTCTCTTCCGGCTCCATCAGATCAAGCGGGCGGATCATCACATCACCCGTAGACGCTGGCGGCGAGGTCGCGCAGCGCTTGGCAGACGTCTTCCTCGTCACTGAGGGGCGCGATGATGGCGGCCTCGAGTGCGGCCTCGACGCACAAGCCTTTGGCCATCAGGGTGGCGGCATATATCAGCAGCCGGGTCGAGACACCTTCCTCAAGATCCATCCCCGACAGATTACGGATGTGCCCGGCCAGACGCACCAGATTGGCAGAGCGTTCGGCGTCCAAACCGCTTTCAGCTGCCACCACCGCGGTTTCATCCGCAGGCGCCGGAAAGTCGAAACTTGCGGAAAGGAAGCGCTGCCGGGTCGAGGGTTTCAGCTTTTTCAGGATGTTCTGATAGCCAGGGTTGTAGCTGGCCACCAACATGAAACTCTTGGGTGCCACCAGCTCTTCGCCGGTTCGGTCAATCACCAGGCGACGACGATCATCGGTCAGCGGGTGCAGGACCACGGCGACATCTTTGCGGGCTTCGATCACCTCATCTAGATAGCAAATGCCGCCTTCGCGTACCGCGCGGGTCAGCGGCCCGTCTACCCAGATGGTCTCGCCGCCCTTTAGCAAATAGCGGCCAATCAGATCGGCAGCCGACAGATCATCATGGCAGGCAACTGTGTGGAGTGGCAGACCAAGCCGGGCTGCCATGTGTTCAACATAGCGGGTCTTACCGCAGCCGGTCGGCCCCTTCAAAAGAAGGGGCAAACCATTGTCATGGGCCATCTCGAACAGCGCGCATTCATTGCCTGCGGGCTGATAGAATGGCAGGTGTGGTGTGTGGATCGCGTTCATGGCTTATTCTCCGGGCACAGCATTGGGGCCGGGTTTCACCACTTCGCGGCGCACCACCAGCTGGCTGTAGATGAACAGAAGTGCTCCGATGACAAAGACCGCGCCGGCACCCAGACGCATCATGTAGAAAAGGCCCAGCTGGTCCTGCACATCCATGTAGTAGTCGCCAACGATGCGTTGCATATGGGTCTGGATGGTGCCGGCAAAGGTTAGCACAAAGGTCATGAAGGCCATACCACCGGTCATCAGCCAGAACGACGTCATGTTGAGCACTTGATTGAAGGGATCACGTCCCCGCAGGATTGGCATCGCATAGGTAAAGATCGCCAGGTTCATCGCCACATAGGCACCGTAAAAGGCGAGGTGGCCATGGGCTGCGGTGATCTGGGTGCCGTGGGTATAGTAGTTGACCCCGTGCAGCGTATGCAGGAAACCCCAGACGCCAGCGCCAAAGAAGGCCACCGTGGATGCGCCCAGCGACCACAGCAAGGCGGCCTTGTTAGGATGGTTCTTGCGACCTTTCCAGACCATGATGAAGGCAAAGCACATCATCGCAAAGAAGGGTGCGACCTCAAAGGTCGAAAAGATCGAGCCGATCCACTGCCAGTAGCCCGGTGTGCCGATCCAATAGAAGTGGTGACCAGTGCCCAGGATGCCTGAGAACAGGGCTGTGGCGACGATGATATAAAGCCATTTTTCAACAACTTCGCGGTCGACACCGGTGAGTTTCAACATCAGATAGCCAAGGATCGCGGCCATGACCAATTCCCAGGTGGCTTCGACCCAGAGATGCACCACAAACCACCAATACATTTTATCAAGGCTGAGGTTGTCGGGGTTGATGAAGGCAAAGACCCAGAGCAGGCACAGGAGCCACAGACCCATCAGCAGGATATTGGTGATCGCGGTCTTGCGACCGGCCAGCACGGTGAGGGTGATATTGATCAGGAAAATCACCGCAGCAACAAGAATGCCGAATTTGACCCAAAGCGGCTGCTCCAGGAACTCACGCCCACCGTGGATACCCACAAGGTACGAGCCGACAGCACCCAGGGTGCCAACCACCAGAATGGCGAGTTGGATATAGGCCAGTTTCACTGAAAACAGCTCGCGCTCGGATTCTTCGGGCACTAGGAAATAGGCGGCGCCAAAGAAGCCCAGTAGGAGCCAGACGATCAGGGCATTGGTGTGCAGCATGCGGATGATGTTGAACGGCAAAAGCTCACTCAACGTGTTGGGAGAGACATAGATCCAGGCGGCCAAGAGCCCACCCAGTACCTGAATGGCAAAGAGTCCCATGGCCGCCATGAAATAGGCATAGGCCACTTTTTGTGATTGGTATTTCATTTGATTTCTCCCTTAGCCCGCGTCATTCGGTGGCCAGTTCTGGGTATCGGTCTGATCCGCCCAGCGTAGGAATTCTGACAGCGCACGGGTTTCGTCCTCGGTGAGGTTGAACTGCGGCATCTGGCGGCGACCCTCAACACCCGAGGGCTGGGACTTCATCCAGCCATCCAGCGCTTCAAAGGCTTCTTCGGGATCTTCGAGCACATCCCAGCGGGTCATCACATTGCCAACTTCGGGTGCAAAGTAGGCGCCTTCGCCATGGAGCGTGTGGCAGTTGATGCAGGAGTGGCGCTCCCAGATGTGTTTGCCTTTGACCACCTCTTCGCTCAGCTCCATCCCGGCGGTGGACTTTTCCACGATGAAGCGGTGGCTTTGCACGGTCATGGCCACAAAAACGACGACGAAGAACAAGGAGCCTCCGTAGAACACGTTCCTGGCCCGCGCTTTGGTAAGTATTTCTGACATTTCGCGGTCCTGAGTAGAGTTGCGGATGTCAGTGTCTAGCGCGGCCGTCGGGCCAGGATGTTGTGCAAACGCAAAGAAGACAGGGGTTGCCTCGGTCACTCTGTACCGCAAGGAGACCCGGGATATGGTGACAGTTGACACGGAAATGCGGGCGACATGGCCAGAGAACGTGCCAGAGAACGTGCCGGAAAAGCTACCGGAGATGATGCTGGTCGACCTGCTGACCTGTTGGCCGCACAGCGCCGAAGTGTTCTGGCAATACAAAATGCATTGCCCTGGGTGTCCGTTTGCACGGTTTCACACGGTTCAGGAGGCCTGCCGGGAACACCGAACCCCAACAGATGAGTTCTTGGCCGCTCTGGCTCAGGCCCTGAGAGCGGGGCCAGGCTGATATGGGGCAAGCTGATAGGCGAGGATGGAGATTAGCTTTGCGCTCCGCTGAGCAGCAAAAGCCGGTGGGGGTCGGTCACAACGATACGTTTGCGTGCCGATTTCACGATACCTGATTTTTCCCAGGCTGACAGCAGACGGCTGACAGTGTGCAATGTAGTGCCGGTCATTTCGGAAATGTTCTGGCGGGTGATGGGAAAGGCGATTTCGACACCGCCGTCTACCTTGCGCCCCGATTGGCTGACCAGCCGCAACAGGGCTGCCGCCACTCGACGTTCCACTGCCTGGGTCGCGAGTTCGGTAATCCGGGTCTGCATCTCACCAAGGCGCGCGCCCAGGGTTTTGTAGGTTTCGGTAGCAAAGCTGGGGTAGTTCTGCGTGAACTCCTCCCACAGGCGTACAGGCCAGGACAGCGCCAGAGATTCCGTGGCAGCCATGGCGGTTGCGGGGTAGGTGTCGCGCTGCAGTGCAGGGGCTATGCCGAACAACTGGCCGGGAGAGATATGCAAAGCAATGATCTGCTCACCCTCGGGGGTGGTGCGTATCACCCGTAAATATCCATCCAAGAGCAGGAAAAAACGGTCAGCGTCCTGGCCTTCGTGAAAGATGGCGGATTCGTGATCGTAGCGTTTAGGGGTTGCCTGATCGAGGATAGCGCGGATCTGTGCACGGTCTAGCGCTGAAAATGGCGGCAGGTCGGTCAATAGGCTTTCGTCAAGCTGGGCCAAGGTATCTCCGTACTGCAAAAAAGTTGCGCTTCAGGCTCAAGTTTTGGGCACAAGTTTGAGGCAGAACAACGTTGCCTGCTCGTTGATACCGCATAGCTGAGGCAGAGAAAATACCAAGCTGCCAGATCATTGGTGAAACCAGCTGATCCTATTCCTCTTAGTCTGCCCATGTAGTGTCTTGTGTGAGCGGGGGTAAGGATCGGCTACTAAGGAACGCAAGATGACCGCATGTCCCACCTTTGCAGGCCCCGCCCTGTTTTCTTACGGGTTTCGGCCTTTCTTTGCGGCCGCCTGCATTTTCGGGTTTCTGGTGGTGCCGCTTTGGGTGCTGATCTGGCGCGGGTCGCTGGAGTATCAGGGGCATTTTGGTGCAGTGGATTGGCACATCCACGAGATGATTTTTGGTTATGGCAGTGCGGTTCTTGCTGGGTTCCTGTTTACCGCAGTGCCCAATTGGACTGCGCGGATGCCAGTGCGCGGATTGCCCTTGGCGGTGCTGTTTGCGGTTTGGATACTGGGGCGTTTGGCGCTGTGGGGAGGGCTTGTGGCCCCCGGGCTCGCTTTGGTGGTGGAGTGCAGTTTTTTGCTGCTGGTCGCGGCGATGATCGCACGCGAGATTATTGCGGGAAAAAACTGGCGCAATCTCAAGGTTCTGGTGCCGGTCTTGCTGCTGGGAGCTGGCAATATCCTGTTCCACCTAGAGGTCATACTATCGGGCGCATCTGACTATGGTCGCCGTTTCGGCATCGCACTGCTGGTGTTCCTGATCATGTTGATTGGTGGCCGTATCATCCCGAGTTTCACCCGCAATTGGCTGGCCAAAGAGCGGGGGCAGGACGGGCCGATGCCTATTCCCTTTTCCCGGTTTGATGCGGTCGCGCTGGCCTTCGGGGTGGCGGCCTTGGTGGGCTGGACCCTTGCGCCTGAATCCGTGGTTTCGGCAGTGCTTTTGCTGCTGGCCGGGGTCTTGCACATCGCTCGTCTGACCCGCTGGCAGGGACAGGCGGTTTTGCGGTCCCCGCTGCTGGTGATGTTGCATGTTGCCTATATTTTCATCCCGTTGGGACTGATGGTGTCTGGCTTTGCAGCGCTCGGGCTGGTGGAGCAGGTCGCGGCGGTCCATCTGTTGGGAATCGGTGCCATCGGTGGCATGACCGTGGCGGTGATGATGCGTGCAACCCTTGGCCACACTGGACGTGCTTTGGTGGCCGGGCCAGTTCTAACATTGGGTTTCGGGTTGCTTTTGGCAGCTGCGGTCGCTCGGATCGGCAGCGGGATATTGGCGGACCTGGGGTTGGACGGGGTGCTTCTGTCGGCCGGGTTCTGGACGGTTTCCTTTGCCGTTTTGTGCCTGCGCATGCTGCCTTGGCTTGTGCTGCCAAAGGCTGCGCGGCGCAAACCGAATCCCGCCCCTCAACAAGCAGTGAACCCATCCCCTAAAGTAGCCGGATAGTAATATAATTCAGTACATTAACTCGGCATGATCTAGGTAAAAGCCAAAGGTCAGGCCGGGTTGCATTCCTGCGTTGGCGGCTGGTGTGAGCAGGGGAGGTCTGGTCTGCGCCCGCGATGCGGAGTGCGACTTGAGTGGCGGAATTCAACCTGCCAATGTCAAGGTGCAGGACTGCACAGGTCTTAGGGCGCGCTCGTTTTCTTTTGATGGCAAAATCTGCACTCAGCCTGAGATACTATTTTAGGGTTCAATATTTTAATCTTGAAATAAAACATGAATGCCGCCTACAGTTTTGGACAAGTCGGCTGATCAAGGTCGCAGGCGCACTCCGTTTGGCCTTGTCTCCACAAAAGGGGGCTCCAAAGAAGAGCGAAGAAAAACTGGCGCCTTTCGCTTGATGCGGGAATAGTGACGTCATGCAATCCGTGATCAACGCGGGGCAAAGACAACGAGAACTCAGGGAAGGACATTTGAAATGAAAATGTTGAAATCATTTGCCATGATGACCGCGGTGGCGACAGCCGTTTCGACGCTGGCGCTGGCGGCTCAGGCGGAGACAAAGATCGGCATGATCACGACCCTGTCCGGCGGGGGTGCCGGGCTTGGTGTTGATGTGCGCGATGGCTTCATGCTGGCGATTGAGGCAGCAGGCCGTGATGATATCGAGGTGGTGATCGAGGATGATCAGCGCAAGCCCGAAAGTGCCGTGCAGATCGCCGATCGCATGATCCAGTCCGAAAAGGTCGACATCATGACCGGCATCATCTGGTCCAATCTTGCGATGGCAGTGGTGCCAGCCGCAACCGCGCAGGATGTGTTCTACCTGTCTCCCAATGCCGGCCCGTCGGTTCTGGCTGGCAAACGCTGCCACAAGAACTATTTCAACGTCGCCTGGCAGAATGACAACCTGCACGAGGCCGCTGGCGCCTATGCCAATGACGCAGGCTTGAAAAACAGCTTTATCCTGGCGCCCAACTATCCAGCAGGCAAGGACGCGTTGACTGGCTACAAACGCATGTATGGCGGTGAACTTGCAGGTGAGATCTATACCAAGCTGGGTCAGACAGACTATGCCGCTGAGATTGCCCAAATCCGTGCATCGGGTGCTGACTCGGTTTATTTCTTCCTGCCTGGCGGCATGGGGATTTCTTTCCTTAAGCAATATGCGGACAGTGGTGTGGATCTTCCTATTGTTGGCCCGGCCTTCAGCTTTGATCAGGGTATCCTGCAGGCCGTTGGCGCGGCTGCCTTGGGCATCAAGAACACTTCGCAGTGGAACAAGGATCTCGACAATGCGGCTAATATCGCCTTTGTCGCTGATTTTCAGGCGAAATACGGTCGTCTGCCATCGCTCTATGCGAGCCAGGGTTTTGATACTGCCAATCTGATCCTCAGCGCACTGGACAAGACCGATGTCTCCGATCAGGACGCTTTCCGGTCGGCACTTGAGGCGGCTGACTTTGACTCGGTGCGTGGGGATTTCAAATTTGGTCCCAACCATCACCCGGTGCAAAACATCTATGTGCGCGAAGTGATCCAGGAAGGCGACGTCTTCACCAACAAGATCATCGCCACCGGTCTGACCAATCACGCCGATGCCTATGCACCTGAGTGCAAGATGTAACAAAGCTTGACCACCGGGACCGCGTACAGCGTGGCCCCGGTTCAAGAAAGTAATCCCCCATGTCTCTTATTCTCATTCTTGAGCAAATCCTGAACGGCTTGCAGTTCGGGGTCATGCTCTTCCTTATGGCTGCTGGCCTGACGCTGGTCTTTGGTGTCATGGGGTTGATCAACCTGGCGCATGGTGCGCTTTATATGGTTGGCGCCTTTGCTGCCGCTGCCGTGGCCGGGCTGACCGGATCCTTTGTGCTGGCGCTGATCGCAAGCCTTGCGGCCGCTGCTGCGGCGGGGGCGCTGGTCGAGGTGACTGTCATTCGCCGCCTTTACGATCGCGACCATCTGGATCAGGTGCTGGCGACATTTGCGCTGATCCTGATCTTTTCCGAAGGTACGCGCTGGATCTTTGGCTCTTTCCCGCTGTTTCTGGATGTGCCGGACTATCTGTCCGGGCCAGTCACATTGCCCGGTGGTATCAAGTATCCCCTGTATCGACTGGCGATTATCGTCATTGGGCTGGTGGTCGGGGCTGGTTTGTTCTGGCTGATTGCCCGCACGCGCATTGGCATCCAGATCCGCGCCGGAGAGGCCGATCGGGAAATGATTGCGGCGCTGGGCGTTGATATCTCCAAGCTTTACACGCTGGTTTTTGCCTTGGGCGCGGCGCTGGCCGGTCTGGCCGGTGCTCTGGTCGGGGCGATCCAGTCGGTGCAGGTCGGCATGGGGGAGCCTGTGCTGATCCTCGCCTTTGTGGTCATCGTCATTGGCGGTATCGGCTCAATCAAGGGGGCACTGGTTGGCGCCTTGTTGGTCGGGCTGACGGACACATTGGGCGGCATTTTCCTGCCGCGTCTGTTTACGCTGATGATGGAGCCTGCACAGGCAGCCTCGCTTGGGGCTTCGCTGGCCTCGATGCTGATCTACATCTTGATGGCAGCAGTGCTGCTGGTGCGCCCTTCGGGCCTATTTGGGGGGAGCGCTTGAGATGGGGCGTGAGAGACTATTCAATCTGGCCGTGATCCTGGCGCTGCTGGCGGTGCCGCTTCTGGCCCTGGCACTGGATGAGCCCTTTGTGATTACGCTGGCCACCAAGGTAGCAATTCTGGCCCTCGCTGGGGTTGGCCTCAATATTGCGTTGGGGCTGGGAGGGCTGGTCAGCCTGGGCCATGCGGCCTTCTTTGGCATTGGTGGCTACGCCATGGGTATTCTGGCCGCGCATGCGCAAAATTATGAACCCTTGTTCAGCTGGCCGTTCCTGTTTGAGGGCAGCAATCAGATGCCACTGATCTGGCTGGTGGCGGTGCTGGCGAGCGCCGCTGCAGCCCTGGTGATCGGTGCACTGTCTTTGCGCACCTCGGGTGTTTATTTCATCATGATCACTTTGGCCTTCGGTCAGATGCTGTATTATTTCGCCATCAGCTGGTCCGCTTATGGCGGTGAAGACGGGCTGTCGATTTGGGTCAGAAACGAGATGCCGGGGCTGAATACCCTGATCCCGATCCAGTTCTTTGGTGTGTGCTTTGCCCTTTTATGCGGTGCTTTGTTGTTTTCGGCGCGCTTGGCTGGGTCTGGATTTGGCCTGGCCCTGTCGGCGGCACGCCAGACAGAAGAACGGGTCGAAACCGTAGGGCTGCAACCGTTCAAACTACGCTTGGTGGCCTTTGTCATATCCGGCGCAATCACCGGGCTTGCCGGTGCGCTGTTTGCCGATCTCAACCGGTTTGTCAGCCCGACCATGCTCAGCTGGCACACCAGCGGCGAGATCATGATCTTTGTTATTCTTGGCGGGGTGGGGCGGCTTTACGGTCCGGTTGTGGGCGCGGCAGTCTATATCCTGCTGGAGCATCTTCTCGGGGGGATCAGTGAATACTGGCAGATCTTCCTTGGCTTGTTGCTGCTGGGCATGGTGTTGTTTGCCCGGGGTGGCCTAATCGGGGCGCTGCTGGGCCGGGAGGTGGCGCATGACTGATACCAGCCTCTCTCCACCAATGCAGCCCGTCTTGCGGGTGGAACACCTGAGTAAAAGCTTTGGCGCGCTGAAGGCCAGTAATGACGTCTCACTTGATCTGTATCCCGGCGAGATTCACGCGCTGATCGGCCCCAATGGGGCAGGTAAATCGACCCTGATCAAGCAGATATCGGGCGGGCTGCAGCCGGACATGGGCCGAATAGAGCTGCTGGGCCACGATGTCACCGCATTGGATACCGTAGCGCGCGCGCGTATGGGGTTGGGGCGCACGTTTCAGATTTCATCCCTGGCGATGGAATTCTCCGTGCTGCAAAATGCAGTCCTTGGGGCATTGGGCGCGTGCGGCAAGAGTTTAGGGTTTTTCCGCAATGTCATGAAGGACAAAGCCTTGCTTGAGGTCGCCGAAGAAGCGCTGTCCCGGGTTGGGTTGTTGCAGGCGGCCCAGCAGCGAACCGCTGATCTAAGCCATGGCCAGCGCCGCCAGCTGGAGGTCGCTGTGGCGCTGACTCTGAAACCACGTTTGTTTCTGATGGATGAACCCATGGCCGGTCTGGGGGCGAGTGGGTCGAAAGAGCTGACCGGATTTCTCGACCAGTTGCGCTATGAGGCGCCGATCCTTTTGGTGGAACATGACATGGATGCAGTTTTTGCCCTGGCTGATCGGATTTCGGTGCTGGTCTATGGCGCGGTGATTGCCACAGGGACTGCTGATGAGATCCGCAACCACCCTGAAGTGCGTCGCGCCTATCTTGGCGAGGAGGATGAGACATGAGCCTTTTGACAGTGCGCGGGCTTGAGGCCTCCTATGGGGCTTCAAAGGCGCTTTTTGGTGTGGATCTCTCCCTTGCCGAGGGCGAAGTCCTGGCGCTGATGGGGCGCAATGGCATGGGCAAAAGCACTACGATCAAGGTGATTTGCGGTATGCTTGCTGCCTCAGACGGGGAGTTGGAATTCGCAGGCGCTGATCTGCGGCGTTTGAAATCGCATCAGATTGCCCGCCTGGGCATTGGCCTGGTGCCCGAGGGACGCCGGTGTTTTGCTCCACTGACAGTCGAGGAAAACCTGATCGCAGCCGCACGTCCGGGGGATTGGGATTTTGCGCGGGTGGCAGAGCTGTTTCCGCGCCTTGACGAACGGCGTGACCAATTGGCCGCGTCGCTGTCCGGAGGGGAGCAACAGATGCTGGCCATTGGCCGCGCCTTGATGACCAACCCCCGCCTTTTGGTTCTCGATGAAGCAACAGAAGGTCTGGCACCAGTGGTCCGCCAGGAAATTTGGGGGGCCATTGGGCGACTCAAGGCGCAAACCGGCATGGCCATTCTTGTCGTGGATAAGACCTTGAAAGAGCTGCGGCAAGTGGCAGATCAGGCTGTGATTCTGAACAAAGGGGCTACTGTCTGGTCTGGGCCAATTCGAACGCTCACTCCGGATCTGACAAATCGGTTTTTGGGAGTCTAGGGCGAAGTCATCCCAGATGTGGAGCTCTTCTGCTGTGGGGCTCTGACCCCTGTTGTTTGCGGAGCCTTTTGCACGTCGTTTTGAAGCTGGTGCCTTTAGGCCTGAACCCTGAAATAATTCGTTCTCTCTCCGATCTCTCAACGAAATCGGGGATACAGGTAGGGCCAGTCAGCAGGCCGCATGCCATGTGGAGGGAGCAAAATGGGAGGGGCCGCTGGCTAGAGAAAAGGGTCAGAGCGGAGCTTAAACGCTATTCTGATAGCCAGTCTCGTTCGTGTTGATGGGGCCAGGGCCAGGCCATCAACGGGCGCTGGAGCCGTGGCTGTCATGCGACATGGCGCAAGACAAGGTTGTAGATTCCCTCTATTTGGTTCCTGTCATAGACTTTATTCAGGCATCCGATCGTTTCATAGTTTTCTGCCTCAGCCAGCTGAGATCCCACCCAGGCGCCGCTCAAGAATATAATTGGGGCCGAAATATTGGTTGCCCGCATGTGGCTTGCGACATCAGGGCCACTACCGTCTGTCAAATTCCAGTCGAGTAGCACTGCGTCAAAGGCGGTTTGAGATATCTGCGCTATTGCTTCTGATACGGTTTCCGCAATTTGAATGTGGCAGTTCATGTCTTTCGCATAGCGTTCAAAACTTCGGACAAGCATTGCAGCATCAAACTGATCATCCTCAACATAGAGGAGTTTAAGGCTACGGTTCATTGTTCAGATCTTTGCTAACGGAGAAGCAGAAGACTGTTTCGGACGGGTTGCGTGCTTCCAGCCAGATTTCTCCCTTGTGACGATGCAGAATTTTTCTTGAGATGGCCAAGCCCATGCCTGCCCCCGGATAATCCCGTTCCTTGACCGCCCGATTGAGGACATTAAAAATGCGTTCCGCAGCTCTTTCGCTTATGCCGATGCCATTGTCGGTTACGGAAAAGACCCAATCATCGTCCGTTTCATCAGCCTTGATGTGAATATGCGGCTTGCCACCTTCGGCGTGGTAGACGAGGGCATTTTGCAAGACTTCGGCAAAAACTTTGGCCATTTGCTGTCGTGCGGCAATGATGGTGGGAAGGTCTTCCACCTGAACCTGAGCGCCGGAAAGATCAATCCATTCAGAGAGTTGTTCCTGTGTCTGTACCTCTGCGATCAATGTGTTGCAATCGACCTTGGTAAAGGCTTCGGCCCGGGTGTTGATCCGTGAAAAGTCCAGCAAAGCCGTCAGAATATCCTTGGCCTTTTGAGAGCCATTGATAATGTGTTCAAGATGGCGTTGGGAACGATCATCAAAATCCTGCGCATGATCTTCCGCTATGAAGGAAGAGAAGCCTTCAATAGCTCGCAAGGGTGCACTCAAGTCGTGCGAAACGGCATAGGCAAAATCCTTGTATTCAGCTTCAAGCTGTTCCAACTGTCGTTGCTTTTCTGCCAACTGGTCATGGATCTGGGGTTTTGCCATCGTTTCAATCACCTGCTTGCGGCGAATTATGCGGTGGCGCGAGGCAGACGATATCGACCCAGAAATTTTCGACATGGCGCACCACATCAATGAATTTTTTCGCGTCAACGGGCTTCACGATATAGCAGTTGGCGTGCAGGTTGTAGCTCTCGATGACGTCTTTGTCCGCTTTCGAACTGGTAAGGATAATAACCGGAATTCTCCTGAGATCGGCGTCCGTTTTGATCGTTTCGAGCACCTCGCGACCATCGATGCCGGGCATGTTTAAGTCCAGAAGGATAATGTCTGGTGTCGTTGCCTGATCATGGCCATTGCGTTTGAACAAATAGTCCAGGGCTTCTTCCCCGTCTTCGGAAACATGCAAATTATTGCGAAAGCGCGCTTCTTCAAACGCCTCTTTCGTAAGTTCGATGTCTCCTTCGTTATCTTCCACAAGGAGAATTTCAGCCAACCGCGCGTTCATTTTTACTTGCAACCTCTAGTGGTGATGGTTTCTGGATCAGGAAATAGAATGTTGAGCCAACGCCGGGCTCTGATGCAACCCAAATCCGTCCGCCGTGCCTTTCGACAACCTTTTTACAGATCGATAGTCCAATACCCGTTCCAGTATATTGACTTTGTCGATTTAGTCTTTGGAAAATTTCAAATATCTTGGAGAGGTGGCGTTGATTGATGCCGATACCGTTGTCTCGCACTAGGAAATGCCACTGATCCCCCATGTCGCGACCTTCAATATGAACCTCTGGTCTGCTGTCTGGTGCTTGGTATTTCAAGCCATTGACAATCAGGTTCTGAAATAGCTGGTAAATCTGTGTTCTGTTCCCAACTATTGTCGGCAAAGGACCAAACGTGATTTGCGCATCCCTTCCGGTCAGGCTTTCGTGCAGGTTGGCCTGTATCGATTGTGTCAGATCATCAAGATTAATGCTCTCGTTGGGGCGGGTATTGGTTTCAATACTGGAGTATTCCAATACTCCGGCAATAAGATCCTGTGCCCGGGTTGCTCCTTCGGTGATGAAACGGAAATACTTCTTTCCCTTTTCGTCCGTATCGAGCCGACGCCCCATGTGGGATTGAAGCTTCTCCGAGAAACTCCGGATCATCCGCAGCGGCTCTTGCAAGTCATGAGAACATATAAAGGCGAACCGTGCCAATTCTTCGTTTGAAAGAGTGAGCTCTTCAATGAGGCGGGCCTTTTCGCTTTCGACTTTCTTGCGGCTGCTGATGTCGCGCACAGTAAACACAAACATGCGAACTCCATCAGACCACATGTCATTCACGCCAAGCTCCATGGCAAACAGACTGCCATCCTGATGCAAGCCATTCAATTCACACCCCACGCCTGAATCTGAATCCTTGCCTTGCTTGGTGAGGCGAAGAAACAGCTCTTCTAGGGCTTTGCCTTTCAGCTCTGGGATGAGCAAGTTTACGGGCTGATTGATTACTTCGCTTTTTGCAATGCCAAAGATGTTTTCCGCCGAGAGATTGGCGCTGTGAATAAGTCCCTGTTCATCAAGCGTAATAACACCGTCAACAACCGTATTCATCACGGCTTGCAGTCGCGATGCCGTGTCCCGCAGCGCATCGGTCCGTTCCAGCACCAGATGTTCTACCACTTCCCGGCGCCGGACGAGGAGAAGAATGCTAAAGGTGAGCAGGGTCGTAAAGATCAATCCGCCAATCAGCATGAAGACCGGCAGTGGCAGGACGGTGGCTCCATAGGTGTCGAGACTGGGAGAAATCTTGACAAGCCATTCGCGACCACCCACCTGAATTTGCTCAGAGAAAGTGACTGCTCCCGAGGAGCGCTCCTGAGTGTCATCAACCGAGGTATAGATGACCTCTGGACGGCCTGGGTCGGTAATATCGGTCACGACAATATCCGACTGTTTCTGAGACTCGTCGAGAACCTGCGAGATCATGTCCCCAGCGCGCAGCACTATGAGGACAAAACCTTTGAGATGTCTGCGCCTTTCAGCCAGATTGGAATGGGTCACAGAATATTCGTAGACCGGATTAATGACCAGCACGCCTGTTTCCGAGTTGGCAGTGGGTGGATTTGTATGAACAAGCGTTACGCGCCCCGTGGCGACCACTTTACCGCTGTCCCGTGATGCATAGAGCGCGGTAAGCGGACGGGCATGCGACGTCAGATCAAAGCCAATGGCTTGCATATTGGTTGCAAGTGGCTCTACGAAATAGGCGGGGAAATAGGTGTCGCGGGGGCCCGCGATCTGCATTTTTCCGTCTTTCAGTTCCCGGATTGAAAAATCGGGTATCCCCTGTGCCCTTGCTGCGATCTCATAGGCTTCGCGGTCGGCCTGCTCGACTTTTGGCACCCATGCGATTGCCTGAGCATTGGCGTATTTGTGAAGCAGCGGTCTGACAAAAATCCGAAAATCAGCACGTTCAACTAATTCGGAAGCATCAAAGTAGGATTTGACTGAATCCAGCACTTCGAGGTTGCGTTCAACGCTTTTGCGAACCGTGGCGAACTGATCTTGGGCTTCACTTAAGAGCGCTTCATTCCGCAGCTTCTTTTCGAGATTTTCAAAAACCAAGTAGAGCACGACAGAAAGAGCAATGCCAACGAGTGCCGTCAAGACCGGCAGAGCAATCCGATCAGACAGCTTCCCGGCTTTGCCCGGTGAGATCAGGCTTTCTGATTGAGAGAGGATAAAGAAAGATACAGCCCCGACAGCAGCGGAAATCAAAACACCGATTGCCAGAACGATCCAGGGAACGGTCGCGCCGGATGGCGGCGACAGAACCGAAAGCTCCATTCGGCGCCCGGCGATGGCGATCTTGATGGTCTGGAGCGGTGCAGCACTGTTTTCCTCATCTGGGGCCTTTTGTTCCCGATGATCCGCTGTCCGCGAGTCGTAAAGATGCTGTTTGTCGGGGATCGCCTCAATATCCCGCAAAATCAATCGGATGCCATCCGCCTCCGCCTGTTGGGCAACAGGCCTGACAATTTCGGAAAGTAAAAAAGGCCCTCCGATATAGCCCAAAAGATGGGCGCGCCGGGACTCGGGATCGGTGCCGTTGAGATCTTGACTGTAGACCGGATTGTAGATCAGCATGCCATATTGATTATCGGCCTGAACCAGCGCAACCCGTCCCGTGGCTAGTGGACGACCTTCGTCACGGGACTGATCAAGCATTTTCCGCCTGGCATTCTTTGAAATAGGATCTGGCGAATAGGTATCGAACCCATGGGCTGCGGCGTTGCGGTCATAGGGGGTAATATAGGCTACGGGGTAATAGAGCTCTCTCGGTTCGGCAGGGACCATTGAACGCTCCCCGGTAGAGGCGATGACACGACGCTCTGTGATGCTGAAGGAGGGGTTCCCCTCGTCACGCAGGCGCTGTTCAAAGGCAGCGCGGTCTGCGTTCAGAATCTTTGGATTCCAGGACAGGCCCAGAATTCCGGGGTAGGCATCCAGAAATTCTTGCGTGAAGGCTGAAAAATTCTCGAAGGTTACCTGATCGGATGCCGTGACAAAGCGTTCGGCTGCAGTAAGCACATCCAGATAGTCCTGAAAGCGTGCTTCCAGCTGTGCAGCCAGATCTTTTGCGATGGCAGTTCTTTCGGCTTGGCGCTGGCTGCGTTGTGCAATGTCCAGGCTGAAAAACATCAGAAAGCTCAGCCCAAGACAGAGCAGCACGAGCCACCCGGTAAGAGCAGCTTTTGAACGCGCCTTGAGCCAGGCGACAAGGGGCGGATTGTCGGCACCGGATGCATGGGACCTATGCATGGGGTCTCCTCGCGGCACCAAATGTGGGTACAGGCTGCACTGCAGCTTGCGCATCAAGATCAAGCGTGAAGTGGATAGTTGTACCCTTTTCTACATCGGGATCGCACCAGATCTTACCGTTGTGGCGTCGGGCAATTCTGGCGCAGGTTGCGAGACCCAGACCGCTGCCGGGCAGATCGCTGGTTTGCTGTAGCCGCTTGAAGGGCTCGAAAATGCGTTCGCGGTACTCTGGGGGGACGCCAATGCCATTATCGGCGACACTGACCTGGATGCCCTTTTCGTGGCCCATGGCCATGACTTGGATTTCTGGGCGGGCACCGGGGCTGTATTTGATGGCGTTTCCGATCAGGTTCTGAAGCAGCTGAGTGACTTCGGGGGCAAAGCACCGGACGTTGAGGTCGCCCGAATGCCAGGAGATCTGCGCGTTGGATTCTGTAATATCATGGGCAAGAACAGTCCTGAGATCAGCGAAAAGGCTCTTAACTGGAACAACTTCAGCCTGACACTCGCTGTCGGGGCGTATGTGACTCGCCAGTTGTTCAATCAGATCGGACATTTTCTGGACCGAGTTCTTCATGAGTTTGAATTCGCGTTTGACCTCTTCCAGATCACCAGCTTGGTAGTCCTCGATAATCTGATCGCTCAGGAATTGAATAGCACGGATCGGTGCGCGCAGATCGTGCACCAGTACATCCGAAAACACCTGGAGTTCGCTTTGGTGTTCTTCGATACGCCAGCGCATGTCGGCGACTTCCATACCATTTGAAACCATGCGTTTGATTGCTGTCAGGGTGATAGCGGATTTGGCAATATAATCACCGGCCCCTGCGAGAATGGCGGTTTTGGCGATCTCTTTGTCCCCCTGTCCAGTCATGATGAAGACCAGTGCACGGGGCCAGATATCAGAAAATTTGGTGATCAAGTCGATGCCGCTGCCACTGGGTAGCAGATAGTCAATAAAGGCGACATCAATGCGCTCATCCGAAAACTTAAGAGCCTGTTCGGCACTTTCACCTTCGAAGACAATCACATCCGGATACAGCTTTTTGAGCAATCGCCGGATCAGTTTTCGGTCGCCAGTGTCATCGTCTACGATCAAAATACTAGAGGGCGTCATTGAGCACCTTTCCGATGGAGCTCGCTGCCAGCATGGGACTTCCCGGGTTTCCAACGCGCATTTTCACGTTGTCAGAGAATTTCATGATGCCAGAGAAGATATGGATCGTTTTGCCAGCTAAGCCACACGCGGCCAGCTTCGCTCTGTGGGCTGCCGCCCGGGGGCTAGGCTGTCTAAGGTGCATGGGGCACACGGCAAAAGGCCAGACTGAGCCATGTAGGCGCAGCCCGAGCCGATTTGCCAAGGTGACATCAACTGAAGATCCAGAAAAAACGCAGCAGCCTAGGCGCTGGTCAGTGTGTTTGTGAAATTCAAGTCGGATGTGTGTCACGATGTCAGTTCTAGACCAGAAAAGGGTGAGGAAGCGGGCTTGCTTCGATGAGGGCGGCGGAAGGCAGGCCTTGACGGTTTCGGTGGCCAGGGCCGTGAGGCGTCGCAAAGTCTGCCTTCCTTGTTTGATGCTAGTGTCTCAGGGTGGGAGTCAGGCTGTAGGCAACTTTCATGCTATCCCCAACCACGGTTTCCAGATCATCCATGAAGACAACGAGATCCTTGCAGCTGCGCTCCAGAAGGGAGAAATCCGACAGCATGTTGAGGTCAACGGTTTCCGCTGTTTTCGCTTCGGTCTTGACTACCCGTACGCTGGAAAGCGTGCGGCGCAGAAGGATGCGCAGTTCCGGTCCGCAGCTGACCATGAACCGCTGAAAGATCTGTTTCAGTTCGTTTTCGGACCGGCGCGTACTAGACAACTGGCTATAGAGGGCGCGGCGTTCAATCGAGGAGGCGACAGATTTGACCAATGCATCCACGCTCAGCTCTTCCTTGACGATATAATCAGCGCAGCCCTGGCGCATGGCTTCAACCGCGATCTGGTAGTTCGTCAGGCTGGTCAGCATAATCGGAATCGCCTGCACCTGATCTTCATGACTAAGCAGAATTTTCAGGGCATCAAGGCCAGTATCCATGCCGAGATTGTGGTCAAGGAACACCAGATCATAATAGGTGCCATCCAGTTTTTCCCGCATTTGTTGCAGGTTGGCAGCTTCGTGAAACTCAACAACCAGACCGGCTTTGCGGCAGGTTTTTCTCAGGCGCATCCGGTCGATGGGATCATCATCAACGGACAGAACATTGAGAATGACCGGTCCCTGGGTCTCTGGTTGAGGGTATTCCGGTGCTTGCATATTCGACATGAGATACATCCTTAAACAAGTTCACTACAAAACGTCACAAAGAGGGGTGTTCTCTTTGGGAGATAGCAGACCATACAGTTGGTCGTATTCCCAACATTTTTCCTAGTGGATTTTTGTTAACAGCGAATAAACTCGAATTAGAGGTGCCTATTAGGATCGTGATAATCTATGGTAATTCCTTTCTATGTCTGCCCGCTATCGGCTTTGTTGCACAAATCGGTTTCTGAGGGGACTTCCCCTTTCCCCGGACGGAA
>NZ_CYSG01000026.1 GCF_001457775.1 Phaeobacter sp. CECT 5382
ATTCCGTCCGGGGAAAGGGGAAGTCCCCTCAGAAACCGATTTGTGCAACAAAGCCATGCCCCACCCTCATTTTCCAGCTTCTGTTTTAGCGGCCCAAGTCGCCATGATGCGAGGTTTAGCCCGCTTGCTCTGTCTAAGTGGTCTCTGTGCTGACATCGTAGGAAATGCAGGATCATGTCCGTAAGTCCGTCTCGCACAGGTAAGGTCGGCCCAGACCTGCCGTCGGTGCCAAACACGTCTAACGGCGGCTCCCAGCCCAAAGCAGACCCGTCTGATCCCGGCTCTTGCCTATGCAGCATCTGCAGGACGGGCGGAAAGCAGAAGTTCGCTGCAGGTGAAAGGTTGGGCGTCAGACAGGCAGAAGCGGCCATTCAGGCCCGCGCAGACCGAAACCCATATGCTTTCTGCGCACCAAGGTCGGCTGTGCGCAAAAAGCAAACTTAAGCATTTGAGTTCATTGCTAACGCAGAAATCGTTGGCGCTTGCGGCACACCATATTCGGCAATGCAGTGCATTTCGCCTAAACAGTCATTCGGGAAAAATGGATTTTCCTGCCGTGCGCTGACCCAACAATCGGGTCAACGCCTTTGTAGATTTCCTTGCCACGACGTTGCGCGGTGAGTTGTTATGTGATCCTCAATATGCAACGCGCTTCGCTTGGTGTTGCGACCGGTCGCTGATGTTGCGCGCAGATATCAGCGACACGTTGCACCAGCGCGGCATTCGAAGGAGCAAGCTGCGTCTTGTTGAAGCGGATGTTGTCCTCAAGCCCTGTGCGCGCATGGCCCCCCGACGACACCGACCATTCATTCAAAACCATCTGATTTGCACCAATCCCGGCTGCACACCACTGGGCATCTTCGCCAAACAGGCGTTTGACGGTCTGTACGTAAAAGTCGAACACTTGGCGATCTGCAGGCATGGCGTTTTTTACCCCCATCACGAATTGTACATATGGGGTATCTTTGATCTGACCGCGTCTGTGCATGTCTGCGGCCTTCAGAATGTGGGACAGATCAAAGGCTTCGATCTCCGGCTTGATAGCATGGGACATCATTTCAGCCGCGAGCCAGTCCACAAGGTCAGGTGGGTTTTCATAAACCCGCTTGGGGAAATTGTTTGACCCCACCGAAAGCGAGGCCATGTCGGGGCCCAGTGGCAGCATGCCCCCCCGTGTTTGGCCTGCCCCTGACCGCCCCCCCGTAGAGAACTGGATGATCATGCCGGGGCAATGTTTTTCGACACCTTCTTTCAGCGCTGCGAATTTTCCAGGGTCACTGGACGGGGTTTCGTCGTCATTGCGCACATGGGCATGCACGATGCTTGCCCCCGCCTCAAAAGCCGCATGTGTGCTTTCAATTTGCTCGGAGACAGTGATCGGGACGGCCGGGTTATCCACCTTGCGCGGCAAGCTCCCGGTGATCGCGACACAGATGATACAAGGCGCGTTCATGTGTTTGGGGCCAATACAAAATCATGGACCACTTCGTAGTAAGGGCCATCAAAGCCAGCCTCTGCGATGCGGGCCGGGTCTTTGACCAACTCAAACTTGGCGAGCAGGCTTTCTTTCACGCCAAAGACCGCATCCGAATGGATGTAAGGATCGTCAGGATCAAAGATATGTGTGATCAATGTCTCAAATCCATCTGCCTCGAGAATGTAGTGCAAATGCGCAGGCCTGAAGGGATGGCGCCCAAGTTTTTCGAGCATTTGGCCAACAGGACCATCATCGGGAATGGGGTAGAATTTTGGCTTTACCCCTTTGAAATGATATGTGCCATCCGACCCAGTGCGAAACACGCCGCGCAGATTAAAGTCGGGCTGAAGTCCTTTTTGCTGAACATCATAAAATCCCTCGTCATTTGCCTGCCAGACATCGATCTTAACGCCCTTGATCGGAGCGCCATCGGTACCAAGGATGCGGCCCTTGACCAACATTGGTTCACCCTTTTCGTCAAGGCAGATGTCAGACCCCATGGGCAACTCTGGTGCATCCGGCACATGAAACGGGCCAAGCACGGTGGATTCTGATGCGCCTGATGGCTTGCGGTTGTTGATGGCATCGACCAGCATTGACACCCCAAGGCTATCTGACAGCAGGATAAACTCTTGTCGCCAATCATCGCAGGTGTGCCCTACTTTAGTGAGGAACTGGATCGCTTCGAACCATTCTTCCTGCGTCGGCTCGATCTCTTTTACGGCAGCGTGCAGATGTTTGGTGATCGCACCCATAACTTCAGCAAGGCGTGCGTGTTTTGCCTCTGCATTGCGACTGATCACAACCTCGGCGGAATTTTCTTCGGTGAAATAACCCTGTTCTTGTGTGGACATCATGTTTTCCTATCGTGCCAGAATTGAAGTCAGAACGCGGGTCAGCTCCGCTACTGGATCATCCGCCATCGCGTCATTGCGCCAGCAGACATGTTGATCGGGTCGGGTCAGAATGCAGCCCGCATCGCCCACTTCACGCGCGCGGGCCCAATCGCCAGTGTGATCGACATATTCCTGACGCGGGCCAATAACATGCGCCTCTAGTTTGATGCCCAACTCCTTGGCAACTTTTTCTGCAGCCTCTGCCCAGCCTTTGCCGCCAAGGCCAGTGAAGAGCGTGAACGCCCCACTACCCGCGAGGTCAAGCGTTGAGTGCTTGTCGCCTTTTTCGTCAAAGAGCCAGGCATGTGGAATACGTGCGCCGGGCCATGTGGTTGGCTGATAATGAAGGTCCGCATCCAAGGCAAAATCGGGTTCGATTTGGCCATCCGTCACAGCCGCAGCTGAGGCATAGCGCTGGTTCATTTCAACACCATGCGCATCAAATTCGTACTTCTTGAACGCAATGGCTGAATTCAACGCAGCGCGTTGTCCCTCTGCCTCAGGTGTCGTGTCACATCGCGCATCCATGTTGGCTTTGATCTGCTCAATGTCCGCCCCGCCCGTCATGCCGAGCGCCTCAAAAATTGGACCGAATTCACCGATAGACTGGTTTGCTCGAGTCACGATCTGTTTTGCCACAGGCGCGCGCTCGGCCGTGTAGCTGTCTAGCAAACTCTCGCCTGCTTCACCTTTGACCACGGCGGCCATTTTCCAACACAGGTTGAATGCGTCTTGAATGGAGGTGTTCGAGCCAAGCCCATTTGAAGGCGGATGCCGGTGCGCCGCGTCACCCATGATGAACACGCGCCCTTTGGACATTTCAGTCGCGTAGGTATCGTTTACCGTCCAGGTGTTGGCGCTGATGAGATCAATCTCAAGCTCTGGATCACCAACCAATTGGCGGGCCACATCTGTCGCCATCGCCTCGTCCACCACAGGAGCGGGTTCGTTGATATCGTAGCCCCAAACGATCAGCCATTCGTTCCAGGGGCGGATCGCGCGGATCAGACCCATGCCGATCCCACCGACATTCGCGCCGGGCTGCATCACCCAATAAAGCACCGAAGGGCGATGGGCGACATATTTGGTCAGGTCAGCGCGGAAGTAGATATTCATCGACCCGCCAACACCCATTTGGCCTTCGAAAGGCAAACCTTCGTTCTCAGCCACCAGTGAATTGCCACCATCTGCACCAATTAGATATTTCGAGCGAATGGTGATTTCCTTGCCCGTCATGCGATCAAGGCAGGTGGTTGTCACGCCCTCTGCATCTTGAACGTGAGATTTGTATTCCGTGCTCATCCGGGCTCGGGTGCCGCGCTTGCAGGCCGTTTTGAACAGAATGGGTTCCATGAAGGTCTGCGGCAGATCGTTCATGAGGCTGGGCGAGGACAGCAGGTGTTCCGCCTTGGACAAGGGATGCGTCCCCCAGGATTTCATACGCCCAATTTCTTCGCCTGCAAGGCTTTCGCAGAACACGTTTTCGCCCATAAGGCTCTGGTCCATTGCATTGAGGTAGACCTCGTGCTCCACCTCTTTGCCCAGATCCCGCAGCACTTCCATCGTGCGTTGGTTGGTGATGTGCGCGCGTGGCGTGTTTGCCAGCCAGTGATACCGGTTGATGACGATATTCTCGACACCGTAGCTGGACAACAGGGCTCCGCTTGTGGAGCCAGCAGGCCCGGTACCGATGATCAAAACCTCTGTCGTGATATCTGCCATGAGTTTATTTCTCCTCAAGTTTGAGTCTGCCACCACTCAGGCGGCGGCGTATTGGAAAAAGGTGAAGCCCGGTGCGTTCGGAGACGAGCCCCCAAAGGCCACGTGGGGCGACCAGCATGATCGCGATGGCCAGCACACCAAGGGTCATAAGATACCAGCTGCCAAAATCAGCGAGCAGGGATTGCAGCGCAAAGAACACAAGCACTCCGAGGATCGGGCCCTCAATGGTGCCGATGCCGCCGATGACAACAATGAAAATCACATAGGCCGTCCAGTCGGTGACGCTAAAGGCCGCGTCTGGGCTGATGCGGGCTTTTTGCATATAGATCAGCCCCCCTGCGAGCCCGGTGCCAAAAGCGGAGCTCAGGAACACGATCCATTTCATCCGCCCTGCATCCACACCAACGGATTCTGCAGCCTGGGTGTTGTCACGCACTGCGGCCAAAGCAAGCCCGCGCCGCGTGCGCAGCAACCAGTAGATGCAGCCGATTGTCACAAGAGCCAGCACCAGTGCCAGCCAATAGGCCAGGATATCGCGTGCCGCGGCTGAGCGCACATCAAGCGTCTCTTTGATGAGATCAACGAACCACATGTCGCGGGTTGCGTCACGGGGCAAGGATGTACCGGTTCCGCCGCCCAGGGTTTTCCATTGGGCAACCAGCAAGCGCACCACTTCGGCGATGACCCAGGTACCGATGGCAAAATAGGCGCCATTGAGGCGGAAAGCGAAAAACGCGGTGGGTACAGCGATCACTAGTGCTGCGATGCCTGCAAAAAGGATCGCGGGAACTGGATCAACGCCCCAAAGGATCACCGCGCCGAACAGCGCGTAGGCGCCGATGCCGACCAGGGCCTGTTGTCCAATGCTGACGAGCCCGCTGTATCCTGCAAGCAGGTTCCAGAACTGAGCCAGAACCAGCATCGTTAGGATGAAAAACATGTCCTGAATGGTGCTGCGACCTGCAAAGAACGGCAGCGCGATCAAAACGACGATCACGACGATGCCAAGGAGCGCAGCAATCCGTGAGGCGGGGGTTTGGATTGTTACAGAATATGCCATCAGTCACTCGCTCTTGGAAATAGGCCACGGGGTCGAATAAGGAGCACCAAAAGAAACGCTATATGCCCGGAAAGGATTTGCCATTCGGGATTGATGGCCGCGCCCAGTGTTTGGGCCACCCCAATGATGACCCCGCCCAGTAGCGTGCCCCAGAGCGAGCCAAGACCACCGATGATAACGGCCTCGAAGGCATAGATCAGGCGGGCAGGACCGATATTGGGGTCAAAATTTGCACGCAAGCCAAGGTAGAGCGCCGCGATTGTGACGATCACTAGGGCAATGCCTGTGGCGGTTGCAAAGATGTTAGCGGGCTTGATGCCCATCAGGCTTGCGGTGATCGCATCATCGGATGTCGCACGAAAGGCGCGGCCAAGCTCGGTTCGATAAAACAGCTGGTTTAGCCCAACGATCACCAAAACAGCAGAGCCAAAGGTCAGCAACGGCATGACACCCAGAGTGATTGGCCCAATATCAAGAGAGGCCGTTGTCAGCGCATTTGTCGGCAAGCGTTGGCTATCAGCAGAGAAGCCTTCCAGAAGTGCGTTTTGCAACGCAATCGACAGACCAAATGTCACCAGAAGGGGCGGCAGGATATCATCCCCCAGAGTTCGGTTCAGCAGGTGCTTTTGCAGAACATAGCCAAACACAAACATCAGAGGCATTGCGATGAGAACAGCGATAAAAGGGGAAATGCCCAGCAAGGTCACCAGCACTAAAATGAGGTAAGCGCCCATCACAATCAGATCGCCATGCGCGAGGTTCACCAGGCGCATGATGCCGAACACAAGGCTCAGACCTGAGGCGAAAAGTGCGTAAAGGCCACCCAAGAGGATGCCTTGAATGATTGTATCGATCCAGATCAATGGCCTGCTCCGAAATATGCGTCGTGAATGTCGTCGCGCGAGAGGCTATCGGGCGTGCCCGTCAGGGTGACGCGCCCCTCCATCATGCAATAGACACGGTCGGCGACGGCCATGGCCTGCGCGATGTCCTGTTCCACCACGATCAACGATGCGCCCGCCGTTTTGATCTGTGGAATGGCTTGGTAAATGTCCTTGATGACGACGGGCGCAAGGCCGAGACTGATTTCATCGCAAAGAAGCACGCGCGGGTTGCTCATCAGGGCGCGGCCAATGGCGACCATCTGTTGCTGACCACCTGATAGCGCCGTCCCCGGGTTGTTACGCCGCTCGCCCAGGATCGGGAACAGCTCATAAACAGTGTCCAGCGTCCAATGCCCCTTGATTTTGCGCCCGTAGGTGCCGATCAAAAGATTCTCTTCGACGCTGAGAGACGGGAAAAGCCTGCGCCCTTCCGGCACCATCGCGACGCCTTGGGACATGATCTCATCTGCGGGGGACGCGCCAATTGGGGTGCCATCATAGGTGACCGCATTGGGATCATTGCGCAAAACGCCAGAGATCGAACGCATGAGCGTTGTCTTGCCGGCCCCATTCGCGCCGATGATGGCAATGGTTTCAGCCTCACCCAATTCGATATCGACGCCAAAGAGCGCTTGAAAATCTCCGTAGTGGGCGGTCAGCTCTTTTGTTTGCAAAAGACTCATCAGACGTCGATCCCCAGGTAAATTTCACGAACTTCACGGCTTGCCATGATTTCTTCCGGGTCACCCAGGCCGATGACTTTGCCGAAATCCAGCACCAGTAAGCGCTCAACCACCGAGGTCAGCGCGTGTAGAACATGTTCAATCCAGATGATTGTGACGCCCTGGGCATGGATGTCTTTGATTGTACGGATCAGGGCCTGACACTCGCCTTCCGTCAAGCCGCCTGCAATTTCATCCAGCAACAACAGTTTGGGCTGCGTCGCCATGGCGCGTGAAAGCTCCAGACGCTTGCGTTCCAGCAGCGACAACTGGCCTGCAGGCCTGTTCGCTTGGGCGATCAGTTCCGTACGCTCCAACACCTCGGCGCAATCATCACGCACCGCCGCTTCGGACATGTTGCGTCCATGGGTCGCGGCGACCAGGAGGTTCTCGTAGACTGTCATTTTTCCAAAGGGCTGCGGGATTTGAAACGACCGTCCGATCCCTGTCAGGCAGCGTTCCATCGCAGAGACTTTGGTCACGTCGCGCCCTTCAAAATGAATGCTGCCCTGATCGGCGCGGATGTTGCCGGTGATGAGATTAAACAGGGTCGATTTACCCGCACCATTTGGCCCGATAATCCCGAGCGCCTGGCCCTGAGGGACATCAAAGCTGGCATCGTTGGTGACCGTCAATGCGCCAAAGCTTTTGGAAACGGATTGGAGTGATAGGATCGACATAGCATTTTCCAAGACCCGAAAACCTGGGGCCATCTAACAAAAGAGAGAGGGATGCGCCCCGACAAGAGCAGCGGGGCGCAGGCTTGGCAGACCTCAGGAGATTTCTTCCATCGCGCCGCCTGCCGGAATGATTGGATGATCGGAGTTGTCCACAATCACTAGATCGTAGCCGCCGCCGTCTTTAAGGCGCCATTGCCCTCCCACGAGCGGGGTCTTGGCAACGTTCTGCGCCGCGATAGGCGGCAGGCCTGCGCCATCAAAGGCGATGCGGCCAACCATTGTATCCAGTTGTGTTGCGGCGATTGCAGAGGTGACTTCATCAGGATCACGGCTGTCTTTTACACGCCCCATGACATTTGCTGCCATCTCGAACAGGGCATGTACAAAGCCTATTGGCTGGGTCCAATGCTTGCCAGTCGCAGCCGAATAACCTGCGGCAAGATCGCCTGCGGATTGACCTGTGAGTGAAGACGTAAAGGGATGCGACGGCGACCACCAGACTTCCGAACTCAGGTTGTGACCGTGAGCGCCGAGTGACTCGACGGCTTGCGGGAACAGGATCGCTTTGCCGATGCTGGCGGCCTTTGGGTTGAACCCCTGCTGTTTGGCCTGTGTCCAGAAGGTGGTGAAATCTGGCGGAATGGGAACGCCGGTGACGATCTCGCAACTGGCTGCCTTGAAAGCATTGATTTGCGCGCTGAAGTCATCGGTGAGGTTCTGATAACGGCCCGTATCGGTCAGGTTAAACCCCTGGGCATCCAGCACCGGTGGGAAGCCTATATTTGGATCCCCCCAGGCATTGCCGTCCCCATCATTTGGGAAAATGGCCCCGACCGATTTATTGGTATCGAGCTGGTTCCACATGGCAGTGAAGGTGGAAATGACATCCTCCAGCCCCCAGAAGAAGTGGAAGCTGAAATCAAACGGCCGCCAGCTATTGGGATCGCCAGGGTTGCCCTGCTGACCGATAAAATAGGGCTGCCAAGGCGCGACGGTGGAGATCACAGGGATCTCTTCTGACTCGCAGGTCGTTGCGACCGGATTTGTCGTTTCCGGTGTCGAAGCCACAAGCATCATGTCGATTTCGTCGTCGATAATCAGCTCTTTGGCGACTTCGGCGGCGCGGTTTGGGTTGGACTGGCTGTCCTTGACGATCACTTCGAAGTTGGCACCGGCATCAGAATTCAGGAACCCGTCGATGATGAATTTATCGGCATCCGAAAAGGCCGCTAGTGGACCCGACTGTGGGCTGACATAGCCAAGGCGGATTTTTGCACCCTGCGCCAGGGCAGGAGCAGCAAGCCCTCCTGCAGCCAGCGTGAGACCTGTTGCGGCGGATGATTGAAGTAGCTTACGGCGTGATAGCATAATGTCCTCCCAAACATCGTGATGCTTATTGAATCGGTGCGTCCCCGGCCCACGCCGCCTGCAAGAGCGCGCGAATGTCGACGCGCGTTACGGGCCGTGGGTTTGGATAGGGTTTTGTGGTTGCCAGATCTGCAGCGCGATCAAGATCGCTCTCTTGCAGGCCAAGATCGCGCAATGCGGTTGGCGCGTTCATTTGTTTGGCGAAATCGTGAAGCGCTGTTCCAGCGTTATCGCCGCCCAAAAGATCACAAATTGGCTGCAATTCTCTCGCGGCGGCGCGTGCATTGTAGGCAATGGCATGAGGCAAAACGATCGCATGAGTTTCTGCATGCGGCAAATTGAAAGAGCCTCCCAGCGTGTGGCAAAGCTTGTGATGTAAGGCCATGCCGACCTGCCCCAAAACGGTCCCGCAGGCCCAGGCGCCGCGCTGCGTCGCTTCGCGCGCGTCCAGATCAGACGGGGTCGTCAGAACTTTGGGCAGACCCTCTATGAAGGATTCAAGGCCCTGGATCGCCATTGCGGTTGTTCCGCCTGTTCGATTAGTTCCATAGAGCGCCTCTGCCGCGTGGGCCATCGCATTCAGCGCCGATGTGACAGTCATTGGAACAGGAAGAGTCATCACCAATTCAGAATCGTATAGAATGACCTCTGGCAAAATGCTTGGGTCGCTCAGCGTGGTTTTGACGCCATTTTCCGTTTGGCCGAGGATGGGCGTGCATTCACTGCCTGCGTAGGTGGTTGGGATCACGATCTGTGGCAGGTTGGTTCTAAAAGCAATCGCTTTTCCTAGCCCTGTGGTTGATCCGCCACCGATGGCAATCAGGCAATCTGCCTGCGTTTCTGCAACATGTGTCATAGCGTCCTCGGTGACATGAACCGGGGTGTGCATTTCGGCTTTGCAAAAGACCCCGACCGCCAAAGAACCAAGCAGTTCGGCTATCTCCAACGCCGCGCCGCTCTGTTGAGGCGTGGAGAGAACCAGCGCTTTGGTGACCCCGAGCCGCCGAGCTTCGGCGGCGATGGAAATGCGCCTTGCCGCCCCAAAGACGACGCGAACAGCTTGGTCTGAATTCTGAGTTGGCTGTGCCACGATGTCTTCTCCGCTCTTTGTTTCCTCCATAGTAGATGCAAAAACTGAGTGGTTGATCGAATTGGCGGCAAACAATATAACTTGATGTTATGAAAATTGATCCAAATCACCTACATATGCTGTCTGCAATCATCGACTCCGGTGGATTGGGCGAAGGTGCTGCCGCATTAAACAAGTCCCAACCAAGCGTTTCTCGCTCTTTGGCGATGCTGGAAAAGAGGCTTGGTGCGCGGTTATTCGAAAAAGGGAAAAGACCCCTGAGACCGACAGAACTTTGCCAGACGCTGGCTGAACAGGGAAGGGTGGTCGCAAATGCCAGTGAGGCAGCCCAAACTGCTGCGGAGCTTTATTCCGGAGGGAAGGCTGGAACCGCACGCATTGCGGGCACACCAATATTTATGGACGGCGTTATTTCGGGGATGCTTGCTTCATTTCAATCTGCCTTTCCCGATGTTACTATTCATCAAACCTATGGTTATCTACCAGAGCTCTGCGAACAGCTCAGCGTTGGCAATATCGATTTGGCAATATGCCCGGTCAAAACAAATGCGGTGCCACCTAAATTGAGTTTCAAACCAATTTTGCGCGGTAGAAATGTCATTGCATGTGCGCCGTCTCACCCTCTAGCACGTAAATCAGCGTTCAAGCTGGAAGATATAGCCGCCTACCCTTGGATTGCGCCACCTGCTGGAAGTCCACTCTATGAAGACCTGCGCATGGCTCTCCAGAGTATAGGGATCACGGACTTCCGAGTTAGCTTCACAGGTGGATCTCTCGCTTCAATATTTAGCGTGATGGCTGGATCAAATTCTCTCACTGTTTTGCCGTATTCAGTCGTATTCATGCAAAGCACTACGAAGATCATCACAGCACTCCCGGTGAAACTGGAACATCCGGAAAGAGAACTTGGGCTTTTGTGGGACGCTGACCGCCCCCTTCGCCCGGCAGTTAAACGGTTCCATAAGTTCCTAGAGGCTGAGTTTACAGACTTGGCGCAGCGCATTGATGAAAAAGGTCGCCAAGACGTTTGGCGACGTTGATGGCTTTGTTGTACAAATGCGGTGAGAGATTTCTATCGTGTTTCTAGGTCGATAGCTGGATGGCATGAGCAGTTGGCCCCTTACGAAGTACGAGACCAGGAACTGGCCTTCGTACAACACCGTACCACCGCCGAAGCCGCGTCGAAACAAAGATGCACTGTATGAAACTGATGGGCCAATGCCTGCGAGGCGGGCCAAGCGTGCAACGCGGTTCTCTGAGACGGCCTCGCCGATGTCGCTGAGATCATCGTGGATCTTGCGGTAACCGGAGACCTTGCCGCTGTCTTTCCACGCTTTCTCGACCAGCTTGGTTTGACGTTCACCTTCGAGCGCACGCTGGCTCAACGGCTCTTTTACCCATGCATAAAAAACGCTCGGGTGAACGCTGAGCATTTTGCAAAGAACACGGACGGGATGCAGCAGTCGATGCGCGTCGATGAACGCGTATCGACTGCTGCATCCCTGGCGAAGTACGCGGTGGCCTTTTTTAGGATGTCACGTTCCTCCGTGACCCGATCCAGCTCCTTCTTAAGGCGGCGAACCTCTCCTTCTTGGTCCGTCTGCATTCTTGTACGTCCGCTTTGTGGAAGCTGCGTTGCAGAAACTCCACGGACGACGAGTGACCGCTATGGGCCGTTCTCGTCGTTGAGGCCGGTCACGAGATATGGGGCAGAAATCTAGCTTTCGCTGGACCAGGCGTGGACGTCGGCTCTGCGCAGAAAGTGACATTTGCAAAGTCGGTGCTTCGGATTGATCCAATGGGCCTGTACGGCCCTCACCTGCCTTTGGGCGACTGGCCAGGTTCTGCGATGCAGCTTCACCAAACCAGCCATTCGTCCTCAGTTCAACGCTGTGATGGCTTTTAGATCGGCGGTGGGTGCAAAACGGCGCGGACGATGCGAGTTACTTTCCGCTTTCACAAAGCCACGCTGCGCTCTAGAGATCCCTATCTTCGCTAGTTCGGGAAAAACCATGGCGCAAAAAGCCACCATTTATAAAGCTGAGCTTTCCGTTTCAGATATGGATCGCCACTATTATGAGACCCACAAGTTGACCGTCGCCAAACATCCTTCGGAGACGGATGAGCGGATGATGGTGCGTCTTCTCGCATTTGCTCTGAATGCCCATGAACAATTGGAGCTTACCAAGGGCCTTTCAACTGATGATGAACCTGATATTTGGCAGAAAAGCCTGAGTGGTGAACTTGAGTTGTGGGTGGCGCTGGGGCTTCCAAGCGAGAAGACTGTTCGTCAATCTTGTGGCAAAGCCAAAGAGGTGATTGTCTATAGTTATGGCAGGACGGCTGAGGTGTGGTGGGAAAAGATCAAGAACGGCACCACCCGGTTTGACAACCTTAAAGTTGTCAATTTTTCTGAGACGGATACCCGTGACTTGGGAAACTTAGCAAGTCGATCAATGAAGCTGCAGGTCAACATTCAGGATGGCGATGTAATGGTCAGTGTTGATGATAGCATCGTTTACGTGACCCAGACCGAATGGAAAGATGCGGTGTAGGCACTGCAGATCGGGCATCTGCTTCACCTCTGGAGGATGCCTCTTCTAAGCGCCGCGACCCGCTCCCCCAAAGCGAACGGCCCAGAGCCGACCTTGCCCAAACCTTTTAGATGCTGCGGTGCAGCCTGTCTTAGGAGACATTCAAGGCAAGAGATCAATGGCAGCGAAGTGTAAGAACGCTAGCGCTCCCGCCAACTATCCCTGGTTGCATGATGAAAGCGAGAATGTTTTCATGAGATCATGGAGCAAACACAGAATTTTGCCCCCGTCGCATTTGTCATAATCATTTTGATCTTGGCGCTTTTGTCGCCGTTCTTCTACTTTCGATTGCGCCGCGCCAAGAAGAAAGAGCTAGCGACTGCCCAAAAGGCAGAGCAAGACATTGCCCAACTTCAAGAGGACTGCGGCGCACGGTTGAGCGAAGCGCGGGCTGAGGCCGAAAGAAAGGCTGAAACGGCACACGCTGAGCATAGCAAAGCATTGGAACGCTATGCCGCAATAGTTGATATGGAAGCCGTGTCCGTCGTCAGGGTTTTTGGGACCAATGGCGGCCTAAACTAAGAGAGAGTTTGGCTCATCTGGTTGGTTTGATTATGCGGCGTGCAGTCGGTGATGCAAGCGTCGCGCTTCGAGTGTCTTTCGTTTGATCCTTTCCCTTTGCTGTAGAATGGCTTTGTCACGTCCGAAGTAGACGTCGGCGGGTGTGACGTTGTTCAGGCCCTCGTGGTAACGCTGATGATTGTAGTGATCGACGAAGGCTTCGATTTGCGCTTCGAGGTCACCCGGCAGGAAGTAGTTTTCCAGCAAAATGCGGTTCTTCAATGTCTGGTGCCACCGCTCAATCTTGCCCTGCGTTTGGGGATGATACGGCGCACCGCGCGAGTGCTTCATGCCCTTGTCTTTCAACCATTCTGCCAGGTCGCCTGAGACATAGCTGGATCCATTATCTCTGAGCAGACGTGGCTTAAGTTCAAACAGTTGAGGTCACCAGCAGCACCATCGGTGATGCTCCCATGCTCCCATGCTCCCTGAACTCTTGAACCAAACCCTGCCCGATCAGGACATCGGCAGCGTCACCGCAGACGGGGCGTATGACACGCGCAAATGCCACGAGGCGATTGCTGTCAGAGACGCCCATGCCGTCATCCCACTGCGCAAAACGCAAAGCCCTGGAAACCGACGAGCGCCGGAGCGATTGCCCGCAACGATGCGGTCAATGCACAACGTTATCTGGGCCGCACCGTGTGGCGGCGCTGGAGCGGATACCACCGCCGAAGTCGCGTTGAAACGAAACCTCTCGGGATCATGCTGCGCATGACCCTACCGGTCAGTGGATACATTGTATAAAACTACTCGGCCAATCGTTGATGGCGAGGGGTTTTGATCGGCAGGTCGCCGAAATCCAAATCCGCTTCGCGGTGCTGAACCGCTACACCGCCCTTGGTATACCTGTCACGGAACCTGTAGGCTAAATCCGGCTGGGGTAAGGGGAAGCACGTCCAAACCCTGATTTGTGCAACAAAACCCGCCGAAGGCAGAAAAATTGTTCCAAAGACTGTGAAAGAAAGAAATTTTTAGCAAATTTATTCTTAACTGCAGAACAGGCAGGTGACCCAGATCCAAACCGGTTCCTGCAAGGGATGCCATACAAGGGTATGACCAGGCACTGATACGGCAGGACTCTGTATGGCGGATTTGTCTGTGAAGGACCTGAGTACGACGGGCCGGGGCAGGGCAGTCTGAGGAGGTGAAAGTTGACCAAGGAATTTCGCATTCACAAGTCTGGGCAGTCCCATTCTTTGGCTTACAATTCGGGCGCAAACGCTGCATCGACAAAGGCCGCTGGTCTAGGTTTTAGGGGACCTCGAAACAGGAATGCCGCTGGGAAATCAGCCAAAACTGTTTCGGAAAAGGATCTTCTGCTTCGAGATATTTTGCGAGCCATCGTCAAAAACAGCCGTGACGAGGCACTCAAACTATTGGACATCGCGGTGCGCCAATACCCTGAGGATGCCTCGTTTCACATGTATCGCGGCGAAGTCTTGCTGCGCCAGAGCAATTTCAACCAAGCGCTGACCTGTTTTGCCGTCGCGTTGAAGTTGCAACCATCCAATGCTCGCATTCTGGCCTCGATTGGCGGCGCGCTTTACATGATGAAACGCAACAGTGAAGCCAAAGAGTTCTTTCAGGCGGCCAATCTCCTTGATCCGACACTTGTGATTGCAGCATCCAATCTGGTTCATACGTCGCTTACGGAAAGCGACTGGGGGTTCTATTCCAACATCGATCAAATGATCAAGGTTCTGGCTAGTGATCCCGTCGAAGGCAGCCCTTTCAACCTTCTGGCTCTTGTCGATGATGCTGCGTTGCAAAAGAAAAGGCTGGCTGAACGGGATCGCCTGTTGCGAAAAACCGTTGTTGCAAACAAACACTTCAAACGGAAAAAAGTGAAAGAGCGTCGCATTCGTCTGGGGTATTTCTCATGCGACTTCTTCGACCATGCCACGATGTTTCTGCTGGGGCAGGCCTTTGCGCGGCATGACCGGGATCGCTTTGAGGTTTTCGTCTATGATTACGGGCCCGACAAAGGTTGCGCTGAACAACAACTGGTGCGCAAAGCTGCAGATACCTATCGCCAGGTTAACAAGCTCAGCGATGAAGGTCTGGCTAAACTGGCCCGCGAAGATGGCATCGATATTGCCATTGATCTGAAGGGGCATACCAATGGCAATCGCTTGCCCGTCTTTGCCTTTCGTGCTGCTCCCGTTCAGGTTAGCTATCTTGGCTTTCCCGGAACCACAGGGATGAAGGACATGGATTATTTCGTTGCAGATCCGGTCAGCATCCCGACAGATCAGCGTCAGCATTTTTCTGAAAAAATCCTCTATATGCCAGATAGCTATCAGATCAATGACAACACGCGTCCGCATCCTGAAACGGTGCCAACACGGGCAGAACTGGGACTGCCCGAAGAGGCTTTTGTCTTTTGTAGTTTGAACAATCCTAACAAAGTGACGCCTGCTGAATTCGATGTCTGGATGCAGCTTTTGCATGAGGTTCCTGACAGTGTTTTCTGGCTCCTGGCTCCGGATCAGAACCTAAGAGACAACCTGCTGAAAGAAGCGCAGGCGCGCGGGATAGGTCCTGATCGCATTGTCTTTGCCGGTCGGGTGAGCCCGTCGCAGCATCTGGCACGTCTTCCGCAGGCGGATCTTTTCCTGGATGCGTTTAATTGTAACGCGCACACCACTGCGAGCGAAGCCCTGTGGTCCGGTGTGCCCTTGGTCACCAAGATGGGTAAACAATTTGCAGCGCGCGTGGCCGCCAGCGTGCTGACGGCGGTCGGCTGCCAGGATCTTATCACCGAAACGGTCGAAGACTATCATGATCTGGCACTCAAACTGGCGCAGGATCGCGCAGCACTTGATGCGATCCGGGCTCGGCTCAAAGGCAACATCACCACAACGCCGCTTTATGATACCGAGACTTTTGTGAAGAATTTCGAGGATCTGATGGAAAAGGCGATCCAACGCTATGATGCCGGGCTGAAGCCGAAGCATATTTCTCTGGGATAACAGAGCAAACCTTCGAGATCTCCACGGCGCCATAGTGCTTCAATCAAAACGTAAATGCCCTTGACGCGGACCGCGGTCGGGGCATTTTGTGTTGGTTGGACGTCTGTTGCTCACTATCAGCGGGATGCGGGAGAGATAGCAAAATCTCCGAAGTTTCCGGGTTACAGTATGCGCACCTGTGTGCCGATTTTCACCATCTCAAACAACTGTTCAACATGCTGATTATAAAGACCAATACAGCCGGATGAGCTTTGACGTCCGATCTTGCGGGTGTCGTGGGTGCCATGCACCAGATAGGCAGGCCATGTGAGATACATCGCGCGTGTCCCCAGTGGATTGCCGGGGCCGCCATCCATGCGCTGCGGCAGACTTGGGTCACGTTCACGCATCGAGGCAGTGGGCGTCCAGCTGGGGTTTTTAGCCTTGCGCACCACTTTTGTATACCCGCGTTTGGTCAGCTCTTCAGACATGGGAACGGAAGAGGGGAACAGTCGGTAGGTCTCACCATCGCCATCCCAGAAATGCACGGCGCGAGAGGTCACATCGGCCAGCAGACAGCCGATGCCAAGTTCGTCAAAGTGATCCTGCCAATGCTGTTGCCGGAACGAAGAGATATTGCGCTGAACCACAGGCTGGTCACTGATTGGCGGCTCTTCCGACGGAAAGGCATCGGTGGATTGCGCACGCAACAGGCTGGGCGTGAACAGGCTGGGCGTAGCGAGGGCAGCACCCAATCCGAAAAGGGCGGCGCGGCGATGGATAGGTTTTGGGGGCATGGAAGACCTGCGAGACGGGAAAGTTCATTATATGCTCTGGTTCCCAACTATATGGGGATCAGGATGGAACTTCCTAGGGAGCAGAAGGTCACATTTTCGTTTTTCTCCCTGTCTCTGGCTGGAGGGCTAGTCAGTTCCTGCAGGCGCCTGAGAGTAGAAAAAAAACCTGCGTTGGAAACGAAAATGGCCCCGAAAAAAATCCGAGGCCATTCCATTTCATCTACAAAACAAAGTGTTAGTCCATGGCTTTGAAGTTGAACTCGCCACCTTCGCGAATGCCCGAGGGCCAACGCGAGGTGATGGTTTTGGTGCGTGTGTAGAATTTGAACGCATCAGGACCGTGCTGGTTCAAATCGCCAAAGGCGGATTTCTTCCAGCCACCAAAAGTGTGATAGGCAAGTGGAACCGGGATTGGCACGTTGATGCCGATCATGCCGATGTTGATCCGGTTTGCAAAGTCACGCGCAGTGTCGCCATCGCGGGTATAGATGGCAGTGCCGTTGCCGTACTCATGATCCATCGCATAGGACAGCGCTTCTTCATAGGTTTCTGCGCGCACAGTGGACAGAACCGGGCCAAAGATTTCCTGCTTGTAGATGTCCATGTCGGTGGTGACATTGTCAAACAGGCTTGGGCCGACAAAGAAACCATCCTCATAGCCCTGCAGGCTGAAATCACGACCGTCGACAACCAGATCGGCGCCCTGATCAACACCGGTTTGAACCAGGCGTTCGATGTTGGCCTTGGCAGCAGCAGTTACAACCGGGCCGTAGTCGACATCATCGCCGGCAGTGTAGGGACCAACCTTGAGGGTTTCTACGCGGGGGATCAGTTTTTCGATCAGCTTGTCAGCTGTCTCTTTGCCAACAGGAACCGCAACCGAGATCGCCATGCAGCGTTCGCCGGCAGCACCGTAGCCAGCGCCGATCAGCGCGTCAGCAGCCTGATCAAGATCGGCGTCGGGCATGATGATCATGTGGTTCTTGGCGCCACCAAAGCACTGAACGCGCTTACCCTGGGCGCAGCCAGTTCCGTAGATGTATTCAGCGATGGGCGTAGAGCCAACAAAGCCAACCGACTGGATGGTGTCGTCAAACAGGATCGCGTCAACGGCTTCTTTGTCACCGTTCACAACCTGGATGATGCCTTTGGGCAGGCCTGCTTCTTCCAGCAGCTCTGCCAGCATCAAGGGCACGGATGGGTCGCGCTCGGAAGGCTTCAGGATGAAGGCGTTGCCGCAAGCAATCGCAGGGGCAAACATCCACATGGGGATCATCGCCGGGAAGTTGAACGGGGTGATACCCGCGGTTACACCCAGGGCCTGACGCATGGAATACATGTCGATGCCGGGGCCGGCGCTGTCGGTGAATTCACCTTTCAGCAGCTGTGGCGCGCCGATGCAGTATTCCACAACTTCCAGACCGCGCTGGATGTCGCCTTTGGCGTCGGGGAAGGTCTTGCCGTGCTCGCGCGACAGGGTTTCGGCCAGCTTGTCCATATCACGGTTCAGCAGGTCGACGAATTTCATCATCACGCGGGCGCGACGCTGGGGGTTCACTTTTTCCCATGCTGGCTGGGCGGCGGCGGCAAAGGCGACGGCCTGTGCCATCTCGTCTTTGCTGGCCAGCGGGCACTTGGCCTGAACTTCGCCGGTGGCGGGGTTGAAAACGTCGGAGAACCGGCCGGATGTGCCTTTGACGTGTTCGCCGTTGATGTAATGGGTGAGCTCTTGCATCAGAAAAACCTCCTCATGGATGACTTGCCGAAAGCTTAGTCTTGCAAAAAGAGGTGGAAAAGGGGAAAGATTTCAAAGAGGGTTTGCAGGAACGCAAATGATTAACAGGGATAAAATCTCTGAGGCAAGCAGAGGGGATCGTGCGGATGGATGCTCAATGGGATGATATGAAAGTGTTTTTGGCAGTTGCCCGCGAAGCGAGCCTGTCAGGTGCCGGTCGTATTCTTAAGATGGATCCAGCCACTGTCGGGCGCAGGATTGCGCGTTTTGAAGCTGCATTGGAAACCCCTCTTTTTGTTAAATCCCCACAGGGTTACGCGCTGAGCGCCGCAGGCGACCGTCTTTTGGTACATGCCGAGGCTGCGGAACAGGCGATGCGGGCAGGGGCCGAGGCTCTGACCGGGCCCAGCGATACCCTGTCGGGGCAGATCCGCATTGGCGCGCCGGATGGCAGTGCCAACTATATTCTGCCCCAGGTCTGCGCGCAGATCTGCGAGGAGCACCCAGATCTGGATATCCAGATCGTCGCTTTGCCCCGCGTGATCAACCTCAGCCGACGTGAGGCGGATATGGCTGTCACCGTCAGTGCGCCCACGGCAGGGCAGTTGCTGGTGCAAAAGCTGACAGACTACAAACTGCATATGGTGGGCTCACATCACTATCTGCGCAAACATCCCCCGATCAAAAAGCTCGAAGACCTCAAGGGTCACAAGATGATTGGTTATATTCCGGATATGATTTTCGACCGGGAGCTGGATTACCTCAGCAATCTGGGGGTGGACCGAGTAGCGCTGGCCTCCAATTCCGTTTCTGTCCAGATCAAACTAGCGGCCCAGGGCACAGCGCTTTGTGTGGCGCATGATTTTTCCCTTCCGGCGCATCGGATGCTGCGCAAGGTGTTGACGGATCAGATCAGCCTCACGCGCAGTTTCTATCTGGTGCGCCATCAGGGGGACCAGCGTAGTGAGCGGCTCAACCGGTTTGCGCAGGCGCTGACCAAAGGGATCCGTGACGAGGTCGCCCGGCTGGAAGCTCTAACCTGACTTGACTTGACGTGGCGTTGCGGCAACCCTTGGTAATACGAAATAAAATTACCAAAGGAGCGCATATGCTGGTTCAATTGATTCTGAAGTCCAAGGCGGGCGCCGCCGTCGTAACAGTTGCCCCCGATGCGTCCGTTGCTGATGCAGCAAATCTGCTGTCGGACAAGGGGATCGGGACCGTTGTGGTGTCGTCTGACGGGCAGAGTGCTGACGGGATCCTGTCAGAGCGCGATATCGTGCGTGAACTGGGCAAAAGCGGGTCGGGCTGTCTGGCAAAACCGGTCAGCGCCTATATGACCACCAAGCTTGTGACCTGCACGCTGCAATCCAACGTTGAAGATGTGCTGAAGCAGATGACCAAGGGCCGCTTCCGTCATATGCCTGTGGTCGAAGACGGCAAAATGGTCGGGCTGGTGTCGCTGGGCGATGTGGTCAAGGCACAGCTGGCGGAGATCGCTATGGAGAAAGACGCTCTCGAAGGGATGATCATGGGGCATTGACCCCTTGTCGGGGCGGCATTTAGGCCGTTCCGCATCCAAACGCGACCAGATGACGCGTCGGAAGGGGGACTTGCGTATTTTCCCCCTCTTGCACCTCCGGCTGGAAACATGTTTGCCTGCGCAAGAGCTTAGACTGAAGCATGTATAAGGCAGGAGGAGCCTATGCGTATCGGCTTGTATCCAGGTACTTTTGATCCGATCACATTGGGGCATATCGATATTATTCGCCGTGCCAGTGCATTGGTGGACAAATTGGTCATCGGGGTTGCGATCAACCGCGACAAAGGACCCTTGTTCACGCTTGAAGAACGCGTCGCCATGATCGAGGCGGAATGCGCTGTTCTCAGCGAACAGACTGGCACCGAAATTGTTGCCCATCCGTTTGAGAATCTATTGATCAACTGCGCCCGTGATGTCGGCGCTCAGATCATCGTGCGGGGGCTGCGCGCAGTTGCGGATTTTGAGTATGAATACCAGATGGTCGGTATGAACCGTGCATTGGACAGTTCGGTTGAAACCGTCTTTTTGATGGCCGAGGCCCGCCATCAGGCAATTGCCTCCAAACTGGTCAAGGAAATCGCGCGTTTGGATGGAGATGTGTCCAAATTTGTGACACCTTTGGTTCTCAAAGAACTGACTAAGCGTCTCGGCAAGGTCTGAACACACGGAAATATTAAATTCGGGCGTGGCGACAAAGCCGCGCCCTTTTTGTTTGGAAGCTCCGCTTTTGTTGGTGCAAGGACGAAAGATTCAATCTGGTCCTAGCGCCAGAAGGCGACCCAATCCAGCAGCTCAAACAATTTTTTGCCCAAAAATACCATATGAACCGGCCCATAGGTCAGCACGTCAATCACGATGGCAGCAATCAGGATCAGGCCCAGCCAGATCGCAAGCTTGTTGGTCATTGTGGCCTCACCAAAAAAGAAAAACGCCCGCTCAGATATGCCTGAGCGGGCTCGAAATCTCAAGGGTGGCTTTGACTTAGCCTCTGCCGTTGAAGTCTTTAGGTCAGGCGACCCATGGCAACGGCGACATCCGCCATGCGCACGGAGAATCCCCATTCATTGTCATACCAGGCCAGAACGCGTACCATGCGGCCTTCGACCACGCGGGTCTGATCGGGCGCGAAGATCGAGCTTTCGCTCGAATGGTTGAAATCGGTCGAAACCAGCGGCGCGGGCTCATAGCCCAAAACACCCTTCATTGGGCCAGAGGCCGCTTCTTGCATCGCAGCGTTGATCTGATCCGCAGTCACATCGCGGCTGGCACGGAAGGTGAGGTCAACGGCCGAAACATTCGGCGTGGGAACGCGGATGGCGGAGCCGTCGAGACGTCCCTTCAGGTTGGGCAGAACTTCACCCAGGGCCTTGGCGGCACCGGTGGAGGTCGGGATCATCGACATCGCAGCAGCGCGCGCACGATAAAGGTCAGAGTGACGGCGGTCGAGCGTTGGCTGATCGCCGGTGTAGGCGTGAATCGTGGTCATGATGCCATGCTCGATACCAAATGCCTCGTCCAGAACTTTGGCGATGGGGGCCAGGCAGTTGGTGGTGCAGGACCCGTTGGAGATCATGGTGTGACCGGCTTGGAGCTCATTGCTGTTGACGCCAAAAACGATGGTCTTGTCGACGTTCTTGCCGGGAGCCGAGAGCAGAACCTTTTTGGCACCGCGCTCAAGGTGCGCCTTGGCTTTTTCTCCATCGTTGAACTTGCCGGTGCATTCCAGAACCACGTCACAGCCGGACCAGTCGAGCTCATCCATGTTGTAGGTCGAATACATTTGCATATCGCCACGGCCGAGGTTCATGGTGCCTTCGCCGGTGGTAACCTCGCCGGGGAAACGCCCATGCACAGAATCGTATTTGATCAGATGCGCAGCTGTGTCCAGTGGGCCAGTGGCGTTGACTTTGATCACTTCGATGTCGTCGCGGCCAGAGGCGGCGATATGTGACAGGGTGCAGCGGCCGATACGGCCAAAACCGTTGATCCCGACTTTGATGGTCATGAGCATGTCTCCAAGCGAGCTAATCTTGCTGTCGCATATAGACGTCATTGGTTTCCTGCTAAAGGGGCAAAAACGGCGAAAACACAGTCTGTTAGCGCAAAACCCTACCGGTGGCGTTAACGATTTTGCCCGGTGGCGTTAACGGAATGAGGCGGAAGATAGTCGGTGGCGCTAACGCTTGTCACCCGTCACAGATAGGGTAGGTTGCTGACAAATATGTGCCGGGGATAAGGGTTTTCAAAATGAGCGGTTTGCTGGCTTTACTGGATGATGTGGCGGGAATTGCCAAGGTGGCGGCGGCCTCGGTCGATGATGTTGCGGCAGCGGCCGGTAAGGCCGGGGCGAAAACTGCCGGGGTAATCATCGACGATGCCGCAGTCACGCCGAAATATGTTCAGGGATTTGAGCCGGCACGCGAGCTGCCGATCATCTGGCGGATCACCCGTGGTTCTCTGTTTAACAAACTGATCCTGCTGTTGCCGGTGGCGATGCTGCTGGCGAATTTCGCCCCTTGGGCGATCACGCCCTTGTTGATGCTCGGCGGTAGCTATCTGTGCTTTGAGGGCGCGGAAAAGATCTTTCACGTGTTGTTCCCGCACGCCAGCCACGAGATCGAAGCGGATATGAGCATCAAAGATCCTGGCCATCTTGAGGAACAAAAGATCAAGGGCGCCATCAAGACCGATTTTATCCTGTCGGCAGAGATCATGACAATCGCGCTGGCCGCGATCGAGGTTCCCAATGTCTGGATGCAGGCCGCTACGCTGGCCGTTGTGGGCATTGGCGTTACCGTTGCCGTTTATGGCTCAGTCGCGCTGATCGTGAAGATGGACGATGTGGGTCTGTATCTCACCAAGAATGCGCCCACTCCTGTGGGGCGTGGGTTGGGGCGCGGGCTGGTGAAATTCATGCCGGTGCTGATGTGGATCCTGTCCGTTGTGGGCACCGCCGCCATGCTTTGGGTTGGTGGGTCGATCATCATCCACGGGTTAGAGGTTCTGGGCTTTGGCCGGTTGGGCCACCATATTCACGACTGGGCCTATGCCGTGGGTCATATGGCTCCTGTGGGCTGGATCGGATTTGTCGAATGGAGTGCCAAGGCAACAATGGATGGCGTCTTTGGCGTGGCTTTGGGATTGGTGTTGATCCCATTTGTTCTGGGCCTGACCAGAATTTTTAAACCCGCTGGATCGCAGCAATAAAACCACAAAAATTTGGAATTGGGAGAAGGCGATGCTTGTCGATTGGATCAGGGGCAAGCTGCGTGCGCGGCGGGGGCGCCGTATTCATCAGCGCTCAGCAGTTGAAACACAGTTCGGCTTCAAATTCATCGGGCCGGAAGTCATGCAATCGGGCGATTTCGAGGAGGTCGAGACCAAGCTTATTCGCGGCTTTCTAAAGGAGGCGGATCTCTTCGTAAATGTGGGGGCAAACTATGGGTATTATGTTTGTCTGGCGCAAAGCTTTGGCGTGTCGGCAATTGCGGTTGAACCAGTCCCCGACAACCTCAGGCTGCTTCGGAAAAACCTAGAGATAAATGGCTTTGAGGCCGACGTCACGGTTCTTCCAAACGCTTGTGGAAGCGCGACCGGTGAGGCCGAAATTTTTGGAGTTGGCACCGGGGCCTCGCTTGTAAAAGGGTGGGCGCGCAATCCCAAAAGCCTGTCATTTAAGGTGGATGTCCGACGTCTTGACGATCTGGTGACAGCCAAAGCCCTAACCGGCCGCAGCTTTTTCCTGATTGATGTAGAAGGTTTTGAGCTTGAAGTGTTGAACGGAGCCAATGGCATTTTTCAGGCCAGGCAAAAACCGGTATTTCTGATCGAAAGCGGACTTTCGGATCTTCGCGCGGGAGGTGAACTGAACAAGGGTTTTCTGGCTGTCTTTGACCTTTTCTCGGCTGAAGGCTACCAAATGTATGGGATCAATGACCTGAAATCGGCCGTTGAGCGGGCAACAATTTCAAAAAGTCTGGAAACGGGAGAGGACCTGGTGAAGGGGTATAATTTCCTCATGGTACCAACGGATTTTGACTTGAAGGCTTTCACTGAAGGCCGTCTTTGAAAAAATCGAGCGTCATGGCTGAATGGATTGCAACGGGTTGCGGCCATCTCACGCGTCCAAAGCTGGAGTGGGATGCCATTGGAAAGCACTATGATCTGCGGCTCGACCTGTTAGGTTGAAATTCGTTTCCGCAGCATGTCATTTTTGGAGAATTTTGGAGCCAAAATGTCAGATCGACCTAAAAATCCATTTCTCAAGGTCAAGTCAGGGCCTTCCCCAACAAGGACCGGGGTCTCAAATGCCGTTACAGAGGGGCTGGCCTCGCCGCTGTCGGCTATGAGCAAAGCTGCCGATCTGATGCCAATGGATTCAGAACAACTCAGAGGCTTTCTTCACTTTCGCCTGGCTTCAGCGCAGGCTGCGCGCAGTAGAGCGAGTTGGATCGGCGGACGTTTGTACAATAAGTTTTCGGGGGAAACGCCAGACTATGTTCCTCTGTCTGGCACACAGCTGAGGCAGGCCTTTTTGGCGATGCGAGTTGAGACTCCTGCTTTTGTCGTAGCACGCGGTGAGTACGAACTTCGGATCGACTATGCAGAGAAAGCTTTGGCTGCGTTAAACGAAGACAAGAAGCGGGCATGAAAAAGGGCGCCAGTTGGCGCCCTTTTTGATTAGTTATTGCTGTTGGGGCGTTAACCCAGCAGTTCTTTGACCTTGGCGACGGTGGCCTCGGCGGTGATGCCGAATTTTTTGAACAACTCACCTGCCGGGGCAGAGGCACCAAAACGGTCCATGCCGATGAACCCGGCCTTTTTGTCCTGGCCGCGCTCGCCCATCAGCCAACGGTCCCAGCCACCGGCGCGCATGGCGGCCTCGATGCCGACGCGTACGGGGCCTGCGGGCAGGACCTTGCGGCGGTAGGCTTCGTCTTGGGCGGCAAAGAGCTCCATGCAGGGCATGGAAACCACCCGGGTGCCGATGCCTTGGGCTTCCAGCTTGGCCTTGGCTTCCATCGCCAGTGACACCTCGGAACCGGTGGCGATCAGGATCGCCTGACGCTTGCCCTCGGCTTCGGCCAGCACATAGGCACCTTTGGCGGTCAGGTTGTTCAGCTTGTGTTCAGTGCGCAGTGTTGGCAGGTTCTGGCGGGTCAGGGTCATCACCGAAGGTGTGCCTTTGGCGGTGAGGGCCACTTCCCAGGCTTCAGCTGCTTCAACCGCATCCGCAGGGCGGAACACGTAGGTGTTGGGGGTCGCACGGCAAATCGCCAGATGTTCGACCGGCTGGTGGGTCGGGCCATCTTCGCCAACGCCGATGCTATCGTGGGTCATCACAAACACTGTCGGGATTTTCGACAGGGCCGCCAGACGCATGGCAGGGCGGGCGTAGTCGGTGAAGCAGAAAAAGGTGCCGCCATAGGCGCGGATACCGCCGTGCAGCACCATGCCGTTCATCGCAGCGGCCATGCCGTGCTCACGGATGCCCCAATAGACGTAGCGGCCTTTGCGATTGTCGGTGTCAAACACACCCAGATCACTGGTCAGGGTATTGTTGGAGCCGGTGAGATCGGCAGAACCACCAACGGTTTCATGCATGATCGGGTTGATCACCGCCAGCGCCATTTCGGACGCCTTGCGGGTCGCGACCTTTGGCTGGTCTTCCGAAACCTGTTTTTTCAATGCCTTAATGGCAGCCGAGAGCTTCTTGGGTGCCTCCAGCGCATAGGCGCGGTTGAAACGGTCCTGTTTCTGCTGCGACATTTCGCCGAAGCGGCCTTCCCAAGCGCTGCGATCCGCAGCACCACGGGCGCCAATCGCTTCCCACTGGGATTTGATGTCAGCGGGGACTTCAAAGGGGGCGGAGGTCCAGCCATAGGCCTCTTTGGCAGCGGCCATCTGTGCGGGGTCGGTGAGGGCACCGTGACCTTTGGAGGTATCCTGCGCCGCGTGACCTAGGGCGATATGGGTCTTGCAGGCGATCATCGAAGGCTTCTTCGATTTCTTGGCGGCCTCGATGGCCTGATCAATGGCAACAGGGTCGTGACCGTCGATTTCCAGAACCTGCCAGCCGGAGGCCTTGAAACGCTGAACCTGATTGGTGCGATCCGACAGCTCGACCGTGCCGTCAATGGTGATGTTGTTATTGTCCCAGAATACGATCAGCTTACCGAGGGAGTGACGCCCGGCAAGGCCGATGGCCTCTTGGCTGATGCCCTCCATCAGGCAGCCATCACCGGCGATCACATAGGTGTGGTGATCCACAACCTTGCGGCCATAATCGGCGCGCTGCATTTCTTCGGCCATGGCAAAGCCCACAGCATTGGAAATACCCTGACCCAAGGGGCCGGTGGTGGTCTCAACGGCGTCGAGTAGGAAGTTTTCCGGATGGCCCGCTGTCAGCGCGCCCATCTGGCGGAAGTTCTTGATCTGCTCCAGTGTCACCTGCTTGTCACCGCAAAGGTACAAAAGCGAATAGATCAGCATCGAGCCATGGCCTGCGGACAGGATAAAGCGGTCACGATCTGGCCACTGTGGTGCAGCAGCGTCAAATTTCAGGTGCTTTTCAAACAGCACGGTGGCGACATCGGCCATGCCAATGGGCATGCCTGTGTGGCCGGAATTGGCGGCGGCGACGGCGTCAAGGGCGAGGGCACGAATGGCGGCGGCCTTGTTCCAATGATCGGGGTTGGCGGTGCGCAGGGCTGTCAGATCCACTGAAGTGTTCCTTTGGGTTACCAGGCTGGTCAGGCGCTCAATAGCAGTGACAGCCCAAAGATCAAGCTTTCTGCGCCATTCCTTGCCAACAGCGCGAAGTCAGCGTTGCAAGTGCTTGAAAGCAAAGGGGGGGTGTTTTACGCCAGCTTTGGTTAAACTGGTGTCACCGTGAAGGGTTGAAAACGATTCGTAGCGGCAAGCAACGGGCCCACTGGCAGCAGGTGCGGCAGAATGCGTGCCATGGTGCGCAAAAGACCGCAACAAGAACCGGTGAGGGGCAAGACCCATGAGGGATGAGGGACAGGCATGACGCAGATCGAGGAGTTGCAGGGACGCATTCTGACCGCGATGGAGCGGATCGGTGTCGGCGTCGGCAAGCTGGAACAGGCGAGGGCGGTAGCTCTCGAAGAGGCAGAGGCGGCCGCTGATACCTCTGTGCTTGAACAGGCGCTGGACGAAGAAAAGACCGCAAACGCTCAGCTCGAGGAGCGGGTGAAGGTCTTGCATGCCCGTATGAAGGAGCTGGAGCAGGCAGCTCCGGCAGCCAGTGGCGATGCTGCGGCTGAAGGCGATATGGACGCTTTGCAGGCCGAATTGGAGCTGCTGCGCAACGAAGTTGGCAACACTGATGAAAAAGACGCGCTGAAGCTGGAAGTGACCCGGCTCAAAGGGGCCTTGGAAAACGCTAGCAACGGCTTGGCGGCTGAAAAGGAAGCGCTGGAGGATCAGGTTTCCGAACTGACAGAGCAGAACCAACAGCTTCAATCTCAGCTCGAAGAGACGGCCTCGACTGCTGAGGGCGATGTCGAAGGCGATATCGGTGCGGCGGTGGATCAGGCGGCACTCGAAGCAGAGGTCGCCGCGCTGAAAACTGCGCTGGAAGCAGCTCAGGCGAGCTCGGCGGATTCCACCCCAGCGTCAACCGAAGCTACTGAGAACGAGATTTTAGTGCGTCTGGATACAGAGCTGCAGCAATTGCGACTGGCCAATGAGCAGTTGCGCAGCTCGAATGCGGCGCTTCGCGATGCCAATGCCGAAGGCTTGGCGGATGCAGATCTGATCAACGCAGCCCTGCAGGCAGAAATCGAAGCTCTGCGTGCAGCCCAAGCCAGCGATCAGGCACAGGTGAATGCGGTGCTCGCCAAGCTTGAACCGCTGCTGGCCAATGCGCAGTCCCTGCCGGAACACAACTTGCCCGAAGGGGAGGAAGTCTGATGCCCGAAGTCACCATTCATATCGGCGGACGCGGCTTTGAAGTGTCCTGCCAGTTGGGCGAGGAAAGCTATCTGCACTCCGCGGCCAAGATGCTCGATGACGAAGCACAGGTGTTGTCTGATCAGATTGGCCGCATGCCCGAAGCACGGATGCTGCTTATGGCGGGCCTGATGCTGGCCGACAAGACAGCAGCTGTCGAGGATCGCATCAAAGACGTCGAAGCGGAACTGGCTGAGCGCGAAGCAGAGCTGGAAGCCCTGAAGAACACCCCTGCACCAGAGCCGGAGCGGATAGAAGTGCCGATTGTGCCGCCGCAGGTGCCGGAAGCCCTGGCCGAGGTCGCCGCCCGCGCCGAGGCACTGGCGCAGCAGCTAGAAGAAAAGACCGCCGCAGAGTAATTGCGCTGTCAGCTGACGTGTATTTGTCTTGGCTTGATGGACTGTTCCCGATGAACCGTCAATTGGCCAAATAAAAGCCCCTTCCAGCGGAAAACTGGAAGGGGCTTTTATTTATAGATGCTGCGCCGAGGGTCGAAGTCAGCCGACTCAGCTTAGCCGTTGGCTTCGCGGATCTTGTCTGCCGCGTCCTTGTCAAAGGCGATCTCATTGTCGGCGAACATGCCGTCCAGCTCGCCCGAAAGAGTCATCTCGGTGATGATGTCGCAGCCGCCAACAAATTCGCCCTTGATGTAGAGCTGTGGAATGGTCGGCCAGTCGGAATACTCCTTGATGCCTGCGCGGATCTCTTCGTCGGCCAGCACGTTGACGTCGGTATATTCAACACCGATGTAGTTCAGCACACCAGCCACGCGGGAAGAAAACCCACACTGCGGCATGTCCTTGGAACCCTTCATGAAGAGCACCACGTCACTGGATTTTACGGTTTCGTCGATGCGGGATTGTGCGTCGCTCATTTTTCCATGTCCTTTTGGCGTATCCGCCTGTGGCGGTTTTGTTCGATATACGGCAGGAGCTCAAGAAAAGTCCAGATCGCCAAAAGCGCAAGGGTCATCGCGACGATCAGGAATTTAATCACTCCGGCGCTTTGGTTGTCAGGGCCAGGGCGTGCAGTTCACCATTGGCGCCATCCATCTTGCCCTTGAGGGCGGCATAGACGGCACGCTGCTGTTGCACCCGGTTCTTGCCACGAAAGCTCTCGTCTACCACCATAGCAGACATATGCACGCCATCATGGCCTGCAACCTGAATATCTGCGTCAGGAAAGGTCTCGCGCAGAAGGTCTTCGATTTCTTGGGCTTGCATGGGCATGGTTGCTGTCCTTGGCGTTGGTCTTGAATGGAACTTAGGGTGGCCTTGGGGGCAGTGCAAGCACTCAAGGCATCTGGTTCAACCTCAGCATTCGGCTGTCAAAGGTTGCAGAAAAGTAAAAGGCGCGCAATGACTGCACGCCTCTCTCTCAATGTTTCAAGGCTCTGTTCTTAGGCCACAGCAGCGGCAAAGCCGGAGCGGAAGACCTCTTGCAACTCGGCCAGAGGCGCCTCAGAGCCGCCAATCTTGATGCAGTCACCGGTGAAACGGCCAACGGTTGTCAGGGTTACTCCTGCCTGTCCGGCCGCCAGCATCAGACCTTCGGCCTGATCAAAGTTGCAGGCAACCAGATAGCGCGCCTGATCTTCGCCAAACAGGGTCGGAGTGTCGCCCGCATCAATCTGAACGCCAACGCCACCTTCTTCGGCCAGCTCAAAGGCGGCCAGTGCCAGGCCACCATCGCTGAGGTCGGTACAGGCCTTGATCAGATCGCGGTTGGCGCGGATGAATTCACCGTTGCGCTTTTCGGCTTCCAGATCGACCGCAGGCGCGTCGCCATCTTCACGGTTGAAGACCTCGGCCAGCAGGGCGGATTGGCCAAGATGGCCAGCTGTTTCACCGATCAGCAGCGCGATATGGCCTTCGCGGGCTTCGCCTGTGATCGCATCTTCGCCTGCGGCGATCAGGCCAACGGCACCGATTGTTGGCGTCGGTAGGATGCCTTGTCCGTCGGTTTCATTGTAAAGCGAGACATTGCCGGAAACGATAGGCATGTCGAGTGCTGCGACAGCTTCGCCGATACCCTGGATGGCGCCCACGAACTGACCCATGATTTCGGGCTTTTCGGGATTGCCAAAGTTCAAGTTGTCTGTTGTTGCCAATGGTTTGGCGCCAACAGCTGTGAGGTTGCGATAGGCTTCGGCGACGGCCTGTTTGCCGCCCTCGACCGGGTTCGCCTTGACGTAGCGCGGCGTCACATCCGAGGTGAAGGCCAGACGTTTGTCGGTGCCGTGTACGCGGATAATGCCAGAGCCAACACCGGGACGGCGGGCGGTATCGCCCATGACGGTGGTGTCATACTGTTCGTAGACCCACTGTTTGCCGGCATAGTTGGGGGAGGCCAGCAGGGCTTTCAAACCATCAATCGGGTCGATCGTAGGCACGTCTTCGTCTGTCAGTGGCTCTGCCGCCGGGGTTGCGACCCAAGGGCGGTCATATTCCGGGGCGGAAGACGCCAATTTCGACAGTGGCAGATCCGCCATGGTGATGCCATTGTGCTGGATCAAAAAGCGATCCTCGGCGATGGTTTCACCGACGATGGCGAAATCCAGATCCCATTTCACAAAGACAGCCTTGGCTTCAGCTTCCATGTCGGGCTTCAGCACCATCAACATGCGTTCCTGCGACTCGGAAAGCATCATCTCGTAGGCGGTCATGTTTTCTTCGCGCTGTGGCACGTCTTCGAGGTTCAGCTTGATCCCCAGCTGGCCTTTGTCGCCCATTTCAACGGCGGAACAGGTCAGGCCTGCAGCCCCCATATCCTGGATCGAAATCACGGCACCGGTTTGCATCAGCTCAAGCGTTGCTTCCATCAGACGCTTTTCGGTGAAGGGGTCGCCGACCTGTACGGTGGGGCGCTTTTCCTCAATCGTGTCGTCAAATTCAGCCGAGGCCATGGTGGCGCCGCCAACGCCGTCGCGACCAGTTTTGGCGCCGAGATAAACCACTGGCATGCCAACGCCGGATGCGGCGGAATAGAAAATACCATCGGTTTTTGCCAGGCCCGCCGCAAAGGCATTGACCAGACAGTTGCCGTTATAGGCGGGGTGGAACCGCACTTCGCCGCCCGCGCAGGGCACGCCAAAGCAGTTGCCATAGCCGCCGATGCCTTCGACCACACCGTTGACCAGTTGACGGGTCTTGGGGTGCGAGGGCTCACCAAAGGAGAGCGAGTTCATCGAGGCGACGGGCCGCGCGCCCATGGTGAAGACATCGCGCAGAATGCCGCCAACACCGGTGGCAGCCCCCTGGTAGGGTTCGATGTAAGAGGGGTGGTTATGGCTTTCCATTTTGAAGACCACCGCGTCGCCGTCGCCAATATCGACGATACCGGCGTTCTCGCCGGGGCCACAGATGACTTGTGGACCGTCGGTGGGCAGCGTTCGCAGCCACTTTTTGGAGGATTTATAAGAGCAGTGCTCGTTCCACATGGCCGAGAAGATGCCAAGTTCGGTGAAGCTGGGTTCGCGTCCAATGATCTCGAGGATCATGTTGTATTCTTCGGCGTTCAAGCCGTGGCTTGCGATCAGTTCGGATGTGATGGCTGGTTCTTGCATGGCGCGATATGGCCCCCCATGGTGCTACTGAGGCGGCTTTTAGAGCAAGCCTGCCTGATGGGGAAGGGGGTTTCTCCAGGTGGTATCGCGTCGAAACAGCCCAGTTGCCGAACTGTTGCGAATATCCTTAGCGCAGAGACGCAGCCTGAATGCGGTGTCGGATGCTGCCACGGGGGCGTGTCGTGTTGCGCCAAAACGTGCCGCGGCAGGTCGGGTCGTGGGTAGATCGGGGCAGGGCAGATCGGGACAGGTCATGCGCTTCTTGCTTGAGGTCTGCGCAGGCGAGCATGAAGAGTGCTTAAAAATGTGGCAGGCGATTGAGTGGGGATAGTCTTTTCACTGTTCTTTTGCAGATGTGCTTGATGCAGGGAGAGTGATGCGCAACAAAACTGATAAGCAAAAAAAAAGGCCGAGCACTAAGCTCGGCCGAAGTCCAACAGGGAGGTATGAAGTGAGGCGCTAGCCTCCGTCTTCATGCGCTCCATTTAGCCCCTATCCCGCAGGCGATTGCCGGGACTTATGATTTGCGCATGGCCAATGCCTT
>NZ_CYSG01000027.1 GCF_001457775.1 Phaeobacter sp. CECT 5382
TGTACTTCGTAGGGGCCCAACTGCTCATATACTCCAGCTACCATGCTGGATTCACGAAATGAATCCCTCACCCGATTTGTGCAACAAAGCCAAACAGCACTACAGTGGTGAGCGCCTATGAAACACGGATCAATAAGCTTGAGCGTGAAAAATTGGTGCTTCAAGAAAAAATAGCGAAATCCGTTCCGCCGAAGGGACGGCTAGAGGATTGTATTGAACTCTCATTGAAGTTTCTATCAAGCCCTTGGAATATTTGGAAAAATGGAGATTTCGCCATGCGCCAGACTGTGCTTCGACTGGCCTTTGCGGAGCCTCTTCGATACAGTCAAAATGGGGTGTATGAAACACCGAATTTTTCATTCCCTTTCAAGTACTTAGGGAAGTTTTTGGAGCCAAAAAGCGATATGGTGCTGCTGGAGAGAATCGAACTCTCGACCTCTCCCTTACCAAGGGAGTGCTCTACCTCTGAGCTACAGCAGCGTCGGTGAAGGGGCTTTTAGGGATAAACGCTGGAGGGCGCAAGAGCTTCTGGACGCTTTTTTCACACTAAGTTACAGAAGAAATATGGCGGAGAAAAAAACACAGAAATCAGGCCAGGGCGCGACCTCTCGTGAGGATCGGTTGAAGGCGTCGCTGAAGGCGAATATGGCCCGCCGCAAGGCGCAGGCCAAGGCACGTGCAGTGAAACAAGAGACAACGACTGAAGAGTCGGAAAGGTAGTGGCGGATGGATTCGATATTGGTAACAGGCAGCGGTCCTCTAAATGGCCAAATCCCGATTGCGGGGGCCAAGAATGCCTGCCTCGCTCTGATGCCCGCAACCCTGCTCAGCGAAGAGCCACTGACACTGACCAACGCGCCGCGCCTGAGTGACATCAAAACGATGACAGAGCTGCTACAATCTCTTGGGGCCGAGGTTTCGGGCCTTCAAGATGGTCAGGTGCAGGCGCTCTCCAGCCACAACATCGACAACCATGTTGCCGACTATGACATCGTGCGCAAAATGCGCGCCTCCAATTTGGTTTTGGGGCCGATGTTGGCACGTCTGGGTCAGGCTGTCGTCTCGCTGCCGGGCGGCTGCGCCATCGGCGCGCGCCCGATGGATCTGCATATTCACGGGCTTGAGGCACTGGGCGCTGAGATAGAGCTGAAAGAAGGCTATCTACATGCCAAGGCGCCGCGCGGGCTCAAAGGTGCGGTGATCGAGCTTGCCTTTGCTTCGGTAGGAGCCACAGAAAACATCATGATGGCCGCGACCCTGGCCAAGGGCACCACGGTGATCAAAAACGCCGCGCGCGAACCTGAAATCGTCGATCTGGCAGAGTGTCTGAAAAAAATGGGTGCTCATATCGAGGGGGCCGGCACCACGGCGATCACTATCGAAGGTGTCGACCGGCTGCATGGGGCAACGCACCCGGTGGTTACGGATCGGATCGAGCTGGGCACCTATATGCTGGCACCTGCGATCTGCGGTGGCGAGGTGGAGCTTCTGGGCGGCCGTCTGGATCTGGTCGGGGCTTTTGTCGAAAAGCTGGACGAGGCCGGAATTGATGTTACCGAAACCAAAGCAGGCCTGAAAGTGAAACGGCGCGGTGATCGCGTGAAGGCTGTCAATGTCACCACCGAGCCCTTTCCGGGCTTTCCCACCGACCTGCAGGCGCAGATGATGGCACTGATGTGTACGGCGGATGGCACCAGCGTGCTCGAAGAGAAAATTTTTGAAAACCGCTTCATGCATGCGCCAGAACTGATCCGCATGGGCGCGCAAATCGATGTGCACGGCGGCACCGCCACCGTAACAGGTGTTGATCGCCTGAAAGGCGCGCGGGTGATGGCAACCGATTTGCGCGCCTCTGTGTCGCTGATCCTAGCGGGCCTTGCCGCCGAGGGCGAAACCGTGGTGAGCCGGGTCTATCACCTGGACCGCGGGTATGAGCACGTTGTACGCAAGTTCTCTGGTGTTGGTGCCAAAATTGAACGGATCAAAGGGGAATAGCCATGGTGGATGCAAGCTTTGATGATGGTCGCGAAACCCCTTTGAACCTTGGAGCCGAATGCGCCGAGGATCTGACGGTGATCTCCACCTTGGTACAAGATGCGGTCTTTCCAGCCAACGAGATGAGTTGGCGGGCCGCAGAACGGCGCTTTGCGCTGCTGCTCAACCGGTTTCGCTGGGAAGACCAGCCCAGCGCCGAGAAGCGCGGGCGCGCCTATGAGCGGGTCCAGTCCTTGCTGGTCGTCGATACAGTTCTAGGTGTCGCCTCTCAGGGCGTTGACCGCAAAGACAAGGATATCGTTCTGTCGCTGCTGTCGATCAGCTTTGAGCCTGAAGAAGACGGCAGTGGCTACATCGTCCTGACCCTAGCCGGTGACGGAGCCATCAGACTAAAGGTCGAGGCGGTTCAATTATCGCTGCGGGACGTAACCCGCCCCTATGTTGCACCGTCTAAACAGGTTCCCGGTCACGACACCTGAGATCAGGCCAACCGGAGGGCATGCCATTCAAAACAAGCGCGGCATTTCACAGGTGTTTTCGCCAACGAAAAGGGCAACAGATAGCCTGGTTCGTGACGCGACTGTTTTTGATGTCTTTGATATCAGTAGGGTTCTGATCGAGTCCATTACTCAGCTTTGTCAGGCGGATCACGGGAATGACCCGGACATGCTTGCAGAGTGGATCGCGAATAAATCGCCTGAAGATATCCGCCTGTGGATCGAATCCGGTAGCATTTTGTCAGTTTGTGACTGGAATGGTCGGATCAGCGCCGTGGGGCTGGCGCAAGCGAATGGCGGCATTTCCTTGCTCTATGTGGCACCCGACGCGGTGGGGCATGGTTTGGGCCGCGTCTTGTTGCAAGCTTTAGAGGCGCAACTTTGGCAAGCGGGACATCGCCAGATACATCTGACTGCTACCAGATCAGCGCTAAGCTTCTATCAATCACAGGGCTGGAGCCGTTCAGGACCGGCGACCAATTGTTTTGGTTTGCCGGGCCAGCCGATGCGCAAATTGCTGCAGCCTGCCGGCTAGTGCTTGTGGCAGCGCCCGCTGGGCGATATGTCGACAACAACAGCCGGAGAGAGCCGACATGCCCGTTTTTCTTGATACATCAGATGCTGATTTCGAAACCGCCTTTGCCGCACTTCTGAGCGCCAAGCGCGAGGACAGCCCGGATGTTGATGCCACTGTGGCCGCGATCATCGCAGATGTCCGCGCACGCGGCGACGCAGCGCTGATAGAGCTAACAGCGAAATTTGACCGCCTCGAACTCTCGGCCGAACAGCTGGCAATTTCTGCCGCAGAGGTCGACGCGGCCATCGAAGCCGTCTCCAGCGAAGAACGCGCAGCACTGGAGTTGGCAGCAGAACGGATCCGGGCCTACCACAGCCGCCAAATGCCCGAAGACGCCCAGTGGACCGACGCCTCTGGGGCCACATTGGGCTGGCGCTGGTCTGCGGTTTCGGCGGCCGGGCTCTATGTTCCGGGAGGGCTCGCCTCCTATCCGTCCTCGGTGCTGATGAATGCCATTCCGGCCAAGGTCGCCGGGGTGGAGCGCCTCGCCATCACCGTGCCGACGCCCGATGGGGCGATCAATCCGCTGGTCCTGCTGGCCGCTCGTCTTTCCGGTGTCGATGAGATTTATCGCATTGGTGGCGCCCAGGCGGTTGCCGCCCTCGCCTATGGCACCGAAACGATTGCACCGGTGGACAAGATCACCGGTCCCGGCAATGCCTTTGTCGCGGCAGCCAAACGCCGGGTCTTTGGCAAGGTCGGCATCGACATGATCGCGGGCCCTTCGGAAATTCTGGTGATCGCCGATAAGGATAACACCCCCGACTGGATCGCGCTCGATCTGATGAGCCAAGCCGAGCATGACGAAAGTGCGCAGTCGCTGCTGATCACTGATGACGCAGATTTTGGCCGCGCCGTGGCCGCAGCCGTCGACAAGCGCCTGGAAACACTGGACCGCCGCGCCATCGCAGCCGCCAGTTGGCGCGATTTTGGGGCGGTGATCACCGTGCAGGATCTGGACGAGGCGGCCGCGCTGTCAAATCGGATCGCCCCCGAACATCTGGAGCTCTGCGTTGCCGACCCTGTGGCCCTGAGCGAGAAAACCATCCACGCCGGGGCGATCTTTCTGGGCCAGTACACGCCCGAGGCCATTGGCGACTACGTGGGTGGCCCCAACCACGTGCTGCCGACAGCGCGTTCGGCGCGGTTCTCATCCGGCCTGTCCGTTATGGATTTTGTCAAACGCACCACGCTGAGCCAGATGACACCTGAAGCCCTGCGCGCCATAGGCCCCGCCGCAGAAGTGCTGGCGCAAAGCGAAAGCCTTGAAGCGCATGGTCTTTCGGTCACCGCGCGGCTTGATGCGCTGAACGACTAAAACTGCGCCGCCGAGGAATGGCATGACGAATTGTCCGCCCGCCTAGGGTGCCGGGGCTGCAAGATCCGGCAACCCATCCACCGCACCCGCCAAGGCAACCGGTTGCGGCAGGTTGTCGGCGCTGTTCAGCAGCATCAAGATTGCAGCCTCACAGCGGTAGTAATACTCATGTTGTGCATTCAGCTGTAACATCATGCCCCTGGGTTTGGGTGGCATCTGGGTCTTCGGAAACAGCTGCGGCAGGGCTTCATACGTTCCTTCGGCCTTGGGGATCGGCACCTTGCTGCCCATAAAATCTCCGGGCACGACAACATCAACCCAGTTTCTGATCCGGGTCGGGCTGTGGTAGAATTTTCGGATCTCCGCCTCGATCAGGGGCTCCTGCTGCACCATGACGCCGATTGCCGACCCCCAGGTAAACAGCGTGGTTCGGGCGAGTTCAGCGCCGCATTCGGCCAGTGCGTCAATGGCTACGGCCCCGCCGAGCGAATGCGCCACAACATAGACCTCGTCGAAATTCTGATCACTGGCGTAGACCTGATCCAGCACCGGCAGAACTCGGTGGCGCGCCTTGGCGCGCAGGCCAACACTGGCATCCCCCAGCGCCTCATCTTTTAGGTAGGCTTTAGTAAAGGCGGCAACATTGGCGACCTTTTCGATGTGACCAATGCCGATCAGACCTATGAGAAATGCGATCACCGGCAGCTGATTCAGATTGCCAAATGAGGCGATCCGTTCCGGGGTTAACCACCCATCGGGGAGAACGGCGGTCAGCCATCCAGGCACGCCAGTAGGCTGGCCTACCTGCTCTGTGGTGGTTTTGGCGACATCTGCAACCTCCGGGCCAAGGGCCTGAAACAACACGGTCAGGGCCAGAAGATACCAGAGCAAAAGCAACAGCCCTGCTGCCGCCATGACTCCCATGGTGCGCGCGGGAAGTTCGCGCCGCAACAGAGCCCGCCCCAGGCCACCAAAAGCCCAATACAGGATCAGGGCAAACCCGCGTTTGGCACGTGCCCAAGGGGATTCCTGATCCCAGTCTGGAATCAGATCGCCCCAATAGGCCTCAAAGACATGCACCTCGAGATCGGGCTGCGTGCCATCCCGTGCCGTGGCCTTGATAACTACCGAGTTGCTGTCGGCAGTATCGCTGCCCTTCGCCGTTTCCGTGACATAGCCGTCACTGTAATGCGTCAATGATTCGACCAAACGACCGCGCGCTTCCAGTTGTTCTCGCTTTCCGAACCCAGGCACCAGAATAATCGCGCGTTTTGACATCGGGCTTCACCAAAAATCTGTTGGAATGTGCCTAGTGCTACCACAGGGTGCTCGGTTGTCGAAGCGCTTTACTGTCGCGTGCTCTGCTGCCGATTGCCCCGCCAGGCGTCTTGAGCTAGGGATGTGAGGAAGTCTGAGGATAGAGATCAAAGCCATGAGCCGCATCAGTCAAATCGAGTTGGACGACCGCAACCTGCCCCCGCCAACCGCGGAGATCGAGCAGGAACGCAAGGTGGCGATCTATGACCTGATCGAGGAAAATTCTTTCTCGCTGCCCGCCCGCGAAGGACGTCCGGTTGTGGATGGCCCCTATCATCTTGGGTTGGCGATCCGGGACAAGCGGCTGGTATTTGATCTGGAAACCGAAGCCGGACAGAAGGCTGCGGAATTCCACCTTTCGCTCTCGCCCTTCCGGCAGGTGGTGAAGGACTACTACCAGATTTGCGAGAGCTATTTTTCGGCCGTCAAAACCCTGCCGCCCAGCCAGATCGAAACCATCGATATGGCGCGGCGCGGCATTCACAACGAAGGCAGTCGGGTGCTGCAAGAGCGTCTTGAAGGCAAGGCAGAGGTCGATACAGACACCGCCCGCCGCCTTTTTACGCTGATCTGTGTGCTGCATTTCGGAGGCTGATGCGTGAGCGAGTTGCCGCAGTCTATACTGTTCTGCTGTGACCACAACGCGGTCCGCTCGCCCATGGCCGAGGGGATCATGAAGAAATTCTATGGCACCGGCACCTATGTACAATCCGTCGGCGTCAAGAACGACCTGGAGATCGACGGCTTTTGCATCGCGGTTTGCCAAGAGGTCGACGTGGAACTCTCTCGCCACCGGTCGCGCTCTTTCGACGAGATGGAACAATGGGGCGATGATCTGTCCTCGTTCGACCTGGTGGTAGCGCTGTCGCCAGCGAGCCAGCGGCGCGCCCTGGATCTCACGCGTTTTTTTCACCTCGATGTCGAATACTGGCCAATAATGGACCCTACTGGGCTAGGGGAGAGCCGCGAAGCCAAGCTAGACAGTTATAGACAGACCCGCGACCAGATCATCCAGCAGCTGATTGCCCGCTGGGGAGAACCAACGGAGAGCCTATGACCGAGCTCAGTGCTACCGAGATCATTGCCCGCTATTTTGCAGCCTTCAACGCAGGCGACACAGCGTCCATGCTTGACTGCGTGAGCAATGATGTTGCCCATCACGTCAATGAAGGTGAGATCCGCCGGGGCAAGGCGAACTTTGCAGAGTTCTGCGCCCATATGAGCCGGTGTTACAAGGAAGAGCTGACAGATCTGGTGCTGTTCGGCACTGCAGACGGCAATCGCGCGGCCGCCGAATTCATCGTCAATGGCACTTATCTGGCAACAGACGAGGGCCTGCCCGCAGCCAATGGACAGACCTACCGCCTGCCCGGAGGATCCTTCTTTGAGCTTCAGGACGGCAAGATCTCCCGCGTCACCACCTATTACAACCTTGCCGATTGGATGGCGCAGGTAACTGGGGTCGCGGATACAGACTGATGGCACTACAGCTTGCAGTGCTGACAGATCAGGCTTTGGTGGCAGCCCTACCCGATGTGGCCCGCCTGCGGATAGAAGTCTTTCGTGCCTTTCCCTATCTCTATGATGGCGATCTCGCCTATGAGCAGGCCTACCTGCAAAGCTATCGCGACAGCGACCGTGCCATTGTCGTTGGGGCCTTTGACGCAGATAGGCTGGTCGGGGCCGCAACAGGTGCGCCACTGGCAGATCATGCCGAGGATTTTGCCGCCGCTTTTGCAGGTCATGATATTGGTCTGGAAGATGTCTTCTACTGCGCCGAATCAGTTTTGTTGCCGCAGTATCGTGGTCAGGGCCTGGGACACAGCTTCTTTGATTTGCGCGAGGCTCATGCTCGCCAGCTAGGGTTTCGAAAAGCCGCCTTTTGCAGTGTGCTGCGGCCTCAAACCCATCCGCAGCGCCCACTGGACTACGCCGCGCTGGATCCCTTCTGGCACAAGCGCGGCTATGCTCCGCTACAGGGCGCTGTGGCGCATTTTTCCTGGAAAGATCTTGGCGAGGCCGCAGAAAGCAGCAAGCCACTGCAATTTTGGATACGCGACTTATAGCCCCCCCCGGATAGCCCGCCGGAAAAACCACACGCGACGCACCGGAGCAGTTGCCATTTGGCCGGTGCTCTGGCTTTTTCAACCGCAAACAAAATATGATCCGGGATATTGGCCTCATGAAAATTGCAACCGCTGCTTATCCGCTCGACTGGCTCGACAGCTGGGCCCAGTACGAAGATAAACTGGCCGCCTGGGTTGAGGATGCCGCCGGACAGGGCGCTGATCTTCTGGTGTTTCCAGAATACGGCGCGATGGAGCTTGCGACCCTGGCCGGGGCCGAGGCCGCCGCTGACCTTCAAACCTCCATCACCGTGGTTTCCGAGCGGATGGAGGATGCGGCAGCCCTGCATCTGAAACTGGCCGCCGCGCATAATGTCCATATTCTGGGGGCTTCTGCCCCGGTCAAGGCTGACTACGATCTGCCCGTGAACCGCGCCGAATTCTATGCGCCCTGCGGTGCGAGGGATCATCAAGACAAACAGATCATGACCATGTTTGAACGGGATCCCTGGCAAATTGGCGCGGGTTGCCCGCTGAAGCTGTTTGATACGGCCCTTGGCAAGATTGGCATATTGATCTGCTATGATAGTGAGTTCCCGCTGCTGGGCCGCGCCCTCCAAGAGGCCGATGTCATTCTGGTGCCGTCCTGTACCGAAGCGCTGGCAGGATACTGGCGGGTGCGGATCGGTGCCATGTCACGCGCACTGGAAATGCAATGCGTCACAGCGCAATCCTCTGTTGTGGGTTCGGCCCCTTGGTCGACTTCGGTGGAAACCAATGTCGGCATGGGCGGCATCTTCGGCCCGCCCGATACCGGCTTTCCATCCACGGGTGTTCTGGCCGAAGGACGTCTGAACCAGCCCGGCTGGACTCTGGCAGAGGTCGACCTGAAAACCATCGCTGATGTGCGTGCCGCAGGCGTGGTGCGCAATCGCAGCCACTGGCCGGAGCAGGAGGAAAGGGGAAAAACCTCGAGAATCCTTCTCAAGCGGTGATTGCGCCCTTGAAATATTGGGAAAATGGGCCCATTTAGTGCCAGTTCCCGCAGACTCAGCGGGGTAATCCAAAGATGGAGACAACATGGCCAAGGAAGATACGCTCGAATTTCCCGGTGTCGTGAAGGAACTCCTGCCGAATGCGACGTTTCGGGTCGAGCTGGAAAACGGCCATGAGATCATCGCACATACGGCAGGCAAGATGCGCAAGAACCGCATCCGTGTTCTGGCTGGCGACAAGGTACAGGTGGAAATGACCCCCTATGACCTGACCAAGGGCCGGATCAACTATCGCTTCAAGTAAGCTTGTGATCCGCCAACTGAACCAAAGCCCGGCTCTTTTGTGCCGGGCTTTTGTTTATTCCGCGTTCCAATTAGGACAGGGCGCAAGGATTTAGGGGAGAGCCGAAGATGGCATTCATTCTGGGATCGGGCAGCCCGCGCAGGCTGGAGCTTCTGGCACAGCTGGGCATAACTCCGGATGATGTGCGCCCACCCGATATCGATGAAACCCCGCTCAAGCGAGAATTGCCGCGCGCCTACTGCACCCGTGTCACACGCGAAAAGGTCGCTGCAGTGCCCGCCGAAGCCGACGATGTGGTGCTCTGTGCTGATACCACTGTTGCCCTCGGCCGCCGTATTTTGGGAAAGCCAGAAAATGCCGGTGAAGCAGCCGAATTCCTGCTGGCCCTGGCCGGGCGCCGCCATCAGGTAATCACCGCCGTAGCCGTGCGCTGTGGCGACCGCCTCTGGGAGAGGTCGGTGGTCAGCCAGGTCAAGATGAAGCGGCTCTCGGACGAAGAGTTGAACGCTTATCTGGCGACGAATGACTGGCAGGGAAAGGCCGGCGCCTATGCCATTCAGGGCCCGGCTGGGGCCTTTATTCCCTGGATCAGCGGTTCATTTACCGGCATCGTCGGGCTGCCACTGGCAGAGACCGCACATCTGCTGCAAGCCGCAGGCTGCAAACTGTACAAGGAGGCCGCCGCATGAAGGGCCGTTCAATCATTCTGGACCATGTTCAGGGCCATGAAGCCGCCGCCCTTATGGTCGATGGCAAACTCGAAGATTTCCTGATCGATGGCGACGCCCCTCTGCCGGGCACCATCTATCGCGCCCGTGCAGACCGTGCAGTCAAAGGTCAGGGTGGCATGTTCCTTACCACTCCAGACGGGCCGGCCTTCCTGCGTCAGGTCAAAGGATTGGCACCGGGGCAGATGCTTTTGGTGCAGGTCACCGGCTACGCCGAAGAGGGCAAGGCCATTCCTGTCACGCAAAAGCTTTTGTTCAAAAGCCGCTATGCCATAGCCACACCCGGCGCACCCGGGTTGAATATTTCCCGCGCCATCCGCAACGAAGAAGAACGCGACCGGCTGCTTGAAATCGCCCATGGTGTTCTCGAAGGGGCAGGTCATGGCATGATCCTGCGGTCGGCCTGTGCCGGTGCAGATGCTGACGAGGTGGCAGAAGACATCGCCGCCATGTCCGATCTGGCGGCCCAGATTCTTTCGGAATCCGAAGGGGATATCGAAGTGCTGACCGAAGGAGACGGGCCCCATCTGCGCGCCTGGCGCGAGTGGTCGGAACCTGCGGAGGTGTTGCGCGAAGAGGGCGATTTTGAACACCACGGCGTGCTCGATGCCCTGGATGCAGCACTGTCAATCCGTGCCCCGCTTCCCGGTGGCGGCTTTCTCTTTATCGAGCCGACCCGCGCAATGATCTGCGTCGATGTGAATACCGGTAGCGACACCTCGCTTGCCGCCGGCCTCAAGGCCAATATCGCCTGTGCCAAGGCCCTTCCGCGCGCTCTGCGCCTGCGTGGTTTTGCGGGTCAGGTTGTGATTGATCTCGCGCCAATGCCAAAAAAGGATCGCAGTACCTTTGAAAGCGCGCTGCGGGCAGCCCTGCGTGTCGATAGCGAAGAGACAACCATGCTGGGCTGGACTAACCTTGGCCATTTCGAATTGCAGCGAAAACGTGGCCGGGTGCCCCTTGCAGAGGTGCTGTCATGAGTTGCCCCATTTGCAACGGCATCACTGAGCAGAAGTTTCGCCCCTTTTGCTCCAAACGCTGCGCCGACCAGGATCTGGCAAAATGGTTGAACGGCAGCTATGCGATCCCAAGCACTGCCCCGGAAGACATTGAAAACGCGTTGGAAGAAGCGCAAAAAACCGAAGCTTCTACGCCTGGGATCTCTTCTGTTCAACACTAGTATTTTCTTTGAAAAAGCCTCTGGACACCGCCGCGTGGACATCATAGAAGGCCCACACCCAAGGCGAACAGCCTTTCCCGTGCCCGGGTAGCTCAGGGGTAGAGCAGTGGATTGAAAATCCTCGTGTCGGTGGTTCGATTCCGCCCCCGGGCACCACTTTGCATCAAGAATGAATGAGCCATGATGTTGTTTTTGAACAATAATTTTTGGTGCTCTATTGGTGGCGTGGTGTGAGGTGTCCTGTTTTACTCCACAATTTGCTCCACATTTTGCTGCACACGCTCTGATTTTGGTGAGCCGACATCTAAGGATGTCGCTCGTCAATCAAAATCCATCCGGGCGGGCTGCCGCTCTTAATGAACTCTTCCAGTTTTCTGATCAGCCCGAACGGTGGCTCTCGCCCGATGGCGCACTCCCAAACGATACCTACGCGCCATCCGGCCTCTTGAAGGTCGTGAATGTTGCGGGCATCTCTTTCGATGTTCTGACGGAATTTCTCTGTCCAGAATTCGACGTTACTGGAAGGAGTGGTGGCTTTCCGGCACCCGGGATGGCGGTGCCAGTAGCAACCATGGACAAACAGAACGGTTTTGGGCCTGCCGCGCCCGCCGGTTTTCTGCTGAACATCGAAGAACACGAAATGGGCGTGCGGGTTTTGGGTGTCGTTGCCATGCTGGTCGTGGATGGCCAGGACATACCCGGCAATACCCTTGCTCATTTGCTCGGCGTAGGCCCGCGTGACGCTGGCCAAGCTCGGCATTCCGCGCACCACGTTCTATCGTTGGTACGACCGGTACCTTCAGCGCGGTGAGGCCGGATTGCAGGATCAATCTCCCAAGCCAAAACACGTCTGGAACCAGGTGCTCGACGAGGTGAAGCGCAAGGTTGTCGACTTCGCCTTGCAGGAGACGGAACTGTCACCGCGCGAGTTGGCGGTGACCTTCACTGATCAGGAGCGTTATTTTGTCTCGGAATCCACGGTGTACCGGACACTGAAGGCCCATGATCTGATCACCAGTCCTGCGTTCATCGTGCTTAAGGCGGCGAACGAGTTCAAAGACAAAACAACTGCGATCAACCAGCTTTGGCAAACAGACTTCACCTACATCAAGGTATTGGGCTGGTTCTATCTCAGCACGGTCCTCGACGACTACAGCCGCTACATCGTCTCATGGAAGCTCTGCACGAACATGCGAGCTGAGGATGTGACAGATACCCTCGATCTGGCCTTGCAGGTCTCCGGCTGTGACCAGATCCATGTCGTCCACAAGCCACGTCTGCTCAGCGACAACGGCTCCAGTTACGTCTCAGGGGATCTGTCAGAAGGTTGAAGGACAAAGGCATGAAGCACTCGCGCGGTGCGCCATATCATCCGCAAACCCAAGGTAAGATCGAGCGCTGGCACCAGACCTTAAAGAACCGGATCTTGCTGGAAAACTACTTCCTGCCGGGTGATCTTGAGGCCCAGATCGAAGCCTTCGTCGATCACTACAATCATCAGCGCTACCACGAGAGCATCAACAACGTCACACCCGCTGATGTCTACTTCGGGCGTGACAAAACCATTCTAAAGCAACGCGAAAGGATCAAATGAAAGACACTCGAAGCGCGACGCTTGCATCACCGCCAGCACGCAGCATAATCAAACCAAACAGATGAGCCAAACTCTCTCTTAGTTTAGGTCACCTTTGGACCCAAAAACTCTGCCGACGCACACTTTCAATTTTGTTCGTCTCGGGTTGCCAAAAAAACTCCCTTGAGTAATTTGATCGCACAACTTGATGTCCACCTGAAGAATTTATTCAACGCTTGCACAGGCTTCAATCGCAAACAAACAAGGCGGGATAGCAGGCATTGGTGCAAGCGCAGCGAAATGACGTTTTGTCCCGCCTAGCAGACTATGGTTCCAGTTCGGTTCTGTGCCCGCTCTTGGTTTTTCCAGAGCATACCTATCAAAAGCGCGTTGCCCTCTCTGCATGACTCAAAGGACGCCATTGGGATAACAAAGGAGACCCCAATGGCACTTGAGAAACAGTTCAAACTAGAAGCGGCAGAGAAGCCGAAAGCGATCCAGCCGTTTGCCCAGCGTCGTCAGAAGTTCATAGCTGCTGTCGAAAAGCAATTGGCCGGTGTGCCGGATGATGGGACCAGTACGTTATGGCTTAGAGAATGGTTCGATATCGATAATTCGACCTTCTGCATCGACCTTGAGCCACATGTATCCAGATCGATTTATAACGCTGTTGCTGTACTCTTTCGTGATATCCTGTCTATCCTGATCGGATATCACGAAAGTCAGGATGTATTCTTGTGTGCCCGAAGGATAGTCGTTCACGATTGGTGAGAATGTAAAGGTGCTATCATCTAACGATTCGACAGCTCTTGCGAACAGAGTTCTGTGGTCTGAGATAAGCACCGTTAGTAAGTTCAGATTTGCAGCTAACGCAATCGACCTCCTCTTCTCTTGTTGGAAGAGCTGATTTTGAAAGTAGATGGTAGCAAATAGCGCTGCAATGATTGCTAGTAGGACTACTGTTATTCTCGACATCGATATCTCACGCGTATCGCAACTTTCTTTTGTCCATCTCCGAATGCGCCGGATAGAATTTTCGGAAAATCGCGCATAGGTAACCCCCAAAACCCCCTCAAACAGACCCTATACGCTGACCTACCCATGTCCATGGCGAAGTCACACGACTGAAGCCGAGACAGCCATTACTTCAACGCTCCGGTAACGAACTTTTTCTCCAGCTCGAGATCTTTAATAAGCTGCTTACGTGATGCTATCCACTTCTTGACTTGTGCAGTTCTCGGATCGATTTTCTCGATCTCATCCAAGACATCCTGAAGTTCGCGGATCTAAGCGTTCAAACGCTTCAACTCCTTAGCCACCCATTTCTTATCAATCATCTGTCTCAACATTCCCCGCCCGGTAGAACTCTTCTCGTGCGGCAAAACTCTTTACAAATTAACGATCACTTCATGCGCTCCTATCATAGATTGATCGAGCTCAAGTTGTAAGGCGAATCAGAGCTCTCCTTCGTATTGCTAAGATCTGAGAGCAGGCGCTGCTTGGAGGTCAGCTTCGAAGAAATGGTTGAAGTTTGCAAAGGTCGCTCCCTGCGCTTAGCTGCCGCGCCGGATTGTCCAGCTTGCGTCTTCGACGGACGTCCGGAGAGTCCCAAGTAGCTGCGGTGTGAGGATGGCAAAACCGCCAGAGGAAAAACCCTAACTATTCCGCGATTTTGACCTCAAACCTACGGGCGTGTGTGAGTGCCGCCGGTTAGCGAAGACGGCGCAGTTGTATGTCGCAACCGACTATCACCAAGAGTTTTTCTCTGGGCACAATCCTGAACCTAGCCACAATCCTCACGTCCCTCGCTTTCGCTTGGGGGCAATTCAACACGCGTATGTCAGTGACCGAGGCGACGATCAGCCGTCTCGAGGGGCAGGTCGTTGCGCTGGATGACTTCCAGCGGATCGAGGACCAGCTGAAAAGCATCAACCCGCGTTTACGGCAGGTTGAACAGCGGATCAGCGTCCAGGATGCCACGTTAGACCGCATTCTCGAGACGCTGGTCGATATCCGTGCGCGGCTCGACCGTCGGGGTTCGCACTTCCCGAACTATTCCCTTGAAAATCAATAGGAGCCGAACATGAGACTTCTCTCTAACTGGAAAGCCGTTGTGGCCGGATCATGGTCAGTGCGGCTTATGCTGATCGCGGCCTTGGTTTCGGCCTTGTGTACTTTCGATCGCTATCTATTTGGTAATGCCGGTTTTGATGCTTCTCACCGAACTTGTGTTCTGACGTCCTTTGCCGCCCCAAAGATAGCACTGTCGCAAAGGGTATCAACCAAGACCTGCCCGTGTATCGCCGACAACGTGTTCTCCTGCGCATTCTGACCCTCGAAGTATTATTGCTACCTGAGGACACCGCATGACCAAGATTGACCAGATCGAAACCGTCGTTGTTGATGTGCCGACCATTCGCGGTCACGTCCTTTCGATGGCGACGATGCGCTCTCAGACGGCTGTTCTTGTGCGGATCAGGTTTTCGGATGGATCGCTGGGCATTGGGGAAGGCACGACAATTGGCGGCCTGACATACTGCGTCGAGAGCCCCGAGAGCATTCAATCCGCAATCGAAACCTACATAGCGCCAGCGCTCAAAGGCAAAGCTGCAGACGATGTGAACACCGCAATCCAACTGATGGACAAGGTTGTGCGAGGCAACCGTATTGCGAAAGCAGCAGTCGAGATCGCGCTCTGGGATGGGCTAGGCAAGCGGCTCGGCATGCCGGTGTCGCAACTGTTTGGCGGTCAGGTTCATGTCCGCATGCCCGTGGCATGGACGCTGGCGTCCGGCTCCTCCGAGACCGATATCGCCGAGGCGCTGGAGATGATCGAAACGCGCCGCCACAACATCTTCAAGCTCAAGATCGGCAAACGCTCGGTGCGTGATGATGTGGCCCATGTGGCGGCCATCAAACGCGCAGTGGGCGATGCAGGCAGTGTGCGGGTGGACATCAACCAGGCCTGGTCGCTGCACGATGCGCGCTGGGGTCTCAAGGGATTGCAGGATGCGGGTTGCGAGCTGGTCGAGCAGCCCGTGCAAAGTCGCTATGTCGAGGCCCAGCGCGAGCTGACAGCGAAATACGAGATTGCCGTCATGGCGGACGAGGTGCTGAACGGCCCCGAGGATGCGCTGGCCATTGCAAGCCGTGCGGCAGCAGATGTCTTTGCGGTCAAAGTTGCGCAATCGGGCGGCATCAAGCGTGCCTCTGAGGTTGTCGCCATCGGACAGGCCGCGGGTCTTGGCCTGTATGCCGGCACCATGCTGGAGACAGGATTGGGCACGGCGGCGGCGCTGCAATTGTTCTGCACGGTCGAGAAAATGAGCTGGGGCACCGAGCTGTTCGGGCCGCTTCTGCTGATCGAAGATATTTTGGCAGAGCCGATAAAATACAATGACTTCTGTGTTGAAGTGCCCAGCGGCACCGGTATCGGCGTGGCACTTGACGAAGATAAAGTTGCCTATTTCGACCGTGATCGTAGCGCGCCGCGCAAGACGCTCGAGGAAGTTTAACACCATCAAAACGCCGCCAGCCGTCAAGGCGCGGCACCCAGAGGAGGACTGAATATGTTTACCCATTCAAATCTCGACGAGCTTCAAAGTCGCCTTGACGGCATCGTGCAAGAGGACCCTGAAAATGGTGTGTTTCGCGCCCGTCGCGACATGTTCACCGACGAAGAATTGTTCGAGCTGGAGATGAAGCACATCTATGAAGGCAACTGGATCTACATGGCCCATGAAAGCCAGATCCCCAACCCGGGGGATTATTTCACGCTACACATGGGTCGCACGCCCGTAGTCATCACGCGCGACAAAGATGGCGAGCTGAATGCGCTGGTCAACTCATGCTCGCACCGCGGTGCGATGCTGTGCCGGTTCAAGCGCCGCAACCAAAAGACATTTACCTGCCCGTTCCACGGCTGGACATTCGCCAACACAGGCAAGTTGCTCAAGGTCAAAGACCCCAAGGGCGCAGGCTACCCAGAGCAGTTCAACAAAGATGGCAGCCACGACATGACAAAAGTGGCAAAGTTCCAAAACTATCGCGGCTTCCTGTTTGGCTCGCTGAACGCGGATGTTGCTCCGCTTGAAGAATACCTTGGCGAAGCCTGCAAGATGATCGACATGATCGTCGACCAGTCCGAGGACGGCATGGAAGTGCTGCGCGGCTCGTCCACTTATACCTTCGACGGCAACTGGAAGCTCCAGGCCGAAAATGGCGCGGATGGCTATCACGTCTCGGCCGTTCACTGGAACTATGTTGCCACCACGTCGCACCGCACCGTGGACGGCAAGGAAGACAATATCAAAGCGACCGACGCCTCCAAATGGGCCAAGCAAAAGGGTGGTTTCCATTCCTACGTGAACGGGCACTTGCTGCTGTGGACAACATGGGACAACCCGACCACACGCCCCAACTATGGCCGTCTGGACGAATGGACAGAAACCTACGGCAAAACCAAGGCCGAATGGATGGTCGGGGTTCTGCGCAATCTGTGTGTGTATCCTAACGTCTTCCTGATGGACCAGTTCAGCAGCCAGATCCGCGTGTTCCGCCCGATCAGTGTCGATAAGACCGAAGTCACGATCTATTGCATCGCGCCCAAAGGTGAAGATCAGGCGTCACGCGCACTACGAATCCGCCAGTACGAGGATTTCTTCAACGCTTCTGGCATGGCAACACCCGATGACACCGAAGAATTCCGCGCAACCCAACGCGGCTACGCAGGGGCCGCGCACGCCAAATGGAACGACATCTGCCGGGGTGCGACCCAGTGGATCAACGGACCGGACGAGGATGCAAAAGCACTGGGGATCAATCCGATCCTGTCAGGCGCACGCACCGAGGACGAGGGTCTGTTTGTGATCCAGCACAGCCAGTGGGCCGAGCGTATGTCGGCAGCTGTCGCCAAAGAGCGCGAGAATGCAGCCCACGCCCAAGTTGCGGCTGAATGAGGGGATAAGATCATGACAACTGCAACACTCGAAAAGACATCATCGCTGGGTTTCGAAGACATCCAGGCCTTTCTTTACGCCGAAGCGCGCGCACTCGATGACCGTGACTGGGATACGTGGCTGGGTTTTTATCACGCCGACTGCCCGTTTTGGATGCCGGCCTGGGACGATGAGGACATGCTCACTGAAGATCCGCAAAACGAGATGTCCCTGATCTATTACCCGAACAAATCGGGCATCGAGGACCGCGTGTTCCGCATCCAGACGGATCGCTCGTCCGCTACGTCTCTGCCAGAGCCGCGCACACAGCACCATCTAGCCAACATCGAGGTGCTGAGCCGCAAGGGGGTGCAGATCAAGCTGCGCTTTAACTGGCACACGCTGACCTACCGCTATGGTACCACGGACAGCCATTGGGGAATGTCGTTTTATACGCTGGACACCTCTGGTCCCAAGCCACTGATCACGGACAAGAAAATCGTGCTCAAAAACGACAAAATCCACCATGTGATCGACATCTACCACATCTGAGTCAAGCAAATTGACCGGTTTCGAACATCCCGCGCGCCCACCAATGGGCGCGCGATCAAGGGAGGAGTATGCCATGACAACCTATAACGTAGCCCTGAATTTCGAGGATGGCGTGACCCGCGTGATTCAATGCGAAGACGATGAAATGGTGACCGAGGCCGCCTTTCGCCAGAAAATCAACATCCCGATGGATTGTCGCGACGGCGTCTGCGGGACGTGCAAGTGCTTTGCCGAAAAGGGCCAATTCGAGCTGGAATTCTACCTTGATGAAGCGATGACCGAAGAGGAAGCCGCGCAAGGCTATGTCCTGACCTGCCAGATGTCACCGCTGAGCGACTGCGTAGTGCGAGTGCCGGCGACTTCGGCGGCGTGCAAAACCGCGCCCGAGCCTGTTTCTGGCGAAGTACTGGGCGTTGACCGCCTTTCCGAGACATCGTTCGGCCTTCGGGTGAAGATGGCCAAGACTGTTGTCTTTCTGCCCGGTCAATATGTGAACGTGAGCGTGCCGGGCACAGACAAGCACCGCTCCTATTCTTTCTCTTCCAAACCAGGCGCGGATGAGGCGCAATTCTTGATCCGCAATATCCCCGGTGGTGTGATGAGCAACTATCTGGGCGAGCGGGCCAAGGGAGGGGATGCCATCACGCTGACCGGCCCGATGGGCACATTCTATCTGCGCCCGATGGAGCGCCCGCAGCTGTGGCTGGCCGGTGGCACCGGCCTTGCGCCTTTCCTGTCGATGCTGGAGCATTTGGCCGAGCAGGGCAACGAGCAGCCGATCACGCTTTATTATGCCGCAACACGTGCGGCCGATCTGGTGGAGCTGGACCGTATTCACGCTCTCGCCAAGCAGATCGGCAATGTCACTGTGATTACGGTTCTGGCCGCCGAAGAGGACCCGCACGGGCGGAAAGGGTTCGTGACCGATCATCTGTCTGCGGATGACTTGAACGGTGGGGATGTCGATGTCTATCTTTGCGGTCCGCCGCCCATGGTGGATGCGGTGCGCGGCCACTTCGGCACGCTAGGTGTGCAGCCTGCGAATTTCTACTTCGAGAAATTCAACCCGACAGAAGCAGAGGCGGACGCCGCATGAGCCGCCGCTTTGAAGACAAGGTAATGGTCGTGACCGGTGCCGCCCAAGGCATTGGCCGCTGCGTGGCGGAGCGCGCGGCGGCCGAGGGCGCAAAGGTTCTCATCGTCGACCGCTCGCCCGCACGCGCCGATGTGGTTGCGGCGATCCGTGCCAGCGGTGGCACGGCAGAGGCGATCAATGTCGATCTTGAGACGTGGAGCGGTTGCGATGCGGCCATGGAAAAAGCGCAGAGCCTTTGGGGCCGGATCGACATCCTGATCAACAACGTGGGCGGCACCATCTGGGCCAAACCGTTTGAGCACTACGAGCCGGAACAGATTGACGCCGAAGTGCGCCGCTCGCTGTTCCCAACCCTCTATTGCTGTCGCGCCGCGATCGAGCGGATGCTGCCGAATGGCGCAGGCGTGATCGTCAACGTTAGCTCGATCGCCACACGCGGGCTGAACCGTGTGCCCTATGCAGCGGCCAAGGGCGGGGTGAATGCCATCACTGCCAGCCTTGCGTGGGAAATGGCCGAACGCGGCATTCGCGTTGTAGCCACGGCACCGGGTGGCACCGACGCGCCTGACCGCGTGGTGCCGCGCAATCCCAACGCAGAGCAGGAACAACGCGCAGACTGGTACCAGATTATCGTCGATCAGACGATCCAGTCCTCGCTCATGAAACGGTACGGAACACTCGACGAACAGGCAGGGCCCATCCTGTTTCTGGCGTCGGATGATGCCTCCTACATCACTGGCCTCACTGTGCCCGTGGGTGGCGGCGACCTTGGATAGACCCGCATCAGAACGGTCTGCATTTATAACTGGAGGAACCAACATGAAGACGACAACGCTGGCGGCCCTTGGCCTTGCCACCACCATCGCTACCACAGCCACTGCCGAGGATATCAGGGTCGGACTGCTGTTGCCCTATTCCGGTGTCTACGCGGCACTTGGCAACGAGATCGACGCAGGCTTCGAGCTGGGGCTGGAGCAATTCGGCAGCGAGACAGATGCGACGTTCGAGATTGTCCGCGAGGATACCGAAGTCAAGCCACCGGTCGCGTTGGGCAAAGCCAAGAAGCTGATCTTGCAAGAGAATGTGGACGTGATCGCGGGTATCGTAAGCTCAGGCGTGTTGGGTGCTGTGCGCGATATGGTCCACGGTGCAGCTGTGCCGCTGATCGTTGCGAACGCGGGCAATGACGGGGCGACGGGCGCAGACTGCTCGCCATTCATCACGCGCATGTCGTTTTCCAACGGTCAGGTGAACCGCCCGATGGGCACATGGATGTATGAGCAGGGTGTTCGTAAAGTCTACACCCTGGCGCCTGACTATGCCGCCGGTCGTCAGATGATCGATGCCTTCGAGGCGACATTTACTGCCGCAGGTGGCGAGATTGTCGGGCAGGATTTCACGCCCTTCCAGAAGACACAGGATTTTGGCCCCTACCTGACCCATGCGAAATCCAGCGGCGCAGATGCCGTCTATGTCTTCTATGCGGGTGGCGAGGCGATTTCCTTCGTCAAGCAATACGACAGTTTTGGCCTGAAACCTGAACTGCCGCTTTACGGATCGGGCTTCCTGACCTCATCGCTTTATGTGAATGCACAGGGTCCTGCGGCCGAGGGTGTGATTGCGGTGTCCCACTATGTGCCGACAATCGAAAATGATGCAAACGCGAAGTTCGTGGATGGATTTACAGCCAATGTTGGCCGCGCCCCGTCCGAGTTTGCAGTTCAGGGCTATGACGCCGCACGCGCGTTGATCGAGGCGACAAAAGCAGGCGCCACAGACCGTGCCTCACTGGCCAATGCCCTGCGTCAGGTTACATTCGACGGACCGCGCGGCACATTGTCGATTGATCCTGCGACCAACAACATCGTTCAGCCGATCTATACTTACGAGACTGTCGCACGTGCAGATGGCCTCACGCAGAAGGTACTGGCCCAGCTGCCGTCCGAGGCCGATCCGGCCAACGGCTGCGTGATGGATCCGGTATCTAACTAAAAAATAGCAACCCGGCTGCATTTCATGGCCGGGTTTTTTCATGTGGGGGGGAGGTCCTAAAATGATAACCGATCTTGGCTTCTGGACACTTCAGGCGCTCAACGCGCTACAGCTGTCGATGCTCTTGTTTCTTCTATCTGTCGGCCTGACCGTGATCTTTGGCTTGATGCATTTCGTGAACCTTGCCCATGGCGCGCTGTATGCATTGGGTGCCTATTTCGCGGCGTCTGTTGCTGCGATGTGGGGCTATTGGGCGGCGCTATTGCTCGCACCGGTGGCTGTCGCGGGGGTGGGCGTTCTGCTCTACTCCGGCTTTATCCAGCGCATGCGCAAATCGGGGCCGATGGCACAGGTTCTGGTGACTTTTGGCCTGATCTTTGTGCTGTTGGATATGACCCGTATCGTCTGGGGCGACCTGCCGCTTGCAATCGAAGTGCCTGCTATGCTGGGCGGACGGCTTGCGGTTTTGGGGGTCGAGTATCCGACCTACCGCGTGTTCATCATCGTGCTTGGCCTTGTGGTGCTTGGCGGCCTCGCCTTCGTTCTGGGGCGGACACAAATCGGCGCAATGATCCGTGCGGGGGTGGATAACGACGAGATGGCCGCCTGTCTGGGTATCAACGTTGAACGCCTGTTCTTTTGCGTGTTTTGTGTTGGCTGCGCGCTGGCGGGTCTTGCCGGTGTAGTGGCGGCACCACTGCTTAGCGTCTCGCCCGACATGAGTCTGCAAATCCTGATCCCCACGCTGATTGTAATTGTGATCGGCGGGCTTTGTTTGCTCCAAAGGGGCGTCGCAGGGGCTCTCCTCTTCGGGTTTGTGCAGACATTTGGTGCCGTGCTGGCGCCGCAACTCTCCTCCGTTCTCATCTACGCGCTGTTGGCTGCGGTCCTTGTGATCAAGCCTGTGGGCCTCTTTCCGGCGAAAGGATAGATCATGTTCCGTCACACGCCTTTGCGGTATGCGGCCTTGGTGCTTCTGGCATCGGCTGCCCTTTTTCAGGCTTTTACGGCCCAATACTTTGGTCTTGAGATCCTCACCGAAATTCTGATCCTCGCTATGCTGGTGCTGGCGCTTGATATGGTCGCCGGATTTGGCGGCATGGTGTCCCTGTGTCATGGCGCGCTGATGGGAGTCGGTGCATATGGCTATGCGGTGCTGTCCACCACGGCGGGTTTGACCCCGCCGGTGGCGATGGGTGCGGCAGTGGCTATCACGGCCGGCCTCTCATGGATCATCGGTGCGATCTGTTCGCGCAGTCATGGCATCTATTTCATCATGGCAACACTCGCCTTCGGGCAGATGGCCTATTCATACGTCTTCGAGGCCCCGATCTTTGGTGGAGATGATGGCCTGGGCGGGATCGAGCGTCTTGATCTGTCCGTCGTTGGCATTGATCTGAACGACACGCGCACATTTGCGTTGTTTTGCCTTGTGGCACTTGCCGCGATGTATGGGCTGGCTGTGGTGATCCTGCGCTCGGGCCTTGGCCGCTCCTTCTCGGGGGTTATGCACAATGAGCAGCGGATGCGCGCGCTCGGCCTCACCGTTTGGCGGGTAAAGGCCGATGTCTTTGGCCTGTCGGGGATGATCGCCGGGGTAGCCGGCGTTCTGGCAGCACAACACATCATGTATATCTCACCTGGCTTGATGGCCTGGACCGTCTCGGGCGAAGCGCTGGTTGTGGTGATCCTTGGAGGGCTTGGCACACTTGTCGGGCCGCTGGTGGGGGCCGCCGTCTTTGTGGTGCTCAAGCATGAGCTGAGCTCATTGACGACCCACTGGCACCTGATCGTGGGCGTCATTCTGATCGGTGTCGTGATGAGCCGCGCCAACGGGATTTTTGGTTTTATCGAAGATTTCGTCGCAGCGCGCAGCAAGTCCGCAAATACAAACCCCAAAGCCAGGGAGGGGACAAAAGATGCTTGAAACACGCAATCTGGACAAAAGTTTTGGCGCGGTGCACGTCACCCGTAGGGTCTCGCTCAAGCTTGAGCGCGGCGAGCGGCGGGTGATCCTCGGGCCGAATGGAGCGGGCAAGACGACGCTCTTCAACCAACTGGTCGGTGAATTGACGCCCGATAGTGGCAGGGTGCATCTGGCGGGCGAGGACGTCACTGCCTTGCCAGTGGCCAAGCGTGCGCGCCAAGGATTGTCACGCAGCTATCAGAAAAACACTTTGTTTGACGGCCTAACCGTCGAAGAAAACCTTGGCCTCGCCGCCGCGATCTATACGGGCAACGCGACACGTATCTGGTCCGACAGCCTTGGCAAAGCGGAGGTGCGTGAGATCGTCAGGGATGTGGCCAATCAAGTTGATCTGATGCCATTCCTGCACGCAAAAGTCTCCGAAATCAGCTATGGTGTGCGCCGTCAGTTGGAGGTGGGTGTGGCGCTGGCGACCCGCCCGCTGGTCCTGCTGATGGACGAGCCAACAAGCGGTGTGGGCCCAGAGATGGCCAAAGGGTTCCACGACCTGCTCAACAACCTGCCGCGTGACCTAACCTTGTTGATTATCGAGCATGACATGGATCTTGCCTTTGATGTGGCCGATACGATCACCGTGCTGAACTATGGCGAGGTGGTCTTTGACGGGCTGCCGGATGCCGCACGCGGCTCTGACCTGCTCAAAGAAATCTATCTGGGGAGCTGGGAAGATGCTTGAACTGAACGCAGTGAACTCCGGCTATGGCGAAACCCAAGTGCTCTACGGCATGAACGTCACGGCACAGCCTGGCAGGGTTCTGGCCATTCTGGGGCGCAACGGAGCGGGTAAATCAACCACGCTCAAGACGATCATGGGGTTGTTGCCGACAAAATCGGGCACAATCACATTCGACGGCGCACCCATTGCCAAACGCCCTTTTGACATCGCCAAGTCCGGAATCGCCTATGTGCCCGAGACACGCGATATTTTCCCCTCACTGAGCGTGCGGGAAAACCTCGAGTTGGCCTCGAAACGCTTTGGCGGTGGCGCGTGGACGATCGAGCGGGTGATCGACCTGTTCCCACGTCTAGGGGAGCGGATGGACAATGGTGGCATGCAGCTGTCGGGGGGCGAGCAGCAGATGCTGGCCATCGCCCGCGCCCTGCTGATGAATCCGCGCTTGTTGGTGCTGGACGAGCCGACAGAGGGGCTTGCCCCGATCATCGTGAAGCTGATCCATGACAAATTGCAGGATCTGCGTCGCGAGGGCCTGTCGATGGTGCTGGTTGAGCAGAACTTTGGCTTTGCAACATCACTTGCCGATGACGTTGTCGTCGTGGGTAAGGGCCAAGTCGTCTGGAGCGGGAGCGCTGCCGAAATCCGTGCCGATGCCGAAACACAGCACAAATGGCTGGGTGTCTGAAAGCGGGAGGCTTTAACTGGCCTCCCGCGCCACGCCCTGCGCGACCTTGATGAAATTCTGCACATGCACGCCCTGTTCGTCCAGGCGGTAGTTGACAGAGAGGGAGGTGCGCGCAATCTCCGGCTCGATCCGCAGAAACTTAATTCCGTTACGCGGCGCGGAGCCTACTGAGCTGGGCACGACACAGACGCCCTCGCCAATCGCTACAAGGCTCAGCGCGGTATGCAGGTCCATGGTGAACACCCGCTTTGGCACCGGAAACCCTGCATCTGTGCAGGCGTTGATCACCGTATCGGCATAGCTCGGGCGGGGGTGTTCAGGGTACAGGATCAGGTTGTGCGTTTCCAACCGCCGCAGGTCAGCGACCTCGCGCGTCCCGGTATCCAACGTGTCGGGCAACGCGAGGATCAGATCCTCTTTAACCAGATGCTTTACCGCAAACTCGGCATCATCCAGCGCGGGACGGGCGACAGCCACATCAATCATACGCGCCACCAGGTGCTGACGCAGATGGGCATTGTTCATCGGCTGGAGACTCAAGTTGATCGCGGGATAGGCAGCACGGAATGCTCTGATGATGTTGGGCAATATCCCGTAAGTGGAGGAGCCGACAAAGCCGATGCGCAAGCGCCCTTCTGCCCCTTGACCTAGCCTGCGCATTTCCAGCTTTGTATCGTCCAGCAGGGCAAGGATCGCCCGGCTCCGCTCCAGCAGTTTCTCGCCCGCTTGCGTCAGGCTGATCGCACTGCGGCCGCGGTTGAACAGAACAGCCTCCAACTCGCCCTCGATCTGTTTGATCTGACGGCTGAGCGGGGGTTGCGCCATATCCAGCCGCTCTGCGGCGCGGCCAAAATGCAGCTCCTCCGCTACGGCGATGAAATAGGTCATCTGCTTGAAATTCATTCCCCCCCTCCACGTAAATGGCGCTTGCCCGCAAACAGCCCTCCCAAGCAATCGTCTGCAGCTTGCTACCTTAAACCGCGTGTGTGCACAAAAAAAGGGCCTCCGCGTCAGCAGAGGCCAGTCTCAAGGAGATTTTGTGTCTTACTCGGCCGCGACGGCCTCCGACTTGATGACAAAGTCAAATTCGAAGTGCAGGTCAGTCTTTAACTCGGGCGCCGCTTTCTTGAATGTGCCGATCAGGCTTTCCTTGACCGCGAATACGCTGTCATCGTCGAGCCATTTGCTCTCGGCATCGTAGATTTGGCTGATCAGTGGGCGGAAGCCGTCTTTGGAGATGATAAAGTGCATGTGTCCTGGGCGGTTGGGGTGGTGCCCCATATATCGCAGCAATTCGCCTGCCGTCTCGTTGTCAGGGATCGGGTATGGAACAGGACGCACGGCGACAAAGGCATAGTGGCCATTCTCGTCCGTCTCGAAACGGCCGCGCAGGTTGTATTCCGGCTGGTCGGGGTCGAGGTTTTCGTACACGCCGTTTGGGGCATCTTCCCAGACATCCATCTGCACACCGGCAACACCCTTGCCGCTCGCGTCACGGATATACCCCTCAAAATAAGCGGTTTCTTCGTCGTCATAATGTTTTTTAATGGTCGAAGCACCTTTGGGCAGAACCGGAGGGTTTTCACGGTAAAATGGACCAAGCACGGTGGATTCGCTCTCGGGGCCGTCAACCGGGTTGGACAACATATCCACCAGCACTTCGACGCCGAGGATATCGCCAAGCAGGATGAATTCCTGACGGTTCTCGTCACAGGTCTGGCCCGCACGCTTGAGGTATGCACACCCCTCGAGGAATTCGCCGTGCTGCAAGTTCACGTCTTTGCAAAATCCATGCAGGTGACGGATCAGTGATGACATGATCTCGCGCTGGCGGTCGGTGATGTCACCGTGCTGGCCCAGGCTGGCGATGACGACGTCGCTGATGTTGTCAATGTTGACGATACCCATTTTTCTTCCTCCAAAGTGGCAATGTAGGTGCGGTTTGGGCGCCGCATCGGACGCCCCTTGGAGGGTACCGTCTGCGAAAGGAGCCCGCGATCCAATGCCGTGGGCGGTATCGCGTAATACCTGCATCGGTATGGCGATATAAGCAGCGCTCGTGGCACGACAGTGTCAGGGATATGAAGAGGACAACCAGATGATTGATACTTTCCATGATATGCAGGCAAAGCTGGAAGCCACGCCGCATCTGCTGCGCCTCGGGCGTTTGTTTTCCGAGACGGTCCTTGTTCAGGTCGGAGATGACGAGATCTACCTGACCTTCGAGAACGGGCACTTGACCCAAGTGACCGAAGGCCCCAGCCGCAAGACACCGTGGCGTTTCGCCCTGCGCACCGATGCAGATGCGCTCACGCAGTTCTGGCAGCTGCTGCCAGCACCCGGGTTTCACGACATCTTCGGTCTGTTGAAAATCGGTCGTGGCAATATTGATGGTGATATCCTCTGCCTCGTCAAAAACCTGCGCTTTTTCAAAGAGTTTATGGCGCTTCCCCGCGCTGCACGAAAGGACGCCGCATGAGCATCGAGCCTATCATCGGCCGCTACCTCACTGTCACAGTTGAAGGCGCGCCGCGCCGGATCTATTTCGAAGAAGCCGGACAAGGCCGTCCTGTTTTGTGCCTGCATACGGCGGGTGCGGACACGCGCCAATGGCGGCATCTGATGAATGACGCGGGCATCACGGCGGCAAACAGGATGATCGCCTTTGATCTGCCCTGGCACGGCAAATCCCTGCCGCCCGAAGGGTTCGAGACAGAGGAGTATCTGCTGACGACGAAGGCCTACATGGAGACGGTTCTCGCCGTGATTGATGGGCTGGGGCTGGAGCGTCCCGTGCTTGCAGGCTGTTCCATGGGAGGCCGCATTGCGCTGCAATTCGCGGCTCTGCATCCGGATAAATTCAGCGGCTTCATCGCAATTGAGGCGTCGGATTTCCAACCCGCGTGGTATGATATCGACTGGTTCCACCGCCCCGATGCCCACGGCGGCGAAATGGGCGCGGCGCTTGTCTCCGCCAATATCTCGCCCTTTGCGCCCAACGCCGAGCGGTGGAATACGCTGTGGATGTTCATGCAAAGCGGTCCGGGCGTGTTTCGGGGTGACCTGAGTTTCTACACCAAGGATGACAGCCTGATTGCGCGTCTGGGGGACATCGACACGGGCAAAACGCCTGTGCATCTGATCGTAGGCGCCTATGATCTGACCTGCACACCCGAAGACTCCAAGCGCACAGCAGATGCGATCAAGGGGGCGACCCTTGCGGTCATGGACGAGCTGGGCCACTTCCCAATGAGCGAGCATCCGGACGGCTTCCAGCCGTTCTTTGTCGATGCGCTGGCGCGGATGCCTGCGAGAGAGGCCAAATGAGCACCCCTTGTATCATCTGCGTTGCGATCACCGGATCATTGCCGACCAAAGCCAACAACCCTGCCGTGCCTGTGACAGTCACGGAACAGATTGAAAGTACGCACGAAGCGTTCGAGGCAGGGGCCACCATCTGCCATGCCCATGTGCGCAACAAGGATGAAACACCGTCTTCAGACCCCGAGAAATTCGCGCGGCTCAAAGAAGGTTTGGAAAAGCACTGCCCTGGCATGATCATCCAATTCTCGACGGGGGGACGCTCGGGTGCTGGCGAGACACGCGGTGGCATGCTGCCGCTCTCGCCGGATATGGCGTCGCTGTCGGTGGGGTCCAACAACTTCCCGACACGGGTGTATGAGAACCCGCCCGATCTGGTGGACTGGCTTGCAGCGCAGATGCTCAGGCATAATGTGAAGCCTGAGATCGAGGCGTTTGATCTGTCGCATATCCTCAAGGCCAGGGACATGGTCGACAAGGGCCAGCTGGCGGGCACACCGTATGTGCAGTTTGTTATGGGGGTGAAAAACGCCATGCCCGTGGACCGTGATGTGTTCGACTATTACATACATACCGTTCGCCGCCTGTTTGGAGCAGATGCGCCGTGGTGTGCTGCGGGTATCGGTGCGCAGCAATTCACACTGAACGACTGGGCGATCGCCTCGGGTGGCCATGCGCGCACGGGGCTGGAGGACAACGTCCGTCTTGATCGCGATACGCTGGCACCATCGAACGCCGGTCTTGTGACCCGCGCCGCGCAATTGTGCGAGAAATACGAGCGGCCGGTGGCCGATTGGCGGCAGGCCCGCGCGATCCTTGGATTGAGAGAGCTGTCCACATAGAAAAGGAATTTGAAACAGTGCAAGCCGCCCTCGATGGTATGTTGGGCGATGGCATGTAGATCGCGGCGGGTGGCCGTGGTCTGTGCGGCATCCCAGTGTCGGCGAGAACGCGGAATTCATGCGTCAGTCTCTGTCAGGCGAGCTGGAGCCGGAATTCAACCCGCAAGGCACATTGGCAGAGCCGATGCGTGCTAGCGGTGCGGGTATTCCGGGATTCTAGACCAAAACCGGCGTGGGCACCGTGATTGCCGAAGGTTAGGACGTAAAGTACTGGCGCGGTCAGGATTACATCCTCGAAGAGGGCATCTTTGCCAATCTCTCCACCGCCAAAGCATGGAAGGCGGACGCGACGGGCAACGCATTATTCGGCAAGACAGCGCGCAATTTCAATCTGCCCGCTGCCATCCGCGTAGGAGAAAGTCGACTTTAAGACCGAAACGATAGATGCTGCACAGGTATTGAATGCTCGGGACGTCACCTCAAGGGAGGATCTGCCCCGCTCTTCATTTTACTATTTTTGCATGAGGCTCTAAAAGCGACAAATCGTCTGGCGAGTGACGTCCACCAACACAAAATTAAGGCGTCCCCATGGCCACCAATACGAAGCTGCACCCCCGCAATCAACACTCAGAAGGCTACGATTTCGCGCGCTTGGTGGCGCAAACGCCTGAGCTTGAGGCTTTCACGATCTGTAACCCAGCCGGTCAGACGACGATTGACTTTCAAGACGTGAGGGCCGTCCGGATGCTTAATCGGGCGTTGCTAAAAACGCATTACGATATTGATTTTTGGGACATTCCCGCCGGCTATTTGTGCCCACCAATTCCCGGTCGCGTCGACTACATCCACTATCTCGCCGACTTGCTTGCCGACAGCAACAACCAGGAAATCCCGCGTGGGCGTCATATCAAGGCGTTGGACATCGGCACCGGTGCGAGCTTGGTTTACCCCCTTACGGGCCAGAGCGAGTACGGCTGGCACTTCACTGGCGTCGACATCGACACGGGCGCGATCAAATCGGCACGGCAAATTTGTGACTTCAACACGTTGGCAATTACCCTTAGGCGTCAAAGCAAACCCGAGAATATCTTTCGCGGTGTGATCCAGCCCAACGATGCTTTTCATGTAACTATGTGCAATCCACCTTTCCATGGGTCTATCGAAAAAGCGAATAAGGGTACCCAACGTAAGTGGGCGAACCTTGGCAAAGGGCGTTCAACAAAACTCAACTTTGGTGGTCAAAATGCTGAGCTTTGGTGTCCTGGGGGCGAGATAAAGTTTATTGCTCGCATGGTTGAACAGAGCACGAAGTTCGCCAACCAGTGCCTGTGGTTTACCTCGTTGGTGTCGAAAAAGGATAACCTCCAGCCCCTGAGCCGAATTCTAGGCAAAGCCAGGGTTACTGACTATAAAGTCGTGGAAATGGCACAGGGACAAAAAACCAGTCGCTTTATTGCTTGGACTTACATGAAGAAAAATCAGCGTTCCTCGTTTTCGATGAACGCTCGGACATAGGGGGCACTCGTCGCAGTTCTGTAGTGCAGTTCATGTCTGCTTCGGTGCCAGAGACGCAATGCGCCGTCCTGAATCACTGGTGCCAGTGGGCTTTGTTGCACAAATCGGTTTCTGAGGGGACTTCCCCTTTCCCCGGACGGAAT
>NZ_CYSG01000028.1 GCF_001457775.1 Phaeobacter sp. CECT 5382
CTCGTCAGGCTCATAACCTGAAGGTCGTAGGTTCAAATCCTACTCCCGCAACCAAAAAATATAACAATATCAAATGCATAGAGCCCCAAGGGGCGCATTCTGCGTTTTGGGAACCAATTCCGTGGAAGCGCTGTGGAAGCATTTGGGCGCGTTTGGAGCTGTTGTGAACGTGCAACATACCGTAGCGCCTGGAAGTGCGCTCACCACACGTAAACTATCAGAAGGACAAGAGGCGAAAGGGGGAATGGCGAGAGCTAACGGCCCAAAGCCGCCGTTGACCAGATGTCCAAGCGCTGCTGTGCAGCTTCACCAAACCAGCCATTCACCCCCTGTTGCAGCATTTTTGATCACTAGAGGGCAGCACTGCGGACGCATCGATTTGAATGCCTGCAGTGCTGATATGCTTGTGAGTGAAGATCAATTGGCTGCCCGCCGCTCAGCGTTGATTGCCCGCGGTGGGTTTGAAATCTCAAGGAGCCAATCACCCTGGCAGCAGTATTTTCGTGAGATGGTCCAGCCCTTCGATCGTGGTATGACGCTGCGGGACGCTGATACCTATCGAAACATTGCTGCCAAATCACAGCCTCGCGACAATCATTGATCCACTGAGCTGAGGCGCCAGCCTTCTCAACCTAGGTTGCTCCCATAGGAGGCCTGCCAGGCTCCCTGCAATACCAATGCGGTGCCCATTATAATTCTCTAGCCCATGGCGGGTCTGCGCCTATTCTGGAAACAGTGACACTTGCAGCCCTGGTTCCATATTCCAAAGCCTGCTGCAGTGTATCCAAAGTAAGGGACTTAAGTTGGTCTTTGCTGAGACAGCCAAGCTCAGACAATTTTGCAAGAAAACCGGCATTAAAAGTATCACCTGCGCCTACTGTATCGACGATCTCAACCCTTGTTGAAGGAACATAAATCTGAGTTCCGCCAGCCAAAAAACCGGTTGCACCGTTTTCTCCACGCGTAAGAACAACGATCGAGGCCCCCATTTTGAGGATGTTTTTTACTTTTTGCTCAAATTCCTCTGGCCCAGGGAAGATCCAATTCAGATCCTCTTCAGAAACCTTCACAATATTTGCCTGTTTCATCATTTGGCTCAAACGCCGACGGTATCGGTCAGTGTTTTGGATAAATCCGGGACGGATATTGGGATCAATCATAACCACTCTCGCACGGCCCTCTCGCTCCAATAAAGCCATGTAGCTGTCTGCAGCAGGCTCACATGCAAGGCTGATCCCGCCCATAAATAGGGCTGAAACCTCTTGGGGAAGCTTCGGAATGTCGGCGGTGTTTAGCATGCGGCCAGCTGAGTTTTCGTCAAAAAAGAAGTAAGAGGCTTGACCGTCTAACAGCTGTACAAAAGCCAGGGTTGTAGGGCGGTCGGACCAGACGATCTGTGACACGTTCACATGTGAAGCAGTCAAGTGGTCTGCAAGTTTTTTGCCAAAGGGATCACGGGACAGCCCTGTAAGCATCGCAGCCGACGCACCAAGCCGCCCTAGAGCAACTGCCGTATTCAACACAGCTCCACCTGGCCGGGGTACATAGGTTTCTGGCCCTGACACGGGCGCAGAGTGGATCATATCAATCAAGGCTTCGCCGCAACACAGGATCATTTGGCCGTCTCGGCTGGTATGCTAGATTCAGACCCCAAATAGGTTTCGATTGTTCTTTCAACCCCCTGTTCCCAGATCAGGTCAAGCCAATAGGTAAACGCCTTATAAAACCGAATGTTGGTTGCAAGCTTTCCGTAGATCGACCTTTGTTCGATCCAGGCTTGGGGGTTGCGTCGACTTTCCTTGGCAACCACGGAAAGCTGCTGCCAGTGCGGATCGTTGTCTTGAATGGTCGATCCGTCTTGGCGACTGCCTTCGCACATCCGCGCCCAAAGGGCCTCGACCAATGCCAACCCATTTATTGATCCCGAACCCTGCAATGCGCCCCGCAAAACGGGTAAAATAAACTCAGGATGGCGTGAGGAGCCATCATAGGCCACTCGACGGGTGGTGTCCCGAATGGCTGGGTTGGAGAACCGAGCGGCAATAAGATCCACATAAGCGGCTGGAGTCATTCCCGGAACGGAAGTGACATATGGAGCAATTTCATCGCGTTCAATTTTCTGAAAGAACTGGGAGATCAACGGGTTTTCCATACAAGCCGAAATAGTGTCGACTGATAAAAGCTCCCCTACATTGGCCAAGATCTGATGCCCACCGTTTAGGATCCGGATTTTCATGGTCTCATAATCATGAACATCCGGCGTCATGGTTACGCCGAGTTTTTCCCAGACAGGTCGCCCGGCACAAAAGTCGTCTTCGAGAACCCACCGACGATAGTTCTCGTGGGTGACCACGGCCTTGTCATCAACCCCATGCTTTTGTGCCATGGCCAATTCGTCAGGACCAGTCGCGGGTACGATGCAGTCGACCATTGAATTCGGGAAGCTACATTTCTCCTCGATCCAAGCTGCCAACTCGGGCTTGATCAATCTGGCCAAGGACACCACCGATTGGCGGGCAATCATGCCATTGCCTCTAAGGTTGTCGCAACTCATCACTGTGACAGGGCCAGCTCCATTGGTGCGCCTCGTATCAAGTGCAGCAACGATGGCCCCAAATACGGAACGAGGATGGTCCGGATTCGAGATGTCATGCTGAATATCTGGATGGGCTGCATCAAAACCTCCGGTTATGGGGTCCATGAAATAGCCACTCTCTGTCACGGTGAGGGATACTATACGGATGTCAGGCTTGGCAATTTGCCGGACCAACCCTCTATTGCCTGGTTCCGTGGCAATATAGTCGATCATGGAGCCAATAATCTCAGCCGATGCGCCTTGGGGAGAAAGTTCGATCAGCGTTGTAAGGCAGTCCTGTTCTAACAGTCGGTTGCGCATTTCTGCGTCATATGGCCGAACGCCCGCACCAACGATCGCCCAGTCCTGTGCTAAACCCTTTTGCATCAATTGGTGTATATACCAAGCTTGGTGGGCGCGGTGGAAGTTTCCCACTCCAATATGCACAATACCCGGCTTCAGCTCGGATCGGCGGTAAGTGGGGCAAGTGACTGCTGCTGGAATGCGTGTCAAATTCGCCTCGCTCAAAGCGATGCAGATCGCATTATCCTCTTTGGTTACCTTCATGGAATTCGTGTCCCCTGAGCATCAAATCTGTGAAGCTGGTCTGACTGGGGGGTGAGATAAATCGTGTCTCCCTGGTTGACTGATATGTCTCCTGAGATACGCACGGTGATCATTTCAGAAACCCCGCTGCCGTGGACATGCAGAAAAGTATCAGAACCAAGATGTTCTGCCACTCCAACGTACCCTTCCCAGCTGCCCTCGGTCATGCTGACATCAATATGTTCTGGGCGGATGCCAATTGTTGCGGCATCGTATTTTTGCGCCTGTGTGCCGGAAATCAGGTTCATCTTTGGTGATCCGATGAAACCCGCGACAAAGGTGTTTCGTGGGCGGTGATATAGCTCCAGCGGTGACCCTACCTGCTCAATCACCCCAGCCCGTAGAACCACGATCTTATTGGCCATGGTCATCGCCTCGACCTGATCATGGGTTACATAGATCATTGTCGTTTGAAGGCGCTCATGCAGCTCGCCGATTTCCAGGCGCATGCCTACGCGCAGTGCCGCATCAAGGTTTGACAGTGGTTCATCAAACAAGAAGGCCGCAGGTTCGCGCACAATGGCCCTGCCAATGGCCACTCGTTGGCGCTGCCCTCCCGACAAATCTGCGGGTTTGCGATCCAGGTAGTCCATCAGGTTGAGCGATTTGGCTGCGGTTTCGACCCGTGCAGTGACTTTTGCGGGGGCCATCTTTGCCATACGCAGCGGAAACCCGATGTTTTTGCGCACCGACATATGCGGGTAAAGCGCGTAGGATTGGAAAACCATGGCCAGCCCCCGCTTGGCGGGCGGCACCTGAGTGGCATCTTGCCCGTCAATTTCGATGCTACCCGAAGACAGATCTTCAAGCCCGGCAATCATTCGCAATAGTGTAGACTTCCCGCAGCCTGAAGGGCCGACAAAGACGGCAAATTCACCTTCTTCGATTGTCAGATCCAAGGGGGGGATAACCTCCACGTCGCCAAAGGATTTTGTCACGCTTTTTAATACGATACGTCCCATAGTCTTTCCTTACTTCACGGCGCCAAAGGTGAGACCCTGGACAAGTTGTTTCTGACAGAACCACCCCAGTACAACGATAGGGCCGACGGCGGCCGCAGAGACTGCAGAGAGACGGCCAAAGAACAGCCCTTCAGGAGCGCGATTGCCTTCGATGAGTTTGGAGAGCGTCGCGGCATTGGTGGTTGTGAGGCGCACAGTCCAATAGGCTTCGTTCCAGCAGAAGATAAAGCAGAGCAGTGCAGTTGCGGCGATGCCGCCCCAGGCCAGTGGAATCAGGATCTCTCTGATCTCGCCCCAGGTGTTGACGCCGTCCATCTTGCCGGCCTCAATGATGTCTTTGGGTATTTCCTTGAAATAGGTGAACAACATCCAGACGACGATGGGCAGATTGATAAGGCTCAGCACCAGAATGATCAGGAAATGCGTGTCAAACAGCCCGGCGCTTTTGGTTAGGAAGGTCATCGGATAGAGCACCGCCGCCGCAGGTAACATCTTGGTCGACAGCATCCACATCAGCACGTCCTTGGTGGCGCGGCTGGGGTTGAACGCCATCGCATAGGCGCAGGGAATTCCCACAAACAAAGTGAACAGCGTGGCCATCACGGCTGTGATCACCGAGTTCCTGGCGAAGCGCCAATAGTCGTAGTTTTCGGTCATGTTGAGATAGTTCTCAAGCGTCGGCTGAAAGAATATCAGATGCTCGGGCTTAACCGCATCGGCGTCGGTCTTAAAGCTGGTCAGAACCATCCAGAAGATGGGAAAGAAGAACAACAGTCCAACGGTCCAGGCCAGAACTGGCCTGCCAAAGGTTCCGAGTTTTGAAGGTTTTGCAACAATAGCCATGCTCTGCGCCTCCTATTCCATGAGTGTCTTGCCAACCATGCGCAGCAAGAAAATTGCAACGATATTGGCGAGGATGACGGCGAAAATGCCGGTGGCGCTGGCAGCACCAATGTTATTGTTGGCGAACTCCCCAATCAGATAGGGCAGGTTCTTATTGCCATTGCCGCGGCTGACAATTTCGATTTCGGCATAAAGTGAAAGATGGAAGATTGCCTGGATCATCACCACAATCGCAATTGGGCGTCCCAGATGCGGCAGGGTGAGAAAGCGAAACTGTGACCAGCTGCTGGCGCCATCCAGCACGGCAGCCTCTTTTTGTTGTTGATCCTCTGATTGCAACGAAGTCATGAAGATCAGCACGGCAAAGGGCGTCCACTGCCATGTCACCATAATGATAACCGCATAGGCAGAGGTCTGGGTGGCACGAAAGGAGATCGGCTCAAGCTGTGGCCAAAGGGCAAAGAACCAACCGATCACAGGCGCGTCTCGCAGGGCAGCGGCCAGATCATTGAGGTTAGCAACGGCGATGCCCTGCAGACCGAGAACCGGGTCCAGGATCATGTTGATCCACAAAACCGCATTGACTGCTGGCATGACAAAGAAGGGCGAGATCAGCAGCACCCGCACGATGCCTTGCCCCGGAAAGCTTTTGTTGATGAGTACGGCAATCAGCACGCCCAAAATCACTGTCAGAAACAAGATGCTACAGACGATGAACAGGCTGTTTTGTATGGCAAAAAGGAAGTCTTTGGAATTCAGGACAAATTCGTAATTCCCAAAACCGCGCCAATTGCTGAGGCTCGGGCTGGTCCATTCTGGGCGGCGCAGGCTGTTCAACACGTAGCGGATAAACGAAAAGTATAGCGTCATCCCAAGAGGGATCAGCATCCATACCAGTAGCAATAGCACCGCTGGGGATTGAAGAAGGCGGGGAAGCTTTCTGTCAGACATGATCCTATCCTCCCAACAAAACGATTTTTTCGTTCTGCATGTGATGTTTGGGTTGCGAGTACTTGGATGTTAAGCTTCGCCGAAGCGATTGCGCAATCAGCCGCGCTGTTTCAGATGGGGCCCGACCTATGTCGGGCCCCTCTGCTGTGGTTTAGTCGTAGTAACCAGCTTCTTTCATGATCGCATTCGCGGCTTCTTGAGAGGCAGCCAGGGCCTCGTCTACCGATTTGGCACCTGAGAGAGCCGCAGCCATTTCCTGTGCCACTGCGGAGCCCACTTCGGGGAATTCGGGGATCGCTGCAAACTGAACGCCCACATAGGGTTTCAGATCAGTGGCGCCTGGGGCGGCGCTTTCGATCGCGGCCAGTTCAGCGGCAGCAAAACTGGCAGCAGCCTTGAACTCGGGGATCGCATAGGTCGAGGCGCGCTGTCCGGTCGGAACAGAACCCCAGTCAAAGTCAGGATGATTGCCAACGGCCTTTACATAGTCCTTGGAGGTGGCCCATTCGATGAAGTCACCAGCCGCTTCGGCGTTGGGCGATCCTGCGGGGATAGCCATCGCCCAGGCCCACAGCCAGTTTGCGCCAACCGGGTTACCGGCATTGGGCGATTGGGCATAGGCCACGCCGTCAACCTCTAGGAAAGATGCCGCGATGGTGGCGTCGATCCACATACCGCATTTTCCTTCGTTATACAGTGCTAGGATCTCGTTGAAGGAATTGCCCTCAGAGCCGGGAGGACCGTAGTTGCCCAGGAGATCAACATAGAAATTGATCGCGGCTTTCCACTCATCGCTGTCCAGGGTTGGGCGCATATCCGCATCAAACCAGGCCCCACCAAAAGAGTTCACCACTGTGGTGATAAAAGCCATGTTGTCGCCCCAGCCGGGTTTGCCACGCAGGCAGGCGCCATAGACGCCATTGTCGGGATCATGGATCGCCGCAGCGGCGGCTTTGACATTATCCCAGCTGTCATTGTCAGCAATGGTGAGGCCTGCCTTGTCAGTCAGATCCTTGCGATACATGACCATCGAGGATTCACCGTAGAATGGAGCTGCGTAGAGCTTCCCGTCATGGGACAAGCCGTTGCGCATGGCTGGCAGGATGTCATCGACATCATAGTTGGTAGAGAATTCTAAAGGTTCAATCCATCCCGCAGCGCCCCAGATCGGCGCCTCCTGCATACCGATATTGATAACATCATATTGGCCCCCACCGGTGGCCGTGTCCGAAGTTACCTGCTCGCGCAGAACGCCTTCTTCCAGCGAAACCCACTTTAGTTCGACGCCGGTTTCAGCAGTATAGGCCTCGGCAACCTTTTGCATATTGATCATATGACCGTTGTTGACGATGGCGATTGTCAGTGTCTCTGCAGCTGCACTGCCCGCCGCAAATAGCGACAAAGCTGTTGCCGCACGAAGTGCGCTCTTCACAAACATCCTCTTCCTCCCTGAAACTAGATGTTCCACCTAGCCTAGCGAAGCATGCTATCTGGCGTCAAATTAAAAATTTACGCGCGTAAAGTATTTTGAGAATTCATTTATTGGCAACATCTTAGGCTGAGTGACGCATTACAAGGCGCCCATCAAATAGGACTTCTTCACGCGAATCTACAGGGCTTTCAGCCTCTACACGAGTGAGCAATGTCTCAGCACTTTTTTTGGCGATTGCTTCGTAGTCTTGGGAAATTGTCGTCAAAGTTGGACAGGTGAAGCGTGAGAAAGGGTGATCATCATGCCCAGCCACCCGCATTGAGCAGTCCGGGCCCAGGCCGATGCGTCGACCGCTCTCAAATGCGGCGGACAAGAACCCAATCGCTAACCGGTCATTGCTACATAGAATGGTATCGGTAGGCAGTGTCTTGTCTGCCACCACGCGCATCCCTTCACGAAAACCGATTTCTTCAAATTCCCATCCATCGCCAATGGCCTGGATCAAATGCGGCTGGTGCCCCAACTGCCCCATTGCCTTGAGATAGGCAGCACGTCGTTTGTAGGCATTTGGGTTCGATGGGGATTTCATCTCGAAAAAGGCAGGCGGCTCTCCGGTTCGGCAAAGATAGTCCACAATGAGACCAACACTTTGATCATTGTTTGATCCAATGAAGCCCTCGCCAACGCCCTCTAGATTGGCATCAAACAGTAAGGTCGGGACCTCCTTGCAAAAGGCTTCAATGGGGCCACGGTTTGACGCTCGCCCTAGGGGGGCAAAGAGAATTCCTGCTGGCTTAAGGCTGCGCAGATTTTCCAGGTTTTGTACTTCCAGTTCGGGCCTTCCTTGTGATCCAAGTAAAACCGGCCGGTATCCCATAACCTGGATGTGGTCCTCAATCGTGCGGGCAATTTTGGCAAAAAATGGATCTGCCAAATGTGGAACAATAATTCCTATATTTTTGGTCAACCGCCTGTTTTGGTTCATAGCGTATAGGTTCGGTTTGAAGTCATACCGCTCTAGGGCAGCTTCAATACGCGCCTTGGTGGATGCTCGAACGCTGACTGGGTCGTTGAAGAACTTTGACAGTGTTGGGCGCGAGATGCCGCTGACTGCCGCAAATTCTTCCATGTTTTTGATTTTCTTAGTCGTCATCTCAGGCGCCGCTTTGTGTTTCTGGATGTACCTGACCTCGTGAGCTGGAGTTGAGGTCGCACTCGATTATTCTAAATTGACGCGCGGAAACTTACACTCCCTTTTTTCTTTTATGTCAAAAGAGCCAATGATTGTCCGACGGATCAAACTCACGCAGGAAGCTAGATTTAGTTTGAGATGCCTGTATCGGCACACGTTTCTGTCGCAAGAGACAGCTTGGTGCTAAGAACGAAAACTGTGCAAACAAACAATATATATGGACGCAATGGAGGTCAGCAAACCACTTCTGAGATGCTTCAGACATGGCACCTTAATTGTGTTCGACAACGCTGGTTGTGGGCTCCCGCAACCAACTTTAGCGAACTTTCGTTAGCCTCAATACCCGCCTCTTCGGCGGGTTTTGTGTTTCTGAGCATTGCAATCAGATTGCCCTGCATGTCGAGGAAGTGGTCCTTGGTTTTGATGTCATAGGAGACGACCACCCGGTCCAGCAATTCATGCAGTTCATCGCTCGCTCTGCCTGCCACACCTTCGTCAGTTAGGGTTGCCACCAGATTGTCGATATGCCCCCGATATAGAGCGGGCAAATCTTCTGGTAGGTCAACGGGCGTGCGGACCAAGGCTTCTCTCTCGGATGGTCGCACGGCAAGTTGTGCATCAAGTGTGTTGAGCTCACTAATGACTGAATCAGAGTGAATTCCGTTCTTCACAGCACGCATTAGGTTTTGGCGTTCTCGTTCAAGCCGTTTGGTTATTTGGTCATGCTGGCGGAGCGCCTCGCCGTCGTCCTCTTCTTGGCGTTGTCGTCGCTGGAGGAATCTCAGTTTGAACTCCTGATATGCTACATCTTGCATAAAGTGTTTTCGCAGGCCGCTGAGGATGGTTTCAGCAGCGAGGTCTTCCTTCAGCCCCGGCATTCCATCACAGACCGATGATCCCTTTTCCTTTGCATTGGCGCAGTAATAGCGCCGAGCTTTTCCTGAACCTGCAACGGTCAGGTTGCCGCCGCACTTGGCACATTGGAGTAGGCCGGAAAGGAGGTATTTTCGTCGGCGCATTCCTTGCGAAAGAGATAAGCCATTGGTGTCGGTTGCTGTCTTTTTGGTTCGCAAGCGTTGTTGGGCTGTTTGCCTGTCTTTCACCGCATCCCAGAGCGGCTGTTCTATAATGCGCGAATCTGGAATGTCGAAGGTTAACAAGTTTTCTGGGGAGTTTGGCTTAGAAACTCGTTTGCCGGTCTCAGGGTGCTTGATGGCTTCACGGATGCCTTTGCGCTGAGCGTAGGGAACCTTGGACATCACTGTGGCGGCCAGCAGGCTTGCTGAATTCTGGATCATGACTTTGTGGGGGCGGGGCATGCCCATAACGCGGAGCGCATCCTGGGTCTTTGGGGGCAACTTCGACAGTGGTAGCAGGCTGTTTGCGGTTCGTTCGTCAAATCTATCTCTTGAGGGCATGAAATCTCCTATCAGCGCGATGGCGCGGTTTTTATGCTTCGCTGGAGATAGGTCCTAATTCCCAGGTTGATGAAAAATTAGGATGAGGGCGCACAAGGGGATTTAAGGTCAGGCCCTTAAATCCCGTCCTGCGGAAACGGAGATGCTTGAACTTACAACCCGGTTTGATGGGATCACCACTGGGACTCGCCCTGGGCGCAAGCGACTGTCTGCGAAGCGAGCCATAGGGAAAGCCATAGCCAATCTACGCTATATAGCGCGCCCATCCGCTGTGCTGCCAGGCAATACGATTTCCCTAAACCTGGGCGAAGCCGATGGATCCGACACGAAGGCTGCGCAGGCGGCTATGAGAGATATCCTTAGGCATCGGGCTGGGAAGGGAGGCAGAAAAGGTATTCGGGTTGCTGAGAAGATGATGTGCAGTCTCCCGAATGATTTTTCCGGAGAGCCCGCCAGGGAGGCAGTGCGGTTGATTTCGAAGAGATTGGCTGCAGGTTCACCCAATGTGCGTGTCTTTGCGACGATCCATACGGACAGGCCGAACAGGCGTGCAGACAGATGACTTTCTTCGACCAGCCGTATGATCTCCAACTTCTCAGATGCGGGGTACCTCATTCGTGGTCGCCCCCATCGCCTGTCATGCTTTTTTTGAGAAGGCGGAGTTCAAGCGTCTGTTCCGCCACCACTTCCTTGAGATCCTTTGCCTGGCGACGCAGTGCTTTGACCTCATCAGTGTTCGCAGCACGTGCTGTGTCGCCAGCAAGACGGCGCTTACCGGCTTCCATGAAGTCCTTGGACCATTTGTAGTAGATGCCCTGAGATATGCCTTCACGACGGCACAGCTCAGCAATGCTATCCTCGCCGCGCAAGCCATCAAGGACGATCCTGATCTTCTCTTCCGATGAATAGTGCTTACGCCCCTCTCACACATGCTACGCATGTGCTGCCGGGCAGTGGTCGGCGCGCTTGATGTCTTTGACGATCTTCTCGCCAGGGCTCTTCATTGTCTTTCTCATCGTCCACTCCTCGGTGGCTACGATGAGCAACAAACTCTCTCTTAGCAAATCACCCTATTTGGACCCATAGGCGCTGACGTCAGACAGTTTTTGATTTTTCAATAAGGCCTTTGTCGCGAGTGCTCCGATTACTTGCGAAAGTGATGGTCATTCTCTTGCAAGCGCAGATACTTGGAGGCCTGCATTCTTTCAGGCAGTTGTCAGGAAAATAACTGAAAATACTCGTTTCGGGCGTCGAGGGTATTTCCAATGTGAACTAAGTTGCTCCTGCAATTTCGGGTTGTGTATGTATTTGTTTACCTGTTTCGCGACAGTGTTGGAGCTTAGGTTTGTTTAGCTCGAAGGTGTCAAATGTATCGCGTAATCGGCTGTCTGACCCAAGAACATGACCTATGGCTTGTTGCTTTGGCTGCACTGGTCTGCGTTCTTGGCTCCAGTCTTTCAGTTGCTTTGTGTCGGCGGCTTATTCAGGCAAATGGGCGGCGAAAGCACATTCAGTTGGGGCTCACCAGTGTGATTGGGGGAGCCACGATCTGGTCGACACATTTCATTGCGATGCTGGCTTATGATCCCGGCTATGCACATGGGTACGAACCCATTGCCACCGCAGGCTCGCTTGCCATCGCGATCATTGGCATGACGGTTTCTAATGCCCTGCTGGCCTATCGCTTGCGGGGTACATACGACGTACGCAGCGGCGTTGCCTTTGGCCTGACTGTGGCGGCAATGCACTATTTGGGCATGTCGGCCTATTTGCTTCCCGGTGAGATCGTCTGGGAAAAACCATATCTGCTGGTCTCGCTCCTTTTGGGGGCCGGGCTCGGGGCGCTGGCCTACCAGCGCATTGCCCATGCTGTGACTCGATTGGGCTGGGGCAGTGCGATACTTCTGATGGTGACGGCAATCTGTGCGATGCATTTTACGGCCATGGGTGCAATCACTATCAAGCTCAGCCCCTTTGTGGACGTGCCTCCAAAAATCATCTCGGATTCCATTCTGGGTATCCTGGTTATGGCAGTCATGGCAGTCATCTTGATGATTGGGTTTGCTTCGGTCAGCATTGAGGCCAGCTGGGAGGTGGAGACTCAGGACCAGCTACAGCTTGCAGCGCTGCATGATCCGTTGACTGGCTTGCCGAACCGCCTTGGTCTCACACAAAAGATGAGTGAACTTGCAAGCCGGTTGTCAATTGACGAGACAGAGCGCGTGGCGGTTCTAACTATAGACCTTAATCTGTTTAAGGAAATCAATGACCTCTATGGCTACGCTGCTGGAGATCGGCTGCTGAAGGTCGTGGCGGAACGGCTGTCAGCTTCGCTGGAGGAAGATGAGTTTGTTGCCCGTGCCGGTGGCAATGAGTTTGTTGCGATAAAACGAAATTTCCACCGTATTGGTCAGGTTATGGCCATGGCAGAACGGCTGCATTGCCTGATAATTGAACCGATTGATATTGGAACTGTTGCGACCAAGATCGGGGCCTCAATCGGAGTTGCAACCAGTTTTGAAGACGGGCGCGACATGCGTGAAATCGCAGGCAAGTCGGCCCTTGCGATGTCGCGTGCCAAAGAAGACCCCAGCGCCAATATCGCTTTGTTCAGTCTTGAAATGGACCAGCAAAGCCGTGAAAAAGTCAAAATGATCGGTGATCTGCGCCTGGCCTGTGCCCGCGATGAGTTTGAGCTGGTCTATCAGTTGCAGAATGATCTCTCCTCTTTGGAACCTACCGGTTTCGAGGTGTTGTTGCGGTGGAACCATCCCATTCAGGGCACTATTTCGCCAACTGTCTTTATCCCGATTGCCGAGGAGACCGGGCTGATCCGGGAAATCGGGCTCTGGGTACTGCGCACCGCCTGTCGCGAGGCTGCAAGCTGGGACAAACCTTTTAAGATCGCGGTGAATGTGGCGCCGCAGCAGCTGGCGCAGAGCACCTTCGTGGAACATGTGTCGGACATTCTGATGGAAACTGGCCTGAATCCGGCGCGGCTTGAGTTGGAAATAACCGAGGCCAGTATCATCGACGACAAGGCCCATACGCTGAATGTCATGCACCGCCTAAAGGCGATGGGGCTGCGCATTGCCATGGATGATTTCGGCACGGGCTATTCGTCTCTGGCAACCCTGCAGGTGTTTCCGTTTGACAAGATCAAAATTGACCGCAGCTTTGTCAAGGATGTTCACAAAGACCATCAGCGCGCGGCCATCGTTCGTTCGACCCTGCTTCTGGGCGAGGCTCTGAATATTCCGGTTCTGGCAGAAGGGGTGGAATATGAAGAAGAGCTGCTGTTCCTGCAAAAGGAAAACTGCCAATCGGTGCAGGGTTTCTATTTCGGACGACCAATGAAGCTGGAAATGGCACGGGAATTGGCGAATGCCTCTGATCTTGCGAAAGATACAGGCTAGGCGGGTTCAGCAACTATGCTGCCCGAGAGGTTGCGGTGTCTGGTTGTACAGAATTCTGATATCAGCTGCCTAATTCGGCCTGCTCCATTTGACCTGCTTGGCTTGGTCTGACTGGACGGCGTGCCGTTTGGTTGATTTTTCTCCGGCAAAAGCCACTGTTGAAAATCACTTCCTATTTATCAGGGGTTTTCTCGGCCTGTGATCGGGTCCATCTTGCAGTCGGAAGATGTGCCAGTCCCTATCCGGTCTGGAGTGGGCAAAATAAGGAGTGAACGATGGCCTTGACCTTGCAAGAGATGATGGCGGCGGCAAATGCTGCCGTGGAACGGATTACCGCAGAACGGGCAATCGAGCTGGTTGCAGAGGGAGCACTGCTGCTGGATATTCGCGATGCGCCGGAGCTGGAGGCGAAAGGGCGCGCGTCTGGTTCCCATCATATTCCGCGCGGCATGTTGGAATTTCGCGCCGATCCGGCCAGTCCCTTTCACGATGCCGAAATGCGCTTTGATCGTGTGATCGTGTTGCACTGTGCCAGTGGGGGCCGGGCGGCCCTTGCCGGAAAGCTTCTCAAGGACATGGGGTATGACCAGGTTTTCAACCTTGGCGGCTTTTCCGATTGGCAGGCGGCGGGTGCTCCGGTCGAAGAACCTGTTGATCTGGGCATGAGTGGCTGAGACAAAACTGATCAGGATCGCAAAACTGATCGGGATCAAGGTAACGGATCGGGCCTTCGACTATGGATTGAGTCGTAATTAGTGACTTAAATCCGAGGAGGCCTGCATGCTGCGCCTTGCATCCATACTATACTCTCTTATCGGCAGTAGCCTGGCAGGAATAGGCGTTATCGCTGTTCTGGTCGGCGGCTTTTTTACCGTGGAGGCCATTTTGGCAGCCGCAGGTGTGGGGGCCCTTTTGGGGCTGCCTGTTGCCTGGCTTGTGGCGAGACAGCTTTTTGCGCGGGCTTCTGCCTGACCTGATAGCCCCGACCTGATAGCCCCGACCTGATAGCGAAGTCAGAACTGCGAGCTCAAAAGCTTGGCCCGGAATTCTCTAGGCCAAGCTTTTTGCATTTAGGCGTTCAGGAACGCGCGGGAATTGGCCTCGAACTCGCGCGGCTTTTCAGCGTGCAGCCAATGGCCTGCACCGGGGATCTTGGCAAAGCGGGCATTGGGAAACCGCGCCAGGATAAGATCCCTGTCGTCGCGCTTTACATAATCCGAGTCCGCGCCGGACAGAAACAGACAGGGGCCGCTCCAGCTGGCGTGGGTCTCTGGAAATGACATGATGTCGGGCATGTGGCGCGCCAGCGTGTCGAGGTTGAGGCGCCAACCCTTATTGGGAATATCCAAGGACTGGGTGAAAAAGCTGCGCAGGGCCGGATCTACCCCGGCTTGCGCCAACTGAGCCTCTGCATCTGGACGTCGTTCCACCCGGTCGAAATCCACCGCGCGCATGGCGGTGATGAATTGGATCTGACTGTGCGTGTAGGCAACGGGGGCAATATCCGCGACGATCAGCCGACGCAGCTTTTGCGGGTGCGTGAGGGCCAGCATCATCGCAGCCTTGCCCCCCATAGAGTGTCCGATCACATCCATCTGCCCGCCCGGAGCATGCGCGTTATGGGCGTCAATCACTTCGGCTAAGTCATTGGCCATCTCGGGGTAGGTGTGGCTCTCGGTCCAGGGGCTTTGACCGTGGTTGCGCATATCTACCGCGATGACCTGGCGTTCATCCGAAAGCCGCTTTGCGATAACTCCCCAGTTTCGCGCTGAACCATAAAGCCCATGTGCGATCAGAAGAGATGGTTTGTCAGTGGCTTTGCCATGTGTGATGTAGTTCAGCATGGGCCAGTGATAACGCTGTGGCCCCAACGGCGCAAACCCCCTTTGACCTTCTGATTTTGAGCAGGGCATTGTGGCCACCTACGGGGCGCGGTAGTTTGGCGCGACGAGACCAGAATGGCCCGCAATTGGGCGCAGACAGGACGGAGCGCAGCCTATGGCTCAAGACATTTTTGCCGATATCGAAGAGCTGCAGCAGCTGTTGCACAGCCAGGCCGAGGTTTCGGGAGATTTGGCAACCGCTCTTGGCAAGGCGCGTCGCCAGATGCCGCGCCGCATCTACAAACAGGGTATGCGCCTGGTTGCAGCTATGCCTTTGCTGGAGCATCCAAAGCTGCGTCTCACTGTAGATGAGGCCGCGCTGCAGGGCGCGGTGCGCGAGGTCAAGGCGCATCTCAGAACTATCGATGTCGCTGACCGGCGCAAGGGGCGGATGCTCGATGTGCTGGCCAGCGTTGCTTTCGCGCTCCTGACGGTCTTTGCTCTGCTGGTTCTGGTATTGCGCTGGCGCGGATTTATTTGATCCAAGCTTTCCCTAGGGTGATTATCCCGCTACTTCTTGAACGCAGTTCAAAAATGGGAAGCGCAGGTTTGGAAAGCTGATGACACTTAAATCTGAACAACGGCGCGCGGCGTTGCGTGAAACACTGGTCGCAGCGGCTGAGCAGCGGATCAGCCTGGAGGGTGCGCGTGCGCTCAGGGCGCGTGACCTCGCCAAGGATGCCGGCTGTGCGGTAGGGGCCATCTACAATGCCTTCGAAGACCTCAATGCCATCGTGATGGCGGTGAACGGACGGACCTTTCAAAAACTGGGCAAAATGGTCGGGGCCTCGATAGAGGCGGCGGGTGATTTGCCGCCGCAGGACCGGCTGATCCTGATGAGCAATGCCTATCTGCAGTTTGCCGCTGAAAACACTCGGCTTTGGCGCGCTCTGTTTGACCTTGATATGCCCGCTGATGGGCCGGTTCCGGGTTGGTATATGCAAGAGCTCGACGCGCTCTTTGCAAACATCGCCCGCCCGGTCTCCGAGATTTTTCCGCAAAAATCCCCGGCAGAGCTTACTCTGATGGTTCGAGCGCTGTTTTCTTCGGTACATGGCATTGTGCTATTGGGGCTCGAGAATCGCATCTCTGGCGTTCCCCGCGAGCGTATCGAGGACATGATCTCCCAAGTTTTAACCCAGATTACAAAGCCTTAGAAAAAATGTGAACGGCGTTCATAAAAATACTTGAACGGCGTTCATGAAATTGCTACATCTAACTCATGAACGACGTTCACGATGGAGGAAGCAATGTTTTCAACTCTTAAGACTTTGATCACCGGTGCAAATGCCCGTGCCGAAGAACAATTGCGCGACCAGTTTTCAATTGAATTGATTGACCAAAAGATCCGGGAAGCAGACGGAAATCTGCGCGCAGCCAAGATCACCCTTGCCAGTCTGATCCAGCGTCAACGTGGCGAGGCCCGCCAGATATCAACTCTCAAGTCGCGTTGTGCCGATCTGGTGGCCCGGGCAACCGAGGCGCTTGAGGCGGGGCGTAAAGATTTGGCACAGAGTGCCGCCAGCGCCATTGTCGAGATGGAAAACGAACTCACCCTGCGTAAGGAAACCCATGATCGGCTTGAGGCGCGGATACTGCAGTTACGTCAGTCTCTGGAGGCCGCAAACCGTCGGATCCTTGACCTGAAACAGGGCGCGATTACGGCTCGTGCAACCCGGCGCGAACAGCAGATTCAGAGCCGCCTGAATCAGGATTTGCAGGCAGGGCAAAATCCGCTGGAAGAAGCCGAAGGCCTGATTGCGCGGGTGCTGCAGCAGGATGACCCCTTTGAAAAGGGGCAGATCCTGCGTGAAATCGACAACAGGCTCGACAACTCTGATGTGGCACAAAACCTGGCGGATGCAGGCTTTGGCGCACCGGAACGCAGCACCGCGGCAGAGGTTTTGCAACGCCTGCGACGTACCCAGTGAGCAGTCAGTAACCAGACAGATTTTCAACTCAGATTAATTTTCACTCAAATTCCGACAGGAGACTTCCCATGATCAATGATCGTTCCGATAACGCCCTCATCACTCTTCTTAACATCGCCGGTGTTGTCCTTGCCTATGGGATGCTGGGCATCTCGCTCTGGCTGTCGACCGATGTGCCACTGGCCACCAAGGGCTATTGGGCCATGGGCATCCTGCTGCTGACGCTGAGCCTGATCAATGTGGTGAAATACCGGTTTGACAACCGCTCCAGCGAGGACCGGATCCGGCGCATCGAAGACGCGCGCAACGAAAAGATCCTCGAAGACGCATTGCGTGACCCCAAGTCCGAGGTCTGAGAAAAACAAAACCCTCGCCAAAAGCGCACAGCCCGCCTCTGCGGGCTGCCATGCCCAAGGCCTTTGGGACGGCATCTGCGATGCAGGCTCAGGGCGCGGGAGCCTTTGGCTTTGGGCGGCGCCTGACCTCAGCGTCAGGCGTCGCCCGTGTTAGGTGCTGTTCGTGTCAGCCGCCGTCAATCGGTATCAGTCAAGGTCGCTCGCCAGATAGCTGGGGGAAACGTGTTCACACAGCCAGACGCCATTTTCTGAAAGGTAAAACGCTTCTCCTGCGGCATGCATCTCGCCGGAGCTGACGCGCAGCACGACGGGTTTTCCATGCCGTTGGCCGACCCGGCGGGCGGTATCCGGATCTTTTGACAAATGCACATGTTGCCGACTGCCCTTCAGCAGGCCTTGGCTGCGAATGGCTTCCAGCGTCTGGCTGGCGGTGCCATGAAACAGCACTGCGGGCGGCACTTGGGGCGCAAGCTGCAGATCGACCTTGACGGAATGGCCTTGATTGGCGCGAACCCGCACCCCATCCTCGCTCAGGGCAAAACGTTTCTTGTCGTTGCTGCTCACCACCTCCTCAATCAGGGCGGGGGTGAGCTCGATCGCAGCCTTGGCAATCAACGCGTCTATTTCGGCCCAGCCATTCTCATCCAGCGTCAAGCCGATGCTTTGGGGTTGATGGCGCAGGATGAAGCTGAGGTATTTGCTGGTGGTTTTTAGAATATCTTTGGTCATGGGCTAAACGATAAAGGGCCGCCGCGAGAAGATCCAGCGGCGGCCCAAAGCTAGTTTTTTAAACCCGATTTTAGGCCCTGCTTACAGGTTGGGGTACAGTGGAAACTTGGCGCAAAGCGCGGAAACCTTGCCGCGCACTGCAGCCTCAACTTCTGCGTTGCCCTCTTCGCCATTGGCAGCCAGACCATCAACCACTTCGACGATCAGCTGAGCGATTTCACGGAACTCATCTTCACCAAAGCCACGGGTGGTTCCCGCAGGGGTGCCAAGACGGATGCCCGATGTTACCATTGGCTTTTCCGGGTCAAACGGGATGCCGTTCTTGTTGGTCGTGATATGGGCGCGGCCAAGGGCCTTGTCGACGATATTGCCGGTGACGCCTTTGGGGCGCAGATCCACCAGCATGACATGGGTGTCGGTCCCACCAGTAACGATATCCAGACCCCCTTTGATCAGCTCATCCGCCAGGGCCACGGCATTGGCACGGACCTGAATTTGGTACGCTTTGAATTCGGGGCGCAGCGCTTCGCCAAAGGCCACAGCCTTGCCGGCGATGACATGCATCAAGGGGCCGCCCTGGATGCCAGGGAAGATTGCCGAGTTCACCTTCTTGGCGATGGCTTCGTCATTGGTGACGATCATACCACCACGAGGGCCACGCAGGGTCTTGTGGGTGGTCGTGGTTGCAACATGTGCATGTGGGAAGGGCGAGGGGTGCTCGCCTGTCGCAATCAGGCCAGCGATATGGGCCATGTCGACCATGAAATAGGCACCAACTGAATCTGCAATCTCGCGGAACTTCGCAAAATCGATCTGGCGCGGGATGGCGGAGCCGCCAGCGATGATCAATTTGGGTTGGTGCTCGGTTGCGAGGGCCTGAATCTGATCATAGTCGATCAGGTTGTTATCTTCACGCACGCCGTAGTGGATCGCGTTGAACCATTTGCCCGACTGGTTGGGGCGCGCGCCATGGGTCAGGTGGCCACCGGCAGAGAGGTCCATGCCAAGGATGGTGTCACCGGGTTGGATCAGCGCCTGAAACACACCCTGGTTTGCCTGGGAGCCAGAGTTTGGCTGCACATTGGCAAAGCCGCAGTTGAACAGCTCTTTGGCGCGGTCGATCGCGAGGTTTTCAGCGACATCGACATACTGGCAGCCACCGTAGTAGCGACGCCCTGGATAGCCTTCGGCATATTTGTTGGTCAGCACAGAACCCTGTGCTTCCATCACGGCGGCAGAGACGATGTTTTCAGATGCAATCAGCTCGATCTCGTCGCGCTGGCGTCCCAGCTCGTCAGTGATGGCGCCAAAAAGCTCGGGGTCACGTTCAGCCAGGGGCTGGGTGAAAAAAACAGGGTCACGGGTGGTCACAGTCATGGTGGCTCCGTCAGATTGGAAGTGGTAGTTAAGATGCGGGTTTGGAGAATTTCCTATCGGAAACTTCATGGATCTTAAAGGCTGTAAAGCGGCAATTCCCTGCGACAGAACGGCAACTCTGGTCTTTGTAGGTCAGCTGTGCTTGTTTCGGAACGAAATGGCTCACACCGGAAACAGGGTTTAGGGACTATGAGAATCGCCTTTTTGGCCAGTAGCGCACCGGTGGCGCAATCGGCGCATAGTGTTTTGACCTCGCAGTACGGCAATACGACACCAGAACAGGCCGATGTGATCGTGGCCCTGGGAGGCGATGGTTTCATGCTCAAAACTCTGCATGAAACCGTGGATCTGGTGGCCCCGGTCTATGGGATGAACCGTGGCACGGTTGGCTTTTTGATGAACGAATACCACGAAGAGGGGCTGGTTGCCCGACTTGAGGCCGCCGAGGAAGAGATCATCAACCCGCTGTCCATGACGGCCATGGACCGGGCTGGCCATTGCCACAAGGCGCTTGCCATCAACGAAGTCTCTCTGCTGCGCGCGGGGCCACAGGCGGCGCGGCTCAAGATATCGGTGGATGGGCGCCAAAGGCTTGAGGAGCTGGTTTGCGATGGTGCACTGGTTTCAACACCTGCGGGATCCACGGCTTACAATTACTCTGCACATGGTCCCATCCTGCCGATCGGCTCTGATGTTCTGGCGCTGACGGCTATTGCTGCGTTTCGGCCGCGCCGCTGGCAGGGGGCCTTGTTGCCCAGCAGCGCCAAGGTCCGTTTCGATGTCTTGGAGGCGGACAAGCGACCGGTGATGGCCGATGCCGACTCGATTTCCTGCCCTGATATCCAATGGGTGGAAATCCAGACGGAACGCAGCATTCAGCACAAGATTCTGTTCGACCCCGGCCATGGTCTGGAAGAACGCCTGATCTCTGAACAGTTTACCTGACTGGGGATGGTGCCTCGTTTTTGTTGAAAGCCGAATAATATGAGATGCTTACGGATCTTTGGGTAGTCACATTATCGTGACGGGACTGGTTTCGCTATCCGCTTTCGTGGCATTCTGGACCAAGGGTAATTCCGGTTTTTGAGTGTGCTGCTTTGTGTTTTGCTAGGAATGTGCCTGTTTCAAGCCGGGTTTGCCGTCAGGCGGGCTTTAGGGCGACCTGTGAAAACAAGTCGGCCTGTGCACTGCGGCTGATTGTAGGATGCGGCGGGTAGTAAGTTTCCTTGGTTGGGAAAAAGCCGGGACTGGGAGACCATGTTCCGGCTTTCTTCTTTGCGTGACTACTGCATCAGATCCCAAAGATGCGGGCTGAACCGTCCTACGCGCTGTTCGATGGCAGCGCAGGCATCCACAGCCATGTCTTCGCGCCAGCGGCGTGCAACGATCTGTACGTTTATGGGCTGTGGCCCGGTCTCCAGCGGTGCCAGATGCGCAGGCACACAGCCGGCGGGCAGGCCAAGAAAGTTCATTGCATAGGAATAGACCGCACAGCCTAGAACTTCGTGCACGCCTTCAGCGCCTTCGGTGTCGCGGTCGGGCTTAAAGAAGGGTTGCGGCAGAAACGGTGTCAGTACCAGCGGATACTTTTGCATGAACAGGGCCCATTCGCGCGCGTAGTGGCTGCGTTTGGCCATCATCTCCAATAGTTCAGTGCCGACGAAAGGCGGAAACTCCTGAAAATAGACCTCAAAGATCTGGCGCACGGTATCGGATCCTGCGGCATCCACGTCTTGCTTCATCATCGCATAGACTTCGCCCATCAGGGCGCGATAGCCATTGCGGCCCGCCTCAAAAACATTGGGCGGCTCAATCTCTTCTACAAAGTAGCCGGCCTCAAGCAGGGCGTCACGGGCCACTTCCAGCGCCTTTTCCACCTCGGGGTGCAGGTCATAGCCATGGGTGTTGCGGGTAAAGGCCACCTTGATGGGGCCATCCAGCGGTGCACCACGCCAGGGCAGGGGGGCGTGAAAAGGGTCCCGGATATCTGGTGCAATCAGCGCAGGCATCGCCAGATGCAGATCCTGCGCCGAGCGGGTGATCAAACCCTGCACCGACATGGCCTGGGCCAGCATGCCACGTTCCGCCTTTTGGCTGGGATTCCAGGCTGGCACCCGCCCTAGGCCGGGCTTTACCGTGACAGCCCCGTTGGCTGCTGCCGGAAACCGCAGGCTGCCGCCAATATCGTTGCCATGGGCCAAGGCACCAATGCCTGCCATCACAGCCGCCCCGGCACCCCCAGAGGATCCCCCGGGAGAGATGTGCCTTCCCCATGGGTTATGGGTGCGGCCAAAGAGCGGATTGTCGGTATCGGCGCGAAAGGAAAATTCTGGCGTATTGGTACGGCCAATCACCACCGCGCCTGCCTTGTGCAGGTTTTCGACTACCGGGGCATCGGCTGGCGCAATGAGCTCCTTGAGCGCCATCACCCCGTTCGAGGTGGCGTGTCCCTTTTGGTCAACATTGATTTTGATGGTCACCGGCACCCCCTGCAGCGGGCCAGGGGCAGCACCTGCCTGGCGGGCCTTGTCCAGTGCTCGCGCACGGGCCAGGGCCTCGGTGCTCAGGTCTTCGACAACTGCGTTCAGGCTGGGGTTCACCGCCTGCATCCGTGCAATCGAAGCCTCTGCCGCCCGTTCGGCGCTGAGATCACCCGCACGGGTGAGGGTGGAAAGTTCGGTCGCGCTGAGGCGCCAGATATCATCTTGGTTCATAATGCTCATCTCCTGCGCGGCAGGGTAGAGCGGCAAAGCCCGGTTGCAAGTAAAACTCGGCGTGCACCGGCTGGCTTTTGGGCAGGAGCCCGATTTTTGCAGGCTTGTTCGGTGAAACGTGCGCGATGCGGTCAGAGAGCCCGCGAGGGCTCTCTGATCAGTTCTATAAGCTCTCAGCCTTTGGCGTAGCCGAGGCTTTGAAGGGCCACAGTTATCTCATCCAGAATCACCGGATCATCAATCGTTGCAGGCATCTTCCATGGGGTGTTGTCAGCAATATTGACCATGGTACCGCGCAGGATCTTGCCAGACCGGGTCTTGGGCAAGCGATCCACCACTACCGCTAGCTTGAAGGCTGCAACGGGGCCGATCTTTTCGCGCACCAGTTTGACCACTTCGGCCACGACCTCGGCTGGGTCGCGATTGACCCCGGCGTTGAGGCAGAGAAATCCGAGCGGCATCTGACCTTTAAGCTGGTCAGCAACACCGATCACCGCGCATTCCGCAACATCAGGATGGCCGGCGAGCACTTCCTCCATGCCGCCAGTGGACAGCCGGTGGCCCGCGACATTGATCACGTCATCGGTGCGCGCCATGATGTAGAGGTAGCCGTCCTCATCTTTCATGCCGGCATCGCCCGTCTCATAGTAGCCAGGGAAAGTGGTGAGATAGCTCTTCTTAAAGCGCGCCTCGGCATTCCACAGGGTCGGCAGGGTGCCGGGTGGCAGCGGCAGCTTGATCGCGATCGCGCCCAGCTCTCCGGCGGCGACGGGATGGCCGCCCTCATCAAGGATGTCCACCTCATAGCCGGGCATGGGCACCGCAGGGGAGCCGAGCTTGGTGGGCAGCTCTTCAATGCCAAGCGGGTTAGCGGCAATCGACCAGCCGGTTTCGGTTTGCCACCAGTGGTCAACCACGGGCACCTTCAGCTGGTTTTGGGCCCAGGTGATGGTGTCGGGATCGGCGCGCTCACCGGCAAGGTAGACCTGCTCAAGGCAGCTGAGGTCATATTTGCCGACAAACTCACCCTTGGGGTCTTCGCGCTTCACGGCTCTAAAGGCGGTCGGGGCGGTGAAAAAGCTCTTGACCTTATGCTCAGAGATTACCCGCCAGAAGGTACCCGCGTCGGGCGTACCAACGGGCTTGCCTTCGAACACAATGGTGGTGTTGCCGTGGATCAGCGGTGCGTAGCAGATATAGCTGTGGCCCACGACCCAGCCCACATCAGAGGCCGCCCAGAAGACATCGCCGGGATCGACGTTGTAGATATTCTTCATCGACCAGTTTAGCGCGACCAGCTGCCCCGCAGTGTGGCGAATAACGCCCTTGGGCTGCCCGGTCGTGCCAGAGGTATAGAGGATGTAGGAGGGGTGATTGCCCTCGACGGCGACGCATTCGGCAGGCTCAACCCCGTATTGGAAGCCATGCCAGTTGACGTCGCGGCCCTCGATCAGTTCGGCCACTTCCTGCTCCCGTTGCAGGATGACGCAGAAGTCGGGCTTGTGCTCGGCCAGCTCGATCGCGCCGTCCAGCAGTGGTTTGTAATGGACCACGCGCCCCGGCTCTAGCCCACAGGAGGCGGCGATGATTGCCTTTGGGGTGGCATCATCAATCCGCACCGCCAGCTCGTTGGCGGCAAAGCCACCAAAGACCACGGAATGCACAGCGCCAATACGCGCACAGGCCAGCATCGCCTCCAGGGCTTCTGGAACCATCGGCATGTAAATGATGACGCGGTCGCCCTTTTCGATGCCTTTTGCTCGCAGCGCCCCAGCCAGTGTGGCGACGCGATTGCGCAGCTCAACATAGGAGATTTCGCGTTTGGTATGAGTGATCGGGCTGTCATAGATGATGGCCGTCTGCTCCCCACGTCCGGCCTCTACGTGACGGTCTACTGCATTGTAGCAGGTATTGACGCGAGCATCAGAGAACCATTCGTACAGCCCTTCGCCTTTGTCTGTCAGCGCTTTGGTCGGGGCTTGAACCCAGTCGATTTCCTTGGCGGCATTCATCCAGAAGGCTTCAGGATCGGTTTTCCAGCTGGCGTAGACCTCTTGATAAGACATGGGCATCCTCCTCGCATCTCTCTGAGCAAAGAGTTATGCGCAAGCTTGGCACTACGGCAAGCGATCAAACAGACGCCGCGTCACAGGGACGCAATTTATTTGCAGAATTCTCAAATCGAGAGTGCTAATTTTTGCAAACTCTCTTGTTTTGGATATTTTCAGCACTGCCAAAGGGCGTTCAGCAAATTTGCAAACCTTCTGAAGCAAACTTCGGTCGGTTTGAGGCCCTGTCACGTAAGACTTGAACTAGTTGTAGCTGTAGCGGGACACTTCGTGTAGCGGGATGTAGCGGGACACTTCGCGTTGCAGTGCGGGACACTTCCCATTGCAGCAACTTATTTTTCAAAACTTAGGCCGCTTCGTTTCTTCCGACAAGAGAATTTTCGGAAATCTGGATGTCTGCTGGCAGCCCTTTCCAGACATTCGGACCAGGCGTAGCAATAAGTGACGCGCCTACGAGAGGGGCGGGATGCGGACCTTCGCTGCGCTCTCCACGAAGGTCAGCAACACGAACGAAGCAGAGCCTGTCGCGGATCGAGACCACTTTCTGCAACAGATTATTCTTCATCCTACGAGCGCATTTTTTGCCCGTTTTAATTGGACTGCTGACACGAACCAATGCTTAAAAGCTAACGCCTTGACATGAGATCAACCCAACCAAGCGAGGTTATTACTTTTAACCCTTTGCCGTCAGGTCATCTTGTCATTTTGCCGACGATGCAGACAAATTAGAAAGGCAATATGTTTACAGTCCATCCTAACGAGATCAAAGATTTCACGGGAGACGAGCTCGTCGAGTTGTTGCGCCGTCTTCTTTACGCCGAAGCCCGCAATGCTAACGTTCCGCTGAGAGGCGTGGACGTTCCGCTCCAAATCACCGTCGCCGATGGCGGACAGGACGCAAGAATTGCCTGGACCGGAGGCGCAAAATCAACAAATTTCCTCCCAAGCTGCGACATCACCTTTCAATGCAAGGCGAAGGACGGGGGCGACGCTCAGTGGAAAAAAGAGGTTTGGACCAAACCCACCCAAAAGAATAACGTTACGGCCAAAATTCTAAATGACTCTGTGCGGGATGTCCTCGCTCGCGGCGGTAGCTACATCGGCATTACTACCACGGCGCTCGTCGGCAACAAACCGGCCGATCGCGTCAACGCGATCAAGCAAGGTATCAAGACCGGCGGTGGTGACCCAACCAATCTCGCGAAGGGCGATGTATACGAGGGGAATAAGCTCGCCGCGTGGGCGAGCGCGCACCCCGGCGTCGCTGTCTGGATCAAGCAGCGGCACGCTGCGATCGACCTTGCTGGCTTCTCGACCATCGATCATTGGGGCAAACGCGCGGACATCGCCGCGCCACCGTTCATTGAGAGCCCTGACCGCCAATTCTCGCTCGGCGCCCATGAGGCCGATGCGATCGAGTTTTCTCAACTCGCCGAGCGCCTCTTCGTCGAATTGGAAGAGCCTGGGGCTTCCGTTCGCATCTGGGGTGCCTCAGGAATCGGCAAGACCCGAGCACTGTATCATGCGCTTCGCACTGGCTCTGGTCTACTCAAGGGACTTGCTGCCGCCAACTTTGTTTTCTGCGACTTTAGCCAGGTTGGAGACCGCCTCTGGGACGTAGCGAACCAGATCGTGAAGGAGGGCTCGGCCGCAGTTCTTGTCGTGGACGGATGCCCTCTCGATAAAGCTCGCGAATTGAACGCGCTCGCTCTTACTGAAGGTAGCCAGCTTCGCATCATCACCATCGGCGCCGACGGGCTCGAACATGATGATCAGTGCGTCATGGTTCGACCCTCCAAAGCCGATCGTACGACGATTAGGGGCATCCTTACGACCAAGCTAACCAAGGCCACGGCCGATGAACTTGACTATATCGCGGACCTTTGCGACGGGTTTCCTCGCATCGCTGTACTCGCCACCGAGAGCTACGAGAAAAAAGCGATCCTAAAGTCGGTCGACGATGTTGCACAGCAGATCATGGATGCGGTCGGTGCTGATCGCGAAACCGTGCGGGCGCTCGAATGCCTGTCGTTGTTCGACAGCCTTTTGCCCGATGAGGATCCAGCCGCCTTCGACAAACTCGCCGAGATGCTGGTTCATATGAAGGGTGAACTATTGTACGAGAATCTCGTCATCGCCACTCGGCAGCATCTGGTCGAACGCAATCATGGCGCGATGGTCGTTCAGCCCCGTCCGATCGCTAACTTCCTCGCGCTGCGCCGCCTCGATTATCTACGCCCCTCAACATTGGTAGCGTTTCTGGATAGCGCGCCGTGTCATCACAGAGACGCCATGCTCACACGCTGGCGCTTCCTCGCGCGGTCCCGGACGCTGAGCGAGGCCATCCATTTACTATTGCGCACACGGTTCGCTGGCGTAAACATCGTCCAATCCGACGTCGCGCCCTATCTTAATGCTTTCGTTCATGTCGAACCTGATCGCACAGGGACATCCCTAAACTGGGCGATTGCGCAAGTACCGCTTTCCGATGTCGAAAAAATTTACGTCACTGAAGAACTCGTTGACGCGCTGCGTCTTCTCGCCTCGCGCCAGAAGAGCTTCGGTCCTGCCGCGCAGATGGTTCTGCGTCTCGCGGCCGTCGCCCCTCTTGAGGGCTCACAGCCGATCTTGCAGCTATTACGCCAGCTCTTCCAGGTTGCGCTTGCAGGCTCGCAGGCTGATGATCGGCTCCGTCGTGTTGCCTTGGAGCAGGCACTGGACGAAGATGATCCGCGTATCCGCCGCGTTGGTGTCGAAGCGCTCGGAGCGATGATCCAAACCCATGTATCTCGGTCAGAACAGTTCGAGCAGGTCGGCGCTGAAGCCTATCACCCGGAATGGGTGCCTGCCGATCACGGCACTATCAATGCCTATTTCGACTGGGCTCTCAAACGTCTGCTCGAACTATGGCGCAAGGACATCGAACTGCGTCGGGTTATCGAAGAGCATGTCGCGGGCGACATCCGTAATCTCCTCTCGCCAAGTCTTTTGCCCACGCTTGAGATATTCGTCAAAGAAGTGATCGCGTACTCTGGTCATTGGTTTGACGCCACTCACGGGATCGGTGACTGGCTCTATTTCGATCGGCCCGAAGAACCGAATGAACTCTCGCTCGCTGTGCGAACGCTGTTCGACGCCACCCTACCGACCGACCCGGTTGATCTGGTCCGCCTCTATAGCCGCTTCTGGAGGGCAGACCTGCACGATCCCGCGAACCACTACAACAAGGACCAGGAGGACCCGGACTACGAATATTCGGCGCGTCGCGTGCAAGAACTTGCGCCAGTGATCGCGAGAAATCCGAAGCAGCTTTCCCGCGCCATCCACGCCATGGCGACGGAAGAGATGAATGCGCCACAGGACTTTGCGAACGCCTTGGCCCCGGAATTGGAGGACCCTTTGGATACCTTCGAGCAAGCCGTCACTGCCTTAGATGAGAGCGGCACACGGGCAGGCGTCAACTTTGTCGCCTCCCTTCTATCGGCCCTCGATTACCAACTTCGCAATAAGCCAGACGGCGTCGGTAAGCTTGAAGCCATTGCCAAGACATCGAAGGTCCTCGCTGCCAATCCGATGTATATTATGAACTCGCTCCGCGTCACTGATGATCGCCTCAACAACCTCGCGAACGATGTTCGCGACGGCAGAGTGACGTCGGCTCAGAGTGTCTCGGTTTCCTATGGACGTCGCCTCGAGGAAGTTGGTCACGCTGCCCTTTCAACGTTTATCGAGGCGCTCGTTGAGCGTGGCTCCGACGGAGGAGCATGGGCTGCACTCGAGATCTTGTCCATGTATACACATGGCCAGAAGATCCTTCCGCCCAAAATCGTCGATCTGGTAAAGGATACGATCCTTTCACCATCGATCGCCGAAGAAGCAGATGGCAATTCTACCATGGCCGATCATTCCTACGATCGATTACTCCGTTTGGTCGACGCCTCTGACGGGATCGACGACACCTTCGCTCGAAGGTTTGCCGATCAGCTTGTGTTTGCCTGCCGAACCTCAGGATCGAGACGCCGCGGTCTTCCGGAGGTGCTACGCGGTGCCCTCGATACTATAATTCAACGCGCTCCGGCTGCAGTCTGGCCTGTACTCGCAAGCTTTTACGAGATCGCAACACGGGTCGAACGTGATCGGATGAACGCCATCACTTCCGCTACCAAGCCCTTCGCAAGTAACCTCTCGCGCGTCGGCGCTGGAGCACTATTCGATATCCCGATCGAACTGTTGCTTGAATGGGCCGAGGTCGATCCGGATGGTCGCATTGCATTTCTCCTTACCTTCTTCCCGATACTCGAACAGAAGAGCGGTAAATGGACTTGGCACCCCGCGCTCCAGAACCTCGCTAACCTGTATGGCGACAGAAAGAGGTTCCGTGATGCTTTGCGCCAGCGCATATATCCCAGCTCTTGGAGCGGCTCGCTGAAACCACATCTACTGATCTTCACAGAGCCGCTCGCTTCTTGGAGTAGTGATGCGGTCCTCGGTGACTGGGCAGCTACAATGCTGGACGGTGTGAAGCGCTCTTTGGAGAGCGAAATCTATTGATGAGTTGATCCGGGAGCGGTCATTGGTTTTGCGTAATGCGAACGGCAGCAACGGGCCGTCCATGCCTTTGGGCGGTGTGCAGGGGATCTGATTTTCAGACGCCGCTAACCTCCCATTACTGGGAGGCGTTTAAAGCCGTTGTAAAGGCGGTTTGAAGGTCGAAGCCGGTCGGATCCGGGAGCGCCTCAACCTGCGTCTGGACAGCGCGTTCGGCTGAAAAGCAGGCTTGCACATGCGTCACGACAGCGGCGGCGGCGGCCTCAATCTGCGCTTGGGTCAGATCGGCCCAGCCCCCCGGAAACTTCCAGGCAACCGGCGCGGTCATCATGCCGTTTGCAAGGCTGTTCACGGCACCGGTGAGGGATACGCGGGTTGCCTGATCGGTCGGCAACGTGGTGCCGTCTGGCAAGGTGACCCCGCCGACCTCATTTTCCCACCGGATCCGGGCGAGGTCTTCCAGAAGTGTCGCGCGGCTGGCCGCGTTCTTTTCAGCGGCCGTGGTGATTGCGAGGGGCTTTGTTGCACAAATCGGTTTCTGAGGGGACTTCCCCTTTCCCCGGACGGAAT
>NZ_CYSG01000029.1 GCF_001457775.1 Phaeobacter sp. CECT 5382
AATAAATGGGGAGTAGTTCAGTGATTGGGAATATTGACGAAGCGAAGATTGCCCTCGCGGAAATTGTCATTTACTGGCTATGATTCCTTAGCCTAGGCATAGCGTCTCAAAGCTGGGCCTGGGACGCAAATTTTCCCAGGCCCCAATATTTACGGTCAAACGCTTCGCTATCCAGATTCGAGCGGCGCAAGGTTAGGCTCCGGCGCCGCCCAAATTCTATGCCTGCTGGCCCATTCCTATAACGCCCCCTCTGAGAAGGGGCAAATGGGCCGGGTTCGGGAGCTTGCTGTTGCAGGTGGGGCCTTCAGATACGTTCAGGTGAACCGGTGCGCGTCCTCGCAGGTGATGCTCAAAGGACATGTCGAAGGCCTGCTCCAGATCACGGGTGAAGCCCTTGGTGTCAAACAGCGGGGCCGTTTGGCGGTTGCGATGCAGTTTGCCACGTAGTTTGGCGAGCGCATCCAGATCCTGTGCCAGATTTAGGGCCCGCGCTTCATAGTCGGCTTCGGAAGTTGCGATCAGTTCGGGCATCCCGACGGCCTGCAGAAGGCTGGCCCCGACGCGGGCTGCGAACTGGCGCCCTGGCAGGGTCAGGACCGGCAGCCCAGCCCAGAGCGCATCACTGGCCGTTGTATGGGCATTGACTACGAAGGTATCCAGGAACAGATCGGCAACCTGATGGCGCGCCAGATGTTCGGGCTGTGCGGCACGCGGCGCAAAGATCAGACGCTCTGCGTCGATCCCGCGGGCTTGTGCTTCCCGGCGCAGGTTGGCTTTGGATGTCTCACTTGTGTCCAACAGCCAAAGAACGCTTCCGTCCACCTGAGCAAGCAGGCGCATCCAGATGTCGAATTCGCGGGGCGTGATCTTATAGCTGTTGTTGAAAGAGCAAAAGACAAAACCATCCTGCGGCAAGCCGCAGTCTTTGCGGGTGAATTGCTGGCTCGACAGTTTGCGTGTGTTGTCGTTGACCTGATAGCTGTGGGGCATTCGGATCAGGTGCTCTTCGTAGTAGCGCTCGCTGCCTGCCGGGCAGGTTACGTGATCGCCGATGAGATAGTCAAAGGCACTGCTGCCGAGAGTGCCCGGAAATCCCAGGTAGGAGATCTGGACAGGTGCCAGCCGGTCACTGAAAAGCCTGGATCTGCTGTCGCCAGTAAAGCCTTTTAGATCCACGGCGATGTCCAGCTCGTCGGATTTCACGAGGTCAAGAACCGCCTGATCAGATGCGGCCGAGAGATCCTTGAATTGGGATACGGATTTCATCACCCGGCTGCGTGTCGCATCAGCAGGGGCTCCGTCATAGGAGTATGCTGTGATGTGAAACCGGGTCTGGTCATGGGCTTCGAACAGGCCGGCCATAAGGCGCATGGTGGCGTGATCGTGAAAATCCGAAGAGAAATAGCCAATGCGCAACCGGTCTGGGCGCAGCTCATCCGGGCAAGGTGTCTGGCGTGTCGCGGCTTTGGGCGCTGGCATGATCTCGTTGGCGTAGGCTTGCGTACGCAGGCGTAACAGGTCTGGATTGTCCTCAAAGGTGAGGGCGGTGAAGGGAGCGCAGGCTGTCCCGGTGAGGCCAAGATGGCGGCGGTGGGCCTGGTATTCATCGATCCACCGCCAGTCGTTCAGTTGCGCCTGGGCATGCAGCTTGTCGGACCGGGTGCGATCATCGCCCGGATTTTTTACAAGGACAGCTTCAAACCGCTCGATGGCTTGTTCCTTGTCCCCATCCAACGACTGCATCTGTGCTAGATTGTACTGTGCTTCGACAAGTTGTGGGGCCAGTTCCGTGGCCTTTTCGAGTAGCGCCTTTGCCCGCGTCATGTCGCCGGATTTTCGCAAGGCATTGCCGTAGTTGTAAAGGAGAGTCGGGTTGTTGGGCGCCAGCGTCACAGCTTTCTCGAGCAGTGGTAATGCCTCGGGCATGCGGTTGAGGTCGGACAGAACGCGCGCCAGATTGTTCAGGCTCGGCAGCAGGTCCGGATCCAGTGACAGGGATTTTTCATAGAGAGCGATGGCGTTGTTCATGTCCCCCTGCGCACGATAGACATCTGCCAGGGCGGCAAAGCTGGAAGGCGCCTTGGGGTTCAGCTCGCAGGCCTTGTTCAGGCAGGTCGCGGCCTCGTCCAGATGCCCGTTCTTCAGGTGACAATTGCCAAGAATTTCCCACAGAAAATGCGAGCGTCGATGGCTGTTCAAAAGCGAAGCACAGTTTGCAGCTACCTGACCGTATTGCCCCGACTCATAGTCCCGAACCAGGCCCTTTTGGACCTCAATCCCAGGGTTTTCGGCCTGCGAGATCTGTTTTCGCAAGTCATTCAACGCCTTTCGGGCCTTGGTGTTCTTTGGGAATTTAGCCAGGATGTCGCCATAAATCGCGGCAGCATCACTGAATTTCTGATCCCGCGCTAGGCGATTGGCTCTGGTCATGGATAAAGCGATTGTCATGGCATCCTATCTCAAAAGTCACGCACAGGCGGCAGGCCAACATTCTGTGGCCACAAACCGCGTTCCTTAGGGATAGCCGGAGGGAATTAAGATAGAGTTGCCTCAAATTGACGGCGACCGCAAAATCTCGGTTTACCCAGAGTTCTTATGGCGAGATCTTGGGGGCTCCGACGATTGTCTTGGCGATTGTCCTAGGGAAATCTGCGATCTTAAAAACTCACAATCTGCATGCAGGAGGTCGAATTGGGGGCAGTCCAATCACAGTTTGGCTGGTCACAGGCTGGCCGATCACAGGCTGGGGCTTGAATTCATAGCCAACTGGCGTTAAATGCCGCAGACCCTGTTAGCAGAAAGATACAAGGCACATGGCCACCATCAATCCCGTACAGTTCATCCAGCAAGTCCGTGCCGAGGTGAGCAAGGTCGTCTGGCCTACACGCCGCGAAGTCCTGCTGACAACCGTCATGGTTTTCATCATGGCCGCATTGACTGCTGTGTTCTTTGCAATGGTTGATCTGTTGATCCGCTTTGGTCTGCAGGGCCTTTTGGGCATGTTCGGCTGAGTTTCGGCTCACGCATGCCTCTCGCGGACGCTTGTTCTGTCTGCACAACCCTGCACAAAACCGGTCCCGGCTCTTGATCTTGGACCGATTGGCGGGTAGTTGACCCAAAATCTCTGACGTGGGCGTGCGGCGATTCGAGTTGCGCGCCGATTTCTGTTCAGGCGCGTTTGGCGCTAGGCAGGCTTAAGCGGCAGAACCTCAAATTCACTGACGGCGACGTAAGTTTTTACGCCCGGCAAAACTAAGGACGGTCAAGTTCATGGCGAAACGGTGGTATTCGGTCAGCGTTCTTTCGAACTTCGAAAAGAAAATCGCAGAGCAGATTCGCACATCGGTTGCCGAACAAGGGCTTGAGGATGAAATCGACGAAGTTCTGGTCCCCACGGAAGAGGTGATCGAAATTCGTCGCGGCAAGAAAGTCGCGACCGAGCGTCGTTTCATGCCGGGCTATGTTCTGGTGCACATGGAAATGTCCGACCGTGGGTATCACCTGATTTCCTCGATCAACCGGGTGACCGGATTCCTTGGTCCACAGGGGCGCCCCATGCCAATGCGCGACGCCGAAGTTCAGGGCATCCTGGGCCGTGTCGAAGAAGGTATCGAGGCACCACGTACACTGATCTCCTTTGAGATCGGCGAGAAGGTCAAGGTCAACGATGGTCCCTTTGAGGACTTTGACGGCATGGTTGAGGGTGTCGATGACGAGACCCAGAAGCTAAAAGTCAGCGTGTCGATCTTTGGTCGCGAAACCCCGGTCGAGCTGGACTTTACCCAGGTTACCAAACAGAGCTGAATTTCAGCCCAACTGTAAGAATTACAAGCGCCGCGATGCTAAAAGCTCGCGGCGTTTTTGTATTCTTGGGGCCGTCAGCTAAGCGGATTGTCCAGACCTTTACTGAAACGAATTGAAGGTCTGCTTCGCAAAGAACCGATGCAATTTAGTGCTTGCCGCAATGTTGTCTTCGACTAATCCTTGGCAGGATCAAAAGGGAGCGGAACAGATGGAAAGCACGATAGCCACTTCAGCCAACGGAAACAGTTGGGAGATTGTCCCAGCCAACACCTTGGCAGGAATTATCCTTGGGGTGTTGTTCATCTACCTGCTTTTCCGCCACTTCATGTTCGTGCTCATGTTCATGGATTTGATTTTGGGTTGGTTGCGTAAGTTTAACTGGTTCCCCAAAGAAGGGAAACGCCGGAAGACATTCATCCATTGGATAATCGCGTTGGCGCTGTTTCTTGGTTTTTTGTTTGTGGCTGGTTCTGCTGGTTGGCTGGAATTCACTCCTCAATAGCCGCCATTCATGCGTAGCGCAGCATTGAACACTTTGGGCTCACAGCTGACATTGGCCTTCACCATGCCTTCCTGCTTGCCACCCGCACCATTCCCCTGTACATGCCGCCTCTATCGTCTTCGGGCGAGATTCTCTCGTGGGAGATTCGAGGATCGCGATCCTTGGTCGGACCACGCAACATCCACTGGGTGAAACGCGTTTCACCCGAGTTGAAAGGACAACCAAATGGCTAAGAAGCTTGTTGGTTCGATGAAGCTGCAGGTTCCTGCAGGTCAAGCAAACCCATCCCCGCCAGTTGGCCCCGCTCTGGGTCAGCGCGGCATCAACATCATGGAATTCTGCAAGGCGTTCAACGCCAAGACCGCAGACATGGAGCCCGGTGCGCCGTGCCCGACCGTGATCACCTACTATCAGGACAAGTCCTTCACCATGGACATCAAGACGCCTCCTGCGTCTTATTACCTGAAGAAGGCCGCCAAAGTTAAGTCCGGCGCCAAGACACCTTCGCGTGAAACCGTTGGTACCGTGACTGCTGCTCAGGTGAAAGAAATCGCCGAAGCAAAGATGAAAGATCTGAACGCCAACGATATCGAAGCGGCGATGAAGATTATCCTGGGCTCTGCCCGCTCCATGGGCATCGAGGTGAAGTAAGATGGCAAAGCTCGGTAAACGTACCCGCGCCGCGCGCGAAGCCTTCGCTGGCAAGAACAATGTGACCGTTGCAGAAGCTGTTGCACTGGTTAAAGCAAACGCACAGGCGAAATTCGATGAAACCATCGAAATCGCTCTGAACCTGGGCGTTGACACCCGTCACGCTGACCAGATGGTTCGTGGTGTGATCGGCCTGCCAAACGGCACCGGCAAAGCCATGCGCGTTGCTGTATTTGCCCGTGGCGCCAAGGCTGACGAAGCCAAGGAAGCCGGCGCAGACGTGATCGGCGCAGAAGACCTGATGGAAGCCATCCAGGGCGGCAACATCGATTTTGATCGTTGCATTGCTACCCCTGACATGATGCCTATCGTTGGTCGTCTGGGTAAGATCCTCGGCCCACGTAACCTGATGCCTAACCCCAAGGTTGGCACCGTGACCATGGACGTCAAAGCGGCTGTTGAAGCGGCCAAAGGCGGCGAAGTCCAGTTCAAAGCGGAAAAAGGTGGTGTTGTCCACGCAGGCGTCGGCAAAGCCTCCTTTGACGAAGCCAAACTGGCTGAAAACGTCAGCGCCTTCATCAGCGCGGTTGCCAAAGCGCGTCCGGCTGGTGCCAAGGGTGCCTACATGAAGAAAATCGTCCTGTCCTCGACCATGGGTCCTGGCGTGACCATCGATGTTGACGGTGCTGTTTCCGAATAAGGAAGCGACGGTCAAGATTGATTGATTTGGGGGCGGTGCCAGTGGCGCCGCCCTTTTTTATTTGCATGTACCTCTGTGAGTTGAGCCTAGGAGTGCAAAGCTGTGCCAAGCCCTGTGTCTGGCCCACTGTCTGGCGCACTGTACGGCCCACTGTCCGGCCCTGTGTCTGGTCCTGTGGAGGGTATTGCTCCGGCCGGATCTTGTTTCAGATGTTTCAATTGGCAGCTCTTCCAGCCAGCCGGCTTATGCGCGCGCTGAGGGCAAACAAGCAGGAGTGTTTGACACGGGCCGGTTTGTTAAAACTGCATCACTTCGACGAAAATTTCCGCCGAGATACGCAAAAAGCAGTTTCAATTTTGTCAAAATGGTTAACGTAACCTTAAAAAATACAAAAAAGTCGAATTTGAGGTGTAGGCATGCAGGAAATGCAGGAAAGCGAGCGCATTTTAGCGCTCCATCGAGACGTGCGCGCGCAGTTTTGTCAGCCAAAAGACGGTTTCCGGTTTTGGCGCTACTTAAAGGCCTTGGATCGCTACGAGGGTGACATCTCCGTTTTGGCCTTGGAGGCTAAAGTGATGTTGCTGCTGCAGCGGCGCAAACGTGCCTTTGAGGTGCGCAAATGTATGGCGCGGCTTTTCGAGCTGCGCAGTGCGTGCCAGCAAATGGAGGCCTTTCAGGCCTTTGATGTCTTCCTGAAATTACATGTTCCTCCTGAGGCTTTGGCGAGTCATGGCAACCAGCTGTTTGCCGATCAGTCTGATGACAGTATCTGGAGCTACCTCAGGCCTCTTATCCAAAAGCTGCGCCCGCTGGCTGGCGAGGTGTTTTTGAACTCCGGCGCGCTTCTTGGTGTTGTCCGGGAGGGCAAGCTGCTGGATCATGACGATGATGTGGATTTGGGTGTTATTCTGCGGGCCGACAGTTTTGAAACGGCGGCGCAGCGTTGGCGGGAGCTCCGGCTGACCCTGTTCCACCAAGGGCTTGCACGAGTAGAAGAGCAAAATGACGGCCGCATGCGGGCGATCATCTTGACCTCTCCCGAAGGTTTCACGATAGATTTGTTTCCGGCCTGGATAGAAGATGGCAAGGTCTTTGTCTTCCCCCATACCCATGGCGAACTCGACGCATCCGATGTGCTGCCGTTGCAAACCTGCGCGGTGTCTGACCTGCCGATCCCAGCCAAACCGGAAAAAATGCTGGCCGTGAACTATGGCGCTGACTGGCGTGAGCCCAACCCATACTTCGTCTTTCCCTGGCGGGAGGCAAATCACCGGTTCGCGCCGTTTTTGCAGTTGGTCGGCGATGGAGTATTTAAGCGCGTGCTGACCTATGGGACATTTGACTTGTTTCACGTCGGGCACCAGCGGTTGTTCAAGCGGCTGTCGCGCCTCGCTGACGAGGTTATCGTTGGGTGTTCGACCTGCGAATTCAACGCCATCAAGGGCAAGCGGGCAGTGTTGCCCTACGCACAGCGCGCAGAGATGCTGGAGGCCTGCAAGTATGTCACCAAGGTTATCCCCGAAAATGGTTGGGGGCAAAAGCGGGCCGACATAGTCAAGTACAGTGCCGATCTCTTTGTGATGGGGGATGACTGGTTGGGTGAATTTGATGATCTGTCTGATCTGTGCCAGGTTTTGTACCTGCCCCGAACGGCGGATATCTCGATAACCAAGCTGAAGTTTGAAATCAGTAGCCTCGCAGCGGAGTGATTGGCTCGCGTGATTGGCCGTATTGATGGGCGGGGTTGGCGGGCTCAACCGGTGGACTACCCAGCTTGCGGGCGCAAAGGCTGGGTATTTCGCTTTGATGTTGCGAGGGTGTTGCGCTCGTGTCCTATGGGCCAGCGCAGAAGATACCGTTTTACCACTTGGAAATCCTTCGAATTGCCAGTAATACGACCTAGAGGTAAAGCGTGCGATTCGTCGTGCGCTTTATTTCATTTCGTCCAAGATGGTGGGTGACCTGTCGATCGGGTCTTAATTTCCCTCCTGAGACGGGAAAGACAAAAAAGATCGAGGGTTTTTTTACCTTCGGGCGACGTTGGCTATCCCTGTAAAACGGACTTGAACGTCAGGCAATTTTGTCTGGCACATCAATGAGCCGGGGTGTTTACACCCCAAATTTGGAGAGAACTGTGGATAGAGCCCAGAAAGAGAAATTGGTCGAGGAACTCGGCCAGATCTTCGAAAGCTCTGGCGTCGTGGTGGTTGCACACTACGTCGGTCTGACAGTTGCTGAGATGCAGGACCTACGAGCGCGCGCAAGCGAAGCTGGTAGTGCCGTGCGTGTTGCCAAAAACAGGCTCGCCAAAATCGCCCTCGAGGGAAAGTCGTGTGAAAGCATTTCTGACCTGCTGACGGGGATGACCGTTCTGACCTACTCTGAGGACCCTGTGGCAGCTGCCAAAGTGGCCGAAGAATTCGCCAAAGAGAACAAGAAATTCGAAATTCTTGGCGGCGCAATGGGTGAGAACGCTCTGGACCGGGCTGGTGTTACAGCTGTGTCGAAAATGCCTTCGCGCGAAGAGCTTATTGCTCAGATCGCAAGCTGCATCGGCGCACCTGCAAGCAACATCGCTGGGGCCATTGGCGCACCTGCAAGCAATATCGCAAGCATCCTTTCGACCATCGAAGAGAAGGCGGAAGCTGCGTAAGCGGTTGGCACTGAATGACTGGCGTGGGGCACAAGCCCATGCGTTAGAACACACATACTGAACACGGAAAGAGCTGATACAATGGCTGATCTGAAAGCACTCGCAGAAAGCATCGTGGGTCTGACCCTGCTGGAAGCACAAGAACTGAAAACCATCCTCAAAGACGAGTATGGCATCGAGCCCGCCGCTGGCGGTGCAGTCGTAATGGCAGCTGGCGACGCCGGCGGCGAAGCGGCTGAAGAGAAAACTGAATTCGACGTCGTTCTGAAGAACGCCGGCGCATCCAAAATCAACGTGATCAAAGAAGTCCGCGCGATCACCGGTCTTGGCCTGAAAGAAGCCAAAGAGCTGGTCGAAGCTGGCGGCAAGATCAAAGAAGGCGTGTCGAAAGACGAAGCCGAAGACGTCAAAGGCAAGCTGGAAGCAGCTGGCGCCGAAGTCGAAGTGGCCTAAGCCATCTTCGCTGGGGAGGGTCGGCTACGCCGACTGTTCCCTGCAAAGTTCAGGCTGGATCCGGAGAAATCCGGGTCCAGCCGAATCTGTCTCAGCAAGGACCATTGTTAACGGGTCTTTTCTCAGGCGAGGTTCAAAGGATCGGGAGGCCGCCATTCGGGACGGTGGCCATGAATAGATCCAACCACGCTGTCTCGTATGGGCAAGATGCCGGGGCCCGGCGGCATTCTTGACCAGTGAGAATTCGAAAGGTGACATCTGACATGGCTCAAACGTTCCTTGGCCAGAAACGTCTACGCAAGTATTATGGCAAAATCCGCGAAGTGCTGGATATGCCGAACCTCATCGAGGTTCAAAAATCGTCTTATGATCTGTTTCTCCGTTCCGGAGATTCCCCAGAGCCGCTCGATGGCGAAGGTATCAAGGGCGTTTTCCAATCGGTCTTCCCGATCAAGGATTTCAACGAGACTTCCGTTCTGGAATTCGTGAAATATTCCTTTGAGAAGCCTAAATACGACGTCGAAGAGTGCATGCAGCGTGACATGACCTATTCTGCGCCGCTGAAGGTTACCCTGCGTCTGATCGTGTTTGATATCGACGAAGATACCGGCGCCAAATCGGTCAAGGACATCAAAGAACAGGACGTCTTCATGGGCGACATGCCTCTGATGACCCCGAATGGCACATTTGTCGTCAATGGCACCGAGCGTGTTATCGTATCACAAATGCACCGTTCGCCCGGCGTGTTCTTTGATCACGACAAAGGCAAGACGCACTCTTCCGGTAAACTGCTGTTTGCCTGCCGCATCATTCCGTATCGCGGCTCCTGGCTGGACTTTGAGTTTGACGCCAAAGACATCGTCTTTGCCCGTATTGACCGCCGCCGTAAACTGCCTGTGACCACCCTGCTTTATGCACTGGGGCTGGACCAGGAAGCCATTATGGATGCCTACTACAACACGGTGAATTTCTCGCTCGACAAGAGCCGTGGCTGGGTGACCCCCTTCTTCCCTGATCGTGTGCGTGGCACCCGTCCGACCTTTGATCTGGTCGATGCGGCATCTGGTGAGATCTTTGCCGAAGCTGGCAAGAAAGTGACACCACGGGCCGTGAAGAAGATGATCGACGAGGGCGCGATCAGCAATCTTCTGGTTCCCTTCGATCACATCATTGGCAAATTTGTCGCCAAGGACATCATCAACGAAGAGAACGGTGCGATCTACGTTGAGGCCGGCGATGAGCTGACCATGGAATACGACAAGGATGGCGACATCATTGGCGGTACAGTCAAAGAACTGATGGATGCGGGTATCACCGACATTCCGGTTCTGGACATCGACAACGTCAATGTTGGCCCCTACATGCGTAACACCATGGCGGCGGATAAAAACATGGGTCGCGACACAGCGCTCATGGATATCTACCGCGTCATGCGTCCGGGCGAACCGCCCACCGTCGAAGCGGCCTCGTCGCTGTTTGACACGCTGTTCTTTGATAGCGAGCGCTACGACCTGTCGGCCGTTGGTCGCGTCAAAATGAACATGCGTCTGGCGCTGGACGCCGAAGACACCCAGCGGACCCTACGCAAGGAAGACATCGTTTCCTGCATCAAGGCCCTGGTTGATCTGCGTGACGGCCGTGGTGGCATCGATGACATCGACCACCTTGGCAACCGTCGTGTGCGTTCCGTTGGCGAGCTGATGGAAAACCAGTACCGCGTTGGTCTGCTGCGCATGGAGCGCGCGATCAAAGAGCGTATGTCTTCTGTCGAGATCGACACTGTGATGCCACAGGATCTGATCAACGCAAAACCAGCCGCAGCGGCTGTTCGTGAATTCTTTGGCTCGTCGCAGCTGTCGCAGTTCATGGACCAAACCAACCCGCTGTCGGAAGTCACCCACAAACGCCGTCTCTCGGCGCTTGGGCCTGGCGGTCTGACTCGTGAGCGTGCCGGTTTTGAAGTTCGAGATGTTCACCCGACCCACTATGGCCGGATGTGTCCGATTGAGACGCCGGAAGGCCCGAACATTGGTCTGATCAACTCGCTGGCGACCTTTGCCCGCGTCAACAAATACGGTTTCATCGAGACGCCTTACCGCGTTGTGAACGAAGGTCAGGTGACTGACGAAGTTCACTACATGTCGGCGACCGAAGAAATGCGCCACACTGTGGCTCAGGCCAACGCCTCGCTCGACGAAAACGGCAAGTTCACCAATGATCTGGTGTCGACCCGTCAGTCCGGTGACTACACGCTGGCGCCCAGCGAAAGCGTTGATCTGATCGACGTTAGCCCAAAGCAGCTGGTCTCGGTTGCGGCTTCGCTTATTCCGTTCCTGGAAAACGACGATGCGAACAGGGCCTTGATGGGCTCGAACATGCAACGTCAGGCGGTTCCACTTCTGCGTGCCGAGGCGCCCCTAGTTGGCACCGGTATCGAAGAAGTTGTGGCCCGCGATTCTGGTGCGGCGATCATGGCGAAACGCGGCGGGATCATCGACCAGGTTGATGCCCAGCGTATCGTTATCCGTGCAACTTCGGATCTGGAACTGGGCGACGCAGGCGTAGACATCTACCGCATGCGCAAGTTCCAGCGCTCGAACCAGAACACCTGCATCAACCAGCGTCCGCTGGTGCGTGTTGGTCAGGAAGTCCGCAAGGGCGAAGTGATTGCCGATGGCCCAAGCACCGATATCGGTGAACTGGCTCTGGGTAAAAACGTCGTCGTGGCCTTCATGCCCTGGAACGGCTACAACTACGAAGACTCCATTCTGATCTCCGAGCGTATCGCCCGTGACGACGTCTTTACTTCGATCCACATCGAAGAATTCGAAGTCGCCGCCCGTGATACCAAGCTGGGTCCAGAAGAAATCACTCGTGACATCCCCAACGTTGGTGAAGAAGCGCTGCGCAACCTCGATGAGGCTGGCATCGTCTACATCGGTGCGGATGTTGAACCGGGCGATATTCTGGTCGGCAAGATCACACCAAAGGGCGAAAGCCCAATGACGCCAGAAGAAAAACTGCTGCGCGCCATCTTTGGTGAGAAAGCCTCGGACGTGCGTGACACATCCCTGCGGGTGAAGCCCGGTGACTACGGCACAATCGTCGAAGTCCGCGTCTTTAACCGTCACGGTGTTGAAAAAGACGAACGCGCGCTGCAGATCGAGCGTGAAGAAGTCGAACGTCTGGCCCGTGACCGCGACGATGAACTCGCGATCCTGGACCGCAACATCTACGCCCGTCTGCGTGGCATGCTGCTTGGCAAAACCGCTGTCAAAGGCCCCAAGGGCGTACGCTCTGGTGCTGAGATCACCGAAGACACACTGTCGATGCTCAGCCGTGGTCAGTGGTGGATGCTTGCCCTCGAAGAGGAGCAGGACGCACAGGTTGTCGAAGCCCTGAACGAGCAGTACGAAGCGCAGAAACGCGCCTTGGATGCCCGTTTTGAAGACAAGGTCGAAAAAGTCCGTCGTGGTGACGATCTGCCGCCCGGCGTGATGAAGATGGTCAAAGTCTTTATCGCCGTGAAGCGTAAGCTTCAGCCTGGTGATAAAATGGCTGGTCGTCACGGCAACAAAGGTGTGATTTCGAAAGTGGTTCCGATGGAGGACATGCCGTTCCTTCAGGATGGGACCCCGGTCGATTTCTGTCTGAACCCGCTCGGCGTTCCCTCGCGGATGAACGTTGGTCAGATCCTCGAAACCCACATGGGCTGGGCCGCACGCGGTCTGGGTATCCAGGTGGATGACGCGCTGCAGGACTATCGTCGTTCCGGCGACCTGACGCCTGTACGGGATGCGATGAAGCATGCCTATGGCGAGAACGTCTACGAGGAAGGCATCGCAGACATGTCCGAGTTCGACCTCGTCGAGGCGGCTGGCAATGTGACCCGCGGTGTGCCGATTGCGACACCTGTTTTTGATGGTGCCAAAGAGCTGGATGTAAATGACGCTCTGGTACGTGCTGGCTTTGACTCTTCGGGTCAGTCGGTTCTGTTTGATGGCCGCACCGGCGAGCAGTTTGCCCGCCCCGTGACCGTCGGCATCAAGTACCTGCTGAAACTGCATCACCTGGTTGACGACAAAATCCACGCCCGTTCCACCGGCCCATACTCGCTGGTTACCCAGCAGCCGCTGGGTGGTAAGGCGCAGTTTGGTGGTCAGCGTTTCGGGGAAATGGAAGTCTGGGCTCTCGAAGCTTACGGCGCTGCCTATACCCTGCAGGAAATGCTCACCGTCAAATCGGATGACGTTGCCGGTCGGACCAAGGTCTATGAATCGATCGTCAAAGGCGAGGACAACTTTGAAGCGGGCGTACCCGAAAGCTTCAACGTTCTGGTCAAAGAAGTCCGTGGCCTCGGCCTGAACATGGAACTCCTGGATGCGGAGGAAGAGGAGTAAGGGCGCCCGTCCATACTTCCCTCCCCCCTTCCGCACAAATTTGAGGAAACACAAATGAACCAGGAAATCACCAACAACCCGTTCAACCCGCTGACGCCCACAAAGGTCTTTGATGAAATCAAAGTCTCCTTGGCGTCACCGGAACGGATCCTGTCTTGGTCCTATGGCGAAATCAAAAAGCCAGAAACCATCAACTACCGGACCTTCAAGCCAGAGCGCGACGGTCTGTTCTGTGCCCGTATCTTTGGCCCGATCAAAGACTACGAATGCCTGTGTGGTAAATATAAGCGCATGAAGTATCGCGGCGTTGTCTGCGAGAAATGTGGTGTTGAAGTTACCCTGCAAAAGGTCCGCCGCGAGCGCATGGGCCATATCGAGCTGGCCGCGCCCGTTGCGCATATCTGGTTCCTGAAATCGCTGCCATCGCGCATCGGTCTTATGCTGGACATGACCCTGCGCGATCTGGAGCGGGTTCTGTACTTTGAAAACTACGTTGTTATCGAGCCCGGTCTGACTGACCTGACCTATGGCCAGATGATGACCGAAGAAGAGTACATGGACGCCCAGGATGCCTTTGGCATGGACGCTTTCACCGCCAATATCGGCGCCGAAGCGATCCGCGAAATGCTGGCGGCCATCGATCTGGACTCTGAAGCTGAGCACCTGCGCGCCGAGTTGGCTGAGGCCACCGGTGAGCTGAAGCCCAAGAAGATCATCAAGCGTCTGAAAGTTGTGGAATCCTTCCTGGAATCCGGCAACCGCCCAGAGTGGATGATCATGACCGTGATCCCGGTTATCCCGCCAGAACTGCGCCCACTGGTGCCGCTGGATGGGGGCCGTTTTGCGACCTCTGACCTCAACGATCTGTATCGTCGGGTAATCAACCGGAACAACCGTCTGAAGCGTCTGATTGAACTGCGCGCGCCTGACATTATCGTCCGCAACGAAAAGCGGATGCTGCAGGAATCTGTGGATGCGTTGTTCGACAACGGCCGTCGTGGTCGTGTCATCACCGGTGCCAACAAGCGTCCGCTGAAATCGCTCAGCGACATGCTGAAGGGTAAGCAGGGTCGCTTCCGTCAGAACCTTTTGGGTAAGCGCGTCGACTTCTCCGGTCGTTCGGTCATTGTGACCGGTCCGGAACTCAAGCTGCATCAATGTGGCTTGCCCAAAAAGATGGCCTTGGAACTCTTCAAGCCCTTCATCTATTCGCGTCTGGAGGCCAAAGGTCTGTCCTCCACCGTGAAGCAGGCGAAGAAGCTGGTGGAAAAAGAGCGTCCCGAAGTTTGGGATATCCTCGACGAAGTCATCCGCGAACACCCTGTCATGCTGAACCGTGCGCCGACACTGCACCGTCTTGGTATTCAGGCGTTTGAACCCACGCTGATCGAAGGTAAAGCCATCCAGCTGCACCCGCTGGTCTGTTCGGCCTTCAACGCTGACTTTGACGGTGACCAGATGGCCGTGCACGTCCCACTGAGCCTTGAGGCTCAGCTGGAAGCGCGCGTGTTGATGATGTCGACCAACAACGTTCTGTCGCCTGCAAACGGCGCGCCAATCATCGTTCCGTCGCAGGATATGATCTTGGGTCTCTACTATGTGACCCTGGAACGCGAAGGCATGATCGGCGAAGGCAAGGTCTTTGGCACCATCGAAGAAGTCCAGCACGCACTGGATGCCGGTGAGGTTCACCTGCACTCGAAAGTGACAGCGCGGATCACCCAGATCGACGAAGAAGGCAACGAGGTGCTTCAGCGCTTTGAAACCACGCCGGGCCGCGTCATGCTGGGGGCTTTGCTGCCCAAGAACGCCAAGGCACCCTTTGAACTGGTGAACCGTCTTCTGCGGAAGAAAGAGGTGCAGCAGGTCATCGATACCGTCTACCGCTACTGTGGTCAGAAAGAGTCGGTGATCTTCTGTGACCAGATCATGACCATGGGTTTCCGCGAAGCCTTCAAGGCCGGTATTTCCTTCGGTAAGGATGACATGGTCATTCCTGAAACCAAATGGCCCATCGTCGATGAGACACGCGGTCTGGTGAAGGACTTTGAACAGCAGTACATGGACGGCCTGATTACCCAGGGTGAAAAGTACAACAAAGTTGTCGATGCCTGGTCCAAGTGTAACGACCGCGTCACCGATGCCATGATGACCACCATCTCGACCACGCCACGCGCGGAAGACGGTTCCGAAAAAGAACCAAACTCGGTCTACATGATGGCCCACTCCGGTGCGCGTGGTTCGGTTACACAGATGAAACAGCTGGGCGGTATGCGTGGCCTGATGGCCAAGCCGAACGGCGACATCATCGAGACACCGATCATCTCGAACTTTAAAGAGGGCCTGTCGGTTCTGGAGTACTTCAACTCCACCCACGGCGCTCGTAAAGGTCTGTCGGATACGGCTCTGAAGACGGCGAACTCGGGTTATCTGACCCGTCGTCTGGTTGACGTTGCACAGGACTGCATCGTGCGCGATCGTGACTGCGGCACCGAAAATTCGATCACTGCTCAGGCAGCGGTCAATGACGGTGAAGTTGTTGCAAGCCTTGGCGAGCGCATTCTGGGTCGTGTCACAGCCGAAGACGTCAAACGTCCCGGCACCGAAGAGATCCTTGCGGCAACAGGTCAGCTGATCGACGAACGTCTGGCCGATACCATCGAAGCAGCAGGTGTGCAGTCCATGCGGATCCGTTCGCCTCTGACCTGTGAAGCCGAAGAGGGCGTCTGCGCCATGTGCTATGGTCGTGACCTTGCACGCGGTACCATGGTCAACACTGGCGAAGCTGTCGGCATCATCGCCGCACAGTCGATTGGTGAACCCGGTACACAGCTGACGATGCGGACCTTCCACATCGGTGGCGTTGCTCAGGGTGGCCAGCAGTCCTTCCAGGAAGCCAGCCACGAGGGTAAGATCGTTTTCGAAAACGAGAACACCCTTAAGAACTCCGACGGGGATGTGCTGGTTGTTGGCCGGAACATGAAGCTGATCATCGAAGACGAACATGGTGAAGAGCGTGCCAGCCACAAGCTGGGCTACGGCTCCAAACTGTTCGTTGCCGCTGGTCAGACCATCGGTCGCGGCGACAAACTGTTCGAATGGGACCCCTATACCCTGCCGATCATCGCCGAAAAGTCCGGTACGGCCAAATATGTCGACCTGGTCTCTGGTATCGCCGTGCGCGACGAAACCGATGATGCAACCGGCATGACCCAGAAGATCGTCATCGACTGGCGCGCCGCCCCCAAAGGCAGCGAGCTCAAGCCTGAGATCTTTGTTGTGGGCACCGATGGTGAACCGATGCGCCTGGATAACGGCAACCCGGTGACCTACCCAATGTCCGTGGATGCGGTTCTGTCTGTCGAAGATGGCGACCCAGTCCAGGCCGGTGACGTAGTTGCGCGTATCCCGCGTGAAGGCGCCAAGACCAAGGACATTACCGGTGGTCTGCCACGTGTGGCCGAACTGTTCGAAGCCCGTCGTCCCAAGGATCACGCCATCATCGCCGAGCTCGATGGGTATGTGCGCTTTGGCCGTGACTACAAGAACAAGCGTCGGATCTCCATTGATCCTGCGGATGAGTCACGCGATGCCGTCGAATACATGGTGCCCAAGGGCAAGCACATTCCTGTTCAGGAAGGTGACTTTGTCCAGAAGGGTGACTACATCATGGATGGTAACCCGGCGCCGCATGACATCCTTGGCATCATGGGTGTAGAGGCTCTGGCCAACTACATGATCGACGAGGTTCAGGACGTCTATCGCCTGCAGGGTGTGAAGATCAACGATAAGCACATCGAAGTCATCGTGCGTCAGATGCTGCAGAAGTGGGAGATCTCGGACTCGGGTGAAACCACGCTGCTCAAAGGCGAGCATGTGGATAAGGCAGAGTTCCTCGCGGCCAATGAAAAGGCACTGTCGCGCAGCAAACGTCCGGCTCAGGGCGCGCCGATCCTTCTCGGGATCACCAAGGCATCGCTGCAGACACGCTCGTTCATCTCTGCGGCTTCCTTCCAGGAAACCACGCGGGTTCTCACCGAAGCTTCGGTGCAGGGCAAGCGGGACAAACTGGTTGGCCTGAAAGAGAACGTCATCGTTGGCCGTCTGATCCCAGCCGGGACCGGTGGTGCGACCCAGCGTGTGCGTCAGATCGCACAGGGCCGTGACAACGTGGTGCTCGAAGCGCGTCGCGAAGAAGCCGAAGCCGCCGCAGCCCTGGCAGCACCGGTGGTCGAAGAAGACCTCGCGAGCGAAACCTTCGACAATCTGGTGGAAACGCCGGAAAGCCGCGACTAAAGTCGCTGATCTTTTGACTGAAATGACCCCTCGCGCCATCGGCGCGGGGGGTTTTCTTTTGCCAGAAGCTTTTGCAGCGAGGGCCTGTGGTGCAAAGACTTGGTCTTGACCCATGCCTGTTTGTGCCGAACTCTCCAATGGGGTATCTGATGCAGCATGATCAAAGGTGTCTCGGCGGCGGCACTGAAGGGCCGTGGCGGGTTGGAGTTTGAATGGCAGATAGTTTGAAAATGGTGGGTTTGGTCCGGTTTTCCGTTCTCACGCCGACTTATTATTCGGAACGTTTCGATACTCTGGAAGAAACGGCAGCGCACCTGTTTGATCCAGATCGGATGGAGCTGCGGTTCAGCATCTTTGAAAACCTATGCCTGCCGTCTCTTTTGCAGCAGACGGACCCTGATTTTGACGTGGTCATCCTGACGGCCGAGTCCATGCCCGAGATTTTTCGCAACCGACTGGAATCGCTTTTGGCCCCGCATTCCAACCTGCATTTTCTGCCGGTCGGGACCGAAAGGCATTATCGATTGCTGCGCCACGGCTACAATACAATCCCATGCGCGCCAGACAGCCATCGCATTCTGTTTCGGCTTGATGACGATGATGCTGTGGATATGGATTTTGTCCGACGCACCAAGGCCCTGGCCAAAGGGATCCTGCCGTTGCAGCCTCCCGGTGGGTCATTCGTGATTGCCCATAACCGCGGGTTCTATCTGCAGGCCACACCAGCGGGCCCCAAGGTATTTGATGCCATCGAGCAGACACCGCTTTCTGCGGGTACAGCCCTGGTGGCGCCAGCGAAGAGTTGGGCCAATCCCTATCGATACAATCACCGGAAACTGGCTAGTCATTTCAACATCTATTCAGATGTGACCGTGCCTGCCTATATTCGCACCATTCACGGTGACAATAAGTCCGACCCGGCGCAGACCGGTGTCACCCACAAGATGAACGAAGCCGCGCTGGACGCCGGATTGCAGCAGCATTTTGGTATGACACTTGAAGCCCTGAAAGCGATCTGACCCATGACACCCAATCAGATTGGTGCGCTGTTGATGATGGGCTCCATGGCGGCCTTCACGCTCAATGATACTTTGGTCAAGGCAGTGGGCGAGGCGCTGCCTCTCTCGCAGATCCTGGTTTTGCGCGGAGCCATGGCGAGCCTGCTGATTTTTGCGCTGGCGCGCTATCAGGGCAGTTTGCGGATGCGTCTCGCGGGGCGGGACTGGGGGCTGGTGCTGCTGCGCTGCTTGGCAGAGGCAGGGGCTACCTTCCTGTTTCTGACCGCTCTGATGCGGATGCCCCTGGCCAATATCACTGCCGTTTTGCAGATGTTGCCGCTGACCGTGACACTGGGGGCTGCCCTGTTGTTCCGCGAGGCGGTGGGCTGGCGGCGTATGCTGGCGATTCTGGCGGGATTTTGTGGCATGCTGCTGATCGTTCGCCCCGGACCCGAGGGGTTCGATGCGGCTTCGATCTTTGCGCTTGGGGCTGTGGCCTGTGTAACGGTTCGCGATCTTGCGACGCGCCGGATGTCTGCGGCGGTGCCCTCTATGCTGGTCACCTTTATGGCCTCGTTGTCGGTGCTGACCTTCGGTCTGGTCTACAGTCTGTTGCAGGATTGGCAGCCGGTCACTCCGGGGCAGGTGGGCATGCTGGCGGCGGCGGCGTGTTTCATCTTTGGTGGCTATCTGTTTTCGGTCATGACCATGCGCGTCGGCGAAGTCGCCGTGGTGTCGCCCTTTCGCTATACCGGATTGATCTGGGCGCTGTTTTTGGGCTGGCTGATTTTTGGGGACTGGCCGGATGGGGTGACGCTATTGGGCGGCTCTCTGGTCGTGGCGGCAGGGTTGTTCACGCTGTATCGAGAGCGGCAGAACCGACCCGGCAAGGTCTAGCCCAGAGGCCTGATCTCTCAGGTAACAGGCAGCTGGCCGGGTTCATCAGGCCGGGTCAATCAGGTGGGTTTCATCAGGCGGGGGCAAAGACCTTGCGGATCTGGTCGTCGCGCAGGGCAAACCGGGCTTCGAACTCTCCGATCTGTTCCGGGGTGAGAGGGGTGACAGGAATGGGCTTCACCTTCTTCTGACGTGAATCGTTGTAGCCATTGTGGCTGCGCACAAACATCGGAGCATCGCTGATCGTCACGGTGGGCATGAAGCGCGGGATTTTTTCATGGGCAAAATTCATGATGGTCTGCGCGTTGCCACCGCTGACATACATGCCCAGTGACGCGACATAGTAGGGTCGGTGGATTGTAGTGGCGGCAATCCCGGTCGCGCCGACCTCGGCGACAAAGCCCTGGTTGAAATCGACGGCGAGGGTTTTGTTGCGCGCCACCAGACCGGGGCAATCGGCGATGGTCTGGCGCAGCCTCTCGATGAAATCGACAGAAATGGCGTCATCGTCATCATGGCGAAACTGCAGGCAGGGGGCCTTTGGATCGCGCCGGGCAGCATTCAGCAGTTCTTTCATCACCTCGCGTTGTTTGCGCGGCGGCTCTGCGTGAATGCGGATCTGGGGAATATCTGCGCACAGGTCGCGCAGACGGGATTGGTGATGGGCGGGCAGGCTGGTGCCAATCACCATGATCAGCTCAAAATCCTGATCGGTCTGCTCCCGCAGGCAGGGCAGGGCGATGGTCTCCAGCAGGCGAAACCGTTCTTCGAGGCGGGCCTCGCCATAGAGAAAGGCGATGCGGTCTTCGATACTGTTATGTTCTACTTGGAAGCCGCCAAAGGCGGGGTAGGAGAACCGGCAAAGGCCAATCACTTGCATGCGCGCATATCCCGAAACCCGTGACACAGTTGTCGAGGGTGTTTAGCATCAGGCTGCAACTATGCATGGAGCCCGCGCGAGCGACAACCGGTCTTGGCTTTTCCGGGGCTGCCGCCGATCAAAATGCGGGCGGGGACAGTTCGGGATCATGCCCTGTTGCCCCGCGTTGGGATCCCTGCCTTTTGGCAAAACTGAGGCGGGCTTTGGCTCAGAGACGGGAGGCAATGGCGCGCTGCAGTTGACAACACCAGCGACTCCCCATATACGCGCGCCTATCCGGCAATCAGGGGGTCGCCCCACAAGCCGATATCAACACTGTTGTGTATCAAGGTTCAGGTACTTTTATCACCTGAGCCCTCTGTTAAACCACCGCGTCGCTTACCTCGGAATGGAAGCGATTGCGGTTTTTGCGCTTGCGGACGCGTAGGCGCACGAAGATTGAGCCGCATGCTATACCAAGCATGCATGACCAAAGTTGCGAAACGGGGAAAGAACCGGAATGCCAACGATCCAACAGCTGATCCGCAAGCCGCGGCAGCCAAAAGTAAAGCGCTCCAAGTCCATGCACCTGGAGCAGTGCCCACAAAAGCGCGGCGTGTGCACACGTGTATACACCACCACACCTAAGAAACCGAACTCCGCGATGCGGAAAGTTGCGAAGGTTCGCCTGACCAACGGTTTCGAAGTGATCTCCTATATCCCAGGTGAGAGCCACAACCTTCAGGAACACTCCGTGGTTCTGATCCGCGGCGGTCGTGTAAAAGACCTTCCGGGTGTCCGTTACCACATCCTGCGTGGTGTGTTGGATACCCAAGGCGTCAAAGACCGTAAACAACGTCGTTCGAAGTACGGCGCGAAGCGTCCTAAATAAGAAGGAGAGGCTGATATGTCACGTCGTCACGCCGCTGAAAAACGCGAAGTACTGCCAGACGCAAAGTTTGGCGACCGCGTTCTGACTAAATTCATGAACAACCTGATGATCGACGGCAAAAAGGCGGTCGCTGAGCGTATCGTTTATAACGCTTTCGATCGCGTTGAAGGTAAAATCAAGCGCGCCCCCGTGGAAGTTTTCCACGAAGCGCTGGAAAACATCAAACCATCGGTCGAAGTTCGCTCCCGCCGTGTGGGTGGTGCAACGTATCAGGTTCCCGTCGAAGTTCGCCCTGAGCGTCGCGAAGCATTGGCCATCCGCTGGCTGATCACCGCAGCACGCAAGCGCAATGAGAACACCATGGAAGAGCGCCTTGCAGGCGAGCTGATGGATGCTGTTCAATCGCGTGGTACTGCTGTTAAAAAGCGCGAAGACACCCACAAGATGGCCGAAGCTAACAAAGCCTTCAGCCACTATCGTTGGTAACTCCCAGAGGACATTAGACCAATGGCACGCGAGTATACTCTCAACCATTACCGTAACTTCGGTATCATGGCGCACATCGATGCAGGTAAAACCACCTGTTCCGAGCGGATCCTGTACTACACCGGCAAGTCCCACAACATTGGTGAGGTGCACGACGGTGCGGCCACCATGGACTGGATGGAGCAGGAGCAGGAACGCGGCATCACCATCACCTCGGCGGCGACCACCACATTCTGGGAACGCACCGAAGATGGCGAAACTGCTGACTCTCCAAAGCACCGTCTGAACATCATCGACACCCCCGGCCACGTTGACTTCACCATTGAAGTTGAGCGTTCGCTGGCGGTTCTTGATGGTGCAGTCTGTGTTCTGGACGCCAACGCTGGTGTTGAACCCCAGACCGAAACCGTGTGGCGTCAGGCTGACCGCTACAAGGTTCCTCGGATGGTGTTCGTCAACAAGATGGACAAGATCGGCGCAGACTTCTTTAACTGTGTTCACATGGTCGAAGACCGTACCGGTGCACGTGCTGTGCCCGTTGCGTTCCCGATTGGTGCGGAAACAGAGCTGGAAGGTCAGGTTGATCTGGTCACCATGGAAGAATGGCTGTGGCAGGGTGAAGACCTTGGTGCGTCCTGGATCAAAGCTCCCATCCGTGACAGCTTGAAAGAGCTGGCTGACGAATGGCGCGGCAAAATGGTTGAAGCGGCCGTCGAAATGGACGACGACGCCATGGAAGCCTACCTCGAAGGTGAAGAGCCCGACGTACCAACTCTGCGCAAACTGCTGCGCAAGGGTACACTCGAAATGGCCTTCGTTCCTGTTCTTGGTGGTTCTGCCTTCAAAAACAAAGGTGTTCAGCCGCTGCTCAACGCTGTGATCGACTATCTGCCCAGCCCGCTGGACGTTGTTGATTACATGGGCTTCAAACCCGGCGATGAAGACGAAGTTCGTGACATCGCGCGTCGTGCTGACGATGATATGGCCTTCTCTGGCCTGGCGTTCAAAATCATGAACGACCCCTTTGTTGGCTCGCTGACCTTTACCCGTATCTATTCGGGTACTTTGTCCAAAGGCGACACTCTGCTGAACTCGACCAAAGGTCGTAAAGAGCGTGTTGGCCGGATGATGATGATGCACTCGAATGACCGTGAAGAGATCACGGAAGCATTCGCGGGCGACATTATCGCGCTGGCAGGTCTGAAAGACACCACCACCGGTGACACGCTTTGCGCCACCAGTGAACCAGTGGTTCTTGAAACCATGACCTTCCCCGATCCGGTTATCGAGATCGCGGTTGAGCCCAAGACCAAAGCGGACCAAGAGAAAATGTCTCAGGGTCTGGGTCGTCTGGCTGCTGAAGATCCATCCTTCCGTGTGGAGACCGACATCGAGTCCGGTCAGACCATCATGAAGGGCATGGGCGAACTTCACCTGGACATCCTGGTTGACCGTCTCAAGCGTGAATTCAAGGTTGAAGCCAACATTGGTGCGCCTCAGGTTGCTTACCGTGAGACCATCGGTCACGAAGTTGAACACACCTACACCCACAAGAAACAGTCGGGTGGTTCGGGTCAGTTCGGCGAAGTGAAGATGATCATCTCCCCCACCGAAGCAGGCGAAGGTTATTCCTTCGAGAGCAAAATCGTTGGTGGTGCGATCCCGAAAGAATACATCCCAGGTGTCGAAAAAGGCATCAACTCGGTGATGGATTCTGGTCCTCTGGCCGGCTTCCCCGTGATCGACTTCAAAGTTGCCCTGATCGACGGTAAGTTCCACGACGTGGACTCTTCGGTTCTGGCTTTTGAAATCGCCGCACGGATGTGTATGCGTGAAGGCATGCGCAAAGCGGGCGCCAAGCTGCTTGAGCCAATCATGAAAGTGGAAGTGATTACGCCGGAAGAATACACCGGTGGCATCATTGGTGACTTGACCTCCCGTCGTGGTCAGGTTTCCGGCCAGGAGCCTCGCGGCAATGCGATTGCGATCGAAGCAAACGTGCCGCTGGCGAACATGTTCGGCTACATCAATACCCTGCGTTCGATGAGCTCGGGCCGCGCCCAGTTCACCATGCAGTTCTCGCACTACGATCCCGTGCCGCAGAACATCTCGGACGAAATTCAGGCGAAATTCGCGTAAGCGACAAGACATTGGAAGGTTCGCGAATTGCGCGGACCTTTCTCAATCACAAAGGAGGCCATCATGGCTAAGGAAAAGTTTGAACGTAATAAGCCGCACGTCAACATCGGCACCATCG
>NZ_CYSG01000030.1 GCF_001457775.1 Phaeobacter sp. CECT 5382
ATGCCATTGCCGAGGATATCGCCGCCGAGGTGCCGACCCATGGGTTCCGCTTTCGTGGTGAGCGCTTCGACTGCGGCTCCAAAGCGGGTTTCTTGCAGGCCACCGTTTCATTTGCCCTGTCACGACCAGAGCTGCGCGATGATCTGATGGCCCATCTCGATAGGGTCACCGGCCTGAAACGGGCCGCCGAATAGAGCCACGCCGCCGCCTTTACCGCGGTCCTTATCACCGTTCTGGCCCGCTACCCTCAGTCCCCTGCAGCATCCCTGAGCGCCCGAAAGAGCGCCGAACAACCTTCAGGCGATAAAGATTCGGCAAATAACAGCCTATAGGGCAGGGCTGGTATCGTTCGCTTTGCGTCCGAATGCGTTCTGTGCTAGGCCGGAACAAATTAAATTGAGATGCAGAGCGAGTGGATTTTGATTTGTGAAAGCTGGAGCAGTTGCATGCTTCGGACGGCTGCCAGCCCGTGTTTCCAACAAACAGATCGCACCCAAGCAGATCGCGCTGATCTCCTGTGCTGCACAGGAGCAAAAATATTGGACGGGGCAGCAAAATGTTCAACCTGATCAGCAGGTTATCGCGCAAACAGAAATCCTATATCTTTCTCGCCGTTGACCTGGGGCTGATCCCCCTGGCCCTGCTGTTCACGCTGGCCGTCCTCCCTCTGCCCGAACCTGCCCTGCATACGCTTGCCGCTATGTTGCCGGTGCTGCCTTATGTCATGATGGCGGCGGCGGCGACCTCGCTGTGGCTGGGCCTGCCGATGGTGCAGCTCAATGCCTATGAGCGTCACGCCGTGGCGCTGACCGGGTTGGTTGCGGTTCTGACGGCGGCGGTCCTGGCCTTGCTGACCCATCTCTTTGGGCCAGATCTGCCCTCGGGAACCCATGTGGTCTTTGCCACCAGTTATATGCTGTTCATGATGGCAATCCGGGCGTTCCTGCATCAGATCGTTCTGGTGGTCTACCGGCGGGCAACGCCGCGCTGCCGGGTTCTGATCTATGGGGCCGGCACCACCGGCACCCAGCTGGCGCAGGCCCTGAAATCCCATGATGGCATCGATCCTGTCGCCTTTGTCGACGACAATGGCTCTTTGCAGGGCATGACTCTGGTGGGGCTGCCGGTGTTTCCACCGGCCCGCATTCAGGAACTGGTCGAAAACCGGCAGATCCACCGGGTGCTGCTGGCGATGCCGTCGCAGAGCCAGCCAAAACAGGCCCAGATCATTCAACGCCTGCAAAGCATGCAGCTGGAAGTGCAGGCGCTGCCTTCCTTTGCTCAGCTGATTGGCGAAGAAGCCCTGGTCGACAAGCTGACCCCGGTGCCGCCGCAGAAATTCCTTGGACGGGCCGCGCGCAGCCTGCCGCTGAACAAGGCCAGCGCTTCTTATGCCAATCACGTGGTGCTGATCTCTGGTGCTGGCGGCTCGATCGGCTCTGAGCTGTGTCGCCAGGTGCTGGCCTGCCGCCCGACCAAGCTGGTCCTCTTTGAGCTGAGCGAGCTGGCGCTCTATACGGTGCACCAGGAACTGACCCCACTGGCCGAAAGCCTCGGCATCGAGGTGGTGCCCATTCTCGGCTCGGTCACTGATCCGCGCCAGGTGCGTATGGTGCTGGCAGAACATGGGGTGCAGGTGATTCTGCATGCGGCGGCCTACAAACATGTGCCGCTGGTTGAGGCCAACCCGCTGCCCGGTCTGGCCAATAATGTCTTTGGCACCCAGACCCTCGCAGAGGCTGCAGCGCGCGCCGGGGTGGAACGGTTCATTCTGATCTCTTCGGACAAGGCGGTGCGCCCGACCAATGTCATGGGCGCTTCCAAACGCATGGCCGAGCTGCTGTTGCAGGACCTGGCCAGCCGCAGCAGCCAGACCGTCTTTACCATGGTGCGATTTGGCAATGTGCTGGGTTCTTCCGGCTCGGTGGTGCCGCTGTTTCAGGATCAGATCAGCCGCGGCGGGCCTGTCACCGTGACCGATGTACGGGTAAAGCGCTATTTCATGACCATCTCCGAGGCGGTCCAGCTGGTACTGCAGGCCGGAGCCGAGGCCCGGGGCGGCGAGGTTTTCGTGCTCGATATGGGCGAGCCGGTACCGATCCTGCAGCTGGCGCGCCAGGTGATCGAAAGCGCCGGCTACAGCCTGCGCGACGAAAGCAACCCGGAGGGCGATATCGCCATCGAGATTGTCGGGCTGCGCCCCGGTGAAAAACTCGAGGAAGAACTCACCCTGACGGACGAGCTGATCACCACCCGACATCCAAAGATCTTCTGTGCCCGTGAAACTGTGCTGTCAGAGATCGAAGTGGCCGCTTTCATGCGTGGGTTGCGTCAGGCCGTGGCCGCCGGAGACGCTGTGGCGGCACGCCAGGTTTTGCAGCGCTGGGTTGAGGGCTATGGCCATCAGGACACAAACCGCAAAACATCCTGACCCACAGCTCCACCCGGACCGGGTCGGCGTTGATCCGGCGGCACCTTCCGTGCTCTAACCGGGCCTGCATACCGCAAAAATCGACAGACATAGCTCTGACATAGGTCTGACATAGGACAGAGGGCTGGCAGAGGGCTGGCTGGCAGGTGTTCGACAGACAAATGTTTGACAGGCATAAGGCAGCCCACCCTCGTGATCCGCAGTTTTTCCAGCATGTTCAGGACCGTTTTCAGCCGCGCAGCACCGCATCGCCTGACCGCAGCTGCCACCCTGCTGTGCCTGTCCGCCCCCGCCGCCATGGCCTGGGGACCCGAGATCACCCGGGCCGCGCCCGATCCCGCCCCCGGCACTGTCGAGGCCGCGCCGCGATTCAAACCGCTGCCGCCGCCTTCGCTGAATTTCTATGGCAGCCCCGGCATCATCGACATGCCTTCGGCAGAGATGCTGCCGGATGGGCAATATGCGGTGACCTATTCCTGGTTCGGCGGCCAGAGCCGCTACAACATCACCTTCCAGGCGCTGCCCTGGCTGTCGACCAGCTTTCGCTACAATGGCATCCGCAATCTCAACCTGTTTGGCTTTGCCACCTATTATGACCGCGGCTTTGATGTGCGCGCCCGGCTCTGGCGCGAACGGCGCTGGCTGCCTGAAATCACCATGGGGCTGCAGGATTTTGCCGGCACCGGTGTCTACGCGGCAGAGTATTTCGTCGCCACCAAGCGCTTTCAGACGCCCGCACTCAGCCGCAGCCGCAGCCCCGGTCAGCTGAAGCTTTCCGCTGGGATCGGCTGGGGGCGGCTCGGCTCCTATGGGGCCATCGGCAGTATCGGCGGCGCGCGTCCCAGTTTTGTCGGCGGCTCCACCGGGGGCGAGCTGTCTTATGATCAGTGGTTTCGCGGCGATTTTGCCCCCTTTGCCGGGATTGAATGGCAACCCGATGAACGCTGGAGCCTGAAGGCGGAATATTCCTCGGATGCCTATGTCACCGAGACTCAGGTCTCGGATGTCTTTGAACGCAAATCCCCCTTCAGCTTTGGCTTGGAATACCAGCACAGCGATCGCGCCCGTTTTGGCGCCTATTACCTTTATGGCTCTGAAATCGGCCTCACCGCCCAGTTCCAGCTCAACCCAAAACAGCCGGTCACCCCGATGCTGGTGCCCGCGCCTCAGGCGATCGTGCCCCGCAGCCAATGGGCCGTGAAAGAGGCGGACTGGAACCAGGAATGGGCGCAGAGCCAGTCGCAGACCACCGCCTTTCGCGACCGCGCTGCCGAAGCGCTCAAGGAAGACGGGCTGATTCTTGAGGCCATCGATTTCAAGGGCACCGTGGTCGATCTGCGCTTTCGCAATCCGCGCTATCGCTCGGCCGCCCAGGCCGCAGGCCGGGTGGCGCGGATCATGACCGCAACCCTGCCGGCCTCGGTCGAGACCTTCCGCATCACCCCGATGCGCGACGGCCTTGCCCTGTCGACTCTGGAAATCCGCCGCTCGGATCTGGAGGCCCTGGAATTTGCACCGCAGACTTCGGACGGGCTGCAGGCGGTTGCCGGCATCACCGAGGCCCGCCCGCTGCCGGAGACAGCACTGCAGTCCAGCGAGCTCTACCCGGCCTTTTCCACCAGTCTCGGCCCCTATACCCAACCTTCCTATTTCGACCCGGCCCGGCCTTTCCGGATCGATTTTGGTGTGGATCTGAAAGCCAGCTACGCGCCAGCACCGGGCTGGATCATTGCCGGCGCCCTGCGCCAGCGCCTGGCAGGCAACGTGAAAAACACCCGGGCCTCGAATTCGGTGCTGCCGCATGTGCGCACCGATGTCGGGGAATATGCGCAATATGGCACCACTCTGGAAAACCTCTATGTGGCGCGCAACTGGAAGCCCGGACGCAATCTTTATGCCCGCGCCACCGTTGGCCTGCTGGAATCCATGTTTGGCGGCGTCTCCGCCGAGGTGCTGTGGAAGCCGGTGAACAGCCGACTGGCCCTGGGATTCGAGGGCAACTACGTCATTCAGCGCGACTATGACCAGCGGTTCTCCTTTCGCGACTACAAAACCCTCACCGGTCACGCTTCGGCCTATTACGAGCTGAACAGCAACTATCTGGCGCAGGTTGATGTCGGCCGCTATCTGGCCGGCGATTATGGCGCCACCTTCAGCCTGGACCGCCAGTTCAACAATGGCTGGCTGGTTGGCGCCTTCTTCACCGTAACCGATGTCTCTTCGGAAGATTTCGGCGAAGGCTCCTTTGATAAGGGCTTCCGCTTCCGCATCCCGCTCGACTGGATGCTGGGCAAGCCCAGCCGCCGCGGCTTTGGCCTGACCATTCGCCCCACCCAACGGGATGGCGGCCAGAAGGTACATGTCCCGGGGCGGCTTTATGGCTCCATCCGCGAGGCCCATCGCGCCAGCCTGAAAGACCAGCGTGCGAGGTTCTGGGAATGACACATGCAACCGCAACCGAACATCGATATGGCAGAACACTGATCAAGGCAGCCGTCACCGGAATCGTCCTGGTGGCCCTCTTGGGACTGGCGGGCTGCAGCAAGGGCCCCGGCGAAGCCTCGGCAGAGGTCGAGCTGAGTCAGGCGATCCGCGAGGCCATCGCCAAGAAGCGGGCGCCAAAGCCGCAACCGCTGCAAATCAGTCGTGCTCTGCTGGACCAGCTGGGCCAGCCCCATATCGAAGTCACGGTCGAAAGCCATGATCTCACCGGCTACCTTGGGCTGGTGCTGACCCGCCAGGATGATTTCCCCGGCGAGATCACCGTCTGGCGCAGCAGTGACAACAACTCTCTGGCCTTTCGCAATGGCATGCTGATTGCCAGCCGCGGCCTGGGCGGCAACCTGCTGTCGGCCCGCGTTCCGGCGCAGAACGGCATCGTCGGTCCCGCCTCTGATGGCGCGCGCAGCTACCAGCTACGTCATGGTGACAATGTCGCCCGTCAGGTCGACATGGCCTGCGAACTGCGCGATCTCGGCGCCGAACAGCTGAAGATTATTGGCCGCAGCTATGCCACCCGTCATATTCAGGAATACTGTGAAGGCGCGCCACAGGACGGGCGCCCCACCGTGGTGGTCAATGACTACTGGGTTGATTCTCGCCGGGACAAGGTCTGGAAATCGCGCCAATGGGCGGGGCCAGAAATCGGCTATTTGCGCATTCGTGACCTGTCTTCCTAGATTTTTTTGCCACAGTCGCCGGTTTTTTCAGCGGCTTCCCGCAAATCGAAACAAAAAAAACCACTCAGCAAGAGTTCCCCGCTACACCTTGCGTTGAAATTACCCGAGAGCTGACCTAAAGTTCCTTCAACTGGCTTTCCAATGGAGATTTGGATTATGAAAAATATCATCGTCGCTGCCGCCCTGACCGCCCTGAGCGTGACTTCTGCCTCGGCGCAGGCTGTTGAAACCGCAACTGTGGCAACCACCACCACAACCACCGTTGCCGGCACCACCCTGGTTGGCGGCATCACCGTCGGTACCGCCGTTGCTGGCGCGCTGGGTCTGGCGATTGTTGCAGGCGTTGTTGGTGATGACGACAACGGCACCAGCACAACAACCACAACCTCCAACTAATTCTGTTGGGGTTCAGGCCACTCTTGGCCGCCATTTAGAGAATTCCAGGAACGGGCCTTTGCGGGCCCGTTTCTTTTTGCCTGCTTGTTTGTGCCTGCCTTATCTTTGCCTGCCGGTCTCTTTTGCAGTCATGGATCTTCCTGTCTCGGGCCCTCCTGTCACGGGGCCGTGTCCGTACCACCCCCCGCAGGGCTGGTGACTGCAGCACGGGCAGGCTATAGGAAAACCCCTGAAAACGGCTCTATCCTGTCACGGGGTCGTCACCAACAAGACACCGGATCCCACCTCCGGACCACAAGAGGCCTGACAAGGCAAAGGAGCAGAGCATGCAAAGCGCACCCGGGCAGATTTGCATCATCGGTCTTGGCTATGTCGGCCTGCCTCTGGCGGTGGCCTTTGGCAACCAGCGCCCCACTCTGGGCTTTGATATTGATACTGGACGCGTCAGTGCGCTGCGCGCAGGCGATGACCAGACCCGCGAGATTTCGGCCACAGAACTCGCCGACGCCAGCCAGCTGGAGCTGACCGCCGACCCCGATGCCATTGCCGCCGCAACAATCTATATCGTCACCGTGCCGACCCCGGTGGATGCCAGCCATCGCCCCGATCTGCGCCCGCTGCTGGCCGCCTCCAGAACCGTGGGGGCAGTGCTGAAACCCGGCGATCTGGTGATCTATGAAAGCACTGTTTATCCCGGCGCCACCGAAGAAGACTGCGTGCCGGTCCTCGAAGCGCAATCCGGCCTGCGCTTCAATCAGGATTTCTTTGTCGGCTACAGCCCCGAACGGATCAATCCCGGCGACAAGACCCGGCGTCTGGCCGATATCATCAAGGTCACGTCAGGCTCGACGCCCAAAGTGGCAGATCAGGTCGACGCGCTTTACCGCGAGGTGGTGACGGCCGGCACCCATCTGGCCCCCAGCATTCGCGTCGCCGAGGCGGCAAAAGTCATTGAGAACAGCCAGCGCGACATCAACATCGCCCTGATCAACGAGCTGGCGATGATCTTCAACCGCATGGGCATCGACACCGAAGCGGTGCTCAAGGCGGCCGGCAGCAAGTGGAACTTCCTCAACTTCCGCCCCGGTCTGGTGGGCGGCCACTGCATCGGGGTCGACCCCTACTACCTGACGCATAAGGCCGAAAGCCTCGGCTATCATCCCGATATCCTGCTGGCCGGGCGGCGTCTGAATGACGGCATGGGCAGCTATGTCGCCCATGCGATGATCAAGGCGATGTTAAAGCGCGGCCTGCCGATGCAGCGCGCCCGGGTGCTGGTGATGGGGCTCACCTTCAAGGAAGACTGCCCCGATCTGCGCAACACCCGCGTCATCGATGTGGTGCGCGGCCTCGAAGACTACGGCCTCAGCGTTGATGTGCATGACCCCCATGCCGACCCAGACACCGCCCGCACCACCCTGGGGCTGGAGCTGGTCGAAACGCCGGAAGCAGGCGCCTATGACGGCATTATTCTGGCGGTGGCCCATGCAGAATTCCGCCAGCTTGGCGGTGATGAGATCCGCGCCTATGGCACTCCGGATGCCCTGCTTTATGATCTGAAATATATTCTTCCGCCCGAGGCCTCTGATCTGCGGCTGTAGCTGCGGCTTTGACATCTTTGGCATGTGATAGGACTGAGAACACGATGCGCAAATTCTTTGGCACCGATGGGGTGCGGGGCACCGCCAATATCCACCCGATGACCGCCGATATGGCGCTGCGCATTGGCGCCGCCGTTGGCCGCTATTTCCGCCGGGATGCCGGCGGGGTGCACCGGGTGGTGATCGGCAAGGACACCCGGCTGTCGGGCTATATGTTTGAAAGCGCGCTGACTGCGGGCCTCACCTCGACGGGGATGAATGTGCTGCTGCTGGGGCCGGTGCCAACACCGGCCGTCGGGCTGATGACCCGCTCGATGCGCGCCGATCTTGGCGTGATGATCTCGGCCAGCCACAACCCGGCCGAAGACAACGGTATCAAGTTCTTTGGCCCCGATGGGTTCAAACTGTCGGATCAGGCCGAGATGGAGATCGAAGCCCTGATCGAGGCCGGGGTGGAGCCTGCACAGGCCAAGAACATCGGCCGTGCCAAACGTATTGATGATGCGCGCTTTCGCTATGGCGAGCGGGTGAAATCCTCGCTGCCGCGCGACATCCGTCTGGATGGGCTCAAGGTGGTGCTGGACTGCGCCAATGGCGCCGCACACCGCACCGCCCCCGAAGTCCTGTGGGAGCTGGGCGCCGATGTGGTGCCGCTGGGAGTGGCGCCGGATGGCACCAATATCAACCGCGGCTGTGGCTCGACCCAGCCCGAAGCCGCTGCCGCGGCCGTGGTCGCCCATGGGGCCGATGTGGGCATCTGCCTGGATGGCGACGCCGACCGGGTCATCATGATCGATGAGACCGGCCAGGTGGCCGATGGCGATCAGCTGATGGCGCTGCTGGCCGGTCGCTGGGCTCAGGCCGGGCAGCTGTCCAAGGGCACTCTGGTGGCGACCGTGATGTCGAACCTGGGGCTGGAACGTCACCTGCAGGGACAGGGGCTGCATCTGGAACGCACCGCCGTGGGCGATCGCTACGTGGTGGAACGCATGCGCGCCGGCGGCTTTAACCTGGGCGGCGAACAGTCCGGCCATATCGTGATGAGCGATTATGCCACCACCGGTGACGGGTTGATGGCCGGGCTGCATATGCTGGCCGCCATGGTGCAGACCGGCAAAGCTGCCTCTGATCTGCTGCGCCAGTTCGAGCCAGTGCCGCAGCTGTTGCAAAACGTGCGCTTTGCCGCAGGTCAAACCCCGCTCGAGGTGGCATCGGTACAGAACGCCATCCGCGACGCCGAGGCCGTATTGCACGGCAAGGGTCGCCTGCTGATCCGCAAATCCGGCACCGAGCCTTTGATCCGGGTGATGGCTGAATGCGAAGACGAAGCCTTGCTGAATGCCACCGTCGCCGAAGTCGCCGCAGCCGTCGAAGCTGCGGCCAACTGACAGGGCAGCATTCCGCCCCATCGTCAACATATTGAACTCGCAATAAAAACGCCGCCGAAAGATCTCTTTCGGCGGCGGCTGTTTTACGGCCCTCTGAGGCGGTTACCCTCAGAATATGGATCGGTCGTTTTTCAGGTCCGGCGCGGCTTGGCAGCGCCGCCCTTGGCGCCTTTGGCAACAGCAGCACGGGCCTTGTTCTTTTTGCTGTTGGCTTTGCCTTTTGGTGGTGGCGGGCCCTTGGGGCCACGGTCATCACTGGATTTGCCGGCAAATTTACCTGCGGGTTTACCACCAGACTTTCCGGCAGGTTTTCCGGCAGGCTTGCCGCCGCCAGATTTACCTGCTGGTTTGCCACCGTCCTTGCGCCAGCTCTTGCCGGGATCCCCGGCCCCTGCGCGGTAGCTGGGCTTGCTGTCAGGTTTGGCGGCAGCTGGTTTGCTGCGCGGCGCAACCGGAGTCACAACAGCATTGGGCTCGCGCGGGGCTTCGGCTTTGTGACGGGGGCGGTCAGACCGGTCTTTACGTTCCGGACGATCAGGGCGGTCAAAACGATCCCCTTTGGGGCGATCATCCCGGGGTTTGTCGCCGCCATAGGGCTTTTTGTCTTTGTAGCCGCCTTCGCGCGGCCCGCTATCGCGTCCACCTTTGTAGCCATCATCTGATCCACGCTGCGGGCGTTTGCCCTCATAGCCGCCGGATTTACGAGGGCCTCCTGATGAGGGACGCGGTCCCGAAGGACGGCCAGCCGGAAGATTAGGCGGGGTCGCCAGGCGGGTCACCTTGGTGCCGTCATCCAGCACCATGTCAGAGCCCATGGCTTTCAGGAAACCATCAACCTGAGCCTCGCGAATTTCGGCATAGCTTTCATTCTGCTGAATGCGGATGGCACCGATATCGCTTTTGGTGATGTCACCGGCACGGCACAGCATCGGCAACAGGCGGCGTGGATCCGCCCCGTTGCCACGGCCCGTCGCCAGCGAGAACCAGACGCTGGGGCCAAAGGGCTGGCGCGGCTCGGGCTTGGCATTGGCCGCCGACAGCTCTTCAGGGGCCGAGCGACCAGCATTCCACAGGCGCAGATAGGCAGCCGCCAGCTGGGCCGGGCTGAATTCCTCGGCCAGCTTGGCAACCATCGCCTCTTCGCTTGTAGCAGGTGCTTCGGTCCAGGCGGGATCCGCCAGCATACGCTCGCCGTCACGTTCCTTGATTGCCTCAGCCGAGGGGGCATTGCCCCAGACCGCTTGCAGCTTGGCCATCTTCAAAAGACGCTCGGCCTTTCTGGCGGCTTTTGGCGGCACGATCAGCGCGCTGACGCCTTTGCGACCAGCGCGACCCGTCCGCCCCGAACGGTGCAACAGAGTTTCGTGACTGTTCGGGAGTTCAGCGTGGATCACCAGATCCAGATTGGGCAAATCGATGCCGCGCGCCGCCACGTCGGTGGCGACACAGACCCGGGCACGCCCATCGCGCATCGCCTGCAGCGCGTGTGAGCGCTCAGCCTGCGACAGCTCACCGGACAGGGCCACCACGGAAAATCCGCGGTTGGACAGGCGGCTCAGCAGGCGGTTGACCATGGCGCGGGTGTTGCAGAACACGATGGCATTGGGCGATTCAAAATAGCGCAGCACATTGATGATGGCGTTTTCATCATCGCGCGCCGCCACTGACATGGCCTGATATTCGATATCGCTGTGCTGCGATTTTTCAGCCACGGTGGAAATCCGTTTGGCATCGCGCTGATAGCTTTTGGCAAGCCCCGCGATGGCCGGCGGCACAGTGGCGGAAAACAGCAGCGTCTGGCGTTCATCGGGGGATTCGCCCAGGATGAATTCCAGATCTTCGCGAAAGCCGAGATCCAGCATCTCATCCGCTTCATCCAGCACCACGGCGCGCAGATCCGACAGATCAATGGAGCCGCGCATGATGTGGTCGCGCAGACGGCCAGGTGTTGCCACCACGATATGGGCGCCACGATCCAGAGCGCGACGTTCATCGCGCATGTCCATGCCGCCCACACAGGAAGCCATCACCGCACCGGCTTCGCCATAAAGCCAGGCAAGTTCGCGTTTCACCTGCATCGCCAGCTCGCGCGTGGGCGCAATCACCAGAGCTAAGGGCGTAGCAGCAGAGGAAAATTTTTCGTCGTCCCCGAGCAGGGTGTCGGCAATGGCGAGGCCAAAACCCACGGTTTTACCTGACCCGGTCTGGGCTGAGACCAAAAGATCAACCCCGGCCAGGGCAGGGTCGGAGACCGCCTCTTGTACGGGGGTCAAAGATGTATATCCACGGCGCTCGAGCGCCAGAGCCAATGTCTGTTTCAAGAGATGATCTGCTTTTTTGTCGAGGCGGGAGGCGAACCAGAGTGCCACAGGGGAGAGGGCTGCCGCATGGGGCAGGGAGGGCCCCGCCGCAGCAATTGGCCGCGTATAGGCCAGATCCGCCGCTATGTATAGGCCAGTTTGCCAGCCTCCATCTCCAGGCCCCATCTCCAGCTCCATCTACAGCTCCATCTACAGGCCCGATCCCGGTGTTCAGAACTGGAGCCCGAGAGAGCTCTGAGAGAGGTCACGCAGAGAGCGGGGGGCAGAGAGTCGCCAGACAGCAGCGGGCTTGAGTCAATTTGTCTGTTTTCATCCTCGATCCGGAGCCCATCCGCACCGATATGCAGACGCTGGCATACGTTCAGTTAACGATCCTTTGGCATTTTAGGCAGGCGCGTTTTCGAACGCTTTGCGGCTAAGGGTTAGAGTTCCATGCAGGCATTACGCTTTCTGAAACTTGTGTTCCTGCTCCTGCCTCTGTCTCTGGTACAGCTGCCCGGCCTGGTTCTGGGCGGGTCAACTCTGGGGGTCTGGACAGTCGGAGCCTGGACATTCGGGCTATGGACGGTGGCGACATCGACAGCAACACCGGCCCGGGCCGATGTCATCGAGCTGCGCGCCGATCACTGGTGCCCCTTCAACTGCGCCCCCGGCAGCGCCTATCCGGGCTTTATGGTCGAACTTACCCGCGAGGCTCTGTCTCCCTTTGGCCATGAGCTGCGCTATGCCAACCTCAGCTGGTCGCGCAGCATCGCCATGGTCCAGAGCGGGGCGATCAACGGCATTATCGGCACCGACCCCGATGAGGTGACGGATCTGATCTTCAGCATCCCCCTGGGGCAGTATCAGGAAGCCATGGCCTTTCGCCGCGGCGAAGCCCGCGAGATCACCGGACTGCCGGATCTTGAGGGGCTGCGCCTGGGCGGCATCCAGGATTATGAATATTCTGCCGCGCTCAGCACCTATATCGCGGACTATCAGACAGATCCGGCGCGGGTGCAGCTGCTGACTGGCGAAAACGGGCTGCGGCGCAACCTGCGCAAACTGCTGGCGCATCGGATCGATCTGGTGCTCGAAGAATATTCCGTGCTGCGCTTTGCGATCAAAAATGCACTCATGGAGGATCAGATCGACATCATCCGGCACCAGAAACCAAGCGTGCTGCACATCGGGTTTTCCCCGGCGCTTGAGAGTTCACATCTCTATGTCCGCCAGCTTTCCGAAGGCATAGCCCAGCTGCGCAGCACCGGGCGCTACGGCGAAATCCTGGCCCGCTACGGGTTGCAGGACAACTGATATGCGGATCTTTGGCCCCACCTCTTTTCGGACGCGCCTGCTGATCGGCATGATGGTTCCGGTCTTTGTGATCCAGTGTTTCAGCCTGGCGCATGAGCTGTTGGATCACAAAGAATTCTTTCTGCAAGCCCTGGAAGACGAATGTGCCCTGGTGCTGCGCTTTGCCAGCGAAGCCCTGGCGCGGCCGATGTGGGACTATGACAGCCGCCAGATCCAGAGCATCGCCCTGAGCATGATCACCGAGGGCCATACCGCCCAGGTACTGATTTTCGACAGCAGCGGCAGCCTGACCTACACGCAGCAGGCCGCAGGCTACAGCCCCGCGCCCGATGATCTGCGCAACAGCCACGACATCACCTATAGTATCGGCGACAAAACCCATGTCCTGGGCCGGGTGCAGATTGCCCTGCCGATGTCTGCCATTGCGGCACCGCTGCAGGCTGCCTTGTGGCAGCATCTGATGGTTTCGGCCTTTGTGCTGACCCTGATCGCGAGCACCGTTTATTGGGTGCTGTCGCGGCTGTCTCTGCCGATGGCAGAACTCAGCAAGACCATGATAGATCTGCGCAATGATCGCTTTGAAGGCGAGGTGCCCGGCATCGAGCGCAACGATGAAATCGGCATGCTGGCTCAGGCCCTGAGTCAGCTAAGAGACAACAAGATCGAAGTCGCCGAGCTGCGGGCCGAAAGTGATAAACCCCCCCGCCGTGAACACAAGCGCATCCTGCGCGCCCTGCAATCCACCCGCGACGGGGTGCTGCTGGCAGATGAGACCGGCGAGGTGGTGCTGTGCAACCCCAATGCCGAGGTGTTCTTTGGCAATGCCAAGACCGGGCGCAGACTGAACTTCCGCTCCTGGCTGGATCCAGAGCAGGCCCAGCAAGCCGAAACCCATGTGTTGCGCAACGAGAATTTCGCCTTTGAAGCCCAGGTGGCCCATAGTCTTTCGGGGGTGGTGCTGAACCTGCTGGTGCGTGGCGGACCGATCCGCGATGAGCGTGGCGTCTATCTGGGCACCATGCTGCTGGCCTCGGACCACTCCGATCAGGCGCGTCAGGCCGAAAAGGTGCGGTTTCTGGCCGAACATGACAGCCTTACAGGGCTGCCCAACCGCCGTCTGATGGAACAGACCCTGGCCAAATGGCTGCTCGAAGAGGGCGAACAGGTCTCGATCCTGCTGGCGGATCTCGATCACTTCAAACTGATCAATGACACTCTGGGCCATCCCGCCGGTGACGCCCTGCTGCAGGTGGTTGCGCATAAGTTCGAAGCCTGCGCCACCAGTGATGTCCAGGCGGCGCGACTGGGCGGCGATGAATTTGCCATTCTCGTCAAAGGCGCGGGCAGTCTGGAACGGCTGAGCAATATCGCCGAACGGCTGGTGGCGGAAATGTCGATGCCACAAGAGATCAACGGCCATGTGTTACATAGCGGCATGAGTGCCGGCATCGCGACCCTGTCGGGCCCGGAGGCGAAACCGACCGAAGGCATCCGCTGCGCGGATCTGGCCCTCTACGAGGCCAAACGCGCCGGTCGCGGCACGGTCGAGATCTTCCACGAGGATCTGGAGACCGAGATCAAGCGCAAGAGCCTGTTGGAACGCGAGCTGCGTCAGGCGCTGGATGCGGGCGAGATCCGGCCAGTGTTTCAGATGCAGACCGATCTGAAAACCGGCGATATCATGGGGTTTGAAACCCTGGCCCGCTGGCATCACCGCCAGCTGGGCACGATTTCTCCGGCCGAATTCATCCCCATCGCCGAAGACAGCGGGCTGATCCGCGAGCTGACCTATCAGATCATGACCCAGGCCTTTCAGACGGCCGCCAAATGGTATGACATGGGGTTTCGGGGCCGGGTTGCGGTCAACCTGTCGCCAAAGCTCTTTGGCACCCAGGTGGATGAATTCGTCAACGACTGCCTGTTTGAAACCAACTGCCCGGCCTCTGCGGTCGAGGCCGAGATCACCGAAACCGTGGTCCTGGCCAGCGGCCAGTCTGCCCTGCGCGAGATCCAGGCCCTGCAGGAGCTGGGCATCACCGTGGCTCTGGATGATTTCGGCATGGGCTATTCCTCGCTCAGCTATCTGCAGAAATTCCCGGTGGACAAGATCAAGGTCGATGCGGCCTTTGTCTCGAAGCTGCCTGAATCCGGGGAAACCCGCGCGATTGTCAGTGCCATCGCCGACCTGGGGCACGCCCTGGGTATGCGGGTCACCGGCGAAGGCGCCGAGACCGACGCGCATCGCCAGCTGCTGAAGGCCTGCAAGGTGGACTATCTACAGGGGTATTTTGATGGGCCGCCTCTGGCCGAACGCGCCGCCACGGCCCGGCTATTTCCCACCCTTAGCGCACATCGGCAGATGCCGCGCTGAGAGGGCAGCCTGGATGCCAGCCTAGATGCCAGGTTGGGTGCCAGGTTGGGCCATAAGTCGGATTACAGATCACAGGCCGCAGATCACAGACCACAGATCACAGGCCCGCGCGTCACAGCTGTTCTGGCAGAACAGCTGGATCTGACGCCACAGACGCGGACCCCGAGGGACCCGCGCCTGCCAAGGCATTGGTACTAAAAAGAGCTTGTCGACTGCCACCACTCACGGTCAAAAGCTGTCGGACTAGCCATAAGATTAAGTGATCGCGTTTGAGTGTCAATATGATACCCTGCGCAAGAGACCCGTTTACTTTTGCACAAAGCTCGGCAAAATGTTCGAATTGATTGTATGTTAGAAGAGATAATGTCAGAAATTTCAAAACTAACGGAACTGCGAAAACTGCTTTTGGACATGGAATCTTCCATGGGATTACAGGATCTCTCTTCGGTAGAGCGCGACATCTACTATGCGGCCAGCGACCACGCGATCAGCGCCGGCGCCGTAAAAACCACCGTCCTGCAAGAACATGCCCTGCTGGCTCAGGTCTCGCGGCCGACCTTCTTTCGCGGACTTAAGTCATTGCAAAAAAAAGGCTATCTGGAACAGTGCAAAAATTCCACACGTGGTTATTACATTGTTAAGGCTCCCAGATAGATAAGACCCCGGAAGCGACACGCGAGGGCAACATTGGGACAGCAACGATTGATACAGGAAACAGGAATTGTTTCACTGGCCTATCTGGCGGCCTTTTTTGTCACTTTCGAAATTCTTATGCCAGTGCAATCCATCTTCTTTCCTGAATTCAACAATCAAGCGAGTCTGCTGTTTTTACCGCATGGGGTCCGGGTGCTGTCGGCCTGGCTGCTGGGCTGGCGTTCGGTGCTGGCGCTGCTGCCGGGGGTGTTCATCGTCTTTGTCTATTCTGCAGGTGATCTTGCCTTCACCCCCAGCCGACTGGCCGGCATTGCGATTGCCGTGACCATTCCCGCCACCATTTTCCATCTGCTGCGCCTGCTGGGCTGGGATCTCAGCCCGGCGACGGGTCGCAGGCCCTGTTGGCCCTGCATCATGGTGGCCGGTCTGCTGATCTCTCTCTTCACATCGGTACTGACCAATTTTGCCTTTGGCAGCGCCGCTGAGGAATATGTCGCCTATCTGATTGGCGACGTCTTTGGCCTGTTCTTTTTGATGCTGATCCTGATGCTGATTTTCCGCAGCCTGCGTCGCTATGGCGTCTGAAAACGGGCAGGGCGCAGCCCCCGCCTTTAGTGCCCCGCCTTCCCTGATGACGTCCCCCCCTTCCGGCCAGACATGAAAGCCCGCCTCACAGAGGCGGGCTTTGTCATTTGCGCTCATGCGGCGCTCACACTGGAGACAAACCACAGGGAGGATCAAGCCGGAGCGGGGAACAGCTGGCCAACGGTCTAGCCCGCCAGCTAGCCCACCTGACGCAGGCCCGGATCAAAATCGCTGTCCCGAGAAGCCGCCGCCGCAGCGCCGCCCGCAGCGCCTCCGGTGCGGAACCCGCCCAGAGCACTGTCCATCGCCTGCGCCTCTTGCGACAGGCCAACACTGGAGGAGGTCACCTCCTCGAACAAGGCCGCGTTCTTGGCCGTCGCATCATCAAGATTGCCCATGGCGCCATTGATCTCCTGCAGGCTGCCCGACTGTTCCGAGGAAGCCTGGGAAATCTCCTGCATCAAGGCCGCAGCACTGGTCACCGAGGTGGAGATCTCACCGATCACCTCACCGGTGCGCGCCACCAGATCAGCGCCCATCTCCACGTTCTCGCCACTTTCGACCACCAGGGCGGAAATCTCGGTGGCCGCTTCTTTTGAGCGATGCGCCAGGGTGCGCACCTCCGAGGCCACCACGGCAAAGCCCTTGCCGACATCGCCGGCCCGCGCCGCCTCGACGCCTGCATTCAGCGCCAGAAGGTTGGTCTGCTGGGCGATGCTTTCGATCATGCCAATGATCTGCGCGATCTTGTGCGAGCTTTCCTTGATGCCTTCCATGGCGGCATAGGTGCGCTGCACCACCTCCTGGCTTTCTTCGGCATGCCTGCGCGCCACCTCCACCGAGGAGGACGCCTCACCCGAGGCGGTGGCAGTATGCGTAATCGAGACCGACAGCTGGTTCACCGCCGCGGCCGTACTGGCCAGCGTTTGTGCGGTGCGTTCGGAGCGTTCCGACAGATCGCGCGAGGCGGCGGAAATTTCTGACGTCCCACTGGCGATGGATTTGCCGCTGAGACTGAGACGGCTGACAGATTGCTCCAGGCCGTCCACTGCGGCGTTGAAATCATCGCGTAGCTTGGCGTAGCCCTCGCTCATCGGGGTGTCGATACGAATGGTCAGATCCCCCCGCGACAGCTGCGCCAGACCTTCGCCAATGGCGGTGACGGCGGCCGTCTGGTCGGCCTGACGTTCTGCGCGTTCCGCCTTGGCAGATTTTTCGTTCTGTTCCTTTTCCACCAACCCGTCGCGAAACACCGACAGGGCGCGGGCAATGCGGTAGATTTCATCGCCGGCGCGGTCAAACCCTGTCACCGGGCTCAGATCACCCTCGGCCAGATGTTCGGTGGTTTCACTGATCTTGGCCAGCGGCCGGGTGATCAGGATCCGGGTCAGCACCATGGCCAGGATCAACACCCCGCCCGAGACCAGCATCAACAGCTGCATGCGTTGCTGCGCCATCGCCATCTCCGCCGTGAGGCCATTGGCCATCTCGGCAATCTCTGCCTGGCTTTCGGCCCCCAGATCGGCTGCGTGATGGGCAATGCTCAGCACCACCTCAGCCGTATGGTTCGAGGCCTGCGCCGCCGCCACATCCGCCTTGAGAGAGCCGAGCTTGAAGGCCGCCAGACCCTCGGCCGGATCCGCCAGCGCCATCATGCCCTCCAGCTCTGCTGCGAGGCTGCCCTCATCAAAGGCGACATAGGCCTGCAGGGCCTCAGCGGCCTGCTGAATTGGTGCGATGGTGGCCTCAGCTGCGGCACTATCAGAGGCTGCGACCACATCCAGGGCCGCCAGCTGAAACGCGCTGATGGCGCCGGTGATCCGCAGCAGATCGTGCAGCACCCCGACCTGGTTGTCCAACAGGCCCTGGATGGTATCCTTGTTGTTGTTGCTGGCCTGGCTGGCCGCGATCGACAGGGTAAAGACCATCTTGTCCAGTGCCCGCGACAGTGGCGCGGAACTGGACTGGCGTGCCTTCATCACGACCTTGCGGTTTTCCTTCTGTTCCTTGCGGCTGGCGGTCAGGGTATTCTTGAAGACCTCGATCCCCTGACGCACCTTCTTGGCACCAAAGGCATCCAGCCCGATCTCTTCGAGCTGTTCCAGAACCGGCTCCAGCCGGGCGATGGCATCGGTGGCCATCTCGCGCAGGGCCTTGCGGGTCGGCACGTCGCGCACATGGCCCAGAGCCAGCGCCGCACCGGAAAGCAGATTGATATCACCCCGGGCCTCCAGCAGGGTCTGCAAACCGCCGAATTGTTTTTCCACCAGATCGCTCAGCACCGCATCCACCTGGGTGATGGTCTCGCCGCCACTGCTCAGCAGGTTGGTATAGGCGTCATCGGCCACCACCAGCAGCTTGCCCTGCAGGGCTTCGCTGAGGTTTTGCAGCTCAGCCGTCTGGGTTTCGATCCAGGCCTGATTGCGAAAGGCGCTCCGGCGCGCGGCCACCAGGCTTTTCAGGGTTTCAGCCGCATCCGCTGCCTCAACCTTAAAGCCCTCCTGCTCGTTGCCCGGCAATCGGGCAATGCTGGCGCTCAGCTCTTCGGCGGCCTGCGCCACGGTCTCTTCGGCAAGCTCCAGCTCGGCCTCATTCTTTGACAGCAGGATCCGGGTCATGGCGTTTTTGCTCTGACTTGCGGCCTCGCCCAGCTTCTGGCTCATCTCAAGATGCGGCAGCTTGTCCGTCGCCAGCACCCGCATATGGCTGCCCACCTCGCTGAAAACCACAGAGACCAGGATCCCGCCCACAGCCGATGCCGCCCCCATCGCCAACAGGATCAGGGTGATCTTGGCCCCGATACTGGAGAAAGGCCGCCTTTTGCGTTTTGCAGTTGCCGGTTCTTTGGCTTTTGTGGCTGCTGTATTTGCCGTCATGCTTTTACCCGCGTGTTCAAACCAATTTATCTGACCGCAGACATCGCAACAGCGGGTTCGTCAGCTGGGCTGCCCAAACCGCCTGTTGAGATGTTTTCCATCTTTGAAAGGTCAAATCTCATCTATAGGCAGGCCAGAAGAGAGTGAAAAAACCGTAATTTTGGGCGCCATAATGCCATGCATTTTAGGTATCCTCCCTCCACCCCGCCCCTATCTCGAGCCCATCGGAGGCCACTTCGGACAATTTCAGCTCCAGTCCTGGAAAGCGGGTGTTCATCTGCTCGACTATGGCAGCATTGCTGCGCCGCAGGCTCGTGAGAGCCTCTGTGGCAACCGCCGTTGTGCCGACAGGTGCTGGCCCAAAACGCGACAAACCCGCCTCTCAACTCCCTTCATCCGGCTGCGGACATGGGCGATACAGGCGCGGCGACGCGAGGGACTCATTTGACAGCCCTGGGTTTGAGACGATCAGGAGCGGCGGTGCTGAGACCCATGGGCGGCATCAGCCTTTTTCCGGATCTTTGCGTCCAGTCTCTACATCTGTTCTTCGCCAATTTCAGATGATTTCTGACTTTTCTTGAACACGCATGGGAAGTGTTCAAGAAAAACCTGTTGCCATTGATCGATCATTAGGATGCACGGAAAACCGGCAGTCCAATTGCCGACCGTCCAATTAGAAGACCGCTTGCAGGCCCTTCAGGAGACCTCTTTACGCGGATCTTGTGTCGCAAGCTTTTTTTCCAGGGCGAGAATCTGGTTTTTATAGCGATCAACTTCGCGGCGCAGCCGGGTGATCAAGGCCTCTTCAGAGTCCACGGCACTGATTTCGACCTCTTCCAGAGAGCCCTCTGGGGGAAGCCCATAACGGGTCAGGAAAGTACTGATGATGCGCCCCACAATGAAGTCGCTGGCATGCAGGCGATCATCCTGCCACGCCAGCGCTGGGGCGCTGTGCAGCACTGCCTCGTAGCTGGGGAAGTAGTCGACACCCTCATGCTCCGAGGCGAACTCCATAGCCGCCACACGGAGGGTCGATTTTGATGTGGTGTTGGCGATTATGACGTCATGTTCTGAAAAAGTCCGGGCCAGCGCCACCGGCGAGACGGTGATAACAATCTTCTGTCCCACTTTTGCGTGTCGCGCGAGCAGAGTGTGGATTTCGCGCAGGGCCTCACGGCATTCATCCACCGATAAGATTCTCAACTCGAAACGATCGGGTTCTTTCATAAGCAGGCGCGGGGCGGGCACCTCATTGAGGTAGAGACCGCTTTTCGTATCAAACCAGGCTTCAATCAGGCCAAGCGTCAAGATCAATACATCCGCCTCGAAAGCGCGGGCAAAGGCGAGGTTGATCTCCTTGCGGCGCGCCCGCAGGGCTTCAAGCGAAGCATTTCCGGAATTTATTCGCAGCTGTGCATCATAGAAAAGGTCTAGGCCCGCAGACAGGAACGCCTCTTCGGGGTAGTCGCGTTCACCCGATGCGAATTGAAGCTCCTGCAGGATTGAGAATGGGGTGTATTTGTTGAACAAACCCAGCGTTCGCGCTCCGGTCGCGCCAAGATCGGCCACATCCATCTGGCGGCTTAGAACATTGGCTCCGGCCAGTTCAAGGCGCTCTTCCACATTACGCGCGAAGCACGAACCGATTGCGAAAAAGGTGTTGCCTGGTGAGCAGGAAAACGTCTGAAGCCCTTGTGGAACGACCACTTTACTTACTATGCGATCCCGCGCCGACAGCGCATCCCCGCCCGCCCAACGATCATGATCGTTGGATTTCGTTCTCGCTAGGGCCTGTTTTGCATTGACCATGAATATCCTCAATTCCCGATCCATAAATATTCAGCCCTGTCAGGGCTGCCGTTCGGCTCAAGGCTTTCAAACCTTAAGTTTTTTCGCCTCGTAGTCACGATGCGAAGGTCCAGTCTGGTCATCGGGGCAGGATACAAGAAACCTCTCGGCTTGCTGGTTGATGACCACATCTGGAGATTCAGCCTTAACGATACCGTAGTCAATGTTGGGCTGCCAAAGGAAAACAA
>NZ_CYSG01000031.1 GCF_001457775.1 Phaeobacter sp. CECT 5382
TCCCCAGCCTCATGGGGGGCGGGATATGGGGACAGTTCACTGGCGGTTTGCCACCGGCAAACCCGGCAATGATCGGCACCGACAGGTCCGACGATCCGCGCAGCCCGCAAGCGCGTCACCCCCGGCAATCCAGCCCCGACCACGGGGCACCGGATGCCGTCAGGGTGTCGTGATGCGGGACGCGATCCAACCGCCAAGGTTGGTCGGAGAGGGTTTGGGAGAGGCGATGCCGTCTCCCATTTCGATGCGCGTCGCATCGAAGGGGTCTGCCATCGGCTGGGGCTTCGCCCCGAAGAGATCGCACGCAAATCTCGGAACCGCAGGTGAAGAGTTTGCATAAGTGCGCCCTTGTCCTTTACAGGCCTACGGGTAAGCTCTACCATTTGAGGTTGAAAGTCAAACTTCTCCACCCGCAAATCTAAAAATGGATTCACGCGATATGGCAGAGACGGAACTCGAACGCGCCGAGAAACGATACGCCCAGGCCAAGGCCCGTCTTCAAGCGCTGAAGAACCGGGAAGCGACCCGACAGCGCAAACTCGATACCCGGCGCAAGGTGATCCTGGGCGGGGCGCTCCTCGATCTGGCGGAACGGGATTCCAGTGCTGCCGCGATGCTCGACCGGCTCGTGCGCAACCTCGCCCGTGAACAGGATCGCAAGGCCTTCGCGGATTGGGATGCCCCCTCCCCTGCCCCATCCAGTTCTGAACCGGAAACGCCGTCCTGATGCGGGGCGTGATCCGCCTCCTTGACGGGCTGTTCCGGGTCTTCGGTCGGCTGATCTTCACCCCCATCCTGTTGGGCTGGATGATCGGCGCTGTCCTGCTCGGTGCGATGATTGGGTTCATCATCGGGGGCGTCGTGGCCATGACAGCCTTCGGACCTCCGCTTGGTCACTCTGCCTGGGAATGGGTCATCATCGCGCCGCCTGTCTTCATCGGCGCAGTCTTCGGGTTCCAATACTGGCGCAAGACCTCCGGGGCCGATGCCTTCTTCGGGCTGACCGGCGACAGCCACGGCTCGGCCCGCTTTGCCAACCGCAAGGAGCTGAAGAAGCTGGAGGGCCGAAAAGGACAACAGGATGCCGGTCTTCTGATTGGGCGCAACCCACACACCGGACGGTTGTTGCGCTATGATGGCCCCGCCCATCTGATCACCCTCGCCCCGACACGTGCCGGGAAAGGTGTCGGTACCGTCATCCCGAACCTTCTGGCGGCGGAACGGTCGGTGCTGGTTATCGACCCCAAGGGGGAGAATGCCAGGATCGCAGGGGAAGCACGACAGCGGTTCGGGACGGTCCACGTCCTCGATCCGTTTGAAGTGTCGGGAATGCCATCCGCCGCCTACAACCCGCTGGACCGGCTCACACCGGACAGCCTCGATCTGGGCGAGGATGCGGCGTCTTTGACAGAGGCGCTGGTGATGGACCCGCCCGGACAGGTCTCGGAAGCGCATTGGAACGAGGAGGCCAAGGCCATCCTCGGCGGTCTGATCATGTTTTGCGTCTGCCACGAGGATCGTCACCGCCGGACCTTGGCTACCGTGCGGGAATATCTCACCCTGCCCCCAGATCGGTTGCGCGCACTATTGGAGCTGATGCAGGACAGTGAAGCGGCGGGCGGGTTGATCGCTCGCGCCGCCAATCGGTTCCTCGGCAAGGCAGATCGCGAAGCCGCCTCAGTCCTGTCGAACGCACAGCGCCACACGCATTTCCTCGACAGCCCGCGTATTGCCAAGGTCACATCGCGCTCGGACTTCCACTTCGCTGATCTACGGCACCGGATCACGTCGGTGTTTCTGGTGCTGCCCCCTAACCGGATGGACGCCTACAGCCGCTGGCTGCGCCTTCTGGTCTCTCAGGCCCTCCAGGCCATCGCACGGGACGCAGAAGCGTCTCAGAAGCCCTCTGGGGCCTCCCCTCCCCTCTCAGAGGCTCCTACAGCCCCTGTGAGCGCCACAGGACGCCTGAAAGCGCCCACGCTGTTCCTTCTGGACGAGTTTGCTGCCTTGGGCCGTCTGGAGGCCGTGGAACGCGCCATGGGGCTGATGGCGGGCTATGGTCTCCAGCTTTGGCCCATCCTGCAAGACATGAGCCAGCTCAGGGACCTCTACGGCGAACGGGCTGGCACCTTCATCGCCAATGCCGGGGTGCAACAGGTCTTCGGAGTGAATGATTTTGAAACAGCTAAGTGGCTGAGCCAGATGATCGGCCAGGAAACCACTGGGTTCCAGACCGACAGCTACAAGCCGGGTGACAATCCCAGCTTCTCCAACAACCTCACGGGCCGCGATCTGCTGACCCCCGATGAAATCATGCAGATGCCGCCCGAGTTGCAGCTCCTGCGCGTCCAGGGCCAGCCCTCGGCCTTGGCTCAAAAGCTGCGCTACTACGCTGACCCCGAGTTCAAGGGGCTGTTCGTCCCGCAGGACCAGTGATCCGAAGGATGAAACGCCATGACTGAAACGCCTGACCCTGACCAACCCGAGTTCCCTGCCCTCTCCGACGCTGAGCTGCGCGAAACCCTCGATCTCATGGCCACGGCGGTTGCCAGCATGTCCAACCGGATCGACGGCCTGACGCAGGTGGCCAACAAACAGATTGCGGTCTCGACAGAGGCGCGGATCGCCGCGTTCGCGGCTAGGGAACAGACCAACCCGAAAAAATATGGCGAGCTAGTCGGCCAAACCGTCGATGGCGGTATTGCCGCCAGCCTCAAGCGTTTGAACAAAGCGGCTGGGGTTCTGCTCGACAGCGCTGAAAGATCAAACGCGTCGTTTCAGGAAACCACGACACAACACTCAAACACCCTTCGGCTTATTCAGGAGTTGCGTGAAAAACAGCAGAGCGACAGACGCTGGCTTCCATGGGTGGGTCTGGGCGGTGTCGTTCTGGCTTTGGTACTGACGGTTGCGCTTCCTCGTTTCTTAGCCAGCAATGCTTCCACATGCGCTGTCCTCGGGGCGACGTGGACGGCTACAACAGAGGGCGTGAACGCCTGCGTGTTCTACCAACCGTGATGTAGATACCGGTCGGTGGAGCAAGGTCAGCTCGGCAAGCTGGGTGTTATATATGTGTTAGAGTCTGTGTTACGCGAATCATGGCATCGGTCATCATATTGAAAATATTATCTGAATCGGCGCAAATTTGGGCTCTTGGTGGGTGATATTACGATAAGAGGTGTGTGATATTACGAAAGATGGTGTGTGATATTACGAAAGCTGCTTGGTGGGTGATATTACGAACCTCTTGCGTTGGTGGGTGATATTACGAATAGTGCGGTCATGGTGGGTGAAATTACGAAACCTGATAGAACGCCTCTCCTTCCCTTGCGCCACGCTCAGGGGGATTTTTTCGTGTGCGACATCTTTGACGCTGCACCCAAGGGCGACATGGCCTCGATGGCACATCCGATTTTCACCCTTTCGACCAAGCCGGACACGAAAAAGCGCCGCTACGTGGCCACCGATGGCAAGAGCTATGTGGAGATCAGGCCCAACATGATCGGCCTTGCGACTGTCCATGACCGTGATGTGCTGATCTACTGCATCTCTCAGGTGATGGCTGCCCTGAATGACGGAAAGCAGGTCCATAGAACACTCCGGTTCAAGGCATATGATCTTCTGGTCGCCACCAACCGCCCTGTCGCTGGGACCGGATACACCGGCCTGAAAGCCGCGCTAGAGCGCCTTCAAGGCACCCAGGTCGAAACCAACATCACAACCGGCGGTGTTGAGCAAATCGACGGTTTCAGCCTGATTGACCGCTACCGGATTGTGCGGGAAACCCGCGACGGACGTATGCTCGATCTCGAAGTCACCCTGTCGGATTGGGTCTTTAATGCCATCGCTGGTGATGACGTTCTCACGCTCAATCGCCGCTACTTCCAGCTTCGAAAGCCGTTGGAGCGCCGCCTATACGAGTTGGCGCGCAAGCAGTGCGGAACCCAGCCGGAGTGGAAGTGTGGCCTGGACAAGCTGAAAGCTCGAACTGGCTCCACGTCGTCGGACAAGGAATTTCGGCGGTTGGTTCGGGCGATCTGCAAAGCAGACGAAGAACACAACCACATGCCGGATTATGCTTTTCGACTGGACGCCGATATTCTCACGGTAACGCCTAAGCTGGAATTTCTGGAAAACTATTCGCCCAAACCGGAACAAGACAGGCTAACGGGCGGCTATGTCCTGCCCCTCTCGCCGGATACCCTTGAACGGGCCCGGGAACTGGCTCCGACATGGGATGTAAAGGTTCTGGCTGGAGAGTGGCGAACCTATGCCGCTAGACAAAAAGAACCGCCAAAGAACCCGGACGCCGCGTTTCTTGGGTTCTGCAAAAGCTGGTTCAAGAAACGCGGGCGCAACGGCTGGTAGAGTATTTACTTAAACACTCACTTACTCAAATACTCAGACCATAGGTCGCGGGTGATGTCGGAGATTGAGCGACCCTCCTCAACCGCCTTCATCTTGATTTTCCGATAAAGCGTCACTTCAATCTCGGCGTTCAGGCGTTTCTTTTTCTCGGTCGTTTCGGTGATTTCGTGCAAGATGCGTTTGCGGGCGTCATCGCCCCGGCTTGGACGCTTCGCGGACAATGCCATTACGCCACCTCCCTTTTCGCCGGTGCCAGCATCGTCAGTATCTCGTCGCTCAACGCCGTAGTCTCGGCCTTCGCTTTGGCATTGTCCGCGTCGAACACGGTTAGCCCCTCAGAAGCGGTCTGGGGATACACCTGCCGTTGTGTGATCGTCGTTTCGCAGACCGGCAAGGCGTAGCCATCAAGTGCCGTCCGGACATCGCTGCCAAGACGGGTTCCCTCCACGACACGGGAAACCACAAACCCGGCACGCGGCGATCCGTCCGTGACCTCCTGGCGAGCCTTGATGAAATCCACCAAATCCGATGCGGCCCAGATGTCGTATGGCGACGGCTGAACTGGGATCAGAACGAAGTCGCTGACTTTGATGCAGGCAGCGATCATGTCCTCCAGCTTTGCCGCGCCGTCGATCACCACATAGTCGTAGTTTGCGGCCATACTGGTCAGCGTCTTGACGTTGTTGGGGCGGTCTAGCGCGACCAGCTCGATGGGATTGTCTTCGCTGGCGGCGTGCCAGTCACGGGCACTGCCTTGTGGATCGCTGTCCACGATCAGGACCGAGTGTCCCAGCTCGTGCAGCGATCTGGCGAGATTGGTGCAGATGGTGGTCTTGCCGCTACCACCTTTCGGATTCAGGACGGATATAATGCTCATGCTTTGCCTCATTTGTGTTTTTACTCAAAAACGTAACTGAGTATTTGAGTTGAGGCAAGTGCGGTCTATTCGTTGGAATGATCAAGTTCTGCCCGCTTGCGGGTCTTGAACTGGTTGAAATCGAAAGGCTGCGGCTCTCCTGATTGCTCGCCTTCGACCAGCGCATCATACAGTGCTTTCACTGCTGCCTGATCGACAAGTAGTTGCATGCTTTTCTCCGCCATGCTGGTTCTCCTCAGAATGTCTTGCCTTGCAATCAATAGTTAGGTCACGATACTCATTTACTCAAACACACATTTGAGAGATGGAAAACCTGTTAGGGGCAAGGGGCCATGTGGTTATTTCCCGATTATTCCTGCCGCGCTCGAACCTCGCCAATGAAATCGCCGACAGACCAAAGCCATCCGCGCTGCGTGTCCGTGTAGCTGCCATGAACCGGGGCAGGGACCACGAGTTGAAGGCTGGACGCCTCCATCTGATCGGTCTGCGGCTCTGAAATCCCCGGTTCCAGCGTCAGAAGGTGCTTGCGGCTGATCTTCTCGGCTTCCGCCAGAACCTGCCGCCAGCGATCCTTACAGGTAGATTTGGCTCCCAGCATCGTCAGACGGGCATCGCCCTCGGTTGATGCTGCCAGATAGGTCTCCAGATCGGGAAACAGAAAATCAGGCTTGTGCTTGTGTTCCGTCACAGCGCCCCGGACATGTCGAATGTCATGCGCCCTTAGAACAGCGGCCAGATGGTTCTCAAGCGAATGGCCCATGCGGGATTTGCGCCGGTTCTGGACGCTGAGGGAAAAACTGATGAAGCCGTCCACGTCCGTGCCGCTGTCGTCCACAAACCCGGCCTCGATGCGCGACGATACCACCTTGCGTTCCAACCGCCGGAACAACGCCTCCTCATGGTCCAACCACGCGATGAGAGCTGCGTCCGGATCGTCTTCGGCGCGGACCTCGGGCAGGGTGAGGCGGGCTAGGTCGGAAAACTCGGCCGTCTTCGGGAAGGTCGTGCCGAACTTCTCGATGATACTGTCCAGCTTGTCGGCTTCCGGCTCCTCAAACTCGATGCCGATCTCGTCCAGAATGAAGCGCGCTGCGAAGTCCAGCTCCGGTTCCTCGTCGGAGAACTCGCGGGATACGAAGGATTTGCCCTCGGGGCGAAGACCGAACAGCCAGAAGAGCTGCTGTTCGCTTGTGGACCCCTCCGGGGCCACGATGAACCACAGGACGCCGCCCTGGTCCTTGGCAAGAAACAGGGTGTCCCCGGCTTTCATGGCCTCTGTGACCGGGTTGGAAGGGTAGTAGAGCCGCCATTCGGCGGCGCGCGGCTTGTTGATCCGCGCGTCGTAGTGCGTGGCCCAGCTCTCCTCGGTGAAACCCTCCTGATCGCCGCCAAGCCAGATGTAGATCGCGGGGAACTTCTGCTGATGGGTTTCGCCCAGAAAATCGGACCGCATCTTCACGGTCGTGCCGACCTCGTGCTGGTTCGATGTCTTCGGTTCGGCGTCCACGGCGGACAGGCGCTTGACCCCGACGCCTTCGAAACAATCAGACAGTTGCCCGCGCTGTATCACCGCTCACCTCCAGTGTTTTTATATCCGATTTCAACCACATGGAGCATTGATCGACAACGCTGTCGAAGGGCAGGCGGGTCTTGCCCTTCAGGGCGCATTCCCAGACCGCTCCGATGCGCCAGCCCGCTTCGGCCAGAGCCTGATGCCGCTGCCGGTCGCGCTCGATGTTCGTCCCGATCTTGTCGCGCCAGAACTCCTCGCGGCTCTTCGGCCAGCGAAACAGGTGGCAGTCATGCCCGTGCCAGAAACAGCCATGAACGAAGATGACAGCGCGCCGACCCGCGAACACAAGATCGGGCCTGCCGGGAAGGTCTTTCCTGTGCAGTCGAAAACGGAATCCGCGCCTGTGAAGTGCGGAGCGGATTGCCAGCTCGGGTTTGGTGTTCTTGCTTTTGACAGCAGCCATCATCCGGCTTCGGACGGCGCTGGAAACGGTGTCGGCAGGCATTACGCGTTCGCCAGCGAGGCCTCCAGCATTTCCAGATGTTCGGCTGGCGTTTCGCTGGCGGCGTAGGCGCGCCTCTCGTCCAGTGGCAGTGTGGGCTGGATAGCGGCGGGAACGTCCCGCCTGTCCAGCTCCATGGCCTCGGCGATCCGCGTCTGCATGAGCTGCGCGACCGCGTTGACGACCGGCACGACAACGGCATTGCCGAACTGGCGGTAGGCCTGCGTATCGGAGACGGGGATTTTCCAGTCCGTTTGCCGGGGCTTCTCGAATCCCATCAGGCGGGCACATTCGCGCGGGGTCAGGCGGCGTGGGCGGTCGCCTTTTTGCGCAATGAGGATTTCGGAGCCGTCCTTGTAGTAGCGGGCCGACAGGGTGCGGGCCACGTCATTAGGGCCGAAAAGTGAAAAACCAAAGCCGTTTCCAGCCTTGCGATGCTTTTCCTTGTAGCCCTGAAGGTAATTCCACATGTGTTCGGTGAGGGTGTATTTCGGATCAACCTTCTTATCGAGGATCGACCCCAGCGTCGGGCCGTCGCCTTCCGGCACGGTAAGCTGACCGAAGTCAAACTCGATACTGTGATCCTTGAATCCGACGATGAAAATGCGCTCCCGCTTCTGTGGCACCCAGGGCGTCGAGCTGATGACGTTATGAAAAACGCGGTAGCCAAGCTCGTTCTCCAGCACATGGATGATCGTGGCAAAGGTCTTGCCGCCATCATGGCGCTCAAGGTTCTTCACGTTTTCCAGCAGGAAAGCAGGGGGCCGGTGATGGTCGATGATTTTGGCCAGATCGTAGAACAGCGTTCCTTGCGTGTCGCACAGGAATCCATGTGGACGGCCAAGGGCATTCTTCTTGCTGACGCCTGCAATCGAGAACGGCTGGCACGGAAAACCGGCCAGCAGTACGTCAGGGGCCGGAATTGTCTCCGGTGCATCCGCGTAGGGCCGCACGTCCTCGGCAAAGATATGTTCGCTGTTGGCGGGTTCGGGGAAATTGGCGCTGTAGGTCTCCCGGCTGAACCGATCCCATTCTGCGGTGAACACACACCGCCCGCCGATGCCTTCAAATGGGATACGAATGCCGCCGATTCCGGCAAAGAGATCAATGAACCGGAAACCCTCTGGCCGCGCGCCAGTGCAACGCGCGTCTGCGGTCTGGCGCAGCTTTTCCAGCCGGAGCTGGTCAATCCGCTTGCCTTCACCGTTGATATGTCGCCGGACTGTCCGGGCGTTCACGTCCAGAAGCTCTGCCGCCGTGTCGATGTCGAGACCGGCGCGCTCCATCAATTCTGCAAATTCTGTCCGTGGATGCGCGTTCATGTGCCTGCCCCTGATCTGTGTCTATTATTGACAACATGTCATAATATGTCCCAGCAAGCTTGGGAACCCTGTTTCTGGCATTTGTTCATGTTTTGTTCTAACCGCGAGATAAAGATAAATACATTAACGTTGCGTGCGAAAGCGGTCTTAACTTGAAATCCACCCTCCTGTCGTATATGTCTCCCCTGTCGTCTATGATCGGGTGAGCTTCCAAGCGATACGGCGACCTGCCAGCTATGCTGGTCCCCAGTGGGGCGCAAGAGGACCCCGACCCGAGCGCAAGCTCGCGATGTAGGTCCTGCGGGGCCTATTTTCGTTTTTAGAGCAGACTTTAGCGGCGACGGATTTGTACGGCTGGTCCAAGTGGCGTCTGGACGCCGCGCGCAACGGCATCGACCAAGCGAGGGAATGACACTGGACTCGCCCATTTGGTCATATTGTCCTTTTCATAGGCGGATCGAACGATGACAGCGATATCAGCATCTTTGTGTGTGGAACGTGTGGGATCGAAAAACACCGCATACGGCGGTGCCCCGGCCATCCCGCGCAGAAAGAAGAAGTTTCGGTCTTTCGACCTGTAGACGCTGTGGCCCCCGATAGTGCTGAAGAGCTGTGGCAAGTCGCGGGACAGCCCCCAACGTCTTTCATCGAAAGCGCGCCAGTCTCCCGGCCTGCGGCTGTAGATCAGATCGGGAGTGTGGTCGTCAGGGTTGAATACCGCTGTAAAAACGTGGTCCTCGAAAGTGACCCGCACGGAATAATCCGTTTCGTTGTGTGTGACATTGAAGACGAATGGATCAAGATGGGCCAAATCAAAGACCTGTCCCCTGATCTTCTTGTTTTTGAAGTACGGCATGGCTGATCAGTCGCTATCTTTCACGACGCGCAGCTTGGGCTTGCCCTTTTTGGCGGTCTTGGCTTTCTTCTCGGCCACCTTGGCTTCGCGCTCTTCGATCTTCTCCTTGGCATAAGGCATGACTTCCTTAATCAAGCCGTCAAAGGAATACTCGTTCGTGAGATTGCCGGTCTCCTTGTAACTCCGCTGGTGACGCTCGATCAGACCAAGATCGACCAGGCCTGAAATAACGCGAGTGACATGGCGCGGGCTGCGGCCAACCGCTTCAGCGATAGTTCCGATTGCAGGGCGGGGCCGTCCGTCTTTTGTCCACCAGAAGGTGCAGAGGAAAAGAAGAATGTTCACTTCAAGCGGGGTGAGGCCAAGAGCTTTTTGCCGCTCCAAGATAACACTTTGAAAAACGGTGAACCCGCTCTCCATCAGGGTCTTCGACCATTTCTTTTCGTTTTCGCGGAGCTGCTTTTCCTGCTCCTTGGGTTTGGTTTGCTGTGCCATAATGATACCTATAAATCGTTGTTAGTCAGTTATATGCACGCTCCTTGCAGCTCGATCAAACCGACCGGGATGACACCCGCGACAGGGGCCGAGGGATACTCGGATAGTCCACTTGGGGTCATGTTGGGGAATATGGTTGAATGGACTCTACTTTGGGCGACAGGTGCGACAGGGGGATTCCTGCCGTGGGTAGCAGGGGCATGAGACGCAAACGTCACCCCCATCTGACACCTATGTCGGTAGATCAGGCGCGTTTTTCTAGGGGTTGAACGAGAAAAAGACTGATTCAGCAGAGATTTACGCTTTTACACGACCGTTCGCGCGGTAGCACGCTGTATCTCATTGGGCTGCAAAGTAGTTCGGTGCACTAGCTCAACCCGAGTTATGCCCGCCGCACAGTCCGCTCGCTGACTTTGAAAAGCCGTGCGATCTCAGAGACAGCACGGTGATCTTCGTCCCTCATGCGCGTCACTTCGTCTTTTTGCGCAGTTGTGAGGGCAGGGGGCCTGCCGCCGATCCGGCCACGCTTGCGCGCTGACGCCAACCCTTCTTTGGTCCGCTCGGAAATCCGCTCCCGCTCGAACTGGGCGATAGATGCAAAGACGTGGAAGACCAGACGGCCTGCCGGCGTCGTAGTATCGATGTCTTCGGCCAGCGACCGGAAGCCGGCACCCCGCTCGCGGATCGTTTCCACGATCTCCAAGAGGTCTTTAAGTGACCGGGCCAGGCGGTCGTACTTGGTGACCGTCACGACGTCGCCGTCGCGGAGCTGATCAAGCATCTTGTCCAGCTCGGGCCGCTCGCGCTTCGATCCGCTGATCTTATCTGCAAACAGTTTGCCAGCTCCTGCCGCTGTCAGCGCGTCGGTCTGGGCATCGAGATTCTGGTCGTCAGTGCTGACGCGGGCGTATCCGATAATCATGCTTTGATCTGGTCAGAAAGGTAGGGTTTTGTCCAGAGTATCGCATTTTGACCAATGGTCCGGTTGAGCCGGTACTACCTGCCAACCACACTCAAGCCAACGAACAGGTTCCCCGGGTGAAAAATACAAGTATGGTTTCCCGGAGGAGGCTTTTCAGTATGCTCTATCCGGTGTCTATGTTCACCAATTCGATATGTTGCGGCAGTCATGAGATTTGGAGAAATTTAGATGGAAACCTTTGAAGTAGGCGTCGAAAGCGACCACATCGAACGTCTTGCAAAGGCAAAACCAGTCAATGCTCTCTCAGAGCTGATATGGAATTCGTATGATGCTGATGCAACGACCGTGCGAGTTGACATCGAAGAAGGTGACGTAGTCCAGCTGGGTCTTATCCGCATTTCAGATAATGGAAATGGGATACCAAGAGATCAAGCCCAAGAATACTTCGAAAGTCTGGGCGGATCGTGGAAACAGAAAACTCGGCGCACAGAACAAGGTCGTGCCATCCACGGATTGAAGGGTCAGGGGAGAATGAAAGCCTTTGCCCTTGGTAAATCTGTCGTTTGGTATTCTGACAACAACGGACAGCGCTTTACCATCAGCGGCAGCCTATCCGACATTAAGACCTTCCAAATTAGTGATCCTGTCGCCGCCCAAAGTCGTGGTTGTGTTGTTGAAATTACGGAGATTGAGAAGGACTGGGAAATCCGAGCATCGCATGGGTTTACCGCCCAAATACGCGATATGTTCGCCCTTCAACTGTATGAGGATCCAAACTTCTCCATCATCTACGATGGCGAAGAAATAGATGCAGCCGATGCCATATCGGCAGTAACGCCGGTTGATATCGTCACGACGACAGCGGAAAAAGTTGAATACAAGGCAAAGCTGGAAATTGTTGAATGGCGAAAAAGCGTTGATCGCAAGATGATGCTCTGCCTGCCCGGTCGTTTCAGTTTCTTTGAAATGGCCCCTGGAATCAAAGCGAGGGGGTTTAGCTTTACGGCTTATCTTACATCGGATTATTTCCAAACTTTGGCAGATGAGAACCGCGAAGGGCTGATTGAGCTGGACCCCATTGCGCAGGGACTGGTTAGCGAAGCCAAGGATGCTATGCGTGTCCATTTTCGTGAGCGTGAAGCGCATCGGTCGCGTGCTAAAATTGATGAATGGCAGGAAGCAGGTGTCTATCCTTATCGAGGCACTGCTGAAGACCCCATCGAGCGCAATGAGCGTCAGGTTTTTGATGTCGTGGCGCTCAATCTTGCTGACTACAGTTCAGAATTTGAGAATTCGCCTAAGAAGACGCAGCAGCTTATTTTTCAGCTGATAAAGGCCGCTGTTGAAACAGGGCCAAACACCCTTCCTGGGCTGTTGGCAGAAGTGATAAACCTTCCACCGGAACGCCAAGAAGAAATGGCAGGTCTACTACAGAAAACATCACTGACCGGCATCATTGAGGCAGCAAAAGAGGTAACAAACAGACTTGAATTCATCAAAGCGCTTCAGGTTTTAGTCTTTGATCCTTCATCCAAGCGCCAACTTCTCGAACGCACCCAGCTCCACCGGATCATCGCTCAAGAAACATGGGTGTTTGGTGAGGAATTCAATCTTGTGAACGATGATGAAGATTTAACCTCGGTACTGAGATCACATCTTTCAGTCTTGGGAAAAGACCGCTCTGAGCTTGCTCCTGATGTCGATGAAAAGGTACTCGACGCGGATGGCAAGAATGCCATTGTTGACCTGATGCTGTCACAGCGCGTTCCGACTGCAACTGATGCAAAGAGAAAGCACTTAGTGATCGAACTCAAACGCCCATCGCAGCCAATAAATGACGATGTAATCAACCAGACAAAGAAATATGCACGTGCTGTAGCTGCTGATCCTCGATTTAAGGACACAGGAACAGAATGGGATTTCGTCGCCATTTCAAACAACATCACCCCGGATGCAGAGATTGAGTCCACTCAAAGAGACAGACCCGTGGGATTGGTGGCTGAGTATGACGAATTGAAAGCCCGTGTTTGGGTGAAGACTTGGGGTCAGGTTATTCAAGAAGCTGAAGGCAGATTGACATTTTATCGGCGGAAACTGGGATACCAAGCGAATGAAGCTCAAGCCCTAGAATACCTGCGTACGATGAACCCGGACTTGCTAAGCGATGAGGTCCGTCGCCGCGTAGACGAACTGAGTACGGCGGAATCAAACAAGGGAAGTCCAGAGCGGTGACAAAAACCTGCCAAAACCGCAAAGGTTTTGCCGGGGGTTTTTGTCATACCTAACCGACTGATCTGAAGCAGGGCGGCAAAAACTGGCAGAATCGACCGTTTGTGCCGCGTAAAGTGCGACAAGAATGTGTGCCTGATAGTCGCGATTAGTAGTCCGCGCGGAAACATCCGCCTTTGGGGAAAAACAATGTGTCGCCCCTTGAAGCTATAGTAACTGTAGTTTCTATATCTCATGATAAGAACAGGAAACCTCTATAAAAACAGGAAAAGAACACATGGTTGTTACACTGAAGGAGCCAGGAAACGAGATGGAGAAGCCCAGAAGCGCCAAAGCCGGTATGATGTGTCCGGTCTGCGATGTTCCACTCAGCATGTCGGACCGACAGGGCGTGGAAATCGACTTTTGCCCGCAATGCCGGGGCGTCTGGCTGGACCGGGGCGAGCTTGACAAGATCATCGAACGCAGTGCCGCCGAAATGGCCCCGCCGCCACGGCGCGAGCCCGAACCCCGGGGTTACGACGACCGGGGCGGATACAGCAAACACGGTAGCCATGGCAAACACGGGTATCGCGGCCGGAAATCGTTCCTGCGCGAATTGTTCGACTAGGTGGACAAATCATGGGACATCATCGGTTCAAACCATCCAGACACGAGCGATATCGCGAGCCGGATGCGTATCATGACGAAGAAGACGGTTACGGGTATCGCGACCGCAGAAGCCTGCCTGCGCTGAATATTCCGGGCTCGGTCATCGTGGCCGGGCTGGTCTTGTGGTCCGCGCTTGCGCTTGGCGTGTGGTGGCTGGTCGATCCGGTGCTGGCGTGGATTTCCGGCGCTGCCGGTCCGCTGGCCGATACCGGCACCGGGTTTGCAAACTGGTTCGGCCTGGGCGCCGAGGCCAACGCCTTGCGCGATGCGGCCAATATCGAGGGGCTGGTCGGCTGGGCGATGGGGCCGGTTCACTTCCTCGCCAAGGCGGCCCTTCTATTGGTGTGGGTCGTCGGGCTGATAGGGCTGACTGTCCTGCCTGCGGTGCTGCGCCGCCGCCGGGCGGCATGGAACTGACGGGCGGCGCGTTCATGGTGACAACAGTGCCTGAACGCCGCCCCGAACCACGGTACACATGACATCCGAACCGCCGATCATGACCGGTCCGATCCTGTTTCTCGATGATATCGGGGCGTCCGGGGCGCAACTGTCTGCCCTTTTCATCGCGGCCGGGCGGGCGCGCCCGGAGCCGGTCAGAACGGTCGATGGCGTCCATGCCGCGGAACGCCTTGCCGACTACGATCATGCCACCGTATGGCGCGCAAGGTTCCACCTGCCAGCCGACAGGCCGTCCAGTTACCAATGGAGCGGTGAAAGCTACGACGTAGCAGGCGATTTGCGAGGCGATATGCGGATTGCCTATGTGTCCTGCAACGGCGAGGAGATCGGCGATCTTGAGCGCGAAGGCTCCGAGCGCAACGCGATGTGGGCGCGCCTGCGGGAAGATCACCGGAGCGCGCCCTTCTCCCTGCTGCTGCATGGCGGCGATCAGGTCTATGCCGATCAGGTGACCGAGGGGCATCCGCTGAGCGAGAACTGGCCCGAGCATATCCCGAAGGACCCTTCCCGCGCCGATCTGGCCGATCTGCGCCATCACCTGCGCGAACGCTTTCTGGAACGCTATACTGGCCTTTACCGCGCGCCGGAATTTGCCTGGATCGCCGCGCGCGTGCCCTCGCTGATGCAGTGGGACGATCACGACATCTGCGATGGCTGGGGGTCGCTGCCGCGCTCGAAAACCTATTCCCCGGTCGGCCAAACCCTGTTCGAGGTCGCGCGCGAGAGTTTCCTGACCTTTCAGCACGCCTCGGCGGACGGCGATCTGCCGCGGCGCTTTCATGACCCGTCCGGCCTGCATCTGGGCTGGAGCGTCCGCACCGCTGGTCTGCGCATTCTGGCACCCGACATGCGATCGGAGCGCACGCGCCGTGCGATCATGGGAGAGGGCGGCTGGGCGATGATGCGCGCCGAAGCCGCGGCACCGGTTCAGGGCCACACGTTCCTGATGTCCAGCGTCCCGTTGCTGGGTCCGCGCCTATCGCTGCTCGAGGCGCTGATGGTTGCCGTCCCGAAGATGCAGAAATACGAGGACGATCTGCGCGATCAGTGGCAAAGCCGTGCCCATCGCGCAGAATGGTGCGACATGCTGCGGCTGGTTCGCGACATCGCGCTTGCCGACGGCCATGACGTTACCGTGCTCTCGGGGGAAATCCATCTGGCGACGCGCGCCACGATGAAGCTTCGCACCGACCACTGGCTGCACCAGTTGGTCGCATCCGGTATCGCGCATCGCGCCCCGCCCAAGGCCTGGGCGCGATTCCTGGGTGCCCTTGCACAACTCGGTGAATCGCCGCTCAGGGGGAATCCGATCCGAATCCGGCGCATCCCCGGACAGGCTTCGCGCTATATCGCGGAGCGCAACTATCTGCTGCTGGAAAGGCATTCGGACAGCTGGCGCGCCCGCTGGGTTCTGGAACAGAGCGGGACAACGCCGCCCCTCACGCTGTGATGATGCTCTCAAACGGACGCGCGGTCGCAGGAACGACGGTGGAGGTCTGTACAACCGGTGTAACTGGAGCCAAGGACCTGCAAAATTGGGTGCTGTTAGCGTCACTTTTTTAATCTGTCACTCAATGCAAGCAATAGTCCGGAAAAAATGAAAACACCGTGTATTCCGGCCTGCCAGGCGAGCTGCCGGTCAGTTAGTTCTTCCACATGCATAAACGATTTAAGCAATTGAATCGCTGAGATTGCTACTATCGATGCAATGAGACTGAATTTGAGGCCACTCATGTCAACCGTCCCCAACCAAGAAGGCCGATCCGGGTGTTCGCTTGTCTCGATCTTCGAAACAAAATTCTCATATCCAGCAAAAATTACCAATGTTATAAGATTTCCGACCAGTACGAGATCTACCAGCGACAAAACGGCGAGGATGGTGTCATCACTTGATGACGTAATGATCGTTGGAGCGTAGGACACAAGCTCCTGTAAGAATTTAAAGCTGAGCAACGCGAGTGCCGCGACCAGCCCCAAATAGACTGGTGCCAGCAACCAACGACTTTGGAAGATGAGCCATTCGATTGTATTTTCCAACCACTTCATTTAGTTCCCCGTTCCGCTGACTTTTCTTGTTCGGTTGATTGCACTACCATTTCCGCATTGGTCGATCTGTTGCCAGTTGTTACTGGCGGCGTGAAGCGGAATGCGAGCAATCGCAATGCGTTGAAGACAACGACAACCGTCGATCCCTCGTGTACTGCCACCGCGGGACCAATTCCCAGACCAAGGATCGTGGCAGGGACCAGAAAGGCGACAACCCCCAGACTGAACCACAGGTTTTGCCGGATGATCGAACTTGTCGATCGGCTCAACGCCACGGCGAAAGGCAGATGGTTCAGATTGTCCGCCATCAGCGCCACATCGGCGGTTTCCAGCGCCACATCCGAACCCGCCGCGCCCATGGCGATGCCGACCGTGGCGTTGGCCATCGCAGGCGCGTCATTGACACCGTCGCCGACCATGGCGACCTTGGCCTCGGCGCGCAGGCTCTTGATCGTTTCCACCTTGTCATCCGGCATCAGGTCGCCCCGCGCCTCGTCAAGGCCGATAGCCCGCGCCACAGCGTCGGCGACTTTCTGATTGTCGCCCGAAATCATGATCATCCGGCGGATGCCGATCTCGTGCAGCGCCTTGATGACCGCCGGGGCCGCTTCGCGCGGTGTATCCATCAGGCCGATCACCCCGAGATACCTGTCCCCCTGGCGCACGACCATCGTGGTGCGTCCGTCTGCTTCCAGCGCCTCGACCTTTGCGCGCAACGTGTCGGGCATGGGCGGGCCGTCGACTTCGGCAAACAGATCGTCCTTGCCGATATAGGTCGTCTCGCCATCGACCTGGGCCACGACACCGCGCCCGGTGATGCTGCGCAGATCGGACGCCTCGGCGGCGGGTATGTCGCCAAGCCGTTCGCGCCCGTCCCTGACAACGGCGGCGGCGAGAGGATGGTCACTCAGCGCCTCGACCCCGATTGCCACCCGCAGAAGGTCTTTTTCCTCGACACCCTCGGCCGTCACCACATCGACCAGCTTTGGCTTACCTTCGGTCAAGGTGCCGGTCTTGTCGAAAGCAATGGCTGTCAGCCGCCCCAGATTTTCAAGCGGCGCACCGCCCTTGACCAGGACGCCGCCGCGTGCGGCGCGTGCCACCCCGCTGAGAACCGCGCTTGGCGTCGCGATGGCGAGCGCACAGGGGCTTGCCGCCACCAGAACCGCCATGGCGCGATAAAATGTGTCGCTGAAGGGCTCGTCGATGACGAAGCCCGCGAACAACAGCGCGATGGCAAGTACCAGCACCGCCGGAACAAAGATGCGCTCGAACCGGTCGGTCAGGCGCTGTGTGGGCGATTGGTTGGTTTCGGCCTCGTTCACCATCTTGACGACACGGGCGAGGGTCGAATCCGCCGATGTGCGCGTGACCTGGATTTCCAATGCGCCGCCACCGTTGATCGTACCGGCAAAAACACGGTTTCCGGCATCCACCAGGTCGGGCTTTTCGGCGGCCACGTTCGCGTCCCCGACGGGCGATTTGTCCACCGGCACGCTCTCGCCGGTAATCGGTGCCTGATTGACGCTGCTTTCACCCTTGATGACAAAGCCGTCTGCGGCCAGTCGCTCGTTCGGTTTCACCAGCACAATGTCACCGACCCGCAAGGCATCGACGGCGATCTCCTCGACCTTGCCGTCCCGGCGTACGGTGGCCGTTTTGGGTGCCAGGGCACCAAGCGCTTCAATGGCCCGCTTGGCGCGACCCATGGCATAGCCTTCCAGCGCATGACCAAGGCTGAAAAGGAACAGCAGCAACGCGCCCTCGGCCCATTCGCCAAGTGCCGCCGCGCCCGCCGCCGCCACAAGCATCAGGAAATCAATCTCGAACCGGCCATTGCGGACACTGTCGATGGCCTCGCGCAGAGCATAGTAGCCGCCGAAGAAATAGGCGGGGACAAGGACGAACAGGGGTGCCCATGACGGCATCGCCACGAACTTCGGCAAAAGCCAGCCAATAAGCAGAAGCACACCGCACAGCCCCACAAAGATCAGTTCGGTCTGCGCCCCGAAAATACCACCGTGGGCGTGATCGTGGTCATCCGCCTTGTCGGCACTTGCGGGACCGGGTTTCTCCCGCTCCGGCGATACCTTCATCTCCTCAAGGGATTTGCGGATGGTGTCCTCATCGGTTTGCGTCCGGTCGAACTCGATCCGCAGGGGACCGCCCGCGTTGGCGTGGGCCTCGACAACCCCCGACAGACGCTGCACGTTCTCGCTGACGGTCCTCGCCCGGCGCTGATCCGCAATTCCGTCAACCTGCCAAACCACATGCCCGAACTTTGCGGCAATTTCCGCCCCGAAGGTCCCGGCGAGTTGGCGGATGCGCTCAAGCGGAAGGACGGCGGGGTCGTAATGAATACACAACTCCGCACCTGCACCGTCCTCTTCGTCGCGAATGTGCACGCGCTCGACGCCGTCGCGAGGCTCAAGGCTCTCGATCAGCCGTCGAACACAGGCGTCACGCGCGTCCGGCACTTCGGGAAGCAACAGCGGGAGATCGAGACGAAGGGTATCGGCCATGGTGAATATCCTGTCAGTTTGCTGTCGGCTCAAACCTGCTCGCGGCAAGCGCCGCAGTCGAGTTCACCACCAACGTTGGCCGTTTCTGGAGCACACTCCGGCCATGTAAAGGTCGTTTATCGGGCGACCTCTAAACCATTTTTCGCCTTTTTCCAATACCATGGAAATTATCTCGATGATAAGCAGCTTCGGGAATCCGCAAGCAGGATTTTCCGGGGCAACCCTGGCCCCAAGCAATTCGGGCCAGTCTGTCACCAGCCTAATCCTCGCGCATCGGCCAATGTATCAGCTCGCGCGGCTTGTCGGTGATTTCGACCAGCGTGCCGAAGACGTCGAAACACACCGCCTCGATCCCGTCGAAGATTGGTGGCAAGTCAGTGACTGAGGCCGCGATCACGGTCCACGTCCCTGTCGATTTCTTTCTCGCTCTCGACTTCCCGGTCTTTCTCCGGTTCTTCGATCTCCAGCCGCTCGCGCGGCTTGTTCAACACATCGTCCAGACGCTCGCGGATCGACGGCTTCTCGCCGTCTTCTACGCTCGCGTCCCGCTCGGCCCCGCGATCCTTGTCCAGCGCTTCCCGCAACCGCTCCTGCGCAGAACGCCTAGGTTCTTCGTCACTCTGCCCACCGCGTTCCGGTTCTTCCCGATCTGGACCGTCCCGCCCAGTGATCCGCGCCAATCGCTCCCGGATATCGTTCGATGCGCGCGGCCCGCGTTCTTTCGATGTCGCCGCCCTAAGTGCGGCCAGACCGGCAGAGACACGCCCCTGCCCTTCATCACGGGCCGTGCCATAGGTCTCCCGCGCCAGCTCCAACCGCTCGCGCATTTCCCGAAACGCAGCACGCGCCTGGCGGGCCGCATGAACCACGGCCCCGCGTTCCGTGACCGGCACGTACTCCCGCCCCTCACGCGCGGCCATCGCCTTTTCGCGACGCTCCATCGAATTGGCCGCTGGCCCCAGCTTCAGCTCCGGGTCACGGTCCAGCTCTTCGGCGGACAGGGTATCGCCGCGCTCCTGCGCCGCCTCGCGCTGCGCCTCAAGCGACCGGTGATCGACCCGTTCGTGTTCCCCTACCCTCTCCAGCGCCCGGTTCTGCAATTCGGCCCAGACGCCGCGCATCTGCTCGATTTCGACGCCGCCGGTCTTCGCGGAATCGAGCACCCGCGTCTTGGCCGTGAATCCCTCGGCCTCCAGCTTCCGGGTGCTGGTCAGAACGTGGGCATGGTGGTTGCGCTGATCGCCCTCGCGGTGCGGCGCATGGATCGCCACATCGACGGCGACGCCGTAGCGGCTGACCAGCTCCTCGGCGAACTGGCGGGTGATCTGCGAGCGGTCTTCGGCGCTGATCTCTGACGGCAGGGCCAGCTCCCATTCGCGGGCGGTGACGGAGTTGCGGCGGGTCTCGCTGGCCTCGACCTCGTTCCAGAGGCGGGACCGGTCCGAGGCCCAGTCCGGCGCGTCCTTCGGTGCCAGAATGAAGGTCTGCTCGATGCCCTGCTTGCGGGTATAATCGTGGATGCGACCTTCGCGCTGGCACTCGATGCGCTCCCCGACACGGTAGGCGGCGGCGGCCGTCGCGGTGCGTCCGGCAGAGCGTTTGATCGTCTTCACGGAGAGGTGGTAGCTGGCCATGCGCCCTACCCTCCCGCCGACGATAGACGCCGTCGAGGTGCGCGTTCGCACTGCCGACGCGCGCCGCTGCTGACCCCGGCCAATGCCCCAGCATTGGCCGCCTGGTCAGCCGTCTTTTCCCCGCAGGCCCGCGCCCAACAACGCTGGGGCCGAAGGGGAAAAGACAGCCCGCACGATGCGAGCCAACGGCTCTCTGAGGCGCGGGCTTGCCAGTGAGCTGCCCCCAGATCCCCAGCCTCATGGGGGGCGGGATATGGGGACAGTTCACTGGCGGTTT
>NZ_CYSG01000032.1 GCF_001457775.1 Phaeobacter sp. CECT 5382
ATTCCGTCCGGGGAAAGGGGAAGTCCCCTCAGAAACCGATTTGTGCAACAAAGCCCTTCAGGGGCCAAAAACAAGAAAATCGGGCGTTTCCGCCCGATAGACTTCTTATGCTTGCAAAATGGCCATTCTAACCCGGCCGGTGGCCATGAATTGATAGTAAGAACACGTTACAACATGTCGATGCTGGCATAGTTATGCCACGCCAGTTTCAACCACCTCAATAACATTATATTATTCAATGACTTAACTTACCCCTAAAACTGGACGTCTAAAAACGGCGGCCGCCATTGCCACGTGATCGGTCCAAGTTTTGCCACCGAAATCAGGGGGATCTCGGTCAATTATGCACAAAAAAAGCCGCCCAAAGGGCGGCCTGTAAGTCATCTTAAGAAATGGTGATTATAGATCAGCGCGACGGAAAACCTTCGCTCTCAAAATATACCGTTCCATAATCGGCTGGACACCCAGCTTACTCAGTTTGACGGAAACCGATTTCGTACTGGTGCCTGCGTTATCGGCAAGCTCTTGAAGAGTGACATATTTCGAACAAAACTTGTCCACGTCCTCCTTGGCGTAACAATACCGGATCGTACCCCGGGCGTTGGCGACTTTTATCCCTTTGAGAAACGGTTGCCCGTCCAGATCAGTTTTCGTTCGTAGATGGTCAATTGCCAGCAGCTGTAGCCCCAATTTGGCTGCCACCTCCTTGGCAGACATACCCCGCTCGGAAATCACCTCTTGCGTAGCAGGCCGGATTTCCTCCGGGCAGACGAAAACCGAGCGGAACCGCAATTCTTCACAGACGGTTTCGACGGTGGCGAGCCGTCCGTCCAAGACAAGCCGAACGATGTCTGCAACGGGCACCCGGGCAATTTCCGAGGCCTCGATGGTATTTACCATGCCTGCGCTCGGCTCCTGCACGGGCTTGCCTGCAGCACGAAAGCGAACCAGAAAATCATCAAGGTCATCGTTGGCAATATTCGTCATCACTCCAGACTTGATGGACGGATCGTTCGACAGCTTCTTCAGGATCCCAGTTCTGACCATCATTTGCGCCTGTGTACGGTTGCAGTTCAAGTAATCTGGAATCGATTTCGTCGGCGTAGAGTTACTGATCCTGTGGGCAAGCGCTTCACCTTCAACCGCATCAAAGGTCCGCCTGGTTTCGATCTGCTCAGGATCCCCTTCCGCGATCACCCCTGCTTGGAGCAGCGCCCTGTTCAACGTCATTTGGTGGATACCGCTAACTTTGGACAGGCTCGCCACGGTGTGGCGCTTCCGATCTGCTACTTTGCCATCCAACAATTCCGAGCCGGGCTGAACAGGCAAGTGCTCGATGATAAAGTCCCGAACAACATCCTTGAGGGGGCCTGCATCCCGATTTGAAATGTTAGACCGCAATGAAATATAGATTTCACCCAAAGCAGTACGCACGCCACCGAAACGGTTTTCCTTCGTTGCATCCTGCACGATTTCGTCCAAGATGCTGTAAATTCCGTCCAGCCCCCGAGATGCCGCCTCAAAGCCAGCGGCCTCCGCCTCGTTCAACTGCTGGGTCGTCATACTGCTTATGCTTGCGAAGACTCCATGAATCCGATGAAGACCCAATCGTTGACAAGCCTTTGCGGCCTGATCGACATCCTGGGCATCCAACCAACAGGGACCTGATTTTCCGGACAGCCGATCAACGACATAGCGCTGCAGCCCCGACACCGAAGCTTCATCGGCAGCCTCAACCTGCGCAGCAAGATCCTGATCGGATGGCGCAACTATATTCATATCCTGAAAGCGCCCGGGATATCCGGCGCTTTTGCGCTGCGAGAGGAAAATGCCATGGCGCGGGCACACACGAACGGGAGCGAACATCCAAGACAAGCGCCCTACCCTCTCGCCATTTGGCTCTTCGGTTCTGTCATCAAGCAAACACGCTGGGCAGTATGTGGTATGATTGCGCGTCATAAACTTGGTGCCAAAGGTTTCATCTTTGTAGGTCAACATATGATCCCCAGCATACTGGGGCCCACAGGCCAATATCTGAGCACTCGGAACGCCGGTCAGATTTGATAGGCGCTCCACTGCTTGAGGTTTCAAGCCCATGACATCTGCCTGTGAAATTTCCATCATTTTCAGAAAATTTGGGCAGGCCAAATTGGTATGAAAACGGGCCACACGGGAGCACCAAGAAACAGTCGTTTCATCAGTGTATGGGAACAAGGCTGGAAGCATGGTCATAAGTTCAAACCCGCTCCAGCTTTTTCATTTGCCGCTTAGTGCGCGCTTCATCGTATTCCGCTGCACCAGAGTCGAGCTGGATCGATAGCCAGTGATCACTCAGAAAGACATTCTCGCCCGGATCGCAGCCCTCTTGCATGGCCCATGCCTCGGCGAAGTGATCAATCGTCAGGATCGTATCACCGTCCCACAGCGCGCATTCGATGGCATTGATGATTGTATCGATCCCACGGCCAAAACGGTGACGGCTTGCGGTAATCAAGCGCGCCATCACATCAGCATCCACACGCGCCTCGATCGAAACCTCTTCGCAGTAATACTCGACCACAGCGAACAGCCCCGCCTCATCCACGCCATGCTGCAGATTGGACGGCATGATCTTCGTGAAACGCCGCGAGACCTGAGGATCAAATGCGGCGACTTCAGACAAGCGCTGCGTCCCGCTCAAGATCGGAATAACAGCGTTGTCTCCCTGCATGAGCGACTTGATCATCCGCAAGGACTCCTCAACTTCATTGGCTGTGCGTGACATGATCAGGTCTTGTGCTTCATCAAGCCAAAGCACACTGATCCCGGCAGCCCCGAGCCTTTGCTTAACGGTAGCCCAAATCTCCCATACCTTCGCGTTAGGGGAAAAGTGGTCGATCCCCAAGGCCCCCGCAATGGTCAGGCCGACGCTTTTCAAAGTCGCAGGACTTGGGACCTGAATTTCGAGGTATCTCGGCGCGCCTGTCTTGGGATTCCGCGCCAGGAACTGAGCTTCCTGAAGAATTGTACGGACGGCGGTTGTTTTGCCTCCCCCGGGTTCCTCAATCAGGATGACCCCGCGGGTTTCCTGACCTGCTGTGTAACGACAAGGCTGTGCTGTTTGCTGCCCCTCACTATCGACTTCGAACAGGCGGTAGATGTGCTTCTTGAGCTGATGGTCGCGTTCGGTGGGAATATGGATTTTGCGCAGTTTCTGGATCTGCGCAGCGGGGTTGGGTGTATCGTCCATGGGCTGTGCTCCTGAAAACTGGATTGCGATTGATGTGCTGACGGGCATCGCGAGATTTTCACGTGTCATTTTGAGGTTCTCCGAAAAGAAGGAGTTGCAGTTAGCCGGTAGCCGTTTCAAAGGCCTGTGACCGGTTCGTATTCGGAATGTGCGTTCGATGTTCTCACTGCGGAAACGCGCCATACCCGGCGGCATGGGATTTTTTGCGGCTCGCAGGTAGGAAAACGCTAAAGCCGCTCGCACCAGTGCAAAATAGAGGAATTAAATCAATTACTTGCAACCCACCCGCAGCCAATCTCAGAAATTCTTCTGCATTTGCAAATTTGTGAGATTTTCCGATCTCTGCACCTGCACGCCAGCCGCTTTTTGGCTTCAACGAGAACATTGGCCAGTTTCCAAAAGCACGAAGAAAAAAAGCGCGGCGGGGCTGATTTTTATCTCACGCACGTGTACTGGTGAGAAGAGTTTTGGTTTGTTGGCTCTGCAACAGGCCCTCTAAATGCCACAACAACATCCATTGCGGATTTCATCCCTCAATTGACCAAGTGATGGCTCGCAAACGTTAGGCTCTGCAAGGTGGGATGGTGACCCTTGGTTAAACTTCACGAACGGCCCAAGCCGAGCTCCGCTCCTGGGTAAAGTACTACGATGCAGCGCGCGCCAATACGCAATTGCTGAATGCGACGGAACTGCCGTGACTGATTTTGAAGGATTAGATAGACTTCTGCAACGTACTTTCATGAGGTATCAGGATGACGCTTGAAGACTATTTTGGACCTCGGCTGTCACAGCCCGGCTATGATCTATTCGCTGTCTTCAGTCGATTTGAGTATGCTATGAAGCGGGGTGGGTTTCGCCGAACCCAATATCCTGACGCTGCTTGGCGCACTTTTGCAGGGAGCCTTCCAGAGGATTTCTTTCAATCGATGCGTGAAGCCGACCAAGCCAAAGTCTACTTTGAGGCTCCTCCAGATCATCTCGTTGCAACAGATGATGGTGGCGTAGACTGGTCGGGGGCACCGCATACTCCGAACGATGCAGCAAGCCTCTTTCAAAGTATTAAAACGGCACGAAACAACTTGTTTCACGGGGACAAGAAACACGACAACAACCGAGATACCCAGCTAATGATAGCTGCTCTATTCGTGCTAAATGAAGCCTTCAAGAAAGCCGAGGCTTCTGAGGGTTTTGAAGAGTTTCTATCCGCTATGGAATTTGGACTTTAACTCGCGGCCCATACAGGTCGTTCATGACGAGCATCGAAAAAGACGCATTCAAGCCTTTGATGTCTAACCAGTTCGTTATTCTTTAGCTGAAAACCATATGGTCGCTCTTGAACGGAGGGCGTCGCGTCACCACTATATATCATATGTCCATGGTTGCCATGGCGTCCGACGTGAAGCTGGACCTGTCCATGCGGATCGTGCGCCACGGAGACCTCGCCAAGGTGGCTGTTGCCGCGGAGGTGTCTGTCGTAGCGGCCATGCCGTGCGCAGAGGATGGGCGAAGCCTGACCGTTGGCTTTGAAGCTGTGAATGCTCCGTCTTTTGGCGGCCTCCAAGCAGCAGATAAGCATTCAAAGCGGCGGGCATGGCCGGGGCGAAACGCGCTTGACATTGCTAAAAACCTGATAAGGTGGAAGGTGGAGAAATGTGTGAACTTGCCCCGAAAAACCGGCTCGCCTGAGCTGGCTTACCGGTGCGCGCGGAATCTTGATCGCGCTCGCCGCAGCGTCCATGGTTGCCATGGCGTCCGACGTGAAGCTGGACCTGTCCATGCGGATCGTGCGCCACGGAGACCTCGCCAAGGTGGCTGTTGCCGCGGAGGTGTCTGTCGTAGCGGCCATGCCGTGCGCAGAGGATGGGCGAAGCCTGACCGTTGGCTTTGAAGCTGTGAATGCTCCGTCTTTTGGCGGCCTCCAAGCAGCAGATAAGCATTCAAAGCGGCGGGCATGGCCGGGGCGAAACGCGCTTGACATTGCTAAAAACCTGATAAGGTGGAAGGTGGAGAAATGTGTGAACTTGCCCCGAAAAACCGGCTCGCCTGAGCTGGCTTACCGGTGCGCGCGGAATCTTGATCGCGCTCGCCGCAGCGTCCATGGTTGCCATGGCGTCCGACGTGAAGCTGGACCTGTCCATGCGGATCGTGCGCCACGGAGACCTCGCCAAGGTGGCTGTTGCCGCGGAGGTGTCTGTCGTAGCGGCCATGCCGTGCGCAGAGGATGGGCGTCCGTCAACGGTCGGGTTTGTATGAGCGGAGGGCCCGAGCGAAGAACATGGCGAAGACACTATTTGAAGAAGTAAGAAGCGAACAAAACATCTTCTCAGCTTGGAGACACGTGAAGCGCAGCGCTTTGACCTCGGGCAACGCCGATATTCGCGGCAAAGCCTCCGAGTTCGAGCATGCTCACCAGCGGCACCTTAGGCGCATTATCGGTCAACTGCGCACTGGTAAGCTATTATTTGATCCTGTCGAGGGTGTCTTGAAGGACAAGCGCAAGCGTCTTTCCGCAGGTAAAGAGCCACGGCCCATCGCAATATCCACCATCCAGAACCGTGTCGTGCAGCGGGCAATCCTACAGGTTCTACAACCACGGCAGGCGCGTGACCTGCGCGACCCAAACACACGATATGAGACCGTTAGAGACGACAGACTGGGGCGTATCAACGACGTCAACCGATCCAAGTTTGGAGTTGGAGGGCTGATCTATCCTCATGGCGGAGTTCGCCCCGCCATCGAGACAATCATTACCGCGATTGACGGCGGTGCAAAATTCTACTTCCAATCCGACATCCGGGCCTTCTTCACCAAGATTCCGACAGACAAGGTGATTGACTTCGTTCGGCGTGAAACCTGCGATGAAGCATTCGTTGAGCTGTTCGCCAAGGCTCTTGAGGTTCACTTGGGGAATGAAGATGAGCTTGTTGGCTACACGCACCTGTTTCCGAAGGGGGGCATCGGCGTAGCCCAAGGATCTTCCCTATCCGCCTTCGCGGGAAACGTTCTGCTCTACGACATGGATCAAACGCTAAACACCATGGGCGTGACGTCGGTGAGATACATCGACGACATTTTGATGGTGAGTGCAGACCCTTCGTCGATCGACGCCGCCAAAGCTTATGCTGAGAAAACCCTTACAGATTTTGGTTTCGGTCTCTATACGCCCGCAGATGGCCCTGAAAAGGCCGCGCAAGGGGAGTGTAGTAAATCCATTAACTTCCTTGGCTGCACACTTCAGCCCAAGCGGTGCGTTCCCAGCGCGAAATCTATCGACAACATTAAGGAAGGCGTCCGGGAGACGCTTGCATCTTCCAAAACCGCAATAAAGGAGGCGCTCACGAAGGGAACCTCCCTTAACTCCAAACACTCACAGAGTGCCACTTTAGAGTCTTTAGGTAAGCGTATTTATGGATGGCAAAAATCCTTCGCCTTCTGCAATCAACGTCAACCCTTCCAGCACCTGGACGACTACGTTACGAAACAGGTCGCTGACTACCACGGCGCTATCGTTCGGCAGCTGGGGAAGGCCGATCATCGGGTCAAGGCGATGATACTTGGCGTCCCTTCGACAACAGATATGTTCGATAGCGCCCAGGATAAGGCCACGAAAAAAGCAGATTGATATTGCCGCAACTCCGTAAGCTCTCCACGCATCACGGCCATCCATTGATTTCGCAACAAATGACCGCTACCCGCCCTTTTTGCCGACAGTATGATACACAGTCAGATGTCGGATTTGTGCTGTCGTAAGAACTTTGTCTTTGTCGCAACAAAAAAAGCCCCCACTGCTTATGACAGCGAGGGCCTATGAGGTTGAAGGAACAGGCCGTATCAACCCTGGCGTTTGGGCGGCAAACCAAACTTCGCCATAGCAGGCCCAGGCTTGCGCATCGTGTCGGCGGTTCCTGCCTTGTCCACATCCTGCACCACATCAAGCGAGGGGTTCACCACGGCCGAATTCGCAGGTGCATTACCCCCCTTGGGAGCGATATCAGAGTCCGGCGCACGCGGCGAAATAACACGCCCAGGCCCTTCACCGTCGTCGACCAGCCGCTGCGTGTCATCCATGCGGAACGACGAAAAGAGGTCTGCCTCAATCTTCTCAAACTGCTTGTCGCTGATCGTCGTATCAATGACCTTGAACGCCAGCGCGCGATCCTTGACCATGCCTTCAATCTGATCAATTGCGTTGAACACGACTTCCTGGTTCCATGCTTTGCGCCCTGCGGACTTGGCACGCAGCGCCCGGCGGACTTTCACCCAATCATGAAAATGCATCCCCTCGAAGCGGTCATGTGCTGACGGCACGACATGCCATGCCCCATCAATATAGACGCTGATTGCGCCAATATCTTCCGGGTCCCAGCGGATGGTCACCAGCTTCGGCTGCCGCCCCATGAAGTACATCGCAAGCTCGGGGCTCTGGTAACGGACCCCCATGAGCACAACACCTTCTTGCGAAACCTTGCGCTCAAAGCGTTTGCCAAAGGCCAGTCGCTTGGCGTTGCGATCCGGCAAAGCGCTCAGTGGGAAGTTGCCGTCTTCCATGTCCTCGGTCCACTGCTCCAATGGCGTGCGCCCACCAAGACTGCTGTGCGGCGAATTATGGTAGATATCGACAACCCAGCGAACCAAAACAAAAGCAACATCCTCGGCATCCAGGCAAGCCCTACCTTCCGACTTATAGTCGCCGCGTTCGATTGAGTTCGAGAATGTGCGTCCGACCAGGCGGGGCATCAAGTCAGTACTCAAAGTGCCGAAAATCCGCTCCCCGGTGCCGCGCATACCGGGCACACCCGCATGTGTCCGCAAGGCCTGGATGCGCAAGTCGAGGCAGCAATTTGTAAACGCTTCCGATTTGAAAGCCGGACCGTTGTCCGTTACCAAGCTCTCCGGCTTAACTGCCATCGACCATGGGGAGAGTGCACCCGTCTCATCTGCCCAGGCCCCCTTGTCGCTCACAATCATGCGCAGGCATTCCTGTGCTGCGCTGGCGCAAGGGTTCCGTGTTAACTTCATGCCCAAGATGACCTTGGTGCGGCAATCAATTGCGAGAACAAGCCACCAACGGTCGGTTTCGTTATTGAGCCCGATGAGATCGACCAGTTCAGCGCCAAAGAATTCCATCAGGTTGGCGGAATGGATGATCGACTGCAGGTCGATGCACCACTCATCCATTTCAACACGTTCACCGGGGCGTGATACCTCCAGCCCCTTATTGACCGGACGCAGCTTCTTGATCGCATACTCACGTCCACGGCGAGCCACCATAACCCGGAAGGGGTCAAGCTTTTTGATGGCCCTACGGATGGCGTCCCTTCCAGGAGTAAGGAGTTGCACCCCGCCATTTTCGTCCCTTTGTTCATTCTCTTTTTTGAACGCTCGCTGGACGTCGACAAAGGTTGCCTTCAGCGTTTTGCGTTCCGGAGTCAGATAGCTGGACCGGATCGTTGACATCAAAAGTGCCTGCACATCCGGACCGAGCCCGCTTGTCGAATTTCCACACTTGGACATTGAATCTGCCAAAGCAGACAGCCCGTGTTTTTGGTACTGCTTGTAAAGCTTGCGCAAATAATCCGGGGTATAGAGCTCAACAATACTCCTGTTGCCACCGCCGCGACTTTTGCGCACTGACTTCGCAACCGATTGCGGCAGTTGTTGATGTTCCAAGGCGTGATTCAACATATCCCGCTCCGTAACTTCTTGCTTCAAATAGGCAGATGCACGGGATTCGATTTGCTGAAGAGAAGCCTCGATATCCGACGTTCGCGGGAGAATAAGTCCCTCAGATACCATATCCTCGATCGCTTTCACCTGAACAAACCGATTATAAAACCGCTTCCGCTGTTTCTCATCCAAGTCCGAAGGCTTGAACGTAACGGCTTTTGCCAGCGGCGAAGGCTTCAAATCATCCGGCAGGTAATACCCCACCTCATGCTTTACCATCCCTGCGGCACTGAGCCTCGAAAGGTTCGCCATGTTGAATTGTTCAGTCATCCCCTGCTCATCGGATGGGTGCAAGAAGACCGTGTCGCCCGACTGCCCCGCGAAATCGAAATGTTTGCCGTTGATAGTCAAACGGTCAGCCTGATCGATCCGAAAACCGGATTTAACACTGGCTGGGTTCACAAAATGTTTGTTGTCGACGATCGCGTTCATGACTGAAAGCCTTTCCATTGGATAAGAGTTTGAGGGGTTGTGCGCTCGTGGCGTAGGGACTGAAGCTCGCGCTTCGAAATCAGCCGGAGGATCGCACGATAGCCGCGTTCCTTGAGACCGACCTCATCGGTGAGGGTTTTGATTGTGATCGCGCCCCCGAGGTGGCAAGCGATGGCCCGTACGGCATTTTCCGCCTCGGGATCGCTGTCATGCACTGCCGCATTCAGGTTCGCATTGTGCAGGGCAACCTGGTCGATGTCAGCTTCGGTCAAAAGCCGTACAGAAGAGGCAAATTCTTTCTTCTGAACCCACCAGGCGACGACTTCCATCTTGCTGAGGAAATCTTTGGAATGAAGCCGTGATGTTGGCTTGACGGTACATGCGACCCGTTCGCCATTCGTCTTTGTGACCAGCATGTCGAAGACATGCCGTTTTTCATCGCGCCAGCCGAACTTGAAAAGAGCTTGCTCGACTACATCCGCGACATCGGGCTGGGCATACTGAAGCGCCTGATGATCCGCTTCCAGCTTGCTTTCTCCCTGCATGCGGGTTCCTGCGCCCCTGCCACGAACAGTATGCACCGTGCAGTGCCACTTCGAGACGTTTTGAATTTTGCGGTCAGCCCGCGATGGTGCAGGCAATACGATGCCCTCCGAAAAACTCGGCATTTTCTGTCCTTTTCACATAAGGATACCGCCCGCCGGAAAACCTCCGACGCTGCCCGAAGGCCGCGATATTGATTTGTTGGTTTATTTGGTGGAGCCACCTGTCATCAGGTTTCTCCTGGTGCAGATTCTACGACCTGCTGTGTGTCTGCTGCGTTACGTCTGAACTTTAATCACGGTCTTTGCCTCTTTGGTGGCCGGGACCTTTTCACCTTTGCCGGGATCCGGCTCAGTCAATGATAAGGTTGGCCAATTGCCTGTTTAACGAAGAAGTTTCTGCGTTCTGCCGGGTATTTTCCGGCGATCAGCCTTCGCTTGAGACCCAGAAACTACCCATCAAAATCGATCCGACAACCACCGTTTTTTGGCCAAAAATAAAATGTAGAAAATATTTCCGCCCACGGACAAACGATCCGATAGGGGCGCAAAATGCCCTGCAATACATTGATAAATATCAGAAAAGTCATATTAAAGGCAAAGGAGAACTCTTGCCGCCACACAGAACTTTCTTTTTCAAGGTACCGAAATCGCTCTTACGGAGTTCGGAAGCTGTGCATCTGTGCAACACGCAATATCAGAAAACCGATTAATTGGAAGCTCTAAGAGCGTGGTTAAGTGAGAAATCGATTCGTCGCGGGCGGGTTCACCAATATTGTACAGGCCCAACGCCGCCGTGCATCCCGGTTGTGGCAGCCCTGTTAGAGGTGAGCATGCGAACCGTTGCCAGCAGCCTCAGGCCTCAAATGCCGCACGCACCTGACGTGCGTGCAGCCACGATTGCCCTGCGGGCATCTAAGCCGACAGTGAGATCTGACAGCATGGTTATTTGATAACTCGGTTTCCGTCCCACCCCGAACGTATTCATCTGCTGAACAAGATAGATGTGCAGCATTACGCAGCCGTCTCGGTAAAACCTCTTGCATGCAGAAAGGAGGCGTTAGGTTCCATCGGCCACATCGGCTGAGCAAAGCAAGATATTCAATGATCATCGCTAAGAAGCAGCGCGCTGCGAGATTTGATCAATCTCACACGCGATGATCGACAGGCGCAAGCCGCCTGAATTTGAGCCCCGAGACCCTCTACACGCGCTCACATCCGTCAAGGACGCTGACCATGGCAGTTTCCGACACCCAAGCCATCCCCAAAGGAGGACAGCCTATAAACCAAACCATCCTGTTATGTTATGCAGATGTCGGGGCCCGGAATATCTCAGGGTTCCCGACCGCTGCCCAAAACCAAATTGAGGTGAACTGCCGCGCACAGCGATCGCTGCGCCTTTTGGCAGGCATAATTACACCTCATCGCAAGATTTTATAACCGACGGGCTGACGGCGCGGCGGCGTACCTGTCTTCCTTTGAACCATCTTTGAGACAGGCACCAAAGGTTACGCGGCCCCCTTCCATTCTGTCGGGGTCACGTAGACAATTCCCTCTTCAGCGCTGACCATCACTTCGCCATCCTGGACATTGACCTGCATTTTCATCGCGCGACTTGCCAGCTTGGCCAATGCAGCCGTGTCTGCCTCGGGAAAGCTCACCACCTGAAGATTATCAAATCGGGTGGTACTGTTCTTGACCTTGTCCCACCACACCTCTGCCGTTCGGCCGCCATAAGGATAGACGATCACCTTGCTTGCCTTGCCGCAAGATTGCCGCATCACTTTCTCGCTTGGAAGCCCCAGCGCCACCCAGACATCAAGCTCGCCGCTCAGACTTTTTTGCCAGATATCCGGCTCATCATCCGTTGACAGCCCCTTGGTCATTTCCAGATGCTCATGGGCATTGAGCGCAAAAGCAACAAGCCGCACCATCAGCCGTTCATCTGTCTCAGACGGATGTTTGGCCACAGTGAGTTTGTGGGTTTCATAGTAATGACGATCCATGTCCGAGACCGAGAGCTCAACTTTGTAAATGGTGGCCTTTTGCGCCATAATCTGTCCCAAACCTTTGATGAGTGGGATGCCTACTCCCTCGGGTGACCTTTGGAAAGCCGCAGATAAAGCAGCGAAATGGGAACTGCGGAGTATGCCAGATTGGATCATCAGGTGGAGGCGGAAAGCCGGCTTTCGTGGTGCCTGCCCGACGATCGCAAGCAAAGGTGGTTAAGTCCGAGGCGGGACTTCGCGTTGCGGGCTGATCAACTCTGACCGATACAGCGTTGCGAATTCATCCAGTACCATTTCCAACGTTGCGACGAAGGTGGTGAAGTTGAATGATATCCCGTGCTCTCGCTTTTCATGAATGTATCGCCATTCAACGAAAGCGTTGGCATGCTGGCATAGCACATCTCTGATCCCATAGTCCGATCTTAAGAAATCTGGGTGGTGCGGTGCCACATTTTTCCTGAATTCGCGATCAAGACGTTCCTTACTTGTGTCGCCAAGTAGCTCGAACAGCTTCAAAAGATCATGGATTCTCTTGGTCTTGAGTGTGTTGTGATCCCAAACAAACCAAGCCTTCAGCGCAAATTCCATCGACAGCGCCAAAAGCATTGGTTCGACGCCGGAATGTTCTTCATGACGCAGACCAAATTCATGCGCATCAGCTTTCGCCATTGCATGGATCTGTTTGAGGATGGATCGCGCCTGTTTTTCAAGCTTTACACCCGTAGAGAGGCCGTGAAACTGACTCGATTTCTGCATGAATAGAAGATAGGCTAATCATAGGGCGACGGCAACGCGCGTAGGCAAGGTGGTTTGGCCGGGACATGGCTGGCGGTGAGCGGTCGTTCGCAGCAAGAACTCATTTGAAAGTTTAACAACAAAAGCCGACATTGAATCGCTTGCGATCGCTGTCTGCCCCCTTTTGGTGTCGCCTAACTTTTTGGGCGATTTACGTACCTGTTCAGATTGAATAGCCTCGCCTTACAATTGCATTTTGGATGAAAAATTGAAGAATTTTTGGGATGGTGAGCCAATAGGCAAAAAAGACTTGCTGCGCCTGTTGACGCGCAACGGCAAGTGGCTTCGCTGGGAGAGTGAGAAAGAAGACCCTGACGACCCCAGAAAAAAACCTAAGGCCGGATGCAAGGATCAGGTTGAAGAGGCCCTGTTGGCCTCGCTGCATTCGACCAATGTCGTGGTGCTCGTAGGGTCTGGGGCTTCCTTCTCGGCCAAGAACGAAGGCGGGCAGAATGCACCGAGCATGTGGCACCTGTGGGAGGCGGTCAAGAACGGTTGCGGAGAAGCTGATTTCAACGCGGTTGCGCAATCCGTCATCGGACATGTACCTGCCGAGGGCGAAGAGAACATCGAGGCTCTGCTGAGCTTGTGCAAGATGTCCATCGAGTTGCTGGAGGTCCGTGCTGTAAAGGATACCGCGTTCCCTGACCGCGCCAGACTGGAGCAACTGAAAGAGTTTGTGGCGACCGCAGAGCGCGAAATTCTGGCGCAGGTCGGTTTCGTACGCAGCGACACGGAACTTCCAGCACACTCCGGGTTTCTTCGCAAATTCGCACGCCGATCACCGGAAAAGCCCCGAGTGAAACTGTTCACCACCAATTACGACTTGTGTATCGAGACCGCAGGCCTTCGCTTGGGCGTCGTTCTAATCGACGGATTTTCCCACAGTGCAGAGCAGCGGTTTAACCGCGACCATTTCGACCATGACATTGTGCGGCGGGCCGCTTCCAGTACGAAGGCTGACTACCTTGATGGCGTGTTCCACCTCTACAAACTGCACGGGTCGGTGGATTGGAGGCGGCGCCCAGATGAAGTCGTGATCCGAAGCCTCGATGACCCAAACGAAGACCGCAGGCCAGTTCTGATTTATCCTCGGTCTTCGAAGTATCAGGAGGCGTTCGAAAGCCCCTATCTCGACATGTTCGCCGCGCTTCAGGCCGCCTTGCGGGAACCCGATACGACCTTAATCGTTTCCGGCTTCGGTTTCGCAGACGATCATATCAGCGCACCGATCTGGTCAGCTATCGAAACCAACCTGTCGCTGCGCCTTGTCCTTTGTGATCGCGGGTTCGTCGAACATCAAAAGCTCTTCGATGTAGAGGCGCAGGAGATCGACCTCGATCTGGCTGGACAACGCCCTTATCAGAGCAAGATTGCCCGTCTTGTGCAGCAGGGCGATACGCGCATCACGATGTTGAACGGCCGCTTCGAAGACCTTGCCGACGCCTTGCCGATGATATCGGGAAAGACGGATCGCCAACTATTGCAGGATCGGCTTGAAAAGCTACGCGAGGGTGATGGCGCATGACCGAACTTTCCTCTCTGATTGACCCGTCCAAGCGCATCGGAACGGTTACAAGGGTGACGGCAAGTGCCGTGGAACTCACCTTGCCAAATGCTCTTGCAGCCCTTGGTCGACGCGGGTTGGCAAAAGGTTCTGTGGGCGATTTCGTGTTTGTCGATTGCGACCGCTGTGCAATTTTAGGGCGTGTCACGGAGGTTGGCATTCCAGACAGGCAACGAGACGTCCTTGAGCACCAGATCGAAACAGATCCCATGGTGGAGCCGCAGGGGCGCGCCCAGTTGTTGGCGACCGTAAGCAAGACAACTCGGAAAGTGACGCGCGGCATCAACACGCAACCGAGGGTTGGTGATGGGGTCTATCTCGCGCGAGGCGGGGCGCTGTCCAATTCCATCAAGGATGCCTTGAAAGGCGACGTGCAGGGAGACAGCTCACCGTTGCTCATCGAACTGGGGCACCTATCAGGGCTGGACGATGCCGCTCTCAGCATTCCGCCGGAGAAATTGTTCGGTCGTCATTGCGGAGTATTTGGTGCAACAGGCGGGGGGAAGAGCTGGACGGTTTCTCGACTCGTCAATGAAATCGTACGGATCGGTGGGAAATGTATCCTGTTCGATCCTACCGGAGAATTCACAGGCAAAGTGGCTGGCGCGTGGCAGTACTCTTTCGGCGAAGCTGGGAATGGAGATCAGCCGTTGGTGCGGTTTCCAAGCGAAAATTTATCAGAACTGGACCTACACGCGCTACTCACTCCGACCGGTCAAAGTCAGGGACCAGCTCTCCGTAGTGCAACAAAAAGCCTTCGCATGGCGCAGGTCTTGACGGCTCATGCGGAACGGTTCCCCGTCGAGCAGAACGGTTCCAGGCGAACTGTGGTAATTCGTAGGGGCGATGATCCTGTTGGGCATGTCGTCTTAGAAGAGCAAGGGACCATTGAAAAAGCAAATCAGAGCCGCCTCGCATTTGGTCAAGCTGAATTGATGCTGGCAGACGAGCTGGCCGTTGAAACATGCGGGTTCGATTTTAGCGCTCTGTCACGGCAGGTGCGAAACGAGTGTGTGCGGCCAGTACATAACAATGATGCATCGAAATATGGTCAACTCGACAGCAATGCAGTTGGATACTGCAACTCACTGATCATTCGCATTGAAACCTTTTTGACCTCTCCCGAATTGGCCTGTCTGTTCTCAGATAATGGTCGGGACATTTGTCGAGAGATTGCGCGTTTCTTAGACGATCCAAATGCCAAAGCAATGGTACTTTCCTTCGAGAAGGTAAGCTTCAAGCACAACACCAGAGAATTGCTTTTGAATGCACTGGGGCGATACCTGCTCGGACTTGCACGGCGAGGCCAGTTTCGCCAGAACCCGCTCGTTTGCTGCTTGGATGAAGCGCACCAATTCATTGGCCGGACAGTCGGTGATGAACTTAACAACGTTAGCCTCGATGCGTTTGGCCTGATTGCAAAGGAGGGTAGGAAGTATGGGCTGACAACCGTGATTGCGACCCAGCGCCCCAGAGATGTACCACAAGATGTTCTCAGCCAGCTTGGAACACTGTTTGTTCATCGGCTGACCAATGATCGGGACCGGGAAACCATCGAAAGGGCATGCGGTGATCTTGATCGTAGCGCCGCTGCTTTCATCCCATCTCTGTCACAGGGGGAAGCGATCATCGTCGGCCCCGATTTACCCGCCCCTTTGCCGATCATGATGGCCAAACCCGAAAAGGGGCAACAACCTGAAAGCCACGGCCCTGAGTACCAGAAATATTGGAGCGAAAAGCAAGAAGACTCCTTGGTTGAAAACGAAATTACTTAGCTGACATTCCCCAAGTAGAACGTCCTCCCGCCCACCTTGCCGCTGTTCTGCGCTCCTATCAAGCCTCTTGCACCCATGGTGCCGTTGTTCGGGCATCTGACGCGCGAACTGCGCCCGATTTCCGGTCTCGGGGGCGAGGTTGATCCGGATATTGGTCTGACCGACCCCCGTATGGATAGACCGGTTGAGCCGCTTTTGTTCAGGTTTTATGATTAACGATGTTGTCATTAGGGAACCGGCGGTGCGCGCAGCCGATGTATGGCCGCAAGGATGCGGTTGAACAGATCGCCGCTGACAGCCACCTCGGCCAGTTGGAAGGTGATTGCACGGGCGTGACGCACAACCCTCGCACCAATCTTGATCAATCGCGTCTGCAGGCTTGTCAGTGACCAGTCGGCTATCTCATCAGGTAGATCAGTGCCCTGTAGGAAGGCACCGATATTGTAAGCCAGTGCATGGAGTTGCAGCCGCACCTCGTTCTGCGCCATGCCTTTGCAGGACAAACGGGTCCAGTTGATCGCCTGCTTGCCTTCCTTGATGTATTGCTCGGCGGTGCCGCGTTGGTTGTAGAAGCGGATGATCCAGTCGGGTTCCATCGGCATGTTGGTGACCACGAAGCCCACGCGCGGGAACAACTCGCTGGGATGCCATTCCACCTTGGCGATGACACGACGAGGTTTGTCCCAAGATGCCGCCTGATATTGGAAGTCGCCGTAGATGCGCTTCACGCCTTTTGGCGGACGACCCACAGGGCGCTTGAGCAGATGCGCAATCTTGCCCTGAAGAACGCGATTGGCCCGAAGGCGGATGGCGTAGAAATAGTTTTCCAGTTCCAGAGTTTTGTATAGCTCCGGGATGGCGAACGCAGCATCCCCCCGGAAGAACCGCATCAGGTGACGATCCGCATATCGCGCGATGA
>NZ_CYSG01000033.1 GCF_001457775.1 Phaeobacter sp. CECT 5382
TCATCGCGCGATATGCGGATCGTCACCTGATGCGGTTCTTCCGGGGGGATGCTGCGTTCGCCATCCCGGAGCTATACAAAACTCTGGAACTGGAAAACTATTTCTACGCCATCCGCCTTCGGGCCAATCGCGTTCTTCAGGGCAAGATTGCGCATCTGCTCAAGCGCCCTGTGGGTCGTCCGCCAAAAGGCGTGAAGCGCATCTACGGCGACTTCCAATATCAGGCGGCATCTTGGGACAAACCTCGTCGTGTCATCGCCAAGGTGGAATGGCATCCCAGCGAGTTGTTCCCGCGCGTGGGCTTCGTGGTCACCAACATGCCGATGGAACCCGACTGGATCATCCGCTTCTACAACCAACGCGGCACCGCCGAGCAATACATCAAGGAAGGCAAGCAGGCGATCAACTGGACCCGTTTGTCCTGCAAAGGCATGGCGCAGAACGAGGTGCGGCTGCAACTCCATGCACTGGCTTACAATATCGGTGCCTTCCTACAGGGCACTGATCTACCTGATGAGATAGCCGACTGGTCACTGACAAGCCTGCAGACGCGATTGATCAAGATTGGTGCGAGGGTTGTGCGTCACGCCCGTGCAATCACCTTCCAACTGGCCGAGGTGGCTGTCAGCGGCGATCTGTTCAACCGCATCCTTGCGGCCATACATCGGCTGCGCGCACCGCCGGTTCCCTAATGACAACATCGTTAATCATAAAACCTGAACAAAAGCGGCTCAACCGGTCTATCCATACGGGGGTCGGTCAGACCAATATCCGGATCAACCTCGCCCCCGAGACCGGAAATCGGGCGCAGTTCGCGCGTCAGATGCCCGAACAACGGCACCATGGGTGCAAGAGGCTTGATAGGAGCGCAGAACAGCGGCAAGGTGGGCGGGAGGACGTTCTACTTGGGGAATGTCAGTTTATCCAACAAGTCCCGCCTTATGAGCTTCCCCACGCCCGCATCAAACAAAACACTGTCTGGCAAAACCACGGCTGCTCGGCCATTTTTATCAAGGCTCATGTAGATGTGCTGAAGGAACAAGAGTTGCTTGTTAGCGTTTGGATAAGGTAAATCTTCTCGTGCATCACGCCTGCTGCCAGCTTTGCTTCCGAACGGTGGGTTGGCTAGTATCAAATCAGCTTGTGTTAGACCTTTGGCATCATCTGTTAGCGCGTCGCCATAAATGATCTCGGCATCAAGCTCATTTAGAAATGTGTTCATCAAGCAAATTCGCCGTGTGTTTTTCTCGATTTCCGTACCTTGATATTTGGGGGGGGTCTTCGAATAGGTAATCGCCGAACAATTCGAGCGCACGAACCGGTCTGCTGCAACAAGAAAGCCTCCGCTTCCAACGGCGGGATCTTGAATTCTTTCCCCCACTTTCGGTTTCATGACACGAACAATTGAATTCACAACTGCACGAGGCGTGAAGTACTGACCTGCGCCAGAGCGAACATCTTGAGATATTCTCTCAACTAGTCCTTCATAGATTTCACCGAACCGATCACCACTTACATCGTTCCAGGCAATGTCATCAATTCCATCAATGACTGCACGCAAATTTTCAGAATGGGAGAAAACTGTAGTTGGAAATGTATAGATAGAACGAATAGTTTCGGTTTTTGCGCTTGTGCCAAGCTGGGTCAGCGCCAATTGGTAGAACTCAAGTAGGTCATCATCTTGGTGTTCAACAAGGTCACTCCAACGACAGCCGGATGGTATCAGCCGCTCGACTCCATTCTCTTTCGCGATTTTCAAAAAGAGTAGATAGGTCAGTTCCGTAACATATTGATGGTAGCTAACACCATCGCCGCGGAGGATGTGGCATAGCTCCCAGACCTTTTGAACGACGTTTTCATGCCCTGATTTGTGGTAAGTCATTGTTTTTAGGTCTTTTCAAGCAATTTTGTCATCATTGACAGATTGGCGGTTTCTTCATGCGATCTCAATAGGCAATATATGTCGTGGTCGGCACTTGCGATCAGCCCATTCGAGTGAATAGTACGAGAGCTCCAACCATGCAAACGCGCAGCGAGACCATGCAGCTCAAACGAATGTTCCGACCGCAGTCCGTGAGTTCACCATGCCAGAGATTTTGCGGGTGCAGCGAACGACAGGTTTAACGGGCCGCACCGCAGCATCCCTAACTGGCGGCCAAGGTCGGCTTTGGGCCGTGAGTGACGTCGGCTGGACGAGCTTGACCCTAGGATGCTGCGCCGCCTCCGAGGTCCGCAAGGAGCCCATATTGCCCCAAATTGCACACATCCCAAATGGCGGCTTATTGACCTGGAAGGTTCATCCATCCCTGCTAGCCCCTTACTCTTTGAAATGACTGCCAACTATGAGACAATAGTACTCGCTTAACGAAACAAATTTTCAGCTGCATATTACCGCTGATTGGTTCGAATTCTTAACAACGCATTTATTTGGAATGGGGGAAAACATGACGAGTACGAAGAGGTTTCGCCAAGCGGTCGTTATAGTCCATGGAATGGGTGAGCAAAGGCCGCTCGATATGTTGAACCGATTTATCGATGCCGCCATTCCCGGTACGACCGCCATCAATGAAAAACAAGAACTTCCCGTCTATTACTCACGTCCAGCAACTGAGAGCGAAAGCTACGAGGCCAGATCATATTTGGCGCGTGAGACATTAGAATATCCACAAACCGAGTTCTTTGAATATCACTGGTCCCACATGATGCAGGGTAACAAGCTATCAGATATATGGGACACATTTCAGAGGTTGTTGTTTACACCGATCTGGAATGTACCGTCCGGGCTTCGGGTCATTTGGTTGGCCTTTTGGGCTCTGATACTTTGGTTTCTTTGGTACATCGCAGACGGCACTATGACTTGGGATAGCCTTAGTGTTGAGAAGATTGCCTCCATGATTGCTGGCGGAGGGGCACTGGCCGGTCTGCTCAGCTGGGCACTGACCAAATTCCTTCCAGGCAAAATCACCGCCAGTTTCGTTGATGTGGTCCGCTATCTGGATACATCGCCCCGGTCTTACGCTGTGAGAAAGAACATCCGCAGAGGGATGATCGACTTCCTTGAAAGCCTGCACACCTCCGGCCGCTATGAGCGGATTATAGTCGTTGCACATAGTCTTGGGGCGTATATCGCCTATGACGGGATCAGCTATCTTTGGACCAAAATGAACCAGGATCACGTTCTGCCGCTCGCGGCTGGTCAGGAGGATAGACGGAAGAAGGAGCTCGACCCTGATGTTCTTGCTAGATTTGAGAGTGCGGCGACTGAGCTCAAGGACGGCAAGACCAACGATCCTGAGGCATACCGGGCTCTTCAGCGGGAGCTGTGGGCTGCCCATCGTGCAGCTGGTAATTCTTGGTTGATCACAGACTTTGTAACGGCTGGGACCCCGATGTATATGGCCGACAAGCTTCTCACCAAGGATGAAGACGAATTTCGTGTCCGGCAGACGCGCAGGGATATCGCTTCATGTCCGCCGTTTCCAGACCTGCCCGGAAAGAAGAAAAAGGGGATATTCAGCTATCCCTACAAAGGTGGTGATGTACTCTATCATGCTGCGCCGTTTGCCGTTGTCCGCTGGAGCAACATGTGGTTTCCCGCTCATCTGGGTTTCTTTGGAGATTGGTTTGGCGGACCTCTTGCTCGGCTGTTTGGGACAGGTATCAAGGACTATCCTTTGATGGGCAATGATTGGAAGCGATTTTTACCGGCTTGGGCTCATACCCTTTATTTCACCTATCCCGAGGATGAGAGCGAAGGGTCTGCGACCGGTGTCTTGCACGACTTCATGGAACTTGACCCTCAAGCATGGTGGCCAAATGGTGCGCGCGCTAAGCCTGCTGGAGATCCAGACGTAAAGGGAGTTGAGAGCGATGAGTGATCAGGATATTTTGGAGGTCAGCGAGCTCGTTGAGGAACATGACAATCGCAATGAGGATGATGAAGACGATTATTACTCAATCGCACTATACAGACATAGCGATGGCCGAATGTTTCGCTATGTGGCGGCCTCCGGTATGAATTCGGTCTTTGGCGGCGCACAGGGCTTCATCGATCAATGGCTTGCAGAAAGAGAAGTGGCGTCCTGGATTGTTGTCGGATAGAGCTTAATTTCCCAATCTCTGGTTTTCAAAGTATCGGATCATGCCAGCGTATTCGCTTGTTGGTAGTAGTGACTCATCGATAAATGCTTTCGCATCATCTCGTGTCTCCTGATCTGCTCCCTGATCAAGCATAACCTTCAAAAAGAAATTATAGTTCCGCCATTGGTTAAATCTGCGGCGCTTTAGCTGTGGTCGATTGAGGCCATAGAGCCGTTCGCAAGCATCGACGACATCAGCCGCATCAGGATGGTTTGGGTTTGGGATAAGTTCTACCTGTTTTGCACCCCTCAAGACATCCCAAGAAAAGAGGTCTTCCGGGCTATCAATATAGGGGTTCGGGATGAGCGGCGCTTCCAGACGATGGGCATCCTCAAAGTCTGCGATTGCTTGAGCGTCCAGCGGATCAGGCGCAAATTTTCTGGCCAATGAGGCGATCCGGGCATCAGTTGTGTTAGACCTGATCACAGGCCCCCGCATTTTTGGTCCAGAAAACTCAAAGGCGTTGCTCTTGAACTGTTGATTGCAGATTGAACAGGACGCGAGATAGTTGTCGTAGACATAGGCCAGCCACCAATAGATGGATTTAGGGCGATAATGCTCGACATCGCCGAAGGCGACGGCTGTGGTGTGAGACTCGCAGTAGGCACATTTGTCGTTTGTTTCGACAAGAAGCTGTTTTTTTGTCTTTGACCATTTGGAGTTGATTTTAAGCTTTGGATCCTCACCGGCAACGAGCTTGGCGCGACGCGTCTCCATAAGTTCAACGAGGCGTTCAATGGGCTTATTGCCTCTGAAACTGGGAATAACATCGCCCTGTTGTCGTGATCTTTGCAGGCTAATCATTGCTTTGTCGCCTGTCGGCTAACGATTTTCTGCATGAGGGCGCGCTGTCTGTCACTCAGCACAATGTCCTCAGATGGATCTTCAGGCACCGCGCCGATCACATCGCTTAACTGCTCCATCTCTGCCAGGTCTTTTTTGGTTTTCTTCTTCTTTTTGTGAAGTTTGCGATAGCGGGCACGATGGGATTCAATTTCGACAGATTCATCTGAAATGTGCCCGAAGGCTTCTGTTACGATCAGCTGGTTGAGAAGCAGTTTTCCCGGATCGCCTTCAAAGGGGACGATTTCAGGTCTGGATTTGTCGCGGCGGATACAATAGAACAAAGAATTTTCTGGGGTTTGCTGCGCGGTGACAACGGAATGCGTCGTTACGATCAGCTGCATATTGGGCAGTTGCTTTTCCAGAAATTCGAGAAGCGTTCGTTGCCATTTTGGATGTAGATGAAGATCGACCTCATCTATTATGAGAAGCCCTCTGGCATGGAGGGGGTTCTTGTAGTCGTCGAAAATTTCGGTGATCTGATAGAGCAAATCGCCGACCCAGGCGGCCACATTTTGGTAACCATCACTGAGATGCTCAAGGGGCACCAAACCATCGTCTGTTTCAAAGAGAAGGCTGCGCCCATCTTTGTCGATTTCAGAAAATGTAAGTTCCGGTAGAAAGTCGCTCAAAACCTTGCGCACGATGCTCATTTGCAATCCACCCGAGCGATAGTCGAGGTCCATGGCCCATTGTTCCAATGGGTTGAGTTGCGCATTGCGGTCAAAGAGCGATGACATGGATCGTGCGCGTGGATGTTTCTGTGGTGATCTAGAGCTGAAGCTTTGTTCAGACCCAAGGCGACGCGCGGCCCCGTAGGCAAATACAGGGTAGCTGCGATTGGTGTGTTCTAGAGCTTCATTCAGGGGTTGCAAGGTTTCCTGTGAGCCGCTGAGAAACCTGGACACGCCCTTTCCTCGGACAAAATCGAGTTTGAGCTCTCTAACTTTGCCGTCTTTGGTTTCAATGGTGCCTACAATTGAACCTTTGTTTGCTTCTTTGCGAAGCAAGTCATCAGGCTGGCGTACCAACTCGACAAGTGCGTCAGATCCGGCCATCAGAAGCGCGATCGACTTGAGGATTGTGGATTTCCCTGTCCCGTTCTCACCAAGCAAGACGGTCCACTTTCGGTTGTTTCCACCTTTGAGATCAAAGTCGATCTCCACATCTTTGAAACACTTGATATTCTTGAGACGTATCGATTTCAGATACATGATACTACTTTCGTTACTTTGCGCGCGCCATAAGCCTTTTTGCCAGTATGCGTTTTTTCCCAAAATACGCAATTGCTCGCATTTTCGCCTGCCCAACGTAGTTACCTGTCCCAGCTCTCATCTGTAACGCGAAGTGGCAACGCTGTGCATGTAAACAGGATTCATAACAAAGATGCCCTTGGTGCTACCACCTCGAACGGTAGCTCAGCCCGCCTTGTTACAGTTCGACAATCCATTGGTTTCGCGCCCGCGGCGAATGTCGGGAATGCGGGTTGCGACCGCAGCATCCGAACACGGTTCTGAGAGTCCGCTAAGGGCCGTCACTTCCGGGCAGTCATACTGCCATGCGATGCGATTCCTATTTTCAGCTTGGATGCCGAGCTTGGACAAGTTCCTCCACGCCTTCGGCACTCTTGCACCAGAATTCGACGGCCCTCTTAAACTCTGCCGCATAAAACTCTGAGCGCTCGGGTTCCGACGAGTCGCCATCGAAGCGTCCAACATGCTGCGCGCAGTCAAAAAATCCCGGCGCGGGCAAGCCACCCCGTGCTTTGCTGACCACGAGCGCTGCGATCAACGGGCGGACTGTGGCGGCATCCTCCTCAATCAGGCATTCCAGCGCGGCCGTGAGTTGGTGGATCGTATTTGGCGGCAAGAGCTCCAACTCCGTGGCAAGAGCTTGGTAGGTGATGGGAAGGGCATGCCCCACCTTTTGGCAAAGATGAGCCCGAACCCGTATCGCCAATGTGTTGGCCGGGCCGGTAGCCTCGCTCAAAGTAGAGTCAACAAGTGGCACTTCATTGCTCCTAACTCCATCGCTTTGCCTCAAAGCTTCCTGCGGGAGGCCGCTGGATGCCATGATCAATACCTTAAGCCCTCCCGTTACCGCACCTTTGCCCAAAAGGAAGATTTGCGATCATGGTGATCTTGCAGCGTTTTGACGTAAGTATCGTGGTTGGGGAATGCGCCATAATCCAGGATTTCCGCATCAAGCAGAGCGCAATCCGCCAAGTGCTCAGCGGCGTGGCCGTAGTGTTTGGATCGGCCTTGCTCCAGCGTATAGTCGATCATTGCCCGCCATAGCAGCACAGCCGCGCGCGGATGTCTTGATCGCAGTGTCTCAGCTGCTGAGGATAGCAGCATGTAATGATTGCCATCAATTTCACTGGCGCGATCTTCTATCAATTGGGCTGCTGTCAAAGGATCGGGCCAATTGACACAAAAACCCAGCGCTACTGAGAAGTCAGGGAACGCCAAAACAAGCGTCTTGGCCAGGTCTTCAGCTTCGACATCCTCAAAATCCGGCAGGGCTGTGAGATAGTCCCGCAGATGCTGCGTGCTCAAGGTCGAAGAGAAACAGGCCCAGCGGTGTTTTTGGGCTTCTTGGGGTCGCCCAAGCGCGGCTAGGCTTGCGATATAGGCGTCGTCCCACGCCTCTTGTCCGAAGCTGCCCTCCTCCTGATCAGCCGCAAGCAACAGATCCAGAGCAGCCGCCGCCTGATCGTCAGAAAGCAACAATCCTGCGACCTCAGCTGAGATATCTTTCCGCTTCAAATCCTCTTCAGTGTACTGATCAATATAGGCACTTGTGTCGCCTGCCGTTGCTGCGATTTCCTGAAGGCACCATTTGACGAACCGCGATTTGCGATCAGCCGCATAAGTGTCGCCCCCTCGCAGTTGACGCAAAAACTGGATCGCTTCGTGGTCTGCCGGATCTTCTTCAATAGGTGCTGCGGCATAGACCTCAACGTCAGCCTTTAGCCGGGCAAGGCCAGAGGCCCCAAGCGTTGGGGCCATGAGAGGGATGATGCCATCCCATTCCCCGTACCCGTTGTCCTGCACGACGGTCCATACACGTTCGGCCAGAACAACAGGGTCAATGAGCGCGTGCGGCGCAATATCTTCAAAGTGTTTGGTTGCCGCCCGAAAGACATTTCCCACGTCGCCCCTGCTGTCATCGACACGTTCGTAAACGGAGGGAGCTGGCTCAATAAACTGCCACAACAAATCAAAAGCCGTGGCCGGATCCTCTGGAGCGATCTTTTCGACGATCATGGTGACTTGCGTATCGAGATCTTTAATCAGTGTCTTACGCTTGCGCCAACTTACAAAACTGGTTGATTTTCGAAGCGATAAAAGCCGTTTGCGCACCTCTCGGGCCAACTCTGATGCGCCAAGGCTATGGGACAGCTCCAACCGCAGACGTCGTTTGATCTCGGCACTGCCAGTGCTGACCTCCATTAGCAATGCTGCCAGTTTATCAGCACCCAGGGCTTCAAGGTTAGTTTGATTCAAGGTCTTCTTCGACATGGTTTGTTTTTGGCATCTTGGACGCACAAAGGGAAGCAAGCCTTTTCATGACCCAGAGACGAACGATGTCAATCCGGTCTCAAACCATTCGGAACGGGCCAAACCAGAAGGACAGCATCGGACAATACAATATGGTGAGGTACATGTGCAGCACACAAAAGCTGTGCTTGGCATTGAGAACAACCGACTTACGCCATATCAAATCCTCAACTGCAAGCGGAGCAGGGAATTCAACGCAATGTGGACTGCCCAGGCATGAGCGAACAAGAAGACCGTTTACAAATCACATTAGACGCAGCGGTTGAACGCTATGATGAACGAGTCTCTGTGCCATTTGCAGCATCACCAGCCTTACGCGTCATTCCAAGCGATACGTTCTATGCCCATGTCTTCCCACTTGGAGAAGGCCTAGGCATCGACACCTGTACTGGCACGGCGGATCAAATTTCTAAGGCTTGGAAGAGGGCACTTGAGCTCTCCGCCAATTTGCCCCCAGAGCACCAGATTGAGCTCCTAGGCCATCCTGACCACGCAGCAGACATGTCGCTGCGCTGGCTGATGCAGCACGAGCTGAACCACTTCGCCATCGGGCACTTTAAAATCACGGGCTCTGCGGGCTTGTTGGAAGCAGGAGCCCCCATAGGTTTCGGGATTGCCACACAGGGAGCCGCGCCTCCAGAGCTACCCGTTGAGAGTTTTCTGGCTGAAGATGAAGAACACTGGTTATCCTATTGCCTGGAACTGCAGGCCGACCAGGACGCCACTGAGATCTTCCTCGGGGCCTATTCAGCTGAGAATTGGAAGCTGTTCAGGTACTACGCCACCTCTGTTTTGATGGTGATCCTGATCATCGAACGGGAAGAACGCGGCAAAGAGACAAGCCGAACCCACCCCTTTGCCGAGACCCGGCTGTTCATGCTGCTGGCCTACCTGACAGAGCAGCCGTTCATTCCCGCCTACAAGCGTGCTGAACGCGAGGGACTGGACTATGTCCCAGAAGAGTATCTGCCATCTGACAGTGAGATCTCCGACTTTCATGCAGCTGTTGTTGAGCCTGTCTTTGCTTCCTCGCAAATCCTGGCCGAAGCTGTCGGCTTGAAAGACTTCTGGCAAGACCTTGGCGGGTCCGATGCCTTCTTTGCCGACATTGAGACGGTTCTGTCCCAAGGCCACCAGCCGCCGGAGCATTTCCGCACTAAGGGGGCCAAACAATGGTCGGCGCTGAAGCCAACAAACGACAAGATCCTGCGCGCGCTTGGGTTTTGATTTGCCCGCGCAGATCTGCTCACAAGATGAACAACGTCAAATCACATAGGTTCTTGCCTGATACACAAGCAGGGGCGTAGTCTTTGCCAGCTTTGCGATGCTTTTCCGATCAACTGGCAGCTTGCCGCCTTCGCGGACAACAAAGATAAAGCGGTGTGGGCCACTGTCGTGATGCTCATAAAGCTGCATGGCCTTTCCATTGCCAGTCCTCGGCAGCTGGTTTTTGCCCAGCCTCAGATCCGCTTTCAGGCTCTCTGGGGTTTCGCCAAGCGGAAGAGGGTGCCAGGTACCTCCGCACTCCTCAAAGGCCACGACCTGCCCCAGACTGTCCGCAACCAATTCAAAGCCATAGACCTGACCCAAACGCAGTGTAACACCGCCCATCTCTTCCGGCGGCAAACGGCTGGCAACGCCAAAGCCTAGCCGGTCCACAACGGCCAAGCCGTCTTGGAAGACCGCATTTTCCAGAAACTGATCCCAATCATTCTTCCTGGGCACTTGGAACAACTCCGGTTCTTGCTCCTGCGCCCACTCAAAATGATTGCGTCCGATCCACTCATGGATCTTGTGCGACCGCTCCTTTGCAATCTTTCCCTTTTCAAAATTTCGGTGTGGGTCTTCCGCCTTGGAGATCGCCTGCTCCTGCGCCTCTTCAAGCAAGACATCAAAGTGGACATCCAGCTTCTTGGACAGTTGTACCATCAAACGAAAGAGCACCTTGGTCGGCGTGACCCGGTCCTGAACCGAAGCATTCTTCCAATCAACTTCATGGAATTCTGACATACAAAAATACCCGTAATTACCCGCGCTCTACCAGCAGCCTAGTCCCTAAATGACGGCTAAGCTTCTGCCTACGTATGTGCTCAATTGCGATTTTGCTACCGATTTCAGGATACTGGCGCTATGTTGTTCCGCTTATGTTCCAGATCTATGCAAAGCGCAAAGGAGAACGACAACAAGTAGCCCCGGCAAATTGCCTGTGGGCAGAAAGGAAAAATCCGTTGACCAACAAGGCCAACCCACGAGAGACTCGAATGAGCGCACCCCCAGCAGTGGTCGATGATCGACTGCTGGATCTGGTGCGTTTCCTCGCGCGGGCAGCGGCGGAAGCGGATTTTGCAGAGCATCTCAAAACAGACAGCACGGCGCGTGATGAACCAAACAGCCTAGATAAAGGACACGCACCATGACCACGACAGAGACAAGCAGTACAGCCAAAAGAGTGGCTATCTACGCCAGATACTCCTCCGACCTACAGACGGATAAATCCATCGAAGACCAGATCCGCGTCTGCCAACAACGCGCCGAGGCCGAAGGCTGGACAGTTGTAGAATGCTACACCGATCATGCGATCTCAGGAGAGAGCCTATTCCGTCCCGGTATTCAGGCGCTGATGGCAGCCGCTCCGACTGGCCACTTTGATATTGTGTTGTCCGAAGCCCTTGATCGCGTAAGCCGCGATCTGGAAGGCGCAGCCAAAGTGTTCAAGCACCTACGGTTCAACGACCAACAGATGTTCACCCTCTCTGAGGGGTTCATCAACGAGCTGCACATCGGGTTCAGCGGCACTATGGGGGCCATGTTCCTCAAGGAGCTGGCCAACAAAACCCGCCGAGGTCTGCAGGGCCGCGCGCTCAAAGGCAAAAGCGCAGGGGGCATTGTCTTTGGCTATGACATCTCCCATGAGGTTGGCCCAGACGGCATGATCGAGCGCGGTGGGCGCAAAATCAACGAAGCACAGGCCAAAGTGGTCCAACGCATCTTCAACGCCTATGTGACCGGTACCTCCCCCGCCGCCCTGGCCAAGCAACTGAACGCTGAGAAGGTCCCTGCCCCCAACGGAGGCACCTGGGGCCCAAGCACGATCTATGGCAATCGAGAACGCGGCACAAGCATCCTGAACAACGAACTCTACATCGGTCGCCAAATATGGAACCGCCTGCGCTACGTCAAGAACCCGGCAACTGGTAAGCGCGTTTCGCGCCTGAACCCTGAAGATAAGTGGGTGATCACCGATGTGCCGGATCTGCGCGTCATCGATCAGGACCTCTGGGACAAGGTCAAAGCCCAGCAAGGTGTCTACAACAAGAAAGACAAACCTCTGCACGCGCGCAACCGCCCGACCTACCTGCTGTCACATCTCGTAAAATGTGGTTGCTGTGGCGGTGGCTTTGCAATGCACAACCAAACGCGCCTCGCGTGCTCAACCGCCAAAAACAAAGGCACCTGCAACAATGGCCTCAGCATCAAACGAGAAGATCTGGAACAGACGGTTCTGAACGCCCTCAACAAGAACCTGATGGATGAACGTCTGGTGGCGGCCTTCTGTGCGGAATACACCAAGCGGATGAATGCCCTGCGCAGCCAGCACAACGCCTCACGCAATGACTTCATCAAGGAACAGCGCAAGCTGACCCGCGAGAAGCAAAAGATCGTACAGTCCATCTGCGATGGTGTGCCAGCTGAGATGATCAAGGACCGCGCTGTCATCGTGAACAACCGCCTCAATGAGTTGGAACAGCTGCTGTCCACCCAGGAAGAAGAGAAGGTGATCTTCCACCCCAATATGGCGGAGCGCTACCACAAGGAAGTGCGCGGCCTGATGGAGACCATGAACACCCCAGACACACGTGCCGAAGCATCACAGCATCTGCGCGCAATGATCGACCAAATAGTCCTCACCCCCAACGAGACGGGTGAAGAATTGACTGTTGATCTGATTGGCGACCTGGCAGGCATTCTGTCGGTTGCAACTTCATCGGAAAGCGTCCGCGTTGCAGCGGAGCTTTCTAAACTTCAACAAGTGCATCAGGAGCTTAGCGGTAGAACGACAAAAGCCCCCGAAGGGGCTTTGTCGGTGGCGTCTACTTTACAAGTAGAGCTGGTTGCGGGAGTAGGATTTGAACCTACGACCTTCAGGTTATGAGCCTCATTGTCGCACCTTTGCGCATTATTGCTAAACGCATTTCTATTGTTATTTTACAGTATTTTACGAGACCACATCCAGCTTCCGCCTTTGTTCAGGATTGTTCATATTTGCTCCACACTGTAGCACCGGTGTAGCACCCGACATTTTTCATAGCACCAAAACGATTAGGAAAGCCCGTGGCCAGCCACCGACTAAACTTCACCAAAGCCGCCCTTCTCAAAGCTCCCAACGCCAACAAGGGATCGCGAGATTACTATTACGACGAACGCGAGGCGGGGCTGATGATGGCTGTGACCGCAGCGGGGTCAAAAAGCTTTTACCTTTACAAACGCATTGAAGGACGCCCGGAACGGCTCTTGCTTGGCAAATTTCCTGACATGACGATAGAGCAAGCCCGCAAAGCCGCGACCAAAGCCAAAGGTGGTATTGCGGCAGGGGCAAACCCACAGAAGGAAAAGAAGTCCATTCGCGACGAGATGACCTTTGGCGCGCTCTTTTTTGAATACATGGACAAGTATTCCAAGGTTCACAAAAAGTCGTGGAAGTATGACGAGCGAGAAGTGAACAAATACCTGCCACATTGGTTCCGGCGCAAAATCTCATCTATTGATCGGGCAGAGGTGGAACGGCTTCATGCCAAGATCGGCAAGGACAACGGGGTTTATCAGGCAAACCGCCTACTGGAACGCATCCGATCTATCTTCAACAAGGCGGTTGAGTGGGGCTGGAAGGGTACCAATCCGGCTGTTGGGATCAAGAAATATCGTGAACAAAGCCGTGACAGGTTTTTGCAGCCCGATGAACTGCCCCGTTTTTTTGAAGCCTTGGCCAATGAACCCAACGAAGCCGCGCGGGATTTCTTCATGATTTCTCTGCTGACCGGCGCGCGAAAAGCCAACACTTTGGCAATGATGTGGAAAGAGATCAATTTTGAAGCCGCGACTTGGCGCATTGAAGAAACCAAAAATGCCGATCCTTTGACAGTTCACCTACCCCAACAAGCTATAGACCTATTGGTTGCGCGCAAGCTGAAGTCAGGCAGCCCCTTTGTATTTGAAGGCACCGGCCTGAGCGGTCATCTAGCAGATCCAAAGAAGGCTTGGGGGCGCATCTTGAGTGAGGCGGGTATAGAAAACCTGCGCATTCACGACTTGCGCAGAACTTTGGGTAGCTATCAGGCGGCTACTGGGGCCAACGGCTACATCATCGGAAAATCTCTCGGGCATCGCTCACAACAATCCACAGCGATCTATGCACGGTTGAACCTTGATCCGGTCAGAGAGAGCGTCGACAAGGCGACGGAGTTAATGTTTTCGAAGGTCACCTGATCTTTCCAAGCCACTCCAATGGCGGCAATGCGCAGATAACGACCTTTGTAAAGTCGAGTGCCCTGTCCTGATCCTGACTGTTGGTCAGTGACATCAGAGCCTATCCAAACCAGTCACTCAAAATGTCCAATTTGAAAACTTATCGAACGAGAGACTGCATTGCGGATCTTGTTACATACTCAAATCCGCATCCCGACCAAGCCAGCAGTGCTTAACCCCACATGAATATGTGATGGCCGCTTTCGGGCTGGTCATTGTTTGCACAAAATCGGGCTCAGGCCTTCCAGTAAGATTGACAGTCCCTTCAAAGCACATGGGCTTCCAAACAAGAATGATCGCATCCCAAAGATAGTGATTCGCGAATGTGAAGTTCAACCGGGGGGGGGTGCGTGAAGCGTCATAAGAATTTTGACTTCAGAGTTTTGCACCCAAAAAGCAACCAGGAAACAACCAACGAGAGAACCGATTTCAGTTAATCTTTTTTCAACTCGGTAGCGGCACGATTTACAAAATTAATATTTTCAACATCTTACCCTATCGCCCCCCCCCCCTACAGCCCATTAGGCAGGATCCAAAATGACGCAACATGATCGCAACTTGGTCACGATTCCTTCCTCTTTTTTCTCCCCTTTTTTTTTTTCTTTAGTCGTCGGAGCGAGGAAAAATGAACGCGGATTGATCCAGGCTGGGAACGAAGTTTTCCGCAGAGTTTCTCACTATGACTGGCAGGAACTACTTGGATCCCCCCATAAAATTGTTCGCCATGCTGACATGCCCAGGGGAGTGTTTCAGCTTTTCTGGGACACAATTCAACAAGGTCAACACATTGGCGCTTACGTGAAGAACAAATCAAAGGACGGCCTATCATATTGGGTCTATGCTGTCGTGATCCCATCCGAAGGGGGGTTTCTTTCGGTTCGTATTAAGCCCACTAGTGAACTTTTTGAAAAAGTAAAACAAGCATATTCTGAGCTACTAGCCGCCGAGTCCCTGAACGATTTGTCCCCTGAAGAAAGCCGAGCCCTGTTGATGACATGGGTGATTGAGCAAGGATTTGATGGGTATGATCACTTCGCAACATTTGCGCTGCAGGAAGAAATGAGAACTCGGAATGCAGGCTTGGGTCGAGAACACAAAGAGATCAGCACCAACCTAAAGGACGCTTTTGACGACGCAACCTCCCTTGCAAGCGAGACCAGCGGTTTGGTCAGCGACTTTTCTGCGATGCGCACAATTCCTCATAACCTACGTGTTATTGCCTCGAGGATAGAGCCTGCAGGTGGACCAGTGACGGTTTTGTCTCAAAACTATGGGTCAATGTCACGTAACATGTCCGATTGGTTTGAAGCGAACGTCATTGGTCCAGATAGCAATTTTTCCAAGCTGAAGGAGCTCGTAAACACCAGTGGCTTTGTCCAGGGAATGGTTAGAGTTCTCGTGGAATGTGATCAACAATTTCAAAATGAAGACCGAGCAAGTTCAGGAATTGAAATAGAAGCGGAAATTGAAATCCTGTCAAACCTCTCCCAAAAACAGATGGAATTGTCGAACGTCGGCCTTCAAGAAGTTCATCACGAGGCATCTCGGATTACTAGTGCCTGCCAAACTATGCAACGGCACTTCCTAGGACTGAGTTCAACGCGAGTATTGTGCAAAATCGAAAGCGCACGTTTACCAGAATCCGGAGAAACTCTTTCCGAAATAATTGACCAATTAGGTACGTTTCAAGAGAGAATTATGAAGCGTTTGGAAAAAATAGTCGCATTATGCGAGCGGATAAAAACTGAAACATCATAAAACACAGAACTCACCACCAGTGCAAGAATGCAGACCAATCTTGCACTGATGGGATGTGCCTCAAAATGATGCAGAAAATTGTGGCCCGCGCGCTCACTGCCTTTCCAAATACATCGCGACTCACAAGTTTAATTTGAAGGAAATTCTAAATACATCGTGAGCTGATGGTTGGCAATTTTAACCTTTTAAAAACGAGCGCTGGGCAAATTAACGGGAGCAGTCGTGGCTTTATATTTGGGGCATAGTGTGTTGGTTGTTTCAAAATTTTTGAAAAAATTGTTTTACGTTCCTGAAGACAATCCAGATCTAGCTATTGCACAAGTCAAGATGTTCTCTCGTCAAATCCCGCTCATGTATGGGATGGTGATAGTTAACACGTTGGCCCTTGCGTACTCCTATCTAGGGGCCGCACCAGACTGGCTCAGCATTTATGTTCCTGTTCTTCTTGTGTCAATCTCAGCGTTCAGAACTCTATCTTATTGGCACGCTGGAAAGCAGGAAATTTCAGCCGGAATCGCGAGTCGAAAACTTCGGCAAACAATCATTTTTGCAGGCCTTCTGGGTACTTTTTTTTCATCATGGGCCTTGGCACTGTTCAAATATGGTGATCCATATTCACAGGGCCACGTTGCGTTCTTCTCAGGCGTGACCAGTTTAGGAATTGTGGTGTGCTTGATGCACCTCAGAGTCGCAGCAATTGTACTTGCTGTGACCACTGTCGGCCCTACCTCACTTTTTCTACTAATTGCGGGGGGGCAAGAGCACACAGCAGTTGGCCTAAACCTTATGATCGTAACAGTGGCAGTTCTCTACGTTTTATCAAACCACTCCCGCAACTTCATTGAACCCGCATTTCCCAAGTAACTTGACGTTTTCGCGCCTCCAACGGCCACTAATGTGT
>NZ_CYSG01000034.1 GCF_001457775.1 Phaeobacter sp. CECT 5382
ACACATTAGTGGCCGTTGGAGGCGCGAAAACGTCAAGTTACTTGGGAAATGCGGGTTTAGAAATGTGTTCATCAAGCAAATTCGCCGTGTGTTTTTCTCATGAGACAATTCTTTCCGTGCCTGAGACGTTTCGCAGAGCCTTGCTCTATTGAGACCCCCACGCCCTAACTGACATCTATCGCTACTCAGCAAGAAATCTTTCAGAAGCCCCCCCTAGAACATAAAAAGTTCAACACATAGCTCTGCTACATTCACCAGGGGGGGGGCAAGGGGGGGAAGTTATTCACGGATATCCTAAGAAAAGGTGTTCAAAAATATGACCCCAAATTATTGCCACCGACAAGGGGAACTCGAACATTTCACAGGAAAGGTAAGCACTCGCGCGGCAAAAATAGAAAGTAGTGACGCAACATCAAGCATCAAACATTGCACTCTGCTTAATAATATCGACATTTCTATTTATTAGAAGGCCATCAGTGTAGCCCCTAAAGTAAAATAGCATCCTCTCATCAACCACCTCACCACTCTCTATGTTCCCGATTGCTCCGAGAACATACAGTTCCTTTAAGATATTCGCCCAATCAGTAGCCTTAAAGCCATCCAGCATTTCCGCCATATCAGGGTCTTCAGAAAAATCATCAAGTGCAGTCAAAAAATCTGAGAATTTGAACCTTCGCGGTAACCGAAAAAATACTTTCTTAAAAACTTCCATCTGCCTAGCCGAAAACCTAGAGCGAAGTGCTTCAGTATAGTCACTCCACATCGCCTCCCTAAGAGGCTTCCTAATCAATCTCTTGAAGGTGTCGGCTTTGAAAAAATTTCTCTTTCCATCAATTTTTTTCGCCTCATTGAACAATATGGACATGTCTCTCGGTCTATATGTCGTAAGGTCGAGTAAGGAGCCCTGTGTAAATCTCCCACTTCCTCTCGCATTAAAAAAAGGGAAATATTGCTTCACAACCCCGGCAGCATCCTCCTTAGACATAAACCTTCCACCAGGTCGGTTTGCATAGAAAATCCTTCTTATTATGATATCTAGAAGCGGGTGAGCAAACTCTGGATCATCATTAACCTTGGAGGTCCGCTGCCAAGAAATCTCATTCCCGAGGTCAGAAACGATCTTTGCAGAATCGCCCCCCAATATTCTTTCCGACACTTCTTTTCTGATAGCGCAGCAAATATATACAGGGATACTTTTCGAGCGAAAATCCTCATTCAGCTTCCTAATAATTCTGACTAGCGACGCCCCAATATTAACATCACGATCAAACTGCGCTTTGTTTTCAAAAGTAATTTCCAGCTCATCTACGAAAAGATATATTGGCTTCTGAGGTGGCCTCTCGGACAAAATGTGTGTCACCGAACTGAAAAGGTGTTCAAGGTTTGCTATATTTTCAAACCCACCCTCCAACTTAAAGCTAGGGGCCTTGCTAATCTCTGCGGCCCATCGTTCCATCGTAGGTGCCTTACTCAATATTCCCTTGAGCAGACCACCAGCATCTCCAGAAGATTGACCTCGCACAAATTGAAGCAGTTTTTTGTGACGACTGTGGTCACTCTCAAAAAGGACCTTGGAAATCAAAAGATAAATAAATGATTGCCAGTACTCATCGTAATTTTCGATCCCTTCGAAGTCAGTGGATGTGGCCAAGATATTTGTCCCGCCCCCTTCTCCGTTTAACTCCTGAAGGGAATCGGAAAAATAAACAAATCGAGTATGAGCACTACTTCTCTTCTCGATCTCCATGTATTTCAGAAAGGCCGATTTGCCACTTCCTTTAAGTCCGAAAACAAAAGATTTATTCCCCTTGTAATAGTCGCGCTTGTCAATCCCAAATGGGTCCACATAAATTCTCTTGAAAAGGTCCTCATTAAAAGCATCGTGAGTTGCAGCATGCCTAGCGTCACGAGGGCCAAAATCTATATGTGAAATATTTTTGAATTCCATATCGATGCCTTTTACAAGTCTCACTGAAGGGATACTCTCTACGTAAGGGGGGCGTCAAACCCTGATTGCAAGAACCGGATACTGAGCCCCTCAAGGTTGAGGTTTTCGCCACGGGACATGCCCCTCCACTCTTAAAACGTTCTGAATTCTAAGACCCCCCAAAGCTCAATTGCCTCTTCTAAGTATCGTGCCTGCAAATCAAGCAGATCATCATCTCCGTAGCCACTCGCCGCACCACCTTCACCGTGCCCGTGTCCAAATAACAAAAGTTGGAAGTTCGCCGGAGCAACACGTCTCAGGTAGTTCTTAAGGGTATGTCGCAGGGAATACGGTACTTTCCGGCCCTTCTCCCAGACCCCAGCCGCCTTCATCATCTTAATCAGGACCGCAGAAAGAGTGTTGCTGTTTGGCCTTGAAGCGTAGCGGGGAAACACTGCATCGACACGCTCGCTTCTGTCTGCCAGTCGGCTCTGCATCATGTGCAGCGCCGCCCCTACCAATGGAATGCGCCTAGGACGCTCCCCCGTCTTGAGGCGGCGAGTACCATTTGCCCTGATTTCAAAGTGAGGAACACTATCGGTCAGCTTCACTTCACTCCAGAGGAGCCCCCTGATTTCATTGGGGCCAGCCCCCGTGAACATCATCAGTAGCCATATATCGGCGGCATCTGAGTTCATTTTTTTCACATGCGGAATGGTCAGTCGAATTTCTTCCAAGGAAAGGCTGGCTCGCTTGACCTCCCCGGCTGTTCCATCATCCTGCGGAAGTTCGATACCGTCAAAAGGGTTTTCCCAAGAGGTGAGTCTGAAGCGCTTTTTGCTATGGTTCAGCACGGCGTTCACGGTGTTCATGCGGCGCTCAATTGTCGAGATCGCATTTCCCTTGTCTCTCAAGCTATCCCGGTAAGAATAGGCGTGGTCAAAGGAGAGCGCTTCCAGGGACGGATTCTCTAAACCTATGGCTTCTTCGATCCCATTCAGGACAAGTCCAACCTGCTTAGAAATATCTCGGTAGGTTGCTCGGGCCTCTCGGTCCTTCAGATAGCTGTCAGCAGCGTCTCTTAGGGTCACTGGAGGGCGCTCTATGCCTTTGAGCTGCGCCTCCAAGAGCACGTCAAAACTTGAGGGAGCTGGATTGTTAGCGAACTTTGCTCCCAATTGCTGAGATGACAGTTTCTCGGCTTCCTTTCGGACCGCATCAGTGAAGTCCTGATACTTTCCTTGCTCAAGCTCTAAATCCACGGGCCCAATGTGCTTGTCACGAGGGGTCGCTAGGCCATGCTCAATTGCCGCCTTCTGAGCGATCTCCCATCTGATTTGTTCAGTGGAAACCTTTGAGCGTCTACCTGCCATTGCTTCATACTTGGCGTGAGCAACCTTCCAAGCTTCATAGATCTCAGCAGGATCTTTTGTACCAAGAGACCACTCCACAGCATTTTTCCCAAATACGCCTCGGAGATCTTCAGGGACTCGCCTGCGATACTTGGCATTTGCTGTTGCTGTAGCGGGTTTGAGATGCGGTAAATCCAAGGCAATCCTCATGTGCGCCACCACAGAATGTGTAGCGTTTGTGTAGTGGTATATCCACTAACACCATGAAAATACTGCAATTTCAATGATAAATGGTGCCCCCACACGGACTCGAACCGCGGACCTACTGATTACAAATCAGTTGCTCTACCAGCTGAGCTATAGGGGCACTCTTTCATTTCAAAGACTTACAAGTTCCTACCAATGTGGAATCCTACAGTCGCAGCGACCTTCTACACCAAATGATTTTATGCGCAAGAGCCTTTCGTCAAAAATTTTGGCCTCGCCAATATGGCAAGGTCTCGAGCTTCCAAGATTTCAAATCTTCACTCTTAGCCAGCAGAAGTTCATGTAGGTTTTTTTTCCTAGAACTGCATGTTTTCCTGCTTCAGTTCAGCTTGGAAACCCTCACTTACAAAAGCTATCTCAGCCCAGGCCAACGATTTTCTGGTTTTGATATTCAATATTCAGAGGAGCGTTTTTATGCACTGCGACGGCTTTGTTGCGAAAATCGGGTACCGGTCGGAGCTCCCCCTTTCCACAGGCGGACTTTTCCTTGGGCCTCGGTGACAAGTATGCCAAGAACAGCGTAGCCGACCTGCGCGGCAATGCAAATTTGGACCTCCACAACCTGCCTTTCAAAGCCCCTAGCCACGAGACATTGCCCCATTAGCTTCACGCAATGCATCCGCTGTCCGGCAGGGTTCTGCAAGGCATGATCCCGAGAGGGCAGTCTCGCCACGACTTCGGCGGTGGTATCCGCACCATCGTCGCCACACTGTGCGGTCTAGGTATCGTTGCGCACCAACCGCTTCGTTGCGTCGCTGTGACTCCGGCGTTCGCGGGCTTCCTTTATTTGACGTTCTTGCCAGGCGGGATGACCGCATGGGTATTTCGGGCAGCTATCGTCTCGTGGCATCTACCCGTGTCAGACCATCTCAGGTATCATATCAGATCGACAACGATCCACTCCGCTTCAAACTAATATTGTTAGACGACTAGTTTGTGGTCTTGTTGTTTGTTGGGGCTCAATTGCTCATGCCTCTCAGCTATCGGGCTAGGTTTGGGACATGAATCCTGAGCTCCCCCCGAAATTCGGACACTGACGTAAGCTGCGATTTGTAGTCAGCGGATCTTCAATACGAAGGAGATTAGATATGTCAAAACGGAAGCAACATCACCCTGAGTTTAAGGCCAAGGTCGCATTGGAAGCGCTGAAGGGCGAGGAGACGGTCAGCGAACTGGCCAGTCGGTTTGGCATGCACCCTACAATGATCCATCAGTGGAAGCGGGCTCTTCTGGAGGGCGCGTCTGATGTATTTGAGCGCGGCGGACGGAAAGCACCGGACGTCGATGAAGAGCAGGTCAAAGACTGGCACGCGAAGATCGGGGAATGAGCCCTTGTCCGCCATTGGTCCGAGGACAATGGGCGAATGCCGTCGCCAACGATTTTTTGGCCAGAAAGCTCAAACCCTAGACCGGCAAGTGAGGCGCAAGATGATTGAATCGAACCTGCCAGGCCTGTCGGTTGGCAAGCAATGTGCCTTGCTGTCGATCTCACGATCCTCGTTTTACTATGAGCCGAAGGGCGAGAGTGAGATGAACCTCGATCTGATGCGCCTGATCGACAAGCAGTTTCTGGAGACCCCGTTTTACGGTGTTCGTCAGATGGCATGGCACCTGCGCCACGAAAACCATCTCGTCAATGAGAAGCGGATCAGACGTCTGATGCGTTTGATGGGTCTAATGCCGATCTATCAAAAGCCCACCCCTAGCAAGGCAGCGAAGGGGCATATGATCTACCCCTACTTGCTACGTGGCCTGCGCGTGGATCGGCCCAATCAAGTTTGGTGTGCTGACATCACATATCTGCCTATGCGGCGGGGATTCCTATATCTGGTCACGATCATGGACTGGCACACCCGCAAGGTGCTGGCTTGGCGGATATCAAATACGTTGGAGGCTGGCTTCTGCGTGGATGCGCTGAATGAGGCGATGCACACGTTCGGCCCGCCTGAGATTATGAACACGGATCAAGGGTCCCAGTTCACGTCGTTTGCTTGGACGGACAGATTGCGGGGCTCAAACCTGCGCATCTCAATGGATGGCAAAGGCCGCTTTCTCGACAACATCTTCGTCGAACGGCTCTGGCGATCCCTGAAGTATGAATGCGTCTACCTGCATGCTTGGGAAACCGGATCTGAGGCGAAGGCAGGCGTCAGAAAGTGGATCGACTTCTATAATCACAAGCGTCCACATGCCGCCACCAAAAGCAGTCATTCAGCGCACTTCAGCATGGGGCCAATCTGAGGCCAAACCTCGTATGCTTCCACATCGGCAGACTGCCGAAGATGTGGTGGGGTACGGCGGTTTGGAGGACACGTCATGTCACATCTCAATCTTCCGGCCATCCGCGCGAAACGCATCCCTTGGAACAAAGGCCGCATCATCGGTCAGAAGCGCCCGTTGCTGCCCAAACATGTCTGGGCCATCCGCGTGCGTCTGGAACTTGCGGGCAAGCTGCACGACCTCGCGCTCTTTAATATGGCCATCGACAGCAAGCTGAGGGGTTGGGCAAGTATCAAGCCCCCACATCAGGCGAATATGTATCTAGAGATTGCCCACCGGCCATATACAGTGTCGGATCTGCTTCCAGATCCTCACGAGAACAGTGATCATCGTAGCTCTTTTCGTCGGCATCGCCGTCTCAGTATTCAACCGACAACGCGATTTGCAGCGAAGGTAGGTGAGGGGGCTGCAGGTTCGGGCTGAAAAAGAAAAAGCCCCCAAGAAAACTTGGAGGCTTTTCAGTTGGTTTTGATCCATCAATTAGTGTGAATGAGAACGGTCCCATTCTTCCTGCTTGGGCAGGATCTCGAAGGTGTGCTCTGGCGGGGGCGAGGGCAGGGTCCATTCGAGAGTGTCGGCATATTCATTCCAGTAGTTGTTCTGGGTGATGCGGGCGCCGCGCAGCAGCGAGTAGATCACCACACCAAAGAACAGAATGAACGATGCAAAGGACAGGAACGCGCCATAGGACGAGATCTTGTTCCAGTAGGCGAAGCCTTCGGGATAGTCGATATAACGACGTGGCATGCCCTGACGACCCAGGAAGTGCTGAGGGAAGAAGGTCAGGTTGGCACCGATGAAGAACATCCAGAAGTGAATCTGTGCGCCCAGCTCGTTGTACTGACGACCGGTCATCTTACCGAAGTAGAAGTAGATACCCGAGAAGATGGCAAAGACTGCACCCAGCGACATCACATAGTGGAAGTGAGCAACCACATAGTAGGTGTCGTGATAGGCGCGGTCGACAGCGGCCTGGGACAGAACCACACCCGTGACACCACCAACGGTGAACAGGAACAGAAAGCCAAAGGCGAACATCATAGGCGCTTTGAACGAGATGGAACCGCCCCACATGGTGGCAATCCACGAGAACACCTTAACACCAGTAGGCACCGCGATGACCATAGTGGCCAGCATGAAGTAGGCCTGTTGGTTCAGCGACATGCCGACAGTGTACATGTGGTGCGCCCAAACGACGAAGCCCAGAACACCAATCGCGATGATCGCCCAGACCATTGGCAGGTAGCCAAACACGGGCTTGCGCGAGAAGGTGGCGATCACGTGACTGATGATACCAAAGCCTGGCAGGATCACGATGTAGACTTCGGGGTGACCAAAGAACCACAGGATGTGCTGATACAGGATCGGATCACCACCACCGGCGGGATCAAAGAAGGTGAAGCCAAAGTTGCGGTCCATCAGCAGCATGGTGATGGCGCCGGCCAGAACAGGCAGGGACAGCAGGATCAGCCAGGAGGTGACAAAGATTGACCAGCTGAACAAAGGCACCTTGAACAGGGTCATGCCGGGAGCACGCATGTTCAGGAAGGTGGTGATCATGTTGATCGCACCCAGGATGGAGGATGCACCAGACACGTGCACGGCAAAGATTGCCAGATCCATCGAGTAGCCGCCTTCATTGACCGACAGCGGCGGGTACAGAACCCAGCCCACGCCGGAGCCCAACTGACCATTGCCGCCAGGCGAAACAACAGATGCAACTGCCAGCGAAGTACCGGCTACATAAAGCCAGAAGCTGAGGTTGTTCATCCGTGGGAACGCCATGTCAGGCGCGCCAATCTGCAGCGGCATGAAGTAGTTGCCAAAGCCGCCGAACAGCGCCGGGATTACCACAAAGAACATCATCAAGATGCCGTGGGCGGTGATCAGCACGTTCCAGAGATGCCCGTTCGGGGTACATTCACCGGGAACCGATGCTGCCATCGAGCTCAAAAAGCCGCTGATGAAACCTTTGTCCAGGTGCTCCATGCACATGTACTGAACACCGGGGTTCATCAGTTCAAGCCGCATATAAACGGTGAACGCGACAGAGATAAAACCTACAAGCGCCGAAACGATGAGGTAGAGAATGCCGATATCCTTATGGTTCGTGCTCATGAACCAGCGGGTGAAAAAACCGCGCTCGTCTTCGTGGCCGTGACCATGAATGGCTGCGTCTGCCATATAAGGGTGCCTCCTGTTGCATAACTTTCGGCCCCAGGAAACACTCCAGGCGGCCATAGACTCATCGGTGGTTTTAGAGTGCCGGTCAGAAGCCTTCAATGGCGGAGTTTGATCTGGATCAAGATTAATTGTCGCGGGCACTTGTTTTGGTACCGATTTGGCCGTTTTGAACGGCGATGCGGCCTAAATGCACCTGTGTGGCCAGTTTCCAAGGGGCTTTGTGGGCGTCTGGTGGATCTGTGGCCTGTTCTAGGACCTGTCCTGTCGCAACCTAGCCACAACCGGACATTCCCGGACATTCATAGGGCAGGCCATGATCTGGAAGGTCCGAGGTTGCGCAGGGACTTGACCCGCGCCCAGAGGCCTAGCACAACCGGGTTGCATCAGTTTTAACGGAGTGCCGCAGATGGCGACTTATGATCCCGACAACATCTTTGCCAAGCTTCTGCGCGGCGAAATTCCCGCCGCCCGCGTCTATGAAGACGACGACACTCTGGCTTTTATGGATATCATGCCCCGCGCAGACGGGCACTTGCTCGTCATCCCCAAAACGCCCTGTCGCAATGTGTTGGATGCCAGCCCAGAACAACTCGCCAGCGTCATGCAGACGGTTCAGAAGCTGGGCCATGCGGTCCTCCGGGCCTTTGATGCCGATGGTGTGACGCTGCAGCAGTTCAATGAGGCCGCTGGTGGCCAAGAAGTTTTCCATCTGCATTTTCATATCCTACCGCGTAAGGAAGGTGACCGGCTGCGCCCTCCGGGTGTGATGGGTGATCAGACGCTCATTCAGCAGCAGGCAGAAAAAATCCGGGCGGCAATTGCGGAGCTTTAACGATAGGGCGATACCGTGGCGAAAAAATACCAATTTTGCATTGGTTGCGTCCACTTTAGTTGAAAATCTATCTAAGGGCGTATAGCTTTCAAAAAATGAAACCGGGCGCTGCTTTTGGACAAGAGTTCCGGGCAGCGCCCTGGTCGGGAACCCATGCTGCGCTTGACGGAGGTTTCTGGCAACGCCCGTACCGGATTGGGTTTGGAAATACGTATTGAATTTTGATCCCTATTTTGGGGTGGCATTTTACGGCACTGTGATTGTTTGGGCTGAATTAGCAGTCTGAATTTGACCTTTCGGTTATGGGTTCGGGGGCAGGCTGGCTGCAAAGCCGCTTTGGATCTGGTGCCCTGCGCCAAGCGGAACGACGGCGAAATTGCAGTAGGTTGCTGATCCGTCGGAATTAGACCTAATTTTTGTCTGGTTGATTTGGGTAATTGAGTATGAGGGTACCGTGACAAAGTCCTTGCATTTGCCAAGTCCTTCCCGGGATCAGATTGTTGCGGCCATCTATGAAACAGTTCTGCGGCCAGAGCTATTTGACAGGTTTTCTCCGCAACAACAGACAGACCAGAACGCACCACCTGCCGCCAGCCCTGCTGAAGTGAGCCCTGTTTTCAAAGCGCCAGAGCTCCAGGCCCATTTTGCCAGGGCCTTGGAGATACTGGAGCAAAGATGGGTTCAGCTGGGGCGACCTGATCCACTAAACGCTTTGAGCCGGGAGGACTCCTATGACCAGACCGAGGGCGTGGTTATTGGAAATCGTCATTGGCTTGTGCTGGATCACTCGGGGGGACTCTTGAACGGCTCCAGGCAAGCCCTGCTGGACATAGGGATGTCGGACATGGACGTGTCGGACGGCGGAGCGCGGGGCAGGGAGAAACAGGAAAAGCCCGTCACCGAACTGTCAGCAGATCTCCAGCTGACGGCGGCGTCCGAACGTCGCTGGTCGGACTTTAGGGAATGCGTTGCCGCAGGACGGTTTTCCTGGCGTGATGTTTTGGTTTTGGCAACCTCGAAAGTGGATCGTAAACTGATATGCCGCCCGATCTTGATCGGGGTGGGCCAAATGGAGGTGGCGATCAGCGTCGAAGCACTGGACGTGGTCTGGCACACCGGAGCCGAGAAAATGATAGCGCAGACCTTTGGTCTGGAGATATTTGAAATATTGCTGTTGCGGGAACTTGTGACTGGGCGCTCTCAGAAAGGGCGCCGCAAAAGCGAAGTGAGCGCAGGATGCGCTGATTTTCCGGTCGGCGGCGATGCTTTGTCTCTCATAGCCGCCAAGGCGGGTGCACCTGGCGTGGCAGAGCTGATCCGATTGGTGGGTTTCCTGATGCACGAACAGGCTTCCGATCAGGCAATTGCAGAGGGGCGGGCCCTGCCATCGAGCAGACTGATCTATGATCAGGATGGCTCACCGACTCAGGTGTTCCGACTGGGCTCTGAAACCGGGCAACCCGTCATTTTTCTGCACGGCATGATGGATGGGATTGCAGGAATTCAACGCATGCAGCTTCAGTTGCGCACCTGTGGGTTTCGTGTCTACGCTCCGCTGCGCGGCGGATATGGGGCTTCGGGCTCTGCACCAAAACATGGATCCCAGCTTTCGGCCTGCATTGCCCAGATCGAAACGCTGATTGAGCAGGAAAAATTGCAACGGCCGATCTTGCTGGGCCACCGCAGCGGTGTGGTCTATGCTCGTGCGGTCGCGCTGAGCCTGCGCGAGCGCATTGGCGGAATTGTTGGTGTTTCTCCGACACCACCTTTGAAGCAGGCGCGTGACTACCGCACCCTGAGTGGCTATCAACGTGGTCTGACGTTTTGCGCCCGATTTGCGCCGGCCCTGCTTCCATTAGCGCTTAAAAGCTGGTCGCGATCCATGCTGCGGCGCGGGGCGGGCAGTTTGGTGCGGCGACAGGCAAAGCCTGGCACTAGGGCACAGGTGCAGCTCAACAAATTGGAGCTGGATCCCCTGTTGTGTCAAAGCCAAGCCATGATGATGAAACAGGATGGCGCAGGTTTTCTGGCTGATCTGTTGCTGGCTACCAGCGATTGGCGCAAAGATATTGTCGGACCTAGCGGGGCCGCGATTTATCTCTGTGGCGATGACCAGCCTTCTGTGCGCCAGGATGGCTTGTATCCGGTCATGTCGGGCATGGAAAAAGTGCAAACGCGGGTATGCAGCGGAACGGGCAGCGTATTGCTTTATGTTGGCCCTGAACTGGTCCTCGCAGCCTTGGAAGAGATGTCCTCTGGAAGGTGAGCAGAGAGTTCCGATCCAACTGTTGGTCAAAGTTCTGAACCGGGGCCTGTCAGGATCCGGATAGGATCTGTTGAAGGTATCTTCCCGCCCTCACTCTGTAGAAAATACCTGCGCAAAGCTGCGTTTCAGAGCAACATCTACATCTGTCAGATCAACTGGCAAGCCAAGGTCGACCAGACTGGTCACCCCATGTTCCTGGATGCCACAGGGAACAATGCCGCCAAAATGCGACAGATCCGGTTCAACGTTAATCGAAATGCCGTGAAAGCTGACCCATTTGCGAAGCCGAATGCCGATGGCTGCGACCTTGTCTTCGCTGAGACTGCCATCCGGGCGCAGGGGTTTGTCGGGACGCTCGACCCAGACACCGACGCGCCCGTCGCGGATGTGGCCGGTGATATTGAATTCCGCCAGTGCAAGGATCACCCAGGTTTCCAGCTCCTTTACAAACCGGCGTACATCATGGCCACGTTTGCCAACATCGAGCATGACATAAACAACGCGCTGACCTGGGCCATGATAGGTATACTGCCCACCACGTTTGGACGGATAGACCGGAAACCGGTCGGGGTCGGTCAGATCTTCAATCTTGGCAGAAGTGCCAGCAGTATAAAGCGGCGGGTGTTCCAGCAGCCAGATGCATTCATCAGCCTTGCCCGCTGCAATATCGGCCGCGCGGCTTTCCATGAAACTGATGGCCTCCTCGTAATCTACGAGGCTGTCGGAAGTGACCCATTCTACCATCGGATATCCTGTCTCTGGTGGTTAAGGTCTGGAAACCCTGACCATGAATTATTGACGAAATCACTAGGTCCGCAGGGGTAACCTGCGCTAAGTTGATTCCATATTTTGCATCTATAGAGGGGGAGTGACATGTTTTCAAAGTCACTAAAGCCAGCATTGGCCGCAACCATCGTTTTGACATCCGCAGCCGGACCGACAGCAGCAGACAATCTGGGGGCCGCTTTGGTTGGCGGGCTGATTGGTGGTGCCATCATCAATGAGGTCAACCGAAACAAACGCACGACGACCCGGCGCAGCACGACCCGCAGCTATTCGCCAGCGCGGGCGCAAAACCGTGAGACGCAGACGTCGCTGAACTACTTTGGCTTTCCCGCAGGCACGCCTGATGGGGTGATGGGGCGCAAGTCGCGCACGGCCATCGGCCAGTATCAGGCCTTCATGGGCTTTCCCACGACCGGTCAGCTGACCCCCTATGAGCGGGACTTTCTGGTGTCGTCCTACAGTCGTGCCCAGATTGGTGGCCCGCAGGTCATCAAGGCGATGCAGGGTCAGAATGGGGTGCGCGGTCTGCTGCACACCTGGCGCGACGAGGCCGCAGGCGTCCGCAGTGCAGGGTTGACCTACAGCGGCTCCGGGTATGGTGGTCTGCCCATCGAAGTAAGCCAGGCGGTTGATGAAATCGCCGCCAGTGCTGAACCCAGCGCCGACCAGTTGCTGCAGCGGTCAGGCTTTATGCATCTGGCGGATCTGAACGGCGACGGGCGCAACGACTACATGATCGATACCTCGGTCTCTGGCAGCTCGTTCTGGTGCGGGGCCTCGCATTGTTCCGTCATGGTCTTTGCCTCAACTCCGCAGGGCTATCAGCGCAACGACTTCATGGCGCGTGGCGTGACCACCGCGAGCTTCTCTTGCCATCAGGGCGTCTGCCGGATGAACGAGGGCACACAGATGGCCAGCGTCGCAGCACCAACAGCGTCGGCTCAAAATGGCACTGTCATGGCCGCAGCACCCGCGCCTACCGCCGTTGCTCCGGCTCCGGTGACGACAACAGCCGCTGCTCCGGCCCCGGCGCAACCGCTGGGTGGAATTCAGCTTTTCAGCGCGCCAGCAGCAAGTGCGCCGGTCTTGTCGCTGGCCAGCCACTGCAGCAAGCTGAGTCTGCTGACCGGCTCAAATGGCGGTTACATGACCCAGGCCACCATGACCGATCCTGAACTCGCCCTCGGAGAGCAGTTCTGTCTGGCGCGATCCTATGCGATCAATGCGGGCGAAAGCATGGTTGCGAAGCTTGGTGGAGTAACGCAGGCGCAGATCGACAGCCAGTGTGATGCATTTGGACCAGCGGTACAGCCCTATCTTGCGCAGCTGGGCAGTGCTTCCAGTGCCGCGGTCGTTGCAGATGTGCAGAAATTCGTGCTGCAGTCCAACATGTCGATCGAGCAGCTGTCCAACACAGCCGGGATCTGCATGTTCTCAGGATATCGTCGTGACAATATGGATGTTGCGCTCGGCGCGGCCCTGATCATGGTCGGCATTGGTCAGCGCCCCTATGGAGAGCTGATTGGACACCATCTGTCGCAGGGCTTTGGCGTGGCGAAGTCCACGGCGCAGGCTCAGGACTGGTACGCCTTGTCAATCGGTGCGCTGGAGTCCGGGGCACAACCGGTCTTTGCTCCTGGTCAGCCTGAGCGTACTGCTCTGATCAAGGCGGCATCTGCACGGCTGGGTGGCGCAACCCTGGCGCAGCCAGTTCCCGCCGCCGCAAGTGGGTCGGCCTTGCCAACCTTCTCGAACAACTGACATTTCCTTGTGATCCACAGATTTACCAGCGGCTGCCAAATCTTGGTGGCCGCTGTTTTTTCAGGCAATCGCCAAAAGATTGAGAAAGGGTGATTTTGTCTCTTCACATCTCGGATCAGCTCGTCTAATACGCCTTCACCAAGCCTAGACAGTGCGGTCGTGGCGGAATTGGTAGACGCGCAGCGTTGAGGTCGCTGTGGGGTAACACCCGTGGAAGTTCGAGTCTTCTCGACCGCACCATCATTCAAACCGATTTGTACGTGTTTGAACATTTATATATACAAAATAAGAGTGTTACGGGATTTGCTGAACTGAGTGGCTACCCATGATGTGCGGGAATGTGTATTCGTTTACGCATATTTTCCGCACGGTGCGTAATTCATGGCGTCTTTTCGTAAGCTAAAAACTGGATACCGGGCAGAGATTGCCCGTAACGGTGTCCGAAAGTCAAAGGTATTCCCAACAAAGCAAGAGGCCAAGGATTGGGCTGCTCGGGCGGAATATGAGGTTCTGAACCACGACAAAGTGGCGGCCAAGCTAACGCTGGGCGAGGTGTTCGAGCGTTATGCTCGCGAGGTCTCGCCATCAAAACGGGGTCACCGTTGGGAGGCAATACGGCTGGAAAAGATTGGGCGAGACGCAATCGCCAAGATCCGGCTGGAGGACTTGTCTGCCAAAGACTTCTCAAAGTGGCGAGACATGCGGTTAAAGGAGGTCGCGCCCGCGAGCGTCATCCGAGAGATGCAGCTCATGTCATCAGTGCTGACTGTTGCTCGGAGGGACTGGGAACTGATTGCGGTGAACCCTCTTAGCGATGTGCGTAAGCCAGCAAAGCCTCCGGCGCGCGACCGCCTGCCGACACTGGCGGAGATCGAGGCGATGCAATTCAGTGCGGGTGAGGATCTGGAAAAGGCCACGGCGCGGGCCTTCCATGCTTTTAAGTTCGCAATGGTCACTGCTATGCGAGCCGGTGAGATTGCGGGTTTGGACTGGGATAGAGTAGATTTGGACCGCCGGGTGGCTCTTCTGACGCATACCAAGAACGGGAGGCCTCGCGAGGTGCCGTTATCGACCAAGGCTGTTGAGCTGCTAAGAGAGTTGCCGGATCTTGATCCGGTGTTCGGCCTTTCATCGCGGCAATTGGATGTCTTGTTTCGAAAGCTGCGAGATCGAGCAGCGGTCTCGGGCTTGACGTTTCATGACTCCCGCCATGCGGCGATTACGGCGCTGTCAACAAAGCTGGATGTTCTGGCGCTTGCCCGAATGGTTGGGCATACCGATTTGAGACAGTTGCGGGTGTATTATAATGAAAGCGCCGAGGAGCTTGCTAAGCGCCTCGATTAGGCATCGGAGCTCCTGTGACAAGGGCAGCTTTGCGCAGATAGCGCCCTTTGCAAAGTCCATCTTTCGGCCTGGCCTCTGGGCGAATATTTTGGGCCACCATCTGCTTCATGCGTAGTGAACAACCCACCTGTAGATGCTAGCGGGCCAGGTCAATAGGTAGCTGCAGAGAAATTCTAGCGCATTGCGCGCTCGTTACATTGGACTAACCCGCATTTCCCAAGTAACTTGACGTTTTCGCGCCTCCAACGGCCACTAATGTGT
>NZ_CYSG01000035.1 GCF_001457775.1 Phaeobacter sp. CECT 5382
ACACATTAGTGGCCGTTGGAGGCGCGAAAACGTCAAGTTACTTGGGAAATGCGGGATAAATGCAGGCTTCACACAATACTTCGATTGCCGACCGGAATATTCTCAAGCGCGGGCGTGAAAACGTGTGTTTTGTATTTCAATCGCAGACAAAGCACGGACGATCAGGAGATTTGGTTCTACGATCTTCGCGCCAACATGCCTTCCTTCGGGAAGACGAATGTCATCACGGCTGAGCACTTTGGAGAGTTTGAAGAGCTCTACGGCGATGACCCATTTGGTGGTTCGACGCGCCAGGAAGAGGGTGAGAACAGCAGATGGCGCAAACTGTCTCTTGAGCAAATAGCAGAGCGCGGTGAAAACCTCGACTGGAAATGGCTGCGTGACGAAAGTGATGACCCAGACGACGACATAATCAACCCCGACGAGATCGCGGTAGCGATCATGGGCCACCTCCGCGCCGCGCTGGATGAGATTGAAGCACTTAGCGAGGAACTGGAAGAAGCACCCATACTGGAGGCCAATGCATGATTGCGGGCGATACATTCGGACGAACGATTCAACTATTCCTCGTCGATGGCAAACCCACAGGCCTGCGCAAGTCAACCATCCATGGCTGGACTGGACTGCTGTTTGTGAGCGGCGCTTCCGCTTTTGGTGATCTGACCGCGCGTAAAGAAGTGGACCGCACAGGCGTTTACATCCTCTCTGGTCCGGATCCGGAGAAAACTGGGGCCACGCGGATCTATATCGGCTCAGGTAATTCTGTGGCCGAACGGATCAAGCAAAGCTCCCTGAAGCGAGACTTCTGGGAAACTGCAATCACCGTAACCACCAGCGATGACGACCTGTCGAAGGGCCACGCTGAGTATCTTGAGGCGCGGCTGATCGAGCTGACCTCGCAAGCAGGGCGCGTGACGCTCGACAATGGCACCAAGCCCGATACCATCCGCCGCAGACTGCCTGAGGCGGATGTGGCGAACATGGAGCAGTTCCTTGCCAATCTGCGGATCATCCTTCCTGTGATTGGGTTGGACATGCTCAAGCCGCAACCGCGCGCTGTGACGCAAACTGCCAAACCGGTGGAGGAGCGCACCACAGGCGATGTCCAGTTTGAAATTCGCCACAAGAGCGGGGTGCAGGCGACTGCAGTGGAAGAAGACGGCGAATTCATCGTGCTGGAGGGGTCAGAGGCGCTGACCGGCACAGGCTATGTTCAGCAAAGCTATGGCGGGTTGAAGGAGAAGCTGGTCGCAGATGGCGTGCTAACCCCGCACGTTGCGGACAAGCTGCGCTTTGCAAAGCCGTGGTCGTTCAACAGCCCTTCAGCCGCCGCTGCAGTCGTACTGGATCGCAACAGCAACGGTCGGATTGAGTGGAAGGTCAAAGGGTCAAAGCAGACCTATCACGATTGGCAACAGGCGCAGGCCGAACGACAAGAGGCCGCAAAATGAGTGAGCTTCCTAAAGGCTGGGCATCTGCAAAAATCGGGGAACTCGCATCAAAGATCGGAAGTGGGGCAACGCCAAGAGGTGGTGAAAAAGCATACACGGCAAGCGGGATACCATTGCTTAGGTCTTTGAATATCCATTTTGATGGTGTGCGTGACGCCGGACTCGCTTATGTTAATGACGACCAAGCACGCAAGCTTGATAACGCAACAGTTTCGGGTGGCGATGTTCTTTTGAACATCACAGGAGCCTCGATAGGGCGGGTCACAGTTGCGCCGGATCGTTTCGAAGGTGCCAGAGTAAACCAGCATGTTTGCATTATCCGGGTTTCGGAGGGCGCAGAAGCAGAGTTTGTGGCGCGCTTCTTGGCCTCACCAAACCCTCAACGCATCATCAGGGATGAAAACTACGGGGTCACCCGTCAAGCCCTGACGAAGGGAATGATTGAGGAGTTCTCTATCGCGCTCCCCCCGCTTCATGAACAACAGCGGATTGTAAGGAAGCTCGACACCCTCAGCGACCGCTCCGCCGCCTCTCGCGAACACCTCAACGCCGTCGAAGTACTCATAGAGCGTTACAAAGTAAGTGTGCTTCGAATGGCTTTTGACGGCTCGTTGTCCGCTGACTACAGAGGCGCACAATCCGATCAGAGAGCTGTAGAATTTGAGCTGTCTCCATCAGAACTCAAGAAGTTGAAGCTAACCAGCCATCGGCTTTCAGCAGAAAAAACACCGTATCAAGTCCCAGAAACGTGGCGTTGGATCGCTTTGCCTGCACTAGGTGAGCTTGCGCGGGGAAAATCCAAACATCGTCCCAGAAATGACAAGGCCCTATTTGGCGGTCCTTACCCCTTCATCCAGACTGGGGACGTTAGTAATAGTGGCGGGCGAATTGAAGAGTATTCGTCAACCTACAGTGAGTTCGGCCTGTCTCAAAGTCGCCTTTGGCCAACTGGTACGCTCTGCATCACAATTGCCGCCAACATCGCAGAAACTGGAATTCTTGGTTTTGAAGGCTGCTTTCCTGATAGCGTGGTCGGCTTCATAGCTGACGAAGAAAAGACCTCGGAGCTTTTCGTCGAGTATTTTATTCGGACGGTGCGAGTCGATCTAGAGGCTTTTGCTCCCGGTGTCGCGCAAAAGAATATCAACCTAGGCACACTCTCCGGTGTGTTTGTTCCCACTCCACCAGTCGACGAACAGCGCGAGATTGTCCGCCGCATCGAAGCCGCGTTCGGCAAGATCGATCGCTTAGCGACCGAGGCAGAAAAGGCCCTGAAGCTCACTGATCGGCTGGATGAAGGCATCCTCGCTAAGGCCTTCGCGGGCGAACTCGTTACCCAAGACCCAAATGACGAACCGGCCAGCGCATTGCTCGACCGCATCCGCGAGGCCCGCGCCAATGCGCCCAAACCCAAAAGACAGCCCAGGAAACCGCGAACAATGAAAAAGAAACCTACTTTGGCGAGCCTTATGGATAACTGGCCTTCGGAAGGGATGACTTTCGAAGAGTTGAGAGGGCAAGCATCAGGGGCATATGATCAAGTGAAAGAAGAGCTTTTTGAATTGATGACTTGTGACAAACCAGCAATCCGCCAGGAGTTTGACACAACTCAGAAGACGATGCGCCTCAAGAAGGTGGCCCCATGAGGCTTGTACACCTTGAAATCATAGAGGCGGCAAGCTGTGGAGGGTTACTCGATGGCTTCAAGGTAGACCTATACCGCCCCACCATGAAATCCAACGAGGCTTTGCGTCCTTTGTGTCTGCTTGGCCCAAATGGTTCAGGGAAATCCCAGTTCTTGCAGGTCGTTGCTGAGATCTTTCAGGCGGCTTGGCACACTCATAAGCCAGAAGAAGAACGCGCTGAAGCTAATGTTGGGCTCTTGTTCAAACTCGCTTACGAAACATCAGAGGCAGAAGGTTTAAACGCACAGCGGGTAAGGATTTCTCGCACGTCAGAAACGACGCCGCGTGGAGCCGTTCGGATGGAGCTTCACGATGGTGATGACTATAAAGTGATCGAAGACCCAAGCTCACCAGAATATGGACAGCACCTGCCCTCTGCGATTGTTGGGTACACATCAGGCGATAACGAAACGCTCAGTCTACCATTTTCAGTAAGCCGTTCGGAGTATGCTGAGGCGGTTCGGAACGCCGCGATGCCTGACGCCGCGCCAAGAACGGCGGTTCCAGACAACCGCCTTCTATTAATCGACTACGGCACTCACCTCGAAGTTCTCATTGCAAACCTGATGATCGGTGAGCCGAGCCTACGGTCTGCGTTGATCGACCACGCAAAGCTCGATAATCTGTCGTCATGGCGGTGCATCATCCAGTTGAACCATTCTGGGTCCCCAAATGCGCCTAGAGGTGCAAGGAGTGGCCGAAAGGGCATCCAACTTACTGAGGAGCTTGAACAGTACATCGACCAACTAAAGCGTTGCGCAACTTGTTGGGACTATCAAGAGAAACCAGAAATTTACACGTTTGACTTCTTAGTGGACGAAGCGTCGCGCGAGGCGTTTAAAGAATTCTGGCAATCCCCAAGCAATCTATATCGGTCGATCCATAAGCTAGCGATGCTCAATGACCTGATGATCCCGAAGACCGCGCGCTCCCGTATCAAACGCGACATCGAAAAGAAGCACTTCGCGGCACGCCTTCCGGAACCCCAAGAAGAAAGCAAGGTCTTCAGGTTTGAAGAAGTACGCTTCAATAAGCTGAATAGAGACGGGAAATCTGAACCGGTAGACTATGTGTCTTTGTCTGATGGTGAGCACCAACAGGCGCAAGTGTTTGGAATGTTCGCAATGATGCGTGATCCCAGAACACTCTTCCTGTTGGATGAACCGGAATCTCACTTCAATCCACAATGGCGGGTCAAGTTCATTTCACGCTTAACGAAGTTGCCTGTCGAGGGACTGTTAAATCAGGAGATCATACTCACTTCACATGCTCCATTTGTTGCTTCTGACTTGACACGTGATCACGTTAGGATCTTCTCGAAAGTGAACGGCGAGTTGAGCGCAACCAAACCCGGAATTGAGACGTTTGGAGCGACCTTCGATAGAATATTGAGCGACTGTTTCGACGTTGCACCTCCCTTTTCACAAGTGGCTCGCGAAGAGATTGAGCGGTTGAAATCACAAGGTTCTGCGGAAGAAATTGAAGATGCGCTGTCCAACATCGGCAGCTCAGTGGAGCGCGCCCTGCTTGCCGACAGACTGATAAGTCTAAAGGACGCTACTTAAGAAAATGTTAGAGACCTATGCCATTGAGGCTACAGAACAAAACTGGCTTGGCACCTGCCTAACCGCGGCTTTGTTGACGAGTTTGGCGCGACTTGACGAAGGCGAGTTCCCTGCCATTTTTCCAGCCGATGCACCAATAGAGTATCGAGAAGTAATCTCGCGCTTTACGGGTATCGTCGAACGGTTCAATCGGCTAATGGATGCGCTGGCAGGCTTGAATGAAATTGAAAGAGGGTCTGTCCGAAGTGCCATTGAAACACAGAATAGAATCCCTGAAATTTTTGACGGGGTTACACAGTGTAGTGCCTGCAAGGATACGTTGCCTGACATTCACGATTTGGCGAAAGAATTGTTCAAGTTTAGCTTTAAAGCACTTTCAAGTATCAAGACGCCTGGAGCCGAAACCTCAGTTCGTGATATTCATTTTCAGATTGCCTATCATCATCTCTCTAAGAAATGTTGCCCGTGCTGTGGTATGGAGAGGTTGGAACCACCCCACTCCGACATTCCTAGACCCGACCTCGACCACTACCTTCATGTGTCGCAGTATCCGTTTTGCGGAGCTAATTTAAAGAACCTCGTTCCGATGGGTGATAGATGCAATTCATCTTATAAACTTGCGAAGGATATTCTATTCGATCAACAGGGCAATCGATTACTTTGTTACGATCCATACGGCGACGCTACAGCAGGATTCTCGCTGGCGGGAAGCAAAATTTTGGGTACTGAAACCGGTGAACCTATTTGGAACATAAATTTAGGGCCTGAGTCTCCGCAGACCGCTAACTGGGACCGTATTTTTGGGATCAAAATACGTTTGGAGCAGAGTTTAAATGCGGAGTTCGCTAGTTGGGCTAACGACATTGGCGGAGTGCTTGCAGGGTTAGGCTACGATTTAGATGTGCTGGAAGAAGTATCGGAGGGCCTGATCCGATACCGCCAAATTTGCGGCACGGAAGCACTATTTGGAATCGGCCACCTAAAGGCGGAAATCGCTTCTTTGTTTATTCAAGATTTAGGGTCAAATGAAACACGCGAACGGACGCACGCATTTTTGAAGGAAGCTTCGTCTTAAGCTTGTTTACCTGGAGGCTTACCTAGATCCATCGCAGCATTCTTGGGTTCGAGTTCTCAACGAATGTCGGCTTTTGCTCAGGAGCCTTTCAGATCGTGCATCCGCAGAGAATGACGGCAATCCGCCCTTTGTGCATGTGTTTGGCCCAAGATGTGACGATCCAGGCCGCGCGCCCAATGGGGCCAAAACAACCTCATCCGGCAGCCTCATCCTTGCAGAAGATGGAGCTTAAGAGACAATGCAAGATGTGTGTGGTAGTACCACACGTCTTGACAAGGGGGCTGCTGCGCTCCCCCGTTGTATCCCCCAAAGCTGATGGTCGAGATTGGCATTGAGCCAGTCACGACCATGCAAACATATCTGTGTTTGATCCCTTGCAGGTTAGATTTCACTCTCCCTGCACCCATCGACCTAGGGGCGTTCCTGCCCCTTGGAGCCCAGATCAACCGTCCGCCGATTGAATGCCGCCAGCTTGTCGAAGCTGAACCCGACAAAACGATCTGCGCGTTTGATTCGCAATCAGGGGATCCTGCCTGCTGCCCCCGATACCCCCATGGCCCAGCGGGTCCGTCCGCTGGATCACGGCTTGGGACGACTGTCCCCGGCGCGCATCAAAGGGTGGGTCCTCCCCGTGCTCGCTTCACGATGTTGCAGCTCCGCGCGGCTCTGGTCCCGAACTGCGTTCGCCCTTGATCCTTGCACCCCAGTCCCTCGGCGGGAGCCAGACGGTTGCATGCGCAACCCGTCAGGACAAAGAAGAGGAGACAAGACAATGCCGCAGCTACACGCACAACCATACGACCTAGGCGCAACCGGCTTTTACTTTGAGAGTTTGGAAGAATACGCCAGCAAGGCAGACAAGAATCACAATGCCTATGGTGATCCGGTCGAAGAATACGAAATCCAGTTTATCGATGGTGACGATATTGACTGCGCCTTGGCCAAGGCATGGGGCATCAATCAGGCCAATATCGGCGGCTACTTCACGGCTTGTGATGAGTGGGAGGAATACCAGAAGAAAATCTTCATCATCGCCGTTGGTGAAATCGGCTACGGTTACAATCCTGAGGATGTTCACCCAGAAGAGTTTGACGTCGATATGTACCACGTGGACAGCATGAAAGAACTGGCGGAACAGATGGTCGATGAGGGGTTGTTTGGCGATATCCCCGAGCATTTGGAGCGTTACATCGACATGGACGCCATCGCCCGCGATTTAGCCTATGACTACACCGAAACCGAAATCGCAGGTGAAACGCTGATATATCGGGCGGCGTAAAACCACGCCACCCCAGCATGTCTCTAGCTCAACGCGGTCAGCAATGGTTTGTACCATGCGAGAATGGTGAGGCCGACGCTTGCCACCGCCACACACCCAAACATTACGCCGACGGCGATCCTTGCTTTGGAGTGCAAGACTGTTGGGAAGATCACCAAACAGGCAAATAGTGGCGCAAGAACAACGCAATAATCCAAGGCAAGAACCCAGATCGGTAGATCGTAGGTTCTCAGGGTCTCGAGGCTTTGTTCGTAATTCGCTCCCCATAGACTCCAAATCAAAATCACTGAACTGCATAGCAGCAAGCGCAGTGCATCAGAGCGAATGGGAATGAGATCGCTGGAAAATAGAATGTACACAAATGCACGAATAGAAAGCACAGCGAAAATCGCGAGAAAGAAGTATTCGACACCATCCACCGAGTCGATCCCCTTGAGATACATGTCCGAAATGAAGAAGGACACGAACGGTATTACTTGTAAAATCTGTACGAGGCCTGAGATTAGAAAAGCGCTTTTGATGCGCTGCCATCGCTGCCCCTTGGCCTGAATGCCGCCATCAACGGCATGCATTGTCGTCGCATTGGCTAGTTTGAAACTTGCCGTTGTCACAACCATACCCAAGGACACAGCCAGTAAGGCGACGAATACCGAGCCAAGGATCACGAGGATGGATGCGGCTCCGATGAGCATGATTATCAAAATCATGAGAGGCTCATACGGCGTGAGCGGGCCTGCCAGAGTGTGAAATGTTCCAAAGGGAGCTCTTTTATTACTGCCTATGATGGTAATTCTCTTGCACGTTCGAAGCTTGCGGTAAAATATGCATAAATCTCTATATTGATTTGAGCGTATTTGATGGCCAGCCAGTGTTTCGCCTTTGTTCAGCAGATCAGTACGCCGCCGTCTGTATCCACCGTAGGAGCGGCGCTGATGGCTTCTACGATGCTCCTTCACCAGAGATCGGGGTGCGAGCTTCCGGTTTGTTGGGCAGGCAGCGAAGCGTTGGTGGTGGCTGTCCAGAAACCTTCTGCCTATACAGGTGGCCTATGAACTCGTGCCTGCTAGACTTTGTTCATGATGTTGGCGTTGCCAATACCGCTGAAGAAGTCGGGCAAAGGTTCATCCAATTTGCGCAAAAGCGCGATGCGTCAGTTGTACATATGTTCATGGAAACCAAATTGAGCGGGTTTCGGGCGACAACTATTCCCTATGAAGTTCTCGAAGAAGAAGTGCATGACTGCCAGTTCGGGACTTCTCAAATCGTCGAACTGGTCAAGTCCGGTACCCCGAGAGTGTATTGGGGCGTTGATGTTGACCAAAGCAACCCATTGTTGCCGGAGTTGGACCTGCGGATTAGTGAAACCCGTTTCCACCAGTTAAGGCAGCGCAATTCGGTTACATTTCCAATGCCCGATGCCGACGGGCTGTACCGGGGCGCGGGTGTCGGGATCGGTTTTGAAGATAGAGGGGAAACCTTTCTGACCCACATGGCAGAGTCCTGTGGATCTTTGGCGATGGCGTCCTTTTCCGCACATTCCCGTATTCAGTTACTTTTGTCTCAAGAACGCGCTCCTTCGCCATTGTCGAAGCGGCAAGGCGAGATATTGGAGCTATTGGCAGCAGGGTTTCAGTTAAGCGCTATAGCTGACAAGCTGGGCATCGCGGACTCCACTGTCAATTTGCACCTTGCGCAATTGAAGAAAAAGCTGAACGTGAAGACGAAGGAACAGGCCCTGGCGATGGCCATTGCCAATGGTTGGATCTCATTGTGATGCCTCTTGCATGCCGCTCAGAAAACTGTGTTGAGACCATTTTTTATGAACCAAAGATTGAATTTGCAGCTCCTGGATTTTGTTGAACAGGTGGGATCTGCCCATTCGGCTGAAGTGGCGGGGCAAAGCTTGATTACCTTTGCGCGCAACGCTGGAGCCAATGTTGTGCATGCCTTTATGGGAACCGGCCTGGATCACTTCCGTGCCACGACGCTTCCGGACTGGGCGATTGAGTTTGATTGCGCGATACCGGGGCTACTTACAGCCCATACTGTTGCCGCAGTTCGTTCAGGTCAGCCTCGTGTTCTTTGGGGGGAAGAGCTGGACCGTGGGAACCCTGTTGTGACGGATGTCGGTCGTCAGATGGCTGAATTCAGGAAAGAGCATTTTGCGCAAAACTCAAGTGTCAGCTTTGCAATGCCTGATGCAGATGGTCGATATCGTGGTGGAGGTGTTGGGCTGGGCTTTGAGGATCGAGCCGCTCCGTTTCTTCAGCGTATGGAAGAGAGTGGTGGCGTGTTGGCAGTGGCCTCATTTGCTACGCATGCGCGTATGCAGATCTTATCCTCATCCGGCGTGCAAAACTCGCCATTGTCAAAACGACAAGCGGAAATCCTACAACTCCTGGCAGCGGGTTTCCAGCTTGGTACCATTGCGGACAAATTGGGCATCTCAGATTCAACTGTGAACCTACATCTGTCGCAGCTGAAGAAAAAACTGAACGTGAAGACCAAAGAGCAAGCTTTGGCGATGGCTGTGATGAACTGCTGGGTGAAGCCCTAGCGATGGCCTTCACCTGTCTCATGTGCAGCTGATCTACTGCCCGTTCTTCTTTCGTTTCATCCGTGCCCGTGTCTTGGCGGCGTGGTAGAGGCGCAGTTGATCCCGCATACCATTGTCGAATGAGGGGTGCGGCAGCATTTCTCCACCCTTGAGCCCCATCTCAGCAAGCTGCCTGTCATTGAGTTCCTTAAGCATCGGCAAATCCAGCCAGTCCGGAAATTCATTCTTCTTGAGCCAATTATAGAGTGCGTCGTAAAGCGGGCGGTCAAGGCTCAGTAGGTGGTTGCGGGCAAGCCCTTTGCCCAACCAGGGCGCATAAACGCGCGCAATGAAGTTGGCAGGCCGTTCTCTTCGGTCTAGCCGCTTTTGATACCGTTCCGGCGCTTCCTGTGGCAGTGCGATGTAATTGGGATCAGGCGGTTGCGCCTCTGGACGCAGAAGGTGTTTCATTCCCATTTTAACGCCGAAGTACACAAACACATCTGCGCGTTCGGAGCTGGTCAGAGTGTCCGGAATGGCTTTGTTGCACAAATCGGGTGAGGGATTCATTTTGTGAATCCAGCATGGTAGCTGGAGTATATGAGCAGTTGGGCCCCTACGAAGTACA
>NZ_CYSG01000036.1 GCF_001457775.1 Phaeobacter sp. CECT 5382
GGAGATTCAGCCTTAACGATACCGTAGTCAATGTTGGGCTGCCAAAGGAAAACAATGCGCGAGAACCGTGAGGCAAACATATCAAGCTGGTGCGAAGTGAAACTGTCGCGGAAGAAAACGCAACTTGGCAGGCTCTTGTCCTCGTTCTCATAGATCCTGCGTTGACCGATGTTGTTGACCTGATTGTTGTCAACCAACCTGAAGCGCGGATTGCGAATGGTGAGGACGGTAGTCGGGCAGAGCACGCCCATCTTGATGCTCAGATCTGCCTCGATATCGCGTTGCTCACTTACGAAGTCGGACACTGGAAGCTCGGGTAGGTCAAGCGCGCGCATTGTTTCGTTGAAAGCGATGAGCGCCCCATCATGGTTCCAGTGCGTGTCACCCCGTACAAAGCTATCCTCACCAAGCAGTGCCATGCGCCGCAGTGGCTCAAGATGATAGCGGTGAAGTACCCGACCTTTCGCTGCAGCCAGTACGTGGCGAATCGGGCGATCTTCGCTTACGGTTATGTTGTCGGGAAGCTGTTCTGCATATACACATTCTTTGTTTGGTGCGACGCTGTAGCAATAGCGATAGCCCATCTGTCGGGCCATCTCGGCACGCTGCTCGAACAGTTCCGCCCAGCGGAATTGAAAGTCCTCAGGCAGCGGGAAGGTGCCCGCGATCTGCTCCTGTACACGGTTACTGTCGGATTTGAGAAACAGCCATCGCTGCTTGCCGTAAAGGATCATCGGATGCGGCGTCTGTGCCGTAACAGTATTTGGATCTGCCAGCATTTCAGCCAGGATATCGGCGCGCACAGGCGACTTCATAGCGCGCCAGAAAGCCACCGTACGGCGCAGGACTGGTTCGAGATTGAACCCATGGATGGTGGCAAGTTTTCGAAGCGTTTCAACGATGTCAGAAATATCATTCTGAGTGAGTTGCGGATGAAAGCCGGGGATGAGACCGCGCAGAATCTCACAGATCCTAGGGTCGACCCGAGCGAGAATTGTCTCAACCGTACTGTCCGTCGGACAGCATCGGTCATCCGAGGTGTCTTTACGCTCTTCCGGGGGCACTTCGGGAGCCACTTCGGGTAATTTCAGCTCTAGTCCTGGAAAGCGGGTGTTCATCCTCTCGATTATCGCAGCATTGCCGCGCCGCAGGTTGGCTAGGGCTGCCGTGGTCAACACAGGTTTACTGCCTGGTACACCAAGCGAGGTCAGGCTTTCAAAGTAAGCCACCACGGCCTGGCTGTCGCGATGTGCCTTGCCGTCATGAGCCTTGAGACATTCGGCACGGAATTGCTGCAGCACTACGATCTGTTCGGCGGACAGAGAGGTGTTCTCGGTAGCAGGCGGCAGCGATAGCGTCTCGTGGTCAGTGAGATCGCGTAGGATACTTTCGAAATCCGTGACGACATCACCACCAACAAGCATGTCACGGTCGAAGTTGTGAACTGTCAGGCTGTCGATGTGCTCAGAGCATCTCCAGCTGTCGAGTATGTTGTCTATCCGGCGCGAATAGACATCAGGTGGGGTGAAACGACTGTCGCCCTTCAGCGTTTGCTGGACCAGTGACAGGTACATGTTATGCGGTGAGCGCACATAGGCGATGACGTCGACACGGTCGATATGGTCGCTGATCTTGCGCATAATGGTCAGCAGGTTTTCGGGGCCGATTTGAAAGAACGATTCCGCGCTCAGTAGCACTGTGTCTGCATCTCCTGCAGCCAAGCCCTTGCGGATCATTTCGATCGTGTTTTGTGCGTTTTCTTCAGCGAGTTTTGCCGACCCGCGCGTGCGCCCGACCAAGGTAACCAGACTGAAATGACCGTTCTTGGGGGTGCTAGTGCCGTAGATGATGCCGTGGCCACGCAGCTTTTCCCGAACATTGTACAAGCTGTTCTGGATGGATGTACTGCCACATTTTCCATCTCCTACATGAACGATGAATCTAGTCATGTAAAAGTTATTTCCTTCAAAATTTACCATCATGTCCCTGCCGTCGCGCCAGGGACATGCCGTATCGTTTTGCAGGGTTTCGCAAGACGATACGGGCGGAGGTCTATAGCGTCAAGTTAGGCAGCAGCAACCCGGAAAATAAGGTGGTATTCCTTGGCAAAATCAACCAAGTGTGCCAGTAAATCTTGCAAATCTTTCCGAGAACGAGTGGCATCCTGGCGCTGCCAACCCAGCACACCCTAAGGATTAGAATGTCTTTTTCACAAAAAGAAATTTCACTTATTACCGATAGCCCACTCTTCGATCCGAATTGGTACAGCAGAACTTACCCCGACGTCGCTCTGACAGGGATGTCGCCTACCGAGCATTTTCTGCGGTTCGGAGCAATGCTGGGGCGCGATCCTGGACCCGACTTTTGCACGGCTGACTACCTTCGCATGTATTCTGACGTGGCGCGCGCCGGAATAAACGCGCTGGTCCATTTCGAGCAATACGGCCGTAAGGAAGGTCGGCGGACCCGGGCCTCCCATAGCCCCGACGTTCGCGGCGGCGGCAATAGTTTCTCCGCATCAAAATTGCAGGCCCCGATCCGCAATTTTGCCACCGAGGCCGAGGCGCGCGAAACCATCAAACGTATCTTGTCCGCCACCTTGGACGGCAAGCCGCAAAAGCTGTTCTCCAGTTTCGATACCGAACTCGAGGATGAACTGCTGTCGGCGGTGGCGATGCTTTATGCAGGCAACCGCCGTCATTTCGAAGGAACCAAGGTCTCGGTAATCATGCCAACCTACAACCGCGGCGACCGGATCGCGCAAGCGCTGCGGTCGGTGCAGGCGCAAACACATGGTCATTTCGAGCTACTGATTGTCGATGACGGCAGTACCGATAATACCCGTGAGGTGCTGGAAGGATTCGCGGATGATACGCGCATCCGAACCTTTTGGAACAACCACAAAGGGGTGAGCGCGGCGCGCAACACGGGGCTCCAGAACGCCACCGGGTCGCTGATCTTTTATTTGGATTCCGATAATGTCTGGGTGCCCGATTTCTTGTCCGCGATGGTCGTGGCTTTCGATATCACCGAAACCGACTGCATGTATGGCGCATCGCGGCTGCAAAATGCCCGCAAGGAAGTGATCGGATATCGCGGCGAGCCGTTCAATTGGGATCAGTGCTTGTCGGGTAACTATATCGACATGAACGTCTTTGGCCATCGCGCCGAGATGGTGAAGAGATACGGCCCCTTTGATGAAACGCTTGAGCGCATGGTCGATTGGGATCTCATCCTGCGCTACACACGCGAGAACGCCGCCGCCTACTGCCCGGTTTTGGGCTGCATCTATTTCGAGGACAGCGATGATGCATCCCGCATCACCACCTCAAAGCCGTACATCTTCCGCAAGATCGTTTACGAAAAAAACAAGATGGGCTTGGCCACTACCGCCGAGACTTTCGACCGGCTGTCGCTGAAATTTGCAATCAAGATCCCTGCTCCCTTCGCGGTGCGCATGGCCTGGGGCGATTTTCACTATGCGGAATCGCTCAAACATGCGCTCGAAAAGCTTGGGCACGAGGTGCGCATCGACTTTCTCGAGGGCTGGGACAAGCACCCCGTGAGATCTACCGATGTGACGTTGGTACTACGCGGGCTTTCGGCCTACGAGCCGAAACCAAGCGAATTCAGCATCCTATGGAACATTAGCCACCCCGACCAGATCTCCTACGAGGAGTATTCGAGCTACAAATTGATCTTCGTGGCATCGACGTCTTATGCGGCGCTCCTCAGCAAGGTTCTGGAGCGGCCCGTCTATCCGCTCCTGCAATGCACCGATTCCAGCCGGTTCAGCTTTCGCGCGCATGAAAATCACCCGGATGATCCGGGGGTCTTCGTGGGCAACTCGCGCAACGAGTTCCGCGAAATCGTGCGCTGGTCGGTCGAAAGTGGGATCGCTATCGATATCTACGGCCAGCGCTGGGAAAATTTTGTGCCAGACGAGATGGTCCGTAAAGACAATGTGCCCAATAACGAGCTGGCCGATGTCTACGCCAATGCACGATTTGTATTAAACGACCACTGGGCCTCGATGCGCGATTTCGGCATTGTGTCCAACCGCATCTTTGACGTGGTCGGATGCGGCGGGCGGCTGGTGTCGGACCGCATCGACTCAATTGACCAACTGCTGGGTGGTGTCGTTGAGATGGTAGACAGCAAGGATGACCTCAAGGCTACGCTGGATACCCCGTTCCCACCGGTGTCGCAGGCGCAGCGCCGCGCCGCCTCGGATCTGGTCCATGCAGAACATAGTTTCGATGCCAGGGCGGCGCAGATCGTCGACCATATCGGCCGTGCCCTGGTCCGTACCAAGGCCGCCGGAGCCCCCCAGAACGAGCATCAGTCCCGCTCCTTTACCCCCGGTCTCATAGGGCGGCGCAAGCGGGTGGGCCTGATTTTGCAGCACGGTCGCGCCTGGCCCACAAGTTCAGCCTTCATCCGGCTGATCGCGCCTCTGACCAGCGATTATGCCAGCACTCGACTTGAGATTGTCATCCTGAACGGGGTGGAGGATCCTCAGCTTGATGAGTGTGACATCTGCATCGTACAGCGCATCGCCGTTCGCGAAGAGGCCGCCGCAAACATACTGCTGAAGCGGCTCAGACTGCTAGGGGTATCGCTCTACGTGGATACTGACGATGCCTTCCACCTGCACGACCAGCACAAAGCCGATGATACCGTGCTGCAGACGCTGATGGCGGCAGCGCGTGAGACCTGGTTCTCAACACCGGCTCTTGAGGCGCTATACAGGCATGTGCCCGGTGCCAAGCGGGTGCTGCGCAACAATCTCGATCCGCGTTTCTGGCGCAATTACCGCAAGCAGGTCAGCACCGCGTTTGATGCCCCCAAGGTGCGCTTTCTTTACATGGGGACCGCCACCCATGACGGTGACTTCCAGGAAGTCCTGCCGGCCTTCGAGCGGCTGGGTCGCGAGATGCCTGATACCTTCGACCTTACGCTGGTCGGTGCGGTGCGCAAGCCGCCGCTGCATGATTGGATCCGGCGCCTGCCCCCCCCTATGGAAAAGGGAAGCTACCCCCAATTTGTGCGCTGGCTATCAGCGCAGGCCCAGTTTGACGTGGGAATCGCGCCGCTGGTTGACAGCCCATTCAATCGTGCAAAATCTGACATCAAGATCCTCGATTACGGTGCAATGGGATTGCTGCCGCTGGTTTCGGAATGCACGGCTTACGACGACGCGATCACCCAAGGGCTGGCGGTGGGCTGCCGCCGGGACGCTGCTGATTGGTACGAGAAGGCCGCAGCCATCATCAAGGATCGCGCCCGCTTTGAACCGATGCGCCAGCAGGCCTTCGAAAATGTGTGGGAACAGCGCAATGTGTTGAAGGCCAGTCACGAAATTGTCGATCTTCTTGTCGGCTGAGCGAGGTGGTGGGGGCCATCCCATCGTTTCAGCCGCCCGTTGGGACGGCACAGACCGTCGCAGGAACCACGCGGCGGAATTGAATAATTTTGGAGGGGCCTGACGATGGCGAAAAAGGCGAGTAAGGCGATTAGCAAAACAAAACGACAGGCGATCGTTGTCCTGGGAATGCATCGTTCGGGCACATCGGCTTTTTCGGGTGTCCTGTCGCTGCTCGGCTGTGACGGTCCCGGACACCCCATGGCCGCCAGCGCCGCCAATCCAAAGGGCTTCTTCGAATCTCAGGAAATTTACAAACTTCACGGTAAGATATTCACGTCTGCTGATAGTTCTTGGTCTGATTGGCGACCGCTCAACGAGACCTGGTTCAACAGCGCCCACGCCAAGCAGTACCAGCAGCGGGCCATAGACACGCTGACGCAGGAGTTCGCAGACTCGCGGCTGTTCGTGTTCAAGGATCCTCGCGTTTGTCGACTTGTCCCGTTCTGGCTCGATACGCTGAAGGCTATGGGATCCAACCCGCTCTTTTTGCATATCCACCGCAATCCGCTTGATGTGGTTTCATCGCTGATGAAACACCACGATCTGACGACTGACCACTGCCTCCTGCTGTGGCTGCGTCATGTGCTTGATGCTGAGCGGTTCACCCGTGGTATGCCCCGCCACTTTGTGAGCTATGCCCGCTTTCTCGACAACTGGGCGCGCGATAGTGCGCGCTTGCAAGAGGGGTTGGGTATTAGCCTGCCGCGCCAGTCCAACCGTGTCACCGCCGAGGTGAATGAATTCCTAGAAGGAGCGTTGCGACACTTCGATACACCACCCGAAAAGGTGCTTGAGGACTCCAACATGAGCGAATGGATCCGAAGCAGCTATGCCATCATGGAACGCTGGGCTATCGATGGGGAAAGCCCCGAAGACTACGCCGCGCTAGATCGAACCCGTCATGCATTTGATCAAGCCGCCCCAGCCATGAGCATGATCGCCTCGAACCGTGACAGTACCCGCCTCAAGCTGCGCCAGATTGAGACGGCGGGGAGCGACCTGCGTAAGCAGGTCACAGATCTCGAATCCCTGGTCTCGACTGAGAAGGCCAATGCCGCCGCCGCCCGTGCAGAGGCCGAGGCGCTGTCGGATACGCTGGCCAAGGCCCGAATGGAACATGATGCGCACATCGCCGCACTTGAGGTCGAGATCAGCGACACCAAAGAGGTGGCACAATCACAAAGAACCGCCGCGAACGATTTGCGCGATGCGCTCGAACAGCAGCAGCTGCTGCTGCGTGAGCGCGTTGCCGAACGTGATAGCATAGAGGTCAATCTGTCCAGGCTCAAAGGTGAGCTTGCGGATACAGGCAAGAAGCTGGCTGAAACAGACGCGCATCGCATTCAGAAACAGGAAGCCGTACGCCAATTGGCCGAGGCGCCGCATACGATCAAACAGGAACGCTTGGCACAGACCGATTTAAAATCCGATCTGGAGAAGGCCCGCGCCGAAGCACAGCGCAACGCCGACCAGCTTTCGGAAAGCGCAAAGGAGCTCCTGGCCAGCCAACAAAGAGTCATACCGCGAGATGCTGATCTACAAAAACGTTTTCAGGAGTTGGCGACAATGACCCGTCTGGTGCAGGAGCTCGAGGATCGTATCGAAGCTGAGCGCCAGCATCGCGAAAGGGTCGAGTATGACAACCTAGCGCTTCAGGCCAGCCACTCGTGGCGCTTGACCGCGCCAATCCGGAAAATCACCCGTCTGTTACGTCGCACCTAACAGTCAAAGTGGAGCTGTCACGGCTAGATGCCGCCCCTTTGAGAGCATTCATTGCACCAAAGGAGAGGAGCACTGGGACTGAAACGAACGAGAGAATTCCGCCAGAATGCAGTGCCGATCGCGCTGACCAGTGGGCCTAGACGCAAGCAGGGGGCTAATGATCTTGGCGCTGGCCTGTGGGTGCTGGCCAAATCGATGACAACCACCCGAGACACGGATATGGCGCCGAAAGGCGATTTAAGCCTCGCTCCCCACGACACATAAATGTGAGCTCAAGTTAGGTTGCGACATTTCTCTATCCTAGTTTTCTGAGTTCATCGGCGCATGTCTCCGATGGTGTTCGCCATCCCAAACACTTTCTAGGTGTTCCATTCAGGCAGTCACAAATCGCCTTCATGTCACGATTTGAGAGTGCCGTCATCGGGATGTCGCGCCGCAAGTATCAGCGCGCACGTTTGTTCAAGTTTTCGACTGCCCCCTTTCTGCCGCCCCCTTTCTGCCAAGGTGCCTGTGGATCACAGAACCAGGCACGTGTTCCGATCCCGCTTTCCAGCTTTCTCCAGCCTGAAAACTCAATCCCGCGATCAAAAGTAATCGACTAGCGGGCGATTTAGGGGAGGGGTTCCATGATATCCATCAGCCTCGCGATGAGATGCTTTGAGCTGCGATCATTGTTTCAGAACAAGACTGCAAAGCCTGTCTTACGCTCGACCAAAGATGCAACGTTGGCTTTGCCGTGTTCACGACGAAAGATCCTCAAATCTCCTTCCCAATCGCCAAATTTCTCACGGGTTTTGATGTGTTCGGGCCTGTTGTGGATTGAGCGTTCCAGTGGGAGCATCTTGCCGCGCGGGCTGTGGGCATAACGAGGTTTTCTCTTTTTGCGGCGCTCCGGTAGGTACCTCGCCAAAGTCTGGGATTGACCATCCGCACTGTAGACATAGGCATAAATCGTTTCATGGCTGACAGAGGTTGCATGGCCTTCGAGCTTCAGGCGGCCAGCAATCTGTTCAGGTGACCAACCCTCTTGGAGCCGATCAATCACAGACTATCGGAGTTCAGGAATACGCACCAGCTCGCGCCGCCGCGCACGTCGTTGGGCTGCCGATTTCTGCGCCAACATTCCGTAATAGCCATTCAGCTGGAGTAGTTCGTCGTCCTTGAAGAAGGTACGCTTGATTTCACGATACACGGTTGCACGATGACGATTTATCCGTCGTGCGATCTCAGTCACTTTGACTTTTCTATGCAAAAGATCTTCGATTGTGCGCTGTTCGGCTAGATTCAACTCGGTACGGTTCATAAACTGTTCTCCAGACTTTCCAGCAGGATAGAGGAAAAGTCGCTTCCCAGTTTAGAATGGGCCCCCTCCATCAATCTGAAAACCTATAATGTGTGTTATGCAAAATTTCTTCGATTGTGCACACCCGGAACAGGCTGGACCAAAACAGCTAAGGTCAGAATAGAAAATCATCAGTCACAATCTCTGCGCGATACAGATCCTCCAGCAGGATCCGGCCACTGCCGGTTCTGATCAGGACATCCGCGCCCTTCTGCTCCAGGGTGAGATCGGCAAAACCATCCGCGCCCAGCTGCAGCCCGCTAAGGTCGATCTGGTCCCGGCCCGGTTTGAAATCCAGAATCCGATCCGATCCGTGACGGCTTTCAAAGACAAAGACATCCGCGCCACCGCCCCCCTTGAGCCGATCATTGCCTCTCCCTCCGATCAGCACATCCTCGCCGCCGTTGCCATAGAGCCGGTCTTTTCCCGCGCCGCCCTCCAGACTGTCAGCGCGCGGGCCGCCATACAGGCGATCATTGCCCTTTTGCCCTTTGAGAAGGTCAGCCCCCGCACCACCATAAAGACGGTCAGCACCGCCATTGCCAAACAGACGGTCATTGCCGCCCTGCCCTTTGAGAAGATCCGCCCCCACGCCACCAAAAAGACGGTCGGCACCGCCATTGCCAAACAGACGGTCATTGCCGCCTTGCCCTTTGAGAAGATCCGCCCCCACGCCACCAAAAAGACGGTCGGCGCCCATGCCACCATAAAGACGGTCAGCGCCACCATTGCCATACAAGCGGTCAGCATCCGCGTTGCCATACAGACGATCGGCATCCGCATTGCCATACAGACGATCAGCGCCTGTGCCGCCGACTAGGTGATCCGCACCGCTGCCGCCAGACAGATGATCCGCATCGGCGCCACCGTTCAGCTGGTCAGCCCCCGCGCCGCCGTTCAGCGTGTCGTTTCCGGTGCCCCCGTCCAGAGTGTCCAGCCCCTCTTCGCCCAGCAGACGATCGGCGCCACCAAAGCCAAACAGTACATCATCGCCGTCCAGACCCTGGATGATATCCGCCGCTGCCCCCCCCTCAAGGTGGTCGGCGCCGCTGCCGCCATATTGGAGGCCATCCTCTTGTGGCGGTGCCAGCGCGACCCGGTCCGGCGGGGGAAAACGCCCATCCCGCCCGATGTCTTGCAGGGGCAGCGCCGTACCCCCCGCCCTGTGCCCCCGAATTTCAGTCCCCCAAAGGGACAGTTCACGCCCGCCGGCGCGCTCTGTAATCTGCACCGGGCCGGCACCATAAGGGCGGGGGATCACCGACAGACCCAGCTGTTCTCCGCCGGGGGGAAAATCAGTCCCCCCCACCCGCCCCGCCACCGCCGCAAAGACAAACTGATCCGCACCACTGCCCCCGGTCAGCACCGTGCCAGCCCCCTGGGCCACCAAC
>NZ_CYSG01000037.1 GCF_001457775.1 Phaeobacter sp. CECT 5382
ACACATTAGTGGCCGTTGGAGGCGCGAAAACGTCAAGTTACTTGGGAAATGCGGGTGAAAAGCACTATGCGCAAGGCGAGGACTATGCTGCGTTCTGGGCTGATCTCGGCCGCGGGCAGGTTTTTACCAACCAGTACCCGCGGGTCACCAAAACCGGCGAAACAATCTGGATGCAGGCGACCTACGCTCCCTGGCTTGCTGCCGACGGAACTGTAGGCGGGGTGGTTACGGTGGCAACTGATGTCACCGCCCGCCGCCGCGGTCTTGCAGCGATTGCAACAGGTCTGGAAGCGCTCAGAGAGGGGGATCTCGGCGCGAGGGTGGCAGTGTCCGATATTACGGATATCGGCAATCTTGGCAAAGCCTTCAACCAGTCTGTCGAGCAGCTGGAGGTCACGGTGAATACAGCCAAGCAGGTGTCCGAAGGTGTCGGGCAGACCGCTGGTGAGATCAGTCAGTCCTCCAGTGATCTGTCACATCGTACTGAAAGCCAGGCGGCCACGCTGGAAGAAACGGCGGCTGCGCTGGAACAGCTGACGTCAACTGTACAGGCCGCGGCCAATGGCGCCAAAAAAGTGGAAGAGATCGTCGATCAGGCGCAGTCTGTGGCTGTTCACAGTGGCACTGTGGTCAGCGATGCCATTGATGCGATGTCAAAAATCGAAGGCTCATCCGAGGAGATTGCCAAGATCATCACCGTGATTGATGACATCGCCTTTCAGACCAATCTTCTGGCGCTGAATGCCGGGGTCGAAGCCGCCCGCGCCGGTGAGGCTGGTCGGGGGTTTGCTGTTGTCGCCTCAGAAGTGCGTGGGCTGGCGCAGCGCTCTGCTGGTGCTGCGGGCGAGATCAAACAGCTGATTGGAGAAAGCAAACACCACGTGGGAAGCGGCGTCGATCTGGTTGGAAAGACCGGCAAGGAGCTACAGAGAATCATCGACAGTGTCGGCACCATTTCCAATCACATCAGTGAGATCGCGCGCGGCGCGGCGGAACAATCGACGACGCTTGTGGAAATCAATACCGGTGTGACGCAGCTGGATCAGGTAACGCAGCAGAACGCGGCCATGGTCGAGCAAACCACTGCAGCGAGCCTTACATTGTCCAATGACGCCGGACAGCTGACCCGACAGCTGGGGGTCTTCAAGACGAAACCTATTGGTGTTGGCAATGTGGTGCAGATGCCGACTGCAATGTCATCGCCGGATGTTCGTGAACGTTCGGTTTCAACCCGAGTTTCGGAGCAGGCTTCGTCAATGACGGGCACCGGAGGGCAGTCAGCCGGCGCAGCCCGGGGCTGGGAAGATTTCTGAACAATCAACAACAGAGCCAGGACTGCCACGCGGGGCAGACGTCGGGGCTTCAGAACCCACTCGTTCCAAAACGGCCCTTAGGGGCCGTTTTTTGTAGTTTCCAGCCGGTTCGAGCTCTCGGGTTGAAAACCCGCGTGACGCATCAATATTGAAAATGAAGCAGATCACCGGCGCCCGTGTCCGGCCCTAGGTCCGGCGCTTGGTCTGTCAAGGCCACACGAGGCATTGACACCGCGCCGGTGCGCCGCGAACGTGGCGCAAAATCAACGGTCAATCAGGGAACAGTCGGGGGCGATGTGGGCGCACAGAACACGGTGAAATTTCCGGTCATTCGAACGGTCGGCCTGACTGGCTTGCTGGTCACTTTTGCGGACCAGTTGAGCGAAGCCTCCAATCGGGCGACTTTGGCCTTTTGTGAGGCACTGAAATCCGGCAATGGGCTGCCAGTGCAGGAAATTGCGACATCACTGGCCTCGGTCTTCATTCGCTTTGACCCCACGGTGATAAGTCATGCGGCGTTGCAGGATCATCTGCAGGGGCTAATTGATCAACAAGACTGGCAGCGGGCAGAGCTGCCAGCGGGGCGGCGTCTGTGGCGGGTGCCGACGGTTTATGGCACCGACCTTGCGCCCCAGCTGGAGGAGGCCGCCGAGGCTGCAGGGATGAATGTTGATCAGGCGATCGAAAGCCTAGGTAGCGCGCGGGTGCGGGTGCTCACCATCGGATTTGCGCCAGGACAGCCCTATCTTGGCCCTCTAGGGGCTGAATGGAACCTGCCACGACAGACGGAATTGACGCCACAGGTGCCCCCAGGCGCGCTGGTATTGGCGATCAGCCAATTTGTCCTGTTTACCGCCGCTGCCCCAACGGGGTGGCGTCACGTTGGGCAGACGGGGTTCAGAGGCTTTCAGCTGCAGGCGGATGATCCCATTGCTTTGCGGGCAGGGGATGAGATGATATTCATCCCGGTGACGCGCCCTGAGTATGATCGGCTCTGTGCTGCGGATCCGCATTTTGGTGGTGCCAGCCGCGAGGAGATCGCGACATGAGCGCGCTCAGGGTGCTTCGGATCGGCCCAGCGGCCTCGATCCAGGATCAGGGCCGGGCGGGGCGACTGGATCAGGGAATATCCTGTGGGGGGGCTGCGGATCTGTTGGCTCTGGCCGAGGGGGCCGCATTGCTGCGTCAGGATGGCGGGCTTGCGGCGCTTGAACTGGCGGGAATGGGGGGCGCATTTGAAGCCACCGCCCCCGTTCGGATCGCGCTGACCGGGGCACCGATGGTGGCCAGTCTTGATGGTGCACCACTTGCGTGGAACGCATCGCACCTACTGCAGGCGGGACAGCGTCTCGACATTGGTGCGGCGCGCAAAGGTGTCTATGGCTATCTGCATCTCGGGGGCGGCATTGCCAGTGAGGCTCTGCTAGGGGCCCGTGCTGCGCATCTTGTTTCTGGTTTGGGGCGCACCGTGGTCGAGGGGGATCTGCTGCCAGCAGGCACAGACACTGGGCGCGAGACGGGGTTGGGGTTGGCCGCCGAGGATCGTTTTCAGGGAGGTGAGCTGCGTATCGTCGAGAGTTTTCAGTCCAGCCTGTTTGCCCAAGAGGTACGGGCACGGTTTGCCGAAACAGCGTTCACCCGGGGCAGTCGTGCTAACCGCATGGGGGTTGAGATGATTTCCGAGGGCGAGGGATTCGCGGCGGCGGGGCAGCTCAATGTTCTGTCCGAAATCATCGTGCCGGGCGATGTGCAGATGACCGGTGATGGCAAGCCCTTTGTGCTGCTACGCGAGGCGCAGACCACCGGGGGCTACCCCCGGATCGGGTCGGTCCTGCCTTGTGATCTGACACGGGTTGCTCAGGCGCAGGCAGGGACCGCGCTGCGTTTTCGCTGGATCTCTTTGGCGGAGGGGCTGGCGGCGCAGGCGCAATACGACAAGATGATCAAGGCGCTGCCGACGCGCTGCAAACCGCTGCTGCGGGATCCTGCTATCATGCAGGACCTGCTATCTTATCAACTCATCAGTGGGGTGGTGTCGGCAGATGCAGAGCCCTTTGAATCCGGAGATATCACATGAGCGACCCAGACTTGCGTAAAACAGTCGATCTCAACGCGGACATGGGCGAAAGCTTTGGTCCCTGGAACATGGGCGACGACAAGGCACTGCTGGACGTTGTGACCTCTGCCAATATCGCCTGTGGGTTTCACGCAGGCGACCCGGATGTGATGGCCGCGACCATGGTGCAGGCTCTGGACAACGGCGTTGGCATCGGCGCCCACCCCGGCTTTCCTGATCTGCAGGGATTTGGGCGTCGCAAAGTGCATATGTCGCCTGACAGCCTAGGCAATATGGTGCGCTATCAGCTGGGCGCGGCACGGGGCATGGCTGCCGCACTTGGCACAGAGGTGCGTCATTTGAAACTGCATGGTGCGCTGTCCAATATGGCCTGTGTTGATCACGCTATGGCGCGGGCCTGTTACGAGGCCGCGTTGGATGTCGATCCCGACATCATCATCATGGTATTGGCTGCCACCGCCATGGAAGAGGTCGTGCGTGACCTTGGCTGCAACTGGTGTGGCGAGATTTTTGCCGATCGTGCCTATAATGATGATGGCACTCTGGTGGATCGCAGTCTGCCGGGGGCAGTGATCCATGATGCGGATCTGGCCGGGCCACGTATTCTTAAGATGGTCGAAGAGGGCGCGATCATCACCGAAAGCGGCAAGCGCATCCCCACCTCCATCGATACCATTTGCCTGCACGGCGACACTGCAGAGGCGGTCGCGCTGGCCAAATCGGTGCGCAACAGTCTCGAGGCGGGTGGGGGTGAAATGGGGCGCTTTTCTGGGGGGCAAAACTAGCACCTAGCCCTGCGCCTGGGGGGTCAGCGGGGGAATCTGGGGTGCGGAATGAACCCCCAGCTTGCCATAGGCGCGGCGGCGCAGAGTGCGTATGGTGTTTTCGGCGACCCCGAGCTGCAGCGCGGTTCCTGCAACGCTCATCCCGCGCACCGCCAGATCGCAGACCTCAGCCTCGCGCGGGGTCAGATCTCCAAACGGGCCAGCATCCTGTTCACGCAGTGCCGAGGCTTGACCGCCTGTCGTACGATTGAAACTGGTTGCCCCGACGATCCGGTGTCTCAGGCCGATCAGCTCATGTGCCAGCGGCAGAACCTGCTGCAGTCGTTGCATGTCCTGATCCGACAGCCAGCCTGAGGCCTTGCCACGCAGGAAAAAGGACTGAAAGCCCACGCGCTCGCTATAAGATGAGACGGTAACGCGTTCGATCACCTGATCGCGGGCATAGATCGGGCTGATCGGGTCGTCTGGGGCTGGGCGCCAGCGTTCGATGAACAGCCCGCCGCCCTGGGCTGCACGGATCCGCTCCAGAATGCTCTGCATCAGCAGATCATTGGCCAGGATCACGCTTGCGTTTCGATTGAACCAATAGCTGCTCATCTCTCCGGCCCAGATCGACAGGACGGGGGCAGGGCGGGACATGTCGGCCACATAGAAGGTGCCGAAATTGGCAATATCCGCAGCGCTGCGGATGTAGGCCAGAAGCTGTGTTGCGAAATCAGGCCTGACAACGGCGGCGGCCAGTTCGGCAACGTCATCTCTTGGGAGAGGCCTGGGGGGGAATATGTCACTCATTCGGGTGACAGACTGGGGTGTCTATTGTGAAATAGTCAAGCAGGTTCCCTATATCCAACGACCCAACGACTAAAACGATCCAGCTAAAAACCTACCCAGCCATAACATCTGGCGACAAGACACAGCGAAGAGGCCCGGCCAACATGACCAAGATATTTTCAAATCGGACGCGCCCCATCCACCTTGGCCCCTTTCCGATGGAACGCCTGGTCCGAGGGCCGATGCCGGATCTGGCGGCGGCACCTGTCTTTCAGCCGCTTGAATTTCGCCGCCCCAACCGGCCTGCCTCAATCGTCAATGCTATGGGCGAATATCAGGCGATGATGGACGCGATCCGCGACGGCTTGGTCAACAAGGCGCAGGCCGACTGCCCGAGCGATCCAAAGGAGCGCGCCAACCATATTAAAGCCTTTGGCTATTTTGCGGATGCGGCCATGGTCGGCGTCGGCCCGGTGCCTGCTTCGGCGCGGCTGGCGCAGCCCTATCGCAACCCAGACATTGACCGCCTGTCTGAAGATCTGAAAACCCGTCAGACAAAAACACTGGCGGCCGGTATCGACCATATCATGGCGGACCTGAAGGAGGCGATGCAGGCGCCGCCCACAACTATTGGTGATCACGCCCGCGCAATCGTCTTTCTTTATGACATGCCGCGCGATCCCAAACCGCAGGAAGAGGGTTGCGAGTGGATCGAGGGTGCTGAGCACCATCGCGCCTGCCTGCGCGCCAGCGAAACAGCCGTGGTGCTGGCCAACTACATTCGTTTATTGGGCTGGGACGCCAAGGCCCATACCGGCACATCTGCGGATGTGGATCTCAACCAGCTGGCAGTTGCGGCGGGGCTTGCAACTGTCGAAGGTGGGCGTCTGGTCAATCCCTATCTGGGGGAGCGTTTTGGGATTGCAGTGGTGACCACCGATTTTGATCTCAACCTGGACCGGCCACTGTTGCCGCTGGACCAGCAGCCATTGCTGCAGATCAAGGGTCCGAAATGGTGGCTGGGTCTGGGGTCGGAAAGATCAGCCCTCAATGGCGATCCCTTCGAGGCGCGCGATTTCAAAGACGGCCCGCATCCCTTTGAAACCCTGAACCGGGTTGACGATCCCACCACCTATATTGACGAGGCCCGCGTGGCACGGGTGCCAAAACGTGCGGATATGTTTGCCCGCAGTCAGTTTGGGGATATGGGCAAGGGTAATCAAAAGGCCGCCACAGGTGGCTTTTACGTGCGCAAGGCGGCGCCCTCGATGGCGCAGCGACGTATGCTTGGTGCCTTTGTCTTGCTACAGGATGGCGAGCCTTCCCGTGGCCCGCGCCCCACGGATGCAGCGCGCAACGCTGCCAATATCAAGGCGGCCAGTTATTGGCTGGGGATTGATGCGGTTGGCATTAGCCGTTGCCCGGACTGGACTTGGTATAGTCATGATGCAACGGGTGCCGAGATCCATCCAGACCATGATCAGGCGATCAGCATGATTGTGGATCAGGGGTTTGACACCACAGAAGGTACTTCGGGCGATGATTGGATCGCCGTGGCGCAATCGATGCGGGCCTACCTTCGGTTTTCACTGCTGGGTGGTGTCATCGCCCGCCAGATCCGCAATCTCGGCTACAAGGCCAAGGCCCACACGGTGATGGATGGCGAAGTGCTGCAACCGCCGCTCCTGCTGCTGGCAGGACTGGGAGAGGTGAGCCGCATTGGCGAGGTCATCCTCAATCCCTTTTTGGGCCCACGGCTGAAATCCGGTGTAGTGACCACCGATATGCCGATGGATCACGACAAGCCAATCGACTTTGGCCTGCAAAAATTCTGCGAGGCCTGCAATAAATGTGCCCGTGAATGTCCGTCGGGCGCGATCACCGCCGGACCCAAACTGATGTTCAACGGCTATGAGATCTGGAAGAGCGACAGCCAGAAATGCACCACGTACAGGATCACGACACCGGGGGGTGCCATGTGTGGCCGCTGCATGAAGACCTGCCCGTGGAACCTCGAAGGTATCTTTGCCGAACGCCCCTTTCGCTGGGCTGCGATGAATATGCCAAAGGCAGCACCGGTATTGGCCAAACTCGACGATGCGCTGGGCAATGGTGAGATGAACCCGGTCAAAAAATGGTGGTGGGATCTGGAGATGGAAGAGGACGGCGGCTATCGCCCGACGCGGCATCCGGTAAATGCCCGTGCCCTGCAAAAGGATCTGGATCTCAAATATGAGGACCAGACACTGGCCGTCTATCCGGCACCCTTGGCACCACACCCCTGGCCCTACCCCTTCCCGATGGACCGTGAGGCCGGGATTGAGGCCTATCAACAGATGATCACAGCCGAGGAATACCAAAAGCGTCGCGCCAAAGGAGAGACCGGCAGCTGGGATCACCACTATACCAATGATGTCGACAGTCCGGTTCTGCAGGTCCGCATCGCACGGGCCGAAACGATGAGCCCGGATGTGACCAAATACGAATTCACTAGCCTTGATGGCGCCCCCCTGCCGGAATGGACGGCAGGGGCCCACCTCGACATCGTGGTCGCGCCGGAGTTTCTGCGCCAGTATTCAATGTCCGGGGATCCGGCGGATCGCAGCACCTACCAGATAGGTGTCTTGCGCGAGGATGCGGGGCGCGGCGGCTCGCAGCTTCTGCACCGCATTTTTGCCGAAGGCCGCAAGATTTTCATCTCAAAGCCAATCAACCATTTCCCCTTGGAAGAGGCCGCCGCGAAGTCCTTCCTCATGGGCGGGGGGATCGGCATCACGCCGATGATCGCCATGGCACACCGCCTACACGCTCTGGGCGGCCCGTTTGAGCTGCACTATTCCATCTCCAACAGGGAGGACGCGGGGTATCTGACGGATCTTGCCGCGATGCCCTGGTCGGACCATGTCCATGTCCACGTGTCCTCCGAAGGGACGCGTGCAGACCTGGATCATTTGCTGGCTGGCTATGCTGACGGGCAGCACGTCTACACCTGTGGGCCAGACCGCTACATGGAGGGTGTTCTGCAGGCGGCGACGCGTCAAGGCTTCCCGGAGGAGGCGCGCCACCTTGAATACTTCTCGGTGCCGGATCTGCCAGACTATGAGAACCACGCCTTCAAGCTGAAGCTGGCGCGTTCCGGCCGTATTCTGGAGGTGCCTGCTGACAAGACTGCGACGGATGTGTTGTTGGAAAACGGCATACATATAGATGTGAAATGTTCAGACGGGATTTGCGGAGTTTGCAAATGTGGCCTGATCGGCGGCGAGGTGGAACATCGCGACTTTGTTCTCTCGAAGGCGCAGCAGAAACACGCGGTGATCCTGTGCCAGTCGCGTGCGGCAGACACAGATGGTATTATCGAGGTCGACCTATAGGCTTTCGCTCTCTTTTCTATTGTGCGTGGGTATCTGACGGACATACGCGAGCCGGTGGTGCTCCCGCGCATCGCCTGGCGCATCTGCGATGCACCGCGACTCTTGGGCCCGGCGCCGCATGACTGCGGCGCGGGCTCAGGCCCATCAACCGGGTTTCCCAAATGATTTGTGATCGCGCGAGATTTGAGAGAGGGCCCCGGCAGGGTTTTTCCTGCCCTGCAAATGAGCAAGGGCCTTTTTAGGCGGAAGTTTTGAGTGAAATTCAAAAACGTGGTCAACTTAACGCTCAACGACCGACTCGTTTTCCGGTTCTGGCGCAGCGAGTCGCAGGTGTGCTTGTGGTTCTCTTCAGCCTGACACCTATATGTAGTCCCCTTTGGTATGTGGCCTTGGGTTTCTTCGTCAGTGAAGGTGCACCGACCTATACTGTGCTGATGAATTGAGCGACTTTATCTGTGTATAAGGTGTTGTTTTTGTTTTATTTTCACATTTGTTTCGCAGAAAAGTGTGATTTTGTTGATTTTGGTGTTGCGGGTGTTTGGAGTTAACACTAGAACCCCCTCTACCGGCAGCGACGATACGCAGCTGGGGCGCGG
>NZ_CYSG01000038.1 GCF_001457775.1 Phaeobacter sp. CECT 5382
AATAAATGGGGAGTAGTTCAGTGATTGGGAATATTGACGAAGCGAAGATTGCCCTTGACGCTCTCAAAGACCTAGGCACCCGCATTTCCCTCGACGACTTTGGCACAGGGTTCTCCAGCCTCGCAACCCTCAGCAGACTGCCGTTCGACAAGATCAAGATCGACAAGAGTTTTGTTTCAGGCGTGCAAGCGGTGCCACAGAATGGCAAGATCGTCACGGCAATCCTGGCGCTCGCACAGTCGATGGATCTCACGGTAACCGCAGAGGGTATCGAGACCGACGCGGAACTGAATTTCCTGACGGAGATACACTGCCGCCAGGGTCAGAGCTTCTTATTTGCAAAGGCATTGGGTGCAAGGGGTGTTGCAGATTTTCTTGCCCTAGCCGATAGCACAGGAAGCATACAGGGTACTAGAAAGACGTCTTGATCAATGTCCACTTTCGGGTATCTGGTCTTCAGATCTCGCAACTGCGAGATTTCCTGCGCAGCATTTCGAATCAATGACCGGTTCGGGCTGAGCGCCGTCGTTGCCACCTATCTGTCTAGTGATCGATAGCATCACAGCTATCCGTTACGGTAATTAAGCCCGTGGAAAAATCCCGCCAGTAGCCCGCCAGTAGAATTGCACCAGTCGTCCTTACTATCTTCGCCACCTGCCAATGCGGCCACACCGGGCGCGTCACCGACGAACGCGCGGTAAAGTCTCATATGGCAATGAAGGGTTTCAGCCAATGTGGGGCGCTGAACAGATTCACCTCGGTTCTAAGCTGCGAAGTCGGCATCAACCCGATGGAAGCAGCCAGGGCCGACAAGGTAGCCCAGCCCCCGGTTTTGACCTAGAAGAGGAAAAGTAATTTGCTGCAATGGGAAGTGTACCGCAACGCGAAGTGTCCCGCTACAACCGCTGTTAGGAGACACTTGTTATTGCAGTAACCGGAAGAGCCCGGAGGAAGCCGGATGATACCGGATAGAGCCTTATAAAACAGGGCTTTAAGGAGAATTTGAAGGCCGCAATCTCTTGGAGGCCTTTGTCTTTCAAACTCGGCCAAAATAGCTCATACAGGCCCAAGCGACAATTTCAGGGCACTTCCCGTTGCAAACTCCCCCACCCTTCTGAAACACCCTTAAAACCGCCCTAAATGGTCCTGCGGAGGCCAATAAGGCCCATTATGTTCAATTCCGAACTAGGAACTAGATAGCGCTGAGACGCTCCAGTTCCTAGATTGGGGTTTTCTAAATGATGGCAATGTGTTGGACCTTTTTGACAAGCACAAATGCCCCGGTGAACTAAGAAAATATTTTCGGAGCCAGGCGCCACTCCTTGCCAGCCGCACTAGGCATACGACGGATGAGACGTTGCCGGGTGCTGATGTCAGCAATGCGCAGGTTGTGACCTTTGCAAAGTTATGGTGGCAGCGAATGATGCTGTTCTTGTGACCCCAAGCCGTCCGCCAGAACAGCATCATTCGCTGTGGCCTCGCCGGGAGGCTATTTCCTGAATTTTACCAGAGTGAGTAGTTTTTCTGACATATCGATCCAGTCCAAAAAACTGGTCCGAGTTCTTGCGGTCACCACTGAACTTACTGGAAATATGTGTAGTTGATGAGCCCGAGAATTGCAGCGGCACCTAGGAAAACAGATGCAAACACCACAGGTGCAATAAGGCCACCAAAAAAACCGAAGCGCTCACACCAAATCAACGCTGAGGTGACGCTGCCTCTCCCTTCCTTTTCAAGCTTGACCTCGACAGCATCTCCTCCTTTGGCTACTGGATTCATCCAGTGCCTAAGGCACTCCGGCCCCCAGACCAGAACTACGGTCACAACGGCACCAGCATAAAGAGAAATGGATAAAGTGCTGTTGTAGACCGAGTTGTGAAAGAAAACGAAATACCAAAACCCCAGCACAGCCCAGGCTATCGCTAAACCACTTCCAACTGAAAACGCTGGGACTATGTCGATTTTCCTGCCGCAATTCTGACAGAGATATCCGACTACGGTGTTATAGGGCTCCCTTTTACGCGACACCGGAATCAGTGTCGGTTTTTTGCATGATCCACATATTCTTGTTTTGACCATCTTGCTGCGTCCTCACACTATCGAGCGGGCATTGTTTTTGTTGACGGTTCAACTGTGCTTAGTGACAATACTCTTCCATGAAAAAAAGGACGTCATCAAAACCGTCCAATGAATCCCCGAATATCACGTCACCTGATTGCGTGGAGGCGCGCAGGCCAATTGCGTTTTCAAGCGCAAGCGACAAGTCCTCGTCCAGAGGCATAGCACCTATCAAAACATCCTTGCCTTGATAGGTGCTATAGGTCGTCGCAACAGCAAAGTCCTGTGGTTCACCATCAAAATTCAAAAAGCGAAGCATCGTTGATGCTCCTGGGATTTTGGCGGTATCAGGCACTGCCAGAACTTCGAGACGAAACTCCACAGGATCCTCAAAGGCACAACCTATCGTAAACTCATACCCGGCTGCGTTTGCCCTGAAATACACTCCATCGTCATAGTCTAGACGATCCAGTTGAGCCGCTGATCCGGCAACCGGCCATAGAAGGGCTGCTGTGCATAGCGAGCGGATTGGTTTCATTTCGAGGGTCCTCTCTGAACCGAAGGCGATGCGCTGGTGTTCGTTGGCCCGGGCAGAAAACTGAATTATCTCAACAAAAAAGTAATTCCGGAATGAGTGGCAAACCCTTGCAAGCACGCCATGAAATGAAGTTTCATGCCCCCGTTCACTCAGCTGCCCTTGTTGTGCTCTTGCCAAATCAAAGGGCGACAGGAGGATCAGGGAACACGTCTGTTTGAAAGGCGACCCACCGCCTAGAGATCGAAACAATCGACTGAAATCGTGATGGTTGACCTTCGCTTGGCTGTGAAAATTCTGCCCCCTTCGTGTGACGTCCAGTCCTCGGGCGGCATAAAAATTCAGTCCCAACTAATCCAATTACTGATATGGACTTACAAAACGGTCAGCGGTCGCTACGAGGCGCCTGTTCAAAACGAGCCGTGAGGGAGGAATGATCAGATCGATGCGATCACTCCTCTCCCGTGGCCAACCTTTGCTAAGGTGGAGCAATAAAAAAGGCGTGCCGGGCAGGTGTTAATAGCGCCCCCAAGCAAAAAAATACCAGCTTTTGTTCCGGGGCGCGTGGGTTTTCGCGTAAACATCCCCGCCGTTCGAATCCATACGCGCTTTCATGTTGTTAAACATTTTCCAACTGTTGCTGTCAGCTAAGTAGTAGGTTGTATTGCAGATCTTGATGCGGAATTCGCCGCCGTTTGGATTCAACGAAATCGAATTTGTTCCATCACTTATGGCTGGGTGCCCTGTCACTTCAAAACCAAAGGCCAAGGTGGCTGAGGATGCCAGGGCTGCTGCCAAGGAGAGTGTCTTAAGGTATTTCACGCTGATGCTCCGGTCTTCAGGGCTGTTGCCGCAATTATGTTTTTCTGGCGGTGCTTTCGTCTCGTCCGTCATCGCCACATCCAGAATATCAATCGGTCAATCGGCGCTCTATCAGTCATCTGTACTATACCGCCGCCAAACTGACGTACCAAGCGACAGGATCCATTGATCCCAGATCACGCGTTGCACTTGCTCTCGGGGAGAATGAGAGGGGTTCTCAGCCAATAGGGGCGATATGCACTCGCAATTCGTTGCCAATCCGATAGACTACCACATGCAGCAGAGTGCCTTCTTTCATGGCGTTGCGCGACACCACGTCAATTCGGTCGTACAGGATCGACGGATCCGTTGAGTCAGCCCCGCAAAAACTAGTCAATGTCAGTGTTTGAAACAACTTCCTGTGGGTCGATGTTGCAAAATAGCTTTCATAGTCATCCAATGGGCTGGGCCGGTTGAATTTATGGAGATTTGCCCGATCCTGCTGAAGAACCGCAGTAATTGTCCTTAGCGCCACATTGCGGGAATTTTGCAGATCCTGTGCGTCCACCTGCATCTCGTAGTCTGCAATCACCTCGTCCCCCATGACGTGATAATCGCTCGAATACGCTATGCAAGTGCAACCATCGCGCCCAGTACCATCGCAAGCCTGAGCCGAGCTAGCACCAAGCGCGGCCAAAAGGGCGGCTGTCAGCAGGGGGGGCACTTTCAGAAGCATCATTTCACCTTTACCTCTGTTTCTAATCATCAGCATTTTCGAATGCTGCGGCAAGCTGACACCTCAGCACAATAGACCACGTGTTGTATGCCGGCTGGGTGGATTTGGGGAGCTGCGAAAGTATGAGCATGGTTGTCGCGACACAGGCTTGGTCAACCGAGCAATTGATGGTGATTGCTCGGAATAGCTGGATTGTTCTGCTGATTATCGTTTTGGTTACGCTGTCGATACTCTGGCCGATGATTGGCGGCCCTGACCTACTCGTTTGGGCGCTGCTACTGATCGCATTGGCTGTGGCAATAGCTATACTGGCATTCCACTTTGCCCATGCGGCCCCTCACGACGGGCAGGATACCGTTCCATACGCAAGGGCTCACAATCTGCTGGTGCTGATGATCGGAAGCATATGGGGATTTGGCATCCTGCTAGTTCGCCATGATGATCTGGCGGCAACTCTCTATATTTTTGTGCTTTCAGGGACGGCTTTGGGGGCAGTCAGTTCCCAGCACTCTTACCTCCCGTCATGTCTGAGTTCGATCTGGAGCTCTATCACCCCGGTGGCTGTCTTCCTGTTTTTGGGCGAAGTCGCCGGGTTGCCTCAGGCATTTGGTCTATTGTTACTGATGTTTGCACTCACCCTGTCCAGTATCGCTGCCAAAATGCATGGTTTTATGGCTCAGCACGAAAACCTAACCCGTTCGCTCAAAGAAAAAGTCGTTCGTCTGTCAGAAACCAGTCGGGAAATCGACCGGGCCCGCAGCGCCGCCGAAGCCGCCAACCAGGCAAAATCGGAAACTCTTGCGCAGGTCAGTCACGATCTGCGCCATCCTCTGCATGCAATTGGCCTGCTGGCAAATTCCCTGAATGACCAGAAAACCCTTAAAGAACGCCAGCATGTCGTTCGCCAAATCGATAGTGCGGTGGGAGGGCTTAGCCGTGTGTTTGGCCTTCTGCTGGAGAACGAAAGGCTTGAAAGCGGCCAGACGCAGGCGTTTTTTTCAAAGGTTGCGTTGAATCCACTAGTAAAGACGGTTCTGGCTGCGGTCCCAATGACCGAAAACAGTCCAGAGATCCGCTATGTTCCAAGCCACGCTGCGGTGGAAACTGATCCTCGGCTTTTGTCGGCGATGGTTCTGAATTTGTTAGACAATGCACGTAAGTACGCCCGCAATGGAAGAGTCCTAATTGGGTGCCGCCGCCGCGAAGGTCTGATATCAATTTGGGTTTGTGATCAAGGACCGGGTATTCCGGCTCATGACCTTGACCGTCTTTTTGAACCCTTTAACCGGCTGCACCCCAAAGATCTTTCAAGCGGTGAAGGGGCCGGGCTTGGCTTGGCAATTGCCCACAAAATGGCACATCTGCTCGGGCTGGACCTTCGTGTCATGTCCCGTCCGGGTCACGGAACGACCTTTGTGATCGAGGGGCTGACTCCGGTTGATACCCCAACCGAGGTGCAGGCTGTGGCAGGGTCCGCTCAAAGTGTTCCACTGAGCGGCCTCAAGATCAACATACTTGACGACGATCCAGAACGTTGTGCCAGGCTGTCCACCCTTCTTAGCGAATGGGGCTGTGAGGTGTCGTTCGATGCGGAATTGAACTCCGGCATCGTCCTGTTGGGCACTCTTTCCCTGCACAGACTTGCCCGGCTGTCCAGAGCAGCGGAATCGCATGACAACCTGTCCATCATTTCGATGGCTCCTGACGGGGCTGCTGAAACGTTACCTGATAAACTGAAACCCTACCTGGAAACGGGGCGGAATCTTAAGCCTTTTCAGCTCCGTTCCTTGTTGCAAAGCATCGCCATGCGTTTATCGTCTCCCCCGAACCTACCGCATAAAGGCACTCACCTCCCCCCTAAACGGCGTCTAGAAACATCCCCTAAATGAGCAGTCACTTGAGCAATATCCTGATCGCCGATGATCACCCCGTTTTTTTGGATGGATTGCGCCGCATTGCAGGGCAAGTATTTAATGCACAGGCGATCATTGTCGCGCGTAGTTGGCCTGAAGTTGAGCGCACATTTGCCTCGGTAAGCACACTGGAATTTGCTGTGCTGGATCTTGTTCTCCCGGGGGGGGATTGGCGTGAGACACTTCCAAATCTGCGGGAAGAATACCCCAGTGTGGCAATCCTCGCGGTTTCGATGCTCGACCACGCTGAGGTTGAACCAGATCTCAGTCGAATGGGACTCAACGGTTTCCTTTCAAAAATGGCACCTGCGGAACGCATCGCCAAAGGCTTACGCAGAGCAAGCGCAGGAGAGTATGTGCTTGATACCGGTGTGTTTGAGGTTGAGACCCGCTTCAGCGATCGCCAGCTTGAAGAGCACCAACTAACCCTTCGGCAATCTGAAGTCCTTTCGTTTCTGACGACAGGCATGACCAACAAAGAGATTGCGCGGGCACTCGATATTTCCCCGGCAACTGTGCGGGTACATGTTAGTGCCATTCTTAGGGCTCTGAATGTGACCACCCGCACTGCCGCAGCGGCCTTGGCTGGTCGTGGCGATATTGTTTAGGCCGGTCAGAACAAGAGGCTCTATGCTCGTACATTGGCTTCGTGGGCCTTTCAGGGATTGATGCCCCACCTATGGCTGAATTTATTTCAACACTGTCTGGCATCACAGCGGGTCAATGGCGCGCGTAGCGAGTCTGCTTTGGGTTGAGAGCAGCCATCCGCAATTTGCATGGATCGGCGCTACCTGTGCGTCGGCAGAGTTTTTGGGTCCAAAGGTGACCTAAACTAAGAGAGAGTTTGGCTCATCTGTTTGGTTTGATTATGCTGCGTGCTGGCGGTGATGCAAGCGTCGCGCTTCGAGTGTCTTTCATTTGATCCTTTCGCGTTGCTTTAGAATGGTTTTGTCACGCCCGAAGTAGACATCAGCGGGTGTGACGTTGTTGATGCTCTCGTGGTAGCGCTGATGATTGTAGTGATCGACGAAGGCTTCGATCTGGGCCTCAAGATCACCCGGCAGGAAGTAGTTTTCCAGCAAGATCCGGTTCTTTAAGGTCTGGTGCCAGCGCTCGATCTTACCTTGGGTTTGCGGATGATATGGCGCACCGCGCGAGTGCTTCATGCCTTTGTCCTTCAACCTTCTGACAGATCCCCTGAGACGTAACTGGAGCCGTTGTCGCTGAGCAGACGTGGCTTGTGGACGACATGGATCTGGTCACAGCCGGAGACCTGCAAGGCCAGATCCAGTGTATCCGTCACGTCCTGCGCCCGCATAGTTGTACAAAGCTTCCATGAGACGATGTAGCGACTGTAGTCGTCGAGGACCGTGCTGAGATAGAACCAGCCCCAGCCCAAAACCTTGATGTAGGTGAAGTCTGTTTGCCAAAGCTGGTTGATCGCAGTTGTTTTGT
>NZ_CYSG01000039.1 GCF_001457775.1 Phaeobacter sp. CECT 5382
CTACCATGCTGGATTCACGAAATGAATCCCTCACCCGATTTGTGCAACAAAGCCGTGGGGCATGAAAAGTAGACATGCGTGTAAACCCTAACGGCAGGCTATCCCATTTCTCATAATCGTTCTCTTCACAGGCATTGGTTCGTTACCTGAATGCGACGATGAGGCGCCTTCTCCTGCCATTGTTTAAATTCTTCCGCATCAAGTGCAATGGAACAAGACAGAATTGTTGGCGCTTTTGAGTAAAAGCCACTCACTCGCGCTTGCAGTTCAATCTCAGCGATCTCGTTAAGTAAATTCGGATCCTGTTCATCCAGTTTTTCGGCCAGATGCTGCCAATCCATCTCGCCCACGTCCGTGGCTGAATCGTAGGCCAAAATCTCAAAGATGACCGTTGCGCCAGGGGCCAGCGTTTCAACCCGCCAGTCGCGCCGGAGGTTCGTCTCGACACCATGTTGGATCAGGTGCTCGACCGATTGGACCTCGTCCAAGGTCAGGGGCCCATAGGTTGGTACCTTGGCTCCGATTTCGAGGTTTTTAATTTCACGTGTGATAGAGTCATTGTTGGTCACACTAAATTCGAACGAGATCGCTATAGGCGATGCCCGACAGAGTTCCGTGAGTTCGCCAACAATCCCCCTTTGATAGTTCTGATATGCTTCAGCGTCCCGCCATACATAGTTGCAGCGTAGTGTCGCTCGGCGGATCTCAGTCGTTAGATTTGGCTTCGAGAAATAATCCCGTATCTCATCGAAATAGAAATAGCCCGTGATCAAAGTCGCCGGTAGCGTCAAAAAAGCTAGCAACTTGCCGATGACATCGCCGACGCTCAGCACACAGGTATATGTCCGCCTGACAAGGCACCTTAGATAAATCATTTTAATTTGAGAAAGCGTCGGCCGGACAGTTCGTTGAATGCGGGAACCTGACCATTAGCCCAGAAGTCGGGCGTTTCGATTGTCGCCGTGTCCGTCCCAAATGCCTTTGCCCAGTCGGCAACAGGGTTAGCCGACCCATAGCCGGGATTGATAAGCACATTCTGCCCGGTCATCAGCGATAGCACCCCCTGCCACTCCTCATCAGTACAGTCGCACCAAGGAGCGATCGGTGGCCCGAGCGGGACGACTGGCGCTCCAATAACTGGTTGGGGTGCGGCGGTCCGGGTCGCCTTCGGGCACGTCCCCGTAATCGTGGGGTTATCAATCTTGTCAAAGTAGCCGCCCGACACTGCGTGGTTGGCGAACTCGCAATCCACATGCGTGCGCCCCGCGTCGAACATCACCAGTGGCTCCTCTGCCATTGCTGTACCCGGGATCCCTAATAGCGCACAAAAATGGGTCAATGAAAACAAATGCAGTCTCAAAGAAGCACTCCCTCCAAATGAATCAACTACAATCAACTTTAAGTGTACCACCCCTGACCGCACCTGTCTCCTTCTTCGTCTGGTCTCAAGCAACGATGTAGAACCATGGTTTTATGGAGCATGGTGGGAGGCCGTTCGGCTCTAACGTTTGCACCTGTAGCGGAATGGCGCCTCTGGGAAGCTGCGGTGCAGCACCGAACGGAACTTTAAATGTCCACAATGGGCTGTTCTCGTCGACGAGGCCTGTCACGACATGTGGGGCAGGGATCTAGCTTTCGCCGGGCTAGGCATGGACGTCGGTTCAGCGCAGATTGCGGAGTTTGCAAACTCCTGCCATCATCCTAACATCAGTGTTTAGCAGTCTGCGCTGCGGCATGAAATGCGGTCAATTCTAGACATATGCAGCAAGATTGCGGGCCAAAGGTCGGCCGTCAGAAGCAGATCACTTTGTAAACTTGTGTGAAACAGTCCGCTTCATAGGTCCGCTCATCATCGAGCGTGGAACACCGCTACAAGAAAAGCCATCGTTGTTTCCTCCACACGAGAAGACCTCAGTAGCTCTGAACCCAGCGCATTTTCTGTAATTTGAAACGGAGCAAGCACTGGCTCCTCTTCTTTCCATTTTTTTAAGGCCATGGCGTCTACAAAGAGGTGTTGTCGATAGGAGTTCAACGATGTCCCTAAGAGCGCGGATCATTATTTCGCTGATAGTCAGTTCTTTTTTCGCGATTCTTATCGTCACGGTTCCTTTGTTCCTCGGACTTGAGAAAGTTTCGGATGAAGGCACGCGCCGTGAATTGAATCAGTTTGAATCGCGCGTACATTCAGAAGTTGAGGGGCGTATGCAGCTTGCACTGACTGCCGCGCAGACCGTTGCCTCTGTGTCAGATGCACAGCGTGCCCTTGCTGAGCAGGACCGGGACGCACTCGACAGGCTTTTCGCTCGCGACTTCAAACGTTTGGCTTCAGAAGCTGGCATTGCTCAATTCCAGTTTCACACCCCCGAGGCGGCCTCAGCCTTTCGGGTACACAAACCAGAAAAATTTGGCGATGACCTCTCTGGCTTCCGGCACTCTGTTGTGGCCGCGAACAAGGCACAGGCACCGGTTTCCGGACTTGAGCGAGGCCGGGCAGGCATCGGAATCCGGGGGATCAGCCCTGTTAGCCACGAGGGCGCGCATGTAGGCACCGTTGAAATTGGTCTCAAGTTCAACGGTGATCTGATTGAAAGCCTGACCGAAGGCGGAGACAGTCGTTTGGAAGTCTACCTGCTGCCGGACGGTGATGTCAGTTCTTTCTCCGCAAACGATCAGGAGATCACGCGCCTGACCGGCAACTATGACGGGCCAGCCCTTCTTGATGCAGATGCGATTGCCAGTGCTTTGAACGGCATATCCGGCCAGTGGACAAATTACGACATTGACGGCTATGCCTATGCTGGCAGCCCCTTTGAAATACTTGATTTTTCCGGAAATGTGGTTGCTGTCGGCAATGCCCTTGTGCCTCTTGAAACAATTGCAGCAATTACCAGCGGCATACGCAAAACCGGGATGGCGGCAGCGGTTGCAGCTATGGTTCTTGCGGGTGGCCTAGCCTTCCTTCTGGGCCGTTGGCTCAGCGGTCAGCTGAACCTCATTGGCACCCGTATGATTTCCCTATCAGAAGGTGAGCTTGAAATTGATCTGAAGGAACTGCCCGCGAAAGGTGAGATCGGCGACATGGCCCGCAGCTTGGGGGTATTCCGCGACGCACTGACAAAACAACGCGCAATGGAAAAGACTCAGAAGGAAAAAACCAAAGATCAGGCACGTGTTGTAACAACCCTTGGCGAGAGGCTGGCCAATCTGTCGGACGGAGACCTGACAGCATCCATTCCGGATCGTTTCCCACAAGACTACGAACAGCTGCGCCTTGATTTCAACCGAACAGTCGAGCACCTCAACCAGACCGTCTCAAAGGTGGTCGAATCTGCCTCCAGTATCCGCAATGGTGCGGCTGAAATCAGCCAGTCCTCGGATGATCTGTCCCATCGAACCGAAAGCCAAGCCGCCACATTGGAAGAAACCGCCGCGGCTCTGGATGAGCTGACTGCCAGCGTCAAATCCGCAGCAGAAGGGGCCCGGAGCGTCGAAAGCATCGTGGATGAGGCTAAGCAAGAAGCAAAAACCAGCGGCGACGTGGTGCAAAGTGCGGTTTCGGCCATGACCGAAATAGAACAGTCCTCCAGCCATATCGCCCAAATTATCAGCGTCATCGACGACATTGCTTTTCAGACCAACCTGCTGGCGCTCAACGCTGGGGTAGAGGCTGCCCGTGCAGGCGAAGCAGGTCGCGGCTTTGCCGTGGTTGCCTCTGAAGTGCGCGCCCTGGCGCAACGGTCCTCGGATGCGGCGATGGAGATCAAGACGCTGATCAGTGATAGTTCCACGCAGGTGGAACGCGGCGTTGATTTGGTCGGCAAGGCCGGCGGGGCGCTGCAAAATATCGTTGACCGGGTCAATAATATCTCGAAACTGGTGACAGACATTGCCGAGGGCGCTGTGGAGCAGTCCACGGGTCTGGGTGAGATCAACACTGGCGTGGTGCAGCTAGATAAGGTGACGCAGCAGAACGCCGCTATGGTCGAAGAGGCCACCGCTGCGGGCCACATGCTGAACAGCGATGCAACCAAGCTGGCGCAGTTGGTTTCTCACTTTAAGATTTCGATCAGTGAGAGCCCGACACCGATGCGGGTGTCTCACGCACCCGCCGCGCACGCTCCCGTCGCTTCGGAAGATCAAGATTGGGATCTGGGTGAAAACGCGTCGGTACCTATGAAAGCCAGTGCGCATGGCAATACTGCACCGGACAAGTGGGAGGACTTCTAGTCCGTTAGCCAACTGGCGCGATGGCACACTCTAGAAGCAACCCGAACAGAAAATGGTAATGGTCGCCAATATGCGCTGGATGTTTTTTCTGCGCCTGCAGCCAGGGGCCTTTATCCTCGCCCCCCGTCAAAGTGTATGTCTGGATTGGGCTGGAAGAAGCCGGTCGATCGATTGGTAGCAGGTGGTGTTTCCAAGAACCAAGGCAAACTGGCTTGTGCGAAGTGTCAGCTGGAGGCTTTCCACTCCATCAATGCCGAGGCCAGTTCTTTGCTTTTCAGATTGTAATCAACGCCGTTGAGAGCTGCCAGGGCCGTTGCGGTGTCGCCGTCAGCGAGCATTTGAGCGATCGCACCGGCCTTGATGTGAAATTCGGAGTGAAGTGTTTTGACGCGTTCGAAATAGTAGCTTCTTTGTTCATCGGGGTTGAGGGAGGCAATCCATTGACCGAACCGGCAGAAAGTGTCGCTGGCGATTTCATGAACAGGAATGCTGAATTCCTGTGAAAGTGCCGCTGTACGCAACCGATGTTTCCAGGCCACATGGGAAAGGAGTGCCGCATCGATCTCCTCTGCTAAAGTGCTAAAATCTGGCAATTTACTGAGCTCCAACACGAACAGGTTTAGTAAAAACGGGTGACAGAGGCGCATCAACGAGGTTGTGAGCAACATACACATTACGTTACGTGAATGTTTGGATTGCGTTCAAAAACAGTACAACTGTCCGTATATTCTACTTCTTTGATGCGATCGGTGCGAAATGAACAGTGCCCGATGTTTGATCGGTTGTGAGTATACAAGTTTGATTCGAGCTGTAGTGCCTTCGGGAAGGCCTCGCTTCAAAACTTCGCTTGACGCTTAGCTCACCTACATGCCGTCAGATGTATGTCATCACAGATTGCGCCTACGGGAAACTGGCGGGCGTTTTTGCGTTGTATTACCTGTACATTGACAAAAGGGTTGGGAGCCGCCCTACTCCGAGAAGAGGTCGAGGCGGAACCCGTGGCCGCCTGTTGCGGCTTCGAAGCCCTGCACTATGGGCATGGCTTCATAGGGCCAGGCTAAACTTGGATATCGAAACGCAACCGGATCTCCATCGTGCAATATGGTTTACTCTCATAGCTACAGTCGGGTCCGAGGATCAGCTCGGGGCTGCCGGACAGGAAATCGAAACTTCTTCCAGAAATGGCCTTAAATGGCCAACTCGGCACCGCCGAAACTCGCTGGCGGCTTGCGAGCTCCCCCGCGTTGAACTGAATGATCGGCAATCATATCGCTGTTTACCCTACCGAACATCTTCTGGAACCCTACGCCCAACTGAAGAAATATTGTGGCCGCAGCACTTGACTGAACTAAGAATCCGACCGGCCCTGAACTACCGTTGGTGCAAAACACGTCTAACGGCAACTGCCACCCCTGTGCCGTCATTTAGTAGGGCAATCAGATCAAGTCGCCCGCTCTTCAGCTAAATGAGTTCAGAGCTATAGAATAATTCCGGTGCCCGGTTGCTGCAAGCAGTTTTCGAGCACGATGCGCATGAGCAATCCAAGCTCGCCATGCTCAAGGCGACGAAACAGACGCATCATTTCCTGAATAGGGATTTGGAGGAAGACCGTATCTCAGGTCACTAGACATCCTTTTGAACAACGGGCTCCCTTTCTCAGCTACAGCACGCAGCAGAGATATCAAGTCGGGACCTTAGGGAAACTTACGAGCCAGCCCACCCATTTGTCTGCCAGTTCAGTTGGAATTGGGCAGGTCTAACGCCGTGCCTTGGCTTCTTCGATCACGGGAAGGATTGAAGGCACATTTTGCTTCGCTAAAGAGATCATTGCTAAGGTGCGTGAGAGGCTACACCACCGTCTTTGATATTTGTTCTCCTCCCGGAGCAATTGTTGAGAAGTGTCCTGAAAATGGAGGTTGGAAATGCCACCACGTTGGCCGCCTAGCAGAATGTGAAAATATCAGGCAGCGTCAAATCAAAATCATTACGTAATAACTGATAGCCAATCCCGGCAGTGCCTTGGAAAAAGCCGGGGAGCGCTACTCCCTGGGGCCATCCAAACGCTAAATCACCCTTGTCCGCACTCGCCCTTAGCCGAGCAAATGCCCGGTGGGCACCCCGAGGCCAATCACGACCATTGGAAGCTTTGGTGCTGCGTTTCAGGACAGAAGCCCGAGCGGCTTCTCCAAAACACAAATCGTCGAGGGCGAGCCCGGAATGACTGCTGAGCGCGGCCATCTGCTCCTCAAGCCAATTGTGAAAAGCCACATCTTGCCTATCTAAGATGGGCAAGGCCTCCTGCACAGCGATGCAGTGCCCTATACGACCGGTTTTCCAACTGAAATCAACCTCGCCCCTCTGTCGCAGAGCGAAGCTGAGACCGCAGCGCGGCTTTGTTGCACAAATCGGGTGAGGGATTCATTTCGTGAATCCAGCATGGTA
>NZ_CYSG01000040.1 GCF_001457775.1 Phaeobacter sp. CECT 5382
CCTCATCAGGGTTAGGAACATTAGAGCCTTGAATGGCAGATTTAATACCAGCATCACCCATGCCTACAGTATTGTTATCGGTAGCAAGCACATCACCTTGAATGCCACCGGAGGCGGCTTTTTGACCGCCTCCAAACAATTTAGACATGGCGCCACCAGCAAGAGCAGAAGCAATACCGCCAGCAATAGCACCAAACATAAATCACCTCACTTAAGTGGCTGGAGACAAATAATCTCTTTAATAACCTGATTCAGCGAAACCAATCCGCGGCATTTAGTAGCGGTAAAGTTAGACCAAACCATGAAACCAACATAAACATTATTGCCCGGCGTACGGGGAAGGACGTCAATAGTCACACAGTCCTTGACGGTATAATAACCACCATCATGGCGACCATCCAAAGGATAAACATCATAGGCAGTCGGGAGGGTAGTCGGAACCGAAGAAGACTCAAAGCGAACCAAACAGGCAAAAAATTTAGGGTCGGCATCAAAAGCAATATCAGCACCAACAGAAACAACCTGATTAGCGGCGTTGACAGATGTATCCATCTGAATGCAATGAAGAAAACCACCATTACCAGCATTAACCGTCAAACTATCAAAATATAACGTTGACGATGTAGCTTTAGGTGTCTGTAAAACAGGTGCCGAAGAAGCTGGAGTAACAGAAGTGAGAACCAGCTTATCAGAAAAAAAGTTTGAATTATGGCGAGAAATAAAAGTCTGAAACATGATTAAACTCCTAAGCAGAAAACCTACCGCGCTTCGCTTGGTCAACCCCTCAGCGGCAAAAATTAAAATTTTTACCGCTTCGGCGTTATAACCTCACACTCAATCTTTTATCACGAAGTCATGATTGAATCGCGAGTGGTCGGCAGATTGCGATAAACGGTCACATTAAATTTAACCTGACTATTCCACTGCAACAACTGAACGGACTGGAAACACTGGTCATAATCATGGTGGCGAATAAGTACGCGTTCTTGCAAATCACCAGAAGGCGGTTCCTGAATGAATGGGAAGCCTTCAAGAAGGTGATAAGCAGGAGAAACATACGAAGGCGCATAACGATACCACTGACCCTCAGCAATCTTAAACTTCTTAGACGAATCACCAGAACGGAAAACATCCTTCATAGAAATTTCACGCGGCGGCAAGTTGCCATACAAAACAGGGTCGCCAGCAATATCGGTATAAGTCAAAGCACCTTTAGCGTTAAGGTACTGAATCTCTTTAGTCGCAGTAGGCGGAAAACGAACAAGCGCAAGAGTAAACATAGTGCCATGCTCAGGAACAAAGAAACGCGGCACAGAATGTTTATAGGTCTGTTGAACACGACCAGAAAACTGGCCTAACGACGTTTGGTCAGTTCCATCAACATCATAGCCAGATGCCCAGAGATTAGAGCGCATGACAAGTAAAGGACGGTTGTCAGCGTCATAAGAGGTTTTACCTCCAAATGAAGAAATAACATCATGGTAACGCTGCATGAAGTAATCACGTTCTTGGTCAGTATGCAAATTAGCATAAGCAGCTTGCAGACCCATAATGTCAATAGATGTGGTAGAAGTCGTCATTTGGCGAGAAAGCTCAGTCTCAGGAGGAAGCGGAGCAGTCCAAATGTTTTTGAGATGGCAGCAACGGAAACCATAACGAGCATCATCTTGATTAAGCTCATTAGGGTTAGCCTCGGTACGGTCAGGCATCCACGGCGCTTTAAAATAGTTGTTATAGATATTCAAATAACCCTGAAACAAATGCTTAGGGATTTTATTGGTATCAGGGTTAATCGTGCCAAGAAAAGCGGCATGGTCAATATAACCAGTAGTGTTAACAGTCGGGAGAGGAGTGGCATTAACACCATCCTTCATGAACTTAATCCACTGTTCACCATAAACGTGACGATGAGGGACATAAAAAGTAAAAATGTCTACAGTAGAGTCAATAGCAAGGCCACGACGCAATGGAGAAAGACGGAGAGCGCCAACGGCGTCCATCTCGAAGGAGTCGCCAGCGATAACCGGAGTAGTTGAAATGGTAATAAGACGACCAATCTGACCAGCAAGGAAGCCAAGATGGGAAAGGTCATGCGGCATACGCTCGGCGCCAGTTTGAATATTAGACATAATTTATCCTCAAGTAAGGGGCCGAAGCCCCTGCAATTAAAATTGTTGACCACCTACATACCAAAGACGAGCGCCTTTACGCTTGCCTTTAGTACCTCGCAACGGCTGCGGACGACCAGGGCGAGCGCCAGAACGTTTTTTACCTTTAGACATTACATCACTCCTTCTGCACGTAATTTTTGACGCACGTTTTCTTCTGCGTCAGTAAGAACGTCAGTGTTTCCTGCGCGTACACGCAAGGTAAACGCGAACAATTCAGCGGCTTTAACCGGACGCTCGACGCCATTAATAATGTTTTCCGTAAATTCAGCGCCTTCCATGATGAGACAGGCCGTTTGAATGTTGACGGGATGAACATAATAAGCAATGACGGCAGCAATAAACTCAACAGGAGCAGGAAAGCGAGGGTATCCTACAAAGTCCAGCGTACCATAAACGCAAGCCTCAACGCAGCGACGAGCACGAGAGCGGTCAGTAGCAATCCAAACTTTGTTACTCGTCAGAAAATCGAAATCATCTTCGGTTAAATCCAAAACGGCAGAAGCCTGAATGAGCTTAATAGAGGCCAAAGCGGTCTGGAAACGTACGGATTGTTCAGTAACTTGACTCATGATTTCTTACCTATTAGTGGTTGAACAGCATCGGACTCAGATAGTAATCCACGCTCTTTTAAAATGTCAACAAGAGAATCTCTACCATGAACAAAATGTGACTCATATCTAAACCAGTCCTTGACGAACGTGCCAAGCATATTAAGCCACTTCTCCTCATCCAACGCGTCAGTTTTTGACAGAATCGTTAGTTGATGGCGAAAGGTCGCAAAGTAAGAGCTTCTCGAGCTGCGCAAGGATAGGTCGAATTTTCTCATTTTCCGCCAGCAGTCCACTTCGATTTAATTCGTAAACAAGCAGTAGTAATTCCTGCTTTATCAAGATAATTTTTCGACTCATCAGAAATATCCGAAAGTGTTAACTTCTGCGTCATGGAAGCGATAAAACTCTGCAGGTTGGATACGCCAATCATTTTTATCGAAGCGCGCATAAATTTGAGCAGATTTGTCGTCACAGGTTGCGCCGCCAAAACGTCGGCTACAGTAACTTTTCCCAGCCTCAATCTCATCTCTCTTTTTGCGTTCTGCTTCAATATCTGGTTGAACGGCGTCGCGTCGTAACCCAGCTTGGTAAGTTGGATTAAGCACTCCGTGGACAGATTTGTCATTGTGAGCATTTTCATCCCGAAGTTGCGGCTCATTCTGATTCTGAACAGCTTCTTGGGAAGTAGCGACAGCTTGGTTTTTAGTGAGTTGTTCCATTCTTTAGCTCCTAGACCTTTAGCAGCAAGGTCCATATCTGACTTTTTGTTAACGTATTTAGCCACATAGAAACCAACAGCCATATAACTGGTAGCTTTAAGCGGCTCACCTTTAGCATCAACAGGCCACAACCAACCAGAACGTGAAAAAGCGTCCTGCGTGTAGCGAACTGCGATGGGCATACTGTAACCATAAGGCCACGTATTTTGCAAGCTATTTAACTGGCGGCGATTGCGTACCCGACGACCAAAATTAGGGTCAACGCTACCTGTAGGAAGTGTCCGCATAAAGTGCACCGCATGGAAATGAAGACGGCCATTAGCTGTACCATACTCAGGCACACAAAAATACTGATAGCAGTCGGCGTGTGAATCATTAGCCTTGCGACCCTCGGCAGCAAGAACCATACGACCAATATCACGAAAATAGTCACGCAAAGCATTGGGATTATCATAAAACGCCTCTAATCGGTCGTCAGCCAACGTGAGAGTGTCAAAAACGATAAACCAACCATCAGCATGAGCCTGTCGCATTGCATTCATCAAACGCTGAATAGCAAAGCCTCTACGCGATTTCATAGTGGAGGCCTCCAGCAATCTTGAACACTCATCCTTAATACCTTTCTTTTTGGGGTAATTATACTCATCGCGAATATCCTTAAGAGGGCGTTCAGCAGCCAGCTTGCGGCAAAACTGCGTAACCGTCTTCTCGTTCTCTAAAAACCATTTTTCGTCCCCTTCGGGGCGGTGGTCTATAGTGTTATTAATATCAAGTTGGGGGAGCACATTGTAGCATTGTGCCAATTCATCCATTAACTTCTCAGTAACAGATACAAACTCATCACGAACGTCAGAAGCAGCCTTATGGCCGTCAACATACATATCACCATTATCGAACTCAACGCCCTGCATACGAAAAGACAGAATCTCTTCCAAGAGCTTGATGCGGTTATCCATCTGCTTATGGAAGCCAAGCATTGGGGATTGAGAAAGAGTAGAAATGCCACAAGCCTCAATAGCAGGTTTAAGAGCCTCGATACGCTCAAAGTCAAAATAATCAGCGTGACATTCAGAAGGGTAATAAGAACGAACCATAAAAAAGCCTCCAAGATTTGGAGGCATGAAAACATACAATTGGGAGGGTGTCAATCCTGACGGTTATTTCCTAGACAAATTAGAGCCAATACCATCAGCTTTACCGTCTTTCCAGAAATTGTTCCAAGTATCGGCAACAGCTTTATCAATACCATGAAAAATATCAACCACACCAGAAGCAGCATCAGTGACGACATTAGAAATATCCTTTGCAGTAGCGCCAATATGAGAAGAGCCATACCGCTGATTCTGCGTTTGCTGATGAACTAAGTCAACCTCAGCACTAACCTTGCGAGTCATTTCTTTGATTTGGTCATTGGTAAAATACTGACCAGCCGTTTGAGCTTGAGTAAGCATTTGGCGCATAATCTCGGAAACCTGCTGTTGCTTGGAAAGATTGGTGTTTTCCATAATAGACGCAACGCGAGCAGTAGACTCCTTCTGTTGATAAGCAAGCATCTCATTTTGTGCATATACCTGGTCTTTCGTATTCTGGCGTGAAGTCGCCGACTGAATGCCAGCAATCTCTTTTTGAGTCTCATTTTGCATCTCGGCAATCTCTTTCTGATTGTCCAGTTGCATTTTAGTAAGCTCTTTTTGATTCTCAAATCCGGCGTCAACCATACCAGCAGAGGAAGCATCAGCACCAGCACGCTCCCAAGCATTAAGCTCAGGAAATGCAGCAGCAAGATAATCACGAGTATCCTTTCCTTTATCAGCGGCAGACTTGCCACCAAGTCCAACCAAATCAAGCAACTTATCAGAAACGGCAGAAGTGCCAGCCTGCAACGTACCTTCAAGAAGTCCTTTACCAGCTTTAGCCATAGCACCAGAAACAAAACTAGGGACGGCCTCATCAGGGTTAGGAACATTAGAGCCTTGAATGGCAGATTTAATACCAGCATC
>NZ_CYSG01000041.1 GCF_001457775.1 Phaeobacter sp. CECT 5382
GCTCTTGGCATACCCGTTACCGAGCCCGTAGGATAATTCCGTCCGGGGAAAGGGGAAGTCCCCTCAGAAACCGATTTGTGCAACAAAGCCACGCCGACCAGTTCGTGGTCTTGTACTTCGTAGGGGCCCAACTGCTCATATACTCCAGCTACCATGCTGGATTCACGAAATGAATCCCTCACCCGATTTGTACAACAAAGCCATTGGGCGCATAAAAGTCGCCCAAATATCACCAGACTGGACGCCAGGGCCAAGGGGAGAGACCTTTGCCGGGCTTTGCTCACTCCCCGGCGCAGCCCAGATCTTAGGCCCATACGAGAGCGAGCAGAAGGCGAAAGAAATGGTTGAGAAATCAGCCAACAGCCGGATCAAAGCGATGTTTGGCGCAGGCATCAACACCACCCGCGCCGCCGTAGAAGATGGGCGCACCTTGCGTGTAAGCGCCAGGGCAATCCTGCGCGCGGGCATCTGGACATGCTCAAATCCGGTAAATGCCTACGCCCTGTTTACTGATCTCAGGCACGCCCTAGGCATGAAGCGTGAAGACGCGCCGGAATACCCAAAGCCAAAGCCAAATCTTGACGAATACGACCCGCAGAGCGGGGAACAGTTTTCACCCTTTGAAGATAACGACAGCCACAGCGTAACAGCCTAGGAAACGGCCCTGACCGGACCTTGATCAGTGCTCGACCTGCCGAGGCGCAACTTGCCAAAAGCGGACGTCTGTCTGCGCACCAAATTTATGCACCATCTCTACTGCCCAATTTTGCCGGGTTTCCTTTTATTGTGCGTAGAGCATGACTTATGCACCAAATTTTTTCCTATGAAATCGAAGGGGAAATATGATACCCAAAGCCCAATGCTCCAGATGAACGGTTCGGATAAGACAAATGAAGCTCTGTCACATTGTTGGCATCGGCACCGCTATTCCCGATGATCTTACGGTTTCATGCTTAAACACTATTCGTCGATCAGACGTAATAATTTCGCATATCTCCCAACATGCTATTAATGACATTTTCGAACTAGTTCCGCGCAAACCGGTTATATCGCTACGAACTGAATATCAGGACAATCGTCTCCGAACCTCTAGTTACGACGCTATGTTCAGTAAGCTTTTGAAGCATATTTCTGACTACGAAATGCCTTGCTACTTAACTTACGGAACGCCATTTTTTTACGACTCACTGTCGGTCAAGCTTGCGCAGTATCTCGTATCGCGTGAGTTGCCTTACACTGTCACGGCAGGCGTATCATCTTTCGACCACATATTTTCATTACTGCGTCGCGATGTAGTGCCGCATATAGAAGTTTTGGATGCGGACTGGATTGTTTCTGGTCATGTAACGCTTGATGCCACCCGTGCGCTTTTAATAATGCAGCCTAGTGTTTTTGGCACCCGATATTCTCGACGTGATTCAGCACCAACAACTGACGCCTTAGAACCCCTCGCCTCTTCACTAAAGTCGGCATTTGATGAGACGCATCCAGTTTGCTTTGTGCACGCTGCAACAAGCGACCAAGATCGGTCGATAACTCATTGGTGCACTGTCGATACTATATCATCCGCACCAAGTTATGTTTTACGTAGCGCATGCCTTTACGTCCCTCCTTCTAGTCGGGACAAATAGCCCAACCAGACTAACGTGATATCGTCTTTCTCTGCATCGAATGTCGAACCGTCGTGTAGCATATTCTCGGTCGGCGCAATGTAGCCTTCACCTGGCTCAATCCTTATTCGGAAGATATCGGGGCAAACGTATTTAAAAAACTTGCGGACAAAAACTCTGTGGTCATCATAGGCATCTTTGACCCATTCTCCGCCTTGTCGTTCCGCGACCTCGATAAGTGCCTTCGCTGTGTAAGGCACAAACATCAAATATCGGCTTTCGCTTCCAACATTAATAGCCACTCTATTTCTGGCGGTTTTCCGCTTCTGCATCGGAGCTTTATCAAAGGTATCTAAATGCAGGCCGACAATGTTTTTTTCGCTGTCGCGGGTGGTCGTATTCCTTCCCCCTGAGAGATGTGCAACACCAAGGAAATGGAAATTTTCGGCGTCAACGCCGGAAAAGTTTTTCCTTATTATACCAAGTTCTTCGATCCTCTCTTTGATCGCGTCTTTGTGGTATTTGGGTTGCGAAAAGAACCACAGTTTGAACTCTTCGATATCTTTTCTAGTTCCCTCACTTAGTTGGAAAATTCGCACCGAATTGGCGAAAAAAAACTGCACGCTTTCGTCGATTAGCTGTCTCGACTGACTGTCATATAATTTTTGCCAATTTTTGCTGGCAGAGTTCGGCACTCGCAGGTCAGTCTTGCCCTTTGATGGTAGGCACTCAATATCCCTATCACGTATCGCTTCATCGAAGCTAAGATAAATATCGTAGTCCCTACAATTCTTCATACAACAGTTTCCACCATTGAGCTTGAGCGGCGCGCTCCAACAAACTGGAATCCTCCGCAATCATTCTCAACGCTACATCAAATATAGACTTAACAGTATATCGACAGAAAGCGGTCTCCGTTGAGTTAAATGCCCCATTTTCTAGAAGCTTGTTGGCTGGTGCGCCTCCGCCGCAATAGTCGAAATATTCGCAGTCCGAAGAACATTTCTCGACACCTCGACGTATTTCAGTCGCGTAAGTAGACGTCGTTGCCCTCCTTAATGACGTCAAAAAACCTGAGCCGTCAACGTTGCCGATAATATGATTACCGAGGTCTAAGACCTCATGATCAATCAGCTCAGGCGAAAAGGTGCTGAAATCTCCCTCATGGTTGATTGTGATTATTCTTCCCGTCGCTGCCTCAGCGCTCTTTGCTTTGATCTTCGGGAACATAATTGTCTTGAGAACTCTAACTAGCTCTCTGATCGCTAATGATCCATCATTTATCGAGCGCTTGAACACCTGTTCTATAAAATTCTCGAACTCTGCTCGCGGGTCGTCACTCGTCAGGTAAGATGTTCGGGATGCGCCCTCAACCTCCAGTACATTTAACCCAACATACGGAATGCCCAAGTCGAGCATGCTATCATAAAATGCATCAGGGTCGCGGAACGTTTTCTGATGAATAACAGCGATAGCTGAGACAGACACTGCATTCCGATGCAAAATCTCAATTCCGCTTTTTACCTTTTCGAAAGTTCCTTTGCCACCGCGAGTACGGCGATAATAATCATGCTGCTCCTGTGAGCCATCAACGCTGACACCCACCTTAATTTTGCGCTTTGCAAACATTTCGGCAAATCGTTGATTGATGAGCATGGCGTTGGTCTGTACGCTGTGCTCGAATACTATACCGTGATCATGCAACTTTTCAAAAATGTCAAAGTATCGACCGAGCTTGCTGATGCCTACTGATAAAGGCTCACCAGCATGCCACGAAACTACAGTCTTTTTTGTTAGGTAGTCTTTATGCTCGATGATGCGATCTGCAATTCGATCAGCAACCTCAAACGGCATGGAATTTTTAGAAACTCTATCGGCAAGATAGCAGTACCCACAATCTATGTTACAAAAATTAGTCGGCTGAATGACAAAAAGCGCTGTGCTGTCGATATTTTGATTGACCACGCTCACTGTTATCTTAATCCAATTGCTAAATCACATTGTTCAGAGGGATTTTCTCGTTATTCGTCAGTGATTGCTCCAGTTATTCCAATTGTCCCATGCTGGCCAGCCGGGTGAGTTGTTCCAATCTGAAACATCGCTATCCGCTGCGCTATGAAGGTTCAAATTCTTTTCCCTAATCGGTTCTGCTATAGACCTAACTTTATCCATCATTTCTTGCACATTGCCTTTTTCGGTGGCATCCGTCATTGCTCTAATCCTCCACGCACATGAGGTTTGACCTTACAATCCTGTTTCTCTCAGACAAGCCCAAAAATGCGACACATGGATATTTTTCATAAAGCGCCTTATCGGTCGTTTGGTCGGCGCAAGGCGCATAAGCCCCTTGTATGCGATCTTCGGAGTGTAGCCGAGCCGCCCAATTATCATTGGCTGAATGTCCGCTCATCAGCTTCGCCATGATCGGTTCTCATTCGCAGCGAATGACCGCTACCCGCCCTTCCTGCCGCTTCCTGTTAGCGGATGCCTGTGCTTAAACGCGCGAGCGTAAGGCAAAACCGGCCCTGGTGCTATTCCACCTGCGCCTAATAAAAAATGCTATTGAAAGTCTGAGCCTTAGCTAGAAACAGGGCCTAAGTTCTATAGTTCACCAAAATGACGGGTATTTTGTGTAAAATACCACACACGATTCTTGCGTTAACTCTGAATTGTGTGTATCAGTATACACATGATAGAGCGAAACAGTAAGAGGATCATCAAGAAACTGATCGAGCAAGGCTATACCAAGATCCACCACAGAGGATCCCACGTTAAGCTGCGCAAAGGTGAGCAAACGGTGATCGTTCCACACCCCAAGCGGGACCTGCCAACCGGCACCGCCCGCGCCATAGCAAAGCAAGTGGGCTGGATCTAATCCAGCCCACCGGCACCAAAAACAAAAAAAGACGCTGTTTCGACAAAAGCAACTAAGTGAGTGAGAGATCTCCACCCCAACCAGGGTGAGGATCAAGGAGAAAGAAGGATGAACAATGAACTATATAGCTGTAGTGCATCACGAGGAAGGTAGCGCAACTGGCGTTCACTTTCCCGATGTGCCCGGCTGCTTTGCTGCCGCTGATGATCCAGCAGACATCTTGCAAAACGCGATTGCCGCGCTTGACGACTATTTTGCAGATAGTCACGAGATCACAGAGGCACGAGGCATTGAAGCCATCAGACTTGAGGTAAAAGAGGATCTTGCAGAGGGGGCTTACCTTATGGCGGTTCCCTTTATTCCAAACTTGTCGAAAGTCGAGAGAGTGAACGTAAGCTTTGAAAAAGGGTTGCTCAATGCGATTGACACCCAAGCTAAGCTTTCAGGGTACAAAACCCGATCAGCGTTTCTTGCAATGGCCGCTCGTAAAGAAATCGAGCAAACCCGCGAAAGCGCTTAAACAATCACCCCGGCAGCACTCAGCCGCCGGGGCAACGGCACCAGAACGGCTTTGTTGCACAAATCGGGTGAGGGATTCATTTCGTGAATCCAGCATGGTAG
>NZ_CYSG01000042.1 GCF_001457775.1 Phaeobacter sp. CECT 5382
CGGACGCAGGCGACAGCCATACCTTCGAGGTCTCGGATGACCGGTTCGAGGTGGTCGCAGGCCAGCTGCAGCTGAAGCCGGGCGTGGCGCTGGACCATGAGGCGGCGGCAGAGATCGCGGTCGAGGTGACGGCGACGGATGCTGCGGGTCTGAGTGTGAGCGAGAGCTTCACCGTTGCGGTTGCGGATGTGAACGAAGCGCCAGAGACCCTGACGCTGGATGGCGGCTCGGATGAGGTAGATCGTAACGGCGCCTTTGAAGGAAGGTCGGCGGAGGGGGGTGCGGGCGCAGGGGGCAGCCCTAGCTTCGCGGCCTCGCATGAACGGATCGAGGTGGTCGCAGGCCAGCTGCAGCTGAAGCCGGGCGTGGCGCTGGACCATGAGGCGGCGGCAGAGATCGCGGTCGAGGTGACGGCGACGGATGCTGCGGGTCTGAGTGTGAGCGAGAGCTTCACCGTTGCGGTTGCGGATGTGAACGAAGCGCCAGAGAACCTGACCCTAGATGTCGGAAATGAAAACCTGGTTCGTAACGGCAGCTTCGAAGAATTCGACCTGAGCCGGGGGAATTGGCGAGGCTTTGGCAGCGATGAAAGCGGTGCTTGGACGGATGAGAATGGGATCGAAATCTGGGACAACCTGGGCGGTGTTCAGGCATCTGACGGTGAACAGCTCATGGAAATGGATCATGGGTATGGTGTCGACAGCATTTCACAGGTCATTCAGACCGAAGGCGGGCAGTTATATGATCTTGGCATGGATCTGCGGGAACGTCTGACAGGCGGAACCGATACGGTCGAAGTCTACTGGAATGATGAATTGGTTGCGAAAGTGGATCCGCAATCGTCGGCCTGGGAAACTTTTCAGATGCAGGTCGTTGGAACCGGAGAAGATAAGCTGGAGCTGCGTGAACCCGATGGCGAAAGCGACAGCTATGGGGCTCTGATTGACAATATTTCATTGGTCGCTGCGGAGAATGCAGTGGCCGAGAACGTCGAGGGCGCCGCCGTTGGCCGACTTAGCTTTGACGATCCGGATGCGAGCGATAGCCATACATTCGAGGTTTCGGATGACCGGTTCGAGGTGGTCGCAGGTGAATTGCGACTAAAGCCGGGTGTCGCGCTGGACCACGAGGCGGAAAGCAGCCTGCAGGTTGAGGTAACAGTCACCGATCAAGGTGGGCTGAGCACCAGTGAAAGCTTTACTGTAGATGTTGCCGATGTTGCAGAGATGTCTGTTTCCAGCGGTTTCCATGCGCGGTACTTCGACGTCAATCAAAGCCTGCGGGAACTGGACGATATGGATTGGAACGCGGATCCAACCCATCAGGAAGTGACGACAGTGATCGACTATGAGAATAGCAGTTCGTCTTTCTGGGAGGATGGATCAAAGGATACCTTCGGCGCGGAAATTTCGGGCAATATCCAGGTTGATGAAAGCGGGACCTTCGAGTTCTTTCTGGGAGGCGACGATGGCGCGGTTCTTGTTGTCGATGGGGTTCCGGTCGTCGACCATGATGGTTTGCATGCCTATCAGACCCGGTCCGGCGAAATTGACCTGGAACCGGGCACCCACCATATCGAAGTGCGCTATTTCGAGAACTATGGTCACGCGGGCCTGACGCTGGAATGGGAAGGGCCGGGGCTTGATGGACGTCAACTGGTGACGGCACCTGATATGGCGGATGCACAGACCGTCGGGGGAGTGCCATTGACCCTGAACGTGGAAATGGGGACGCTCGACCTGTCTGGTGATACCTCGCTTGTCCTTTCGGGTTTGCCGGATGGCTCGATTGTCGAGGTCGGCGAAAAATCTTTGCTGGCCGGGCCGGACGGTGCGGTAGATCTGACGGGCTGGGATGGCGACATCTTGGCGATAACCCCGCCTGTGGATTTCACGGGCCCAGTCGAGGCTGAGCTGCTTCATGTGACTTCGATGAACAACGGTCTGACCCACGAAAGCACGCAGGCAATCACCTTCGATGTCAACGCAGCGCATCACACCGCGCCAAGTGGGGAATTGGTGAGCGGCTTCCATGCGAGTTATTTCGATGTCAGTCAGACGTTGAGTTCGCTGGATCAGATCGATTGGGGGAGTGATCCCACCCATGAAGAATTTGTGCGTGAAATAGACTATGAAAACGGTGCAGGTTCTTTCTGGGAAGGCGGGGCCACTGATACCTTCGGTGCCAGAATCGAAGGTCAGGTCACGGTTGAGGAAGGTGGCGCCTATTCGTTCTATCTGGGAGGCGATGATGGCGCTGTGCTATACATCAATGGCGAAAAAGTCGTCGACAACGATGGGCTTCACAGTTTTTACACCCATACCGGCGAGATAGAACTGGCCCCGGGTACCTACGACATTGAGGTCCGGTATTTTGAGAACTACGGCCACGCTGGTCTGAAGCTTGAATGGGATGGCCCTGATACCGACGGGCGTGAAACGCTGCAGGCCGATCCGGGTGTGGCGGTCGAGGAAAACGGAACCTTTGAAGTTGGTGTCCAACTTCACGGAACCAGTGATCAGGCGACGGTGACGATGGAGGGTTTGCCCGAGAATACCCTTCTCATGAGTGGGGACGACACAGCGATCTCCGATGGCGGACCCATTGATTTGTCGGGCTGGAATACGGACTACCTTGAAATTTCATCACCACCAGGCTTTGAAGGCAGCATTGAAGGCGAAATCATAATATCGGATACGGGTTTCAACGGTGCACCGCTCACGTCGCAGAGTGGTTTCACGCTGGAGGTCGGGGATGCTGGTGCGCCGCAGCTTGAGGAGGCTCCTGAGGTGCTGGAAATCCATGCTGCAGTTGGTGAAGAGATCGCGCCGGACAATGCCTCCTGGGACGCCGATGTGGGAGACGCGGCTAGTGACGAAAGGGAAACCACGGACGTCATGGCTGAACCTGTTGTTACTGACAGTAGTTCTGAAATTATTTCTGTGGAAACAGAGACATATGAGCGTTTTGACTGGTGATTGACTGAACTTCTACCTGGTTTGAGAATAGGTGGAGGAGGTTTCAGGGCCGCTGAGTTCTGGCCCCCCCATTGTTTGTGATCTCTTGATCAATCCTCACCGCCCTGGATGTGCTGGAAGGTCTATTCAGGGCGGATGTTTTTGCAAAAGGTATCCGTGTTGAAGGTATCTGCACGTCTTCGGACTTTAACTGAACCGCTGGTTTGGGCTGAACGCCTGACGTGGACTGGATTTTTAGATGATCCAGTCTTTCAGAGCAACTTTTTGCTGACCAAAGATGAGTTTTCCAGGTTGGCTTGCCGATATTTGCTGTGGATTCCTTCGCTTGTTGCCATGCTGCGGAAGGCTGAGAAACTTTCACCCAAAAAGAGCATAGGTGGTCGTTTCGGCCCTGATGAATTTAGGTGTTTAGGAAAAGGCGGAGCACCAGCTATTCCAAAATATATTCTGTTTTTCAGATAAGTTTGAAATATGGCTTCCGCCAGCCAATTTTAAAAATGAACGGAAATTCGTACCTTGTGTCGTGAAATTACAGTGAAAAAATCGCGCGGCTTTACGACCCGCTAATGCCCGATTGCCTATACGTAACCCTGTATGAATTTTGTAGTCTTTTATCAGTTAAGGAATCTAACGATGAGTCTTCGTGCTCAAATTTTGGCATTGTTGGCGTTGCCCTTCATTGCATTGGCCGCAGTTGGTGGCATTAAAGGGCTAACTGATTGGGGGCTTTACCAAAGTGCCCAAAAAACACAGAATGACACATTCAATTCTCTAAAGCTAAACAACCTGATTCATTATTTGCAGGTTGAGCGTGGGCAGTCGTCGGCATTCATATCCTCTGGCGGCACCATTTTCGTATCAGAACTGAAAGAAACCCGCAGTAAAGTGGATTTGGCTATGTCCGAGGTGCCTGAGGCAGTACAGTCGCTGCTTTCCGGGGTGAGTAACCTGGATGCCATCCGATCCTCAGTCACGGACCTGAACGTAACAGCCCCCGAAGCAGGGGCGGCCTATACAAAAGCTATTGGCGGGATTCTCAGCTGACATTCCCCAAGTAGAACGTCCTCCCGCCCACCTTGCCGCTGTTCTGCGCTCCTATCAAGCCTCTTGCACCCATGGTGCCGTTGTTCGGGCATCTGACGCGCGAACTGCGCCCGATTTCCGGTCTCGGGGGCGAGGTTGATCCGGATATTGGTCTGACCGACCCCCGTATGGATAGACCGGTTGAGCCGCTTTTGTTCAGGTTTTATGATTAACGATGTTGTCATTAGGGAACCGGCGGTGCGCGCAGCCGATGTATGGCCGCAAGGATGCGGTTGAACAGATCGCCGCTGACAGCCACCTCGGCCAGTTGGAAGGTGATTGCACGGGCGTGACGCACAACCCTCGCACCAATCTTGATCAATCGCGTCTGCAGGCTTGTCAGTGACCAGTCGGCTATCTCATCAGGTAGATCAGTGCCCTGTAGGAAGGCACCGATATTGTAAGCCAGTGCATGGAGTTGCAGCCGCACCTCGTTCTGCGCCATGCCTTTGCAGGACAAACGGGTCCAGTTGATCGCCTGCTTGCCTTCCTTGATGTATTGCTCGGCGGTGCCGCGTTGGTTGTAGAAGCGGATGATCCAGTCGGGTTCCATCGGCATGTTGGTGACCACGAAGCCCACGCGCGGGAACAACTCGCTGGGATGCCATTCCACCTTGGCGATGACACGACGAGGTTTGTCCCAAGATGCCGCCTGATATTGGAAGTCGCCGTAGATGCGCTTCACGCCTTTTGGCGGACGACCCACAGGGCGCTTGAGCAGATGCGCAATCTTGCCCTGAAGAACGCGATTGGCCCGAAGGCGGATGGCGTAGAAATAGTTTTCCAGTTCCAGAGTTTTGTATAGCTCCGGGATGGCGAACGCAGCATCCCCCCGGAAGAACCGCATCAGGTGACGATCCGCATATCGCGCGATGA
>NZ_CYSG01000043.1 GCF_001457775.1 Phaeobacter sp. CECT 5382
ATTCCGTCCGGGGAAAGGGGAAGTCCCCTCAGAAACCGATTTGTGCAACAAAGCCCATGGCTTGTGGCCGTCACCTGTTTTTATTTAGTGCAGATAGTGTGTGCTTCGGTGAAACTGCATCGCAGTGAATTCGAACACAGCGGACGGCGGCTTTGAACGGGAGCGGCGCGGGGCCTTGAATTTAGACGACGTAGCTTTCCTTACCCTACCATGAAAACATCATATCGCGTTGTTTTGCCTCGAATTTGGTGTGTACATGCCATAACTCCGTCAATCGGATCGGCTTTAGCAGGCCATTTGAGAACTACCCGTTTTCGCGCATGTTTAATCGCTATTCGCACTAAATCAGGAGCGTCATCGTCGGTGCCGACGAGCTCTCGAACTTGACGCAGATCCTGCTTCACCAGCGCTGATTTCTTCCGTACAGGGTGCATTGGATCTATCAAAATTGCATCGCAGGACAGCTCGGGGATCAAATCCTTGGCGTCTCCCTTCAACAGAGTCATGCGGCCAATAATCTCGCGAAACTGACCACCCTCTTCCGCCGCGCGTTTCATACCTTGAACCAGCAATTCATGCATTTTCTCTGAACGCTCTATCAATGTCACTTGCGCACCTAGGGATGCTAAGAGAAATGAGTCTCGCCCCAACCCGGCTGTTGCATCAATAATCGTTGGCGTTTTGCCACCACGCAGCCCCATTGCTTTTGCTAAGTCTTGACCCCGACCGCCACCGAACCGAAGACGATGCGCCACTGCACCTTCGACAAAATCAACCCGTAGTTCTGTCGCAGCCTGTTTCAAAATCTACTCATTTTCGATCCCTGAAGAGCACCAATACCGATGGTCTTCAGTTTGTACTGCTTTTCTGTATTGACCACAGCCCCTAAATACAAATGCCAAAACTAGGTACCTTTCGGTGGGGGACCTAGATGCAGCGCTGTCCATATCTGCCGACATCTCCTGATTTCAGGAACAATTCATCTCTCGGCTGTCCCTCACCCGAGAACAAATGAGGCCATAATCGAGCCTATACCGACGGTGATCAGTATCCCGGCTAGATCAAGGGGCGCGCCCGCACGAAGCATGTCGCCGCGCGTGACAGATGGGCTAACAAAGACAATCGCGTTGGGCGGTGTCGCAACCGGGAGCATGAACCCAATGGAAGCTGCTAGTGCGAGGGGCAGCATAAAGGTCACGGGGTCGGTATTCAGCGATACCGCCACTGCGCCGGCGATAGGAAGAAATATGGCTGCCATCGCGGTGTTGCTGGCCAGCTCACCGACGTAGACGATGACCGTGGCCATGATGAAAAGCAGGAGAATTACAGGCAGTTGGTTGAGTATCTCGATCTGCCCTCCAATCCAAACGGCGAGGCCAGTCTGATCAAGAATACCAGCGAGTGCTAGGCCCCCACCAAACAGAATAAGGACATCCCAGCGAAGCGTCGCGACAGTGTCCCAGTCGAGTAGTCGTTCGCCATGGCCGCTGGGAATGATAAACAGCGCAATCGAGGCGAGCATGGCAATTCCGGCATCGGTTAGGGCAAGTGTTGGGAATAGCGCCTCGAACATTGGTCGCGAAATCCATGCGAGCGCGGTCAGTCCCGCAATGAAACCGACGCGGCGTTCTGAAACCCTCATCTTTCCCAGACCTTCACCAAACGAAATCTTCAGTTTCCCTGCCTGCAAGCGTGGTGTGAAGCGCGACAGAACCCACCATGCGATGGCAAGCATGACTATCGCCGTCGGCACGCCGACTGCAGCCCATCGAGCAAACCCAACTTCTATCCCATAGGCAGTACTGAGATGCGCCGCGAAAATTGCGTTCGGTGGCGTTCCGATCAACGATCCCATCCCGCCGATCGTGGCGGCAAAGGCAACGCCAAGCATCAGAGCGGTGCCAAATTCTGGGCGCTCCGTCTGAGAGGCCGCTACTGCTGCGGCAATCGGCGTGACCACCATCGCCGACGCAGTATTGCTGATCCAGAGGCTCAAAAATGCCGTCGTCAGCATAATGGAAGCAAGAATGCGGTCAGGGCGTTCACCAGCGATGCGAAGAAGTGTGAAAGCCATGCGCTCATGCAGCCCTGATTTTTCAATCGCTTTCGCCAGAAGAAACCCACCGAGAAAAAGAAAGATGAGCGGATGTCCAAAAGAAGTCGCGATCTCGCTTAGATCTGCGATCCCGAGCAGAGGAGCCACAGCGAGCGGCAGCAGTGCCGTTGCGGGAAGAGGCAGGGCTTCGGTTAGCCACCAAAGCGCCATGGTAAACGCAAGACCTGATGCCAGCCACGCCGCACCGGGCATGCCGATAGGGGCGGACAGGAAGGCAGGTGCAACGAGAAATAACAGTCCTGCAACGATAGCTAGCGGCTTCAATTTCATACTGCACCCTAACAGAGTACATCTTGGAGAACAGACTTACCACCGATCAGCCGAAGATGGGTTCGCACGCCAACCTGTCGGCAAAAGGCAGCAGCCGTAGTCAAACCTCGATCGGCAGGGTCTTGTCGTTGACGCGCCAAATGGTCAATTTCAGCCCTCAAAACAGAATATGCGGCATAGCCTTCGGTATTGGAGCGTTGCCCCAAGCTAAGTTTGTCTTTGAATACCATAGAGAGAATTTGATTGGTCTTTACGGCGATTGGAGACCCGCTAGCAACTATGGGAGGTCGCTAGTAGGGGGCTGAGGCGGATTGGCGCTGGCGGATCTATGCCCTTGCCGGGCGGAATGACAGCTCGGCCCCGGGTTCCGTGATCCACAGGCTCGCCGACTGGCTGGAGGGGGATCCGAAATCGCCGGTGGTGAAGCACACCCGCGAGGGTGAGGGCGTCGATGCGGTGATCGACCTGCGCGCAATGTTCCAGCAGACCTTCGACACGTTGGCCTGCGAGGACATGCCGTCGCTCCTGAAGCCCACCAAGGGGCGGTTGGGTCTGCAAGATCACGAAGGCCTTCTACGTGGCTCATAAGGATCGCGGTGACATCTTCGACCTGCGCGGCATCGACCGCGAACGTGGCTGCTTGGTGGTGGTCCGCCCGGACCAGTATATCGCCAATATCCTGCCGCCGGATACCTTCGAAGAAATATCGGAATTCTTCGGTCGGATTCTCCCCGGAGTTTCATAACATCGCTGGCCCCAACCTGGCTTTGGTCGACATCAAGCCGCACCGAGGCGCGGATCGCTGCAAAGTGGGAGCAATGTACGTATCGGCGCTGCGGCTTTGGTGGTCACGGCCGTGTACTTCTTCCTGCGGTCGCGCAAGGGCCTCGCACTGACTGCAATCCGCGACAATGAAACAGCGGCCAGTAGCCTCGGTATCGATATCTGGCGCACCAAATTCATCGTTTATGTCGTGACCTCTGCCTTAACAGCCGTGATCGGCGCGCTGACCTTCCTGTAAAAGCTGCGCATCTCACCAGATGCGGCCTTCTCCGTAAACGACTGGACCGCCTTTGTGATCTTCATCGTGGTGATCGGTGGTATCGGCACGATCGAAGGCCCGATCAATGGGCTATAGGTCTTCTCGAGCGCAAGCCCGCTCGACTGGCGACTGTCGCCATGGCGAATAAGACAGCGCGAATAGTGTGGGCTGTGTTGACTAAGAATGAATACTACCGGCCCCATACAGCTTAGACGGAAGGAACAACCGAGACAGCAAGACCAATGAAATGATGGCGCACAGCCAGCCCGCCAACCAAGACACCCCGTCGAATGTCCAGGACGCAGTGTTTTCGATAAGCCGTTTGGGACTTGGTCTGGGGAAACCACTAGGGCCAGCGGCTACGAGTGCCGCGCAAACAGGCCGGACACTCGTCTGCTTCTGACCAGTGCGAAATTACTTCAAATATGTCTTGCTATGCGGGAGCTATCCACACTGAGCTCCCCCCCGAAATTCGGACACTGACGCAAGCTGCGATTTGTAGTCAGCTGATCTTCAATACGAAGGAGATTAGATATGTCGA
>NZ_CYSG01000044.1 GCF_001457775.1 Phaeobacter sp. CECT 5382
TCATCGCGCGATATGCGGATCGTCACCTGATGCGGTTCTTCCGGGGGGATGCTGCGTTCGCCATCCCGGAGCTATACAAAACTCTGGAACTGGAAAACTATTTCTACGCCATCCGCCTTCGGGCCAATCGCGTTCTTCAGGGCAAGATTGCGCATCTGCTCAAGCGCCCTGTGGGTCGTCCGCCAAAAGGCGTGAAGCGCATCTACGGCGACTTCCAATATCAGGCGGCATCTTGGGACAAACCTCGTCGTGTCATCGCCAAGGTGGAATGGCATCCCAGCGAGTTGTTCCCGCGCGTGGGCTTCGTGGTCACCAACATGCCGATGGAACCCGACTGGATCATCCGCTTCTACAACCAACGCGGCACCGCCGAGCAATACATCAAGGAAGGCAAGCAGGCGATCAACTGGACCCGTTTGTCCTGCAAAGGCATGGCGCAGAACGAGGTGCGGCTGCAACTCCATGCACTGGCTTACAATATCGGTGCCTTCCTACAGGGCACTGATCTACCTGATGAGATAGCCGACTGGTCACTGACAAGCCTGCAGACGCGATTGATCAAGATTGGTGCGAGGGTTGTGCGTCACGCCCGTGCAATCACCTTCCAACTGGCCGAGGTGGCTGTCAGCGGCGATCTGTTCAACCGCATCCTTGCGGCCATACATCGGCTGCGCGCACCGCCGGTTCCCTAATGACAACATCGTTAATCATAAAACCTGAACAAAAGCGGCTCAACCGGTCTATCCATACGGGGGTCGGTCAGACCAATATCCGGATCAACCTCGCCCCCGAGACCGGAAATCGGGCGCAGTTCGCGCGTCAGATGCCCGAACAACGGCACCATGGGTGCAAGAGGCTTGATAGGAGCGCAGAACAGCGGCAAGGTGGGCGGGAGGACGTTCTACTTGGGGAATGTCAGTTGAACTGATTTCTAATCAGAGTGCTCTGAGAAAATCCGTGTCTGAAGCGAATGAGCTTGGAAAGGAGAACGAAAAGCTTGCGAATCTAGATAGCTTGACTGGGTTGCCGAATAGGCGACGGTTTTTGACTGAGTTGGGTCAAAGAATTGCCGACGATACGGGGGGAAATGAGAGCTTTTCTGTTGGAATTCTCGACCTTGATGGTTTCAAGCCGATCAACGATATCTATGGGCACATTGCAGGCGACCGCCTGCTCGGAAAAGTCGCTGAACGCTTGTCAAATAGTGATCGGGATCTATTTGTTGCACGGCTAGGGGGCGATGAGTTTGGGCTAATTCTCGAAGGTAACTTGACTGACTCCGAGATACTATCGCTCGGAAATTTTATCTGTAGCACTGTCGGCGTCCCTTTTGAGATGGATGGCTTCACGGCGAATGTCGGAGGAACCATTGGCATTGCCAAATTTCCGGATTCTGGGAGAACCGAAAAACAACTTTTTGAACGCTCTGACTATGCTCTATATGTTGCCAAAGAATGCCAAAAAGGCACAGCTGTCATGTTTTCTGAAGAACATCAGGCGGAAATCAATGAGACCACCGGAATACTACGAGAGCTACAAGGCGCAAATTTTGATGAAGAGTTTTACGTAGAATATCAGTTCGTTGTAGATAGCGCCACAGGTACTCCTGTCGGAGCGGAAGCCCTCGCGCGCTGGACTAACCCCATACTGGGCAAAGTATCCCCTACGGATTTCATCAAGAACGCGGAGAAGTCTGGGATAGTTAACAAAATAACGGAAACTCTGCTGAAAAAAACCTTATCTGAAGTATCCCATTGGCCAGAAGATCTATTTGTGTCTTTCAACCTATCAGCCCACGACATTGGATCTTCACACAACATAAGGCGCCTTACCGAAATCGTGAGGGACTCAGGGTTTCCTCCGGAACGTTTAACTTTCGAGATTACCGAGACTTCTTTACTACGAGATTTAAACAGGGCGCATGATACGTTGCAGATGTTGAAGGGGTTGGGATCAAAGATTGCTCTTGATGATTTTGGTACGGGTTATTCCAGCTTGAGTTACGTTCAGGCACTTCCAATTGATAAATTGAAGATTGACCGCAGCTTTCTTGACAAAATGGAGACATGTCAAACGTCTCAAGCGGTTATCAAAACAATACTGGAACTGTGTGAAAATTTGAAACTTGATTGCATTATTGAGGGAGTTGAAAAGGAAAGTCAGTTGTCGGCACTTCAGGGAATTGGAAGCATGCACATCCAAGGATACTTGTTTAGCAAGCCAATGTTGGGAAGGGACGCACTAACCTACCTGCAAATGTTTCCAAATGAAATTCACGAAAATCATATTCCGCTTGTAGAACCTTCGGTGGCCAACTGGTGATTTAGAGAGTCGGATAGTTCAAAACCCTAGCCACTCGACGTATGCCGTACGATGGTTGCTTCGGGCTGAGGGCCGTCTTTGGCTCTATTTCGAACTGGACCCATTTTGAACCTGCGCCTGCCAAGTTTCACTGTCTTTACTGTCAGCTCTGTCAGCCACTGGTGTTCTGACCGCTTTTGTTGAACAACTTGCGGCATGAACCAGATCAATAAACTCGCCCAAACAGCTCCATGGCAACGCCTGATGGCAGGTCATGGCTTTATAATCGAACTTCACAGGCTCTATGACGCACGGTTCATGTCGGAGCTTGAGATGCTGATTGGACCCAAAGCCAATATTGAAGACCTGCGTAGTGGGGTTGAGGCGGCAGCCCGCGCCTACGTCAAAGAGCGCCGCAGGATGCGCCGCCGTAAGCCGGGAGTCATGGAGCATCGCCGCCTTTCAGCACTGTCGGAGAAGCTAGAAGCCATTTCTGCCGAACTCGTCCGGGTTCAGGCGTCGCCAAACTGTTCTGGAAAGCTAGCGGAGTCTCTGGAAGAGCAAGCCAAATCTGCCGGGCCAAGTGCTGCCAAGCTAGCCAGCATGATAGATGGCGCCTTTGGCCCCGGCGATCCAGTTGCACATATCGCCGAACTGCTGAACCTCTTACACAAGTCCGCTAGCCAAACCGTTTACTTAAACGAAGAAGAGACGCCCGATAGCTATCACAATGCTGATCTGGACCATTGGCACCGCAGGCCAAAGAAGACCGAAAGCCAGCCGGTATTCGCGCTGGCCCGCGCCTTTCGCCCCTACTGGGACCGCAATGCAATGCGCCCATACAACGCCGGACGCTACGACAAGGCAACCAAACAGAACAAGGCAATCGCGGTTGATGTGATTCACTTGATCGCATGTAAACTAGACCCGGAGCTTCCACGCGCCCGTGTTGTCACGGTCATGCGTGAGATTTAGCCACATTTTTGCCACATTTCGTAGCAGATAACGGGATAGGTTTTCTAATTAAGAACCACATTTTTGATACCTGCTTCTAGCACCCAAACGCGCCAGTTTGTCTCTAGGTTTCCCTTCATCGATCTAACTTGATGGAGGTTCCCATGATCGCAAAACAAACAGCTCAACTACTCACACCGCAAGACGTTGCCGAGCGGCTTGGGGTTTCGCCCACGACGCTTGCCACATGGCGCTGCACGAAGCGCTACCCGCTGGCCTATGTCAAAGTTGGCCGCTTGGTCCGCTACCGCGCGGGCGACGTGGAAGCCTTTGAGCTTTCCCGCCTTCAGGAGGTGGTTGCAAATGACTGGTAACTGGAAGCCCGTTGAGTTTGCCGCCATCGCCGAAGTCTGCCGAGTAAACTTGCACAACCTGTTGGCCGAATGGCTGCCCGATGGGCGACGCATCGGACGCGAATGGGTGGC
>NZ_CYSG01000045.1 GCF_001457775.1 Phaeobacter sp. CECT 5382
GCTACCATGCTGGATTCACGAAATGAATCCCTCACCCGATTTGTGCAACAAAGCCAAGATCAGGTTCTTCTCGGACCGCGCAAACCTCTGGCGTTGCTTCTTGTGTTGTTCGGGTATCTTGAGGGCGTTCTCCTCCAGATAGGCCGTAAAGGCGTCTGTCACGGTAACCTGAGGGGTTTCTTTCGAGACACCGCCAAGGAGCGCACTAGCGAGGAGACCATCTTCCTCTGGCACTCCTACATATTCGCCTGATGTGGGGTCTTGGTACTTATCCACCAACTGCGCAGCGGCCTCACCGCGCCACGTGCGCTCATTGTCATCTCGCCCAGCGCTATGCGGATCAGCATCCCAGCTTTCGAGCAATGCTGCCAGCTTCTTCGATTGCTCCAAAGGGGAGAGACCAGTGACGCCAAACTTGGCCAAACTCACGAGATGTTCAATTTTCTCATGTTCAGCGCCGTAGCGCATGACTGCTTCGCTTTGGGTCTTGCCCAGTACCTTCAGAAACTCACGTTTCGTGACCAGCTTCTCAAGAGACTTGGGGACCCTGCGCCGATACTCAAAACTACCTGTTCTGTCGTTCTTCCTGAGGTATTTCACAGTCACATTCCGCATAGCCTAAACCCACATTGTGTAGCTAAGCGTGTAGTTGGAACGGATGCAATAGGGGTACTTACCCTTATACATCAACAACTTACTGTGAGAAAAATGGTGCCCCCACACGGATGTGACCCCCTTCAATTACTGTTGTTTTACAGTCGCTTACGTACACCTATTCGAGGATTTTGTGTAGTGGTTGTGTAGCGGTTTGGTTGAGGTAGCGGCTGGAGGCAGCACATATGCGCTGCCCCGATGTTCATTTACTTGGTAGCCCGACAATCAACCTAGGGCTCGTACCGAAGCAAGGTCCCCCTTAAAGGCCTGTGGGGTCCCCAGCATGCAGAACCAAGCAGGCGACCGGAAGTTTGAAAGGGCAACATTGACTATCAAAATGTTGGTTGCACACCCCACGAGCGTCCCACCAGTTCGACCTTAGCCCCCGTTGACTAGCCAGAGTAGCGAGCCGCCCAGCCTCCCCATTTGGGTACCCCTATCTTATGGGTAGCTTGCGAGGTTTGCCTAAGGAACCGCAGTGAGGCCCTCAGGCCGAACATCATTGATCATCATCATCTAGAAGTCTTCAACACCTTCAAAACTCAGGCCGCCTTCCTCGACTTCTTCGGCATCTGCTTCCTCCAGTATTGCCCGCCCAGTGGCATTCAACGCATTCCAGAAAGGATCGCTTTCAAGCAACCTGCCGGGCAATGCAGGAGACATAATCTCCAGCGCTCTAGCAAGAACATCTGGCGACTTGATGATACTTGTGACCTTTAACTCCGCGAGTTCCTTCGCAAGGCTCTGAGCCATCAGCTCTAGGGCATCAGGCCCATGATCTCGCTGGGACTTCCCCTTCCAGTCAGTACGGCACTGCTCCCATCCGGCGTCGATCATAGAGCTGGGTGACATACCCCAAGTGGCCAAAAACTCCTTTGCCTGCCGCATATTGCTTATGGTGGACTTTCCAACACCTGAACATTCACTCTGCTGCTTGATTGATCCTTCCCCCAAGCAGACCATTCGCCAAGCATTGTTGAGCATCTCAGCCTTGCTGATCTTGACCTTTTCTCGGTTGTTTAATCGACCAGCCATCCCAATGGCATCCCCAAGGGAAATGTCAGGGTGAGCCACTACAGGAACCGCCAAGGTCTTCCCTGATTGCTCTTGCTTTAAGGAATACGCAGCATGGCGGTGGTGGCCGTCGATCACAATCCAACGCTTGCCCGACCACCAAACGTGCACGGTCTCGTCAAGATTTGACCCGTCGAGGCCTCCCGCGATCTCTTTTACTCGCTCTACGTCAAGCCCGTCAGTTCTCACTTGGAAAGCAAGGGGTTCAACATGGATTGCACTCAGAGGTAGCTTTCGGCGGCTCTTTCCAGATTGGTGAGGACTCGCTTCCCTTTCAGCCCTCAGGCGCTCTATGGCGGTGCTGGGTGCTTCTGCAGGGTCACTCATCACACACGCCCCTTCGGAGCATGATACGCCCTCTTAGCGGCCTTCTCAGCGGCTTCCTTCGCCAGCGCTTCAACACGTATTTTGTCCGGGTCGTTGGAGTTGGCTGAGATCTTGTAGAACGTTACATGGCGCTCTGCAGCAAGGGAGTGAACTCTCTTCCACAGCTCACAATTCGCCACCTCCTTCCCATTCGATTTACGCCACCCCCTCTGCAGCCATCCTTCGAGATACTGCTCAAATCCGCACCTGATGTAGTCACTCTCTAGGACGATCAAAACAGATTCACCCTCAGGGACCATTTCTAGAGCGTCAATGACCGCCGTCATGTCTGCAATATTGTTCGTGGTGCTTAGGCTTTGCCGGGGTTTTTCAATCGGCTCGCCATTTGGTACGTAGAGCCAAACAGCAGCTCCACCGGGGCCGGGGTTGCCCTTGCAGCTTCCATCGGTGAAAGCCACGTATTTTCCTTCGGCCAAGGCCGTCTTCATAAGATTGTCCATTAGATTTTTCCTGCTGAGTTTGGAGTTTGATGTGCTTCCATCTTTAGGTGCAACCTTACTCGGCAGAGGTGGTTCACACTAAAACGGTAGCTACTTCTATAAGTGCAACCCTATTGATTCCCCCAACTCGCAGCGGCGCAGAAACCTAAACAAAACAAATACTAGCGGCCTAGGTTGCCTTGATGATCCGGTACACGCTGGCCCGGCCTATCCCAATGCGCTTGGCAATCTCTGTAGCTCCGACACCCTCCTTGTGCAGAGCAAACACTTCAGCGCTCTGTGCCATCGCAGTAGGTTGGCGTCCCTTGTACTTTCCTGCCGCCTTCGCTTTGGCAATGCCTTCACGCTGACGCTCTAACATGATCGCCCGCTCAAACTCAGCTACTCCGCCCAGAACGGTCAACATAAGCTTCCCCGTTGGAGTACTGGTATCAATTCCCATATCAAGGATACGCAGCGCTGCACCCTTATCTGTCAGGCTCTTTAGGACTTCCAGAAGATGCGACACAGACCTTGCAAGGCGGTCCAGTTTGGTCACCACTAAGGTATCCCCTTCCCGAACGTAGTCCAGCGCTGCCTCCAACTGTGTGCGGGCCTTCACATCCACCGAAGAAACCTGCTCTGTATACACCTTTTCACACCCGGCACCTCCCAAGTCTCTCTCCTGCGCTTCAAGCCCTGCGGATTGATCCAAGGTCGATGTACGGGCGTATCCGATAAGCATTGAGTGCCTCCAAGTGTCTCACATAGCTCTTGGAGGTCTGAATCAAATCGTCTCAAAACGCAACGGCATACTTGTATGAGCCCGCATTTCCCAAGTAACTTGACGTTTTCGCGCCTCCAACGGCCACTAATGTGT
>NZ_CYSG01000046.1 GCF_001457775.1 Phaeobacter sp. CECT 5382
TGACTGAAATGCCTCAAAATGTTCTTTACGATGCCATTGGGATATATCAACGGTGGTATATCCAGTGATTTTTTTCTCCATTTTAGCTTCCTTAGCTCCTGAAAATCTCGATAACTCAAAAAATACGCCCGGTAGTGATCTTATTTCATTATGGTGAAAGTTGGAACCTCTTACGTGCCGATCAACGTCTCATTTTCGCCAAAAGTTGGCCCAGGGCTTCCCGGTATCAACAGGGACACCAGGATTTATTTATTCTGCGAAGTGATCTTCCGTCACAGGTATTTATTCGGCGCAAAGTGCGTCGGGTGATGCTGCCAACTTACTGATTTAGTGTATGATGGTGTTTTTGAGGTGCTCCAGTGGCTTCTGTTTCTATCAGCTGTCCCTCCTGTTCAGCTACTGACGGGGTGGTGCGTAACGGCAAAAGCACCGCCGGACATCAGCGCTAGCGGAGTGTATACTGGCTTACTATGTTGGCACTGATGAGGGTGTCAGTGAAGTGCTTCATGTGGCAGGAGAAAAAAGGCTGCACCGGTGCGTCAGCAGAATATGTGATACAGGATATATTCCGCTTCCTCGCTCACTGACTCGCTACGCTCGGTCGTTCGACTGCGGCGAGCGGAAATGGCTTACGAACGGGGCGGAGATTTCCTGGAAGATGCCAGGAAGATACTTAACAGGGAAGTGAGAGGGCCGCGGCAAAGCCGTTTTTCCATAGGCTCCGCCCCCCTGACAAGCATCACGAAATCTGACGCTCAAATCAGTGGTGGCGAAACCCGACAGGACTATAAAGATACCAGGCGTTTCCCCCTGGCGGCTCCCTCGTGCGCTCTCCTGTTCCTGCCTTTCGGTTTACCGGTGTCATTCCGCTGTTATGGCCGCGTTTGTCTCATTCCACGCCTGACACTCAGTTCCGGGTAGGCAGTTCGCTCCAAGCTGGACTGTATGCACGAACCCCCCGTTCAGTCCGACCGCTGCGCCTTATCCGGTAACTATCGTCTTGAGTCCAACCCGGAAAGACATGCAAAAGCACCACTGGCAGCAGCCACTGGTAATTGATTTAGAGGAGTTAGTCTTGAAGTCATGCGCCGGTTAAGGCTAAACTGAAAGGACAAGTTTTGGTGACTGCGCTCCTCCAAGCCAGTTACCTCGGTTCAAAGAGTTGGTAGCTCAGAGAACCTTCGAAAAACCGCCCTGCAAGGCGGTTTTTTCGTTTTCAGAGCAAGAGATTACGCGCAGACCAAAACGATCTCAAGAAGATCATCTTATTAATCAGATAAAATATTTCTAGATTTCAGTGCAATTTATCTCTTCAAATGTAGCACCTGAAGTCAGCCCCATACGATATAAGTTGTAATTCTCATGTTTGACAGCTTATCATCGATAAGCTGATCCGCTAATCTTATGGACAAAAATGCTAATGCTTTGCAAAGTGTGACGCTGTGCAAATATTCAATGTGGACATTCCAGCCATAGTTATAGACACTTCTGTTACTTAATTTTATCGCCTGAACTGTACGCTTTTGTTACAAAGCGCTTTTCACAAGCGGGGTTGATACGTGCTTTCATCAAGCGCAAAGTCTTGCGGAGACGGAAGCTCTGTCGTCCTGGTCGATATGGACAATTTGTTTCTTCTCTGAACATCGGGGGGTAGAGAAATCATGGCTGAAACGCAAAATGATCCGCTATTGCCGGGATATTCATTTAATGCCCATCTGGTCGCCGGGCTGACGCCAATTGAAGCGAATGGATATCTGGATTTTTTTATCGATCGTCCGTTGGGCATGAAGGGATATATTCTTAACCTGACCATCCGCGGAGAGGGCGTCATTAATAATAATGGCGAGCAGTTTGTCTGTCGGCCTGGCGATATATTATTGTTTCCGCCGGGCGAGATTCATCACTATGGACGGCATCCGGACGCCAGCGAGTGGTATCACCAGTGGGTTTATTTCCGGCCTCGCGCCTACTGGCAGGAGTGGCTGACCTGGCCGACAATCTTTGCCCAGACAGGATTTTTCCGCCCGGACGAGGCGCGCCAGCCGCATTTCAGCGAACTGTTCGGGCAGATCATCAGCGCCGGGCAAGGGGAAGGTCGCTATTCTGAGCTACTGGCGATCAATCTGCTGGAGCAGTTGTTGCTCAGACGTATGGCGGTAATTAATGAGTCGTTGCACCCGCCGATGGATAGCCGTGTGCGCGATGCCTGCCAGTATATCAGCGACCATCTGGCGGACAGCCATTTTGATATCGCCAGCGTCGCCCAGCATGTCTGCCTGTCGCCCTCCCGGTTATCACATCTGTTCCGCCAGCAGTTAGGCATTAGCGTATTGAGCTGGCGCGAAGATCAGCGTATCAGCCAGGCGAAACTTCTGCTTAGCACTACGCGAATGCCGATAGCGACCGTTGGGCGCAATGTTGGATTTGACGATCAGCTCTATTTTCGCGGGTATTTAAAAAATGCACCGGGGCAAGTCCTAGCGAGTTCAGGGCCGGATGTGAATAAAAAGTGAATGATGTGTCCACAAAGATGTCATAAGCCGTAACTATTCGAATTTCTGCCATTCATCCGCTTATTATCACTTATTCAGGCGTAGCAACCAGGCGTTTAAGGGCACCAATAACTGCCTTAAAAAAATTACGCCCCGCCCTGCCACTCATCGCAGTACTGTTGT
>NZ_CYSG01000047.1 GCF_001457775.1 Phaeobacter sp. CECT 5382
TGTACTTCGTAGGGGCCCAACTGCTCATATACTCCAGCTACCATGCTGGATTCACAAAATGAATCCCTCACCCGATTTGTGCAACAAAGCCCCCGCTATCTCCTCTGTCGTCTGGTTCTGAAGACGGCTGAGCTTCGGTTGAGTTTTTGGCATCGGTTCACAGATTTTGCGTTTGGGGGGCTAACATGTTTTTCCCGTTCTGGTCGTGGCAATATCCTCTGGGCGTTTGATGCAGGCCGTCTGCTGCAGTCTTCAGGCCTGTTTGCGTTGGTATTGGTCCTCTTCTGAAACAGGGGGGCTTGCATCTTGTACGGCAGGCTCCTGCGCCTTTGGCCAAGTGAAGCGGAACGTACAGCCTTGTCCCAGATCGGAGGCTAGCGAAATCTCCTCACCAAAGTGATGGATGTGCTTTTCAATCATTGCCAGCCCCATGCCACTGCCCTCAACCTGGTCGCGAGGTTTGAGCGTTTTGAACATTTTAAAGACTTGATCGTGAAACTCCGGAGCAATTCCGGGCCCGTCATCGGCAACCGTGAAAACATATTTGCCTTCCTGCGTCGTCACGCCGATGTCGATGTTTCCAGTGGTCTTGTCATGGTGTTTGATTGCGTTGTTAATTAGATTGGCGAAGATCTGTTTTAGCGGCATGATCTCTAACTGAATTTCAGAAAAGACCGGGCTCACGGTTACGCAAAACCCCTCGGGAATATCGGCCAGCAGCATGGCGTCGTTGAGCACTTCCTTGCCACTGATCCTGATCGCACCGGCCTTTTCGTTTGTGCGTCCAATACGAGAATAATCCAGCAAATCATCCAGGAGCCGCTCCATCCGTTTGACCCGGTTACGCAGCAGGGCCATGTTTTCGCGGCTGTCCTCGCTCAAATCCGGTCCCAGATCTTCTTCCAGCCATTGCGAGGTGTTCCCGATAACCCGCAGCGGCGCCTTGAGATCGTGAGACGCAACATAGGCAAAATTGTCGAGTTCACGGTTGGAATGAGCCAGTTGCTCGATGAACTGCTCCCTATCTTCTTCGGCCTGCTTGCGTTCTGTGATGTCTCGGACAATGCCGCAGAATACGCGCTCTCCACTGGCATTTACCTCGCTGACGGACAGATCAATTGGCAAGGTAGAGCCGTCCTTGCGCATCCCGCGAACTTCGCGGCCAATTCCGATGATCTTCTTGTCACCAGTTTCTCGAAAATTGCTGAGGTACCCGTCGTGTTCTGCCTGATACGGATCAGGCATCAACATCTTGACGTTCTTTCCAATAACCTCGTCCGCGGTGTAACCAAAGATCGTTTCACAGGCGCGGCTGTAGCTTTCTACGGTTCCGCGAATATTAATCGAAATGATGCCGTCGACCGTACCATCTTGAATTGCGCGAAGGGTTTCCTCGCTGCGTTGCAGTGTCGTTTCAGTTTTTTTCTGATGGTATACAATTGCGGCAACAAGCCAGATGAGCAAAACCGAGAGGGCCCGGTTCAAAAGGGTGATTTCCTGATCCGATTGCGAGCCGATTGCTGAGATATAACCTATTGCGGTAAGCATACTGGCAATTACTGCGAAGAGGAAAGGTGTATACTGACATTCCCCAAGTAGAACGTCCTCCCGCCCACCTTGCCGCTGTTCTGCGCTCCTATCAAGCCTCTTGCACCCATGGTGCCGTTGTTCGGGCATCTGACGCGCGAACTGCGCCCGATTTCCGGTCTCGGGGGCGAGGTTGATCCGGATATTGGTCTGACCGACCCCCGTATGGATAGACCGGTTGAGCCGCTTTTGTTCAGGTTTTATGATTAACGATGTTGTCATTAGGGAACCGGCGGTGCGCGCAGCCGATGTATGGCCGCAAGGATGCGGTTGAACAGATCGCCGCTGACAGCCACCTCGGCCAGTTGGAAGGTGATTGCACGGGCGTGACGCACAACCCTCGCACCAATCTTGATCAATCGCGTCTGCAGGCTTGTCAGTGACCAGTCGGCTATCTCATCAGGTAGATCAGTGCCCTGTAGGAAGGCACCGATATTGTAAGCCAGTGCATGGAGTTGCAGCCGCACCTCGTTCTGCGCCATGCCTTTGCAGGACAAACGGGTCCAGTTGATCGCCTGCTTGCCTTCCTTGATGTATTGCTCGGCGGTGCCGCGTTGGTTGTAGAAGCGGATGATCCAGTCGGGTTCCATCGGCATGTTGGTGACCACGAAGCCCACGCGCGGGAACAACTCGCTGGGATGCCATTCCACCTTGGCGATGACACGACGAGGTTTGTCCCAAGATGCCGCCTGATATTGGAAGTCGCCGTAGATGCGCTTCACGCCTTTTGGCGGACGACCCACAGGGCGCTTGAGCAGATGCGCAATCTTGCCCTGAAGAACGCGATTGGCCCGAAGGCGGATGGCGTAGAAATAGTTTTCCAGTTCCAGAGTTTTGTATAGCTCCGGGATGGCGAACGCAGCATCCCCCCGGAAGAACCGCATCAGGTGACGATCCGCATATCGCGCGATGA
>NZ_CYSG01000048.1 GCF_001457775.1 Phaeobacter sp. CECT 5382
TCATCGCGCGATATGCGGATCGTCACCTGATGCGGTTCTTCCGGGGGGATGCTGCACTAAATTTGTCAAGACCCAGCTTTGCTTGGTTTTCCTTACCTTTCTGTAGGAGAAATTTTTTCAAAAAATAAAAACGAGAAAACTTATCCTCAATCCAATTTCTAACAAGAGATGATATCAATATGGTCACCAGAGTGATCTGGCCAACGACAATGTAAGCAAACATGGCATAGAACCAGTCCCTAAACTCCAATAAGACAAAGATGCCTGACATCAATGCTGATATTGCAGAAATCACAAGCGCTGCGCTCAGTCGTAGTCCTACGTCTACATCGGCATTAATCCGTTCCTCCTGCCGCTCTGCCCAGATCATGTTGTTAATGAAAGACTGCTTGAGTGCTAGGTGAAGAGAGGAAGGATTGCTCGTCGATTTTATCGAACAATCACATATCGATAGTCGGTGTAAATCTAAATCGTCAACCTCGAATTCCCCCGAGACTAAAATCGTTGGTATGGATGGAAAGTCTAATCTCCACGCGATCAGTTCTTCGATAACCTCGCTTGCCCCCCCCAGGTCGTCCAGGTTAATGATTACGCACGAGCGAGGGGCACTGACGTTTGAAACTTCTTTGATCATCGAATGGAAAGACGGCAGCGGCCTTACCGGGATACCCATCCTGAAGGCATGCTCACACACATCATCCAACTTCTCAGAGTAGGCGCCGCAGTAGAGCACCATATTGAGGTCATTTAGGTTCATTATTTTCAGTCTCGCTCCGCAGCTCATTTTACTTTAAGTTGGGCATTCCGTTGAAATACCACCAAGATTTTGCCCGACTAGCCTAAGGCTGAGCATTCATCATCGTTTCATCGAGAGCCAATGCCACCTGCGTTCTATTCGTGACGTTCATTTTTCCGAAAATCGACCGCAAGTGCATCTTTACGCTCGCTTCTGACATGCCCATTTCAGCAGAAATCATCTTATTTGAGAGGCCGTGCGAAACATTTTGCACCACTTCCGATTCCACTGGGGTCAACCCCCATATGTTCCAGTTTTCCACCTCGGATATTACCAGCTCCGGGGGCGTGTAAGTGCCTCCCCCGATTACGAAGTTTAAAACGTTTTGAAAGCGATTGAGGTTGGCGGTTTTTGGAATATATCCTCGCACCCCGATGGAGAAAGTTTTTCGAACGAGAGTTCGTGACAGGTTTGCAGAGACTAAAACTGTTGGGATCTCGATCGCAATATGGACTATTTCAGAAATACTTTGAAGTCCGACCATGTCTGGCATATTGACATCGAGAAGTATTGCATCAAAATTGGTGTGAGGTTTGTTGATGATATCAATAGCTTCTTTTTTACTACTACATGAAGTAACTTTGTAGCCCGATTTGGTTAAAACGGTTTCCAATGCCTCAAGAAGCAGTAGGTGGTCATCGACAATCAGAACTGTTTTGTTGACACTTGATGGATAGGGGCTGCATTCGTTTTTCATTCACATGTCTACTTACATCTATTTTTTCAGAAATTAATCTCAAGTTGACCCTTTCAGCAACAGGAGCAAAAGATAAATCCAGTATCTAAAGATATGTGCGTCAGATCGTCTCTGGTGTTGTGAGTTGCCACTGCGGATCAACAAGTTGATGGGGGCCAAAAGCAGAAATCCATCAAAGACTTGACAGGAAACTGTCGAGCCCTGGCGAGCTTGATCAATGATCGCTTCTAGAGCTGATTTGCAGTGACCGCTGACTTGGCTTTGGTACGACGGTGTACTTTTGAGTGAGCACGGCTGCCGTTGTTGTTGACTGCAGCGGTGACGATCCAACACCAGGATAGCTTAATGACCGCTTTAGGGAAACTGACACTCAAATTCTCCATTGCAGCAGTTATGGCGTCGCACTCCATGTCAACGACCGCTTTGGGCTGGGAGCTGACCTCCACCGCCTTGATCTCGGCCAACTGACCCGGGGAGCTGTCCCATGATTGGCTCCGAGGGCGGCTTTGCGCAGATAGCGGTCTTTGCAAAGCCTGGCGAACAACTATGCTTAGATACTTGGCCATTCGCATCACAGCTTTTGTTCGAGGCAATGAAACAGCGTTTGACAATATGCTTGCAAGGTGAGCCAATTCGAAAAATTGGAGGGCCCCTCTCATGGTCACATTACGAACAATAGAAACATTTGGTGAAATTGCTGCCGAAGATGATCCAGTTCTCGATTACTTTCTTGCGACGGAAGCAGTAAAAGACATTGAAAGCGGCTTTGTTGCACAAATCGGTTTCTGAGGGGACTTCCCCTTTCCCCGGACGGAAT
>NZ_CYSG01000049.1 GCF_001457775.1 Phaeobacter sp. CECT 5382
CTACCATGCTGGATTCACGAAATGAATCCCTCACCCGATTTGTGCAACAAAGCCGATCCCTTGATGTCATCAACATTCAACAAACGTCGTGGAGACTTCCGGTCTCCATCTAATTGAAGAAATTCCACGAAGATTGGAGTTGAGATCAATCTATATGACACTTTGGAAATAAGTGCCTCCATAACCTTAAGGCCTTGCTCTTCCTGCATGATTTTAGCGTTGACCTTGGCCCATTTGGCTTGTTGAGCGCCTGATAGATTGGTCGCATGAAGCTCCTCTCGTTGAGATTTAAGCTCCAACGTTTGCAGCAACACTGCTAGGACGAACCAGAAGAACGCAAGTGGGGCGAACGCTCCAGCTAAGAAGTCACCGAGCTCGTTAGGGGTTCTGCAAGCCAATCGTCCCCATAACGATTGATTGTCGCCTGCAGGACAGGGAGAGGTCTGCCAGAGCAAAAAGTAGAGCGCACAGAGCCAACCTAAGGAAACTAGAACACCAAAGCCTAGTGCAAGGTGCAACCGAGTGTTACTAGGGATGGAGGGGATGGCCTCCGCTGGAGGAGGGTTCTCTTGGCTGGCAGTCATTTCAATCCAAACTATGCAAATGTGGGTCAGTAGCCTAAGCGGTTGGCCAAGCGATTACTCTTCAGTGGGTTGTAGCCTTGCGACGGAACACCGATTCCTCAAGGAGAATCAGTGACATTTTCGCGCTTGTGGAGAATGTTTCGCGCATTCCTCAGTTTAACGGCTCTATTTCAAATGAAGAACTCTTGGCGAAATGGTTTAGCGACTGGGCTCTTGGTTGGCGTAGGCTTAACTGTCGCTCTCCTGATTTGGGGAAACTTAGCCGCAAACACACTCCGTTGCATTCTTGATCAAGGCTGCACACAACTCGGCACTCCTAAGCCCGGCCAAAGCCCCCAGAACTGGTCTCTCGTTAGACGTATGGTTTCGGCTGAAGATACCTTTGCTCAGTGGCTCATGAGCTTTACTGGTCTGGCAGCTTTGGCGGTAAGCGCCTTCGCCATGTATTTCATCTATCGAACTCTCCAAGTCACACAAGAAACTCTACGCGCAACCAACGAAATGGCCGCCGACACACGAGAAATCGGGAAGAACCAAACACGTGCTCACCTATTTGTTGAAAGCGTTGAATATTACATTGACCGGACACTAGATGAAGCTGATTTCACCCACATACAGATTGGGTTTCTAGCAGATTTCACTGCAAACTCATCGGTTTCTGCAACGATCAAAAATCTTGGAAACACCTCAGCAAAATCAGTTCACTGGACGGCGTCAGTAAAGGTGTTTTCTGATAACTTCAATACAAGACTACCTGTACTAGAAGGCACAACGAGAAATTGCAATTCTTCGGTTAAGAAACTACCAGAAAATGTCGGGCAGCCTTTATCTCCCAATGAGAACTTCACCCGAACCGTCGATGCATGTCTTTTCATAAGCGAAGAAGGCTATTCTTCCGAATTTGACGCCTCCCCCTGTTCAACCACATCCGCAGAAGTGGTAATTTCCCTCCATTATTGCGATATTTTTGGTGACAACCACTATGAAGAATACTGTTTTTTCGGAAAGGTACCAAGCAATGGAACCGGGGTTCTCACCCCTACCTGCTTACCCAACTCTGATGAGTTTCCCGCGTGGTATGTCGCGTAATGGCTACCACTTCGGACCACCTGAACTCTTTGTGTCCATCTGAGAAAAGGAACTGCTTCTGAAGTACCCCTAGAATTGTAGGCGGTGTGTCAGTGATAATCTTCAACTTTTGGAGGCAGCACATATGCGCTGCCCCGATGTTCATTTACGTGATAGCCCGGCATTCCACCTAGAGTTCGTAGTGAAGCAAGGTCACCCTTAAAAGCCTGTGGGGGCCGCAGCATGGAAAAGCAAGAAGGCGACTGGAGATTTGAAAGGGTAACAATGACTATCAAAATGTCGGTTGCCCCCGACGGGAATCCCACAAGTTCGACCTTAGCTCCCGTGGACTAGCCAGAGTAGCAAGCCGCCCTGCCTCCCCATTTGGGGACCCCTATCTTATGGGTAGCTTGCAAGCTTTGCCTAAGGGTCCGCAGTGAGGCCCTCAGGCCGAACATCATTGATCATCATCATCTAAAAATCTTCAACACCTACAAAACTCAGGCTGCCTTCCTCGACTTCTTCGGCATCTGCTTCCTCCAGTATAGTGAGCTACCCCCGAAATTCGGACACTGACGTAAGCTGCTATTTGTTGTCTGCTGA
>NZ_CYSG01000050.1 GCF_001457775.1 Phaeobacter sp. CECT 5382
CCCGCCACAGCTGCAACGGCGGGCGCAACAGGCGGGCAATTTTGCCATCACCAAAACTTCCTCTGCAGCCTGATTGTCGCACCCTTGGAATTAATGGGGCAAATTCTGGACGTGAAGGCAGGGCCTTAGCCATTGTCTTCAATCTGTAAACAATCTCCGCGCTTTTGCCTCAATTGCACACCAGAAAATGCCGTTCCCCGCCGCGATTTTACGGCTTGGCCAAGGTGGTCAAGCTGGGAGTAAAAGGCATGGATTTGGTGTTCCAACGGCATATTTTGACTGGGCAGGAGCGTTTTGATACGGATCTGCGGGATCTGGAAATCCTGCAGACTGACACCGGCACCTATCTCTGTGCCAGCACCGGTCGCAATGGCGGGCTCAGCCTGTTTCAGCTGACCGGTGGCGGCGTGCGCCCCGTGTTGCAGGACCAGCACTGGCATCAGAACGCGGGGCTGGGCACCGGCGATTTTGCGCTGGCAGAGATCGGTGGCGAGATGCAGCTGCTGCAACAAAACAGCCAGGGGGGCGCGCTGCTGTCCTATCAGATCGGCGGCGGTGACAGCCTGAGCCGCCAGAGTCAGACCAGCCTGCCAGCAGGCACAGATGGCGGTTTGGGGGTCTTGACGACAGCGCCTCTCAGCGCAGGTCACAGCGTGGTCTATGGCATCACCGGCACAGGAGAGCTGACGGGCTGGCGGCTGGATGGGTCTGGCCGTGCGCAAAACGAGATCAGTCGCACCGGCGGCGCGGATCATTATCAGATGCCGCAGGCGCGGGCACTGACAACCGCCCCCGCGACCGGCTCTGAGACGGGGCTGCTGTTTGTGGCGGATGCCGCAGGTCAGGGGGTGCACAGCTATCGGATCAATGGTCAGACCGGGGCGCTGCAGGCGGCAGACAGCCTGACCATGGCAGATGGCCTGCCGGTGGCGGATCCTTCTGCGCTGCAGAGCTTTCAGGCTCATGGCGCCACCTGGGTGCTGATGGCGGCCTCGGGCACGGGCTCGCTCAGCCTGTTTCAGGTGACGGGTGCGGGTGGGCTGAGCCTGGCGGATCATCTCAATGATACGCTCACCACCCGGTTTGGCGGGGCCTCGGCGCTGCAGGTGGTGACGGTGGGGGATCATGTTCTGGTGCTGGCGGCGGGCAATGATGAGGGGCTCAGCCTGCTGGAGATGCTGCCCTCGGGGCAGCTGATACATGTGCAGAGCCTGTCGCATGAGGCGGGGGTAGGGCTGGAAAATATCACCGCGCTGGAGGCCATGATGATGGGCGACCAGCTGGAGGTCTATGTGACTTCGGGCAGTACTGCGGGGATTTCGCAGTTTACGCTGGATCTGGCGACAATCGGCATGGTGGCGACCTCTGCTGTCGGAGAGTTGAGGGGCAGTGGCGGCGATGACCTGCTGGAGGGCGGCGGTGGCGCCGTGACAATCATGGGGCGGGCCGGGGATGATCTGTTGGTGGCCCAGGGGGCTGGCACGGTGCTGACCGGGGGCAGTGGTGCGGATCAGTTTGTCTTTGCGGCGGTGGCGGGCCGGATGGTGGTGACTGATTTCCGCCCCGGCGAAGACCAGCTGGATCTGTCGATGATCCCCGGCCTTTATGGTCCGGGCCAGTTGCAGATCACAGAGCGCGCCGACGGGCTTGAACTGACCTTTGGGGAGACTGAAATTCGGGTGCACAGTGCGGCGGGGACGGCGCTGGCCCTGCAAGACATCTTGCCGGGTGGGGGGTTTTTCCCGCCCGACCGGGGCCGGCCGGCCCCGCCCCAAGAGGAGGGCCTCCCATATTGGGGGCGCGGGGCCCGCCCCCCTTTGGGGGGGGCGGGCGCCCTATGTATCAGGCGCCCCCCCGGGCGCTTCATGCGCTGTTTTCTTAAGATAAT
>NZ_CYSG01000051.1 GCF_001457775.1 Phaeobacter sp. CECT 5382
ACACATTAGTGGCCGTTGGAGGCGCGAAAACGTCAAGTTACTTGGGAAATGCGGGCTCAAAGAAAAATGCGAGAAAAATACTGACTACGATCAGGCCAATTCCTGAGTTTAACATGTTTTCTAAAACCTCTGATTTTTGGCCTTTTTAAAATAACTTAAGAATACCGCACACTCTTTTTAGCTGGGTTACCCTTGCCTGCCTCTGCCCTCGTGTAGTTCAGGCGGAATCGCTTGGCAAAATCGGCGCTCTCACATCTTTGATCTTTGCCCCAATTGTATAGCCGTCTCCGTGAAAGACGGTCAGGTGTTCCTCACTTGTGCGACGAGTACCGCACCTTGGTTAGATACAGAATATGCAGAATTCTCCATATTGCAGTCGACCATTGGCTGCCAGCAGGGTCGGCAACACCCTCGCCCCTAGCGGCGCAATGGGCAACCGCCAGGGGTTGGCCGCGGCAAAGCCCACCGTCCCAGCCAAGCGGTTCTCGTTGGGAGAACAGGGCGACACCAAGAAGGAGTTCAAATCTGCCACGCGTAACGTCCCGGACAAAGACCGCACAAGAGGGTGTCAGCGGCGAGTGTGAATCCTTTTCGTCAACACACCCTGCGTTTTGCGAAGGATTATTCATTTGACAAATTTTCTCCTTAACCGATAGTGAAATCGAGCACGGAAATGAGAGTGTGAACTGAAAATGTTTTTTAAACGAAACCACTTAACCACATCCCTGAGGGATGAGATTTTGGAACAAACCCTAAAAACAGCCAAGTTCCAAGTTCTTTCAGGTACGGTTATTTCTTGCGATATCGTACCGATTACTGAAGTTCGTGGCAGTATCTCTGGAGGTGGTGGGAATCTTGATATTTCTGGTCATATAGCAGAAGTTTCTGGTTGGATCACTTCGTCAACGCAGATGGTCGCACAAGTTTTTGTAAAGTTTGAAGAAGGTGAGGTTTCTCTCAAAATAGACGCCAACCAACTACCCGTAAGAGATGGTTCACGTTTGGAGTTTCTTCAAGCATCAAGCGGAGGTAGTGCTGTAATCTACGCCATTCGAAACACTGATACTAAAAAGGCAGTTTTCTTCGGCCATGATGTGAGGAAGTTTTTTTCAGATCGGGTCAAATCATGCATCACCCCTCATAAATTGAGCGACCCAGTACGTGGGACATTATCTGTCTTAGAAAAACTAGAGGATGATTTGTTTTCAAAGTCTAGTGATACTCTCCCCCGATCTTAGGGGCAGGACCTTGGCCTCGGGGGCGGCCCAGTCAAACATTTTTTTGCACAAGGGACACAAGGGAATTGTCCCGCCAAATCGTCGGCCTGGGTTTGACCGTGCTCATAGACACCTACTCTTGGTAGCACGTTTCAACACAGCAAAATTGGGCCTGACAGAAGTTGATTGGTTTTGTTCCGCACTCAACAACTGCATCTCTGGCGTCCAGTGTCGAAACCTACCACGCTATGAGCTAGGTCAATATGGAGGATTCTGCATATTTCGCTCGCCTCGCCCAAAGCCATACTGCCTGCAGCGAAGGAACAGCACCTGTATCAGAGGCACCCAAGATTTCAGCATGGTCAAGAATACCGCCGGCTTTGTTGCACAAATCGGTTTCTGAGGGGACTTCCCCTTTCCCCGGACGGAAT
>NZ_CYSG01000052.1 GCF_001457775.1 Phaeobacter sp. CECT 5382
AACTATAACGGTCCTAAGGTAGCGAAATTCCTTGTCGGGTAAGTTCCGACCTGCACGAATGGCGTAACGACTTCCCCGCTGTCTCCAACATCGACTCAGCGAAATTGAATTGCCTGTCAAGATGCAGGCTTCCCGCGGTTAGACGGAAAGACCCCGTGCACCTTTACTACAGCTTCGCACTGGCATCAGGATTGTGACGTGCAGGATAGGTGGTAGGCATCGAAACGTGAACGCTAGTTCACGTGGAGCCTCCCTTGAGATACCACCCTTCGCACTCTTGATGTCTAACCGCGGTCCGTTATCCGGATCCGGGACCCTGCGTGGCGGGTAGTTTGACTGGGGCGGTCGCCTCCTAAAGCGTAACGGAGGCGCGCGAAGGTTGGCTCAGAGCGGTCGGAAATCGCTCGTTGAGTGCAATGGCAGAAGCCAGCCTGACTGCGAGACTGACAAGTCGAGCAGAGACGAAAGTCGGCCATAGTGATCCGGTGGTCCCGAGTGGAAGGGCCATCGCTCAACGGATAAAAGGTACGCCGGGGATAACAGGCTGATACTGCCCAAGAGTCCATATCGACGGCAGTGTTTGGCACCTCGATGTCGGCTCATCTCATCCTGGGGCTGGAGCAGGTCCCAAGGGTACGGCTGTTCGCCGTTTAAAGAGGTACGTGAGCTGGGTTTAGAACGTCGTGAGACAGTTCGGTCCCTATCTGCCGTGGGTGTAGGATACTTGAGAGGAGTTGCCCCTAGTACGAGAGGACCGGGGTGAACGAACCACTGGTGGACCAGTTGTCGTGCCAACGGCAGTGCTGGGTAGCTATGTTCGGACAGGATAACCGCTGAAGGCATCTAAGCGGGAAGCCCCCCTCAAAACAAGGTATCCCTGAGGGCCGAGGTAGACCACCTCGTCAATAGGCCAGAGATGTAAGCGTGGTAACACGTTCAGTTGACTGGTACTAATCGCCCGATTGGCTTGATCTGATCTAGTAATAGACAGCCTCAAGAACCAAAAAGCACCACATGACTTGTGACATAACAAAGGTGCAGCAACGTGCATTTGCCCGGCAAATACACTGCCTGCTGCGTGACAGATTTTGCTCCGGCAAAATCGTCAGTGTTGATTGTTTCTTCCGATATACCAGTTACGCTGCCGAAATATTCGGTGACATAACTGGAGTGCGGCTTCTCGCGCATTTGCTTCGCAAATGAGCTGCCAGCCGCGCCATACCTTGGCAGAGCCAAGGGTATCGGATTTGGATTTTTCTCGGTTTGGTGGCTATAGCGAGAGCAAAACACCCGGTCCCATCCCGAACCCGGAAGTTAAGTGCCTTAGCGCCAATGGTACTGCGTCTTAAGACGTGGGAGAGTAGGTCACCGCCAAACCTAGTAAAATCCAAAACTCATATACGATTACAAACACAATTAAGACCCTGTCGCGGGATGGAGCAGCCCGGTAGCTCGTCAGGCTCATAACCTGAAGGTCGTAGGTTCAAATCCTACTCCCGCAACCAA
>NZ_CYSG01000053.1 GCF_001457775.1 Phaeobacter sp. CECT 5382
GCTGAGCTACTCCCCAATCCTTGGACAGGATCTGGCGTGATTTAAGCTACTCTTTGCACCTGCTGATCGGGGTTGGTTGGTTCGTTTCGCTGCCAATAGATCACAGCGGGTGGTTTGCCGCCAAGGGCGGAATGAGGGCGCTTGTGGTTGTAGAACGCGATCCACTTTCTGACGCCAGCTTTGGCCTCTGATCCGGTCTCCCATGCGTGCAGATAAACGCATTCGTATTTCAGCGACCGCCACAGTCGTTCGACAAAGATATTGTCGAGGAACCGGCCTTTGCCGTCCATTGAGATGCGGATGCCGGATCGACGCAGGCGGTCGGTCCAAGCAAATGACGTGAACTGGCTGCCCTGATCCGTATTCATGATCTCGGGTGGGCCGAACTTGTGGATCGCTTCATTCAAGGCATCAACACAGAACTCGGCTTCCAGCGTGTTTGAGATACGCCACGCCAGCACCTTGCGCGTGTGCCAGTCCATGATGGCGACCAAATATAAAAACCCACGCCGCATCGGCAGGTAGGTGATGTCGGCGCACCAAACTTGGTTGGGCCGATCCACGCGCAAGCCGCGCAACAGATAAGGGTAAATCTTGTGACCCTTCGCTGCCTTGCTGGTGTTGGGCTTCTGATAGATCGGCATGAGGCCCATCAACCGCATCAGGCGTCTGATCCGCTTCTCATTGACGAGGTGGTCGTCATTGCGCAGGTGCCATGTCATCTGACGTACGCCGTAAAACGGCGTTTCCAGGAACTGCTTGTCGATCAGGCGCATCAGATCGAGGTTCATCTCACTTTCGCTCTTCGGCTCATAGTAGAACGAGGACCGCGAGATCGACAGCAGCGAACATTGCTTGCTGACTGACAGACCTTTTAGGTTCGGCTCAATCATCTTGCGCCTCACTTGCCGGTCCAAGGTTTGAGCTTTCTGGCCAAAAAATCGTTGGCGACGGCCAACTCCCCAATCTTGGCGTGCAGGTCTTTGACCTGCTCCTCATCGACTTCCGGTGCCTTCCGTCCGCCACGCTCAAATACGCCCGATGCGCCTTCAAGTAATGCGCGCTTCCACTGATGGATCATCGTTGGGTGCACGCCAAACCGACTGGCCAACTCGCTGACCGTCTCTTCGCCTTTCAGCGCTTCCAGCGCGACCTTAGCCTTAAACTCTGGATGATGTTGCTTCCGTTTCGACATATCTGATCTCCTTCGTGTTGAAGATCAGCAGACAACAAATAGCAGCTTACGTCAGTGTCCGAATTTCGGGGGTAGCTCA
>NZ_CYSG01000054.1 GCF_001457775.1 Phaeobacter sp. CECT 5382
TTGCGATCCGCGAAGGCGGCCGCACCGTCGGCGCTGGCGTCGTTTCCAAAATCACAGAGTGATTTTGAAACAGTGGTGACAGGTGATTTTCCCATATGGGAAAATCGCCGAGAACCACACAGAACTGTTCTGCGAAAGGGCCTCCCGAGGGAGGCCCTTTTTTCTTGCAGAGTTTTGTCTTGGTCTTTTGGGGGGGCGGCGGCCTTAGCGGTCTTCTGCTGGACGCCCTGCATGCCTATCGGCGCGGTCTGTGATCTCGTCCAGCGACGCCTGTAGACTGATCCGCAGTGTTTCAGCCTCTACTTCACTGGGCTTTTTGGGGACTTCCTCAAGCCACTCCTGGCAGATCAGCACGCCACGCGAAAAGGGCAGGGGGAGCATTTGCTTGTCCCAGGTGGGCAGCTTCAGAACCCGGCGTTCGGCAAAGGCAACGGTAAAGACCCGACACCCTGTCATCCGCGCCCAGGTGATCGGCACACCCGAAGAGATGCGTGCAGGGCCGCGTGGCCCGTCTGCAGCGATTCCAATCGAGCAGCCTTCCTTTGTACGTCGCAGAACCTCGCGCGACAGGGCGACATGGCGTTTGTGGCTCGACATAGGGATGGTTTCAAAGCCAAGCCGCACCAGAATCTGCCCGGCCAGTTGTCCGGCGCGTGCCGCCGAGGTCAGCGCACAAATCCGCCCCAATGAAGTGTCAAACAGGTAAGGGGCCATGATCAAACGTTGGTGCCAGAGCACAAATATGACCGGCTCACCCCGCGCCACAGCGGCATCCATGTCCGCAAACCCAGACCGCTGCCAGCGAGAAGTCCGATAGGCAAAACTGACATAGGCGGCAAAGCAGGCCTCGACCGCGCGATTGAACCGGGGGCTGTCGGCAATTTTCTTTCTCAGGCTCAAAAGGCGCTCCTTTTTCACCTGTCTTAGAATACTGTGCTGTTCAGGACCAGTCTGCGGCTCGGTTTGTCGAAAAAACCCGTGTGTTGCCGCTGATTTCCCTCTTGCGAGTCGGTCGGTGGTGGCTTAGGAACACGGGCACTGCAGGGGTATAGCTCAGTTGGTAGAGCGACGGTCTCCAAAACCGTAGGTCTCGGGTTCGAACCCTGATGCCCCTGCCAGTAAAACAAGGGATTTGAGGCTGACCTGGTTCTCTCCCGAAAAATGGTTTCCCACAAAGTTTCCCACCTTCACGTTTTGTTTTTGTTCTGTTCTCGCAGTGGCTTTGTTGCACAAATCGGGTGAGGGATTCATTTCGTGAATCCAGCATGGTAGC
>NZ_CYSG01000055.1 GCF_001457775.1 Phaeobacter sp. CECT 5382
CGCAGAACAGCGGCAAGGTGGGCGGGAGGACGTTCTACTTGGGGAATGTCAGTTTATCCAACAAGTCCCGCCTTATGAGCTTCCCCACGCCCGCATCAAACAAAACACTGTCTGGCAAAACCACGGCTGCTCGGCCATTTTTATCAAGGCTCATGTAGATGTGCTGAAGGAACAAGAGTTGCTTGTTAGCGTTTGGATAAGGTAAATCTTCTCGTGCATCACGCCTGCTGCCAGCTTTGCTTCCGAACGGTGGGTTGGCTAGTATCAAATCAGCTTGTGTTAGACCTTTGGCATCATCTGTTAGCGCGTCGCCATAAATGATCTCGGCATCAAGCTCATTTAGCTGACATTCCCCAAGTAGAACGTCCTCCCGCCCACCTTGCCGCTGTTCTGCGCTCCTATCAAGCCTCTTGCACCCATGGTGCCGTTGTTCGGGCATCTGACGCGCGAACTGCGCCCGATTTCCGGTCTCGGGGGCGAGGTTGATCCGGATATTGGTCTGACCGACCCCCGTATGGATAGACCGGTTGAGCCGCTTTTGTTCAGGTTTTATGATTAACGATGTTGTCATTAGGGAACCGGCGGTGCGCGCAGCCGATGTATGGCCGCAAGGATGCGGTTGAACAGATCGCCGCTGACAGCCACCTCGGCCAGTTGGAAGGTGATTGCACGGGCGTGACGCACAACCCTCGCACCAATCTTGATCAATCGCGTCTGCAGGCTTGTCAGTGACCAGTCGGCTATCTCATCAGGTAGATCAGTGCCCTGTAGGAAGGCACCGATATTGTAAGCCAGTGCATGGAGTTGCAGCCGCACCTCGTTCTGCGCCATGCCTTTGCAGGACAAACGGGTCCAGTTGATCGCCTGCTTGCCTTCCTTGATGTATTGCTCGGCGGTGCCGCGTTGGTTGTAGAAGCGGATGATCCAGTCGGGTTCCATCGGCATGTTGGTGACCACGAAGCCCACGCGCGGGAACAACTCGCTGGGATGCCATTCCACCTTGGCGATGACACGACGAGGTTTGTCCCAAGATGCCGCCTGATATTGGAAGTCGCCGTAGATGCGCTTCACGCCTTTTGGCGGACGACCCACAGGGCGCTTGAGCAGATGCGCAATCTTGCCCTGAAGAACGCGATTGGCCCGAAGGCGGATGGCGTAGAAATAGTTTTCCAGTTCCAGAGTTTTGTATAGCTCCGGGATGGCGAACGCAGCATCCCCCCGGAAGAACCGCATCAGGTGACGATCCGCATATCGCGCGATGA
>NZ_CYSG01000056.1 GCF_001457775.1 Phaeobacter sp. CECT 5382
ATGGCTAAGGAAAAGTTTGAACGTAATAAGCCGCACGTCAACATCGGCACCATCGGCCACGTTGACCACGGTAAAACCACTCTGACCGCAGCGATCACCAAATATTTTGGTGACTTCAAAGCCTACGACCAGATCGACGGCGCACCTGAAGAAAAAGCTCGCGGCATCACCATCTCGACCGCACACGTTGAGTATGAAACCGAAAGCCGCCACTACGCGCACGTCGACTGCCCCGGTCACGCTGACTATGTGAAAAACATGATCACCGGTGCGGCGCAGATGGATGGCGCCATCCTGGTTGTGAACGCAGCTGACGGCCCGATGCCCCAGACCCGCGAGCACATCCTGCTGGGCCGCCAGGTTGGCATCCCCTACATGGTTGTCTTCATGAACAAAGTTGACCAGGTAGACGACGAAGAGCTGCTCGAGCTGGTTGAAATGGAAATCCGTGAGCTGCTGTCGTCCTACGACTACCCCGGCGACGATATTCCAATCATCGCAGGTTCCGCTCTGGCGGCGATGGAAGGCACCAACCCTGAAATCGGCGAAAACAAAATCCGCGAGCTGATGGCTGCCGTTGACGAGTATATCCCTACTCCTGCACGTGCGGTTGACCAGCCCTTCCTGATGCCTGTTGAAGACGTGTTCTCGATCTCTGGTCGTGGTACCGTTGTGACTGGCCGTGTTGAGCGTGGCGTGATCAATGTTGGCGACAGCATTGAAATCGTTGGCATCAAAGACACTCAGACCACCACCTGTACTGGTGTTGAAATGTTCCGCAAGCTGCTGGATCGCGGTGAAGCGGGCGACAACATCGGCGCCCTGCTGCGCGGTATCGACCGTGAAGCTGTTGAGCGTGGCCAGGTTCTGTGCGCACCTAAGTCGGTTCAGCCACACACCAAGTTCGAAGCAGAAGCCTATATCCTGACCAAGGATGAAGGCGGCCGTCACACGCCATTCTTCGCGAACTACCGTCCACAGTTCTACTTCCGGACCACAGACGTCACCGGTACTGTTACTCTGCCCGAGGGCACCGAGATGGTCATGCCAGGCGACAACCTGAAGTTCGACGTTGAGCTGATCGCGCCAATCGCGATGGAAAACGGTCTGCGCTTTGCGATCCGCGAAGGCGGCCGCACCGTCGGCGCTGGCGTCGTTTCCAAAATCAC